>NZ_CP012836.1:0-1200000 GCF_001593605.1 Algoriphagus sanaruensis | reverse complement strand
ATAAATTTTTTCTGGCGTAATGCATAGGTCTAATGGCACATCGTGTTCCTCTGGCTCAAAAGCTTCCTCTGGATCAAAAAAACTCAATCCGATTTTTATGACCTGATCACTCAAAGGACCGAGGAATCCATCATAATATCCCTTTCCAAATCCTACCCGATTTCCTTTCAAGTCATAGGCTAATAAAGGAACCAAAACTACCTGAATCTTGGATGGGGACACCATAATCGACTCTTGGGGAACAGGAATGCCCCACTCATCAAAGAAGAAGGCCGCATCTCTTGGCAACTTCAAAGTTTCTAATGCAGTATTTGCCTTGTTGGTCTGGGAGGTATACAAGGTTTTCTCTTGAACTTCCAACACCTCCTTTATATAAAAGGTGTTTACCTCATTAAATCGATCAATTGGAAAAAAGAGGTGGAAATGTTGCAATTCGGAATGAGCAGTCAACCATTCCACGAAGCGATCCCTAATTTTTTTCGAACCTTCTTCGACATGCTCAATATCCAAGGCTTTTCGGAGTTGCCTAAACTCAGTGCGGAGTTGTTGTTTGGTCTTCATTAGTAAGCTAACACCATCATCTTATATTCTAGCGGATCGAAATTCGCCAAAAGCTTTTGAATAAATTCCGGATCACTCAAATAAAATTGCATCATATTCACGGTTCGCTCTTGTGGCGTTCCTCCGGGAGCCGCATAATCTAGAATGTGTTTAGCTCGATCCAAAGCAACCTGATTCCGTTTTTCCTCGGCTTTTCTTAATTTCTTTCCCATCTGATCCAGAATTTTTAAGCTTCGTATTTTACCCGCTTCAAAAGATTGGCTCAAACTGGATTCCAACTGGAATGCCTTCTTCCCCGCACTATCAAAAATTTTTACTAATGCTTCCCGCTCTTCTTTAAGGTCAAGATCAACCATAGCCTGCTGAGTAATATAGCTTTTCTTCCAAGTTTCGAATGACAGGAACAAATCTTCGACACCAAATCCTGCCTTTCCCATTTTTAAAGAAATTGGCTCATCTAGAATGAGTGCAAAATTCCTCGGAAGAAGTATAGGAAACGAAATCTGAAAATGATCGAACACTCCTTTTAATTGTAACCAATAAACGACCTCAGCTGGACCTCCCAAGTATGCCAAGTTGGGCAGGATCATTTCCTGATACAAAGGACGAAGCACCACATTAGGACTAAATCGCTCTGGGTGATCCTGAATCATTTTTTTGATTTCATCCTCCGTAAATGAAAGGTCCTGATTGACTACTTGGTATGAATTTCCCTTTCGCTCTATCCGATCCCTTATTCCTTGGTCTAAATAGAAGAAGTTTATTTCTCTAGGGAATATTTGGCTTTTGTACCCCAATTCCTCGAGCTGATTTGTCGTGGATTGTGCTTCATGAAACGGATGGTGTGCTACCAAATCACTTTCAATCACTTTTGAGAACAATCTTTTCAAATCGGGGTCATTGGCATCTAAGACAACAAGCCCCTCCTCCCCAAACAAGGAATGGACGTATTTACGAACTGCCTCTGCTAGGTTTTTGCTTTGCAAATAGGCTTCCTTAAAAATAGCGGGAGCAAAGGAAACAGCCTTTAAAAAGTCATGAAAGCTAGCATCCAATTCAAATTCTCCAACTGCACCTGATTGATTCGTTGTCCATTCGTATTTTATACCATCTAGTTTAAAGTAATTGATCTCTTCAAAATCATGATCCTCTGTTGCCATCCAATAAACCGGCACAAAATTATGATTCGGATAGGCTTGACTTAGCCTTTTGGCCAAGTTGATCGTCGAAACAATCTTATAAATAAAATAGAGTGGACCAGTGAATAGATTCAGTTGATGCCCGGTCGTCACGGTGAAGGTATTGGACTGACTAAGTGCTGAAATATTTGCCTCTACTCGCTCCCCTTTATCTAGGTGAGAATATTGTTTTTGAAGTACCAGCTGAAGAACTCGCCGATTTTCTTCTGAAAATGACTTTGCTTCTATTGCATCCCGAAAACTCTCAAGTGTTGGATGATGAGTGTAGAAAGGCCTAAGTGTTTCTTTCCCTGAAATATAGTCCAGAAAAAAAGAAGAAAACTGACCGGTGACCGATAGGTCAACGCAATGTTTTTTCATACGAAAGAGAGGTAGAAGTTGGGAACTCTAACTTGAGGAGTGAAATCAAAGTTCA
Source organism: Algoriphagus sanaruensis (assembly GCF_001593605.1). Classification (GTDB taxonomy): domain Bacteria; phylum Bacteroidota; class Bacteroidia; order Cytophagales; family Cyclobacteriaceae; genus Algoriphagus; species Algoriphagus sanaruensis. Next base: position 1,197,825 of record NZ_CP012836.1, on the reverse strand, counting down.
GCAATTTTCCAAAATTTACCGAGTTCTTACACCAATGGCGCTATTTGTAGAGAGTTTTTGAATAATTATTGAATTTTGGCCTTTGATTCAAACCAAATCATTCATTTTTGAATTTCAATCAAAGAATAAGGCAAGACACATGCTCCCCTATCACCGCTTTTTTTTAGATAACGGATTAGAAGTAATCATTCATGAGGACCATGGAAGTAAGATTGCAGTCTTTAACCTACTATATAAGGTGGGTTCAAGATTTGAACAAGAATCCAAAACTGGTCTTGCTCACTTTTTTGAGCACCTCATGTTTGGAAGTTCTGCGAATGTGCCGGTTTTTGACCGAGAACTCGAACGTGTCGGTGGTTCCTGCAACGCCTTTACCAGTCCTGACATCACCAATTATTACATGACCCTTCCGGCGAGTAATTTGGAAACAGCCTTTTGGCTGGAATCAGACCGGATGTTGCAGCTTTCTCTCACTGAAAAGACCATCGAAACCCAGCGTAAAGTGGTCATGGAAGAATTTAAGCAACGATATCTCAACCAACCTTATGGGGATGTTTGGCATAACTTAAGAAAACTTGCCTATGAAGTTCATCCCTATCGTTGGCCTACCATCGGAAAAGACCTTCAAGATATCGAAGGATACACCCATGAGGATATTTGGAGTTTCTACAAAGCACATTACCATCCGGGAAATGCGATACTAGTGGTTGCCGGAAATGTAAATCCTGAACAAGTTAGATTGCTAGCTCAAAAGTGGTTTGGAGACATCCCTTCACAGCCATCACTAAATCCAAGAATCCCTCAAGAACCAGATCAACAGGTTAAAAAATCGAATGTGATCCAATCAAGGGTTCCCACAGATGCATTATATAAGGTATATAAAATGCCAGCCAAAGGAGAAGCTGGATATTTGGAGGCAGACTTGATCAGCGATGTTTTAGGATTTGGTAAATCTGCTTTGCTAGAACAGGAACTAGTCAAAAATGGAAAAATGTTCGCGTCCGTGGGCGCATACATTACAGGATCTGTGGATCCCGGGCTTTTGGTGTTTTCCGGAAAAATGGAAAAAGGAATTCCAGCAGAAGAAGCCGAACAAGCCCTAGACCAAGTAATCGGTAAATTTCTCCATGAAGGAATCTCCGATCATACGCTCCAAAAGATTAAAAATCAGTCAGAGGCAATGAAAACCTATGAGTCGATCCAATTGCTTAATCGAGCCATGAGTTTGGCCTATTATGCGCATTTAGGTTCTCCCGATCTGTATTGGAGTGAATTTGAAAACAAGTATTCGCTTTCAAATACAGAAGTTGAGCATTGGGCAAACCAAATTCTACGAGACGAAAACTCTTCTGTACTTTATTATAAATCCATTCAGGAATGACACCATTTAGAATTGGCTTTGGATATGACGTCCACCGGCTTCAAGAAGGATATGACCTTTGGCTTGGAGGAATTAAAGTGCCCCACCACAAGGGAGCTGTAGGGCATTCAGATGCAGATGTGCTGATTCATGTCATCTGTGACGCTTTATTGGGAGCCGCCAACATGCGAAATATCGGATACCATTTTTCCGATAAAGACCCCAAATACAAAGGAATTGACAGCAAAATCTTGCTCAAGGAAGTCATGAAAATGATCCGTGAAGCAGGCTATGAAGTAGGAAACCTTGATTCGACAGTTTGTCTTCAAGTCCCAAAACTTAATCCGCACATTCCCGATATGAAAATTTGTTTGGCCGAAGTGATGAATGTGGCAGAAGATGCAATCTCCATCAAAGCGACGACTTCCGAACATATTGGATTTGTCGGCAGAGAGGAAGGAATTTCAGCTTATTGTACTGCCTTGATTTATAAAGTATGAGTAAAGTCAAATTAATCACCACAGAAGACGGGTCTCACTCCTTATACCACGAGGAGCTCCAAGAAACCTACCATAGTTTTCATGGAGCCTATCGAGAATCAATTCATGTGTTTATGCTATATGGACTTGATTCTTGGCTGGCACGTAATCCCCGAAAATATCCGATTCGGGTTTTTGAGGTAGGATTTGGAACAGGACTCAATGCATGGCTAGCTTTAGTGTGGGCAGAACAAAACCAAATCCCCGTTCTATATCACACCATCGAACCATTCCCTTTGGAGAAAGAAGTGTATAGCCAATTGAACTACATCGAGCACGATCACGGAATCTGGCATTACCATAAATACTTCAATGCACTGCATGAAGCGCCTTGGAATGAAGGTGGACCCGTCTCGGAATATTTTAACATGAAAAAAGATCAAGTCACCTTGGAGGAAGCACAACTTTACCCTTCAGACGTTGTCTTTTTTGATGCCTTCGCACCTAGTAAACAACCGGATTTGTGGAAAAAAGAGATCCTAGAAAAAGTCACCGATGCGATGCGACCAGGGGCTGTATTTACCACTTACTGCGCCAAGGGCCAATTGAAAAGAGATCTGAAAGAACTTGGATTAGCGACTGAAACACTTCCAGGACCTCCGGGAAAGAAAGAAATGACTCGAGCTTGGAAAAATAGCGATCAGTAATCAGCTAGCACCTGACTGGTTGGATCTCTAAATACTACAAACTGATTACTGCCAACTGAATTGGCTTGTCTTTTGTAAAAGTCAGCATAAACCATTGCGTTATGCTGACTTTTATTTTTGGCCTATGGCTTTCACTTCTCCAATCCGATAGCCTTGACAGTTTCAAACTTCAAAAACTAATCTCGGAACGAGATCAACTTCATGAAGAATGGAAAACCTCTGAAACGAAGAAAACGGGGATTTTTGGCAACAGAACCAAAAAAGATATGGTCGAAACCAATGAATGGCTTATTCGAATCATCCAAAAAGACAACCAAATCATGGATGAACTTCGAATGCAGGGTACCATCGACAAGGTGACAATTTCGCAAGAAAGGGAAGATTACAAATCCATTACCATGAAGCTGGAACGGGAGGTACAAATCCTTAAGCGAGTGATTTTAGAAAAAGATGAAGAAATCTCTGCCAGACTCAGTGAGCGAAGAATTTTCGAATGGTCAAGTCTAATCCTTTTCTTAATTAGTGCCGGTCTTGGCTGGTGGATTTATCGAATTAAAAAAGCCTCTGCGGGATAGCAGAGGCATTGTGTCATTTTTTATTTTCTTTTCAATCGAGCAATTGGGGTTCGACCACCCTTGGTCACTTGCTCCATCTGGCACAGGATTTCGGCATCTAATGGCAAATACAAGTCTACTCTTGAGCCAAACTTGATAAATCCAAACTCTCCACCTTGTTCAAGCGGAGTTCCTTCTTTTACATACCATTTGATTCGTCGAGCAAGTGCACCCGCAATCTGACGAACCATGATTGAATGACCGAACGTATCCTTGATGACCATAGAAGTCCGCTCATTTTCTGTACTTGATTTGGGATGCCATGCGACTAAATATTTCCCTGGGTGATATTTGAAATACTCGACGACACCTTTGACAGGGGAGCGATTCACATGAACATTGATCGGAGACATGAAGATCGACACCTGCATTCTTTTTTCTTTCAAAAATTCATCTTCCACCGCTTCTTCGATGACCACTACCTTGCCATCAGCAGGGGCAAACACCACCCCTTCTTCTTGGGGAGGCTCGAAGATTGGATTTCTGAAAAACTGCAAGACAATCAGGTACAAGGCCACACTGACAAGAATGACCAGGTTCATCACCAAACGCTCATCAGGGAGGAAATAATAAACTGCGTAGTTGATCGCAACAAGGATGATCATCATCCAAAACAACAACGTACGGCCTTCTTTATGTATAGTCATCATTGGTTTTGAAATTAAAAAGGCGTGGAGAAACTCCCCCCACGCCTCAAAGTTAAGACTTTTCAGTTTTTATTCAGATCAGAATCCTCCACGGAACGTGTAGGTTTTCGCTACTTTATCGATGGCTACAATATAGGCCGCGATCCGCATTGGAACTTCGTATTTTACGGCTGCTTGATACACATTATCAAAAGCATCCTTCATGATTCGATCAGATCGTCGGTTAACACGGTCTGCAGTCCATTTATAGCCCAGTCGGTTTTGAACCCATTCGAAATAGGAAACAGTAACCCCACCTGCATTTGCAAGAATATCCGGTACTGCCATAATCCCTTTCTCATTCAAAATGGCATCTGCTTTTGCGGAAGTCGGCCCATTTGCGCCTTCCACGATTAATTTGGCTTTGATTTTATCTGCATTCGCAGCAGTAATCACATCTTCTACAGCAGCTGGAACCAAAACATCTACTTCCAAAGTCAATAGATCTCCGGCATCTTCCATTTTATCGCCACCTTTGAAACCTTCCAATGTACCATTATTGCTATCGCGGTAAGCAATTGCCTCGACTATATTGATGCCCTTTTCGTTGTAAAAAGCTCCGGTATGATCCGAAATAGCGACAATTTTCAAACCACGCTCTTCCAAGAGTCTGGCTGCCCAGCTTCCTACATTCCCAAAACCCTGTACGGCACAAGTCGCTTGAAACGGATTAATTTTTAATTTTTGCATAGCTGCCAAGGCAGAAACCATCACCCCACGGCCTGTGGCTTCAGTTCTTCCCAAAGAGCCTCCAAGAACAAGTGGCTTTCCTGTTACTACTGCTTGTACAGTCATCCCATGTGCTTTGGAATATTCGTCCATCAACCAGGCCATTTCACGTGGGCCAGTTCCCATATCCGGAGCAGGAATATCCTTATCTGGGCCAAAAACATCAATCATTGCCATGGTGTAAGCACGCATGAGTCGCTCGATTTCTCCTTTGGACATTTCCCGAGGATTGCATCGCACACCACCTTTACCTCCACCATAAGGAATATCCACGACGGCACATTTCCAAGTCATCCATGCGGCAAGAGCTCGCACTTCATCCAAATGCACATCTGGAGCAAATCGAATTCCTCCTTTTGCAGGACCAAGAATATTGGAATGAATTACCCGAATACCTTCAAAAACTTGGATCTTCCCATTATCCATGGTAATCGGTAGGGAAACAATTACTTGTTTGGCAGGATTCTTCAAAACATTATACACCTCATCGGATAGTCCGAGCTTTTCAGCGGCAATGTTGAAACGTTCCATCATTGACTCCAAAGGATTCTCTCTATCCTTAATCGGAGCCGGTTCTAAGTAAGCCATATTGGGTTTAATAATAAAGTGAAATGCACTACAAACTTAACTAGTTTTTCACACTAGGGGGCCTTCCATTAAAAGATTTTCAAAAAAGCAGTTATAAACGGGGCCGAAAGTAACAATCCGTCAAATCGATCCATAAATCCACCATGTCCTGGTAGGCCATTGCCCGAATCTTTGATTTCTATCGAACGCTTAAAAAGCGATTCAATCAAATCCCCATACGTTCCCGCGATGATGATAATTCCCGCAATTACTAGCCATTTCCAGTCTGCAATCACATGAAACTGCTGAGACAATAAAAATGCGACCGCAATGGCAGAAAATGCACCACCAAGAAATCCTTCCCAAGACTTTTTGGGAGAAACCCGCTCAAATAATTTGGTCTTCCCAAACTTGGTTCCTGCAAAATAGGCTCCCGTATCCGAAGCCCAAAGAATCAACAAACAACCCAGTAAGATTTCATAATGGTAGACAGCGTCCACTGAAAATACAGCCAGATTCAGCAAGGAAAAGGGAACTGCCACATAAAAAATCCCCAAATAGGTATAGGCGACGCCTGTAAAGGGTTTCTTGTCAGTCTTCTTATATAGCTTGATAAAAAACACCAAGGAGACCAGTGGGAAAATCAAGAATAAAAACTCGTCTGCCAACTGCTCCTTTTCAATCATAAAGGTCAGAATGAAAATGAGCAAACCTAAAATGGTCCCAAAACTTTTCAAAGGAAGCATTCCATCCAAGCCTGAAAGCTTATAGAATTCCATTTGAGAAAAGCCCAAAATCCCCGCAAATACTAAGAAATAGGTCCAATCCGAATAAATAATCGCCGTAACTACCACCAATCCTCCCACCAATGCAGTTATGGCCCGCTGAGCCAAATTGCTATAATTATTGATATTAAAACGTGATCTCATTCTGAATCATTTGTAAGGCTTCCATGGCCTTTTCTTGAGGAACCAGCACCTCGTAGGTGCCATAGATTTTATAGACAGTTTCTTTTTTATTGATGATTACGGCTGCGATTCCTCTTTCCTCAAGAACCCCCTTCACAATCTCCGAACGAATTTGATTTTGGTCTTCAAAAACCCTGATCCAGTTGACCATCTTTTGGTTGATTGATTTTTTTAAAGTAAAAGAATCCTACCAAAAGAACCAACAAACCAATTAAAGATGCTGGGTAAGAAACGGTATCTGCAGACTCCAAATCAAAATCAATAACTTCTTGATTTGCTAGGTAAACCATAACCACTGTGAGGCTATTGTTCAGAATATGAGCCAGAATGGGATAAATCAAACTTCCTGAATAGTGATACATGTATCCAAACAGGGCGCCTAAAAATAACCTTGGAAGAAATCCATAAAATTGAAAATGAATAGCAGAGAATATAAATGCTGTAATCCAAATCCCCCAATGAGCGGATTTTAGATACTGTTGCATTTTAGGTTGGATGACCCCTCTGAACAGCATTTCTTCTCCAATTCCTGCCAAAATACCAATCACTACAATCCCCATCAAAAGCTCAGGAACCGTCTGAAAATCGGTTAGGAATTTCGTGAGCTCCATGAGTTGTGTCTCCATTTCCTTCATCCATTGCTCCATCCCAGCCATAGATTCCGGCAAAACCAGTTTGGAATTCCAATACACCAACAGCCCGTTGAATAACATAGCGCCGAAAGTCAATCCTACCATCACCAATAAACTTTGGCGCTGGACTCTTGAAAGTTGGATATCCCATTTCAGGTCGGCTTTTTCCACAAATTTGGTTAATACCCAGGCGGACACCCAAAATCCTATCCCAGATCCTATTCCTTGCACAAAGAGCATCGCCATCCTTCCATTGGGCAAGTCATAATTTCCAGACATAAGCCCCATCAACGAATCAATTTCGATATGAAATAAAAATGGAACCAATCCCAAGGCCAATGCTTGGAGCAAAACCAAGATCCCAAAGGTGATTAACACTATGACGGTCAATGACAATAGCCAACTTCTCCGCTGGCCTATTTCTGAATGAGTTTCGTAAATCTCCATAATTGGGGTAAATTTACGCTCAAATTTGAATTGCGCAGTGGTTAAGATTGGAAAGTTGGAATTAGGGGATTTCCCCTTGCTTCTTGCCCCCATGGAGGATGTAAGTGATCCCCCATTTCGGGCAGTCTGCAAACAAAATGGAGCAGACTTAATGTACACCGAATTTATAAGCTCGGAGGGATTGATACGAGATGCTGCTAAAAGCGTCCAAAAGCTGGATGTGTATGACTACGAGCGACCTGTTGGAATCCAAATATTTGGAAATGAAATCGAGTCTATGCGGGAGGCGGCTGCTATTGCTGAAGCAGCTGGACCAGATATTTTAGACATCAATTATGGCTGCCCAGTTCACAAAGTAGCTTGTAAAGGTGCCGGCGCTGGGATTCTTTTGGACATTGATAAAATGGTCTCCATGACTGCCGAAATCGTCAAACGAGTCAACATTCCCGTGACAGTCAAAACCCGTCTTGGCTGGAGTCATGATACGATCCGTATCGTGGAAGTAGCAGAACGGCTTCAGGATGTTGGTATCCAAGCAATTTCCATTCATGCCCGTACTCGCCAACAGATGTACAAAGGTGAAGCTGATTGGTCATGGTTGAATTTGGTGAAAGACAATCCAAGATTACACATTCCAGTATTTGGAAATGGAGATATTGACTCACCAGAGAAAGCCGCTGAGTACCGCGCCAAATACAATGTAGACGGAATGATGATCGGGAGAGCGTCTATTGGCTATCCTTGGATTTTCAATGAAATCAAACATTACTTCGCGACAGGAGAAAAGTTAAGCCCTCCAGATCTGAATGAGCGCATTGCAGTGGCAAAAAAGCATCTCGACTTTTCTGTAGAATGGAAGGGCGAAAAACAGGGAATTTTGGAAATGCGTCGTCATTACACCAATTATTTCCGGGGGATGCCCAACTTCAAAACTTATCGTACCGAAATGGTGACCGCTGAGTCGTATGAATCGGTTTGCAATATCCTCGATCAAGTCGCAGAAGCCTATGTTGGGTATGAATTTCAACCCTGAATTTGACCAGACCTCAGTTATTTTTTGCTGAGGTCTTTTTTTTTGAATTCAATTCGCCCGGAATTATTTCCTTTGCAGACCGATCCCCAAACTATGGAAGCTTCACCCACAGAAAACAGCGTAAAAAATTGGGCTTTGCTGGTTGTATTAACCATCATCTGGGGTAGTTCATTTATCCTGATCAAAAGAGGACTTGAAGTTTTTACGCCAGGTGAAGTGGGTGCCTACCGAATGGTGGCAGCAGCCACGATTCTTCTACCACTTTCGCTTCCTAGAGTCCGAAATCTGAATAGAAAACAAGTTAAAAACCTCCTTCTGGCGGGATTGCTCGGAAGCTTTTTCCCTGCATTTCTTTTTCCTCTAGCTCAAACTCAATTGAGCAGCTCACTTACCGGAGTACTTAACGCTTTAACTCCACTATTTGTCGTACTTGTAGGGGCAGTTTTTTTTGATACCCGTATCACCAAACGAAATGGGTTAGGATTATTGATTGCCTTTGTGGGTGTCGTAGTACTAGTTGCTTATAAGGAAGGCGGGGGCTGGGATTCTCTCGCTGGAATTAACGCTTATGCCCTATTTGTGATCGCAGCCTGTATTTGCTACAGCTTTAATCTCCATGTCATCAAGACCCGATTTACACAATTGAAATCAATTGAAATTTCGTCGATTTCACTCTTGATGATCTTGCCTTTAGCCCTTTTGTACCTATTTGCAGGAACACAATTTTCATACAAACTAGCCACCCATCCTAGAGCCTGGGAGGCGCTAGGCTATGTTTCTATTCTTGGCATGGTCGGTACTGCATCCGCATTGATCCTTTTCAATATTATGGTCAAAAGCGCAAGTCCATTTTTTGCGAGCTTGGTAACTTATACTATTCCAATTGTCGCTATCATGTGGGGCGTATTGGATGGAGAAGTCCTTCTTTTGGGGCACTACATCGGCATCGCTGCAGTAATTTTGGGAGTTTGGATTGGAAACAGAAAATAGCCTATTCCTTTTCTGACTGATAGGATTTAAGTTCTTTTTTAGATAATTCAGCTGTGATTACTTCTTCCGAATGAATCACTTCGTAAACTTTCTTTGGTTCTACTTTCACTGCGCCACCTTGGGTATGGAATAAAGGTTGAATTCGCTCATACTTCAACTTATCAGCACCATTTTTGACCACCTTCAAAACATCTACTTGAACATGGGGACCACCACTGTAATTTTCACCGGATGAACTTCCCAATACTTGCCCGGGAATAACTACATCCCCGACCTTAACCTGAATATCACTTCCATCAACAACCAGAATTTTGGTAAGCGTACCATCTTCATGATACAATTCGATAAAGTTTTGCTCCCTGGAATAAGTCAGCCCTTCCTTGTCTGAAACAAAATCAGATTTGATTGCACTAACCACGCCCTTTCTTGGCGCTACTAACTTGACCTTCCCGTCAAACTCAAAAAACACTCCCAATTCTCCCTTGGACTCCTCTCCGGTTGCTGAAGCGAGGAGACTTCTCAAATGGCCTGCTTTTACTTGGATTCCTTCTTCTACAGGAATCAAATAAACTGGTTCATTCTTAGATTTTCCATAGACATTCCCCTTCAAATAGGTATAGCCGTATCGGTAATTGGTCCCTTGTCCTGCGAGTGTCGGTTTTAGAGTTGCTACTTTAGACTTTCCTGGAGAGGCCACAGCTACCACATTCCCTCCGCCTGAAGTTGTCATATTTTGGAGTTGAGAAAAATTCAAAATCACGGTGTATGGAACCACATCCAAATTATTGGCGAAAAAATTAACATTCCCTTGATCATCTCGCTCAGAAGTAATCTCAAGTTGAGCGAAGACGGGAGAAGCGGAAAGAAGTAAAAAAAGAAGAAATAAAGAATTGTTTGATTTCATTACTTAGGTGTTAGGTGTTTCCCAAAACTAAGTATTCATTTCAAAAAATCAAGTCTTCAATCTTCCAAATTCATTCGTTTTCTCCAAGCAAAAGCCAGCATAGGAAGCTGCTGATAGGAATTGACTCCAGCTTTTACCCCTTGAGACTTCAGGAAAATATCATTGGACTTTCGACTCAACTCAAGCGAAAATGGCTGAATGGATTCGGCTACTTCACGGATTGATTGCAGGTCTTGAATTATTCCTGGTGTCAAAGTTCCAACCCACTTTTTATACTCTTCTGGAGCCATTCGATAATAATCCCGCATTTGATATTGAAGAAGGCGGAGATGCCCCGAATAGCGAAGTAGTGGATCATCTGAATTGGTACAAATTACCCAAGCAATAAAATTTGCTTCACCTTCATCAGTCACTCCATAGCTATGCGCCATTTCATGAGCCACGGTAAATGGTTGTTCTAAGGGATGAAGTGTGGGGTCGATGTAACTCTCTCCAGTAAAGGGGAAGTAAATTCCCAAAATCCCCATTTTCCGCATAAATCCAGGAGGTGGAAATTGCTTAGTTCGAGGACGCCCCGTAAAATTCAATCCCAAAATCTCCAGATTCTCACTCATGTTGGACCGCACTATCCGTTCCAAATCCGGGTAGTCTATAATGTCTACGATCGGCAAGGTGTCCAAGCTAACCCGGCCTCTGTATTGTTGAGCCAGCCGCTGAGTAATTCGAATTTCCGCCTCAAGTTGTTCTATATTGAGCGATTTGGGTCTGAGAGAAAGTTGCTGAAAAATGGGTGTGCGCTGGTAATTAAAGCCCCATAAAATCAAAAAGAAAAATACCAATGCCCCTAGTCCATTGGAGGTGGCTTGCGCAGTATAAACAAGTTTGGACTTCCACGTTGTCTTTTTCAAAAACCTTCGGGTAAAAACAACCACGACAGCCAAGACCAAGGCTAGAAAAATATAGACACTGGGAAAAGGTAAATGTCCCAGTGTCAAGTCAACCACATTTCGGATTCCTGGAAAAAACTTTCGGGAATACAATTCATCTGTGGCTTCAGGATTTTGAATCGCAAGATATCGGATTCCCAGGGCCAATATTCCCAAAAATGCCCAGGACCAATCCCGTTTACCCATTTCTAATTTGACTTAGATTCCTTCTGCAACTACTTCCTTGACCTCAGGAAGCATACGTGTGAGGAGATTTTGGATCCCGGCCTTCAAAGTAATCGTACTGGATGGGCAACCAGAACAAGATCCCTGAAGAAGAACTTTGACCACCCCGTCAGTAAATGAGTGAAATACAATCGCTCCACCATCTTGTTCTACAGCAGGTCGAATGTATTCATCCAAAATACCTTTGATTTTTTTGACAATCTCAGAGTCGTTTTCATCAAATAGTGGATCCTTATCAAAAGAAGCCTGAACTGCTTTTTGTCCAGCTTCAAGGTATTGTTTGATATGGTCACGGATGATGGTTTGAATTTCTGGCCATTCCACCTCCTCTGACTTGGTCACGGTCACAAAATTAGATGCGATAAAAACGCGTTGTACCGCTGCAAAATTAAAGAGCTCTTTCGCCAACTGGCTATTCGTGGTGCTTTCAGCATCTGGAAAATCAAAACTCAAGCCCTCATCTACCAACATAAAATTGGCCACAAACTTCAAAGAATTTGGATTCGGGTTGGCTTCCATATACAGGTGAACCGGACGTGCTTGCGCTTTTAGCATGGTATTCTTGATTTGATTGTAAAGAAAAACCAAAAAAGGCTTCGGAAGTTCCGAAGCCTTTGAATTTCCCTTCATTTCTGAAGATTTAACTAGTACTTATTGGGGAAGTTTTCCTTTTGCAGCATACCAAATCCCTCCATGCACGTGCTGAAGGAAGACTTCATTTTTCCATGCTGATTCTACGTGTCCCAAAGCAGTGTAGAAAACACGTCCTCCATCAAATTCATGATACCAGGCCATTGGATGGTTTTCTCCCATAGGTTTTGCCGGCTGATAGGTCGATTCATCTGCATTGATCAACACCTTGATAGCTGGATTAACTTCTCTGAATTCATACAATTCATCGTACCAAAGCCAGTTTTCTGGAAGATGCCAAGTAGACGGATGAGTCTTATCTTTTACTTGAAGTCTCAACGTTTGCTGTCTTGGATGAGCCAAGAAATAAGCTCCGATCATTTTGTTGTACCAAGGCCATTCGTATTCGGTATCAGTGGCTGAGTGAATCCCCACTACCCCTTTTCCACTTTGAACAAACTTCTGAAAAGCAGCTTTTTGGTCATCATTGAAAATGGTCCCGGTAGTGCTTAACAAGACGACTACATCATATTTGGCAAGGTTTTCATCTGAAAACTGATTGGCATCTTCGGTCACATACACACCGAATCCTTGCTCCTGACCAAGTTTCTTGACTGCAGCCACTCCTTCAGGAATAGATTGATGTCGGAAACCTGCTGTTTTAGAGAATACTAAAACCCGGAACTGTCCTCCACCCTGGGAGAATGCCGGCATGGCCAAAAATAGGCCAATGACAAAGGTTAAAATTGAGGTTTTGAGCTTCATACGCACTAGGGTTTGAAATTGGGGGTTTATTGTTAATTGACCAACGGAAATTTTTCTCCTGCTTGTTTTCTCGAAAATGCATTGAAATGCCACCATTCGCTACCAATTCCTGTAAATCCTGCCCCTTTCATCACTTTTCTTAGGATTTCCCGATTGGCTACCTGGGCTTTGGTAATTTTTCCTTCGGCCAACATTTCCAATTCGCGATCCGGATAAGCTGGATAGCCAAAGTAATCATAGGTGGTTCCCATATCTAGCACCTCACCTCTTTCTAAATCAAAAATGGTGAGATCCACAGCCACGCCATAATTATGCAATCCTCCGATTTTTGGATCTGCGACATACAGCGGCTTGACACTGTCTGGTTTGTCCAAACTGTCCCACAAGATTTGCTGTACACTGAGCGGACGCACTCCATCATAAACCAACAATGTCAAATTCGGATACTCATTTTGCAAGTTGGCTTGTGCTTTTCCCAACATTTCAGCCACTAAAGGCTGCAAATAGCATCGGATATGGTCCCCATAAACATCCTTCCCAAAAAAGTTATCGGTTGTGGAATATTTAAGCTCCACTTTGATCCCGGGAATCTCTTTTTCGATATCAACCAATCCCTGAGCTATTAGCGCTTTTTCCAAAGCAGGAAGATCTGTTTCGACTGATGTAGAATCTAGATTTTCTGCTTGAAATAGAGCCTCCCGCTGCTGTTCAGTAAAAACCTCCTGATCGCTTTTAGGAGCTGTGCACGCGAAAGCCAATGCTAAAAACCAAAGGTAAGACCTCATGCAGGTAGATTTTTCTTCACCAAAGTAGCCGCTGCCTGAGCAGTAGGCAACACCACGATATCAGCCAATACGACGTGCGCAGGACGATTCACCACAAACTCGACGATGTCGGCAATATCCTGAGCAACTAGAGGTTCATAGCCTTGATAGACCGTTTCTGCCCGCTTTTCATCTCCTTTAAATCTCACTAAGGAAAACTCCGTCTCTACTAATCCCGGATGAATGCCGATGACCTTAATCCCAAAGGGATTTAAGTCAATCCGCATGCCCTTGGTAATGGCATCTACCGCATGTTTGGATCCGCAATAGACATTTCCGTTGGGATAGACTTCCTTCCCAGCAATTGATCCAATATTGATAATGATCCCCGATTGGCGCTCGGTCATTCCGGGTATGATGGCTTTGGAAACATAGAGAAGTCCTTTCACATTGATATCCATCATGGCATCCCAATCGTCCAAGCTTCCTGTCTGAATCGGATCCATGCCATGTGCATTTCCAGCATTATTGATCAGCACATCAATGGCAGCCCAATCAGAAGGAAGGTTGCCCAAAATTTCTCCGACTTTTTCCCGATCACGCACATCAAATACCAAAGGCAAAAACCGAACCCCAGCCGGTAATTCCTTCTCCAATTCGTCTAATCGGTCTTTTCTACGTCCTGTTCCGATAATATCGTACCCCATCTTTGCGAGGGTGATGGCAGAGGCTTTTCCGATCCCGGAAGTCGCTCCAGTGATCAAGGCGATTTTATTCTTCATGGTTTAAAGATAAGAGTATTGGAAGATTGGAAAATTTCAAGATTGAAAAATTGAATCGAAAAACGCAGACAATTAATCCTAGGTAGGTCAAGCTATCTTCTTTCTTAGCAAAAAAAATGGCTGAAATTTCAGGCTTGGAGTTCTTTAGCCTCTCGTAATTCGTAATTCAAAAATCGTAAATCCAACTAGCTTCTCCACAAATATGGAAACAGGATATAAGCTGTCACGCCGACGATGGCGTTGATGGCAAGGAGACTAAGTAGCTTATCCGCGCTAACACTCCAATCCAAGCCATCCAAGGCATTTTTGGAAATTCGAATGGCCATCAAAAGAATCGGGATAATCACCGGGAAACTCAAAATCGCCATCAATGTGGCATTGTTTCCCGCTTTGGAAGCGATCCCGCTCACCATGGTCAAACTGGCCGAAAAACCAACCGAACCCAGTACCAAATTGAGTAAGAAAAGCCCTTGGTCTTGGACGGGATTTCCCAAAATCACCGAAAACACCCCGTAGCCCAACAAGGCCAAAATCAAAGTCAGCCCAGTATTGTAAAAAATCTTAGAAAGGATAATCGACTCCGGAGAAGCGATCATGTAGTAATACAATTGACGGCCTTGATGCTCTTGGACAAAGCTTTTGGCTACAGCATTCACTGCCGAAAAAAGGATGATTATCCAATACAGTGCGTTCCAAGTTGGAATGGAAAGGTTGCCCATTTTTGCCCCTACGCTCAGGTAAGTGATAAATACAGCGGAAACCACGTAAAGCAAAATCCCATTGAGGGCATATTTCTGCCTCCACTCAAGGGTAATTTCCTTTCGAACTAAAACCGAAATTTCTTTCCACATAGCCCAAAGGTAGGTAGTTTTTCACCGCAGAGACGCAAAGGACACTGAGAAAATGGCTTGGGGTAAAAAACCTGATGAAATCGAGCATGACTAAAAAGTCACACGGAGGTATGACTATCGACTCTGCGAGATTCCATGTGGCCTTTGAAAATCAATTATATACACATGAAATTATGGGCTTAACAATGGGAGACTTAGAAATACAAAATCATTTTCTTATCTCATCCTTTGCGTACTCTGCGCCTTTGCGGTGAGTTAACTTTTCCCGATCTTATGCATCTAAACTGCCCCAAATGACCTTCAAGAAAATCCCAATTGCATTTGCTTGGCTTTTGGCTTTCGCCTGCTCTGAAAAAGCACCAGACATTGACTACACCAATTGGTCGCATTACGGTGGTCCTGAAGATGGATCTAGGTATTCGGCCTTGACCCAAATCAACACCGGAAACGTAGCCCAGCTCGAAGTCGCTTGGACTTATCGTACCGGAGATGCAACGGAGCGTAGTCAGATTCAATGCCAACCGATCGTAGTAGATGGCTTGCTTTATGCCACCACTCCTAAGTTGAATGTATTTGCTTTGGATGCAGCTAGTGGGGAAGAGATTTGGCGATTTGATCCATTTCAAGTTTTAGGAGGGGAAAACTCGTGGGCAGGTACCAATCGAGGGGTCAGCTATTGGGAAGAAGGGAAAGACAAACGGATTTTATTCACAGCTGGACATTGGCTTTTGGCAGTAAATGCCCTGACAGGAGAGCCTATCACAAGTTTTGGGGATCAGGGAAAAGTCGATTTAAGAAAGGATCTAGATACCGATTTGGAGGAATTCCTGATTGTTTCAAATGCCCCAGGAGTCATTTTTGAGGATAAGCTGATTTTGGGAATGCGCCTATCGGAGGGATTGGATGCAGCTCCAGGGCATATCAGAGCTTTCAATGTAAAAACAGGGAAACGCGAATGGATTTTCCACACCATTCCCCAAGCTGGAGAAGCAGGATATGAAACCTGGGACCCGAAATACATCCATCAAATGGGCGCCGCCAACAACTGGGCAGGAATGACGGTGGATCAGGATCGCGGGATTGTCTTTGTTCCTACTGGCTCGGCCACCTATGATTTTTGGGGAGGATATCGAACTGGAGATAACCTATACGCCAACTCCCTATTGGCACTGGATGCGCGAACAGGAAAACGAATCTGGCATTTTCAAGCCGTTCACCATGATGTTTGGGACAGGGATTTTCCCGCCAATCCCAACTTAATACGGATCCAAAAAGACGGAAAATGGATTGACGCAGTAGCTCAGATTTCCAAGCAAGGCTATACTTATGTGTTTGATCGGGAAACGAGCAATCCTATCTGGCCAATCAAAGAAACCACAGTTACTCAAAGCGTGATGCCTGGCGAGATTAGCTCCAAAACCCAGCCGATTCCTTCTCTTCCTGAACCGTTTATGAACATGGCTTTTGAGGAAAAAGATATCCTCAATCTGACTCCGGCATGGGAAAATGACATCCGAAATCAACTCAGCAACGCCATCATTGGTGACACCTGGGCTCCTCCACATCCGGAGAAACCCATCGTACTTTTTCCTGGTATGGATGGTGGTGCTGAATGGGGCGGTGCTTCTTTTGATCCTGAAACCCAAACGATGTACATCAATGCCAATCAGATTCCCTGGCTGATTGAAATGACACCTAATGCCAGTTTCGGAAATGTGGGATTATCGATTTACAGCAACTATTGCGGCAATTGTCATGGATTGGATCGAAAAGGGAATCCGCCTGCTTTGCCGAGTTTACTGGGTTTGAAAGAAAAATATTCGGCAGATTCGCTGAACCAATTGCTCCAGAAAGGTCGGGGTGCTATGCCTGCTTTTTCTCACATTTCGGCGGAAGAAAGAGGAATTCTAATTGACTATTTACTCGGAAAAGCCGATACCGGTGACAAAAAGGAACTAGAAACCGAAAGCTCCAAACTCTATCCTCGTTACTACATGAAAGGCTATCAGCGACTCACCACCAAGGAAGGAATTTACGGCTCCAATCCTCCTTGGGGACTATTGACAGCGATCGATATGAATACAGGTTTGAAAAAATGGCAAATTCCTCTCGGAACCATCGATTCCCTGAAATCCAAAGGTTTTGAAAATACCGGTATCGAAAACTATGGTGGACCTGTCGCGACAGCCGGTGGAGTACTATTTATCGCCGCTACCAAGGATGAAAAAATCCGGGCTTTTAATAAAGTAACAGGAGAGCTTCTTTGGGAAGCCAAATTACCAGCTGCTGGACATGCTACGCCGGCGGTTTATGAAAAAAACGGTAAACAATTTCTAGTCATCGCTTGCGGAGGTGGAAAAGGCACTCCGAGTGGAGATGCCTATGTAGCCTTTGCTTTACCTGATCACCTTATTCATCCATGAAAAACAAGTCCCTAGGTTTTCTCCTTTTAATGAGCTTTTTGATCGCCATGGACTTTCCTCAACAAGAGGGATTTCGGGAGGAATTTGACTCCGATGAATTGATCCATTTCAAGTATGGATCAACAGGAAAAACCTCCAAATTCAAATGGAAAATCGGAGAAGTGTTTGATGAAGAAAACAAAGGACTTTCCTTCAAACTTCATCCAAGAGAAAAAGCAGGGCCTGGCAAAGGTCCTGAGTTGATCTCCAAAGATTTCACTCATTTTGGGACTTACTCCGCACGGCTAAAAGTTCCTGATCCTCGAAAATCCCAGCCCCAGGTAGGGGCAGTGGTCGGGTTGTTCACTTACCATGAAGATAAAGTCTTAGGACTTAGTGAAATCGATTTTGAATGGCTTATTGCCGATCCTAGAATCATCTATGTAGGAACTTGGACCGGGAAACCCGATTCCCTCAGGCGAGTTGGAAGAACGATCAACCTGGCTGAAGGAATTATCTATACCAGTGAAGAACGGCTCGACTACGCAAGGGAACGGAAACCATTGACTGATACCTCTCCTCAAACGATTGAAGCTATCCCGGATTTTGACGCATCTTCTCAGTTTCACACGTACGGTTTTGACTGGAACGAGGAACGTGTTCGATGGTGGATGATTCATCCCGTCTCTGCCGATACCTTGATCCTGTGGGATTACCAAGGTGAAAATGGAATTCCTCAGCATCCATCAAAATATCGAATCAACTTTTGGCATACCGCAAATTGGGGAGTAGAAACCAAACCAGAGGCTACTGAGGCTCCCAAGAGGAGGTATGAACTTCAAGTAGACTGGATGGAGTATCGCCCTAAGGTTGGTTTTTGATTTCGGATTTTTTTAAAGCTTCCAGTTGCAAGTTGATTAACTCCAATTGTTCCTGAACAGAAGCGGGGAGAATCAACTCCTTGGATGAAGATTGGGACAAAATTCGGGATCTTCGAAGCTCAAGTTCCACGAGCTGCTGAAGCTGCCTAAGGTGTAGAAAACGCTTGGTTTCTTGTCGTCTAAAAGCCCAATACTGGATCAGTTGGAAAATGAACAGTCCTCCCCATCCCATGCTTAGAAGGATATAAATTACCCACTTTCCAAAGAGAAACGCTTCCATCGATTGGCACTTAATCCTCCAAAATTATCCCTGAAAGATCGGGCAGGAAATACGACAAAAAGCCTATTTCGCTTACCTTATTCTTTCCAACGGAGGGTAATTTGGGTCCCCTTTCCAGGATTAGAATTCAATTCAAGCAAGCCTCCTAGTTCTTCGGCACGCTTTCGCATATTGTAAAGTCCATTTCCAGGGTTGATGGCGCTTTCCTCGAATCCCTTTCCATCATCTGAAATTTCAATCTGGAATCCATCCGCACTTTTTCGCACCTGAACATGGACAACTTTTGCTCCTGAATATTTGACAGCATTTTGGACTGCCTCTTGGATAATTCTCAAAATCTGGATGCTATCTGAGGAATTGATCGTTTGGTCCCCAGCAATACTAGGATCTTTTTCAAATGAAAAATCAATGGAAGGCGTAGACTGTCGGGCTTTCTGAAGGTAATCCTGAATCCTTCCAGTGAGCGACTCCCAACTAACCTGCCCACTATTCATCGCCCAGATCGTATCTCTGAGTTCGGTAATCGTCTGCTTGGTAAAGTTGGCAATGCTGTCATACCGCGCGGTCAATTGCTCTTTGATGGGCTCAAAATATTTGAGGTTTTCGATGGCAGAAATGATGAATGTGAGTTGAGCGCCTATATTATCATGGAGATCACGGGAAATGAGCATCCGCTGTTCTTGAAGCTTGTTTTGGGTTTCGAGTTGAGCTAAAGCGGCTTTGAGTTCAGCTTCTTGTTGGAGTTGCCGGTTTTTTAATTTTTGCTGACTATACAGCAAGTAACCGACTATTCCCAAAGCCAAGGCTAAAAACAAGGAGCCATACAATTGAATGTTTTTATTTCGTATGGCGAGCTGTTGTGAAGCTATTTCTTGGTCTTTCTTTTCGGTTTCGTATTTGGTTTGAAGCTCAGCAGTGAACTGTTCAATTTGTTTTTCGGTGAGGGTATTTCGGTAGTCGATGTATAAGTCAGTATAATATTGCGCACTATCAGGCATATTCAACGCAGCAAAAATTGGAATCATCCGCAATTGAATCGAGGAGACTTCATCCTGTGCGTTCAATTTTTCAAGCACTGAAATAGCGGACTGAAAAGCAGATTTTGCCTTGAGGTATTGCTTCTTTTTAGAATATGAGTTTCCCAGAGCGTACTGCATCATGGCTTGGTCATATTTGGAATTGACTTTTTCTGCGATTTTAATCCCAGTTTCCGCGGCTAGGATTGCCTCATCTGGACGATCTGCGGCATTGTACATTGACGCTAGATTCAGATAGGTCACTGAAATGACCAAAGAGTCTCCGACCTGAAGACCATTTTTCAGAGCCTTTTTGAGATACTCTTCCGATCTATCGTAAGATTTAGTGTTTTTATAAATATTACCCATGTTGTTGTACAGCATGGCCAAATCCTGGATCATTTCATTCTTCTCCCTATACTCCGCCACCTCTTCATAGAATTCCAATGCCTTGGGATAATTTCGAAGATCCTCATGTAGAACTCCCAGGTTATTTTTTATAAAATTCACGTATCGATCATTTCCAACTTTTTCGTAGTAGGACAATGCCTCCACATAATAGGCCATCGCAGAGTCCGTCTGGTACAAGCGCTGATGAATGGAAGCAAGATTGCTTTTACTCCCAGCCATCCCTGTCGAATCACCCAATGCTGTCCGAATTTGTAAGGCAGTTCGATAGGCATTTTTAGCCAGATCAAACTCCCCCAATTGATTGTAGGCATTTCCAAGATCACTGTAGGCCTGGGCAATTTTCGACTGATCGCCTATCTTCTGAGCCAATTCTAGCCCCTGATTTCCGTAGGCAAGTGCGGAATCCAAATTGACCATTGCCCAATACCAAGTAAGCTCAGAGTAAATACCCACTCTATCCTCAGGTGAGGTAGCTTCTCTGAGCTGCAGGCCTAGGCTATCAATAATATACCGTGGACTCTGAGCCTGAGTAGTGATCCAAAATCCTAGGTAAATCAGCGGTAACAACAAACGAACTTTCATAAGGCTGGGATTGGCTGGTAGAAAATTTAACTATTTTCAGAAAAATAAGGATTTATGGAAGCATTCAATAAAGCATTCCAAAAAATAAGATTTCTGAAAATCCACCTCCTTTCCTACTATTTTCTGAATCAATCTCCAAATTTTCAACTGTTTAGGCCCGTTTGGATATCCAAAACCTATTTCGAAACTTAGAGTTCGAACAATAGATTATAAACCCAACGTATACCTTATGTTAGATTTTGCAAGCAATGAAAATCAGCGGATGATCGCCCAAATGATCCGTGATTTCGGAGCCAAAGAGATCACTCCCTTCCGCAAGGATTGGGACGATAGATCCCATTTTCCACTGGATGTTTTTAAAAAACTCGGCGAACTCGGCCTGATGGGCGTACTCGTCCCCACTGAATATGGAGGTTCGGGTTTTGGCTATTTTGAGTATGTGACGGCAATCGCTGAACTCGCCAAACTGGATCCATCCGTAGGCCTTTCTATGGCTGCACATAATTCCCTTTGTACCGGACATATCCTAATGTTTGGTAATGAAGAACAAAAGCGAAAATATCTACCCAAACTTGCCACTTGCGAATGGTTGGGTGCATGGGGCCTGACCGAACCAAATACAGGCTCAGATGCCGGAAATATGCGAACCGTCGCCAAAAAGGACGGGGAATACTATGTCATCAATGGAGCCAAAAACCTCATCACGCACGGGTATTCAGGAGATGTGGCCGTAGTCATTGCTCGGACGGGAGAGGTGGGTGACAGCCATGGGATGACTGCTTTTATTGTCGAAAGAGGGACTCCCGGCTTCCAAGGTGGCCGCAAAGAGGACAAGCTTGGGATGCGGGCCTCGGAGACAGCTGAGATGATCTTTGAGGACTGCCGAATCCACGAAAGTCAGGTACTCGGGAAAGTCGGGGAAGGCTTTATCCAATCGATGAAAATCCTGGATGGAGGCCGAATTTCCATTGCAGCACTCTCTTTGGGAATTGCCCAAGGTGCCTTAGAAGCTGCCATCCAATATTCCAAAGAGCGTCATCAATTCAATAAACCGATTTCCAATTTTCAGGGCATTTCCTTCAAGTTGGCAGATATGGCAACTCAGGTTGAGGCTGCAAGCCTCCTGACTTTTAAAGCTGCTGATCTGAAAAACAAAGGTCAAAAAGTAACGCTAGCAGGTGCTCAAGCTAAACTTTACGCCTCTGAGGTGGCAGTCTCTGTAGCCAATGAGGCTGTGCAGATTTTTGGAGGTTATGGTTTTACCAAGGATTATCCGGTAGAAAAATACTATCGCGATGCCAAGCTGTGCACCATCGGAGAAGGGACTTCGGAGATTCAGAAGCTGGTTATCTCCAGAGAGGTGTTGAAGTAAAAAAGGGAAACGACACCAAACATTAAACCGAAGAAAAACCCCTAACTCCATCTAAGAAAAAATCCCCCGATGAACCAACACCGGGGGATTTCGCTTTTTTTAAACTTCTGACTTCATCCTTCTGACTTTTTAGAAGGCTCTTTCTTCTAGATGTTGGCCCAACTTCAATCTCGGCACACCTTTGCTCATCCAATCCGGTGCAGGAAGCCCTTTCAGATGGTGATCGAAGAATTCCATCATGCGGACGCTGTAGTCCTTTCGGTTTTCAAGTTTACCGAGGCCGTGATTTTCGCCTAAATACTGAACCATGATGACCGGCTTTTTCAATCGGCGTAGGGCATTGTAATATTCCACTCCTTGTGTAAAATCTACGGCTCCGTCCTTGTCATTGTGAAGCATAAGAAGTGGAGTCTGCACATTTTTCACATGATAAATTGGGCTATTTCGCTCATAAGCCTCCCAGTTTTCCCAAGGACCTCCAAGGAATCTTCCTTGTGATGCTTCGAAGATCGACATATTTCCCCCTCCCGTATTCCAATAGATCAAATCATACATGGAGATCATATTGGTCAGCGGTGCACCTGCAGCAGCAGCTTTGAATCGGTTGGTTTGGGTGATCAGGAAAGAGGTCTGGTAGCCACCCCAGCTATGACCATGAAGACCCATTTTGCTTTCGTCGATTACGCCTGTTTTGATCGCAGCGTCAACTGCCGGAAGCACAGCCCATACGGCAGACATTCCTGGATCATCCATTTTGTAGACGATATCTGGAATCAATACCGCATAGCCATTGCTTGTGTAAAGAGAAGGATTCCAGCCTGTTCCGCTGTATCCTGGATTGGCCCAGTTGTGAAGAGTCTGTGAAAGCTTCTCGTAGTAATACACCACGGTTGGGTACTTTTGACCTTCCACATAGCCAGCTGGAAGGAATAGTGCAGCCTGAAGCGAATCTCCCTTGGTCGTCACGTAATCGATCAATTTTACTCCGGCAGACCAAGCAAATTTGCTTGCATCGGGGGCATTTTCAGTAATCTGCTTGGGATTGCTCAAGCTAGCATCAGTCAAATAGACTTGAGTTGGAGCATTGGAATTTTCCTTGGTAAAGGTGAAAACTGATGCTTTTTCCGCTTTGGCTAGACCTTGAATGTTGGCATCTTCCCAAGACAACACCTTGACTCCGGCTGCAAGTCCTCCTTTTTTGGCAGGAGCCAGGGTAGCTATTCCGCTTTTCTTGGTGTTTTCGCCATACATGCGGACATAGGTAGTTTTGCGAAGATCGATTCCTTTTTCCTCCTCATCAAGGCTGAATCTGTACTGGTACCGAATCTTTTGGGCTCTTCCGTTCTGGGTAAGATTAACCGGACTTTCTTTTCCTGATAAGGCAATCTGCCAAATATCCCAACCATCCCGAAGCAATACATATTGGCTATCCGAACTCCAACCCAATGGGTTTTGCATAGGCTTTTCCACATTGTGATCGTCTTCGGTATTGACAAAAGTCACCGGGAGCTTTTCGGTGATATTCGTGTGAGTTTGGGCTAGGATATCATAGATATAAAAATTCCCGTCTTTGCCATAGAGCAACTTTTTACCATCTGTAGAAGGCCTAGGCATGGAAGCAAACGATGGCTGGTAGAAATTTTCAAAAAGCAAAGTTTTCGCCCCTGTCTTCAAATCCACCAGATAGTAATCTCGGTATTGCTGACCGTTGAGATTGATGTCTAGCTCATACTTTTGCTGATCCGAACCCAGTGCAAAATGCTCCTGAGGAAGGATGTTGAGGTCACGCATACTACTATCTTGAAGCGCGATATGCTTTTTGCCTACTACATCATACATGGCCCAAAAGCTGTAATTCTTATCCATGTTTTCCAGTACCTTTTGACGAGACTGTAGACGATCGTCTTGCCAATGCCAGATAGTCATATCGGGCTTCTTGGCATCATTGGCTTTCTTATCTTCAGACTTTCCTGAATTGAGTTTACCGATGGCTTTCTGCAGGTCAGAAATTGACTTGATTGTCGTATCAGCCATGATTTTAGCCAAGTTTTCAGCTTCTGCGGCTTTCACCGAATCAGCATTGATTTCTTTTTTTGGCTTTTCTTTTTCTGCCAATACCAAGGGATGAATGCCGTAGAACAATCTGGTCAAATCCTCTGACCACATCGGTCTTCGATTTGGAGTAATGGTGTAGTTCTGATCAAAGCCAGTCGAGTCTTTTGCAGGCTCGTAAAGCGTAACTTGAGGATTGGAAAGGTTTTTCACACCTAAAACTGCCCCCTTGTCCTGCTTGTACTTCTTGTCTTTTTTCATCTTTAACGCAGCAAAAGCATCTCCTTTTTCAGTCCAGTTGATGCTTTGATAGCCAGCCTCATCCGAGTCCAGTACCTGAATAGAGTTGCTTGCCATGGTGAGTAGATACAGACCATTTCCTTGAGAATTAGCCGCATCGACGGTGTAGGCAAGGTGAGTTCCTGCTTTATTAACGGCATGCTCTCGCACGTTGCCGAGGTTTTGAGATTTGCCGGCGGCTAGGTGGTAGATCAGGAGGTCGGAGCCTTTAGCGTCCCCATTTCCTTCTTTGGGAAGATTGATGACCAAGTGAGTGGCAGCTTGTCCATTGAAAGAAAATCCACCAACTCCTTCAAATGTCTTCTTGTCGTCCGTGCCGAGCTTAAGCAGGTGCACTTTGTCTTTGAGTGGTTTCCCTTTGGCTTTTTCATTGGCCTGTTTTTCGACAAACTTTGGGTATTCCTTGAAGGCAATCCACTGACTGTTGTCACTGAATTCGAAGCTGGCAAAGCTGGCATTCCCGATCGGGAAGGACTTTTTGCTCTCCGGATCAGCCGTCTTTTGGAGAATCAATTCGCCGTCTGCTTCAATTCCTGTTAGGATATAAGCCATCCATTGGCCGTCAGGGGAAAGCTTGTATCCTCCGCCAGGCATGGATTTCCAGGTGGCCACGTCTTTCCAGGACATGGGGTTGGGTGCGTCTTGGGCCAATGCCACCTGAATGGTGAAGGCAAAAAGCCAAAGAAGAAGTAATTGTTTTCTCATAATAAGTAGATTAGACAAGGAAAATAGGGGATTTTTCTGGAGAGCAAGATGAAAATGTGATGAATCAGCAAAATCTAATACGCTCAATAGAAAATAAGGAATGGTTGGGCTCTTTTAAAAAGCTGTTTTGGAAAATATCGGGGTGAAATGATAGTTCAGGTAGGGTTATTAGGAAATATTCCAGCATCTACTGAAAAGCGACTGCCCAAAAATCTTGAGCTGAACCAGATCTTCTCTACTGGTAATTATATCGATGTAACGCCTCTCTGGTCAAATTTCTGGTTCGACGATCAAAAAAACTGGAGAACACATTGAGCCCAATTCCAGTAAATGTCAAGGGCAATAAAATTTGATCTTGGGTAGAAGATTGTCTTTTAGTCCCAAGTGCAACAAACATGATTCCGAATGAAAGAGCAGTGTTTACCACATTGTTGACGGTGCTCACTTTTTGTCTTTTGATAACTTTTTCAAACATTCTAAGGGCTTCCTCATTGGATTGGAGTCGGGACAGCACTTGGGCATTTTGGAGGAGCATTGGACCTTCATAGATATCGATTTTAGACCCAAAAAATCCAGCACTTTTATCCATACTTAAAAATGCATCCGCACCTCCTGAATAATGATAGGCATTGAAGTCATTGATGGTTCGTTGGATTCTTCGCTCTGAATCAGCGATGAGAATGTTTCCAGTACTGTGTAACATTCCTCCTCCAAAAGAAGTCCAAAACCACGGGCGGACATTGGCCGGGGTAATTTCATTGGTAAAGAGATACGCGATGGAACCGAGGGTCACGGATATTCCCGAAAGACGGATTACATAACCCAAATTCTTTTTCCGTTGATTCTGAAGAAATCTAAAGTCCTCCGTTTGGACCGATTTAACCAAATTCGCTACCTCTTTTGGGCTTGATTTTTCCCCATCAAGGTAGTAAGTGGTTTTGTTGAAAAAGCCCTCTTTGAAGGTGATGACGGGCTGCTGAGAATAGCCTCTCGAGAAATAAGCGTGGGAGCTTGGTGTGGTTTGGGAAAAAGCTATTTCCACTGGAGATAGGTAAAAAAGCAAGAGGGTCACTTTCCAAAGTTTGCTTACCATAAGGTTAATTTTTAATTACCAAATACTTAACCCGAAAAACGAATGATTTAAATGAATGTTGTATAAATGAGTTTTTAAGTTTCATTTTATTTCTTTTAAGAATTGGATAAAAAAAGACCTTCCAGGTTTTCAAACCCTAGAAGGTCAAACTCAGATTTCTGATTTAAGAATTCTTAATTCCCAAACTGCCTACTGCTTACTGAACACTACTTCCCCTCCCACCACGGTCATTTGCACTTTGGTCTGAAGAATCTCATCCTCGGGGATTTGCATGATGTTTTTGTCGAAAACGGTGAAGTCAGCAGCCTTTCCAACTTCGATCGATCCTTTGAAGTTTTCCTCAAACTCAGCAAAAGCGCCGTCTAGAGTGTAGGACTTCAAGGCCTGCTCACGGGTCATTTTTTGTTCGCCTTCGTAGCCTCCCTCCGGAAGTCCCTGAAGGGTCTTGCGAGTCACTGAAGCATAGAAGGAAGGAATCGGATCTACGGGTTCCACGGGGGCATCGGTACCATTGGCAATGAGGGCACCGGTCTTAAACAGGCTCTGCCACACATAGGCCCCATCGATGATGCGCTTTTCGCCCAAGCGATCGATGGCCCAAGGTCGGTCCGAACTCAAGTGAATCGCCTGCATGGCCGCAATCACGCCCAACTGACCAAATCTCGGAATATCATCCGGATGCAAATGCTGGGCATGCTCGATTCGGAAGCGATGATCTTTGGCCTCGGGATTTTTAGCAAAAGCCGCTTCGTATCGATCCAAAATCTCCTGATTGGCTCGGTCCCCGATCGCATGGGAGCAAACCTGAAAACCAAGCGGCAAGGCCTTTTCTGATACTTCTGTTACGACAGACATAGGAAGTGTTTCATGGCCTCGATGACCGGGCTTGTCGGAATAATCTTCCAGCAACCAAGCTCCCCAAGGACCAAGAGCTCCGTCGCAATTCAGTTTGATCGAGCGCACCGTAAGGAAATGATCAGGGTCGATCATCGGGCCTTTTTTGTACCAAGCTTCTAGCAACTCAGGCTGACGACCCGTAAGCATGATGTACATGCGGGAGGTGAGTTTGCCTTCATTTTTGAACTTTTGAACCAAATCGATCACCTCTTGACCAGAACCCGCATCGTGGAAGGAAGTGATTCCTTTCTCTGCCAGTTCCTGTAGGGCCAAGGTGAGTGCTTCCTCATTTTTCTCAGGGGTCGTTTCAGGAATGAGTTTAGCTACCAAAGCGGAGGCTCGCTCCACCAAAACTCCGGTAGGATTGCCAAGTTCGTCACGGAGGACTTCGCCACCTTCGACTTCCTGCGTGGGTTTTTCGCTGCGCAAAGGAGTAATGCCTGCGAGTTCCATGGCCTTCTGATTGACAAAAGAGGCATGACCGGAAGCATGGGCGAGGTACACTGGATTGTTTGGTGTGACCGCACTGAGAGCATCATGGGTTTGGAAGCCCTTGACGGTTTTCTCGGGCATTTGCAGCCATTTGTCCTGATGCCAACCACGACCTGTAATCCAGTCACCCGGCTTGGCGGTGGCAGCGGCTTCAGCTACTTTTTGGATGAGTTCGTCGTAGGTTTTAACACCCATGAGGTCGATCTCGAGCTTGTTGTACCCAATACCCATTAAGTGAGCGTGGGATTCAATAAATCCCGGAGTCATGGTTTTGCCCTGTAAGTCGATCACTTCAGTGGCCTCGCCGACATAGGCTTGGATTTCTTCGGTCGAGCCTACCGCCAGGATCAACCCATCTTTAACCGCCACAGCTTGAACTTGCGGATTAGCTTCGTCTACCGTATAAATGATGCCGTTGATATAGACTGAATCGACTGGATTTTCAGGACCGGAAGTACAGGCCCCTGCGAAAAGCGCCAGAATTAGGAGGAAGTAAATGTTCTTCATTGGATTTATAATTCTATTTCGAAGCTAGATGTTTTGGGGGAGGTGGGCAAATGGGATTATTTGGAAGGGAAAATTCTAGTTCCCACAGTTTTTCACAGATTATGATCACAGGTCATACAGATTTTGCAATTATTATTGAGTGGGAAGCTCATAAGTCACGGTATATCTGTGAAGAAAATCAGTGGCAATCTGTGGGAAAAGAAATCACCTCACCAGCAGCTTCTTCACTACCACTTTCCGATCCTCGGTTTCAAGCTGTAAAAAGTAAACTCCAGGCTGAAGGACTTGAGTCTGAATTTCGATTTCTCGGTTGGCTGGAATCTGGATTTCATCCACAAGGATTTGTCCCAAAGAAGTAATCAGTCGGGCTTGCGCAGCGGAATTGGAAATGACCTTGAATGGTCCATGGCTTGGATTCGGATAGAGTTTTACGAGTAATTCGCCATCTGTGGGAGATTCGGATTTTACGGATTTCAGATAGCTTATTCCCCCACCACGGCTTCCCAAAATCAAACCCACATTCTCATCAAATCCCGGATTGACTACCGAGATCCAGGTATTTCTTCCCAGTCGAAAAGGAAGGTTTTGTCCTCCGATTTTGACCAAGACCTCCTCCCGAACATCGGAATTCATCATGTCTTTGACCAGAAAAATCCGACCAGTTTGGTCCACGGTGTACAAGTCAGGAGTTTCCTGAATTCGTACCGCTACACTCAGATTTCGATTGGCTGGATTGTCCTGAAAGCCTAGGAAATTGGCCGTTTTCAGAGTTGCTGTCCGAGCCTCCAAATCCACCTCGTAGAGTGTCAGGCTTCCATTTTGCGCAGCAATTAGCAACTGATCTTTTCCCTGGTAGGGGAAAAAAGTAAGCTGATCGCCTACTCTAAGTGTCAGGCCAGCTAGCTGAAAGTCATTCCAGTTTTGACCTTGACCTCTTAGGAGCACCTGACTTGGAACGCCATTGGTAGTCCGCACTCCTGAGGCTAAGAGGTAAGATTGGTTGGTTGCGCTGCCGTATTCGATAAGTTGGACATCCAGCAGATTTAGGGCTGAAAGGCCGATGTAATCTTCATTCAGCAACTCAAACTGATCTCCTGAGTAGCTCAGGCGGAATGCTTGGCCTTGGACAGTATTTCCATTTTTGACATTTGCACTGAGCCAAAGTTCTCCGGCGAAGACATTCCCCTTAAAATAAGGGCGGACATTTTCCCCTAAATCAAACAATTGATCTTGAAGAATTGGGCGGATTGATCCTGTGCTTTTTTCCAGTTTCACCACCGAATTAGCGAAGTCAATCTGAAAAGATGCAGCCGATTCATTGGTATTCAAGCTAACGACCAATTCTTCATCCATCCATTGGCCAATATGAAATCTCGGGAAATTGGGCAATTGACCAAAATTCGGAAGTTCTGTGCTAAACGAGTCGAATTTGGGCTGGTCTGCTGTCCCAGAGTTGGGGAGAAAATACAGGGTATTGCATTCGTCTCGACCAAGAAGCAAATCCGGGATCCTATCCCCAGTAAAATCCCGATACAAAATGCTATGCCCTCCAGCATGTTGGATTCGGGCTAATTCTTGATTCCCGCCCTTTGACTCCAGAGGCAATCCATTGCAGGTTTGTCCAAAACTAAAATCCTCACACCCGCAAAAGACAAAATTCCCCCAAAAATCAACTGGAAATGCAAAACCGTCGATATCTGGAATCCCTTTTCGCTCCATGGAGGTATTGCGGAAATATTCCAAAAAATCACCTTGAGCAAAATTGAAAATAACCAAGTCTAAATCCCCATCTCCATCCAAATCCTGAAGAAGTGGTATATCGAGATTGTTGACAGGAATATTATTTGCGCCTTCCAATCGAAGGAAATTTTGAGCTACCGTCCAGGAAATTTGAGAACCGGTGGATGTATTTCGGTAGGCTTTTATTCCCAGTGGAGTGGACGTAAAAAGGTCCTTTTTCCCATCCCCATCATAATCAACCAAAAGCAAAAAACCACTGATATCTGAAGGAAAAAAATAGCTAAGCTCAGGTTGAAAACTGAATTCTGCCCCTGATTTTTGGAACACTTGAAGTTGGCGGGAATTGATATCCCAAATCACCCACTCCTCCACTCCGTCTGCAGTGAGGTCAATGGTCTGGATTTGCGCGGAATTGATGCCTTGCGAAAAACCGATAGGAACAGTCTGACCATTTACCTGCACGGATTTGCTTTGATCCCATTCAAAAATTGCCTGAGTGAAAGCAGGAGAAGCGATCAACAGAAAAATCAGGACAAGGATTTTTTGCATGGCGAGGTCAACTGAAACTCCAAAATAAAACGAATCGAGCTCCGCAAAGATGTATCCTTTGCGTTATTTTGTGGCAAATTTCCCAAAAAAATGAACCTCGAACTTCTCTACCAGCTCTTTCTGAAAAGTACAGGCGTGAGCACGGATACTCGTAAAATCGATCCAGGAAATCTCTTTTTTGCGCTGAAAGGACCGAATTTCAACGCCAATGATTTTGCTGTAAAAGCCTTGGAAATGGGTGCATCCGCGGTAGTGATCGATGAGGCGAAATACTTGGTAGAGGGTGATGAGCGCTATTTTCTGTGTGAGGACGTCCTTTCTGCTTTGCAAAAACTGGCCACTCATCACCGACGTCAGTTTGACATTCCTTTTATAGGCCTGACGGGATCGAATGGAAAAACCACTTCAAAGGAACTCCTGCATGCTGTTTTGAAGCAAAAATTCAATACGCTGGCCACTATCGGCAATCTCAATAATCACATCGGTGTTCCTTTGACTTTGCTTCGTTTAAAGTCCGAGCATGAAATCGCCATCATCGAAATGGGAGCCAATAAGCAAGGCGACATTAAGGAGCTTTGCGACATCGCTGAACCCACTCATGGCTTTATTACCAATATTGGTAAGGCACACTTGGAAGGAATGGGCGGACCTGAAGGAGTATTGAAGACCAAAACGGAGCTTTTCCAGCATTTGCGATCCAATCAAGGAACTGTTTTTATCAATTCCCAGGATCCTACCTTGTCCAATATGGTTAAGCGCTTTGAGAACCCGATTCTCTATCCTGCAAAGGGTGATTTTTGCGAAGTCACTTTTCTTGGAGCTAATCCTTTTGTAAAGTTTACTGTCGAAGGTGTTTCTGGTGAGCACTTGACCTCGTTGATTGGAGCTTACAATTTTGGGAACATTGCCAATGCATTGACGATAGGGAAGTTTTTCGGAGTGCCCATGGAAAAAGCCGTGGAGGGGATTGTCAATTACAAACCCGAAAACATGCGCTCCCAGCTTATCGAGAAGCGCAGCAATCTGATCATCCTTGACGCTTACAATGCAAATCCATCCAGCATGGAGGTGGCCATCCGAACTTTTGGTCAGATGACCGGGAAAAAGCATAAAATGATCATTCTCGGAGACATGTTTGAGCTAGGAGAACATGC
Source organism: Algoriphagus sanaruensis (assembly GCF_001593605.1). Taxonomy (GTDB): domain Bacteria; phylum Bacteroidota; class Bacteroidia; order Cytophagales; family Cyclobacteriaceae; genus Algoriphagus; species Algoriphagus sanaruensis. Next base: position 1,166,312 of record NZ_CP012836.1, on the reverse strand, counting down.
TGAGGCAGAGCACCGAAGATTGGGCGAAATAGTCAGTGAATACTCGATAGATAAGGTGTGTTTTACCGGAAAGCTGATCGTTTCAGCGCTGGAAAAAGCGCCAAAGGCATTGTATTTCCCAGATCCGTTTTCCTTTAGAAATTGGTTGGAAGACAGCAAGCTGGAAGATTACCTCATTCTGATCAAAGGTAGCCGTGGGATGAAGCTGGAGACCTTGGTTGATTTTATTTAAACCTAACTTTATTTAGGCGGTTTTAATTTTAGATTTCAAATTCATACTTCCTATGCGTCCATACCTCGAATTTCTTTCTGCCCTAGCTAAAAACAACCATAAAGACTGGATGGATGCCAACAAAAAATGGTACACAGATACTAGGAATCGATTCCTAGAAGATGTAGAAGTCTTGTTGAAGGAAATGACAGAAATTGAGCCGGAACTTTCAGCTTTTAAACCCAAAGACTGTGTCTTTCGACAGAATCGGGACATCCGCTTTTCAGCGAACAAAGACCCTTACAAAACCAACTTTGGAGCTTATTTCGCCCCCGGTGGAAAAAAATCCCCAGGCCCTGGTTATTACTTACAGGTTCAGCCAGGCAATTCTTTTTTAGCTGGAGGGATCTGGATGCCGGAAGCTGACACCCTGAAAAAAATTAGAAAAGAAATCGACTACAGTGGCGCCGATCTCCAACGGATCGAAAATGATCCTGATTTCAAAAAGCTTTTTAAAGCTATCGAAGGAGAGAAGCTCAAAACCAGTCCGCGGGATTACGAAGCAAACCATCCGCATATCGAATACTTAAAGTTGAAGAGCTTTACTGTTTCCCATCCAATTTCGGACAAAGTGGTAGAATCTGGGGCATTCCTAACTTTTGCTTTGGATGGCTTTCGTCGAATGAAACCTTTCAACGACTTTCTTCGACAAGCGATTGAAGAGGTAGAAGACGGCTCGGGAATTCTTTAACTTCTCTTCACGGGGAAATAATCTGCCAAAGGATTTGGATCGGAGAAATCGACTTACCTTTGTGGCATGATTGACTTCAAGCAAATCCTATCCGTTTCATTGATTCTATTTTCGGTCATTGATATCCTCGGATCCATTCCAATCATTATCAATCTCCGGAAAAAAGTAGGCCACATCCAATCCGAAAAAGCTACCCTAGCTGCAGGAGTATTGATGATTGCATTTTTGCTAGTCGGAAAATCCATTCTTGGACTATTTGGAATCGGAGTTGAAGATTTTGCCATTGCTGGGGCCTTGATCATTTTTGCTTTGGGGGCTGAGATGATTTTGGGAATCGAGTTGTTCAAGCCCGATCCCGAAGCCACTTCCAGCGCTTCCATCGTACCCATTGCTTTTCCGCTGATTGCAGGTGCAGGTACCTTAACCACGATTTTGACTTTAAAAGCTGAATTTGAGCAAGTCAATATTGCCATTGGAATCCTACTCAATTTGATTTTTGTTTATATCGTCCTGAAAAGTACGTCTTGGCTGGAGCGCAAACTGGGCAAGACTGGAGTCGATGTACTTCGTCGAATCTTCGGGATAATTCTTCTTTCCATTGCAGTAAAAATCTTCAAAACAAACGCCTTTCCAATCACCGTAGGATAAGGAGAAAGCCGGATACCCCGGCTTTTTTCATTTCTTTGCACCATGATTATCATTTTTACCGATGGCGCTGCAAAAGGGAATCCCGGTCCAGGAGGTTATGGAGCTGTCTTGAAATTTGGCAAACATCGCAAGGAACTTTCCGAAGGCTTTCGCCTAACCACCAACAATCGCATGGAGCTCCTAGCTGTCATCCGGGCACTTCAGGAACTCAAAACCACCGAATTTCCAGTTCAAATTTACTCCGACAGTAAATATGTCGTCGATGCCATTGAGAAAGGCTGGCTTTGGTCTTGGCAGAAAAAAGGCTTCAAAGACAAGAAAAATCCCGATCTCTGGCTTCGGTATATTCCACTTCATTTGAAATACAAACCCAAATTCATCTGGGTAAAAGGCCATGCCGGCAACCCGGAAAATGAGCGCTGTGATCAATTGGCCGTAGCTGCAGCAGAGCGACCCAATCTCCCCCCTGACCTTGGGTACGAGCAGTCAAGTGCAAGTCCTTCGCTGTAATTGATAGATACACGTTCCTTGGTCATTTTGTAAAAAATTTGCCAATCGCTGATAGATTGATAATTTTGCCCAAGACCTGACCAAAGGGGATTTTGCCCCTGCCATGCGGGTAATTTCTCTTTTGGTCCTTCCCTTTTTATGTCACTCCAAGTCTCCCTTTTAAGCAAAACCTACGGATCACAGCAAGTACTTGATCAAGTGAGCTTTACCGCTACACCGGGGAGAATTCTGGGTTTTTTGGGACCGAATGGAGCCGGAAAATCAACCACGATGAAAATCATCACCGGGTACATTCAGGCAGATTCGGGAGAAGTAAAAATCCTATCTCAGGATGCACTCTCCCAGCCTCAAAAAACCAGTTCGCTAATAGGATACCTTCCAGAGCACAATCCCTTGTATCTGGACATGTATGTCAAAGAGTTTTTGGAATTTGCCGCCGGCCTGTATGGAATCAAACCTTCGGAAGCCCGAACACGCAGTCAAGAACTAATCCGAAAAACTGGATTGGGGCCTGAACAGCACAAAAAAATCGGGCAACTTTCGAAAGGATATCGGCAGCGTGTGGGCTTGGCAAAAGCGCTCATTCATGACCCAAAGGTGGTCATTCTTGACGAGCCAACTACAGGTCTCGACCCAAATCAATTGGTGGAAATTCGGAAACTAATCCAGGAAGTCGCCCAAGACAAAACCTTGATTTTATCGACACATATCATGCAGGAAGTAGAAGCTATCTGCCAAGATGTAGTCATCATCAATCAAGGGAAAATTCGGGCCGCAGACAGTTTGAACGCACTAAAAACAGCAAGCTCGGGAACTCAACTGATCTTAGAATCAGACGAAGCCTTGGAACTGGTATGGTTCGAACAATTAGGAAAAGTGGCATTTGGTCCCAAGGGAAACACCGAACTGATCCTACTTACCCAAGAACCTAACGAAGCTCGAAGGGCTTTACTTGGGATTCTTCAAGAAAAACATCGCAACTTAATTCGTCTCGACCAGGGGAATAAGAGTCTGGAAACTTTGTTTAGAGAAATCACTTCTACCCCATGAGAAGCCTGTTTTGGAAAGAGATTTATGCCTTTTTTGGTAGCCTCACCGGTTACCTGATTTTAGCTCTATTTCTAGTCGCTTTAGGACTTATCGTTTGGGTTTTTCCTGACACTTCTATACTGAACTATGGCTACGCTGACTTAGAGGTCTTATTTTCCTACACTCCATATGTATTTACGTTTTTGATTCCAGCAATCTCAATGCGGGCAATTGCCGAAGAGCGAAAAACGGGGACTTGGGAGTTATTACGTACCTCACCGCTGAGCCTATTTCAAATCATCTTAGCCAAATACCTAGCACTTTTAAGCTTGGTCATTTTGGCCGTATTACCAACACTGCTCTATGCATTTTCCATTTCTCAATTGGGAAATCCTCCCGGCAACTTGGATTGGGCGGGTTTTATGGGTAGCTGGATAGGTTTATTGATGATCGGAGCGGTGTTTTCTGCGGTAGGAATTTTTGCCAGTTCACTCACGAGTCAACAGGTAGTTGCATTCGTTTTGGGAGTTTTCTTTTGCTTCCTGTTATACTTCGGGATGACGGCACTTTCCGATATGCTGACTGGGTCAATTGCTCTTTGGATAGAAGAGTTGAGTTTAAGTTTTCACTACATCAACCTCAGTCGTGGAGTAGTGGATAGTCGAGATGTTATTTTTCTTCTCGGTATGGTTTGGGTGTTTTTAGGAGGTTCCATTTTAGTGCTAAAAAACCAATGAAAAAGTCAAGCTCAATCCTTCGCCCTCTCCTTTATTGGCTTTCCGGAATAGTGATTTTGGTGCTTCTGGGCCAGTTTGTACGGTTTAGGCTGGATCTCACCGAAGAAAAAAGATACTCCTTGCATCCAGCAACCATTGAGTTGTTACAGAACCTTGACCGACCTTTGGAAGTAGAAATCCTTCTGAATGGAGACCAACTTCCCGGTGGAATGCGACGGCTTCAAAAGTCGATCGAGGAAACGGTGCGAACTTTCGACGCTTACGCAGCTGAGAAAATCACCTTTTCTTATTTTGACCCCCTTTCCATTGAAAATGATTCTTTACAGCTCGAGTTCATTTACACGCTTGCGGGCTATGGAATCAACCCAACCAATTTATATTTTAACCAAACGGCTGGTCAGCAAACACAACGCATTTTCCCAGGTATTTTGGTCACTGATGGGGAATACGAATCAGGAGCACTGATCCTGAAAGGAGAAGCAGGAATGAGTCCGGATGAAAAACTCAATGCCTCCATCGAGAATCTGGAATACGAAATCAGTAATGCCATCCGAAAGCTGACTCAACCTCAAAAAACAGCCATCGCCATGGTTATAGGTCATGGAGAGCTAAGTGAAGATGAGGGATTTGGATTGGTCGAAGCTTTGGATGGGGAATTTGAAATCTTCAAAGTCCCACTGGACCAAGCCAAAAAGGTTGAGGATTTGAGTTCTTTTTCAATGGTTTTGGTGGTGGGTCCACGAGGAACCTATTCGGAACGAGACCTCTATCTGCTGGATCAATATGTGCTACGAGGAGGAAATTTAATTATTGCAGCTGAAGGAGCCGATGTTGATTTAAATCTTGCAGCAGGTGAAGGAACAGTATCTATTCCTTTGGAAAATGAGCTTGACCGTTTGTTGTTTCGATATGGAATTCGGATCAACAAAGACTTGATTCAAGATCTCAATCTGAATTACATCCCGGTCATGGGTGGAAACTTTGGCAATGGGGAACAGATGATTTCCTTGCCTTGGCCCTACTATTTTAATGCTGGAGTCGCCACACCCCATCCCATCACCAAAGGACTGGACCAAGTTAATTTTAGGTTTGCAAGCAGTCTGGATACCGTCAAGGCAGATGGAGTTCAAAAGACTCCGTTGCTATTTGGATCTCAATACATGCGTGCGATTCCTGCACCAGCTCGGGTAGCTTTTTCAGATATGGAGAAGGAACCTAATTTGGAGGATTTCTCTCAAAGTGGATTACCCTTGATGTACCTTTTGGAAGGAGAATTTACCTCGGTTTTCAAAAACAGGTTTAGACCTGAGGAATTTAGCTCAACTGAGTTTTTGGAATCCGGAAAAGGTATAGTGATTGTTTTGGGAGATGGATCCGTTTTTCAAAGTCAGTTCAGCTTGCAAAGCAATGAACCTTTGGCATTGGGAGAAGATCCGTTTGCACAAATGACTTTTGCCAATAAACAATTGCTACTCAACTTAACCCAATACCTTCAAAATCCTGATGGAATTATTTCCTCCAGAACACGGACCCTTCAAATCCGTCCCTTGGACAAGGTGAAAATTGACTCTCAACAAGGATTTTGGCAAGGGATAAATATTGGGCTACCTATCCTGATGCTTAGTGTATTGGGTGGTCTATTGATCGTAATTCGAAAAAACCGATACAGCAAAAAGGCCTGAATTGGCTTTAAAGGGTAAGGGAAAGAAAATTTTCCATAATGCTTCTAGCCCCCCACCGATTTTGCATTTTATTTATAAATTTACCCCATTGGAGTAAAACTTAAATTAAGCCCTATGATATGAAATCTAACTTGCAGCTCCAGTCATTTAAGAATGGACCAAGTGTGATTGCATGTTACCTCTGAAAAATAAATAAATACCATATGAAATTTATTGTTTCCTCTTCTGCTTTGCTCAAGCAGCTCTCGTCAATCAATGGCGTGGTGACTACCAACCCTGTAGTACCTATTCTTGAAAACTTCCTTTTTGAAATCAAGGATTCTGAATTGACCATCACTGCTTCCGATTTGCAAACTTCGATGATGACCCAAATTCATGTTGAAGCCAAAGAGGATGGAAATATTGCAGTACCTGCTCGAATCCTGATCGAAACGCTTAAAAATCTTCCGGAACAACCGGTTACTTTCAGCATCGATCATGACACCTACGCAGTAGAAATTAGTTCTGATAATGGTCGCTATAGACTTGCGGGAGAAAACGCTACAGATTTCCCAAAAATCCCAACCGTAAACAATGCAACTACGGTTGACATGTCTACCGAGGTTCTTTCTTCAGCAATTTCAAATACGATTTTCGCTACTTCTTCTGACGAACTTCGTCCGGCAATGACTGGGGTTTACATCAACTTGAGTCCTACGAATACCACTTTCGTAGCTACTGATGGTCACCGATTGGTTCGTTATCGCAGAGTGGATGTAGCTTCCTCCAATGGGGCTAGCTTAATCATTCCTAGAAAAGCGCTCAACTTGCTGAAGTCTACCTTACCGTCTGAAAATGTTCCGGTTACTGTGGAGTTCAACCAATCCAATGCTTACTTCAAGTTCAACAATATCAAAATGATTTGCCGTCTGATCGACGAGCGATTCCCGGATTATGAAAATGTGATTCCTGTTGACAATCCAAACCGAATGAATATCGACCGCTTGGAATTGTTGGGATCCCTCCGACGAATTGCGATCTATGCAAATAAGACGACCCATCAAGTTCGATTAAAGTTGACCGGAAGCGAATTGATGATTTCGGCAGAAGACTTGGATTTCTCAAACGAAGCAAACGAACGTCTTTCCTGTGACCATGATGGTGAGGATATCGAAATCGGCTTTAATGCAAAGTTCTTGGTAGAAATGTTGAACAACCTTTCTTGCAAAGAAGTAAGCTTGAAGTTTTCTGCTCCAAATCGTGCCGGTCTAATACTTCCAGCTGAGCAGGAAGAAAATGAAGACATCCTCATGCTTGTGATGCCGGTAATGCTCAACAACTACGTATAATCTTAACCACTTACATAAAACAAAAGCCCAGATCGTTGATTTGGGCTTTTTTCGTTTGGGGGGAGATGTTTTCTGGAATTCAATGGAACACCTTCCTCTTTGCTAAATGCATTGAATATATCCGAAAGTATTGTTCTTAGCCGGATCAATTCTGAATTGATTTTTGACTGAAAAATTCAAAAAGTCACTTCGTATCCCTGAGCATTTTCAAATACAATCCCTCCACCCTCTCCCTGGCCCAAGGTGTCTTTCTCAAAAAAGTCAAACTCGATTTAATAGAAGGATTATGGGTAAAGCATCGGATCGTGATCCGCTCCCCGAGTTCCTTCCAACCGTAATGCGAGACCAAATGCTCCAAAATTGTGTCTAGTCGGATGCCGTGAAGGGGATTGTTGGGTTGACTTTGAAAGTGGTTTTCTGACATTTTTTTTAAACTATTTGATAAGGAAACCTTGAGGTAGATCAGATGCCAAATTTGATCGATTCTTCGACATTAAAGTAACCAATCGTACCGCTCAGGCATTTGATCAAGATCGATTTTCCCCGATTGTCCTCCACTACCTTTTGGAACTCCTCGAGGGTATGGACTTCCTGATGATTTGCTTGGGTAATCAACTCACCTATGGACCATTCCATCTCATCTGCTTCTGTACCTTGATAAATATGGGTCACGACTAGCATGGGTTGATCCTGATCGATCACTTTTAGCAAGTCAACTTGCGAATAGGGATCAATCTCCTGAATAGCTTGAATAATTTCGAAACTCAGAGGCTGTATGATCATCCCAAAAACTTCTAAATAAGCTCTTTCATTCAAAATTGGATTGGAGACTATTCCCTTTTGAGGATCACGCATCGCAAAGGCTTTGGTAGTCTCCCTTTTTCCATTTCGCAGATAGGTGATTTCCACTTCCTGACCAATGGGAATCAGTTTGATGATATCAAAAATATTTTTGTGGCGATAGATCCCTTCTTTTCCCATGACGATTCCGTGGCGATCAAATTCTACTTGGTTGATTGAAAGAATCACGTCATAAGGCTGGATTTTGGCAGATTCCAAAAACCCATTTTTCAAGACCTTGGACACAATGACTCCCTTGGCTTGGGATTGATTCAGAAAGAGGTTAAAGTTTTCAGCATTCTTTTGGAGTTTTCCCCCGATATCAGCGAAGTGAGGCTCGTTGAAAAGCAGCAGGTTTTCGATGATGATTTTCACAAAACTTGCAGGCGTGATAAACCCGATATTTTCGGCATTGACCATCATGGCCGTATTGAGTCCTACGACTTCAAAGTTTTCATTGATGCTTGGCCCCCCGGAATTACCTGGATTGATGGCTGCATTGGTGACAAAACGTTCCGTAGTCAATTCCGACCCGGAGATAAAATTGGTGATTTCACCTCCGGTAATATTGGGTTCCACCATCCCAAGTGGATATCCAATTGCTTTGATTGCCTCTCCTCGTGAGGGATTGGTTTTTTCGCTCAGTTCTAGATATGCAATGGGTTGAATGGCAGTTTTTTTGAATCTTTTGAGCTCCTCATCGGTAAGTTTGATCAGAGCAACATCTGGTTCTAGCTGTTTAACCAATCCCACGATTTCTGTGTCAAATCGCTCTTCACTGGTGAGCATGGAGCTGATTTCTACTTTGTAGGCGTTTCGGATGACATGCGCGTTGGTCACAATGTAACCTTCCAGATTTTTGAATTTTACAAAAAATCCTGATCCAGACCAGATTCCGGGGATTTTGATGGATGGATTGAGGATGCTCTGAATATCCTCCTCGATATAACCTTCTACGTGGATTTGTACTACCCCACTCATCATCTCCCGGGCCACATCGGTGAGTTTGTGTTTAGATTTAGTCATAAGAGAAAGCGGAATAATGAAAAGTGATCCTTCTGGAACCTAATGTTAAAAAATATCCTACTCAATTCGCTCAATTAAATCCCAAAGATTTCCATACAAATCCTTGAAGACCGAGACGATACCATAGCTTTCCTCGGAAGGTTCGCGGATAAACTCCACTCCTCGGGAAGTATATTTTCGATAATCCCTCCAAAAGTCATCCGTGTATAAGAATAGAAAAACCCGTCCACCAGCTTGAAAGCCAATTTGCTTCTCTTGAGTTTCGTTTGCTGCCTTGGCAAGCAACAAATGACAAGTGGAACCCGGAGGGGCAACTCGCACCCAACGCTTGGTTTCACTCATGGTTGTATCTTCCAAGAGTTCAAAGTCCAACACCTGAGTGTAATACTGGATCGCTTCGTCATAATCTCTGACGAGCAGGGAGAGTTGTCCGAGTTGTTGGTTCATGGGTCAAAGTTAAAATCTTAGCCTAAAAAAGGCTCCCCGAATTCGAGAAGCCTCCCTTTTTTACATCGACTTTTGAAGGCTTTCTAAAATCTGCCTAATCTCCACAATGCTTTCCCATTCACGATTTCGCTCGCCATGTTCTATCCCCACATGGCCATGGTAGCCATGAGATAGCACAATTTTCATCATGCGCTCATAGTCCAAGTCAGATTCATTTCCAGCATCATCCCAAACCTTGGGTTTTAAACTCACCCCAGCTGCTTGAGGCATCAACTCATCGACACCGCGATAAGAGTCATAGGAGACCGGCTTGCCTTCGATGGCTCCGATTCGGAAATTGCCAAAATCAGGAAGAGTTCCCGCTAATGGATGATTTGCATTTCGAATCGTTTCGGCTAGCCACTTGCCATTGGAGGAGAAGCCTCCGTGGTTTTCAATGACGATGCGAATGCCATGTGGTTCGGCAAATTCGCAAAGCTTATGAATTCCATCACTTACTAGCTTCGACGCTTCAGTAGCGTCGGCTGGATTTTGTGACCAGGCGATATCTGAGTAGCCATTGACCCGCACGGTGTGGCAACCGAGAAACTTGGCAGCTTCGATCCATTTTTTATGATTCTCCACGGCTTTCATCCGGTCTTCATCTGAGCGAGCTCCTAACATTCCTTCCCGGTCCACCATGATGAGTACTTGAGTGATTCCCTCGTTTTGGCAGCGGGTGTTCATTTCCTTCAGGTAAGCCATGTCCTGGGCTTTGTCCATGAAAAATTGATTCACATACTCCACGGCGTTTATCCCATGCTTTTTGGCCTCTAAGGCAAAATCCAGGTGATCGAGCTGTTTCGAAAAAAGGAGGCGATTAACCGACCACTCGGCCAATGAAATCTTGAAAGGCTCAGCTTTCGTCAGTCCAAAACTGAATTGTGGCAATCCCAAACCTAGAGCAGCAGTGGCCAAGCCGGTAGTTTTTAGGAAATTTCTTCTATTAGTCATAAGGGATGAGGTTTTTGGGTGAAAGAAAGTTAGCCATAAAATAATTTGGACCAATATAAATTTGGATAGATGGCAGGCCGGAAAAGGACAGTACCCTTTAGCTTTTTTCTGATAAAATCTTAACTTTTAATCCCACACCCAAAATCAACCTCTGCTATGAAAAAGACTTTTATTTGCCTCATGGGCTTCTTTTTGATTTTCTCTAAAACAGCGGCCCAACAAGACCTTCCGAACATCGTCTGGATCGTGGTGGAGGATATGTCTCCTGAGCATCTGGAGAGCTATAAAGGAACCGGTGGAAAAACTCCTCACCTCAATGCCTTGGCCAAGGAATCGGTGAAGTACATGAATGCTTTTTCGACTGCAGGAGTCTGTGCACCCAGCAGAGCCGCATTAATTACAGGAGCTTACCAAACCTCCATCGGCGCGATGCACATGCGAACTTTGGCAGCTTCTGCCGTAGCTTCTGATGATTATCCTCCGGGGTTTAAAGGCTATTCTGTGGTTTTGCCTGAAGGAATGAAGCCTTACCCATTGATTTTGCGGGAAGCCGGCTATTACACTTCGAACAATTCCAAGGAAGATTACCAATTCCGTAGTCCCGTGACGATGTGGGATGAAAGTAGCCCAAAAGCTCATTACCGTAACAGACCGAACAAAAGCCAGCCTTTTTTCTCCATTTTCAACTTCGTGACCACCCATGAATCTCAGGTTTGGGCAAGAGAAAAAGAACCCTTGAAGGTTGATCCAGCCAAGGTAAAAATCCCTCCTTACTATCCGGATGATTCGATCAGCAGGTATGTCATGGCTCGATTTATCACCAATGTGATGACCATGGATGATCAGGTGGGCGAGGTGATCAAGCAGTTGAAAGAAGATGGACTGTATGACAACACGATCATCTTTTTCTACTCGGATCATGGTGATGGATTACCTTATGTCAAGCGTGAGCTCTATGATCGAGGATTGCGGGTCCCTTTGTTGATCAAAGCTCCATTTTTGGAAGCGGGAACTCGAAATGAAGAGCTGGTCAGTTTTGTGGATTTTGCACCCACCCTACTTTCTTTGGCTGAAATTCCCATACCCGAAAGCATGCAGGGACAAGCATTTTTGGGAGCTCAAAAATCAGCCCCAAGGAAATACATCTATGCCGCACGGGATCGAATGGATAGTGAATACGATCGCGTGAGGGCTGTTTTTGACGGGCGATTCAAATACATCCGAAACTACATGCCAGAAAAGCCCAACTATCAAAATATCCGATTCCGGCTTCAAAATCCTTTGATGCCGCATTTATTAAAACTGCACGAGGAAGGAAAGCTCAATGAAAATCAAGACCGATGGTTTGCCTCATCCAAACCCAAGGAGGAACTCTACGATACTCAATCCGATCCCTATGAATTCAAAAATCTTGCCTCCGACCCTGCTTTTGCTGAGAAGTTGGCCGAGCTGCGCAAATCCCATGAGCAGTGGATTGAAGAATATGGAGATCTTGGAGCGGTGAATGAGATGGAAATGATCCGGACTTGGTGGAAAGGGAAGGACACTCCTCCGGTGACTCCTGCGGCTCAACTCAAATTCGAAAATGGCAAAGTTCACCTGATCTGCTCCAATCCAAGCGCTTCGATCGGCTATCGTTTTTCTAAAAAAGAAGGTTGGAAGGTGTACACAGCTCCTTTTGAAGCCAAAATAGGGGAAACGATCTATGTCAATTCACATCGGATTGGATATGAACCCACAGTAATTTCTCTCGTCATTCAATAAGCGCTCGCTCCTATGAAGAAAGCAATCATACCTATTTCGATATTCCTTCTTTTCCAGGCAACAAGGGTTTTTGCTCAAGAAAGCATGCTCTGCCAAGGCGCCTACTGGACAGAGGATGAAGGGGCCATTTTCATGAACCAAACCGCTTCCACCTGGACTTCGCAAGCGGATTGGGAAAAGAGAGCCGAAGTAATCCGAGAAGGGATTATCAAGGGAATGAAGCTTGAGCAAATGCCTGCCCGAACCGCTCCATTCAACACCATCATCCACAGCACGCGAGAAATGGATGGCTATATCGTGGAGAACATCGCCATCGAAAGCTTTCCCGGATTTTTCATCACGGGAAACCTTTACCGTCCGCTAAATCCAGCTCTAGTTACCAAAAGTCCTGCAATTCTCAGCGTACATGGTCATGGGCCGGATTTACGATTTGGAGAAAGCATGCAAAAGCGAAGTGCAGCATTCGCACGAATGGGCGCGGTGGTATTTGCCTATGACATGATTGGCTATGGCGATTCCAAGCAGGTGGATCACAAAATTCCGATTGCACTCACCCTTCAAACCTACAATTCCCAACGGGTGATAGATTACCTGATTTCTCGTCCGGATGTGGATCCTGAGCGAATCGGCGTGACAGGCGAATCTGGTGGAGGCACTCAGACGATTTTGATTACTGCTTTGGATTCGAGGATCAAAGTTTCAGCGCCTGTTGTGATGGTCTCGGCCTATTTCTTTGGAGGCTGCACCTGCGAAAGTGGGATGCCAATTCACAAAAGCGTAGATCACCAAACCAACAATGTGGAGATTGCCGCTTTGGCTGCACCTCGGCCGATGCTGCTGGTTTCTGACGGAGGAGATTGGACTAAAAATAATCCTCGAATCGAGTTTCCCTATGTGCAAAAAGTCTATTCCACTTACCAGGTAGAAAGTCGTGTAGATAATGTCCACTTAGCCGGCGAGCGACACGACTATGGCAAAAACAAACGGGCTGCGGTCTATAATTTCTTTGGGCACTACCTCGGACTCAATGCCGGGCGAATTCCCTATCAGGATGGGTTTGATGAAAGCTTTGTGACGCTGCTTTCGGCGGATGAACTCAGGGTTTTCAATGAAAAAACTTCGATGCCGGATCGATCTTTGAAGGGGGATGAGGCTGTCATGAATTACCTGAAATTGAACTAAGGCATCTTCAACTTATGAAGTTGAAACCGTCCTCCTCTCAGGACATTCAGGTCAATTCGCTCTCCAATTCCTTCCAAACTTCCTTCTTCAGAAAATTGCCAGATGACCCAGTTTTTTGTTTCTGGTTTATCGATGGGATTGTAATTGGCAACCCAAATTGGGTATTCGTCGAAGCCTTGGCCGTGAAGGACGTCCCAAAAAAAACGGTCACCCGTATATATCATCGGTTTTACGCCAAAATGGGCTTCCACCAAATTCAACCAGTTCTTGATTCCCTGCCTTAACCGATCCCGACTTTGAATAGTACTATGCTTTTCAATATCCAAAACGGGAATCATGTCACCGGATTGGAGCTTTACATTTTTGATAAAATGCTGGGCTTGTTTGGTGCTATTCTCATTCGGGCGATAATAGTGATAAGCTCCTTTGACTAATGGCAGTTTGGAAGCTTCTCTCCAATTTTGCTTAAATCTTTGATCCACACCATTAGAACCCATCGTTACACGGATCACCATAAACTCAATGGGTCGATTTTGGAGTTGTAGCTGTAGTTTTTGAAAATTGATTTTGCCCTGATTTTCTGAAATATCCACTCCCAGAATTCCTACAGGAAAATTTTCAAATACCTTTCCGAATTTGTAACTCTCAGTCCATTTGGGAGTGGGTCGGGTATAATCTGTTAACTCCCTCTTGATCCAGTTTGAATAACGGAAAGTAAAGACCCCAGCCGCGAAAAGAGTCATAAGCATCAAAACGATGACCCAAATCCGGGAAGAATATTGTTTTTGAGGCATGGTTTATTTAATCCTATTGGATTTCAAACACTGCCGATTCCCATGGCCCAAAGTCCAAGTCGATCTCTGCCCCAGTGTCAGTCACTCGCAGCTTGGTCTTCTTTTTTCCAAACATCACTTCCTGAATATCTCGATTTCCAACTTCCAGATTCCAAGCTTTCAGCAGCTCCGGGGAAAGTTTAAGCGTTGTTTTCACCGATTTGAATTCGTCGAAGTTGGTCACTACAATCAGTTTCTGGCTTTTATCCCATCGGGCAAAAGCGAAGGCTTTGTTGGTATAGGCTGGGTTTTGAGATCGGTTGAAGGAATGCAACTCCATATACTCTCCCATCAGCGCCGAACTATTTCGGGTGAAGTTGAGCACTTCAGAGTAGTAGTTTCGCAGCGCTTTTTCATTGGCTGAAAGTAGCCCTCCGTCAAATTTCCCTCCATTCATCCACTTCTGATGCTGAGGTACCCCGATGTAATCAAAGATGGAGGTTCGGCTAGGATCACCAAAACCTGCATCCTCCGCTCCGGGTTCGCCCACTTCCTGCCCGAAATAGATCATGGTTGGTGACGTCGAAACCGTCGCTGACACGACCATGGCGGGCATTGCTTTCCAGGGATTCCCCGCAAACTCCGGGCTGGCAATTCGCTGTTCGTCGTGATTTTCCAGAAAGTGGAGCATGTGGTGCTCAATGTCTTTCAATCCTTCCAGGATCGGCACCAGATTATCCGTCGAACCGTGACCTTTCATGATGTGCTTCAGCGTATCATACAGCTCCACTTTGTCGTAGAGGTAATCCATTTTCCCCTTGCGGATATAGTCTCGGTACAAGGTTGGATTGTACACTTCGGCTAGAAGAAATGCCTCCGGATTGGTCATTTTGATATGGGAATTGAGGTAGGACCAAAACTCCACCGGAACCATCTCGGCCATGTCGAAGCGAAATCCGTCCACGCCTTTGCCTAGCCAAAATTGGGTGATGTCCTTGAATTTTTTCCAGGAATCCGGCACGTCTTTACCCTGCCAAAAGTCATAATGTGCCGTCCAGTCTAGGGAATCAGCACTAGCAGGCAATTCGTCAAAATCCTTTTTGCCATCTGGACTTACTCCGTAATTGATCTTAACAGTCTCGTACCAGTCGTAAAAGTCAGGCTGGGCCAATCGTGAACCGTTGCCTGTCCATTTCGCTGGCTTTTCTTCAAATCTCCCATCGGCGAGCGGATGCTTTTCTCCACCGAGAGGTTGGTAGCCATTTTTGGATTCGGGCACCTGAAATGCTTTACCGGGGATATAGTAGAAATTATTGTTTTTGGTGTATTCCACCATTTTGTCATCGTCTGCCCCAAAGTCACGAACTCCGGCGGGATTGTTTTTTCCCTCATAAAAGCGCGACACGTGGTTGGGCACAATGTCAATGATCACTTTCATGTCGTGCTTGTGCGTTCGAGCGATCAGCGCCTCAAACTCCTCCATCCGCCTGGTCACATCCACCGCCAAATCGGGATTGACTTGGTAGTAATCCCTCACTGCGTAAGGCGAACCTGCGCGGCCTTTGATGATATCCGGATCGTCCGAACTCACCCCGATCTCCGGAAAATCCCCAATCACCCCATGATGAGGAACACCCGTGTACCAAATGTGTGATACCCCGAGTTTTTTGATCTCCTCCAATGCGGTATCCGTGAAGTCGTTGAACTTCCCGACCCCATTTTCTTCCTTGGTTCCCCAAGGTTTGTTGGTAGTATTCGTATTGCCAAAAAGGCGGGTAAAAACCTGATAAACGACGATTTTTTGGGGTTTCATAGGTTCGGATTGTTGAGGTTCGGGTGCTTGGCAGGAAAGTGCTGTTGCTACCAAAACCGCCGGGATTAACATTTTTTTCATCAGGTTATCGGGTCAATCGGTACAGAAAGATCGTGTTTCTTTTGATCAAATCGGGAAATTGCTTCATGTTGATGGTTTCTCCTGGGGCATGTGCGCCAGTTCCCGAAGCTCCCAAACCATCCAGACAGTCCATAAACTCAGCCACGAAGGAAATATCTCCAGCACCTCGGCTTCCCGGATCTCCGGGTTTTACAGGACCGTAGCCCATGTCCTGACTTACCTTGCTGAGAAATTCTGCCAAGGCATAATTTCCTTCTGTCGGCTCCATGGAGGGGATGTAGTCGTAGAAGGTGATTTCCGCATCGGTTTGGTGTAGGTTTTTGGCGACGATCTCCCGCATTTTTGTGCGAGCAGCTTCTTTTTGAGCTTCACCCAAAAACCGCAAATCACCGGTGACGATCGCTTCTCGGGCGACGATATTGGTCTTGCCGAGAGCGGTTCCTGTTCCACTAATTGGATCTAGTTTCACATCCGAACCTCCAATAAATTGACCCGGATTGAAGGTCAGGTATTTTTCGCCCGCTAAAGCTTCACGGAATTCGTTCAGTATTCGCGCAGCTTCATAGATAGCACCATAACCAGCTCCCTGTCCAAAAACTCCGCTTGAATGGGATTGGCGCCCACTGGTTTTCAGAGTCCATCCTCCTGCCCCTCTTCGTGCAACGGTGGCCGTAGAAAATCCCTGTGCGGTCTCATAGCCCAAAGCGATGTCGTGCTGCTTGGCCCGTTCGGTAAAGTCCTTTCTGGAAAGTGCTGCATCTCCCGTGCTTTCCTCGTCTCCATTAAAATATACGGTGATCGTGCGATCGTCTAAAAGCCCCAGCTGGTGCATGGCTTTCAAGCTGGCCAACACCAACACATCGCCACCTTTCATATCATTGGCACCTTGACCTGTGGCGGTAGAGTCATTGAGGTAAGTGAACGGATTGAATGGCATGTCTTTTTCAAAAACCGTATCCAAATGCCCGATCAGGAAAAGTTTTTTGCCTTTGGTTCCTTTGCGCGTAGCCACAAAATGCCCGGCACGGTTGACTTCTTCGGGGACTTCTAACCACTCGGTTTGGAAGCCGATTTTCTGAAATTCCCGCTCGAAGACACGACCTACTTCACGCACACCTTCCTTATTGAGCGAACCCGAGTTGATATTGATCACCTCCTCGAGGATGGCCAGCGTTTCTTGGTAATTTTTATCAATCAATTCGATGAGTTTTTTCTCGTCTTTATTCAGTTTTTGCTGGGCAAAAGTGAAAAGCGGTGACACCGCGAGGATCAAAAGAAGGGTAAATTTTTTCATGTCAGAAAAATAGCTTATAAAGAGAGTGGGGACAAGGGGATTCCAATCCAAAAAGAATGTGTTATTTAAATTTTCGGGATTTCAACCAATCAAGAATCAGGAAAATTGACGGAATCCCAAAAAGTAAAAGCAAGGCCATCGCCTTAAACCCTGAAGGAAGTTGAGTTTGGGTACCCAATCCGATTTGAATTGTATTGTAGGTGAAAAAGACAAAGAGGAAAATTATACCCACATTCAGGATCCGGATCATCCTGCCATATTTCCTTTTCTGAGATTCGCTTTCACTTGGATTTACTTTGAATGGCAAATTGATTAATTCGGGAAGAGTACTGATAAATCGAATTACCAAATACATGAAGAACCCAAGGATTGGCAAACCCCATATCACTCCTTTTCCCCCAAAGGCATCTGGCAAACCATCCGGACCATAGTGTCTTGGCAGGCTGTCGGGGAGACCTTGGTAAAAAATGGCAGGAATAGCAAAAAGGGCGAGGATAGCGGTTATGCCAAGAATATCAAGAATTAGATCAAAAGGGTGAATTTTCGATTTTTTCATTTGATGGATTTCAAGGATTGTTTTACCGATTCAAATTAAAACTTTCTTTTTAATAAATGCCTTCCTCACCCTACACGAATAAATAAACTCTATTTAAACCCAATTTCAATTCTTGACTTGTCTAGGTTTCTATCTGACAAAAACAATAGCAGTTTGTTCAAACCTCGTTGTAACAATTATAGTTATAACAATTATAGTACTGATCGTGCTTTCAGCACTCTCGGAAATCCTTGGCTATTACGAAAACCCAGAATTGAATTCTGGGCAAATACAAGTCGTGCCGTTGGTACTTTATCCAAAATCTGATTGAATTACCAATTGCGCTGAAGGCGCAATCTGTTACAGCCCTAAATTCAATTTGGGGTAAAGTATCCAGCAAAAGGTAATCGAGAGCCCTGAAGGGGCGATCTGTAATGAAAAAATCATCATTCAATCCCACACATATTTTTCATCATATTCAGTCTGATATTCCTCCAAAAACCTCCGGTATTCGGTCTGAAAGTCAATTTTTCGGTGATGCTCAGGCTGATTTTGGATATACTTTTTGACTATCTCCAATTTGGATTGAGAGACTGAAAATGCGCCATATCCCTTTTGCCATTCAAAATTGTGATGGATTAGTTCCTTGTATTTGATGGAACTGGAGATCTTGATATTCTTCACCAGATCCGCAATAGTGATAGTTCTCGGCAAGGCACATAGCCAATTAATATGATCCGGCATCATGAAAATCACCTCCGTGAAGCTTCCAAGTGATGCACCTACTTGGATAAAATAGGCTTGGGCTTTAGGCCTGAATTCTTCTGGGATCACAGGGACCCTGTTTTTGGTCGAAAAAACGATATGGAGGTACACTTTGGCTAAGGACTGTGGCATGGATTGAAAAATTTAGGATTGAAAAACGCATTACAGATCGTGCCGTTGGCACACCTGAAAATACAAAATTGATTTTAAACCCAGAATTGAATTCTGGGCTCTTACAAAAAATGCCTTTGGCATTATTTCAGTGATCAATTGGAATATCAAAGCGCTGAAGGCGCATCCTGTGTAAGCCCCAAATTCAATTTGGGACATGAATGAATAAAAATAAATTAGAGCCCTGAAGCGACAATCCCGATGAGCGGTAGCTATTTCGGGAGGGCGATCTGTATTTCTGCATTTCCACCATTTTTACCTATTATTATCCCCTCAATAAACCTATTGTATATGGCCAATTTTAATATCGATGCCGACAAAAACTTAACCTATGACGCTATCGTCATCGGTTCGGGCATCAGCGGGGGCTGGGCAGCAAAGGAACTTTGCGAAGCCGGTCTCAAAACTCTTGTCCTAGAGCGGGGACGAATTGTAGAACATGTGGTGGATTACCCGACAATGACTCTTGACCCTTGGGAGCATGAACTTCGTGGCGGACTTACTCCGGAGCAAAAAGCAAAGCATCCCAAAGGGGGACGATCAGGATTTATCGGGGCGATGAATGAGCATTTTCATGCCAATGATCTCGAAAATCCCTACACCGAAGTCAAACCTTTTATGTGGGTCAGAGCTCATCAAATGGGTGGAAGGTCCTTGCTTTGGGGAAAGCAAACCTACCGCTGGTCAGACTTGGACTTTGAAGCAAATGCGAAAGACGGACATGGCGTAGATTGGCCAATCAGATACAAGGATATTGAACCCTGGTACACGCATGTAGAGAAATTTGCCGGGATCAGCGGGGAAGCTTTGGGGCTACCTCAATTGCCGGATTCCCATTTTTTACCTCCCATGGAACTGAACTGTGTGGAAAAACACGTCAAGGCCAGAATTGAAAAAGAATTCAATGGCAGAAATATGATTATTGGTCGGGTGGCCCACTTGACCGAACCTTTGAATGGAAGAGGCAAATGCCAATTCCGAAATCGATGCGACCGCGGATGTCCTTATGGAGCTTATTTCTCCAGTAATGCGGTGACTTTGCCTGCGGCAAATGCTACCGGAAATTTGACAATCAGGCCTTTTTCCATTGTCCAGTCTGTGGTATATGATGAGCAAAAGGGTAAAGCATCAGGCGTTCGAATCATCGATGCAGAAACTGGTGAGGATATCGTCTACAAAGCCAAAATTGTCTTCGTAAACGCCTCAACTTTGAGTACAACTCAGATATTGCTGAATTCTACTTCCAATCGGTTCCCAAATGGACTTGGAAATGACAGCGGTGAACTCGGCCATAACCTGATGGATCATACCTACCGAGTTGGAGCTATGGGAACTGTGGAGGGATTTGAAGATCAGTATTACAAAGGGCGTCGACCAAACGGGATTTATATTCCTCGCTATGTCAATCTCAAAGACGGTCCGCAATCTGACAAATTTGTCCGAGGATTTGGCTTCCAAGGCGGTGGTGGAAGATCGGGATGGGGAGCGGGAGGTAATCAGGAAGATTTTGGTGGCAACTTCAAAGACGGTCTGATGAAGCCTGGACCTTGGGAGTTCTTTATCACAGGATTTTCTGAGTGTCTCCCTTATCATGAAAACCAAGTATATCTCAACAAAGACGTCTTGGACAAGTGGGGTCAGCCCACACTTTCGATTGATGCAGAATGGAAAGCCAATGAATTGGCGCTCAACGATCAGGCGAGAAAGGATGCCAAAGAAATGCTGGAAAGAGCTGGGTTGAAGGACATCATGGAATTTGACAACAAGCATGAAATGGGCTTTGGAATCCATGAAATGGGAACTGCCCGAATGGGTCGAGATCCAAAAACTTCTGTACTAAATGGTAACAATCAGGTTCATGGATGCGAAAATGTCTTCGTGACCGACGGAGCTTGTATGACTTCTTCTTCTTGCGTGAACCCATCCTTAACTTATATGGCCTTGTCTGCCAGAGCTGCCAATCACGCGGTCTCCGAACTTAAAAAAATGAATCTCTAAGCCATGAATAGACGCGACGCACTCAAAAAATCAGCTTTAGCACTCGGAGCAGCGGCAGGAGCACCGACTCTGCTCAGCTTGCTTCAGGCTTGTGCAAAGACGGATCGATTGACTTGGACTCCTGTATTTCTTTCAGAAGACCAAGCAAGATTCATTTCTTCATTTGTGGATTTTCTGTTGCCTAAAACAGAAACACCCGGCGGCTTGGATGTCAAGGCAGATGTATTCATTGACTTGATGTATGCAAAAACTTACGATGAGGCAGGCCAAAAGCAAGTAGTTGCAGATATTGAAAAATTCAATGCAGACTGCAAGGAGAAGTACGGAAACGTATTTGCAGAGCTTTCTGAGGAGGACAAAACAGCTTGCTTCAAGGGGCATGAAGCTAATTCTCCTAAATTCCCCAAAACTGTTTGGGGTGGAGCAGTGGGACCTCGCGAACCAGTCGGGTTCTACCGAGGATTAAAGTCCACTGTTCTTTGGGCGTATTTCAGTTCGGAGGAAATCGGAAAAAATGTCCTGAGCTATGATCCCATTCCTGGAGATTATTTGGGATGTATTCCCCTTTCGGATGTAGGAAATATTTGGAGTTTGTAAAAAAATAGAGCCGGATTAAATCCGGCTTTTTTGTTACAGTGAAGAAGTATATCCTTTTTCCTTCATTTTTTCACTGATCTTTTGAACCACCTGCATTCCATATCGCTGTCCAATTTGCATGGTTTCTCCCGTAAGTGCGGGGGTAATTTCCAAGGTTTTTTGACCAATCGGCGAGTTGTAAAATTGGATGAGATCCATCATTTTTTCCTCTGAATAATACTTTGAGTAAACTGCCGCAATTTCTTTCATCAATTCATCAGAAGACATTTCAGCTTTGAATTCTTCCCAAAATTCATCTGGAACATTGGATGAGGCAAACATTGGATTTTTCCTCAGTACATCTACCATTTGATTCATGTTCGTGCTGATCTTCATGGCGTCCAAGAGTTGAAAAACAGGCTCTTTGGGTTGAGTTTGCGAAAAGCTAACATGAAAGACGATAAGCAAAACAAGGGTGGCAAGGATTCTTTTCATTGGATAGATTTTATTAAATGAATTAGCAAAAAGAAGATATTTTATTTGGAAAGTTTAGTTTAAAATACCTGAAGCGAATTCCCACTTGGAATATGATAAACAGGAAGTTCGGGCATATTTTGATTGAGCCAGTTTTTGACAAATTCTGATCCCCCCTCTTCGCTGGCAGAATGCCCAATCTCGATCATGGATAGCTTCATACCGATTTCATTGGCAGCCCTTACATATTCCGGCGTTTCCCATTCATTGGATTCTCCACACACCAATACATCAGGTCTGTGCTCCATGATCTGAGTAATTTGAAGACGTCCTCCTACAGCTCCAGGAAGTAAAAGTACTTTACTGCAAGTCTGATTTAAATCCCCGACATACCGCATGGCAGGCACACCCAACTTGGCTTTAATGTGATTAATTAGTCCGCGAAGGTCTGTTTTGGGAATAGTCAAAATCCGGCTTCCGGGAGTATAATATTCATCCCAGCCGAGATCTCCAACTACCCCAACACGAACTCCATCATCTTGCATTCTGTGGACATAGTCATGGTTTCTCCATAAGGTAATCCCGTGCTTTTCCATCAGATCATATTTCGCTCGGAAAACTGGATCTTCCTGCAGGTAATCTGTTTCATCTTGCCCCGAGAAAAAAGTAGGCTCATGGGGAATAATCAAGTTTGCCTTAAGTTCGATGGCTTTATGGATGATTTCCATGGTAGTAAACATAGTAGTTACCACTCCGGTGACTACCGTTTCTCTAGAGCCCACTTTGATCGTATCTACTGTTTGTGCAAAAGGACCATTAGGTACTTGAGCAATAAACGTGTCCATGATTTCACCTACCGTCCAAGATTTTTGGGGGGTAAAAGAAAACGATTGGATAGGACTTGCCATTACTCCGGCACCAAGTAGTGCTCCTGAGGCGATAAAGTTTCTTCGGTTCATTTTGGGGAAGATTTGAGAAGGATTAAATGTAAAAAAGCCGCAAGGAATCCCCGCGGCTCAACTCATTTTTATTTAAAAGCCTATTCGACTTTGACGTTGGTTAACCAAATAAAGCGATTACCATCTTGCCCCATGTGGTCTTGTGCAAGCTTAATCGGACCAAAATCTCCCACATTTTCCCAAGTCCAAGTACGCCCTTCAGCTCCATTTCCTCTTCTAAATGTCCATTCGAGGATCATCTTATTTTCATCGATATAGAGATCATAGGCATCACCAGGCGTGTAGCCCATTCCTGGCGCAGCTGGTTCTCCCGAATTGTAGATGATGGTCAATTTGGTGGAATTGGTTCCCTTCAGAGGGGAAGGAACATTTTCAACAGTTTCATAGGTATAGCCAGCGTCCCAAGCCAATTGAAAAGGCATCATAGCCCAGTATTTATCATTGATAAAGGCCCCGTCCTGCTTCGGAAGCGAATCGGCTGTGAGACTGTAAGTAAACGTGGTGTCCGGTCCTGAATAATAAACCGTGCTGTCCTTGATATTCCATTTCCAGTCCCTTGATATTACATTGACAGAATCCCGTTGTACATTCCACGTGTAGGCAATGGAATTGACTTGATCAAAATTCTCAATACCATAGGCCTTTGCGACTTGAAATGGCAATGTATCTGGCATTTCCTTTTCTTGCTGACAAGAGGACATCCAAACTAAAATACCGAGCAGTCCAAAATATTTTTTCATGTTTTTAGGGTTAATTAAAGCTGTAACCTACTGATTTTGGGTTTGTTTCACAATCCAGCCCCTAAATTTCACCAATTCTATCTGTTGATAAATCTGCCTGATCCCACCCAATCGAGCGTTGATCCAAAGCATAAGCTGAAAAAGTAACGAAGGGTGAATTTTCTTTTTGCCTTTTATTGCTCCTCGAATCATTTTTTGAGCAACCCAAGTGGAAGATTGAATTGGAAATGCTTTTGGAATTTCTTCCCCTGCTTCCTCAAAAAAAGCAGTATTTGTAGCAATGGGAAATGCAAGACTAAGCCAGTCACCATCTCGTTCCGACCAGACCGTTTCGGCCCAACGCAATACAGCAGCTTTGGTCGAACTATAGGCACTATACCCAGGAACGGACCAATAAGCCATTGCCGAACAGGTAATTACATGACGAAAATGAGGTCCTGCAAAAGACTTTTTTAAATCCAAACCTAACTGAATTGGTGAAAACACATTGAGTTGAAACAATTCCTCCATCGTTTTCCAATCTTGCCGATCAAAAGGTCCAAACTCTGCTTTTCCTGCATTAGCGAAGCAAAAATCCACCTGCTTCCAATGTTGATCGACCCAAGAAATCACTTTTTCAACTCCAGATTTTTGAGAGAGATCAGCTCGGAGCAAGCCTTTCATTTTTGGAAATCGTTGCCTCAGTTGTTGCAGACGATCTAACGAAATATCAACGGCCAACAGCTCCTGCGTATTAGGATAAAGGAGTTCTATGATTGCCAATCCAATCCCTGAACCTGCTCCCGTAACAATGATTTTTTTATGCTCAAGGGAGTTCATCTTTGAAATAGGGCTCTGGGAAATTCATGGTAAATGGGCTTACTCGAACCGCCATCAGCGGTTGGACTCCTCGAATGTCCGGAAAGAGATTGGGGTCTAATTCTACCTGTTTGAGCTTTGCGAATTTGGCCCAGCCATATCCTGTCGGCTTGGTATAATATTTCACTCCCTTCCAAGATTGGCAAAGGGAGATTGGCATAAGTGCAGTGCTAAGAGGAAAGGAGATGCCTCCATGTGATACTTCTGCCGAAAAGACTGTCTTCCCAGAATGCTGAACTTGAATTAGATCTCGATTTTTTTCTTTGACCCAAGTAATGGGAAGTGTTTCCTTGGGTATCCCCCAATTTTCTTGACCATTTCGAGTACTGGTTTCCGAATCGACCACAATTCTGGAAATCACTTGGTGTCTCTTTTTTCTGAATCTTCCTGGGATAAATAATACTTCCCGATAGGGCCCGACCGGAGATTCTTCGTAATTCACAAACATCACATACCCAAAGCCTCCTCTAAATTTAGCTTTCATCTCTTCCGAAAGCCCGGATTTTTCTTGAATCCAATCTTTCGAAAATCTAAAAAGAACAAGAATACCCTCTCCTTTCAGCTCCCATGGAGGCGGAACTTTAAGCACAAACTTGGATGACTTTAGCGTAAGAACTTGTTTTTCATTCATACGGAGAAGGGCTTATGGAAGTCCAGCCACCATCAATGATGAGGGTTTGTCCAGTGATATGCTTTGCAGCATCCGACAGCAAAAATGCTGCTGCCTCTGCAATGTCTTCTGGCCGTGCAGGACGACCCAAAGGAGTCAATTTGGACCAAGTCGAGGCATAATCTGGATCAGAGGTAGTGCGCTCGGTGAGGGTGGCACCTGGAGCGATAGCATTTAATCGGATTCGATAGGGTGCGAGCTCCAGCACCAAGTTTTTGGCAAGCATTTCGATCGCTGCCTTACTCATCGCATAGGCAGCAAGATTTTCATGACTTTGATGTGCGGTAACTGATGAGGTAAACAAGATCGATCCTCCATCCGGCTGATCTTTCATCACTCTGGCAGCCGCTTGAGTTAAGAAAAAAGTACCCGCTTGATTCACTCGGGTGACTTCCAAGAAGTCTTCTCGGGAATAATCCAAGAAAGATCCAAATAAGGTGATCCCAGCATTGCAGACCAGTTGATCTACTTTGCCAAAGTGGGTCAGGGCTAGTTCGATCAACTCCTGAATCGTTTCCTGAGAAGCCGAATCTCCGGAACAGCCGATAACGGCACCTTTACCAAGCTGAACCAAATTAGCCACAGCTTGCTCCGTGAGACTTTTCTCTAAGTCATTTAAAATCACATTGGAACCGCTCTCGAGCAGTTTTCTGGCAATCTCCAGTCCGATTCCCTGACCGGCTCCAGTAACGATAGCTACCTTTGGGTTTTTCATAAACTTAGTGTTTAGCCCTCCAAAGGTTTAAAGCCCTTGGAGGGATTGGATGACTTATCTCAATGAGAATCTCTCTTCACCTCAGCTCCAGAGCTTCCTTGAAGAAAATCAAAATCTACTCCCTCATGGGCTTGATTCACCTTATCGAGGAATAAATTGACATAGCCTCGTTCATAAGGGAGTTGAGTGGGCACAAAGCTTTTCCGTCTATTTTCAAACTCTTCCTCAGAGATCAGCAAATTCAAAGAACGATTTGGAACATCCAGTTCAATTAAGTCACCGTTTTGGACTAATGCCAGCGGACCACCAATTGCGGATTCGGGAGATACGTGAAGCACCACTGTACCAAATCCTGTCCCACTCATTCGACCGTCTGAAATCCGAACCATGTCCTTAACCCCTTTTTCAAGCAGCTTTTTTGGAAGCCCCATATTACCAACTTCAGGCATTCCGGGATATCCCTTGGGCCCTACGTTTTTGAGTACCATTACGCAGTTTTCATCAATGTCAAGACTAGGATCATCGACTTTCGCTTTATAGTCGTCGATGTCTTCAAAGACCACCGCTCGACCGGTATGCTTGAGCAAACTTGGCGTGGCTGCGGAGGGCTTGAGCACCGCTCCATTTGGACATAAATTTCCTTTGAGCACAGCAATTCCTGATTCTGGCTTGATGGGTTGGTCGAGTGTACCGATCAGATTTCTATCCCAGCATTCTGCCTTGCTAATATTTTCCCCGATCGTTTTTCCATTAACAGTAATTGCATCGGTATGAAGATGCTTTTGGATTTCCCGCATCACGGCAGGCATGCCACCTGCATAAAATAAGTCCTCCACCCAATGCTCTCCGGATGGCTGAACATTGGCGATGAGAGGTATTTTGGATGAAAAATGATCAAAGTCAGTCAAGTCCAACTCTACCCCGATCCGCTTGGCGATTGCGGTGAGATGGAGGATAAAGTTAGTCGACCCACCGATGGCAGCATTGACCATGATCGAATTTTCAAAGGCCTTTCTGGTTAAAATTTTATCCATCGTGAGGTCTTCTTTGACCATTTCCACGATCCTCATTCCAGCCATATGCGCTAGCACCTTTCTTCTAGAATCTGCAGCCGGGATAGTGGCATTATCGGGAAGAGCCAAGCCCAAGGCCTCTACCATTGCAGCCATAGTGGATGCCGTTCCCATCGGAGCGCAATGCCCCACTGATCTGGACATGGATGACTCTACCTCAATCATGTCTTCTTGAGTCAGTCTTCCGACTTTATAGTCCTCCGCAAATCTCCAAATGTCAGAGGTTCCTATTTTTTTTCCCCTAAATCTACCCACCAACATTGGCCCACCTGAAAGCACTAAAGTAGGAAGGTTGACTGATGCTGCCCCCATCACCAAAGAGGGTGTAGTTTTATCACAGCCACACATCAAGACCACACCATCCATAGGATTAGCACGGATGCTTTCCTCCACATCCATGGATGCCAGATTTCGAAAAAGCATCGCAGTAGGTTTGATGGAGCATTCGCCGAGCGACATCACTGGAAATTCTAATGGAAAACCGCCTGCTTCCCAGATTCCGCGTTTGAGCGCTTCTGCCAAATCTCGAAAATGTGCGTTGCAGGGGGTAAGTTCTGACCAGGTATTGCAAATCCCAATGACCGGCTTTTCGCCAGTAAAAAGATGATGGGGAAGACCTTGGTTTTTCATCCAAGACCGGTAAATAATTCCGTCCTTTCCGGTACGTCCGTACCACTCTTGGCTACGGAGTTTTTTCTTTGACATAGGTTAAATGGGTTGAGGTAATTGGCTTAGAAGTTACCAAAAAATAAGAACAGGAAGCAAGAAGAATCCTTAAGTGGAGAAATCCCTAGCGCGAAAAAATACAGGTCAATAGATCCCTAAGGAATCAAGTTGCTGGGAAAGAGCAGTCACATCAATCGTAAAATTAGTCATGATGGTATCCTGATTATCCCCCGGATTGAGGGTGTAGTAATAATTTAAATTAAGAGCCGAAGCTAAATTGAAATAGCATTGAGTTTTCGAATCGCCAATATTTCTCAATTCCAAAACTTCAGCTGATTCGGGCAAAAAAACCATATTGGTCAATGCCGCTCCATGAAGGCAAATCAAAAAACGAGTCTGCCCCATCAATTCCACTTGTTGCTTGAAGGTGAGTTGCTCAGCGTAGACGATTTCCACTCCTCTCTTTCGAAGCATTAATTCGACTTCCAACTCATTGTGGGCCTTGCGTTTTGGGGCAAGTTTACGGCTGATGTAAACAACTTTGTCGGCTACGATTGAGGATTGAAATTTTCTGAAGAATTCCCTAGTCCTTCGCGTAAGTTCTACATGAAAATTAGGAAAAGTGGCCGTTCGTGCGGTCAAAATTAACCGATCCACGTGTAGATTTTCAGAGACTTTAAAAAACTCAACCTTTGCACCTACCATTTCCAAGGATTGGATTACATAAGGTAAATTCCGAAACGATTCAGGAAGGAGTATTGGCGAATCTTTATCCAAATCCATGCCCTCCCAAATACGCGGAAGACAGTCTGTGGTCCAATGAAAGAAATTTGAACTCCACTCATCAGTCACCCAAGTTCCTTGAGAAACTTTTCGCCAAGACTTCAGGGCACAATACACGATTCGTTTGGCAAATTGTGGGGCCCCAAGATTTGAAATATGGGTATAGGCTGAATAAAATTTCACCTCTCCTGGAGAAAACACCGTGTCTTGCAACACCCAACAGTGACTTACCTGAGTGGGATGTAGTCGCTCAAACTTCACTGAAAATGCTCCCTCAAATAGAGGGACATCTTCAGGCTGAAGATTTTTGGGAGCAATACGATCCACAGTAATTTCCTGTCTCAATTGGGAAGGAGTTTAGGTGATTTGGACTGAAAGGCTCGAATAATTTACTAAGAAATCCGCTCTATTCTTGCGCCTAAGGCATTTAATCGCTCATCGATGTGCTGATAGCCTCGATCAATTTGCTCGATATTATCTATTATCGAAACGCCATTGGCAGACATCGCTGCAATCAATAATGCAACCCCAGCACGAATATCTGGAGAGGTCATTCGAATACCACGAAGCGGATATTTTCGATCCAATCCGATTACAGTGGCACGATGAGGATCACAAAGTATAATTTGAGCTCCCATATCGATCAGTTTATCCACGAAGAATAATCGGGATTCAAACATTTTTTGGTGAACCAAAACAGTCCCTTTTGCCTGAGTCGCCGTAACCAACACAATCGAAAGCAAATCCGGAGTAAACCCAGGCCAAATTTGGTCAGCGACTGTCAGGATTGACCCATCAATAAAGGTTTCGATCTCATAGTGTCTTTGAGAAGGGATGTAGATATCATCTCCTCTGAACTCCATCTGAATCCCCATTCTTCGGAAAGTTTCAGGAATGATTCCCAATCGATGAATTTGGCAATCTTTGATGGTGATTTCGGACTGAGTCATTGCCGCCATTCCGATGAAAGAGCCAATTTCGATCATGTCCGGAAGCATGGTATGAGAAGTACCCCCGAGCTGAGTTACTCCATCAATATGTAAAAGATTTGAACCTACACCCGTAATTTTTGCGCCCATTCGATTGAGCATATCACAAAGTTGCTGGAGGTAAGGTTCACAGGCAGCATTATAGATGGTGGTTCTTCCTTCTGCAAGTACAGCCGCCATAACGATATTGGCAGTACCAGTCACGGATGCTTCGTCTAGAAGCATGTAAGTACCCTTTAGGTTCTTGCCGTCGATATGGAAAATCTCATTTTTAGCATCGTAATGAAATTGAGCCCCCAGCTTCTGGAATCCAAAGAAATGGGTGTCCATTCTGCGTCGACCAATCTTGTCTCCTCCCGGCTTGGAAAGTTTTCCTTTTCCAAATCGCGCCAAAAGTGGACCTAGTATCATCACTGAGCCGCGAAGTGCAGAGGCCTTCTTCAAAAAATCCTCGGTTTCCAAATAGTCTAGGTTGACTTCGTCCGCTTGAAACTCGTAAGACTCCGGACCGAGCTTATGAACTTTAACACCCATATCCGCCAACAATTCGATGAGCTTGTTGACATCACGGATATTTGGAATTTTATGAATGGTGACCTTTTCTGAGGTCAGCAGTACCGCGCAAAGGATTTGAAGCGCTTCATTTTTTGCTCCCTGCGGGATGATCTCGCCCTTAAGCTTGTGTCCTCCCTCTACTCGAAAAGATGCCATGTATGATTATCTACGTTTTTTGTGGCCGTTATTTCGGTGTTTTTTACCGTGGTGTTTCTTCTTTTGATTATGCTGCGACTCTTCTTCAATATGCGGGATTTTGAAATCTCTGCGAGTATTGGATTCGAACAGCGCATTTTCTCTCACTTTTTCCAAGTCGATATGCAATTTGCCCTTGGAGAGCGTCTTGATATCATCAATGATAATGCCATCGTCAAAATTATCTCTATTCCAAGTGGAGTGAAAACTTCGCATCAATTGACCGATGTAAATGATCGCATTTTCCTGCTCTTCATCATTTTCGATTTCGATTGCTTTCTCAATCAATTTTTCGATGTTTCGGCCGTAGTGTTTAAACTTCACCTCTCCTTTTGGATAGCCAACAGGAAGTGGTTTTTTCCCTAAAAGTTCCTTTTCTGGCATTGGAAAAGGTCCATCGACATCAAGTTTAAAATCAGACATGATGTAGATGTCATCCCAAAGCTTTTGGTCGCTTTCCTGTCGCATGGCAGGAAAAAGCTGCTTGATGATTTCAATTACAGTATAGGCACTCTGCGTGCGCTTTTCTCGGTCTTCAATAGCGGTGACATGGTCGACCAGCTGCTGAATGTTTTTGCCGTATTCTTTCAAAATAAGATGGTGTTTATCGGTGTCGGTATGCTCCACTTTCCTCCCAATTTTTCTACTAAAAGGTAACAAAAAATCACCAAAGGATTGGGGGAGACGGTGATCAGTCTATAATTCTGAGCTTGGCAAAGCTAAGCAATAATGTCTTCTCCCCAAAATGCTCAAATTGGATGGTCGCTTTACGGTTAAGACCCTCGGTTTCAATTTTCTGTACTTTTCCAAAACCAAATTTGGGATGCTCCACCAATTGCTCAGCTTGGAGATTATTGGTGTTGCTAGGTTTGAAATCAGGACTTGGGGTATGGATTTTCATTTGGATTGGCTGTCGAGTCTCAGGTTGGGCTTTTTTGATCCCGATAAATCCTTGAGAACCCGGCAAACCCTCTCTCCGCAATGCTCCTGGCATTTCACGGGTTGCAGTCATTTTTTTATTGACCTTGATCCGTGACCCGTCGATTTCCTCCAAAAATCGACTCGGCTCACAATTCAGCAATCGGCCAAACCGATACCGGGTCAAGGCATAGGTCAGGTACAGTTTTTCCATCGCACGGGTAGTCGCGACATAGAAAAGTCTCCTCTCCTCCTCCAAATCTTCCCGACTTTGCATCATCATTTGGGAAGGAAATAAATCCTCTTCCATTCCCACCACAAAAACCTGCTTAAACTCCAGTCCCTTCGAAGAGTGAATGGT
Organism: Algoriphagus sanaruensis; assembly: GCF_001593605.1. GTDB lineage: Bacteria > Bacteroidota > Bacteroidia > Cytophagales > Cyclobacteriaceae > Algoriphagus > Algoriphagus sanaruensis. Next base: position 1,135,202 of record NZ_CP012836.1, on the reverse strand, counting down.
CATTAAGGTAATAGCGTCCGTCTGGTCTTTGTCTTGGTCATTGTCGGTCAACAAGGCAATTTCCTGAAGGAAGGACCCCAAGCTTTTATCCTCATTTTCAGGATTGTCGACATATTCTTTGATGGCGTTCAAAAGCTCCTGGACGTTTTCGTAGCGGTTGAGTCCTTCGATGGTTTTGTCTTCATACAGTTCGCGAAGGAGTCCGGTTTGCTTGGCGACATTGTTGGCTACCTCGTAGGCATCCTTTCGCTCAATATCGATCTGGAAAGCCTTGATCATCGTGGCAAAATCATCCACAGCACTTCCGGCTTTTCCGCCCAAAAAGCTATGGGCATTTTGAACTACCTCCCAAAGCGGTGTGTCATGATCATAGGCTGCGACAAGCATTTTCTCTACAGACGTATCCCCAATTCCCCGTTTTGGATAATTGATGATTCGCTTGAATGCCTCCTCATCTGCTGGATTGACTGCGAATCGGAGGTATGCCATGAGGTCTTTGATTTCTTTTCGTTGGTAGAAAGAAAGACCCCCGACAATTTTATAGGTCAAATTCATTTTGCGAAGCGCTTCTTCAATTGCCCTTGACTGGGAATTGGTTCGATAAAGAATCGCAAAATCGCTGTTGTTGAGTTTCTTGTTATTTTTTTCCTCAAAAATGGTAGTCGCCACAATTCTCCCTTCCTCGTTGTCGGAGGTGGCTTTGATCAACTCGATCAACTCTCCATCAGGATTTGAGGTCCAAACGGTCTTTTTGAGTTGGGCTTTATTTTTATCGATGATTGAGTTTGCAGCTTCCACAATGGTCTTGGTGGAGCGGTAATTTTGCTCCAGTTTAACCACGAAAAGGTCTGGATAGTCCTTTTCAAAATTGAGAATATTCTGAATATCTGCCCCACGAAACGCATAAATACTCTGTGCATCATCCCCTACCACACAGATATTTTGATGGACTGAGGCTAGTTTTTTGGTGATGAGGTATTGGGAGACGTTGGTATCCTGAAACTCATCCACCATGACGTACTTGAACCGCTGTTGATATTTGTTCAAAACGTCCACATGGTCCCGAAACAGGACATTCGTATTGAACAACAAATCATCAAAGTCCATAGCTCCAGCTTTAAATAACCGGTCTTGGTACTTTTGATAAATCTCCCCCATCCTTGGTCGCATCGCCGCCTCATCATCTGCTCGAACAAAGGGATCCGCTTGATAAGCTGACCAGGAAATAAGCCGGTTTTTGGCACCTGAAATTCGGGAAAGAACCACACTTGGCTTATAGACCTTGTCATCTAGGCGCATTTCTTTGACCAAGGTTCGGATCAGGGATTTGGAATCGTCTGTATCGTAAATCGTAAAGTTGGAAGGATACCCAATCTTGTCGGATTCTACCCGGAGGATTTTTGCAAAAATCGAGTGAAAAGTACCCATCCAGGTATTCCGAGCTTCCAGACCGACCAATTTTTCGATCCGATGCTTCATCTCACTGGCAGCCTTGTTCGTAAACGTCAAGGACAAAATATGAAATGGATCAATGCCTTTGGAATAAATCAAATGAGCAATCCGGTAGGTCAAGACACGAGTTTTGCCAGAGCCAGCACCCGCAATAATCATCACCGGACCGTCAGTCCGTTCTACGGCTTCTCGTTGAGGAGGATTGAGTTCTTTGAGGTAATCCATTAGTTACTATTGAGTATCAAGATCTGGTATTAAGTTAGGAGACGGAAGACAGGAAACTTGAGAAGAAAGCTTGATGGCCCATCAAATCCAACAATTGCTCCAAGCTCCAAACTTCACGACATTTTATCGTCCCAAAACTTTCCAACCTTACATCATTTCCAATTTAAAGCTATTACACCTTCCATCGTTTATGACTCCAAAGGTATAAGTCAGGTTGGGCACGAATATTATCTTCCAATCGCTTACAAAACTCATCCGTGATGCTGTGGGGTTGATCGGTTGAGTAAGGAGGCTGGGCCAATTTAGAAAATTCAAATCGGTAATGACCCCGCTTGACTTTAGTCATGGTTCCGAAAAACACCGGTAAATCCATCTTTTTCGCCATAAATTCTCCCCCTTCAAAGAAGTAGGCTGGGCGATTTAGAAATTCCCGCTGGTATCGATTTTCTTTTCCTGGAGGCCGCTGGTCTGCTGCCAAATGAATAATTCTTGGATCAGACTTCAAGGTGAGCATACTTCGCCGAAATTCCCGCTTCTCGGTCATGATTCCACCAAAATGTGTCCGAATCGCCAACATAAGTTGGTTAAAAAACGGATTGTTCAACTTCAGATAAACTGTCTCCGCCTTGACTTCAGTATGTAACGCAACCCCCAAGATTGCCATTTCCCAATTGAAAATATGGCCTGCCATCATCAAGGCAGTTTTGCCTTGGATGACTTCTTGATCGATGATTTCCTGATTGACAACCACAAATCTCCTCCGAAGCTCCTGCTCAGAAATCGTCAGCAACTTAATCGTCTCCGCAAAAAATGCATCTGTAAAATTTCGATAAAATGAATTTCGGATTCTCTTTCGCTCCAGATCTGTTTTTTCTGGAAAGGCAAAACGCAAATTCTCATCAATGACCCGCTTGCGATAAGCAATCACATATCTGGCAATGAGGTAAATCACGTCAGAAAATAAGTACAGAATCGATAAGGGCAGGTAAGACAGCAGCCTGAAGAAAAACATAAACTTCGCCGGAGTGTGATCATCAAGGATCCCAACGATGGGATAAACTCAGGACAAAATAAAGGAAATACCCTGACTTTAAGGCCAAGGTGTAGGGATAAATTGAGGCATTGCTTACTTTTGATGCTTATGTCAGAAGTACAGCGAAGAAAATATTCTCAGGAAGAGAAGTCGGCCATCTTCGATGGAGAATTTATGCCACACATAGATTCCATGTACAACTTTGCCTTTCGGCTCACCTTTGATGAAGATGACGCCAAAGATTTGGTGCAGGATACCTATATGAAGGCTTTTCGCTTCATCAATTCCTTTGAACAGGGGACCAATGCCAAGGCTTGGCTGTTTCGTATCCTGAAAAACAGCTTTATCAACGAGTACCGCAAGAAAAGTAAACAGCCTGCGAAGGTGGATTATCAAGAGGTGGAAACTTTCTACAACTCTGATGATGTTGACTATCAAAGCACTAGCGATTTACGCGTGGATTCGGTCAAGGACATGCTTGGGGATGAAATTTCCAATGCCCTTAATGCCCTTGCGGTAGATTTCCGGACTGTCATTATTTTGGCAGATTTAGAAGGATTTACCTATGAAGAAATGGCCAAGATTCTGGATATCCCGATCGGCACAGTCCGTTCGCGATTGCATCGAGCCAGAAACCTATTGAAAGACAAACTGAAAGGATATGCCCAATCCATGGGCTATTCTACGGACGAAGAGGAGGAATAAAACGATTACCTATGGAAAACAATGAATTAAACTCCGGAGAAAAAAAGCTGCAATGCAGCGATGTGAGTAGGTGCTTCCAGTTGTTGGAAAGTATCTTGGACGGAGAAATGGGCGAGGAAGGAAAGGAAATCCTCAAAGAAAAAATTGATAAGTGCTTGCCCTGCTTTGAACATTTTCATTTGGAGCAGGCCATTAGAGAGGTCCTCAAAACCAAATGTACCAAACAACCTGTCCCCCCTAAACTGGCTGATTCGATCCGCCAAATGATTCACGACATCAAATGAGTAAGGCATCCGGCAAAGCCATCATATTTTCAGCACCTTCTGGTTCGGGAAAGACCTCACTGGTCAAACACCTGATTCAGCATGTCCCAAATCTGGGGTTCTCCATTTCCGCTTGTACCCGAGACAAAAGGGGGAGACACGAGGTGCATGGCAGAGATTATTATTTTTTGAGTATTGCTGAGTTTAAACAAAAAATCGATGAGGATGCCTTTGTAGAATGGGAAGAAGTATACGAAGGGAATTTTTATGGAACCTTAAAAGAGGAAGTACAGCGGATCTGGGATAGTGGCAAAGCTGTCATTTTTGATGTAGATGTAAAAGGTGGATTAGCATTAAAAAAATACTTCGGGGATCAAGCTTTGGCGATTTTTGTGAAGGTTCCTTCCATGGAAATCCTCGCCTCACGACTCAATGATCGTGGTACCGAAACCCCCGAATCGCTCTCGAGAAGGTTATACAAGGCTGAATTTGAGATGACCTTTGCTTCTCAATTTGACATCAGTATTCTTAACGACGATTTTGAAAAATCTTCCCAAGAAGCCGTAACCTTGGTTTCTGAGTTTTTGGCTAAGTAAGGATGAAGATCGGGTTGTATTTTGGGAGCTTCAATCCGATTCATATCGGTCATCTAATTATCGCACAGACGATCCAAGAGCGAACCGATCTGGATCAGGTATGGTTTGTAGTCAGCCCTCAAAATCCTTTCAAAAAACAAGAGTCCTTGGCGCATGAACAAGATCGCTTGCGCATGGTCGAACTAGCAGTGAAAGATAATTTCCACTTTCGAGCCAGCGATGTAGAGTTTCGGATGCCACGTCCAAGCTATACGATTGATACCCTCACATATTTGGCAGATAAATACCCTCAGCATCAGTTTAGTCTGTTTATGGGATCGGATAATTTAAAACACTTTCATAAGTGGAAAAACCATGATCAAATTCTGGCGCATTATCCCATATATGTCTACCCTCGTCCTGGTGAAACCCTACTTCCCCAACATCACCATATTCATCTTGTAAGCGCACCCCTGCTAGATATTTCTGCTACTTTTATTAGGGAATCCGTATATGCTGGCTATTCGGTCCGATACCTACTTCCTAAGGAAGTAGAAACCTATATCCTTGACCGCAAGCTCTATAGCTAATCTTAAAAATTATATTACTCCTTAATACAGAATTAGAACAGTACCCAAAGGAGGTCATAAAACTAAAAATCCCCGAAAGGCATGCTTTCGGGGATTTTTAATTTACTTTTTCATCGCCACCTGATCGGGTTTGGTGGAAATCCGCTGCCAGATCAATTCTCCTACTTGAGTACCTTGAGTTACTCCATATTCAATCGCAGGCCTGTAGTGAATCCCTCCATAAAATCGACTGATTGCAGCTTCTTTAGCTGCACCAGAAAATGAATCAAATTCACGAATAGCAAGTCCATAATCCACCTCAGAACTGTCCACCAAGTGAAATTGATCTCCAAACAATTGCCCCAAGGTATAGGCAGATGCGGCAGAGGCTACGCTATGTCCAGAAGTATGCTCTGGAAAAGGTGGCGTCTGCAAAAGTGGAACCCAGTTTTCATCGATATATTGATTGATATAGGTTTCTGGACGAATGAGCTTGCTACGATATTTCTCATCCCAACAGGAAATGAAGGCTTCATTGAGTGAAATACCGGTGAGCGCCAAAGCTTCAATGGTTCCTTTCCAATCTTTCTTGGCCGCAGCTGAAGCGATCGATGCAATACTCATCCAATGTCCGCCCGGTGTAATTTTTTTCTCAGCAAACATCACATGGCCTTTGACATTCATCTTATAAGGATTACAATCCCAAAACATGGCAATGTCTTTTTCATCCTTTGAAGAATTGATATCTGCATCGTATACTTCCTTGGCTAGTGCATAAAATTCTGACCCTGGCTCTGTCGAAAAGGGAGGTGGTGGCAGTGGCTTAAACTGTGCTGCCGAATCCAAAACAAAGGTTCGAATCTTGTTCCAATGAGGCTCAATGGCCTCCATGTATGCGGGAGGAGTAGGTTGCCAGGTCCCAGGATCACTCACCACGGTGTACTTTGGAAATGATCGACTTTCGTGGTAATTGTCTTTTTTGGAATAGGCAATAATTTTTGCCGCCACTTCCTGTCCAAAAGCGACGGACCGCTCAAATACATCCTCTGGGATCCCCTTTTCTTTCAATTCTCCATAGACAGCATCCCGATGCTCATTCATCATTTCCTCTGAAAAAATCAATGCAGTGCCGACTTGGTAATAGGCAGCAAGGGAAGCAAGAGGTGGGTAGATCCCTTCAGGAACCTGAAGATTAAGCGGCTCAGAACCATTAAGCTGTCCCATTAAAGAAGCATATTGGGTAGGATCTGTCGCAGCAGCAACCTCATAAGCGGCTAGGGAAGTGTATGAATAAATTCGAGCAGCTACAGGAGGAGAAAAGATGTCATGAATAATGACTTCCGTAATTCGTTTTTGGGCTCGATGAAAATAGCTTCCATCGGTAATTGCCTGAGAATAATCTTTAGGCTCCTGACAAGAAGCTAAAACTCCAAGCAATAGAAGGGTAAGTGTGAAATTTCTAAGCAAACGCATAGTGGGTTGTTCTTAATTTAAGTAGGACAAATTGGTTTCAGGATTGGGTTTATTCACCATTTCTCTACTTACATGAGTTCTCAAAACTAAGGATAAGCTACTGATGGACAAATGATTTTCAACAGCTTTATTTAAGCCAAACCGGAAAACCATTGTTGGATACTTGAAGAAGCTTTCTAGTTGCCTTCGATCCCACCCATCCCATCCAAACCACAGGATCCGAAGTTGGGGGCAAATTCTCCAATTGCCTCCACATGCCATTCGACCATTTCCAGGCGGAAGATTTCAAGGCAATAGATTTACCCAAATCCACTCGGAAGTCCATTGAATTGCCTGAGACATAGAGAATCCCCTCTTCATCCAGGACCAAGCTTTGAATTGGGCCATATTGAAGTGGGGCAGGAAATGGAGTCCATTCAAATCCTCCAGAGGTATTTTGGACATACATCCCGGATTTCAATTGATACACCGGTTTAGGATAAACCCCTTCAAGTTCTTTTTCCGAAAATAAATCTTCAGGACGGGTGATCTGGGAATAAGCTGCATAGGAGGAATGCTTCCGCTTCAACCCCGGAATTTGACGAATCAAATCATCACGCGTTGCAAAAGGAACAAGCTTGTCCCCCATGTAATGAAACACAATCGGATCGGCTTGGCCATTTTCATCGAAATCATGATGGTATAACCAAAGGGGCTTGGTTTCGCTGGCTTTGAGCTTGGTATTTTCTCCCAGATTCCCCACCAGGATATCCATCTTCCCATCTTGATTGACATCCGCAAACTGTAAAGTTTGGATCCAGCCCGAAGAATATTCCAAACCAGGAATGGATCGTTCAACCAACTTCCCTCCTTTGAATTCCAAAACCCGAATCGAATTCCAGTCTCCTGAAATGACCAATTTCGAAGATCCATCGCCCAATAAATCTACAAATGCAGCGGTATTGATCATTCCCAAACGTCCCCCTTCAGGCAGCATTGCATCACTCGCATCCGAAAATTGCCCGTTTCCATTATTAATCAGAAGAGCACTTTTGGGACTTGCCCCGTAATCACCAGTGACTACCGACGCTCCGACGAACAAATCTAAATCACCATCTTGATCGAGATCAAAAGGAACAATCGCGCTCGTATTTTCTCCCAAGGGAGGCAGCGAATTCATCGCAAATTGAAATTTGCCCTGACCATTTCCGAAAAACAAACGATCGAATGCAAACAGGTTGCCTGTTGGATATTCATTCCCTCCACTACCAACATATAAATCCAAGAGCCCATCTCCATTGAAATCTGCAAATTCAGCGACCGTATCTTCTGCTTTGGCCAATTGTCGGAAAATTGGATTTTCCACTTCCACAAATTGCCCGGAAGGCTGCTGAATCAAAATGACCCCGGCTTGATCTTTAGCTCCTCCCAAATACAAATCATCCAATCCATCACCATTGACGTCTCCCACTGCAACAGCTGGGCCTTCCATCGAGTAGGTTTTTAGCGCTAAATATTCACGCTTGATAAAATCCACCTCACTTTTTTCATCATGCTTCCAAGGAAAAGCAGGTTCTGGCTTCTCAGAGACCGCCATGGAAACATTAAATTCCTTCATGATTCCCATTCCCTTTTCCAAGAGGATCAGCGTATCGGAAGAAATACCAGGATAAACTTCCAAATCCCCCTCTGGCCAACTGACTTGAATCGAATCAATCGTAGCGGTGTTCCCCAAGCCAAAAACCAAGGTAGTCGATGGGCCGGATTGAAACCCCCTACTGGTGCTCAGGCGTTGAGTCCAAGTCTGACCAGAGGCGAAAAGTTTAACTTTTGCCCCGATACCAAAGGAATTGTTTTTTTGACCTCGAAGCGCCACTCGAAGGTGATGATTGCCTGATTTTTCAGAATGGTTTTGATAAATAAAGGCCTCTTGGTCGATATTATTGATCACCAAATCCAAGTCACCGTCATTATCCAAATCTGCATAGGCAGAACCGTTGGAATAGCCTTTATGGTCTAATCCCAATTGTTTGGCTTTATTTTCAAATCTCAAATCTCCTTGATTTATCCATGCGAAATTTGGAATCTCGAGCTTTGGCAGGAGCGAAATTTGTTTTTCACGCAACTCCTCCATAGGAGTACGAGCATCGGCATCTTGAGAGTATTGGATAAAATCCAAATCGTTGGGTCGTTTAGCAATCCCATTACTTACATGAATATCCAGTAGCCCATCATTGTCCATATCAAACAGCAAAGGCGACCAACTCCAATCTGAGGCGTGAACATCTGCAAATTGGGCGATTTCTGAAAAGCCATTTCCTTCCGCATTTAACTGTAAGTGATTCCGAACATATTGATCTCCGTAGTCAAAATTGGACTTGATTTGGTAGACCTCTGCCTTGTCCTCACCGACTGATTTCATCCAAACCTCCGGATCCTCTGGGAGCATATCGGTGGTAAAAATATCCGGCCAACCATCTCCATTGAGATCAGCAGCATCATTCCCCATGCTATAACGGCTGGTACTGGAAATCAACTCCTGCAAGGATTCCCGGAAAGTACCGTCTTGTTGATTCAGATAGAGATAATCGTTTTCTGTAAAATCGTTGGAAACATATAGATCCAACCAACCATCTCCATTAAAATCCTCCACGGCAACTCCTAGCCCAAAACCTAAAATGCTGGAATAAATGCCAGATGCTAAGGTTACATCTTCAAAGCCTTTTCCTCCTTCCATCAGTAGGTTTTTGAAAAGTTTATCGCCGGAAGGATCAATTTTTTCGCGATTGCCAGCCTGTGCAAATACTTCGGGCGACTTCACATTATGATTCAAAAGATACAAGTCCAAATCCCCATCTCGGTCATAATCCAAAAACGCTGCATGGGTACTGAACCCCTTGAAATCTACTCCAAACTCCTTTCCTACTTCCTGGAATCTACCCTCCCCAAGATTAAGGTAGAGCTTATTTTGACCTTGGATTTTTCCATAATCCCCAACCTGACAAACGTAAATATCCAAAAGCCCATCCCCATTCACATCGCCCATGGTGACTCCGGTGGACCATCCTCCATCTCCAGAAACACCTGCGGATTCGGTGATATCTTCAAACTGAAAATTTCCGCGATTGAGGTATAGTCGATTGGGAACTTGATTGCCTGTGAAGTACAGATCGACTAGCCCATCCCCGTTGATATCCCCGGTGGCTACTCCCCCTCCATTGTAGAAATAGAGGTATTCAAGAATATTGGACTCTAGGCTGGAGGTGAGTGTATTTTGAAAATTCACCCCTGTTTGAGTAGATGGGAGCAATTCAAAAAGTTTAGCCTCTTCCTTTTGCTCTTCTGAGGCACACCCCAAAAAGAACAGGACACTTAAACTTATGAAAAGATATGAGCGAAATGAATTCATCAAAACTTCCAGATTTCAGCTGCCGCGTTGTTTTTTACCACGAGCAAATGATTACTTCCTAAAACCGAAAATTCCCGAATATCTCCATCCAAATGAAGTCCATGCACGCGATTAGGAAGAAATTCAAATGTGCCATCACCTTTCCCGATGAGCACCTCTCCAAAGCCAGCATCGTACTTACCCACTTCCGGTTTGGCTTGAGACAAATTTCCACCCAATACCAAATCAAGAATTCCGTCTTGATTCAAATCAAGGGTCTGAATTGCAAATACCCAGGTTTTTTGTGCTTCAATAGGAAATGATTTCCACTCAAAATTTCCACCGCCTAGGTTCATCAAAACGCCAGACTCCAAATGATTGACCTCCTGTCGGATGGATTTATCCACGATTTCCTTTGGAAAAATATCGGTAAGACTTTGATCGTTGTAATCGGAATATTTGATGTATTTCTTCTTGATCGAAGGCACCTGTTTTTCCAATTCGTGTTTGAGGGCATAAGGAATTTCTACGTCCTGATTTCTCCGCGTAAAAATCTGCTCAATGGATCCATTTTGATCCAAATCATTTAGAAATAAACTAACAGGATGCTCCGAACTCACCTTAAATCGGGTATTCAACCCATGATTTCCAAACGCAAAATCAACTCTCCCGTCCCCATTAAAATCACCGGAAGTAATTGTTCGATACCATCCCTTAAGCGACTCCAGGGAAGGGATTGATTGCTTGACTAGCTTTCCTTCCACTTGTTTAAAGAAAGTTGGAGCCATCCATTCTCCCACCAGAATTACATCTTTCTCACCATCGCCATCGTAATCAACTACTTCCAAATCAGTCACCATGCCCAAGTCCTTCAAGTCAAGTGCAAGCGCTGCAGACTGTTCAGAGAAGTTTCCTTTTCCATCATTGATCCAAAGTTGAGAACTGGCAGGCGCTCCATAGGTAAACGGAACCAAACGACCTCCTACCACTAAATCCGAAGCTCCATCGCCATTGATATCCAGGACTCCTACTGCAGCACTACTTCCAAAAACAGCTCCTAGACCTGATTGATTATGTTTGGAAAAATTACCCTTCCCATCATTTAGATACAATCGATCTGCAAGATCAAGCGATCCAAAACCGGACTCATTTCCACCTGACACCACCACCAAATCCAAATCTTGGTCCCCATCCACATCGACAAATACCGCGTCGACATCTTCCGAAATCGCATCAGCCTCCAATTCCGGCTGAGGCAATTCACGATAGCCTGTACCAGAACCTAAGTAAACTCTACCCGGAAATCCTTTTGCTCCACCAAAGAATAAATCCTCAATCTGGTCCCCATTGACATCTCCTTTGGCTACAGCAGGACCTTCGGTAGAGAACATATGATAAGTCAAACGATCCCGATCAAAGTCCACAAATTCATTTTCCTGATGGACAAAGGGAAGGGAAATCGAAGGGTCTTTGGTAAATGTGTTTTCCGGTTTAGGAGAGAAAAACGAAACACCTTCCGGAAGACTTCCTGCTTCTTCCCAAGCAAGCGTCACCAATTGATCTGCCGATTGATTGGTAAGTTGAGTGTAAGCTCCATCAGGCCAAAGAACTTCGATTTGATCCACTTGAGATACTTGACCTAAGCCAATGGTGATTTTTGGATCGACACTTGACTGAAAGCCTCGATTGGGCATTTGCTCGGTGTAAAATTGCTGCCCTCCAACAGTCACTCGAATCTGAGCACCAATTGCTCCGGTATTTTTCCCCTTCCCTTTAAGGGAAAGTTGAATTGAATGATTTTCCGGATGGAGGGCTCGGCTTTGATTTTTGAAAATTTGCGCTGGTCGATTGGAGTTATTCACTACTAAATCGAGAATCCCGTCATTGTCCAAATCTCCATACGCCGCCCCATTTGAATGTATGGCTCCACCAAGACCCCATGCTTCAATGACATTTTCAAACTTGAGATTTCCGAGATTTCGAAAGGCGTAATTCGGAACGGGATTAACTGGGATCGGGTCGATCAATGCTTTGTAATCCACGCCTTGCTGGGAAATTATCTTCACCTTGGTCTCCTCATCATCGATAAAATTTAGGTAATCCAAGTCGGTGATGTCTTGGTAAATCCCATTCGCCACGAAAATATCCCGCTTCCCATCATGGTCCATATCAAACATCAGAGCTCCCCAACTCCAATCGGTTGCTTCTACATTGGCTAAGCGACCAATTTCACTGAAAGTCCCATCTCCATTGTTGAGATGGAGCATATTTCGGGAAAATTGATAATGATAACCGTGGGTCTTGTTGAATTGGAATTTATCCCAATTTTCGAACGTAGTCACTTGCTTCAAGCGTGTGGTAGGTTCAGGCAACATATCGGTCACGAAAATATCCAGCAAGCCATCCCCATTGATATCTGCTATATCTGCACCCATTGAGGCAGCACTAATCGATCGCATGGCAGATTCCAAGCTTTCTGTAAATGTTCCGTCCTGGTTATTGATGTAGAGGTAATCTTTTTCAAAGAAGTCATTGGAAATAAAGATGTCAGGCCAAGTATCCTGATTGACGTCTCCGATGGTAATGCCCAAACCAAAGCCAATGATTGATCCATAAATTCCAGCTTCCTCGCTTACATCCGTAAACTTTTCTCCGTCGTTTCGGAATAACTTGTCACCACCAACAGCATCTCGCACCGGGCGTTCATTCTGCATTTTATTGAAAGAGCCGATTGCTTGATACGAATTATTCAAAAGATAGACATCCAAGTCACCGTCTTTGTCATAATCGAAAAATACAGCATGGGTTGAAAAACCTTGATCGGCTAGGCCATACGCTTCCGCTTGTTCTAGGAAAGTTCCATCGCCTTGATTGATGAACAGCTCGTTTTGTTTATTGTCACCCGCAATATCGCCGGAGTTACACACATAAATATCCAACCAGCCATCACCATTGACATCAGCCATAGCGACCCCGGTGCTCCAAGCTCGGGTGCCTGCCACGCCAGCCTTTTCGGTCACTTCTTCAAACTGGAAATCCCCTTTGTTGAGGTAGAGCTTATTGGGCTGCATGTTTGCCGTAAAATACAAATCAGCAAGTCCATCATTGTTTACATCACCTATCGCTACCCCACCTCCGTTGTAATAATTCCGGTAGGTAAAAATGTTAAACTCTTCATCAAAAGTGAGGGTATTTGCGAAATCAACACCTGATTGCTCAGGAGCGATTTCTACAAAGAGTTTGGGCTCAGTGGATTCAGTATTTTCCTTGCAGGCAACTAGACTCCCCAAGGCGAGGACGGTGATGATTAATTTTCTCATGAGTTTTTATCCTCTTTTAGTTTCTTCAAAACAGGCAGATCTTCAATCTCGACCCGTACTGCTGAAAGGTGCTTTTTGAAGACTCTTATTCTCCGATTTCCATCGATTTTGACAAATGCGACTTTGGTTTTATCCTTGTCACTTACTTCCAGGAAGCCTTCTCCATACCATTTTTCAAAAAGCGCAACCACATCTTCTCGAAGCTTTTCAGCTGTCAATTCTTCATTCCATGGTGCCCATCCTTCGTAGGTAAATTCGATAGGCATCACATAGATTTTATCTCCTTCAAATTTGGGATAAAAGCGCATTTTAGCTTCGTGCCCGGATGGAAGTACAAGTGAATGTTCAACAGATAACTCGGTCGGGCCGTTGGTTAGAACTCCCTCTTTGTTTTTCTTCCAGCAAACTTCGAAAAATTCTTTTCGATCCATTCCAAGCCTTAAATCGAAAAACAAGTCATTGACTTGCTTGCCCGAGGCCAGTTCCCGACTTTCCATTTTCTCATAGTCAGACTGGCAGGAAACCAAGGAAATAAAGAGAAGAAAACTAGCGAATCGCAAATAGAAGTGGTGTGTCATTGTTTCGTAGTACAAGTAAGTTGGATTGATTGGCGATCTCGATCACCTGAATATCCCGGATTTCACCAGGGACGAATAGGCCGCTTTGCTCAGGAAGTAGCGCTTGCCAGGAATTGTTTTTTGCTTCTAAGACCCAACCATAGCTCCCCAATTGAGACCCTAATTCAGGTTTGATTCGGGATTGATTTCCACCTACAATTAAAAGAGGGGATTTCCCAGGTTTCGAAATTAGAGCGTTCGCATAGATCGGAGCAGATTGGACTTCAGAGGGAAGGAATTCTTCCACCAAATGACCTTTTCCTTGATTAATCCATAAGGAAGTTTGCAGACGATCTAGTGGCAAAATTAAGGAATTTGCCCATATCGCTTCAGGGAAAAGCTCTTCTAGCGCCTTGTCTTTGTAAGACGCATACGTGACCAATTGTTTTTTAAGGGAAGGGATTTGACGAAGCAATGAATTCTTCATGACCCAAGGAATATGTTTCCCGTTTTGACGCTGCGCCAAGATCGGGTCTAAGGCTCCATTTTGATCAAAATCATTGACGACAAGTGCCATCTGACTTTCTAAGCTTGTTTTCAAGCGGAAATTGAGGCCTCTATTTCCTGCTAAGATATCTGGTAACCCATCTCCATTCAGGTCTTGGACGAGGAGTGAATTCCATAAACCTCGGGTGTTATCCAGACCAAATGCCGATGAGTTTTCTATCCACTGTCCACGTTCGTAAGAAAACACATGGATTCCCATCCATTCCCCAGCCAAAATCAACTCATTGCGGCCATCTTCATTCAGGTCTGCAAAAGCACCTGAGGTCAGCATACCTATTTTTGAAAAAACGGTATTCCATTGGGAGGTGATATCGGTGAAATTACCCACTCCATCGTTTTGATACACGATAAGCCCCACCGGAAGTCCATATCCAAACGGCAATGCTCTGGTGCCTGTAAAGACATCCAGATCTCCATCTTGGTCAAAATCCTCTGTCAAAACAAAGGAAGTTGGAACCAAGCTAAAAGATTGAGTTGAGCGAGAAAATGCCCCTGATCCGTCATTTAAATAAAGTCGATCTTGAAAAGGAAGGGAATAATCTGCAAACTCCACTCCACCAGCTCCAACCCAAAGGTCTACATCTCCATCTTGATCCGCATCAAAAAAATGAGCAACCACATCTTCCGAAAGACTGTCTTGAGCAAAGAGGTTTCGATTGGTCTCTACAAAATCGTTTCCTTTTTGAACATACATTCGGGAAGCCTTCCCTTTGGCTCCTGGAATAAAAACATCCGTTGTTCCATCTCCATTTACATCAGCCAAAGCAGCTTTAGGACCCTCATCGCTGATAGACCAAAATCGCAATCGATCACGATCAAAATCAATAAACTCACTTTCTTGGTGTAAAAATGGCAGTGCAATCTCTACTTTTTGAAGGGCTTTTTCAAAATCTTGAAGAGAGGAAGGATTAGCGAAAGTGGCTCCTTCTTCTTTTAATTTAAGTGTTTGGTTGACGGGGATATTTTTGAGCTGGGTTTGGTTGCCAGAGGGCCATTCCACGAGCAATGAATCAATCGCGCCACTTTGCCCCAGTCCGAAATGCAATCTCGGATCGACCGAAGACATGTATCCCTTGACCGGTTGGTATTCTTGAAAAAGAGTCCTTCCGCCAGAATACACCGTGGCCTTAGCTCCGAATTCTGCTCCCAAATCTAAGGTCAGGTAAGCTGAACCTTTTAATTCACGTTGCTTATTTTGATAAAGAAAAGCCTCCTCATTTAGATTATTAATTACCAGATCCAAGTCCCCATCGTTATCCAAATCTGCATAAGCAGCACCAGTACTGAAGGTCGGAAAATCTAAACCAGCTTTTGAGGCGATGTTTTCAAAGTTCCAGTTTCCTCGATTTGCAAAGAGGTAATTAACCTGCGGCACGGAAGGAAAGGCATCGATCATGCGTGTCACGAGCAAGGAATCCTTTTTTAATCCAGAAATATCTTCTTGTTGATTGGCGTAAAAATCCACAAAGTCGAAATCGGTCAAATCTTTCACGATTCCATTCGCCACAAAAACATCTTTATTCCCATCCAGATCTGCGTCAAAAATCAAGGCACCCCAGCTCCAATCTGTAGCCTCCATTCCTGTCATTCTGGAAATTTCAATGAAAATTGGCTCTTTGGTTCCAGGCTGGCTTCCTAGGTTTCGCTGTAAGGTATTTCGGGTAAACTGCCGATGGTAGCCTGATTTAAAGTTTGCCTGCGCCTTGTCCCAATCCTCAAAGGGAGTTTTGGTTTTGACCCGAGCTAAGTCCGAGGGAAGCATTTCTGTTACAAAAATGTCGGGACGCAAGTCATTGTCCAGATCAGCGATATCGGCCCCCATTGACCCCATGCTGATTTCGGGAAGGACCTCAGGAAGGACTTCTTTGAAAGTCCCGTCTTGATTATTTAAATACAAGTAATCGCGTTCAAAAAAATCATTAGAAACATATAAATCAGGCCACATGTCTCCATTCAAATCAGAAACGGTGACTCCTAATCCATAGCCAATCGCACTCCCGTATATACCCGCTTCCTGGGACACATCGACAAAATGGGTCCCATCATTTCTAAATAGTTTATTGCCTCCTTCAGGATCACGAATTTCCCGCTGACCTACCCGAAGGTCAAAAACTCCGACAGAACGTCCAGAATTACTCAGCAAGTACATATCCAGGTCTCCGTCCTTGTCATAATCAAAAAATACTGCATGTTGACTGAGGCCTGATTCAGCTAATCCGTATTTCTCGGATTGTTCGGAAAAGGTCAGATCTCCATTATTGATGAACAATTCATTGTGTCGTCTTTCCCCACCTTTTGGGCCAGATTTACACACATAAATATCCAAGAGACCGTCCCCATTTACGTCAGCCATACTTACTCCAGTCGACCAAATGCCAGAGGAATTTAATCCGGCATCGTGTGTAATGTCTTTGAATTTCAGGTTACCCTGATTGAGATAAAGTCGATTTGAAGTTTGATTACCCGCCAAAAAAATATCAGGAAGTCCATCTTGATTGATATCTCCGATTGCGACTCCTGCACCATTGTAAAAATTTCGAAACGTGTAGGGATTAACCTGTTCGGTGTACACGAGATCATTTCTAAAATCTACTCCAGAGTAATCGCTGGAGACAAGCGAAAAAAGTGAATCGGATTGATCCTCCTTAGGCTGACAGCCCAGCCAAGTAAGCCATGCAAGGGAAAGAAGAATCCTGGTTTTCATGGGTTGTATTCAGAAAAAAAGGAAGTGCACCCGAAAGCACACTTCCTTTAGAAATTCACTCAGATCAAATTAATAACCTGGATTTTGAGTCAAATTAGGGTTAGCATTGATTTGCTGCTGAGGGATTGGGAACAAAGCTCTGAAAGGCTCAGAAGTTCCTTTTTCCCACCAAGGAAGATTCCACTTACCGAAACGGATTTGGTCGCTTCTACGAGTAGCTTCAGCAAACATTTCAAATCCTCTTTCATTGTAGATATCATCCAAAGTAAGAGAAGCGTAAGCTGGCATACCAGCTCTTGTTCTCACTTGGTTGATTGCAGCTAGCGCTACAGCAGTTTTTCCTTGACGGAAAGCAGCTTCACCTTTGATCATGATGATTTCACCAAGACGGATCAACGGATAGTCGTTGTTCAAAGAAGAACCAGCACCTGAAGCAAATTCGAATTTACCTACACGAGCACCAGCTTGTCTATACGCGTTAGGAGCAAGCATGTTGATTTCTGGAGTGAAAGTCAACGGCTGACCGTCAGGGTCATTAGCTTCAGCAGAGATATCATTCAATCTAGAACCGTCAGAAGAGAACTGAGGACCTACGATGAAGGAATTCTTTCTAGCATCATTGTCATCAAAGCTGTTGTAGAATTCTTCCAAAGAAGAATATCCATTCCAAGGCTGCTCCTGCAAGTTGAAGGTGTTTTGGCTTAAGTAGTGCAAAGTCATTTGAACCAAGTTGAAACCACCAGCATTGTTCTGGTCATAAGGAAGCGTGAAGATGTTCTCAGTAGAACCAGAGTTTCTCTCAGAGAAGTTGCTGAAGAAGTTAGAAGACAATGAATACTGTCCGCTATTGATTACTGCGTCAGCTGCAGCTTCTGCATCTGCCCAACGAGCAGTTCCAGTATATACTTCAGCATTCAAATACAACTTAGCCAAGATTGCTTGTGCAGATACTTGATTCAAGGTGTATTTACCTGAAGTAGCAGGAAGAAGAGAAAGGTTATCCTTGATTGAGCTTTCGATGAAAGCGAAAACTTCAGCTCTTGTATTGTTTCTTGGATTACCACCAGTTGTTTCTTCAGTAACGATAGGAACATTACCGAAAGAATCCACTAACCAAAGGTAAACAAGCGCTCTAAGAACTCTCAATTCTGCACCCAAAGCAGCTACATCCGGATATTGGATCAACAAGTTGTTGATTTCACCGATCGCAGTGTAGCAGTAGTTCCAAGAGTTATTGAAAGATTCTTCAGAAGGTTGCCAAGTATGTCTGTGCATTCTCAACCACTGACCACCATCTTCCCAGTCAGCACCTTTCTGAGTGATCGCCATCTCATCAGATGCTACTTCGTTGATAGACCAAATACTATTGTGACCACCCCAAGAACCTACGATTCTTGAGTAAGCAGAAGCCTTCAGTACAGCAATCAAATTAGGGTTGGCGCTATTGGCAACATCCTCCGCTGTAACCCCATCCAATACCTCCTGCTCCAGCTCCTGACATGCGCCCAAGGCGAATACCAAGGGAAGCACTAAACCGATTTTTCGAAATGATTTAAACATATCTGTGGAATTTGATTGGTTATTTGAAGTTCACAGTTACACCCAAAGTGAATGAACGAGTTTGGAAATAAGTATTTCTACGCTCGATACCCGGAGAAAGTGAGGTAGTAAATCCGTCACCGTTTTCAGAGTCATTGATTCTAACTTCTGGGTCGATACCTGTGTAATTGGTAATTGTAAATAAGTTCTGTGCTGCAAAGTACACTCTCAAAGAACTCAAATTTGGAGAATTGGTTTTGAAATTGTAACCCAATTCCATGTTGTCCAAGCGTACAAATGAAGCATCTTCAATGTATGAGCTGTTGAATGTAGGAGTAGAAGTTACTAGTGGGCTAGTTGGAGTCTTGTCAGTTACGACAGAGTTCCAAGTGTTAGAAGCTCCATCAGCATTCTCGTAGAAACCTCTGTAAGAGTTGTACAAGTCATGACCCCAAGCACCTCTCAAGAATACATTCAATGTCCACTGACCGTAAGCAAAGGAGTTAGCGAAACCGAATTCACCTTTTGGTAGACCGTTACCTAGCTTTTCAAATTCGTTAGGATCGGTAGTAGAAAGGATATATTGACCAGCTTCAGTGTAACCCAACAATCTTGGACCGTAGAAATCACCCAATGTTTGACCTACTCTGTTGTAGATGATTGGGTTGTTGTTCTGACCTGGAGCACCTGGAGTTGCGAAACGCAATTCGTCGAATCCTAACTCACCAGCTGACAAGCTTTCGATAGTAGTTTTGTCGTAGATGGTGAAGTTGAAGTTAGGGCTCCACTTCAAAGAACCTTTTCCGATTTGGTTAACACCAACTGCGAATTCAAAACCTGCAGCTCTCAAGTCAGCCAAGTTTACCCAAGTAGAAGAAGCCGTGTTGAAACGTCCTGGATCAAATGGGTTTGGACCACCTGTAGCAACTGGTACATTAAATAGAAGGTCAGAGATATTTCTGGTATAGTAATCAACGCTACCGTTCACTTTGCCATCAAACATGCCGAAGTCAACACCCACGTTAAATTCTTTCTTAGTTTCCCACTTCAAGTCTCTGTTAGGGTTAGACTGCTGAGTGATACCTACGAAGATGTCATTCTGAGTCAATGGGTCACCATCAAGGTCGATTCTGTTACCATTACCGAACACACCCAACGCCAAGGTTGGAGATGGAGGAAGGTTACCAGTTACACCGTAGGATACTCTTGGCTTGAACTGACTGAAGATTCCCATATCGAAGATCTGGGTGAAGTCAGAACCTACAGAGAATGCAGGGAACACACCAGTTTGGTTATTTGGGCCGAAACCAGAGTAAGTTTCAGCTCTTACTGAAGCAGACACGAAGATCATGTTGTCCCAGTTGAAGTTAGCACGACCAAATGCAGAGTTCAATTGATCTTGGTTAGCGTAAGAGAATACGTTGGTGTTGTTACCCAAACGGATTGCACCAGCACCTAAGTTATTCCATCCCACATCGAATAGGAATTGTCTAACTCGAGCATTGAAACCTTGAGTAGTTGTGTACTGTGTACCCACACCACCCAAAAGGGTCATATTCAATTTAGAAGAAAGATCAGTTTCGTATCTCAAAGTAGATTCCAAGATTCGCTGAGATCTATCATAAGTTGTTCTTTCAGCAGAACCTTGAGCACCGATACCTACTTGGAAGTCATTCAAAGACCAGAATGCACCAGAAAGTGTATTTCTACGGTCTTGGGAATACTGAGCAGACCAAGTCAAGTTTGGAAGGATGTCAAATTCAGCTCTGTAAGAAGTCAAAGCAGTTTTTGTTTCACCTACGAATTTTTGCTGTCTAGCAAGAGCAACTGGATTGTAGAAGTCAAACAAATCTCGTTGGAAATATCCTCCGAAATCTCTGCTATCCTGTGTATTCTCTTGGAAGACAGGAGCAGTAGGGTTGTAGATAGTTGCATATCGGAATGCAGCATCATTGATTGATTCAGAATCAACGTTAGTGAAAGACAAGTTCACGTTGAATCTCAATCTGTTGTTCATTGCACCTTGAGAAAGGTTCAAACGAGTGTTCAAACGCTCATTTCCAACTCCGTCAACGATACCGTTGTTGTCACGATAGTTCACAGAAGCCATGTAGCTTGAGTTACCAAAGCTACCAGACACAGAAGCGTTGGTTGTATAAGAAACTGCATCAGAGATCAATTCTTGTCTCCAGTCAGTATTGCTTCCAAAGTTAGTACCACCTCTAGCTACAAATTCTTCAGCTGACAATACAGGAATCAAGTTAGTAGCCTGATCCATGGTCGCAAAAGAGTTGATGGTCACGTTAGTTGTGCCTTCTTTCTTTCCTTGCTTTGTAGTGGTGATCAAGATAACACCAGAAGAACCTCTAGCACCGTAGATCGCAGCAGCAGAACCATCCTTCAATACGTCGATAGACTGAATGTCATTCGGGTCAACGTTCTCAAGAGAAGCACCGATTACACCGTCCAATACGATCAATGGAGATGAGTTAGCTCCGAAGGTAGACAAACCTCTCAATCGGATATTGAATCCGTTGTTAGGGTTACCACCTGGACGAGTGATAGACAGACCCGCTACTTTACCTTGCAATAATTGAGTAGGGTTAGAAACGTTACCTCTGTTGAAGTCGTCAGGCTTAACACCCACTACTGCAGAAGTAATTTCTTTTTTGTCTTGGCTACCGTAACCGATAACTACTGCTTCCTGAAGAGATTGAACATCTTCTTGCAGGCTTACAGTAATTGTAGACTGGTTGCCAATTTCAACTTCCTGAGTGAGGTATCCCACAAAGGAAATAACAAGCACTTGGTCACCGGCTTGAAGAGGCAAGGTAAACTTACCGTCCAAATCCGTGGCCGTGCCTCGGGTCGTTCCTTTGATAAGGACCGTTGCACCCGGTACAGGGTCTCCAAGCGTTGCATCCAGGACAGTACCTGAGATGGAACGGTTTTGGGCGTTGGCGACTACTATAGTACCGATCATCAGTACCATCGCAAGCATCAACGACTTGAGTTTTGGTAAATAATTTCTCATAGGGTTTGTTGTTTTTTGAAAAAGCGAAATAGGTATGAGTACTAATATTTCAAATCTAAAGTCTGGCAAGGATTTTAATTTTGCAAATCTTAACAAACTCTCTAGTCATATGTCTAAAAATCTTCTTACAACAGATCAATGCTAATTTTAACAAATCATTAACAAAAAATTATTATAAATATAAATAATTCAAAGGAAAACGTTTTCCATTTAAAGGTTCTTAAAAAATTGATTTTTTTTTAAATAATTGAAAATTTAACGAGAAAAAAAATCTGCCTCCTTTACACGATTTCGACATTTTTAAAATTTTTATTTAAGTGATTTCGTATTGATTGAATATTTTAAAAATTCCAATCCCTACTTAGTAGAATCGCTTACCAAATAATATTTTATAGATTATATATAATGAAAGCATGTTTGCAAACCCTAAAAAATATTAATTGACTTTTTGACAACCTTTTTAGTGGTTTTTCCATCTCTATATTTGATCGATTAAACCAGCTTTTTATGCCTGTCAAATTTAGGATTGCTCTTTGGGTCCTTTTCTCGATTTTGATTTCTACCCCCACGCTCGCCCAGGGTATCCGAGGGATTGTCAAATCTACATCTTCCGACCCCCTGCCTTTTGCTTCCATCTATATCCGAAACTTAGAAGACGGAGTACCCACGAATGAAAATGGTGCTTATGAATTCAAACTCAAGCCAGGGTTTTACGATGTTTTGGTACAATTTCTCGGCTATAAGTCTCAGATAAAAACCGTCGAGATAAAAGATCAGTGGATCGAATTGAACTTCGAACTTGAGGAACAAGTGTACACCTTGTCCACAGTTGAGGTTAACTCCAAATCTGAAGATCCAGCTTTGACTATCATGCGAAAAGCGATTGCCAAAGCCAAGTATCACCGCCTTCAGTTGAAAAGCTATGAGATGACAGTCTATCTCAAGGGAACGGGCCAAATGACAGACGCTCCTTTTTTCTTGAAAAAGAAACTGGAGGAGGAAGGTTTGAAGCTCAATGAGGCTTACACTTCTGAATCCGTTTCCCGAATAAGCTTCGAACAACCGGATAAAATCACGGAAACTGTTCTTTCTATTCGAACCAATGGCGAAAATCAGGGAACTTCACCTGCTCCTTATATCCAAACCTCTTTTTATCAAGATAAAATCAACGGCATTGTAAGTCCTTTGTCCCGCTATGCCTTTACTTATTATTCATTTAAGTACGAAGGAAGTTTTTTTGACCAAAATGTAATGGTGAGTAAAATTCGGGTGACGCCGAGATCTAGAGGGGAACAGGTTTTTGAAGGATACATTTATATCATAGAAGATCTTTGGGCAATTCATAGTCTGGATTTAAAAACTTCCTATTTGGGGTTTGAAATCCAAGCCAAACAACAATACGCCCCAGTGGAAGAACAGGTCTGGATGCCTTTAACTCATACTTACGTGTTCGGTGGAAAAATTTTTGGATTTGAAGGGGAATTCAGATATTTAGCCTCCACCCGAGAATACAAGGTCACCTTGAATCCCGACTTGACATTGGCTCCGGTCATTATTGATGAAAAAGTACAGGAAGTTCCACAAGGTGCACTCAAAATAGATAAGTCCCGAACAGCACTTGAGCAACTCGCTTCGGAACAGCCGACCACCCGAAAAGAATATCGAAAACTTCTCAATCAATACGAAAAGGAACTAATCCAGGAATCCAAAAACCAAGACGAGGAATCCGTCATCTCAGAGCGGAACTACGCCGTAGATTCCTTGGCTCGAAGGCGAGGGCTTAGCTATTGGGATAGCATACGACCAGTCCCTCTTACCGTGAAGGAAATTCAAGGCTACCAACGAGACGATAGTTTGGCTCTCGTGGATGCGGCAAAGCTTAGCGATGTAGATTCTGTGGCCAAAAAGGCAAGGAGTAAGTATCAGCCACTTGATTTTTTATACGGAGCCAGATACAATTTTGGAAAAGGGATCTCTGTGGGATTTCCGGTAAACTTGACCAAAATGTCCTTTAATACGGTAGAAGGCTGGAAAGTGGGATTGGGTTTATTCTATCGAAAGTATCAAGAAATCAAGCTTCCAGATTCGGTCAATCGCTTTCGAAAAAGTTTCAACATCGAGCCTGAGCTTCGGTATGGATTTGCCAGCAAAAGATTTTATGGAAAAATCGATTTGAGATGGTCTCATACCCAGCCGACATCAGGACAAACATGGGGTTTGGAAGGAGGAAAGTATATCTATCAGTTTAATTCTGAAAATCCAATTCAGGAACAAGTAAACGCGATGTATTCCCTTTTGGTCAGAAAAAACTACATGAAACTTTATGAGCAAGACTTCGCAAGGGCATATTGGGCACATCGCGTCAATTATGGACTCACCTATCGAGTCAACTTCTTGCTTGCTGAACGCAGAGAACTATTTAATACGAGTGATTACAGCCTATATAACCAGCCCGATCGGGAATTCAGCTCCAATAGACCTGAGAATGTGGAGAGCTTCCCGAGCAATTTTGCCAGTCACCAAATCGCTCGAATTCATGCTTCGGTGGATTGGCGCCCTGGACTCAGCTACACCATCCGTAACGGAAGAAAAAGTCCAAACTATGAACGATCCCCTGAAATCACATTTATGTATCAACGAGCCCTACCAGGACTTTTCAAAAATGGCTTGGCGGCAGATTTTGAACAACTTGAAGGATCTATTAAACACTCCTTCAATTTTGGGGTAAGCGGAAAATTAGACTTTAATGTAACTGCTGGCACATTTACAAATTCAAATCAGGTCTTTTTCCAGGATTTCAAGCATTTTGGGGGCAATAGAACCCTGTTTTCAAACATCAGTGCTGCCTCTAATTATCGAGTAATGGACTATTACAAATACAGCACTTCGGGTGCCTATATTTCCTCCATTGCCCATTATCAATTCCGGAAATTCCTACTCACCCAGCTCCCCATGTTGCGGTTTTCTGGAGTGAGGGAAAATATCTTTGTGAATTACCTCAAAACCGAAAACTCCCCGCACTACACCGAAATCGGCTACTCACTTGACAACCTCTTCCGGTTTTTCCGAGTGGAATTTGCAGCAGGATTTGAAAATGGAAATTTCTTAAGAACTAGACCCTTATTTGGAGTAGCGACGTTTATTAATGTGAGTATTGAAGATTAAGGCCTGATTAGAATCTACTAGAGATTCCACCAATAGGTAAACTTCAACACCAGAGAGCGGTTTTTGGTGTAAAAAGGCGCCGGCAGATAATTATCCGTGTACACCAAAAACAAATCCGAAGCAGGTTTGAACCTCCACTGAAAGCGCGTATTCAGGTTGATATTTTTGATTTGCTCGTTGTATTGGACAAAGGCCGTAAAAAACAAGGTATTGGTCATGGTGACATCGACTCGAGGCCCGATCAGCCAAAACCGAGTGTCTCCCCACGGTTGAGGCAATTGGATTTGGTTAAAATTGGTACTCATGGCCAAACTCACATAGGGCTGAAATCGATATCCAAAGTCTGTCGTGAAATTATACCGCTGGCCATCGGCATAATATCCACCCACTCTTCCTATGAAAGCATAAGTAAACACGCTCTGAGGTTTGGAGGTGTATTCTAGTCCTACAGCGTTCCAAGAGTGTTCCGTGCCGGTAGCCAAGGTTTCTCCAGAAAAATTGGTCGGATCAAACGGGCGCTGAAGCTTCACAAAATCATAGGCTACCCAGCCTAGGAGATTGCTTTGACTTCGAAATCTAACGGAGTACGTCGCATAGGTGGTATTATCCGTTTGAACGCCATTGGTATTGAAAAACATGGAAACATTAAAATCGGGTCCATGGCTTAGGATTTTTTCACTTTTGGGAAACCAGCGGTAGCCTACCATCGGACTGATTCTAAAAAATCCATTTCTAGGAACGAAACCTACCTCTGCCGTATAATTTTGGGAGACATACTCATGTTGCCAGTTCCAGGTCAAGTTGCCGCTCGCATATTTCAAGTTCGCAGCATGAACAAAACCCTCTCCCGTCCCATCCGGTGCAAAAGATTTTAGGACCATGGCTTTTCCTGTCCAGAGGTTATTGGCCGAGGCCAAATTGTATTCCAAGCCTACATTTCGATTAAACTGGGAATAGATGGGTTGACCCTGAGCGACCTCGTCCGGATTATACCGCAATGACTCTTTGT
The DNA here is from genome assembly GCF_001593605.1 of Algoriphagus sanaruensis. Taxonomy (GTDB): domain Bacteria; phylum Bacteroidota; class Bacteroidia; order Cytophagales; family Cyclobacteriaceae; genus Algoriphagus; species Algoriphagus sanaruensis. The sequence goes on along the minus strand of NZ_CP012836.1, from coordinate 1,109,645 downwards.
TGACAAAAATGGCCCCAATATTGGAGCGGGCACCGACTTGTCGTTGCAGAGCCATGACCGTAAAGTTTTGAGCTGGCAGGGCTGATTCTCCCACTTCTCCGGTCTGCATATTCATCGCTCCTATTCTCCAGTCTTTATTCAGTTTACCGCTTAGTCTTGCTCCAAACTGAATAGGCGCATTGAGCCCAATTCTTCGCGAGAAAAAAGGCCGGATTGTCGAATACCCAAATCCTGCAAACAAGTCTCCGTTTTCGAGGAAAAACTGCCGTCTTTCTGGGAAAAAGAGTTCAAATCGGTCTAAATTAGTCACTTGACGATCTACCTCTACTTGGGAAAAGTCGGGATTAACCGTCAGGTCCAAATTGAGCGAGGAAGTCAGGGAAATCTTTGCATCTACTCCGACCTCCCTTCGAAAGCTGTTTTCACCACCGTTTTGATGATCTTTCCTAACCCCTCCCAATACATAGGGAATAACCGAAATATTTGCTCCTGCATCAGGCGGAGGATTATCCCAGACCAAGGTTCCTGTGTAAGCTAAAGAAGCAGAAGGAAATTGACGAGGCACCGGCGCCCAGCCTGACTTTTCGGTAGTTTTTAAATCGAGCCGGGAGAAATTGATTCCCCATTCCGTAATTCCTTTTTTATAGCGAATGGATTTGAAAGGAATTGCCGCTTCAAAAATCCACTTGTCCTCATAGTTTTTCACTTTGGACACCCACTTATTGTCCCAACTCAGATCTACTGATCCTCCATTGTACATTTGTCCGTCCCATTGAGCTCCCGCTGCATTTGCTCCAAAAGAAAAACCATTGGTCAAATCTTCAAAGGGATCCATAAAGAGCAGGAAATTGTCATTTTTCCCAAAGGAGAAGTCCCGTCGGAGTGACTCGACCATGTAAGGCCCTTCTACTGCATGATGATTGACCACGATGAGATATAAATTCTGATCATCATAACTCATCCGAACATCCGTTTTGACGCGTGCAAAACTGGTGTCCATAGGCGTGATCATGTAAAAATCAGTCGCTACTTCCGCCTCTTCCCAAGCTTGCTCATCCAAGACTCCATCAATCCTAATCTCCGAACTCGCTTTACGGATATGGAGGCGGTAATCTGAATTGATTTTTTGGGCAAACAAGGAGTTAAGCCCAAAGAATAGGGCTAAGGCAATCAACAGGGTAATTCTCATAACTGGGGCTAGGAGCTCAAAAGTAAGATGCCGGTGGGCATTTGGCAGTGACTTTTGTGCCAATGGGGTTATTGTTTGATGCGATAGCTGAAAGTCAGGTTAATCTGGCGACGGATCATTTGGGAATCTTCCTCGGTGTAAAAACCTAGCCCCTGGGTAATGGATCGATTCCAACGGGTATTCAGGATATCATTGGCCGTGAGGATAATCGTGCCTCGCTCCTGCATGATCCGACGACTTGCAGAAAAATCCATAAAAAAAATCCCTTTTCTGACACCCTGAGCGGTCTTTTGTCTTGCATCGTAATTCGCCCGCAATTGCATATCCCAACCTGACCCTAAGGTGAATCGAGAAGTTTGTCTCAAAAGCCATGAGGTTGTCTTTGCTTGAAAATCGGCTTGAACATTACTTCCATCAATAGAAGCGTGGAAGAAATTGAGATTAGTATTCAACTTCCACCATTCTTTTAAACGATAATCAGCGGTAAATTCCACTCCCACACTTTGCTCTCCAGTGAGGTTGAACGGCAATGTTTCAGCAAATCCATTCTCATTTACCCGACGAATTCGCTCGATCTTATTCACGGTATTTCTGAAATAAACCGTGGAGAAAACGGTTCCTTTGTCCAGATACTTAATATGACCGAGCTCAAAAGCATCGGTGAACTCAGGATTAAGGTCAGGATTTCCGCTAAAGAAATTTCGCTGATCGGAAAAGGTCACATACGGACTCAGGTCATTGTACACCGGCCGACGAACTCTTCGGCTGTAGCTGAGTTGAAACGCGTTTTCGGTAGAAATCGAATAGGTGAAGTGAGCACTTGGGAATAGATTGGTATATTTTCTCGGATTTTGGACATTGGTTTCAACCAAGGTAGTCCGAATGTCCGTATGCTCAGCACGTAATCCTCCTTGGTAAGTCCATTTGCCAGTTTTGTTTCCCAAGATTCCGTAGGCAGCTAAGATATTTTCATCGTAAAGGAAAATATTATCTAACCCCGGCAGTGGGAGCACTTCCCCACTTTCATTTCGCTGGGAGACCAAGAAGTCATTTTCCATTTCCCGAAAACTCGTCCGAATCCCTGTTTCGAATTTCCCTTCCTTGGCAAAAGGCTTAGTATAATCTAGCTGAAGCAAGTACTGATTTTCATACTCGTCATTGAGCGAAGTTTGATACAAATCTCGCTGGGGGGTGGACACTCCTTGAGGATTAAAGAAAAACTCCGTAAACACCTGATCTGAACGCTCCCAATAGTTGAGGTAGGTAAATGTGGTCACGAGCTCGTGCCCCTTTTGGGCAAAGGTCTTCTTGTAGTTTACCGAAATTTCTGAATTGGGCTCACTTTCTTTCTCGTCTTGCCTCCGGAGCGAATAGCCTTGAAAATTGTCCGTCGAGTTAAGGTAGTCTTCGTATCGGATGTCTGTGATGCGTCGGCCGTCATTTCTTCTCCAGAGGTAAGATGCCGTCAGGATACTGCTTTCTGAAAAATAATAGTCCAATCCTCCTCGGATGTTGTTGTTGTAATTGCGGAAAATGCCGGAATTATTTTGAAGCAAAATGGAGGTTGTACCGTCCTGATTATAGACTTCTTGATACAGCTCTTTTCGGTTGGGCTGATGTCGTCGCGCAAAACTGTAATTCAAAAACCAGTTGATCCGATTTTTGCGGTAATTGACATTGGTACTGAACCCGGCATTGAGCGGAGACCCGCCAATAACTTCAAATGACCCATTGAAACCTTGTTTATTATCTTTTTTGAGCACAATGTTGATCACGCCTGCCATCCCTTCGGCTTCGTATCGTGCAGAGGGATTGGTGATCACCTCCACTCGCTCGACCATATTTGCCTGAAGCTGCCGCAATCCAGCACCTCCTTTGAAACTTACCAGTCCACTGGGTTTCCCATCGATCAAAATCCGAACATTGGTAGACCCGCGAAGTCGAACATTTCCTTCTGGATCAACAGCCACCGATGGAAGATTCATCAAAATATCAGAGGCTGTTCCTCCTGCATTAGCTAGATCTTTCCCTACATTAAAAATTCGCTTATCCAGTGATAATTCCATCAGCGTTTTATCCCCCTGAACGACTACTTCTTCCAGATCAGCCGCCGAACTAGCCAATGAAATATTCCCTAAATCCACATTGGAATTTTCACGATTCAGGTTAAAAAAATCGGTCTTGACAGTTTCATAGCCCATGAATTCGACAAGGGCATAAAACTTCCCAAAAGGCAAATCCACATTAAATTTCCCTTTGTCATCTGAAATTCCTCCTCCAATCAGGCTATCTCGCTCCGAATACACTCCAACCGAAGCAAACGGAAGTGGCTCTCGGTTACTTCCATCCAGGATCATCCCTCTTAACTTTCCTTGCTGCGCAAAGGCTGCGGTAAGAGAACAGCATACACTGATGGTTACAAAAAGAAATTTGGTAAAAAAGGAAATTCTGGGCTTCATAGGTTGGATAGGCTGATTCAAGGCAGAATTTTTCTGCTTTATGTCCCACAAAATAAAAGTTAATGTGAGCTTAGCCGTCCTGAATTTTACAAAAGGCAAAAAAACAGGGTTTTACCTTCCGATAAAACCCTTATCCATTATATCAAATCCCTTGGATTATCCCTCGAGACCGATCAAATATCCGGTATAAAGCAAATATGAACTGAGCAAAACAAACGCTTGCCAGCGATCCAGCCTGTGTTTTTTTCCAATAAACATCGCGAGGAAGAGAAAAACGGTACCACCACACAAAATCCAAATATCGGTATCGAAGGTAGTCTGATAAGCCAAAGGTCGGATCAAACCACTGACACCCAGGATCAGCAGCAGATTGAAAATATTTGATCCTACAATATTTCCAATAGCGATGTCGGCATTTTTCTTCATGGCAGCTACCACGGAAGTAGCCAACTCAGGGAGGGAAGTTCCCGCCGCGACGATGGTGAGTCCGATGATCTTTTCGCTGACTCCCAGAGACTGCGCCATAGCCACGGCATTGTCCACGACGAGTTTGCCACCACCCACAAGCCCGGCCAATCCAATGATAATCAAGCCCCAGATTTTCATTATAGAATAATCTTTGGCTTCAACAATTTCAGCATTTGGGTCAGTTTTGAGCTGAGTAGCTACGTAGTAGAGAAAAGCACAAAATAACACCAACAGGATAATGGCATCATAACGGGAAAGGTCTGATGACTGTGCTAAGAAATAGTTATTTGCCAAAAAGAATAAAATGATGGCGGCTAAAAGTGAAAACGGAATTTCTTTCCAAACTGTACTTGACTGCACCGAAAGCGGTACGATTAGACCTGCGATTCCGAGAATGATAAACAAGTTGAAATTGTTGGATCCGATTACATTTCCAAAAACGATATCTGGGTAATTTTCGGAAGAAGCGACAGCATTTACTACCAATTCAGGAGCTGAAGTACCAAAGGCCACGATTGTTAAACCTATTGCCAGATCTGACACGTTGTTCTTTTTAGCCAGAACTGAAGCCCCGTCTACCAGCCAATCCGCTCCTTTTACCAACAAAATCAGACCTAAGACGAGAAGTACAAGCTGTAAAATCATGGATTAAGGAGATTGAATTGAGAAGGAAACATTTTTAAGGTATTTCCCATCAAAACTAATCCAATTTGATCGGATTACAGACTTCTCTTCCAGGAAAAGAATTTTTCAAAATGGACGAATGGTTAGTCATTAAAAATGTTCCTACTGATCCAATTTCTACAACCGACCTACCATCATTCCCCCGTCTACGGCGATGATTTGCCCGGTCGCATAGCTGAGATCTCCTCTCACTAGTGCTGCGACCACTTTACCAATATCCTCGGGCTGACCCATCCTAGGCTCCAAGGTCAATCCATGCTGAATGCGTTCTTGGTAGACTTCCTTCACCTTTTCCGTCATGTCAGTTTCAATAACTCCTGGCTGGATTTCATACACCGGAATCCCAAACTCAGCCAATTTGACGGCAAAAACTTGGGACATCATCGATAATCCGGATTTTGCCATGCAATACACGGCTCGATTGGTGGAAGCTAGCTTTGCTGAAACGGAAGTAATGGTCACTATGGAAAAAGAATCCAAGGAATAAGCTTCCTTTTGCTTGATCATCCAGGAGGCTACAGCTTGACTCAAGAAAAATGTACCTCGGAGATTGATGGAAATCAGGTGATCGAAATCTTCCTCAGCGACTTCCAAAATATCTGCCCGTACGCGTGGCGCCACTCCGGCGTTATTAACCAAAAAATTCAACTTCCCAAAGTGCGCCTTTACGCCTGAGACGATCGAATCCCGATCTTGGGTCTTGGAAATATCACCCGGAAAATAGGCCACTTGGACTCCAAATTTTCGAAGTTCTTCCAGAACAGCACTTACTTCCTGCTCTGATCTCACCCCATTGATCGCCAAATCGATTCCCTCTGCCGCTAGTTTTTTAGCGATTCCCAAACCAATCCCTCTTGTCCCTCCTGTAATTAATGCTACCCGATTCATTCTCCTTTTAGAGTTTTAAGTTGTTCGTATTCTGGCATTTGCTTATAGTATGGATCCAACGGAAAACATCCCGAGATCATTCCATTTCGTGGTGCGGTAGTACAATCCGAAAAGGTCCGACAGATTTTCGCTCGTCTGAGTCCTTCTCCTTTGAGGAGATCTGCCGGCATATCCGGATAGCTTAAGACCATTCGTCCAAATCCGATGGAGTCTGCTTTACCGGTTCTCAAGACCTCCTGACCTACATTTGGAAGCCATTCTTGCAAATACGAATAGGCCGAACCTACCACATAAAATTCAGGGAAAGTACTCTTAATCTGGGCTGTCGCAGCGATTTGCCTCGCAACTCCATGTAGCGGGTCCTCAGGTGGCAAATATCCATCTGAAGGAGGAAATAAAGCGGGTCGCTGAATATGAGGATTGTAATAAGGACTACCGGCAGTGGTACAAAGCAATTCAATCCCCAGCTCGGAGAGCAACTTCAAAAATGCAGAAGACTCGGCAAAGTCTTCTTCGACTCCATTTTCTGCCCCACCAAAAGCATATCGATAGGGTTGCTGCATAGCGGGAACTCCCTTTTCTTCGGGACCTTTTTGGAAAGGCACCCAGTCGAAAATGCTGAGTCGAACCCCTATTTCCAAACCTGGAGCAGCCGTGCGAATCCCGCTGACGATGTCTCTCAGAAATCTCGTCCTGTTTTCAAAGCTCCCTCCATATTTCCCCTCACGGTCATACGCACTGAGAAACTCATGTCCCAAATATCCATGGCAATGCTTGATGTCGACAAAGTGAAATCCAGCCTTTTGTGCTAAAGCCGCTGCTCGAATGTAGTCCTCAATAATTGAATCGATCTCTTCATCGGTCATAATTGGATAGTCTTCCTTTAATCCAAACTTAGGATTCAATACAGGATGAGAATAAAGGATTTTAGGCTCCATTTGCTTTTTGTCATTCGGCTTGCAGAATCTCCCCGAATGAGTCAACTGCAACCCAACCAGCAAATCGGAGGTATCTCCAAAAACCTCCTCGTGAGTATGTTGAACGAGTTCAAACAAATCCACAAACTCCGAAAAGGTATCTTCGGTAAGAAGCAGTTGATTGGGATTGGCCCGCCCTTCGTGACGCACCGCCACCGCTTCACAGCCCCATAGCAACTTTGCACCACTTAAGGCGAAGTTTTTCCAACGCCTTTTAGTCAAATCGGTAGGTCTGCCATCGACAGTTCCATCCCATCCCTCCATGGGAAGGATACACATGGAGTTTCCAATTTTCCGCCCTGACTCCAAGGTAAAAGGCTTGGCAAAATAAGAGGCTTGGCCAGAAACCAATTCTTCGTCAAATGACAGCGGAATCTGTTCTTGGCTCAAATGGCTGCGAAACAATTCGGCTGTTTTTAGCTGCGCAATGCGAGGATATTGAGGCTTGTATTTCCCACTCATGATTCTACACAGTTCAAATAGGAATAATAGGTCTCCTGATTAGCCATCCGATGAAGCAAAAGAGCCAATTCTCTAGCGTGATAATCTCCCCACATACTGGATTCTCCATGGGCGACTTTCCCTTGCTCCGGAACAAAATCCCAACCATTAGGCTGATGGTAAATGGAATGAAGGACTAAGCCCTGATGGTTTGGATCCACCGACAGATAGGGCTCAGAAAATAATACCGATGCCAATTGAATCCCTGCCTGAATAAATCGCTGAGCAGTCTCGGTGTGATGATCTTTCAGCGAATTTCCGATTCGAATCAATCCTTGAGCCGCAATACAGGCAGCAGAACTATCCACTGGCTCAAAGGCATTGAAAGGGTCTGCAGGCCGGTGGAGATAATCGCCCATTAGATGCAGATTTGGCGCTCCTGTATCCCAATAAGGAATTCCATCGGTTGGCGTATTTGCAAGGTAAAATTCAGAAGTGGCTAAGGCAGCTTGGGTGAGTTCTTGGATCAAATCTGCTTTGGAAATCACGCCCTGATAATCTTCCGGATTTAACCGATCGAGTATTTCGAGAGTCTCTCCCAATCCACAGATCGCCCAAGCTAAGCCCCTTGTCCAAGTGCTGAAGCCCGTATATCCTTGCTGGGAATTGGGACAGCGGTAATTGCCATCATTGGTATTGAAGATAATTTCATGGGCAGTTCGACCGGAAACGTCATAGCTATCTCGACCTTTTCCATAAAAAATCGAAAATCTCACAGTGCTCAACAAGTGTTGAATCGCTCGCTCAATCAAGGAAATTCGTCGATCATTTTCTCCCTGGAGCACATGACCTAGTTGATGTGAAACGACTAAGGCTCGGCAGCTTCGAATGGTATCGACAAACAAAGAATGAGGACCATTGAAGGAATAGATAAATCCGCCGGTTGGAATCTTTGTCCAGCGCGTTGCTTGGACTGCACCTGTTACTTTCAGTGCCAATTTGTAAAATTCTTCCTCCCAAAATGTGCCCTGAATTTTCCCTTCTCGAATCAGACGAAGAAGGTTTCCATAGGTACTGACATTATTGAATCCATGATCATGCACCCCAATATGTGTGAGATGAGGAGCCATTTTTTCAATGGTGTTTTTCCGACCAATCTCCAAGAAAGTATCATCTCCTGTGGCGTCAAACTGGAGAATGGCGGATCCAAACTGAAAACCCTGTGTCCATTCTGTCCAGTCTCGGGTGACATAGATTCCTTTCTCGGTAAATACAGGAGCACCTTTTTGCGTATCAAAGGTGGATTCGATGGATTTTATTTTTTGACCAGACAGCTCCCAAAATCTAGGTAGTTGCTGAGCCACGCGTTCAAGCGAAATGGAATGATCAAGCTTCATGAACTTTCTTTTGAGTGAAATAATGGATTCCCATCACCAAGGCTGTGGTTGGAATCAGAATCAAATACATCGCTGCATCCGTAGGCAAACCCGCAAATCCTGCAGGAACCCAACCGATCAAGGACAAGACAAAATATCCCAATGCAAATGCTGAAATCACCAAGAGCGATTTGGGTGGTTTTTGAAATAAGACTGCGCCTAAAACTACGGGAGCAATCATTGAAGTACCCGCAAAACTCACACGGGCAAGTAAGACTAACTCATCACTGATCACAGAAGAAAATACAAGTACGATAATCGAAAAAACCAAAATTCCGATTTGGGTTATCCGCATGCTTTTCTTTTCATCCCCCTTCAAAAGAGAGCGAAGTTCAGTACCCAATGCGAAAATTTGGGCATTGGTAGTAGAAAGACATGCCGCAAACAACCCTACCACCGCTAGGGCTCCAACTGCTTCCGCTTGATCAAAAAGTAGGGCCGAAGAAAGGAAGTCTGCCGTGGAACTTTCAGGATAGGTTACAGCTCCATACAAGCCGATAAAAGCAGTAGGAAGAATGACCAAAATCGCAAAAATCCCAACTGCATACGCCATTTTGTGGACTGATTTTAGGTCTTTCATCACCACCAACCTTGTGGTAAACTGAGGCTGAGAAACCGGAATCATCACGATTGCGATCGCGGATGCAATCAAAAACGGACTGCTAAAAAGGCCTTTTGGCCCTGGCAAAGAAAGAAGCTCAGAATTGCTTGCTAGCACGGCTTCTGTCCCAGCTTCCAATCCTCCAGCCATTTTTAGACAGGTCAATCCAATGATCCAAATCACAACCAGAAGTATTACCCCCTGAATCGCATCACTATACATAATAGCTTTCAGCCCTCCAATTTCTGAATAAACCAGCATCAGGACAACCAGTAGACCGGACCAACCCCAGTACGGAAGAAAGTCTGGAAAGGCGGCGTTTAGGAAGATGGAAATTCCTCGAATTTGAATGGCTACGTAAGGAATTAAAAACAAAAAGGAACTCAAAAACACCAAATACCCCGCCCATTTGTTTTGAAAGCAATTTTGAACAAAGCCTGCCACGCCCTTATATCCAACTTGTGCAGCTCTACGGCGAAGGGAATACCCAAACCAAAGCAGGAAAAATACCATCAGCGCATCTGATAACCCCAAGAAGATCCATGCGCCTACCCCATGAACTCGGAAAAAATCCGGCATTCCCATAAAGGTAAAGGCACTAAACAAAGCTGCTGAGAAGGTAAGAAATCCTAAAATTGCCCCAATATTTGAGCCAGCGAGCATAAATTCGTCCGAGCTTCTATTTTTTCGGTAAGACTTGTAGGAGGCATACACCAAGGATGCCAGAAATACCACAAAGAAGAAAACCAACCAGACTTTCATGACTTCCGATTGTTTTCAAATGGGAAAACTTTGGAGCCTAAATAGGTGGCCAAGACTATCAGGCAAGTGACTCCAAAACTCACCCAAAAAACATAAGGAATCGGTCCGAGTTTGGGCTCCAGAGTTTCCTCAGAAAACAATACAAAAAACGAAAGAAATGATAGGATGATTACAGTCAGGACAAGCAAAGTCCATAAGGGATGCTTCATAGCAGGTCGGGTTATTTGGGGGCGTATTAACTGGGTTTAAAATAAAAAATATTGCCCAGCCCACTTTGATTTGACTGCAAAAGCCTCCAAAAACCCTTCTTTTTTTACGGAATTGATTCCGTATTTATTGGAAGTTAAGGTAAATAGTAATCCCCTTTCGTTTGATGGAAGAAATGTAATTGGAGATGTCTGGATTGGTTTTTTCCGGATAATACAAGTTGTTCAAGCCATGAGAGAATCTAATCTCCGGGGCAAACTTGAAGTACCTAAAATAAATCTCAAAGCCCATTCCCGCTTCCAGCGTAAAATCCTTTCCGGTGGTAACAATCGGATCTAAATTCGCTTCATCTTGGGTCTTTGTCCGAAATTGATAACTCGCTCCTCCCAAGAAATACATTCGCGTGTTATTAAATCGCTGCGAACGATACTTAAACAAAAGCGGAAGTTCTACCATAGTAGCCTCATTGACCACTTCTTCCGTACGATAGCCGAGGTAATTGGCTGAATTGTTATCTGTTCCGGGGACGGTAGTAGCTGTGGCATCTAGGTAATTGATGTCCATCCGGTACTCATAAAACCCAATTTTGGGAGTAAACAGAAAATTCACCTGATCATGAACCCTTAAAATCCCGGTAAATCCCAGGGAAAATCCCGGAGTATATTTGGGATAAATGGAGTATATGCCGTTGGGGTTATTCAAATTCTGATCAAAATATTGATCCGAGTATTTGATTTGGTAGGCCGAGCGATGTACCGCCAAAAAGAACCCATAAGAAATCAGCTTATCGTCCGATCCAGAAGTACTGGTCAATCCAAACATGCCTTGCGCAAATCCACTTCCGGCAAATCCGAAAACGAATAAAAAGAGAAGGGTTACTTGGTTCCTACGTAGATGGAGCTGATTCCAAAAGTGAGTGGCTTGCATAAGGTGCTGTGAAATCCTACTTTTTTCAATACGGCCAGAAAATCCTCTCCGTCAGGGAAAGCTTGTACAGACTCTGGAAGATAAGTATAAGCAGAATTGTCTTTGGATACAATTTTACCGATCTGCGGAAGGACAGTATTGGAATAGAATGAATAGGCTTGTTTCATTGGAAACGCCTTAGGCTTACTAAATTCCAAAATCACAGTCTTACCACCTGGCTTGAGTACCCGATACATATCCGCCAGTCCTTTCTCCAAATTCTCAAAATTTCTGACTCCAAAAGAAACGATCACTGCATCGAACTTATTATCCTCAAACTGCAAACCTTCGGAATCTCCTAGGTGCATTTCGATTTTTTGATCCAAGCCCCGCCTAATCATTTTTTTACGGCCTTCGGACAACATTCCTTCGGAAATGTCCACACCGATGATTTTATCAGGATTCAAGGCCAAAGCCTCAATTGCAAAGTCTCCGGTGCCGGTAGCAATATCCAAAATCAGCTTTGGAGCATCTTTTTTCAGCATTTTGACTGCTTTCTTTCTCCAAATGATATCAATTCCTAAACTGAGCACATGATTCAGCAAGTCATACTTGGGGCTGATATTGTTAAACATTTCAGCTACCTGTGCTTTTTTGGGATCTTGCTTGTCTTTATAGGGTACTACGGACATCGAAAATTTCTTTTGTGGGGCAATATTACTACAGAAACCCAAGGAATTGAAAATTGTTGATGCATTTCAGCGCAAAGGCCTTCCAAAATAAAACCGTACTTTTGAGACCAATTAGAAAGTCATGATCCGAAAAGCAGAATTTGTTGTCAGTAACACCAACCCCGCCAAATGTCCCAAAGCCGACCGGGCAGAAATCGCCTTCATCGGTCGATCCAATGTGGGCAAAAGCTCGCTGATCAATATGCTGACTGGGGTTAAGGAACTTGCTAAAACCTCTCAAAAACCAGGAAAAACCCAATTGATCAATCATTTTATGATCGACAATCGATGGTATATGGTCGATTTACCGGGCTATGGATTTGCTAAAGTGAGCAAAGACAAAAAGGAAAAATGGGAGGTCATGATCAGTGAGTACCTCACCAAAAGAAGTAACCTTTGCGGAGTATTTGTGCTGATCGATAGCCGACTAGAACCTCAAAAAATCGATCTGGAATTCCTGCATTGGTGTGGAGATCAAGGTGTACCGTTTGCGCTGGTATTTACCAAGGCAGACAAACTTTCAAAATCCCAAACAGACAAAAACGTCAAGGGATTTTTAGGTAAAATGGAGGATATTTTTGGAGAAATTCCCGACCATTTTGTCACCTCTTCCGAAAAATCCACCGGCAAGGATGAGCTTACTTCGTTTATTGAGGAGCTGGTCGCCGAATACGAATCAGAGAATACAAATTGATTGATAATTCTATATTTGCAGGCAGAAATCAACGACTATGAATTTTAAAGACATTGCCACAGTGGCTGGAAAGCCGGGATTGTATAAAGTACTTAAGCCAACCCGCTCAGGTGTGATTTTGGAATCTTTGGATGAAAAGAAATCCAAATTAGTAGCAGGGATGTCCATGAGAGTATCCATTTTGAGCGATATTTCAATCTATACCATGACGGAAGAAGGAGCAGAACCTCTTGAGTCGGTCATGAAAAAAATTGAAGCAGAATACCAAGGAGACACGGGTGTAGATTCGAGTGCTTCAGATTCAGAACTGAGAGCTTTTCTGAAATCAGTACTTCCTGATTTTGATGAAGCTCGAGTGTATACTTCTGATATCAAAAAGCTAAACGCTTGGTATCAAATCATCCGAAACGCAGCTCCTGAGGTCCTTCAGGAACAACCAGAAACAGAAAAAGAAGCTTAATTTATGCCCCGGATTTTTCGGGGCTTTTTTTGTCACAATGGCCACTCAACCCTCAGAAATCTACCAGTTAGTCTGTCAAGACTTTTCTCTTCCTGAAGTAAAAGAGGAGTTTTCTGAGGAAAAAGCCGTCCAAATTCTTACCCAAGCGGTCAGTCAACTAATGGATCGAAATTTGGAAAAACTTCTTCAAATCTGTTACAGAATCGATCTTCCGGAACATCGGCTCAAAGAAATCCTTCATTTTTCAAAACCGGAAGAGGTAGCCAAAGATTTGGCGCAAGCGCTTTGGGATCGTCAAAAACTCAAAATTGAAATTCGTAAAAAGTACCAAGACCAATAAGAGTATTCACTCAGGTCAGAAGCTATTTTTTTAGGGTGGATTCCACTTCAAGGAGATCTTCTTTGGAAACTCTCTTTAATTTATTTCTTAAAAACGCTTCTAAAAATTCAATCGATTCGACATCATCGATCTCCAAAACACCTTTGATCAATGCTAATTTTCTGCTTTGTATCGTCGCCTTCGTTCCCTTCATGGGTCAAAGGTAACTCAAATAAATACGGGAACCCATTTTCACCGACCTTATAAAGCTGGTTTTGCAGCTTCTTGGCTTTTTTTAATTTTAGCCAAAACCTTCAATATATGGCAAATCCTATCTGGATCATGACCTCGGCTTTTGATCAGCTCAACCTTGATCAAACTATCGAGAAAGCACTAGAAATTGGTGTTCAGGGCCTTGACCTCTGTGTTTTTCGAAAAGACGGAACGCGAGATGATTTTGTCGCGACCCATTTGGATTACGAGCATTTTGGACCGGACCAAGCCAAAGCTTTGATTGCTCAATTCAATATGGCCAAACTCCGACTTTCTTTAGGAGCTTTTGAAAACTTGATCGGAGGAGATCCGATTCATCGGGTCAAAAATCAAAATCACCTCCTTCGATTGATCCGAATGGCTCATCTTTTGGGTGGAGATGAAAACGATGTCAAAGTCGGAACTTTCGTCGGCTACAATCACGAGCTTGGAAATGAAGAGGGAGGGTTTGAGAAAAACCTACTCGAATACCAACGGATTTTTGGCCCAATCATCCGCTATGCAGCCGATTTGGGAGTAACAGTATTGTATGAAAACTGCCCAATGGAAGGATGGAGAAGCTCAGGATTCACCGGGACATTCAATAACCTGACGGGAGTTCTTGCTGCGCGAAAACTAATGTATGAACTCGTCCCTGAAAAAAACCACGGGGAAATTTATGATCCTTCACATGATGTTTGGCAACATACAGACCCAGTAGAAGTGATCAAACATACCGATATGAGTCGTCTCAAGCGAATCCATGTCAAATCCACTCGAAACAATCCGGATCCTTTTTGGGGAAATATGTATCCCATGCAGCAAATTCGAAAGGAATGGGCAGACAAATTGGGAATTCCTTCGAGTACCAACTCCTGGGATCGGCACCATTACGAAGCGACTCTCCCAGGTTTTGGTTTAGGGGATTCTATGGACTGGAGAGCTTTTGTAAACATTCTCAAAGAAAAGGGCTTTACAGGGCCATTTGAAATTGAGAATGAGGCGGTATTATCCAAACAAACCGGAAAAATGGGTGCGATCGTTCAAGGATGCAAAGCAGCTGTGCAAAACCTGGCTCCTCTACTTTGGGAATTGGGTGATGAGGGTTGGCAATATCCAATAGATGAATACAAACCATTAAAAGAGGTCCAGGTAAGTTCTTCGAAAGAAGTTACAATCGACCAATTATTGGGATAAAAAAAGCTCCGAATCTGAATGGTTCGGAGCTTTTTAGATTATTTTTTGCCTTTCGGACGCAAGGGTCTACACTCTACATCTGCTACAAAATAGTTAGGATGAGTTTCCAAGGTTTGCACAATGGTAGTCGCAACATCCACAGGGCGCATCATATTTTCATGGGCCTGCATCCCGGGGATTTCATCAAAAAAGTGGGTTTGGACTGAGCCTGGATAAATGGTAGACACCTTAATTCCAAAATCTCGAAGCTCCATATACATGGAATGAGAAATTCCTCTTACCGCATGCTTGGTCCCTACGTATCCCGCAAAATTGGCCACCCCATTTAATCCTGCAATCGAGGCCACATTGACGATATGTCCTTCATCGGCAGCTTTCATGGCTGGAATTAATCGCTTACTGACATAAAATATTCCATGAACATTGGTATCAAACATGGACACCCACTCCACTGAGCTCATGGTTTCAAACGGCTTTGCTACGCCAAAACCCGCGTTATTCACCAAAATTCGGATATCATTACCCAGCTTGGAAACAGTTTGCTGAAAAGCCTGCTCTACCTGATCCTCAATCGAAACATCACAAGTAAAAAAATGGAAATTTGGGTATTTCAAATCGGGTGAGGTTCTTCCCCAACCTGCTACTTGTACGCCTTTTTCAAGGAGTAATTTGACGAGTTCAAGTCCAATTCCTTTACTCACTCCTGTCACTACTGCGACTTTATTTTGAAGTTCCATAGTCAATTATGTTTTGTAAGAAAAAGCCATTTGAGTCCAAAAAGTTCTCAACTCAACTTTTTTATTCCAATGGTCAAGGTTTTTAGCCTAGAAGCCTGTTATTTTCAGCCAATCAAACTTTGGCCCACCAATCTATCAACCCAATTTTGAAATGAAAAAACTTATTTTACCCTTACTAATCATCAGCGCAACTGCTTTTGGGCAAACCAAACTTCGTCCAAGTATTGACAAAAAAGCTTCCGAAATCGAGACTAAAGTCATTGAGTGGAGACGAGACATTCATCAAAACCCAGAGCTTGGTAATCAGGAAGTTCGTACCGCAAAGAAAATTGCAGATCACCTTCGCTCATTAGGCATAGAGGTCACTGAAAATGTCGCCGTGACAGGCGTGGTAGGCGTTCTTAAAGGAGGCAAACCAGGTCCAACAGTCGCCTTAAGAGCTGATATGGATGCACTTCCAGTAAGCGAGCGTGTGGATCTTCCATTCAAATCTACTGTAACTGCCACCTACAATGGGCAACAAACCGGTGTGATGCACGCTTGTGGTCATGATACCCACGTGGCGATTTTGATGGGAGTAGCAGAAATCCTGGCTAGCATGAAAGACCAACTTCAAGGAAATGTGAAATTCATCTTCCAGCCTGCTGAAGAAGGAATATACGAGCCTGGCGTAACCTCATGGGGTGCCAAGCAAATGGTCGAGCAAGGCGTGATGAAAGATGTGGATGCAATCTTTGGACTTCATATTTCTTCCCAAACCGAGGTAGGTAAAATCGGCTATCGCTCTGGTCCAGCACAAGCTGCTGTAGATAATTTAGAAATCATTGTTCACGGTACTCAAGCGCATGGTGCTTCTCCGTGGTCAGGTGTCGATCCAGTAGTAACCGCTTCACAAATCTTAACGGGACTCCAGACTATTCTTTCCAGAAGTGTTAACGTGACGCAAAATCCAGCGGTAGTCACAGTGGGTGCTATCCACGGAGGGATCCGTCACAACATTATCCCTGAAAAAGTAGAAATGATCGGAACGATCCGAACTTTCGGAGAGGATCAACAAGATCTTGTTCACCGAAGAATTACTGAAATAGCAACCAATATAGCCGAAAGTGCCGGAGCTAGAGCGGAAGTAAATATCACCAAACTGTACCCTTCCACCGTAAATGATCCCGACCTTACAGCAAAAATGGTATCAACTCTCGAAGCAGCTGCGGGAAAGGAAAATGTACGCGTGAATCCTCCAGTAACCGGAGCCGAAGATTTCAGCTTTTATCAGCGTGAAAAACCAGGATTGTTTATCGGACTTGGTGGTATGAAAAAAGGTGGAGATCCTACCAAAACTCCTTCGCACCATACGCCAGATTTCTACATTGATGAGAGTGGATTTATCTTAGGACTTCGTGTGATGAGCTACTTTGTGGTGGATTTCATGGGAATGCAGAAGTAATTCTGGCAAACCTTAGCCAACCCATTAGGTTTAAAAAATCAATCAAAACCCCTTTCGAGAATATTTCGAAAGGGGTTTTTCGTTTAATACTGCCAGATATAAGGCTCGAA
Organism: Algoriphagus sanaruensis; assembly: GCF_001593605.1. Classification (GTDB taxonomy): domain Bacteria; phylum Bacteroidota; class Bacteroidia; order Cytophagales; family Cyclobacteriaceae; genus Algoriphagus; species Algoriphagus sanaruensis. The sequence goes on along the minus strand of NZ_CP012836.1, from coordinate 1,092,683 downwards.
AAGGTTTATCAATTTCAAACGACCATATTCCGGGATGATTTCAGTATTTTTGATTTCACCCAAATAAATACCATGAAAAAATTCATACTCCCACTACTCTGTATCTCCTTCAGTGCTTTAGGCCAATCCAAACTTCGGTCTGAAATAGACAAGCAAGCTCGAGCGGTTGAACCAAAAGTCATCGAATGGAGGAGGGATTTTCATCAGCATCCAGAACTTGGAAATCAAGAAGTACGAACCGCAAAGATAGTTGCTGATCACCTTCGGGCCTTAGGCATGGAAGTCACCGAGCAAGTGGCAGTTACCGGAGTGGTAGGAGTGCTCAAAGGAGGCAAACCTGGACCTATGGTTGCCCTTCGAGCGGATATGGACGCACTTCCTGTTACCGAACGAGTTGATCTTCCTTTTAAATCTACGGTGACGACCACGTTTGCGGGACAGCAAACCGGGGTAATGCATGCCTGTGGACACGATTCCCACACGGCAATTTTAATGGGAGTCGCAGAAGTGATGGCTGCCATGAAAGACCAACTTCAAGGCTCTGTAAAATTCATTTTCCAACCTGCTGAAGAAGGCGTGTCTGATGTGGACATGGCTGGTGCGGAATTGATGGTAAAAGAAGGCGTAATGACTGATGTTGATGCGGTATTTGGCCTTCATATCTGGGCACAAATCGAAGCCGGAAAAATCGGCTACCGACCAGGGCCTACCATGGCTGCAGTCGATATTCTTGGAATTGACGTGCATGGCACGCAATCTCATGGTGCCGCGCCTTGGTCAGGAGTAGATCCTGTGGTCACATCTGCTCAGATCGTAACTGGTTTACAAACTATCCTTTCCAGAAGTGTTAATGTAACTGAAAATCCTGCGGTGGTTTCGGTAGGCGCCATCCACGGTGGGATTCGCCATAATATCATTCCGGAAAAAGTAGAAATGATCGGAACCATCCGAACCTTTGGTGATGAGCAACAAGCCTTGGTACACCGCCGCATCACTCAAATCGCAACCCATATTGCTGAAAGTGCAGGAGCTCGAGCAGATGTGAATATCACTAGACTTTACCCCTCCACAGTCAATGACCCACAATTGACCGCTCAGATGCTTCCAAGCCTAGAATCTGCGGCAGGAAAAGAAAATGTAATCCTGATGGATCCTATGACTGGTTCGGAAGATTTCAGCTTTTTCCAACGCGAAAAACCCGGAGTTTTTGTTTTTCTAGGGGGGATGAAACCCGGTGCTGATCCTCTAAAAACGCCTTCTCATCACACCCCTGACTTTTACTTGGATGAAAGTGGATTTATCCTTGGTGTAAAAGCCTTAAGTTATCTCGTCGTAGATTACATGGGTTCAAAAAAATAATCCCTTAGAATTCTCAAAAAAACAGCCTCGGAATATCAAATTTCGAGGCTGTTTCTTTTTCTGATTCCTGCAATTTTTCACTGATCAAACCACCATTTTGGAGCCGTATTGGTACTATTTGGAAAGACACTGCAACTAAGACAAGTAGGTTCGTATTGGTCTCGTCTCTTGTTTGGAAGATACTCGCAGACCTTTTCCAAAAAGAAGGGAACATCTGCTCGAGTGGTATAAATCCTTGTCATGTTTCCTTTAGCCACTTCGAAAAATCCCAAAACCACTTCTTCAGGATCATTTACATTGTAAAGATTTCCACGAACAGGAGCTGGGGGTGTATCAAAAACTGACCCGGTGTTATTGACCAATGTTCTGATTTTTCCCCAATAGGTAAAGGCCTCTTCGGAAATACTCAGTTGTCTGACATTGAAATAATGACGGCTCAAAAAGGATTGATCCACGAGTCGAACTGCAAGAAGCTGCTCGGCTTCCCCTCCAGGATTGTTGACCAAATCTCCATCGAGCAGGGTGATTCGCTCAGGATCTGGAAAATCAAATACATAGCATTGCGGAGGTGGAATATTGAATGGATTTGGGAAAAAGGTCAAATCCCAATAGTAAGCTTCGTCAACCGACCATCTCAAATAGTAATTTCCGTTGGCCTCGGGTAGGGTGACTTGAGATCGGATTTTCACCACATTTACCTCTGGGTTGGTCCCTACTTGATCCTGGTCAAATTCGTAACTCAGTAAATCGGAACCAATAATCTCAGGCATAACTTGAGGCCTCGAGCGATACGTCTGACCTGCTATTTCAATTTGAAGGAAATAGGATTCTCCTGGAGAAAAGAGATTTCCCTCTGCCAATTCGTAACGACCCGCTAAGGTTTCCCTGAAGAAATAAGCAGCTCCATTCTGCTCATTCCGAACGGAAACTGTGGCATTTCTAACCGGACGAGGAAGATCATTTAAGGTAAAATATCCTCCTGAAAACTCCGGTTCGCGGGCTTCAGATGTCGTCACTGAAAGGAAGACCACCTGAGGCTCATCCAAATCAGAAATCCCTCCTGACACAATCAGACGCTCTTTTTCCAACTTATCGATCGGAAAGGAGATTTGCTCCACGCAGGAAGCGGCCAGGAGCATCACCAAGAGAAAGCAGGTTTTGGCCAGTCGATTAATCATGATCACCTCCCCATGAAATGCTGTAAGTAATAGAAGGGAAAACTGCTCCCAAAATTGCCAAACGATACGGCCGTAGCTGTTTGGAATCTCCGTCTTTCTGCCAGAATACGGAATAGGCATTTTTTCTACCCAAAAGATTGTAAATACTAAAGTTCAAACTATCACCCTTTTTGGAAAACACTTTCTCCACGGTGTACGACAAATCCAATCTGAAATAATCAGGAATCCGATATTGATTCCGATCGCTGTAGTCCGGGACAACCAAGCCTCCATTGAGGACATAGGAAGCATTGACTGCATTGACAGGTCGGCCTGTGGCATAATTGACGGAGAAATTAAACAAGCCTCGGGGATACATCTTTCGACTTAGGATAAAATTGACTTCATGAGGCTTGTCATAATTGGAGGGATACCATTCGTTTCGGTTGATTTGCTCCTCTGGAAAAAGTCCCTGAGACTGAAACAAGGAACGGGAATAGGTATAAGCAAGCCATCCCGTCACCACACCGAGGTTCTTTTTGATCAACATTTCTGCGCCATAGGCTTTCCCCTTTCCAAAAACCAGTTCAGTCTCCAAATGTGGGTTTAGAAATATTTGGGCAAAATCCCGGTATTCTACCTGATTCTCGATTCGTCTGAAAAACGCATCCAGAGAAAACTCCCAGGTATTATCCTTTGAATTTTTGAAAAATCCAGCTGAGAAATTATCAGATCGCTGAGGCTGAATATACCGGGTGCTTAACTGCCAAAGGTCGATTGGAGTGGGCCCAAAGGTGTTGGAAATAGACTGAATGTATTGATAAAGTCTGGCATAACTCAGCTTCAGGGAAAGCTGCTCGCTCAAATTATGTCGAAGAGAAAATCGAGGCTCCCAACCGGAGTAAGACGTAATTTTCCCGGAAGGAAAAACCTCCTGACCGGAAATTGAAATTTCTCGAATTGGCTGTCCGGCAAAATAGGTGTAGACCGTATCTGGTCCCTGTTGGCTGTACATGCTTCTTCGCAATCCTGCAACAAAACCCGTATTTTCTCCTAATTCATAATCCAAAGTCAGAAATCCTGAAACTTCAACTCCAAGTTCTTTGGAGACTTGCTCAGGAACCACTTGAACCTCTGGTAAATAAGTCGAACGTTGCTCTGGCCTCCCGGCATAGCGAATGGCTTCCGCTCCGGCCGTTAGGGCAAATTTTTCTCCTGCCCATGTTGCGGATAATTTTCCCTGCTGGTACCGAATCCCATTGGTAAGCTGTGCTGCATCTACCCCAGCAGGATCAAAAAATGTGGATGTAAAATCTCCATCTGCAATCAATCCTGTAACTGAAATCTGCTCACCAATCAGCCCTTTGTATCTCAAGGAGCTCACTCTTGTCTGCCAATCATATCCAAATTGGTCAGCAAATCGAAATTCATCACCAGTCATCAAGGTATTTAACTCCAACTGATGCCCTGGCTTGAGTTGCCACTGAATGGCTCCATAGCCATCGTAAAAATTAAGCTTGCTGTTTTGAATATCTTGATTTCTAGCCTGATTGAGCAACCAGTTTACATTGGACATTCTCCCTCCCAAAATCAAAGAGACTTTCTCTTTGGCCAAAGGTCCTTCGACTAAAATTTTACCATTGGAAGTCCCGATACCAAAGCTCCCTCTCCAACTTTCTCGATTCCCGGGACGCATCAAAATATTCAAGGCAGAACCTGCTCTTCCTCCAAAATTGGCAGGGAGATTCCCTTTGTACAACGTAAAATTCTCAGTGACATCGGTATTAAACGCCGACAAAAACCCCAAGGCATGATTAGAACTTAGCACTAAGGCTTCGTTCATCAACAGTAAATTTTGATCGGTTTTGGCTCCACGCACATTGATTCCTGAGGTTCCTTCTCCTACAGAAGAAACTCCCGGGAGCAATTGAAGTCCTTTAAAAATATCTGCCTCCCCAAGAAATGCCGGAATAGCTTTTAGTTCTCGAGTGGTCAATTTAGCGACACCTGAAATTGGATTTCGAACATTTCGATCAGGCTCATCCGACATCACGACCACTCCTTCCAACTCAAAATTCTTCTCCTTCATTTCCAAGTTGATCACCCCGTTTTCGTAGAGATAGACCTGTGTGAAAATGGGGATATAAGAAATATGTCTAAAGGTAACGCGATGGTAGCCTGGCGTGATTGATATGAAGTAGGTGCCGAATTTGTCCGTAGTAATGCCAGAATACAGTCCATCTACATGCACACCCACACCTTGAAGTCCTTCTTTAGCCCCCTCCACTTGAATCTTTCCAGTCAGAATAAAAGTGCCAGATTTTGGGATATTGGCTTCTTTTCCAAAGATGTAGGTCAGGGAATCCGTTTGTGCATAGACTCTCTGTCCAAACAAAAGGGAAAAGAGAAATAGAAGTCTAAAAACTTTCGAAATCATAGGAGCAAAAAAGGCAATTTTATTGAAATTTTGTGGTTGAATTATCCAAACGGTTTAGGAAAAGCATCGTTAATCTCAATCGGAAGAAACTGGAAAAACTCATGGCAAGAATAATCCTACTATCGGCCCTTGTATTTCTTTTCTTTGCCGGGTGCAAAGAGGAAGAACAACCTCAGGTAGATGCGTTCATTTTTGGAAGATGGAATCTTCTTTGCGAAGGTAATTGTATTCAAATTTATAAATACGACCAAGGTAAACTCTACATCGATAATATGCGGTCGTTTCGGGAGGCTCCAGTGATTACCTACAAAACTACTCCTCTCGATAATAGCAGTGCTACAAAAGCCGCAAACTTGAGAACAGCTCTTCCAGAGGCTTACCTTTTCCCTCGCGCGCTTCAATTTATAGCTTGTGCAGGATGCGAAGAGGAAGGGGGCTATTATGTCGCCTTGGAAAATAAGGACGGAATCGCTTGGTGGCAAATCGGAAAAGTGCCAGAAACTTGGCCAGAAGAGATCAAGCCTTTTATGAACTTACTCGTCCAAACCATCGACGAACTTCCTCAAGAATAAAACAGAGAGGCCGGAATCCTGAAATTCCGGCCTCTCTGTTTTTACATATTTGTTACCAACTCCCTCATGACTAGACTCATGACGGGTTCGGCCTTTCCGGCGGCGGCAATTACATCAGCGAGTGAAACTTCATGAATTTTTCCCTCCACACCCAAATCAGTAATCGCGGAAATTCCAAATACTTCCATCCCCATATGTCTTGCCACTAGGACTTCCGGTACTGTGCTCATCCCTACGGCATCTCCACCAATGATTCGTAAGTATTTGTATTCAGCAGGTGTTTCGAGATTTGGGCCTTCCACACCACAATACACGCCTGTATGTAACTTGACACCATTCTCTTTCCCGATTTGAAGTGCCAGTTCAATTAGTCGTTTGGAATAGGCTTGACTCATATCGGGAAATCTAGGTCCGAGCTCCTCATAATTTTTCCCACGAAGGGGGTTTTCAGAGAATAGGTTAATGTGATCACTGATGATCATCACATCGCCCACTTCCTGATTCGGATTCAAACCTCCTGAAGCATTCGAAACCAACAGCGTTTTTACACCGAGGTATTTCATCACCCGAACGGGGAAGGTTACTTCCTTCATGGCATACCCCTCATAGTAGTGAAATCTACCTTTCATTGCTACAACAGGTTTACCAGAAATAGTCCCGAAGAGCAATTTTCCAGAATGACTTTCTACAGTAGAAATCGGAAAATGAGGAATATCCTCATAGTTAATTTCACATTCCACATCGATTTGATTTCCGAGGCTTCCGAGTCCAGTTCCCAGAATGACTCCCAAATCTACAGACTTGGAAAAACGAGATTGAATAAATGAAACAGCTTCTTGAATTTGATTGAGGTAGTCCATAGGGTCATCTTTGAGTAGACAAAGATAGAATTTTGGCTTAGGCTGAGAACTTTTACCCCGGTTTGCTTGTATAGTAGCCAGAAAATTCTCCCTATGATTAAGCTAATTGTCGGAACCAACCGAAAAAACTCTGTATCGAAAGTCATCGCAGAACTTTATCAATCTATCCTTCTGGAAAAAGGTGCCGCATCTGAAATTCTGGAGTTAGAACATTTGCCTGCAGATTTCAGCTTTTCGGCACTTTATGAGAATAACGGAAAAAATGAAGGGTATAATGCCTTTCATGAACGGGTCAAATCCGGTCAGAAGTATGTCTTTATTGTTCCTGAATACAATGGATCATTTCCTGGAATTTTAAAAACCTTTATCGATGGGATGACCTATCCCAATACTTTCAGGAATAAAAAATGTGCGTTAGTAGGAATTTCATCTGGAATAGGCGGGGGTGGCATCGCTTTGAGCCACCTCACCGACATCTTCCATTATTTGGGAATGCACGTTCTAGCTCTCAAGCCTAAGCTTGCTAAAATCGAGCAAAATATGTCAGATAACCTGCTCACCAACAGGCTGTATATCGAACTGCTGCATACCCAAGCAGACATGCTGCTAGAGTTTTAAGCCTCAGTCCACGTTATCGTGCAGGAATCTGTTATTGCCTAAAATCTCGTTTTCTTCATTCAAATTGAATTTACTGATTGGAGACTCAGAGCTATGCTCAGGCTCATTCAGAATTACATTCTTTCGCTGATAAGCAGGGACAGCCATTTTCTCCTTCATTTCTTCTGGAGTAGTATTGAATGCTCTGCTTGTCTTTAGCTTTTCAAATCGCTCATGGGCGCGTTGAATAGCCTTCTGCTTCATTTGCTCATAATAATCATTGGCAAACAATGGAGGTGCTGGTTGAGATTCAGCAGGTACCTTTTCAGCAGGCTTTTCTGTTTCTTCGAAAAGATTATGAACAATCTTTTCTGGCTCAGAAGCTGGTTTTACTTCAGGAGCTTCGTCGAAAATCGGCTTTACAAAAAAGGTCGCCTCTTCTTTTTCTTCTTCATTGACCACTGGTGGCTGAGGAGCTGCTAGTGGAGATTTTGGGATAGAAAAGGTAAAGGTTGATCCGCCAGAGATCGGCTCTTCTTTCACTTGCTGAGATTTCCCAGAGTCAAGATTGATCACGGTTTTAACTACTTCAGGATTAGATACTGGTGTATTTGCAACAGGTGCAAATGCACTCACGGGAGTGGAAGCCTCTGTTCTTTTTACTGCTTTATCAGAAAGCTTATCCATTTCAAAGCCGGTTGCGATTACCGTTACGCGGATAGCCTTGCCTAATTCTGGATCAATGCCCTGACCGAAGATTACCTCTGCGTTGTCACCCGCTTTTTCTTGGATGTACTCAGTGATTTCACTCAATTCGTCCATAGAAAGCTCTTCTTCCTCACCAGACATGATCGAAAGGAGAATTTTCTGAGCGCCTTTGATATCCACATTGTTAAGCAATGGAGATGAAATTGCCGCACCAGCAGCACGGATTGCTCGACCTTCTCCCTCCTCAGTTGCAGAACCCATCACAGCAGCACCTGCATCTTTCATCACGGTCTTAACGTCTTCAAAGTCAACGTTTACATCTTGATGAATGGTAATGATCTCAGCAATCGACTTAGCCGCAGTAGTCAAAATATCATCAGCCTTGCTAAATGCCGTTCGGATGGCCAAGTTGCCATAGATCTCTCTCAATTTGTCGTTAAGAATCACCAAAACGGTGTCGCAGTTTTCTCTCAAGGATTCAATCCCTGCCTGAGCAACTGCCATTTTTTTCTTGCCTTCAAACATAAATGGAGCGGTCACGATGCCTACCGTTAGGATGTTGAGTTCTTTGGCAATTTTTGCTACGATAGGCGCAGCACCAGTACCGGTACCACCACCCATTCCAGCGGTGATAAATACCATTTTGGTATTATCAGCAAGAAGCTCTCTGATTTCTTCATGAGACTCCAAGGCTGCATTTCTACCTTGTTCAGGATTTGCTCCTGCGCCAAGACCTTCGGTAAGGTTAGCTCCTAATTGCAAACGCAAAGGCACAGGAGAAGACTTCAAAGCCTGTGCATCTGTGTTGACCACCACAAACTCGACATCTTTGATGCCTTGATTGTACATGTGGTTTACGGCATTGCTGCCACCTCCGCCCACGCCAATCACCTTGATAATCGACTTTTGGTTTTTTGGGAGATCAAATCTGTAATCTTTCATGTTATCTGACATATTTTATGGTTTGGTGAAATTTTTCTTGGTTGTTTAAGTGGGAAATGGGTAGGGAAATAATCCGCAAGGCCGATTATCTCCCTCAATCATAAGCCCTAGTTTTATTTGTAATTATCATCTTCTCCGATGTCGGCATTGATGAATGTTTTCATTCGATCTGTAATCGCCTTAAAGAAATTATTGGCGATGATGTCCCGATTTTGCATGTTTTTCGGTTTGTGACCCGTATTCGCTTTGCGCTTGAGATAAGCATCTTCGCGATTATCTAGGGATTTAAAACCTGCCAACACAAGCCCAACGGTAGTGGCATACATAGGGCTTTTGACCTCCTCCACTACAGATTTACCCAAATGCTCATTTGGGAATCCAATGCGGGTATCAAGCCCGGTCATGTACTCAAAAAGCTGAGAAACAAACTGCAACTGTGAACCTCCTCCGGTCAGTACGATCCCGCCGGCTAGCTTTTTATAATAGCCACTTTGCATGATCTCATTTTGGACGATTTCGATGATTTCCTCCATTCGAGCCTGAATGATATTAGCCAAGTTGCGAAGGGAAATTTCTTTTGGTGGACGACCTTTCAATCCTGGTATTGATACGATCTCGTTCGGATTAGCTTCTTCTGCAATGGCTTTGCCAAATCGAGTTTTAAGTAATTCAGCTTGGTTTTGCATCAGCATGCATCCCTCCTTGATATCTGAGGTGATGATGTTGCCGCCCAATGGAATAACCGCGGTATGACGGATGATATTTTCGTAAAAAATGGCAATATCCGTAGTACCTCCTCCGATGTCTACCAGACAAACCCCTGCCTCTTTTTCCTCATCGCTGAGCACAGAAAGGGAACTTGCAAGCGGCTCTAGAATCAATTGCTTGGAAGTCAAATTGGCTCGCTTGACACATTTGTTGATGTTTTGGATAGCAGTCGTCTGAGCTGTGATGATATGGAAATCAGCCTCTAGACGGGTTCCTGCCATTCCGACTGGATCCTTGATTCCACCTTCATAATCCACCGTATAATCCTGGGGCATGACGTGAATAATACTGTTGCCTGGTGGTACTACAATATTGTGCATATCAGCTGTCAGTCGCTGTACATCCTCAATGGTGATTTCATCTTCGGTGGGCTGACGCATGATACTTCCATGCATGATTTTACTTTGGATATGCTGACCTGCTATCCCTACAATAACTTCGGCAATATCCACCTCAGCCATGTTTGCACAGTCTTCCACGGCTTTCTCGATCGCGTGTACTGTTTTTTCAATATTGGTCACGATGCCACGGTCCACCCCATCGGAAACAGCCTTGCCCATTCCAAGGACCTCAAGCTTTCCAAATTCATTCTTTCGTCCAATGATGGCGCAGATCTTTGTTGTTCCGATGTCCAGACCTACAATTAGTTTGTCATTTTCCATATCCAAGCTTTATTCACAAACAATTTGATTCTTAAACTTTACACTGATTCGCTGGTATGCATTCCAGCCTTTTCGGGGCAAAATCTCCCGATACAAAATTTCGATTCGTTTAAACTTGCTTTCAAAATCTTGCGCATCTCCAAACTCGATTACCTGACCTCCAACTTGCTGATGAAGTCGGATATCATCTGGTCTTGAAATTTCCAAGGCAGTAATCTGCGAGTTCCAAAACTCATCTCCCGTGATGTACTGCACCAAAGGGAATAAGTCAGGCATTTGACTGAGATCTCCCTCATCCAACATTCGATCCATGTAGTCTCCTTGCAGGATCAATACCCGACTGGTATAGGTTGGAGAAGTTGGAATAATCAATCCTTCCGTGGTGATGTAACCATCTGCCTTGGTGGGTCTTGCAATTCTAGCAATGGGCTCATGTTGCTTCACCGAGATTTTGACTATCCCTTTTTGTTCCAAAGTGGCCTGAGCTTCCTTGATAAAAGGATGGCCTAGAAGTCGCTTCTCCAACGCTGCCAAAGGCACATCAGCAATTGCCAATCCGGGATTGAGGTCTGGAAAATCTGTATGAATGACTTTAAGAATTTCCTTTTCCTCTACGAAATACAAACCACTCACCGCCTCCAAATCAATCTCCAACTGCTGAAATGTCTTTTCTTGGGTCTTTTTTTCGACAAAGCCGATAAAACCCAACAAGACCAAGCAAAGGGTCATAAATCCGAGTATCCTTTTTAGTCTTCTTCGATCCATGCCTGATTGATTTGAGCTTTAGTCCATGCTGCAATACCCGGTACTAGCCGGTCAATATCCCCTGCTCCCATGGTCACTAAGACTTCTGGTTTGGAGTCCTTCAGGTAGTCCATTACCTGCCCTTTTGTAATCAATATCTTTTTGGAGGCCTGAATGCCTTCCAATAACATTTCTGAACTTACCCCTAGGATTGGAAGCTCTCGCGCTGGATAAATATCAAGCAGAGCAACTTCGTCTGCGAGTGAGAGGCTTTCTGAAAATCCTTCCGCAAAATCCCGGGTACGCGTAAATAGGTGAGGCTGGAAAATCACCGTCATCCTTTGGGTAGGATACATCGCTCGCACAGAACTCAAGCAAGCTTTAATCTCTTCCGGATGATGGGCATAGTCGTCTATATAGACATGTCCAGGCTCAGATGAATGGATTTCAAATCTTCGCTTCACCCCTCTAAAGGATCGAATCCCTTCTCGAATCTGTGCTTCTGACAATCCGTGGTCCACAGCAATCGCAATCGCTGCTAAGGCATTTTCCACATTATGGAATCCAGGGATTTGAAGCTCAAGACCTTTGATCTGGGCCTTGATACCTACATAATCAAATTGAAATGAACCCGGTCGGGCAATGATATTTTCAGCATGGATTCCATTCGAACGAAGACCGTATTCTCGAATGCCAGCTTGAGTTCCAAGCTGCTCGCCCAAACGGTACCAGGCATGGGTCTGGAGGTAAAGCTTCCCTTTTTTATCTACCAACCGGATAAATTCTCGGAATCCTTCCAAAATGGTGGATTCATCCCCATAGATATCCAGGTGGTCTGGATCTGCACTGGTTAAGACGGCTTCATTAGGATGAAGTCTCAAAAACGACCGATCAAATTCATCTGCTTCCACCACCAAAATCGGCTCCTCTTTCGTCTTACCAGGAAGAAGCAAATTGCTTTGGTAGTTTTGAGTAATACCGCCCAAAAACGCAACGACCGGTTTGCCCGCTGATTTCAATAAGTGCGCAACTAGGGAAGAGGTGCTCGTTTTTCCATGTGTACCAGCAACAGCAATCGTATAGAGGTCTTTGGTGATCATCCCAAGTACCTCAGACCGCTTTTTAAGCGTGTAGTGTGACTGGAAGAAATTGAGTAAAACACTGTCTTTTGGAATGGCAGGAGTCCATACCACAAGCACTTCCTGAGGATCAGGAGTAAAACTTGCCGGTATACTGTCCACCTTATCCTCAAAGGTGATCTCCATTCCCTCTTTTTCCAGTTCATCGGTCAGAGGTGAAGGGGTCTTGTCATAGCCGGCTACTTCAAACCCAGCATGAGAAAACCAGCGAGCCAAGGCACTCATGCCTATGCCGCCGATGCCGAGAAAAAAGACCTTATGTATCCCTTTAAATGTCATCTGACCAACTTTTCTAATTCATTAATGATTGACTCGGTAGCTTCAGGTTTTGCCAAAGCCCGCATATTTTGTCCCAATTGGGTGGATCTTGATTCATCTTTCATTAGGTCATTGACCATCTCTCTCAGCCTTCCAACAGCTTCGGAATCTTTCAGCAACACAGCTGCTTGACGATTCACAAATGCCATCGCATTTTTGGTTTGGTGATCCTCTGCCACATTAGGAGAAGGAATAAAAATGACTGGCTTGCCCACCAAACTGAGTTCTGAGACTGAAAGCGCTCCAGCCCTAGATACAATCAAATCCGCCGCAGCATAGGCTAAGTCCATTTCCCGGATAAATTCCCGAAGGTGAATGTGTTTCAAGCCACTTTCAGCAAGCTTTTCTGACATCTCCTTGAAATAAAACTTTCCACTTTGCCATAAAACCTGATATCCGTCCTTTTCAAGGATTGCCATATCTTGGAGCATTGCCTGATTCAAGGTTCGAGCTCCTAAGGAACCTCCCAAAATGAGGATAACCGGTTTCTCCGTATTTAATCCGAAATGCTCAAGGGCCTTATCTTTCTTATCCTTGAGGTCAAGAATATCCTTCCTTACCGGGTTTCCTGTCAGGTGAATTTTTTCTGATGGGAAAAACTGCTCCATTTCAGGGTAAGCCACACAAATGGTGTTGGCTCTTTTCGCTAACAGTTTATTGGTTAATCCTGCATAGGAATTTTGCTCCTGCACCAAGGTTGGAATCCCCTTTCGCTGGGCAGCAAACAATACCGGACCGCTGGCATAACCACCTACACCTACCACTGCATCAGGTTGAAAATCCTTCACGATTTGGGAAGCCATTTTCAAACTTTTCAACAACTTGATCGGAAAGCTAAGGTTCGCTAGGGAGAGGCTTCGTTTGAGTCCAGCTACAGGAAGCCCTTTGATTGGATAGCCTGCTTCGGGCACTTTTTGCATTTCCATTTTGCCTTGAGCACCGACAAATAAAATCTCACTACCCGGATGTCTTTCCTTCCAGGCATTAGCGATGGCGATGGCTGGATAGATATGTCCTCCAGTTCCTCCTCCGCTGATGAGAATTCGATATGTAGGTTGAGTACTCATGCAGTTCGAAGTCGATTACCTACCCGTTGAGTTTCTACTTGACTCGCAGCAGCCTCATCTTGATGATCTCCGCGACTTACACTAAGAATGATTCCCAAAGCTGTTCCGGTAAAGACTAAGGATGTCCCTCCCATACTGAGTAGCGGAAGCGGAAGACCGGTAATTGGTCCTAGCCCTACGGCCACTGCCATGTTGACCAAAGCTTGGATCACCAGGGCAAAGCTTAGCCCAGCGCTGAGTAAGCCTCCAAATGCCTTATTGGAATTAGCGACAATTCGCATCCCTCGGTAAAGCAAGGCGAGGTAGAGGAAGAGAACACTGGCTCCTCCAACCAATCCATATTCTTCGATAATGATCGAAAAGATGAAATCAGAATAGGGGTGTGGCAGCGAATTTCGTTGCTCACTATTTCCAGGACCCTTGCCGGTGATACCACCTGTGGCAATTGCGATAAAGGATTGCTCGGCTTGGAAAGGAATTTTCGTGTCATCCTCCTTGGACTCCATGAAAGCAGTGATTCGGGTGATAAAGGTTTTTCCTCGCTGACCTGTAAATCCTGCGATCGTCAATCCCAAAATCCCAACGACCACCACAAGCATCAAATACTTCATCGGTACTCTTCCGATAAACATGATCAACAAGCAAGTCAAAAGAAGCAGGATCGCAGTGGACATATTGGCCAATGCAATCAATCCGCAAATCACACCGATGGATAAAATGATAGGCATAAACGTGCCCAAAAAGTCCTTGATATTGTTTTGTCTCTTCGCGAGCATAGCCGCCAATGCTGCAATCAAGGAAAGCTTCGCCAAGTCGGAAGGTTGAAAAGCTTGATTGATTACCGGGATGGTAATCCAACGGTTGGCTTCATTGATGTTGGATCCAAAGAAATAGGTAAATGCCAAGAGCGGAATAGACAAATACATGAACAACCGGGCATACAAGGCATATTTTCGGTAAGGCATTTTATGTGCCAGCCACATCACAAAAAGAGACAGGAACACCAAGAAGGAATGTCTGAAGAGATACGCTTCCGTATTTCCTCCGGCAGTTTTATAAGCCAAAGTTCCGGTGGCAGAATAAACCACCAAGATGCTGAATAAAGACAGCAAGATCACGATGGCCCAAATGATCGGGTCACCTTTGAAATGCTCATCTATCCATGCCTTTAGCGTATTCATGCTTCTTGCTTTTGGTTTAATCCTAAGACTGCAGTGCGAAACTGCTCGCCTCTGTCTTCATAATTTTTGAATAAATCGAAACTTGCACAGGCTGGAGATAGCAAGACTACCTCTCCTGGTTGACCAAGCTCTTGCCCCCAGCGAACTGCCTCACGGATATCTTCTGTTTCTCGGATTTCGGCAATTACTCCCGCGAAAGCCTTTTTCAACTTTTCGTTGTCTTTTCCCAGACAAATCAAGGCCTTTACTTTTCCTTGATTGACTAAAGGGATGAGAACTGAATAGTCATTTCCTTTATCTACACCGCCTGCAATCCACACCATTGGTCGAGAATAGCTGCCCAAAGCGTAGAAAGTAGACTCGACGTTGGTTCCTTTGGAATCATTGACAAAATCCACCCCATCAACTTCTCGAATTAGCTCCATGCGATGTGGGGCATTTTTGAAGGATTTGAATCCTGACAAAAGTTGAGATTCATTGACGCCTGCCATCAATGCGGCTGTACCTGCAAAAAGGGCGTTTAGCACATTGTGTTTCCCTTGAATGGACAGTTCACTGACCGGAATTTTGGCTTGGATATCTCCAACAGAAAAATCGAGATTGGTTAAATCCGAGTAGCCTCCTTTGATTTGAGCACTTTCTAAAGAAATCCAATAGGATTCTGCTCGGTGCTTTTTGAGAGTTAATCCACGTTGAGTCATCGGGTCCTCCTTGTAGAAAATTGCTTTTCCGCGAGGATTCATCATTTTGAAGAGACTCATTTTGGATCGGATATAGTTATCCATTTTGTATTCATATCTATCCAAGTGGTCTGGAGTGATATTGGTCAACATCCCGATGTAAGGATGGAAGCATTCAAATCCATCGATCTGAAAGCTAGATACCTCGATAACCCACCAATCATGATCTTTTTCGATCAATTGACTTGCCCAGCTTTTACCCACATTCCCAGCAAGTCCAACATCCATTCCAGCCTCTTTGAGCAAATGGTAGGTGAGCAACGTGGTGGTAGTTTTACCATTGGTGCCAGTGATGGCGATGACTTTACCCGCACTATACCGTGAAGCAAACTCCAATTCATCAATAACCGGAATTCCTTCTTCATGCGCCTTTTTGATCAAAGGGGCTTTGTCCGGAATACCTGGGCTTTTGATGATTAAATCACAAGCAAGGATTCTTTCTTCATCATGTTTACCTTCCTCAAAACCAATTCCGGCATTATTCAAGGCTTCTTTTCTCAAAGCTGAGATTTGCCCAGAATCAGAAACCCAAACCCCATAGCCTTCCCGCTTGGCAAGCAATGCTGCTCCCAATCCACTTTCTCCGGCTCCAAGGATGGCAATCTGTTTCATTTTTGGTTTATCTCAGTTTTAAGGTGGCTAAAGTGATTACCGCCAATAGGATTCCTACAATCCAAAATCGGGTTACGATCTTGGCCTCATGAATTCCTTTTTTCTGGTAATGGTGATGAAGTGGAGACATGAGAAATACTCTTCGTCCTTCTCCATATTTCCGTTTGGTGTATTTGAAATAGCTGACTTGAATCATGACGCTGAGATTTTCGATCAAGAAAATCCCACACATGACTGGAATGAGTAGTTCCTTGCGAAGTGTAAGTGCCAATACGGCGATCACTCCTCCCAGCATCAATGACCCGGTATCTCCCATAAACACCTGGGCCGGGTAAGCATTGTACCAGAGGAATCCAATACATGCTCCGATAAATGCAGAGGCAAAAATTACCAGCTCCCCAGAATTTGGGATATACATTATGTTTAGGTATTGTGAGAAAATGGCATTGCCACTGAGGTAAGCAAAAATCGCAATCGTTAGTCCAATAATGGCTGACGTACCAGCAGCAAGTCCATCAATTCCATCGGTGATATTTGCGCCATTTGACACGGCAGTTATGATGAAAATCACCACCAAGATGTAGAGCACAGGTGTCATAGAGTCTCCCAAAAAGCCTAGGAGATTTTCATAATTGAGCTCATTGTTTTTCAGGAAAGGAATCGTCGTCTTCAATGCCTTCACATCTTGGAAAGCAGGGGTTTCCACAACACCACTTTCCACCGAAACTGGCGTGGAAAATTCGCGAACAACAACATCATCATGGAAATAGAGCGTGGTTCCAACAATAACCCCGATTCCGATTTGTCCAACAATCTTGAATCTACCTTTGAGTCCTTCTTTATTTTTTCGGAATACCTTGATGTAATCATCCAAGAACCCAATCAGGCCAAGCCATATGGTAGAGACCAAAAGGAGAATGATGTAGATGTTATTCAGATTGGCGAAAAGAAGGGTCGGAACCAAAATCGCAGCGATCATCATGAGTCCCCCCATAGTAGGAGTGCCCTTTTTCTGTGCTTGACCTTCCAGACCTAAATCACGGACTGTCTCACCGATTTGACGATTGCGAATCCAGTTAATGATTCGGTGTCCAAAGGTGATCGTAATGATGAGCGAAAGGACGGCCGCCATCCCAGCTCGGAACGAGATGTAACGGAACACCCCAGTTCCAGGGATATCCATTACGCGATCTAGGTAGTCAAAAATGGGATATAGCATAGCTTATTGTCCTGTCAATTGAGTTAAGAATTCGGTAACCACTTCGGCATCGTCGAAATGATGCTTTACTCCTTTTATTTCTTGGTAATCTTCGTGTCCTTTTCCTGCGATGAGAATGATATCCCCCTTTTTTGACATCATCACGGCGGTCTTGATCGCCTCGCGACGGTCTTCGATAGTAAGGGTCTTTCTCATTTCGGTTGGACCAATTCCTGCCTGCATATCTCGCAGGATATCCATCGGCTCCTCAAAACGAGGATTATCCGAGGTCAAAATCACTTTGTCGCTTTCGGTAACAGCGATTTTGGCCATTGTTGGTCTTTTAGTCTTATCTCTGTTTCCTCCACAGCCGACCACAGTTGTGACTTGCTCGTTTCCAGCCCGGACTCCATTGATAGTTTTCAAGACATTTTCCAAAGCATCGGGCGTATGGGCATAATCCACGATGGCAGTAATTCCGCCAATAGAAATCCGATCAAATCGTCCTTTAGCCCCGCGAATAGCGGAAAGTGCTCTTAGCACCTCATCTTCCTCCTCTCCCAGAAGAACTGCAACACCCAAAACACCGAGGAGATTGTAGGCATTGAAAGCTCCGATCAACCGGAACCAGATCAATTTTCCATTGATATCTAATTCCAATCCCTCCAGGGTATTGGAGATGATTTTGGCCTTAAAGTCTGCGGAGGATTTTAAAGCGAATGTCTGATAGGTGGCTTTGGAATTTTGAACCATCACCATTCCCCGCTTATCGTCTGCATTGACTAAGGCAAAAGCATCTTTAGGCAATTCATCAAATAGCTTTTTCTTCGCCTTGATGTACTCATCAAAGGTGCCATGATAGTCCAAATGGTCGTGGGTGATATTGGTGAAAACCGCCCCTGCAAGCTTCAATCCCGCAATTCTCTCCTGAACAATGGCATGAGAGGAAGCTTCCATAAAACAATGAGAACATCCTGCGTCAACCATTTGTCGAAGCAAGGCTTGAACACTTACTGCATCTGGAGTGGTATGGGTCGCAGGGATTACCTGATCATTGATCTTATTTTCTACCGTAGAAAGAAGTCCAGTACTATACCCCATCGCAACAAAGAGCTGATGCAAAAGCGTGACTGTTGTTGTCTTTCCATTGGTTCCAGTCACTGCCACGACTTTGATCTTTTCGGATGGATTTCCATAAAAATTGGAAGCCATAATCCCCAAGGCCTTGGCAGAATCAGAAGTTTGTACAAGAGTTACTCCAGCAAAAGATTCGGCAGGAAGATCCTCACAAACGATCGTAGTCGCACCTTTCTCTACCGCCGTGGAAATAAAATCATGACCATCCACTTGGGTTCCTCTTACCGCAACGAATGCAGAACCACTTGATACTTTTCTGCTATCAAAGACGATATCCTTGACTTCAACTTCCATGTTTCCATGGGTAGAAGTAAGCGACACCTTATATAATATGTCTTTGAGTTGTTTCATTTAGCCTAAAATCAAATTGATGGTGAGGTCTGAGGATAATTTTGTTCCCGGTTCAAGGGATTGCTCGAGGACATTTCCGCTTCCCCTGTAGCTAACTTTCAAGCCCTTGTTTTCCAGAATGTATAAAGCATCTCGAAGAGGCATCCCTGACACATCGGGCACGACTGGCACCTCGGTATTGTTAATGGCCAAGTTGACTTTCGTGGTTGTCGAAACTGGTTTTACCCAATCTTCGCTCGATGGGGATTTGACATTGAGGGCTAGTTTTTCAAAAATTCCCTGCAACTCTTCGCCTTTGCCCGCATGAATGACGGGCAGGGCAGGATCTTGAGATTGGGCCTGGAGAATTTTGGATTGATTTCTTGGGTTCAATTCCATATCCAATGCAAAAATCCGATCTGCTATTTCCTTAAATACAGGAGCAGAAACATCCCCTCCATACGCCGCAAAACCTTTGGGACTATCAATCACCACAATCATGGAATACTTAGGGCGATCTGCTGGAAAATACCCTGCAAAACTGGTGTAGTAAGTTTCGGTATACTTTCCGTTAATCAACTTTTGAGCAGTGCCTGTCTTACCCGCAATGCTGTAATTTTCATTCAAGATATTTTTAGCAGTTCCCTGCAATACCACTCCTTCAAGGAGGCGCTGCAACTGCTGGATGGTTTTTTCAGAGGCGATTCGCTCTCGAACCACTTCGGTAGCAAAGGTCTTTTCTACTTGATTTCCACGTCCAATGGCTTTGACAAAAAGAGGCTTCACCATTTTCCCATCATTCGCTACTGCATTGTAAAGCGCTAGAGTATGAATCGGATTGAGTTTGGATTCATAGCCAATCGAAATCCAAGGAAGTGAAGTACCATACCAAGTTTTCGATCCTGGTTTTTTAAAGAATGGTTTTCCCTCACCAGCTAATTGCAATCCAAAGGGTTCGGATAGACCTACTTTATCGATGTAAGCCATAAACTTGGAAGGACTCGAGCCAAAATGCATATCTACCAATTTGGAGATTGCCACATTAGATGACTTTTCGAAAGCTTCCTTAATGGTAATCGTACCATACCCTCCCCACTTTGCGTCATACATGGTTTGATTGTAGAATCGATGAGCTCCGTTGCCAGTTTCAATCAATTCATTTAGGCCTACTTTATTCTCTTCCAAAAGAGCCAACATGGAAAGTAACTTGAAGGTGGAACCAGGCTCAGTGTTCCCAATATCACCAACCGCATAGTTGTAGCTTTCAGAATAGCCTTGTCCATTCTTATTTTTCTGAAGATTGGACATCGCCTTGATGTGGCCTGTCTTCACTTCCATGACAATCACAGAACCAAAGGCAGCATCCCGATCTTCCAATTGCTTGCGAAGGGCATTTTCTGCGACGTCCTGAATATTCACATTCAAGGTGGTGTACACATCATAGCCGTTTTCAGGCTTGATATCTTCTGCATCAAAAACCGGCTTCCAGACACCTCCGGCAAGACGTTGGAAAAGCGCTTTCCCATCTTGACCTTTCAAATAAGAATTAAAAGAATATTCAAGACCCGCTCCTTTTTCATCTTCATTCAAAAATCCAACAGTACGGCTGGCTAAGGAATTAAAAGGACGATATCGCTTTTCTACTTTTTCAAAAATGACTCCACCGCCCATTCGTCCTTCACGGAAAATCGGCCATTGAGCCATCTTCTGCATGTCCTGATAGCCAATTTGTTTTCGGTTTAGAATCAAATATCTCTTTTTGTCACCTCTCGCATCTTGAATCATTCGCTTGTATGCAGTGGCAGACTTGTCTCTGAAAAATCCCGAAAGCAATCTGGAAAGCGAATCGATCCCTGCTTTGATTTGATCTTGATCCGCCACGGTTGGGTCCATCGCTACTCGATAAAATGGAAGGCTAGTGGCCAATAAGCTTCCATCAGTCGCATAAATATTTCCACGCGTGGCAGGAACTTCCCGGTATTGGAAATTTACCTGTTCCGCTTTGGCTCTCCACTTCTCTCCTTCTTTGACTTGAACCATGGCGATTTTGTAAGGAATCGCACAGGCAGCCAAAGCCACAAGGATGAAAACCACCCTTACTCGGAGCACTATGGAGCGTTTGATATTCACTTTTCTACCTCGATTTTGATCGGTGGTTGATTTAATTCATAGATTTCTAAGCTTGCAGCACGCTTAGCCACTTGTGACTGCATGCTACTTTGCATGTATTCTGCCTCCAGGGTAGTGACATCTGCTCGGAGATCTTCTACTTCCTGTTGAGCCTTTTCAATTTTCCGGACCATTCCTTCTGCTCGGTGATTGCTGTAGATGTAAACCAGTGCAAGCAGAACCAAAAAGGCTACCGGAGGCACCAATTGAACAGGAACTCCTTCACCCAGAACCGAAGTCACATTGAGCTTTTCTTCAATCCAAGAAAAAATAGTCTTCCGGGGACCACCTTTTGGATTGTTCCCAGACTTCAACTTTTTCTTAAATGCGTTCTGACTCATTTTTTAACTTTCTCTGCAATTCTCAATTTGGCACTCCGTGCACGTGGATTCTTTGCCACTTCCTCTTCATCCGCCACCACTGCACCTCGACTAACCGGCTCTAGAGGACGAAGTAGATTTCCATAAAAATCTTTTTCGACCTCTCCTTGGAACTTGCCCTTAGTGATCAAATTCTTTACCGGACGGTCTTCCAAACTATGGTAGCTCATCACCACGAGTCTGCCTCCTGGCTTGAGCAATTCCACTGCACTAAGGAGCATTTCTTCCAAAGCACCCATCTCGTCATTAACCACAATCCGCAATGCCTGAAATACCTGCGCGAAATATTTAAACTCCTTCCCGCGAGGAGCATATTTTTTTAGAAATGCCGTAAACCCCTCTGTGGTATCAAAAAGCCGAAGTGCTCGCTCTGACACAATGGCCTGGGCAAGCGTTTTGGCATTTTTTACTTCTCCATACATCCCCAAAATCTTATGTAGCTCTCCTTCCTCATAGGTGTTGAGAACATCCTTGGCGGTAAGAGGTGCAGACTGATTCATCCGCATGTCCAAACTGCCGCTAAACCGAGTAGAAAATCCTCGGCTTGGCTCGTCGATTTGGTGAGAAGAAATCCCCAAATCCGCCAAGATCCCATCGACCTGCTTTACTCCGTACAGCCTGAGGTATCGCTTGATATCCCGGAAGTTTGCCTGTATGAGCGTAAACCGATCATCTTGGGGCACATTGGCCAATGCATCCTCATCCTGATCAAAAGCATATAGATGTCCTCTATCGAGATGCTTTAAAATTTCTCTAGAATGACCACCGCCCCCGAAAGTGACATCGACATAAATCCCGTTGGGATTAATAGCCAAGCCTTCAGTGCATTGGGCGAGCATCACTGGGATATGGTAAACAGACTCAGTCATAGCGCTTAGGAGAGATACTTTTCCATCAGGCTGGACAAGTCCGCCGGATCTACAATGATGTTCTTGAGATAAGATTCAGGATTCCAGAGTTCGATACGAGTTCCCATGCCTACGACAACCACATCCTTTTCCAACCCGGCATAGGTTTGATAAAGCTTGGGAATCAAAAGTCGACCTGCATTATCCAGCTCTACCTCAACGATAGAATTGAAAAAAGACCGTTGCAGCATACGCTGCTCAGGATTGTTGATGTTCAGTGACTTGATTTGATTTTCAAGCTTTTTATACTCTACCATCGGATAGAGTGCTAAGCATTTGTCCTCGGCCATCCGAAGCATAAGCGTAGCCCCATTCGCCTCTGGAATTGCCGACTTAATTTTAGACGGCAATACCAAACGCCCCTTGGGATCTAACTTGGCATCGTATTGACTGTTGAACATAGGATAGACTCGGATTAATAGAGTTTTCTGTAAAGACAAAAGTAAGAAAAGGAAATTCACTTTCTACCACTTTCCCCCACTTTTTCCCACTTTGGATTAAAAGTAGCCAAAAGAAATTTCCATCCCAATATTTTTTAAAAAAAAAGGACAAAATTTTTACTGATTTTCAAGGGATTATCGAAAGGATCGAATGATCTAAAAAAGGGCTTATTCGATCGATATTGGGCCTTTTTTTGATTTAAAAATGATGATGGACATGACTTGAAAACATCTTTCTCCAAAAAGTGGGGCAAAATCCCAAAAAGGAAGTGCAAAAAATCGACTATCCGTAAAAACTAAAAAAACATTTTATAGATTTTATTCCTTCAAAAATCTATTTGGCTGAAAATTGGGCCCCTCTAAAAAATAGCTTTAATTCGTTTTATAATCCCTGCCAAGCGTCTTGGTAACGCCTTTTACCCAAGTGAAAAAACATTCGGCTATATTCCTTTTAAGTACAATGGTAATTTACCATTTAGGATTTATTGCCTTGAGCTATTTGATGCCACGCATCATTGATCATTATTGGGAAGAAAAAATTTGGTCGGAGGATCTGAACTTTTCCGAAGTCAGATTAATCCGCAAACCATTAACCATGCCTTACGGCAGAAATCAAGAAAATTTTAGCCCTGCAAACATTTCGATCGAGATTGATGGAACATGGAACAGAGTGATCGGTCAACGGTTTTTTGAGGATCATTTTGAAGTAATCATTCTGCCTGATGAAATCCAAAATTCATTTGCTCAGGAATTACATGAATGGATGAGTTCCTTTTTTTCAGAAGGAAGAGGAAAAGATATTCCAACTTCTCAAAAGCTTCTCATTAAATCAATCTTTAAAAATTATTTACAAGACATCTTTTTTCTTGAATTTCAAAATCCAGTTCGAATTAGAATAGAACATATTTTACACGAGTCAAAATCGTTTTATTCTGACAAAGTTTTAGAAATCCTTACCCCACCTCCATTAGACTTTTTGATTTTCTAAGGATTTAATTTTTACATCAAACAAACCTAAAAATGAAACAAAAACTTGTTTTAGGCATCCTATTTTGCCTAATCCCAACCATTTATTCATGGGCTATCCAAGACACCCTGAGAACCATAGATTTGAAGGAATTTCAAATTCAAAATCTGGGACAACAAAACCCCATTCGACCAACACCAAATATCCACAATCTCCAAATCATTGGAGGTCGTAAAACCGAAGTCATTAATCTGAGTGGACTTGCCGTTAATCTCGCCGAAAAAACAGGAAGGACACTTTTTGCCAAGGTTCCTGGAGCTTTTATTTATGACATGGATGGCACTGGCAATCAAATTAATGTATCAGTAAGAGGCCTTGATGGACACAGAAGTTGGGAATTTAATGTTCGACAAAACGGTGTCATGATCAACACCGATATCTATGGTTATCCAGCAAGCCACTACTCTATGCCTATGGAGGCGGTGGAGCGTATCGAGTTGATCAGAGGAACAGGAGCACTCCAATATGGACAGCAATTTGGCGGAATGTTGAATTACGTATTGAAATCAGCTGACTCTTCAAAGACTTTTAGCCTAGAAAATATAACCTCAATTGGAAGCTTTGGCATGCTAGCCAACTTCATTTCAATAGGAGGAACTAAAGGAAAGTGGTCCTATTATGGCTATTTCCAAAAAAGACATTCCAACGGATATAGAGAAGGCGCTGAATCCCAATCTGACTCGGAACATATTGAGATAAATTACAAAGCCAATAAAAACCTAAATCTAAAGGCAGAAGTATCTAGAAGTACTTACTTGTATCGGATTCCTGGCCCTCTTAATGACTTAAAATTCGAAGAAAACCCAACTCAAGCTACACGTACTAGGAATTACTACAGCCCTGAAATTTGGATTCCTGCAATTAGCATGGAGGGGCGTTTAGGCAAAGACACTAAATTTAGTCTTGTAGGAAGTGGCGTTTTTGGTCAGCGAAGCTCAGTCACATTTGATGCAATGGCTGATATCCCAGATGCCATCCATCCCGAGACCAATGATTATTTCAATCGAAATGTCGATATAGATAACTACCATACCCGAACAGTTGAAGGACGAGTCCTCCATCAGTATAGTCTAGGAAATATTAAAAATAACCTCTCTCTTTCAAGTCGGTTTTTCAACAATTCCTTCGACAGAAAACAAAGAGGAAAAGGAACAACCGGATCAGATTATGACCTAAGTATCTCAGGAAAATTCCCAAGAGACATGAATTTAAAGAGTAAAAGCATAAGCTTTGCTTTGGAAAACCAAGTCCTTATTAGTCAAAATTTTAGCCTAAGTCCGGGGGTCAGAATTCAACAAGGAAGCTCCGAACTAAGTGGATCAATCTCCTACTTAGAATCCTCAAAAGTACCAGTTCAAATCGATTATAATTTTATCACCTTAGGCATCAACGCTGAATATAAACCTTCGTTGACGAATCGATTTTATGCAGGGATTTCGCAAGCAAACAGACCTGTTCTTTTTCAAGATATCATTCCAAGTTCACCGTTATATGTCATCAGTTCTAATTTAGAGGATAGTTTTGGGTACAACTCGGAGATCGGTTGGGAAAGTAATCCAAATGAGTATTTACATTTTAATGCAACCCTTTTTCAGACCCTGATTGGAAATAGGATAGGTAACCTTTTAATCGAGGAAGAAGGGCAATTTCTCATTCAAAAAAGTAATATAGGTGATAGTAAGACTTCCGGATTAGAATTGCTTTGGGACTTTGAATTTTATCACTCTGAAAAGGCTTCAATTTCGATATATACATCTTCAAGTTGGATGAATGCACGATACATAAGAGGATTCATCAGTAATGGAAGTGAAAATGTATCAATTAAAGGTAATCATGTGGAAGCCGCTCCAGATTGGATAAGTAGAAATGGAATTAATTATTCAAGCCAATCACTCCAAGTTTCACTTCAACATCAATTTGTAAGTCAATCTTTTTCGGATGCACTAAATACCCAAATCCCACCTCCTTCCGGAGCAGTAGGACCCGTACCTTCCTATCATCTTTGGGACCTTCAGGGAATTTACCAGCTTCAAAATTTAACCTTTAGGGCAAGCTTGCTTAATATCCTTAACAAATCATACTTTACCAAAAGGCCTCAAATGTATCCTGGCCCAGGGATTTGGCCTTCGGACGGAAGAAGCTTAACTATTTCAATTGGAATAAAAATCTAACTACTCAATTCTAAAAAGACCTGCTCAATGAGCAGGTCTTTTGTTTTTAATCAACACACTTTATTTATTTTCTTTTTTGAATTCCTCTTGGACTAGCTTTTGAAACTCTTGCATCTTCATTTGATGCTCTTTTTGCCAGATTTCCATCTTCCGATGAAACTCCTCCATCTTGGGTTTCTGGGCAATTTCCCATTCTTTAATCTTGGCCTCCCATTCTTTTAACTTTGGTTCTTGGGCGGCTTGCCACTCTTTCATTTTTGCCTCAAATTCTTGCATTTTAGGCTCATTTTGAGTCTGCCATTCTTTCATCTTCAGCTCGAATTCTTTCATCTTGGGCTCAAACTCTGCTTTGAATTTTGCCTCCCACTCGACCATTCGCTGTTTCCATTCTCCTTCATTGGCTTTCCATTTCGCTTCCCATTCTTTGGCATTTTTGGCAGCATTTTCTGACCATTTAGACCAATTTAGCTCCATCTCTTTCCGCATTTGTTCACGTTCAGCAGGAGTCATTTTGGAAGTATCTCCGAAGTTAAAATTCCAAGACGGCAAGTTCTCAAAATCAAAATCTACAAACGGTGGCTCGATAGGATCTAGAGGCAAAGGAATTTCTAAATCGTAATCAGGAACTGGAACTATCCACTCTTCCTGGAATTCAGGCATTTCTGGAAGAATGAGCTCAGGCATGGCCACCCCTTCCATTTCATATAATTTCTCCAGCTCGGCTTTGAGTTTTGGACTTAGGGTAAGCGTATCATTTCCTGAAATCAACTTATCTCCTAAGATCACATAGTGGACTCCTTCGTCAGTAGTAAAAGAAATCCGATGCTCTTTCGTATTCCAGACCGTCGTTTGGATAGGAGGAAGAGTATCTAATACAGGTTCAAAGGCAACAGCAAGGGGTGAAGCATCCGTGACCGGATTTACCTCGATTGGGAATTCTGTTTTGGGGGCGTCTTGTTGGGCACTAGCCATCAGGCCGGCACTGAGAAAAAGCGTGAGTATCATAGGGATCGAAATAATTGGGGTTTGTGGATAGTTTTCAGTATGATAACCAAGCATTCGCTTGATTCTTAATAGCGTAGGGTTTCTTTTTTTCCCAGCCGCTAAAGCCAATTCTGGTGAATTTTGCTTTGCAAAATTGAGCACTTCAGCAAGACCAGTAGCTAAGACCCTGGGTTCGATACCAGCTTTGATCGCCAAATCATCAGCCGCATTTTCCCGCAGTTCCTTCACCGTCTGACTCATCCACCAATAACAAGGATGGAAAAAAAACACCACTTCAAGTCCCGAAAGAAGGAGATTACTCAGGTAATCATTACGCTTGACATGGGCTAATTCGTGGGCAATAATTGCCTCCAACTGAGCTGTATTAAGATGGAATATCAATGCAGCAGGAAGCAATATCACTGGCTTGATTGTACCAAAAGTCAAGGGAGATTGAGATTCAATACTACTTCTCAACTCTACGCTCCGATTGATCCCAAGCTTACCCATAAGCCGATAGGTAGTTTTTTCCAACTCAAAGTCTTGAATTAGAGCGGCGCTTTTCCGGAGATTGCGGATCTCCGAAAGGCTATTAACAAATCGGAAAAGAAACAAAAGCGAACCAAAAAACCAGAAATTAACCAATATGGAGAGATTCTGGTCGATCCAGAACATCACTTGAGCCATTCTGTTTTCAAGGGTGATTTCTTGAATTACCGCACTAGATTCCAACAAAAAAATCTGGGTCTTTTCAATAGTAAATCCTTGATTGGGAGCAGCTAGTGACCATTCGTAAACAAAAGTCCCCAAGGTCAGCAGGAATGAAACAAGCAAAGCCCCAACTGCAAGTCCGTACTTCAGGGCAGGGCTGGATCTTTTTAGTAATCGTAAAGCGATCCATAAAATCCCAGCTACCAAAACCATTTGCCAAAGTGTATGCACTAGCGTCCAGCCTAGCACTTTAAGCATCTCCTCTGAGATCCAATCATTTAAAAGTTTCATTGATCTTCATTTTCAAGGTTGTCGAGAAACGCTCTAATTTCATCTAATTCCGCCTTGGAAGGCTTGTCTTGACCCAATGCCTGCATAACCAGCGATTTGGAAGACCCTCCAAAAGCCGTGGAAAGTAAATTTTTCAAAAGGGATTTTTGGGTCTCTCCCTGTTTCACCAGCGGGCGATAAAGGTGGGTACGATTCTGCTCGTCACGTGCGAGCATTCCCTTGGCATGCATGATTTGCATGATCTTCAACGTGGTCGTGTAGCCCGTGTCTTTGGTCTCTGTCAGTCGTTCATGAACTTGACGGACACTGGCCTCTTTCATCTCCCAGAGGATAGATAAAATCTCCAGTTCAGCTTCAGTTGGTTTGTTCATAGGATTAATTACGATAGCTTTCGTACCAAAGTTATACGAAGAACATCGTAATCCAAAAATAAATACGAAAATAATCGTATTAAAAAGTGTTAATCAACTGAAATCGGTTATTCTCGAAGTTTTTGAAGGTTTTTTCTCCCTTTTTTCTCCAAAGAATTTCTGAAAATTTCGGCGAAGGAAGGCCACGCTCCGGCGATTTTTGCGAGTAAGCCACGCGATGGAGGAACAGTTACCTGCAACTTAGGCTTTTCGATCAAAGCAAGAACTTCTCGAACCAAGTCCGCCGGTTGAAGAACTTTTAAAGGGCCACTAAATGTCAGTTTTGCTTCTTCAGGGTAGTTCAATTGCAAATCCAACATCGGCGTATTCACCAAATCGGGACATATCACACTTACATCCACTCCAAAATCCCTGAGTTCGGCAGCAACTGACAAAGAAAACCCTCTGACAGCAAATTTTGAAGCAACGTACAAGCTCAATCCCGAAACTGGCGCTAAACCTGCCAAAGAAGAAAAATTAATAATATGACCAAACTCCTGAAGCTTCATCTCTCTTCCAATCAAAGTCGTACCGAGGATTGTTCCTTTTGCATTAATATCCAAGTGGTAATCCATGTCTGAAATAGCATAGTCAGACAAAAAGCCAGGACGAATTACTCCTGCACAATTGATTAAATGAGAAATAGGAAGTTGAATTTCGCGAGCTTTTTGTATTACCTCTTGCCAGGTAGCCTCTTTGGAAGCATTTCCTACCACCAATTTT
Source organism: Algoriphagus sanaruensis (assembly GCF_001593605.1). Taxonomy (GTDB): domain Bacteria; phylum Bacteroidota; class Bacteroidia; order Cytophagales; family Cyclobacteriaceae; genus Algoriphagus; species Algoriphagus sanaruensis. Next base: position 1,063,941 of record NZ_CP012836.1, on the reverse strand, counting down.
ACATTCTTTGCCTCCTGAAAATGCTCAAGCAGTTTTTCTTTCTGATTGTCCAAGAGAATCAGAGGTAATTGATGGGATACAAAATGCCGAGCAAGCTGAAGTCCGATGCCACTTGCAGCACCAGTTATCACGAGTAAGATGGGAGCCATGGTTGGTGGGTAATTACAAGCTTGAAATTAGAAAACTTCCCGACTCAAGGAACTTCTACTTCAATTAATTAGTTGTATAGACATGAAATTTTCAAACCAACACACCACAATGAGTTCAACACAAGCACTTTTAAAACCTATTCAAATCGGAGATTTAACCTTAAAAAATCGAGTTTGGATGGCTCCAATGACTAGAAGTAGAGCCACAAATCCAGAAAACAAGGTCTTTGATATTCACGCTACCTATTATAGGCAAAGAGCCTCAGCTGGATTAATTATTTCTGAAGGCTCTCAAATTTCCCCTAGAGCAGTCGGATATATCAATACTCCGGGGATCTATTCAGAAGCACAAACCGAAGCTTGGAAGCAAGTGACCCAAGCTGTTCATGAAGCAGGAGGGCATATTTTCATTCAGCTTTGGCACGTGGGACGTATGTCCCATCCAGATTTTCACGGAGGAGAATTACCTCTCTCAGCATCGGCGACCAATCCAAATTCTAAATCCTACACTCCTCAAGGATTTAAGGAAACGGTAACAGCCAAGGAAATGAGCCTTGAAGAAATCAAACAGACCGTTGCTGATTTCAAAAATGCAGCAAAAAATGCGATGGAAGCTGGTTTTGATGGCATTGAGATTCACTCCTCCAATGGCTACTTGCTACATCAGTTTTTCAATGCTACCTCCAACCACCGAACTGATGAATATGGAGGAAGTATTGAAAACCGTGCAAGAATCCTTTTTGAGGTAATTGACGCTATCAAGGAAGTAATGCCAGAAAATCGAATTGGAGTTCGGCTCAACCCTTCTTTACATGGAGTGTTTGGAATGACAATGGATGAGGAAACCATCCCAACGTTTGACTACATCATCACCAAGATGAATGACTATGATTTAGCCTATCTCCATCTTTCCGAACCTTTCACAGATGTGAGCGAAATCCCGTATGCTGAGCCAAATATTGCAAAACGATATCGACCAATGTACAAGGGTACCTTGGTCATCAACAGTGCATTTGACCAGGAAAGAGGGAACAAAATTATTGAAGAAGGGCTCGCAGATGCAGTCGCATTTGGAAAACCATTTATTTCCAATCCTGATCTGGTGGAGCGATTTGCAGAAAATGCTCCCCTTGCCGAGTGGGATCAAAGTACATTTTACACCCCAGGAGAAAAAGGATTCACCGATTACCCAAGCCTTAAAGAAGAAAAAGTTGGATAATCACTCCATAAGGAGGCTGCCCCAAAGCAGCCTCTTTTTGTTACCTTTAGTTTTATGTGTCTTGTTGCTTTTGCTTGGAAAGTCCATCCAGATTTCCCCTTACTGATTTCCGCTAATCGCGATGAATTTTTTGATCGCCCCACCGCACCATTACATCAATGGCCTGAGGATTTTTATGCTGGAAAGGATCTAAAAGCTGGAGGGACCTGGATGGGGTTTCACCCCAATGGAAGATGGGCTTTATTGACCAATTTCAGAGATTTTTCACAACAGAGGACTGCCAGACTTTCGAGAGGCAAATTGGTCTCCAATTACCTTTCTAGCTTGATTTCTATCGAAGATTACTTGGATCAAATTTGGAATACTCGATCGGAATTTGAGGGCTTCAACCTTCTAGTTGGCGAAGGCAATAGACTCATGTATTTAAGTAATTACGGAGATGGACCTCAGGAAATACAACCTGGAATTCATGGATTAAGCAATGGATTAATCAATGCCGATTGGCCAAAAATCACATTGGCGAAAACCCAACTCCAAAATCAACTTTCAAATCCAAATTTGAAGGACCTATTAGGAATATTAAAATCTCAAGAAAAATATCCGCTTGAATTATTACCAAAAACCGGAGTTCCTCCAGAAAAAGAGCGAGAACTTTCTGCCCAACTCATCCGAATGGCCCCAAACTATGGAACAGTATCTTCAGCCGCAGTTATTCAAGATCAGGCTGGAAAGACCTTCATCCAGGAACGGAGATTTAAGTGGGATTCTGGTATTTTTGAAGACACCGAAGTACAATTCAACTCTTTAATCGATGGAAAATCAAATGTATGACCTGATCATAATCGGAGGTGGTCCAATTGGACTGGCTTGTGGAATTGAAGCTGGAAAAGCTGGTTTGAAGTATTTGATTTTGGAAAAAGGAGCTCTTTGTAATTCCATTTACAATTACCCGATCAATATGACTTTTTTCTCCACCTCTGACCGATTGGAGATGGCTGGAATTCCATTTATGTCAGTAGGTGCAAAACCTACCCGAACAGAGGCCTTGGAATATTACCGCAGAATTTATTTCCATTTTAAACTCAAGGTCAATCTCTATGAGCCTGTTGATTCTTTGAAAAAGGAAAACGAACATTTTGAAATTAAAACCTCAAAATCCACCTACTCCACTCGCAAGCTCGTCTTGGCCACCGGATTTTTTGACCTCCCAAATCTAATGGGTGTACCCGGGGAAGACCTTCTAAAGGTTCTCCATTACTACAAAGAACCATGGCCTTTTATCGGACAAAAAATTCTTGTGGTTGGAGGTGCTAATTCAGCGGTAGATGCAGCATTGGAATGCTGGAGAAAAGGCGCAGAAGTAAGTATGGTTTTGCTAGGAGATGAAGTAGATGAAAATGTGAAATATTGGGTGCGGCCCGATATTATGAATCGAATTAAAGAAGGATCCATTCGGGCATTTACCCAATCCAAAGTCAAGGAAATCAAGCCTCAAGAAGTCATTATTTCCACTCCTTTGGGAGAAACTTCCATCGCTAATGACTGGGTACTGGCAATGACAGGGTACAAACCTAACTTCTCATTGCTAGATCAACTTGGTGTTAAAATGAGTTTGGATGAAAAAAGACAACCCTGCTATGATCAAACGAATCAAGAGTCAAATGTACCTGGTGTTTACTTGGCTGGGGTGGTCTGTGGCGGATTAAATACGCGAGAATTTTTCATCGAAAACAGTATTGCTCACGCAGAGGCGATCGTCAAGGATATTGTTTCGAAATCAAACTAAAACGGTAAAAATATGGTGGGCGAAATTTAATTGAATGCATCATTCTTTTCAGTTATTAACCTCAAACCTTCCAGAGTCAGATTTCGGTCAATTTCATCAAAAACACCTTCCAAACTGGTCAATATCGAAGATAATCCCCCTGTGGCCACGACGGTGAAATTCAATTGGGTCTCCTCAATGATTGCCTGGAGCATTCCTTTGACCAATCCTGTGTAGCCGTATAAAACCCCTGCTTGGATCGCATGGATAGTATTTTTGCCTAAGGCAGAATCAGGCATTTTCAGTTCAACTTCTGGCAATTTTGAAGTATTGGTAAATAAGGCTCTGATCGCTGTTTGCAATCCTGGAACAATATTTACCCCTAAAATCTCCCCGGTCGAATTTACTGCTGTAAAAGTGAGAGCCGTTCCAAAATCCACGATTATCACAGGACCTTGGACTTTGGTATAGGCCGCCATGACATTACACATCAAATCGCTTCCGATTTCATTGGGCCGAAGGGCTCTAACTGGTAGCACTGCATAACTTTCTGGGGTAATTTGATAAGGAATTCTCCCAAAAAATCGTTCGCAAAATTGCTCGATAATCTCATTGACTTCTGGGACTACCGAACTGAATCCTATTTTTTCAATTTGAGAAAGATGGATATCATGCTCCAAAAAATAAAGCGGGACTTTCTTTGAGAGCTGAGAAATCAGCTTTGGAGTTTTGGTTTCGAGACGAAATTGATTTGTCCATCGGCCACTCTTTGAGTCAAAAAGTGCAAAAACTACATTCGAGTTGCCGGCATCGATGGCTAAAAACATTCGTTTCTCAGGTTTTAACTAATTTAGGGGCATAGTTAACAAATTCGCAAATTACTCCCCAACAAATGCCTATGTATTCCCTCCGCGAAGGTAAAATCGAAGATTTACCAAGAGTCCTCGAACTGATCAAAGAATTGGCGCTTTATGAAAAAGCTCCTGAACAAGTCACCAATACCTTGGAGATGATGGAAAAGGATGGCTTTGGACCCAATCCCGTGTATGGGCTCTATGTCTGTGAAAAAAATTCCACCGCAGATATCATCGGTATTGCGATATATTACTACCGCTATTCGACTTGGAAGGGTAAAAGATTATACCTCGAAGACATTGTGGTCACCGAGTCAGAGCGCGGAAATGGCGCAGGAAAAATGCTTTTTGACCGCGTAATGTCCAAGTGCCTAGAGGACGGATGTACAGGTATGATGTGGCAGGTGCTGGATTGGAATAAACCTGCTATCAACTTTTATAAAAAATACGGAGCCTACCTTGAAGCAGGCTGGCTGAATGCGCATTTGCAGGATTATGAAATTAAAAAACTGTTGGATGTTGGGTGACCGATGACCGATGCATCTGACATCCAACATCTGTCATCCAACATATTCCCCTACCTTTGTGATTCATTATGAGAAAGAAACCATTTACTGTTGTCTATGAAGACAACCACCTCTTAGTCGTCAACAAGGCGGCGGGTGTTTTGGTCCAAGGGGACAAAACCAAAGACAAGACACTGACGGACTACTGCAAAGAGTATATCGCTGAAAAATACGAGAAACCGGGAGCGGTTTTTCTTCATCCCATCCATCGACTAGATCGACCAGTGAGCGGTTTGGTTGCATTTGCTCGAACTTCCAAGGGACTGGAGCGAATGATGGAGCTTTTTCGCAAGCGAGACATCCATAAAGTATATTGGGCAGTTGTCAAAAGACGACCCAAAGAAGAGCAAGGCAAACTCACTCATTGGCTCACAAAAGACGAAGTCAAAAACTTCGTGACTGCCCATGAACAAGAAGTTCCTGGTTCCCAAAAAGCAGAGCTTAATTATAAAGTACTCGGCAAACTCAATGACCATTGGCTTTTAGAGGTTAGACCAATTTCCGGAAGACCTCATCAGATTCGAGTTCAATTGGCATCCATGGGATGCCCGATCCGAGGGGATGTGAAATATGGATTTGCTAAACCAAATCCTGATGGCAGCATCAATCTGCATGCTTTTCATTTAGTTTTCGTCCATCCAATCAAAAAAGAAAAGATCTTCCTACGAGCAGCTCTTCCTGAAGTAGAGTTTTGGGAGCAATTCCTGGAATTAGAGGAAGTCAAAGCTAAGGACCAGCATTTGGACAATACCTTTTCGGGTTAATCAAAAAGATAGCTTCGCAGATGAAAAAAATGGCTTGCACTGAGGCAGGTCATCTATTTAGCGAAGCATATCTCTAACCTCGCGGAGCATATCATTCACAATCTATGAAAAACCTCTTTCTCCTATTCAGCCTACTTCTAATTCTTGGAGCTTGTACTTCACAAAACACTCCCAAGACAATTTTTATTGTTCGCCATGCAGAAAAGCAACTGAATGGGACAGATCCACAACTCGCCTACGCTGGCGAGGTTCGTGCCAAAAGACTGGCTCAAATCCTTCAAGATCAAGCGATCCAACATGTGTTCTCCACAGATTATGCACGTACGAGAAATACCGGCAAGCCTACCGCTGATGCTGCTGGATTAGCCATTGAAATCTATGACCCAAAAAATCAAGAGGCATTTGCAGAACAACTTCGCAAAATGGAGGGAAATAGTCTCGTGATTGGCCACAGCAATACGGTGAGTCAGCTTGCCAACTTTTTTGTGGAAGAAGGAGAAGGATTTGCGGATCTAACTGATTTGGAATACGATTTTATCTATGTGGTGACTTTTGAAAAAAATAAGACCTCCGTACAGCGAAAGGTCTATCAAGACTTCTAAACCACGACAACTTCTATTCCTTTTTCTTCGAGTCTTTCTTTATAGATAGTGGGAATACCCGTATCCGTAATAATCACATCGATATCCTCAAGTTCACCGATTTTCCCAAATCCTTTTCTTCCAAACTTCCTGCTGTCTGCCAATACTATGGTCTTTTGGACAGATCGAATCATTTGGGCATTCAGATGAGCTTCCATCATGTTGGAAGTGGTCAGACCATGATCCAAACTGATGCCATCCACGCTCAGAAATAATTTGCTGCATGCAAAGCTTTTTAGCATTTCCTCTGCAAAATGCCCCACTGCAGAACTGCTACTTTTCCTGACTACTCCCCCCAGCTGCACCAATTCAACTTCTGAAGTATCGATTAAAGCTAAGGCCACATTCATCGCAGAAGTCAAAACAGTCAAGGGAAGATTTTTGGGAATCGCTTGAGCAAAGGTTCCAACCGTTGTTCCGGAGCCGATGATAATGGCATCTTTAGGCTCTAAAAACTCCAAGGCACGTTGAGCAATTCGGTTTTTTTCCTCCACCTGTTCCAGTTTTTTAACCTGAACAGATCGATCAGAAACATAGGGAGAAACAGAAGTAGCACTTCCGTGAGAACGAAAAAGAAGCCCTTTATCCTCTAAAATTTTCAGGTCTTTTCGGATAGTCACGACAGTCACTTGAAGCGACTTTGCCAGATCAGAAACACTGACAAATCCACTTTTTCCCAGTTCATCCAAAATATGCTTATGTCGCTCTGCGATGGTCATTACTTTCATTTTTCTTTTCGAAAGTAATTAAAAGAAAGTAATTAGAAACAAATTTTAGATTATTACTTTCTTTTTGTTTCCTTTTATTTCCTTTTGAATTACTTTTAGAACCGAAGGGAAAGAAAATGAACAGAGAAGAAAACATTAGGCAATTAAGCGAAACGTCTAAAACTTGGGATATTGCCATAATCGGCGGAGGATCTTCCGGATTGGGAGTGGCATTGGACGCCATAAGCCGGGGGCTTTCGGTTGTCTTATTAGAAAAGGCTGATTTTGCCAAGGGCACTTCCAGCCGAAGCACCAAGTTGGTTCATGGCGGAGTCCGATACCTTGCCCAAGGAGATATTTCGTTGGTTTTGGAAGCGCTAAAAGAGCGGGGAATGCTTTTGAAAAATGCTCCTCATCTAACCGAAAACCAACCCTTTATTATTCCTATCTATTCTTGGTGGGATCGAATTCAGTATAGTGCAGGGTTAAAGATTTACGATTGGATGGCAGGGAGATTACGCCTTGGGAAATCTCACTTTATTTCAAAAAATGAAACTATTCGCCGGCTTCCCGCTGTAAATCAATCGAAACTGAAAGGCGGAGTTGTCTATCACGATGGGCAATTTGACGATGCTCGATTGGCATTGAATATTGCACAAACTGCCGATGAGCTCGGAGCTTGTGTGCTGAACTATATGAAAGTAACCAGCCTCATCAAGGATCCTTCTGGCAAACTTACCGGGCTACATGCAATCGACAGTGTTTCCAAAAAACGGTTTGAGATCAAAGCCAAAATGATAGTCAATGCCACGGGTGTTTTTGCAGATAAAATCCTGCAAATGGATAATCCGGAGGCCCCAAAAACCATCCAACCCAGCCAAGGGATTCATTTGGTGATGGATCTAAGTTTTTTAGGCGGAAAAGATGCTTTGATGATTCCAAAAACCAGAGATGGGAGAGTGCTTTTCGCAGTACCTTGGCATGGTCAGTTGGTAGTAGGAACTACCGACACGCTTCGGGAAAAACCCAAATTGGAACCTGAAGCTTTGCAGAAGGAAATAGATTTTGTGCTCGAAACTGCAAGTGGCTACCTAACTAAAAAACCAACAAGAGCTGATGTAAAGGCAGTTTTTGCCGGACTTAGACCTCTCGCCCGACCGAAGGAAGGAAGCACCAAAACCAAGGAAATTTCAAGATCTCACAAGGTAATTGTCTCCGAAAGTGGACTCGTGAGTCTGACTGGAGGCAAATGGACCACCTTCCGAAAAATGGGCGAAGATACAGTGGACTATTTCACTCAAATTACCTCAAAAAGCATTGCTCCAAGTAAATCTCTGAACCAAAAAATCCATGGGCACACCACCGACTTACCTTCCGGCCATTGGAAAATCTACGGTTCAGATGCCTCAAAAATTCAAGCACTTGCTAAGACACATGCTGAATGGTCAGAATTAATACATCCCAACTTTCCAAATATCCTTGCTGAAGTCGCTTGGTCCTGTCAAAACGAGATGGCGATCAAAGTAGAAGATGTTCTTTCCAGAAGAATTCGTATGTTGATTCTCGATGCGCAGGCAGCGTTAGATTCAGCGAAAAAAGTAGCTCAAGTTATGGCGACAGTTTTAAATAAAGATCAATCTTGGATCGACACTGAACTTGAGGATTTCAGAAAAACTGCCACAAAATACTTGATAAACCCATCGTCTAAACCATTGCATACCTAACCAGTAAACCCGAAAATGTCCCAAAACAAACCTTACATTTTGGCCTTGGATCAAGGTACTACGAGTTCCAGAGCCATAATTTTTGATCAAAAAGGGCAAATCATCTCCGTTGCCCAGAAAGAATTTAAACAATACTTCCCTAACCAAGGATGGGTTGAACATGATCCAGAAGAAATCTGGTCGAGTCAATCTTCCGTCATGATTGAGGCCTTGGTGAACAAAGGAATTCGAGCCGATCAAATCGCAGCCATAGGAATCACCAATCAACGCGAAACAACTATAGTCTGGGATCGAAAAACAGGGAAAGCGCTTTACAATGCGATCGTATGGCAAGATCGAAGAACCGCCTCCTATTGCAATGGACTCAAGGAAAAAGGATTTGCTGATCAAATCGCAGAGAAAACAGGCTTAATAATCGACGCCTACTTTTCAGCGACTAAAATTCGCTGGATTTTAGAAAATGTGGAAGGGGCAAGACAAAAAGCCGAGGCGGGAGAATTGGCGTTTGGCACGGTAGATTCCTGGCTGATTTGGAAATTAACCGCCGGACAAAGTCATCAAACGGATATCACAAACGCCAGCCGGACGATGATTTTCAACATTCACACCCAAGCATGGGACAAGGAATTACTTTCCCTTTTTGAAATTCCTGAATCCATGCTTCCAGAGGTAAAAAGCTGCAGTGAGATCTTTACCGAAACTGCAGGCGATGTACTGAATACCAAAATACCAATCGCAGGAGTAGCCGGGGATCAGCAGGCAGCTCTTTTTGGACAGCTTTGCACCCAACCCGGAATGGCTAAAACCACCTACGGAACGGGTTGCTTCTTGGTGATGAATACGGGTAAAGAAGCAGTAAAGTCCCAAAACCAATTGCTCACAACTGTCGCTTGGAAAATCGGGGATGAGATCAATTATGCCCTCGAGGGCTCCGTATTTATCGGCGGAGCGGCAATTCAATGGCTTCGTGATGGGATTGAACTTTTCAGTCATGCCAAAGAAACTGAAAAATTGGCCACCAGCCTGGATGATAATGAAGGCGTATATTTTGTGCCTGCTCTTGCTGGACTCGGAGCGCCCCATTGGGACCAAAATGCAAGGGGAGCTTTCTTTGGAATCACCCGAGGTACAACCATTGCGCACATGACCCGAGCAGCCTTAGAAGCAATTGCTTACCAAGTGTATGATGTACTCAAGGCTATGGAAAAAGATTCGGGAAAAGCCACTCAAGAACTCCGGGTCGATGGAGGGGCTACTGCCAACAATTTCTTAATGCAATTCCAAGCTGATCTATTGGACTGCGAAATCAAACGTCCAAAAATCATCGAAACCACCGCCATCGGAGCAGCATTTTTAGCAGGCTTGGCCGTCGGGTTTTGGAAAAATCAGGAAGAATTGCAAAAATTATGGGAAGCAGATCAAGATTTCGAACCGAAAATGGAACCCTCAAAACGCGAACAGCTGGTTAAATTTTGGCATAAAGCTGTAGAACGATCTAAAAACTGGGTAGAATGAAATCGAACTTCACTTCAAAATCATTCTCTAGGAGGAATCTCAGCCTAGCGAAATTCTCCCCAGAAAAAATCAAATCAATCAATTTGCCCTGTAAAAACCCAATCCTAAACAGATGAACCCAATCGTTGCAGAATTTATCGGAACGGGCATATTGCTCTTGCTCGGCTCAGGAGTAGTAGCCAATGTCATATTACCTGGCACAAAAGGAAATGGCGGTGGATTAATGGCGATTACCACAGCTTGGTCTCTGGCAGTCTTTTGCGGAGTAGTCGTGGCAGGTCCGTATAGTGGCGCTCACCTCAACCCAGCAGTAACAATTGGTTTAGCGGCTGCGGGAAAATTTGATTGGGCGATGGCACCTGGATTTATTTTCGCTCAACTTGCAGGAGCAATGCTTGGATCAGGTTTGGCCTGGCTGATGTACCGTCACCATTTTGATATGGCTGAGGATGCAGGATTAAAGCGAGCACCTTTCTGTACTGACCCAGCGGTAAGAAACTTCACCACAAGTGTGATTTCTGAAGTTTTAGGGACCTTTGTCTTGATATTCGTGATCTTATACATCACCGGCGCCAAAATCGAAGACACCAACGGAACTCCCGTCGGTTTGGGATCGGTGGGAGCATTACCCGTAGCTTTTTTGGTTTGGGTAATTGGGCTCGCACTCGGTGGCACCACAGGGTACGCCATCAATCCGGCCAGAGATCTGGGGCCGCGTATTATGCATCAATTATTGCCAATCAAAGGAAAAGGAAGTTCAGATTGGGGCTATTCTTGGGTCCCGGTGACTGGGCCAATCCTAGGAGCTTTATTAGCAGTTGGAGTATATTTCTTGGCTGGAGTTTAAGACATCACTCGCTCCCCTATCCAAAAAATATCGGGACTAGAAAACTCCGAAATGCCTTCAGGCAAATCAATTTGAGTCAAATATTGTATCGGAAAAAGCAATTGGCCGTTGGAATTTGAAAGTTCCAGCGGCTGATTTTCTTTAGCCAAAATTCGAATCTCAGAAGTTGCAAACCATTTTTTGAACTTTCCTTCCTTGACCGGATAATACTTCCATTCTTCGTCCAAAATCGTCAAATCCAACAGCGCTATTTTGGAGTGAAGGCATTCCAAGTTGATGGGATCAAAACCCACCAAATGAACTCCTTTGTGTTGAGAAGCAAGGAGAAAATGAATCCCTTCCTCAAGCGGATCGGACTGGGAAACTGTCAAAAATCGAACGGGATATTGCTCCTCCAAAAGGTGAAAATTAGTCCGTTGAAACTCAGTAGTGGCCAAAATCACGTCAATTTTGATCCCCCAGCTCAACACCACATCGACGCATTCTTGCGCAACCAAAACAGTTGGAACCCACTCCAACAAGGGACTCACTGCATCAAACGATATCCCGGCTGTATTCAGGATAAATACTGCAGGTTCTTGTTGTTCTTTCACAAAATGATGACTAGACATTAGCTCCAGAGTTTTTGGTAGAAATTGAACACATTTTCAAAAGCCAATTTACGCAATTGAGACTCCGACAAATTTTCGCTCATTTGGTCTAAAATAGAAGGATACTTGCCGGCATTTTCAGCTAAGGGAAAGTAGAATGGGTGGCGGCTAGGGTCTGGAAAATCCTTGGTGTAAAAAAAATCAGCCCCAAAACAGATCGTGTTTTCATTTAATTGAGCCCCATGGAGCAGATGTTCAAACAAGCGTTCGGGCACCTCATTATCTAAAAACGCTCTGAGAAAATTCACTCCAATAATTCCTCCTCGACGGATGATTTCTTGAGCAAATTCATCACTGAGATTACGCTTGTGATTCCAGATCGAGCGGAAATTGGAATGGCTTGCGATCACCGGAATAGGCAGATGATGCCGATCAATGTGTTTCAGAATCCCTTCAGCAAGTAAGTCTGATGTATGCGACAAGTCTATTGGAATCCGCTTTCCTGCCATATAATCCAAGAGACGCTTTCCATCTTCCTTCAGACCGATCCCTTCGGTATAATTTCCTCCACCGAATCGGTTTTCAGTATGATGGGTCAGACTAATGTAAGCCAATTGACCGACTTGCTCGACAATCGAATCAAACTGTCGATAGATTTCAGTCCAGGTAGAATTTTCCGTACCAAAACCTGCAGCATTTTCCACCGAAGCGATGATTCCGATTTGGCCTTTTTCAGATTGATTTCGGATGAAATTTCCATCAAACCGGCAAACCGTTTCTTTTTCTTTGCGCAGCAACTCATCAAAAATAGCCGCCTGCTTGGTGGCCAAGGCCCTACTTCCCGAATCGACCGTGGTATAAATCGCCATGACCTGCATCTTGACACCTCCCTCTTGCATCCATGGAAAAGCGCAGGCAATTTGGTTTTTGTCGAAAGGGTCTGCACCGGGAACTACCGCAAAAAAAGACAGGAGGTCACAGTGCATATCAGCGATAGGAAAAGGCATAGCAGTTTGGGTTGATTACGTTGCTAAAGTTTAGCTCAGGCCAAATTTACGAATGACGATTTACGATTTACGACCTTTTTATGTTCCTCAAGCATTAAAGATCAAATTGGAACCTCATGAATACGAAAACCTCATAACTGAAATTGTCCTAAAGCCCCCCGGCAAAACTCTCCAGCCTGAATTTTTCTTTTCAATACCTATCTTTGAGTTCATCTTAATTCAAATCCATCAAAAAATGGCTGTAGCAAAACCTTTCAACTTCAAAAAATGGATCGATGACAACCGACACCTCCTTAAGCCACCTGTAGGCAATCAGCAGGTGTACAAGGGAAATGATGATTTTATCGTCATGGTTGTTGGTGGTCCGAATTCCAGAAAGGACTATCACTATGACGAAGGAGAGGAATTTTTCTACCAACTCGAAGGAGATATCATTCTGAAAATCATTGAAGACGGCAAACCCAAAGATATCGAAATCAAGGAAGGCGAAATCTTCCTTTTGCCTGCGAAAGTTCCTCATTCTCCACGCCGTCCTGCCAATACCATCGGGTTGGTGATGGAGCGCTACCGCAGACCCGGAGAAAAAGACGGTTTCCTTTGGCATTGTGAAAATTGCGGAGAAAAACTTCACGAAGAATACGTCGAGCTCACTGATATCGTCACCCAACTCCCTCCCATCATGGAGAGATTCTGGTCTAATATGGATTTGAGAACTTGCAAAAGCTGTGGGACAGTGATGGAAAAGTAAAGTCAATAGTCCACTGTCAACAGTCGACAGCAGGAAAACCCAAACTTCAAACCTTATTTTCTATGGCGGCGGACTGTAGTCCGTCGACCCTTGACAAGAAAAATTATGAACCCAAATACATTTGAATACTCCGAATCTTTTGCACGAGAAATGGATGCAAAAGATAAGCTTGCTCATTTCCGAACCCGATTTCATTTTCCTAAAGTAGAGGGTAAAGAAGCCATTTATTTTTGCGGCAATTCTCTTGGTCTACAACCAAAATCCGTCAAAGACTATTTGGGAAAAGAGTTAAGTAATTGGGCGGACCTAGCGGTGGATGGACACTTTCATGGAGAAGATGCTTGGTATCATATCCGTAAAAAGTCAAAACCGGCTTTAGCCGAAATTTTGGGCGCACAGGAGCATGAAGTGGTGGCCATGAACAATCTTTCGGTTAATCTTCACCTGCTGATGGTTTCATTTTATCGTCCGACCAAAGAGCGCTACAAGATCATTGTAGAAGCAGGAGCTTTTCCTTCAGATCAGTATATGCTGGAAACTCAGATTAAGTTTCACGGACTCAATCCTGAAAATGTATTACTAGAACTCAGCCCAAGAACTGGAGAACATACTCTTCGGACAGAAGACATTTTAGCAGAAATCCGAATACATGGAGACTCTCTTGCCATGGTGAATATGTCGGGGATTCAATACTACACTGGACAACTCTTTGATTTAAAAGCCATCACGGCAGCAGCTCATGAAGTGGGCGCTATGGCAGGTTTTGATCTTGCCCACGCTGCCGGAAATGCAGTCTTAAAACTCCATGATTGGGAGGTAGACTTTGCTACTTGGTGTAGTTATAAATACCTAAACTCAGGCCCAGGCAACGTTTCAGGAATATTTGTTCATGAACGTTATGCGGAAAGACCCGACTTGCCCCGTTTTGCAGGATGGTGGGGACACGATGAAGGAGAGCGGTTCCGAATGGAAAAGGGCTTCGTACCCATGCACGGTGCAGACGGTTGGCAATTAGCAAACTCCAATGTCTTGGCTTTGGCGGCTCATCAGGCTTCTTTGGATATTTTTCAGGAAGCTGGCATGGAAAATTTGCGTGCAAAAAGCGAACGATTAACGGCTTACCTTGAATTTCTAATCGAGCATATCAGTGGTAATTCCGGTGTACTGGAAATTATCACTCCAAAAAATCCAGCGGAAAGGGGCTGCCAATTATCTTTGTTGATACACCGAGGCGGAAAAGCCGTTTTTGATGAATTTTATAAACATGGTGTTGTCGGGGACTGGAGAAACCCTAATGTAATTCGCCTAGCCCCTACTCCACTGTATAACAGCTACTTGGATGTTTTCCGATTTGCAACCATTTTGGAACAATCCTTGGAGAAATTCGCTTAAAAGAGGCGAGAAACTTAACCAATGAAAAATAATACTATTACCATCTTAGGAGCCGGTTTGATCGGCAGTTTGATGGCTATATACCTCAAGCGTCAAGGTTTGGATGTTCAAATTTATGACAAACGACCTGACAAGCGAAAAACGCCATATGACGAAGGAGGACGCTCCATCAATATGGCTTTAAGTCATCGAGGATGGAAAAGCCTCGAGCAAGTGGGACTGAAAGACAAAGTCCTCCCGCTTGCAATTCCGATGTACGGAAGAAAAGTACACGATGAACATGGAGGAACTACTTTTATTCCTTACGGAAAAGCCAATCAGGCGATATACTCCATTTCCAGAGGAAAATTCAATCAATTATTAGCAGAGGAGGCAGAACAGCTTGGAGCTCAGATTCACTTTGATCATAAATGCAGTGAGGTGGATTTTAGGAAGCACGAAATCACCTTTGAAACTCCCTCAGGAATCGAGAAACTTTCTCCAAAAGTCATTATTGGAGCGGATGGAGCCTACTCCGCGCTTCGAATGTCCATGCAAAAGCAAATCCGATTCAATTATCGTCAGGAATATATTTCACATGGATATAAGGAACTGACCATTCCTCCAACAGCCCAAGGTGAGTTTGCGATGGACCCGAATGCGCTCCATATTTGGCCAAGAGGAAAGTTTATGCTGATTGCACTTCCCAATCCAGATAAGTCATTCACCTGTACTTTGTTTTTACCTTTCGAGGGAACCAAAGTTTGTTTTGAGAAAATTCAGGACTCCCAAGACTTGGATACAGTCTTCAGAGCCTATTTTGACGATGCCTATCAGTTGATGCCCGATTTGAAAACCGAGTTTTTCAAAAATCCCACTTCTGCTTTAATTAATGTGGAATGTTATCCTTGGGTTCAGGGAAACTCCCTTCTGATCGGCGATGCTTCTCATGCAATGGTACCTTTCTATGGACAAGGAATGAACTGCGGCTTTGAAGATTGCTACATTCTCAATCAACTGATTGAAAAACTTGGTACTAATTCTTGGGATTTGGTTTTTGAAAAATTCCAGAAAAAGCGAAAGCCAGATACGGATGCCATCTGTCAGTTAGCCATGGAAAACTTCATCGAAATGCGAGATAGTGTAGCTGATCCCAAGTTTCAGCTTCGCAAAAAAATCGAAGCTAAACTACATGAATTATACCCCAAAGAATGGATCCCGCTGTATTCCATGGTGACTTTCTCAGATATGAGCTATACGGAAGCCTATGCTCAAGGAAAACTTCAGGAATCCATCATGGACCGTGTAATGGCAGATCCGCTGATTACTGAAAACTGGAAGAACTTGGATTACGAAGACATCATCAATCAGATGGAAACGGCAAAAGCGGTGTAATAGCCGCTTCCATCACAAATCAAACAAGGTCCCACTTGCTCCAGTCGGCTTGATTTTAAGATGTTTGTAGGCTAATTCAGTTGCCATACGACCTCGGGAAGTCCGCTTCATGTAGCCTTCTTGAATGAGAAAAGGTTCGTAAACCTCCTCAATCGTCTCTGCCTCTTCTCCGCAAGCTGTGGCAATTGTACCTAATCCTACCGGGCCACCTTTGAATTTTTCTATGATCGTTAAGAGGATTCGGTTATCCATTTCGTCTAGGCCATTTTCATCTACATCTAAGGCATTTAGGGCCAATTTTGCAATTTCCAAGGTGATCGTTCCATTCCCCTTGACTTCTGCAAAATCACGAGTACGACGTAGAAGCATATTCGCAATCCTTGGTGTTCCTCTACTTCTGCGGGCTATTTCAAAGGCTGCAATGTCATCAATTGGTGTTTGGAGAATTCCTGCAGATCGGCTTACAATGTCTGTCAGCAGCTTGGCATCATAATATTCCAAGCGTGAATTGATCCCAAATCGAGCCCGAAGGGGAGAAGTCAGCAAGCCAGATCGGGTAGTCGCACCAATTAGGGTAAATGGATTGAGGGAGATTTGAACAGACCGGGCATTTGGTCCTGAATCCAACATGATATCAATTCGAAAATCCTCCATCGCTGAATAGAGATATTCTTCCACGATGGGATTGAGTCGATGAATCTCATCGATGAAAAGCACATCACCTTCCTCCAAGTTGGTCAGCAGGCCTGCCAAATCGGAAGGCTTATCAAGCACCGGACCAGATGTAATTTTAATTCCTGCCTGAAGTTCATTGGCGATGATATTACTCAAGGTAGTTTTTCCCAATCCTGGAGGACCATGTAAAAGAACGTGATCCAATGGCTCATTGCGCTTTTTTGCAGCATGAACGAAGACCCTGAGATTTTCCAAAATTTTGGCCTGACCAGTGAAATCATCAAAGCTTAGTGGGCGTAGGGCACGCTCAAATTCACGGTCTTTGGGACTCAAATGATCCTCATCTCCTTTTAAATAATCTTCTCTCATGACTAGTCGGCTACCCACAAATATAATCAAAAGCCCATGTCCTGCTTGGTTGAGTTTTTCGATGCTTGATAAAAATTCACCTAAATTTGTTAGAAATTAATTCCTGCATGAACCTTCGTCCTCTTCCCATCTTAAGTCTGTTTTTTCTCCTGATCCAATTCGCTTCTTGTGATGGATTTTTGAAAAGACACGGAGAAGAAAGTAGTCCTAGGATGAATTTTGGTAAAAAAGAACTTACCAAAAATCGAATGGGGATGGAATTAAATCTGGTGTATTTGGACTCAGCCAACCGGGATTTTACTACCGCAATCGATTCGATTTTGATACACTTAGAAAATTCAGTTTATGCTGGGGCATCTAATTCAGAATTGTCCAAGTTCAATCAAATGGACACTCTTTTATCTCCAAGCAGTGAACTTTTGACCTGGATGAAAAAAGCCAAAAACTGGAATTTAGAAACCAACGGGGCAGTAGAATTTACTGAAAAGCCGATGGAAGATATTTGGAGTTTTTCTGCATCAGGACCAAGGCTTCAGGATAGTGTCGACGTGGGATATTTTTTAAATCGAACCGGATTTTCGAAAGTTTTATTTTCTGATTCGATGATGGTTAAGCCCATGGATTTGAAGATTGATTTTTCAAAAATCTCAGCTGGAATAGCCTTGGATCGAATCGCATCTTTCCTCAAAGACCAAGGAATTCGGAATTTCTATCTGAAAATGGGAGCAAGTGAATTGGCAAACGGGGTGAATGAAAACGGAGAACTATGGAAATCATCCATCAGCTATTTGATCGATAGTACTGAAAAATCTGCGTCCGGATGGATTGCCCTGCAAAACAAAGCCATTTCTGCTTGGGGTGATGAAAGTAACTATTACCTCAACGATTCCTTAAAAACAGGTTTTATCCTGGACCCTAGAACGGGCTATCCGGCTAATCACGGTTTACTCCGAGCAGTGGTCATCGGAACAGATTCAGAGACTACTGATGCCTTGGCGGATTATTTACGGATATCTGGAAAGTCCACCGCATTTAGACTGGATTCCCTTCGAGATGATGTTCAGTTTCTGTTGATTTACCACGAGCGAGGCGGAAAGCTCACCCAATACATCAGTCCAGAACTGATCCAATTTCTTTCCTTTCCGGTTAATTGAAGATATAAATGCAACATTATTGAATTTTTGTACCTTTGTTGCAGTTATAGCCCCAATATCCCTCTGAATACGGGGATATTGGAATTCACATCATGGGAATAAACTTTCTTCTTCTCTTTCTTACCGCCATGTTTGCGGGCCTTTTGGTCTTTTTTGCTCCGGTATTTCGGGATAAATACTTCAAGCTAGTCTTGGTTTTTGCGGGCTCCTACCTTTTCTCAATTACGATTCTCCACATCATTCCCGAACTTTTCGCAGCAGGATATTCCAATGGAGAAATGGGATTGTATATTCTAATTGGTTTTTTGTTGCAGCAATTACTGGAATTTTGGTCTTCCGGAATTGAACACGGACACATTCATAAGCACCAATCTGAAACCTCCAAAGGAGTTTTGACTTTGATGTTGGGGCTATTTATTCATGCCTTTCTGGAAGGGACATTACTTTCGCATGGAAGCGTGATCGGTGCTGACCAAGTCAATCTTGGCCATGTACACAATAACAAAACCGTCTTGCTAGGAATCATCATGCACAAAGGACCTGCTGCATTTGCTCTTGCCGCAGTTCTTTCTGCCTCACTTTCTAAAAGATGGACCTTTGCCCTGCTTACATTATTTGCATTGGCCTCCCCATTAGGTATGTTTTCGAGTTCTTTTTTTATTGACAATGGCCTTCTATCCAAAGAAGGTATCGGAATACTTTACGGCTTAGTGACGGGAGGATTTCTACATATTTCCACCACCATATTTTTCGAAAGCAGTCCCCATCATAAGTTTCAGCTCAACAAGCTTTTGGTTACATTTTTAGCTGCTGGATTGGCCATGATTTCAGAATATTTGATTTAGGCCTTTTTTCTGAATTTGGTGAAAGGACAAAAACTTTAAGGAAATTTTTAGCTTTTTCCTGTAAAAGCTTTTGGATTCTCGGGGGAGATTCGAGTATTTCATTTATTGAAAACAAATGCGGAATTTCTTTTTGAAATAGAAGCATTCGAGTGGAATTTCATTTGTGTTTTCAATAAAAACCCAAAATTATGACCGATCCCAAATCCAACTCTTCCGCCTATTGGAAGAAAAATCTCCAAACACTTCTCTTCCTCTTAGCCATCTGGTTTGTGGTGTCTTTCGGCTTCGGAATTCTTTTGGTGGAACCACTTAATTCGATCAAAATTGGGGGATATCCCTTAGGTTTTTGGTTTGCTCAGCAAGGTTCGATTTACGCCTTCATCGCGGTGATTTTTATTTATGTGGTCCGAATGAACAAGCTGGATCGAGAATTTGATGTAAACGAGGACTAAGATGGAAATTCTCACCTGGACGTACATTTTGGTTGGGCTGAGTTTCGCCTTGTACATCGGAATTGCCATTTGGACCAGAGCCGGTTCCACCAAAGAATTTTATGTAGCAGGAGGCGGTGTATCTCCCTTAGCAAACGGGATGGCAACAGCTGCCGATTGGATGTCTGCCGCATCTTTTATTTCGATGGCGGGATTGATCTCTTTCGCAGGATATGATGGATCGGTTTACCTCATGGGTTGGACGGGAGGCTATGTACTTCTTGCACTTCTTTTAGCTCCCTACCTTCGAAAATTCGGAAAATTCACAGTTCCGGATTTTGTCGGGGATCGGTATTATTCCAACAAAGCCCGTGTAGTGGCCGTCATTTGTGCTTTGTTCATTTCCTTCACTTATGTTGCCGGACAAATGCGAGGCGTGGGCATTGTATTTTCCAGATACCTTGAAGTTCCCATCGAATGGGGAGTAGTCATCGGAATGTGTATTGTCTTTTTCTATGCCGTTTTGGGTGGTATGAAAGGAATAACCTACACGCAAGTGGCGCAATATTGCGTGCTGATTTTTGCCTATATGGTACCTGCCATATTCATCTCGATGCAACTCACAGGGAATCCTATTCCTCAATTGGGGTTAGGAGGAAATTTGGAAGAAGGCGTTCCCCTATTGGAAAAACTAGATGGGGTATTGGCTGACCTTGGGTTTAAAGAATACACCGCAGGTCGGAAAAGCATGGGGGATATCTTTATGATTACGCTGGCACTGATGGTGGGAACTGCAGGCTTGCCTCATGTGATCGTTCGTTTTTTCACAGTTCCCAAAGTGAAAGACGCCAGACTTTCTGCAGGGTATGCCTTGGTATTTATAGCCATCCTATACACTACTGCTCCTGCCATTGCGGCATTTGGCATTTATAACGCCATCCAATCCACTTCTGAAAAAGAAATTTCTGAGCTTCCCGTTTGGGTTCAAAACTGGCAAAAAACCAACCTGATTTCTATTCAGGATAAAAATAACGATGGAAAAGTACAGTATGTCGCCGATCCTGCTGTCAACGAACTCACCATTGACAAAGACATCATGGTCTTGGCTAGTCCAGAAATTGCCGAATTACCCAACTGGGTGGTTGGATTAGTGGCAGCTGGGGCCATGGCCGCAGCATTATCTACAGCTGCAGGCTTACTCCTTGTGATTTCCACCTCTGTTTCTAGGGATTTGGTTAAGACCTTCAAACCGGAAATTTCTGAGAAAAAAGAACTTCGAATTGCCCGACTAGCGGCAGCAGGAGCGGTGATTTTGGCTGGTTATTTTGGAGTGAATCCTCCTGGGTTTGTGGCCGAGGTAGTCGCATTTGCTTTTGGGCTAGCTGCGGCCTCTTTCTTTCCGGTGATCATTTTAGGGATTTTCTCTACTCGAACCAACAAGGCAGGCGCCATTACAGGGATGATCGCAGGCTTGGTATTTACTATCGCCTACATTTCCTATTTCAAATTTATTGCCCCCGAATTGAATAACTCTGAACACTGGTGGTGGGGAATTTCACCAGAAGGAATTGGCTCCGTAGGCATGTTGATCAACTTTGCCTGCTGCTATTTCGTGTCCAAATTTACTCCTCCTCCACCGGCAGAGGTACAAGAACTTATCCAAGAAATCCGAATCCCAAGAGGTGCCGGACAAGCCGTAGATCATTAATTGAATTTTACCCCAAAACCATAATCTCATGAGTGACAGACTTCATACCCTCAGCGGATACCTGTACGAATACCAAAAAAGCGTAGCACAGCCCGAAGAGTTTTGGGCAAGAATTGCAGATTCTTTTCATTGGAGAAAGCGCTGGAACAAAGTGCTCAAATGGAATTTCGAAGGTCCAGATGTGAAGTGGTTTGTGGATGGAAAGCTGAATATCACGGAGAATATTTTTGAAAAAAACTTATATACCATCGGGGATCGTCCTGCAATTATTTGGGAACCCAATGAGCCAGATGAACCCACTCGAACACTCACTTATCGTCAACTTTTCAGAGAAGTATGTCGATTTGCAAATGCTTTAAAAGCTAAAGGAATCGGAAAAGGCGATCGCGTGATCATCTACATGCCGATGGTACCAGAGGCAGCCATTGCCATGTTGGCCTGTGCCAGAATCGGCGCGATTCACTCCGTGGTATTTGCAGGGTTTTCCAGTACTTCTTTAGCAGACCGCATTAACGATTGTCAAGCAAAGGCCATTTTAACTTCGGATGGAAATTACCGTGGCAACAAAAAAATCACAGTAAAAGGAGTCGTAGATGAGGCCCTTGAAAAATCTTCCGTTGAAACCGTAATCGTCTACCGACGAACTGGACAAGGCACAGCGATGGTTCCGGGAAGAGATTTCTGGTGGGATGAGGTATTGGAAGGGCAGTCAGATGAAAACGCTGCCGAGGAAATGGACAGCGAGGATATGCTTTTCATTCTTTACACCTCAGGGTCTACAGGAAAGCCAAAGGGAGTGGTCCATACTACTGGCGGATATATGGTTTACACGAAGTATTCCTTTGAAAATGTATTCCAATATTCTCCGGGTGATGTGTACTGGTGTACTGCCGATATTGGCTGGATTACTGGGCACTCTTACATCGTTTACGGCCCACTATTAGCCGGAGCAACGACCTTGATGTTTGAGGGTGTTCCTACTTATCCACATCCAGGAAGATTCTGGGAAGTTGTGGAAAAACACAAAGTGAATGTATTTTATACTGCACCCACAGCCATTCGTGCGCTTCAGGCTTTCGGAACTGAGCCCATTGAAGGATATGATCTGAGTTCATTGAAAGTATTAGGATCAGTCGGGGAACCGATCAACGAAGAGGCTTGGCATTGGTACCATACCCATATCGGGAAAGGCAACTGCCCTATCGTGGATACTTGGTGGCAAACAGAAACCGGGGGAATCATGGTTTCTCCACTTGCAGGAATCACTCCAACCAAACCAGCCTACGCCACACTTCCTCTTCCCGGTATCCAACTCAGTATTGTAGATGCAGAGGGAAATGAACTCACCGGCAATGCCGTAGAAGGAAATCTTTGCATTAAGTTCCCGTGGCCTTCTATGATTCGAACTACCTATGGAGACCATGAGCGATGCAAGCAGACCTATTTCTCCACCTACAAAAACATGTATTTCACTGGAGACGGGGTAAAGCGTGATCACGACGGCTACTACCGAATTCTAGGACGAGTGGATGATGTGATCAATGTTTCAGGACATCGCATGGGTACTGCAGAGGTGGAAAACGCCATCAATGAGCATCCTAAAGTCATCGAATCTGCCGTGGTAGGATATCCTCACGAAGTCAAAGGACAAGGCATTTACGCATACGTGATCTGCGACATGACTAACCGTACCGAAGACAATTTGATCAACGAGATCAAGGACACGGTATCCAAAATTATTGGACCAATTGCCAAGCCGGATAAAATTCAGATTGTTCCAGGTTTACCAAAGACTCGGTCAGGAAAAATCATGCGACGAATTCTCCGAAAAGTGGCGGAGGGTGCTTTGGACTCTATGGGTGATACCTCCACACTTCTTGACCCAGAGGTGGTTGAGAAAATCATCGAAGGAAGAAAATAAAGTCAGTCTTTAGATTTAAGATAGTAGACTCAAGACGTAAGACTTTCACAGTTTTCTTAGGGTTTTTCAATTGAGGACTGAGAGCATTTTGGAAGGCTAAAAAGAAAATGAATGTAATCTTCCTGGGTAAAATCAGGAGGGAAATACTTGCTTCTTGGGTCCTGTCTCTAGAGTCATATATCTAGTGGCTACTTTCTTGTATCTAACCTGTTGGATCTTTCATGAACGTCATCGTCAATCGAGTTGCTGAATTTCTCCATCGCTTTCCTCCATTTTCATTTTTGGAGAGGGAGGATTTACTGTCTGTCGCGCAACAGGTAGAAATTCAGTACTTAGAAAAAGGCGAAACCCTATTTACACAAGGAGAGCCGGCCCGTCCCAGTTTCTTTGTTTTAAAGGAAGGCACCATCCACTTGGTTGAAAAAACCCAAAACGAAGAAGAAATTCGGGAGATCTGTGACGAAGGGGATGTATTTGGGGTATTGGCTCTTTTGGGAAAAAGACCTTATTTATTAACCTCAAGGGTCATTCAAAACAGCTTGATTTATGCGATACCGGTTTCTGTTTTTGAAAAAATCCTAGAGAAAAACAGCCGAGTTTCTTTGTTTTTTGCGGCAGGATTTGCTGCAGGGCAGGTGGTGGTCCGACAAGACCTTTCTCAAGGACAAAAGGCGAGGAGTGTTCTCAAAACCCAAAACAAAGACCATTCATTACTTATTTTCTCTGAAAAATCAGCCTTAACGATTTCCGAATCAGTCCTTACTTGTCAGCCCAATTGTAGCATCAGCAAAGCAGCAAGCCTGATGGCACAATCTCAAGTAAGTAGTATCGTGATCACGAATGCGGATGGATTCCCTCTTGGAATTTTGACTGATAAGGATCTCCGATCTCGTGTGCTAGCGGTTGGCTTGGACCCGAATCATCCTGTCTCTAAAATCATGACCAGTCCGGTGATCACTCAAGCC
The DNA here is from genome assembly GCF_001593605.1 of Algoriphagus sanaruensis. Taxonomy (GTDB): domain Bacteria; phylum Bacteroidota; class Bacteroidia; order Cytophagales; family Cyclobacteriaceae; genus Algoriphagus; species Algoriphagus sanaruensis. The sequence continues at coordinate 1,040,011 of NZ_CP012836.1, read as the reverse complement.
CGACAGGATGATTTTTCTACGATCTATCTCACCATGATCAAAAATCGCCTCCATCACTTGGTATTGACTTCGGATGGAACTGATCAATCTCCAGTGACAGGATTGATTTCTGATCATGATATTTTTCTCTCCATGGGAAATAGTCCTGCCATTTTGATCCACGCCTTAGTGAATGCGAAGGAGATTTCGGAAATGAAGGCTATCCGCGATCGGGCCGAAGCGATGCTTCGGTACTATTTGGAAAATGAAGTGGCCATGGATTTTGTCTCTTCGGTGATGACTGAGATCAATGATTTGATCATCAAAAAAGCCGTAGAAATGGCAAAAAGCTCACTTTCTGAGGAGTTCTCAGCATTAGAATCCTACAAATTCTGCTTCCTTTCCTTAGGAAGCGAAGGCCGGGAAGAGCAACTATTACGGACTGATTTGGATAACGCTATTCTCTATGAGGATGTCCCAGACCATCTTCAGGAACAGGCTAAGATTTACTTTCTGACACTTGGGTCACAGGTCCTTGAAACGCTTTTAGCTTGTGGATTTGAACCTTGCCCCGCCAAAATGATGGCCAATAACCCTGATTGGGTGCAGCCTTTGAGTCAATGGAAAACCTATTTTTCCCAATGGATTTCCCTGCCAACTCCAGAGGCTTTGCTGAAGTCTTCCATATTTTTTGATTACCGACCGGTCACTGGGTTCAAGCCCTTGGCGGAGGAATTAACGGAGCATATCTATCAGGAAATTCGGGTGAAGAAGGGTTTCCTTAATTTCCTCGCAAAGAGTGCGGTGGATACCCCACCACCTTTGGGATTTTTCAAGGACTTCATTGTCGAAAAATCCGGGGATCATCGTGATCAGTTTGACATCAAATCGAGGGCCATGCTTCCGCTGACCGATTTGGCAAGGGTTTTAGTCCTGAGTCAAGAAGTCGTGGGAGTCAATAACACCTTCAAGCGATTTGAAAAATTAGCGGAACTGGAGCCTGGACATGCAGAATTATTCACCCAAGCAGGGAAGGCCTACGAAATCCTGATGCGAATGCGAGCCATCGAAGGCCTCGAAAAAAATAACAGTGGCCGATACCTTTCTCCTACTTCACTCGGAAAATTACAACGGCAGCTTCTCAAAACTACTTTTCTGCCAATTTCTGATTTGCAGGAAATAGTTCGGATTCGATTTCAACTCGATTTATTCCGATCATGAGCTGGATAGATTGGTTCAAGTCATCTAAGCCGAGGGCTGCATTTTTGGAAGGATATGTCGCTGCAAACACAGAAAAAATCCCTGGCATTCGTCCCATCGATCAATTAACCTTTGTAATCCTGGATACTGAAACGACCGGTTTTGATCCAAATTCCGATCATGTGCTTTCCTTTGGAGGTATTAAAATCAAAAAAAATATCCTTCAGATCGCTGATAGTGTGGAATGGTATCCCAAGACAGATCGCCAACCCAATGCTACAGCTACAGTGCACGGAATCCTCCAGCAAAGAAATCAACTGGAATTGAAAGAATTTGCCGTGAAATTGGTGGAATTTCTGGGAAATGGAATCCTTGTGGGGCATCACGTAGGCTTTGACCTAAGTATGCTCGCTCAAATTTTGAAGCCTTTTGGGCTTTCCAATTTCCTAAACCCAGTGATCGACACCGTGCAGTTTGCTATCCGATTGGATTACGGACCATTGGCCGATCTCTCTCAAATCGCCAAAGAGCCCTATAGTCTGGATCAACTTTGTACCCGATTTGGAATCCAGCTTGATGATAGACACACCGCTGCAGGTGACGCTTTTTTGACAGCTCAACTTTTCCTTAAAATGCTCAAAGAAGCTGAAAAAAAAGGAATTCGAACCTATTCTGATTTATTCCGGTAGGCTTTTCCAGCTGTAATTCATTACTCCCGAAGCTGTGAAAAAAACAGTCAATCCTTGGGGAGATGGATAGAAATTTTTGGGTTGAATTTGAAGGGAATCGAGTCCAAGATCTACCCAAGGGGTATTGATTTTCAAGCGATCTTGAATTCCCGAGATACTGGAATCGAGGGTTTCAGCAAGAGAAAACCGAAGCTTTCGTTCCAATTGTTTTTTTATTCTTCGCTTTCTCAATTGGGTGGCAACTTGAACTTTCTTTTCCTCCGATTCGAGAAAGAAATCCACATCAGAAAACGCCAAGACCTTTTCCTCAGGATCAAAAGTGGGTGTACCTATCAGCAAGAATTTTCCGAAAATGGGGTCCTTACCTGATTCCACCGCTTCAAAATCCATGGAAACCCCAAGTTGATCTCCGAAGGCCTCCGAAGAAAAATTGGACGGAATAAATTTCATCCGAGAATTGATCGCTATGCCTGTTCCTTCAAAATTCTGAGTGATTAGCTCATCGATCGATTCATACGAAATAGTCAAAGGAATCTGAATATCCAGTTCAGAGGCTACATTAGAATTCGGCTGAAGCGCAGGTAGTGGAAATGCTCGAGATGGGACCCCATCGATAGGATGAGGGATCACCTCCCCGTTTAGACCTAAATTAAGCACCAAGGTTTGTGCTTGAGGATGAAGATTTTCCCCCACCAAAACTTCCTTGGGTCGAATGGAAAAGGCTCGTTTTTCTCCTAAGAAATCAACTACGACAGGCTTTCCAGCCTGTTCCCAAAGTTGATCCACTTGGGCTTTGATAGAAGCTACCTGCTTCTTTTCCATCAGGCTTTCCTGAATATATTTCTGAATCTCTTGCTCAACAAAGCGACTTAAATCAACTCGCATTCCCAATACATTCAAGGATATTTCCCCACCTAAATCCAGCATTTCCAAGCTGGAAACTCCGATAGACCAATTATGAGAAATCTGAGGATTCACCCTGAAAACAGGGGATAGTTGTTGATTAATCGGGACTTTTCCTCGGAAAAGATTCCGGATACCCCCGGGCTTCAGTCCCAATTCACCCGTCAATTGCAAAGGCAGCGTGACCTCAAGCTGATCCGCATCGATCGCCTTCAGCTGGATCATTCCAGCCTTGACCAAAAACAAATCACCTTCAATTCCATTTCCAAAGTCAAGTTTTTCGCCAAGATTGACCTGTGGGGGAGTGGCTTGAGTCAAGATCATTTCCAAGGTCCTCAAAGGGATTTCCAAAGGAACATTCACCTTAGAAATTGCAGCAGGAACTGGTCGAGACGGCCCTGGAATGGGCCGAGTACTCGAACAGGAAAAATGAATCCCAGAGCACAAAAGCAGTCCCCAGCAGAGGATGGAAGAAAATGAAATTTTCATGGTTAGTTTTGGGAGAAAGGAACTATTTTCCCTTTACAAGAATTGCCCCAAAATAAGTCATTGCAGCGATGAATTGGAATAAATTAACAGACATTAGCCAACTTGAGGAAATCAAAAAGGAAAGCTTTTCACAGCCGGTTCTCATTTTCAAGCATAGCACCCGCTGCTCCATCAGCAGTATGGCCCTCGATCGACTATTGCGTAATTGGAAGGAGGAAGATGCTCAAAAAATCAAACCTTATTACCTGGACTTGATCGAAAACCGCGCTATTTCGGACGAAATTGAGGACAGTTTTGGGATTCCGCATGCTTCGCCCCAAGCAATTGTTCTAAAAGAGGGAGTTGCCGTCTATGACAATAGTCATTTTGGGATTTCCTACCCCGATATCATGGCCTTTAGCTAATTTTCAAAGGGTAATTTCACCTTTTATCCTGTTGTTTTTCCGCTCTAATTTTTTAGCAAATCTTCCTTAAACCATACGCTTTTTCAATCAGTCAAAGTGAGTGAACTTTGCATCATTATGACTAGACCCTTTATTTACACTGCACTGATTTTTAGCCTTTTGCTATCTGTGGCAGCCTTTGGGCAACGCCCAACCGGAGCACCTCAGGAAGAGCGAAAGTTTACTGGAAAAGTAATGGATGGAGTGACTAAAACTCCCATGATCGGCGCCAATGTCCTGATCAAAACCGTTACGGATTCCCTGCTTCGGGGCACCGTGACAGGTGCGGATGGAAGCTTTGAAATTGCTAGACCTAGGATCCCACAAGTCAAACTGGAAATCACATTTCTAGGCTACAAGACCATTACTCAAATTCATAGCTTCCGGGATCCCATGGAACTCGGTGAATTGGTTTTACTGGAAGACACCAAAGTATTGGGTGAAGTTGTAATCGAGGGAGTCAATGTAGTCGGAGAACAAAAAGGAGATACTACTTCTTTCAATGCCAATGCTTTTAAAACTCAGGCCAATGCACAAGCGGAAGATTTGATCCGAAAAATGCCTGGAATCACCATGCAAAATGGACAAGTTCAGGCACAGGGCGAACAAGTCCAGAAAATCTTGGTGGATGGACGAGAGTTTTTTGGCAATGACCCCAATATTGCCCTGAGAAATCTTCCAGCTGATGCTATCGATCGGGTCGAAGTACTCGACCAGCGATCGGATCAAAGTAGATTGACAGGATTTGATGATGGTAACTATACGAAGACCATCAATATTATCCTTCGTTCGGATCGGAAAAACGGACAGTTTGGACGAGTCTATGGAGGCTATGGAAGTGACGATCGATATGCCGCAGGAGGAAGTATCAACCTATTTAATGGGGATCGAAGAGTATCCATTTTGGGCTTATTCAACAATATCAATCAACAAAATTTCTCGAGTCAGGATTTGGCAGGCCTAAGCGCCAATGCTTCTGGAGGAAGAGGAATGGGCGGTGGTCGCCCAGGTGGCGGTGGCGGCATGTGGGGAGGTGGCAATAACAACTTCTTTGTGGGTAATCAGGGAGGAATTGTTAGTACTAATGCCCTTGGTCTGAATTACTCAGATAAATGGGGTAAAAAAGTAAATTTCACCGGAAGCTATTTCTTCAATAACACCACCAATACCCTTCGTCAAATCACGAATCGGGAAACTGTAGTCAATGAAAACCTTCGACAGTTTTATCAGGAAAACCTGATAAACACAGTGGACAATTATAATCACCGCGCCAATGCTCGAATCGAAGCAGATCTCAACGAAAAAAACTCCATAATTCTAACCCCAAACATTTCCTTCCAAACCAACAATACCTTTAGTGATCGGGATGCATTGACCACTGCGAGCACTGGCGATTCACTTTCTTCTCTTCGCTCGATTTCTGATGCAGAGACGAAAGCCTTCAACATCGCCAACAATTTGACCTATCGCTACAAGTTTGACAAAAAAGGACGCACACTTTCAGCTGACATTTACACTGCTTGGAACAATCGAGATCAATTTTCAACACTCCTGGCCGCCAGTCAGGATTACCGAAGAAACCTAATCGACACAGCAGAACAAGAAACCAACTCGCTCAACAATGGCTTCAATTACCGAATTAATACCACTTGGACTGAGCCATTAGGTGAAAAATCCATCGGAACTTTCGGCTATCAAGTGGCTAATAACAAAACCCGAGCAGACCAAAAAACGCGTGTATTAAACGCTGAAAATTTATTTGTCCTCGATACGGCCCTTTCCAACGAGTTTGACAACAAATTTATCACGCAACGCTTGCGTTCTGGTTATGCCTACAATAACCAAGGTTGGAGCATCAATTTAAACCTCGACTACCAAAATGCTCGCTTGGACAATGAGGCATTTTTTCCTGAAAAAGGAATCTTTAAGCGAGACTTTAACAATATTCTACCAAGTGCTAATATCAACTATCGAAACCGCGAAACGGGATTTAGCTGGAGAATGAGGTATCGAACCGATACAGACGAGCCAAGCGTATCCGAACTACAAAATGTAGTCAATAACCAAAATCCACTCAATCTTCGAGTGGGTAATCCTTCCTTGGGTCAAAGCTTCAACCACAACATCTTCGCGAATATCAGCAAGGTGAATCTGGAGAAAAGCCGCACCCTATTCATGTTTGTCAACTACTCCTCGACAAGCAATTACATCGGAAATAGCACCTTCCTCGCCGTGCAGGACACCTTGATCAATGGAGAAATTCTCCTCAGACCCGGTGGACAGATCTCACAGCCGGTGAATTTGGACGGGAACTTCAGAACTTCTCTATTCCTGACCTATGGAGCACCGATCAAAAAAATCAAAACTCAGTTCAATACCAATTCACGGGTAAGTTTCAATCGTATTCCGGGTTTGATCAATGGAGAAAGTAACCTCAACGATAACCTGACGCTGAGCCAAGGGCTGACTTTCAGCTCTAACATCAGCCAAAATGTGGACTTCTCGATCAGCACCACAGGATCTTACAATATTGTGAATTCCTCCCTGCAGCAAAATCTGGACAACAACTACTACCAGCAGGAATCCAATATCCGGTTGTATTTCTCTTCTCAAAACGGGAAATTCTTTATGGGGAACAATGTCGCCCACTCCTTGTATACCGGACTATCGGAAGGATTTAATCAAAACTTCTGGTTGTGGAACATCGAGGGAGGTTTCCGATTTGCCAAAAACAATAAAGCAGAGCTGAAAGCTGTCGTATTTGACCTTCTGAACCAAAACAACAGCATCAGCCGAACTATCTCCGATGTGGCTGTGACCGACGTTTTCACCAATGTTCTGACGCGCTATGGCATGGTGACTTTTACTTACATCATCGGCAACTTCAAGCAACCTGAAGCACAGCCTCAGCAACCTTGGATGATGGGCAGACCTCCGGGAGGAAGAACATGGTAAAAAATCTTTCAACTGCAGTTGAAAGCAAAAAAGCCGCTTGAAAGTAATTTTCAAGCGGCTTTTTCTTTTTTAATTTCTAATTACATCTTTGGTAGCACTACCGTATCCACCGAGTGAATTACCCCATTGGATTGCCATACGTCGGCAATGGTGACTTTAGACTGACCGCCGTTTTCGTCGGTGATGTAAAGGTCTTTGCCCTTCATCCATGCAGTCAATTTTCCTCCTTGCACTGTGGTTAGGATCGCTTTTCCATTTCCTTTTTTGATTGCATCTGCGATATCCTTGGAGCCCATTTTGCCAGCTACTACATGGTAGGTGAGCACTGCGGTCAATTGACCTTTGTTTTCAGGCTTCAATAGAGTCTCTACTGTTCCAGCTGGAAGTTTAGCAAAAGCTGCATTATCTGGAGCAAACACGGTGAAAGGTCCGGCGGTTTGTAAGGTTTCTACCAGTCCTGCTGCTTTTACGGCTGCTACCAAGGTGGTATGGTCCGCAGAGTTCACCGCATTTTCCACAATGTTTTTGGAGGGATACATCGGCGCACCGCCCACTTCTACAGTTTTTCCCATTTGGGCAAAAGCTACATTTGCTGACAAGAAGACGAAGGCTGCGAAAGCCACTTTCAATAAATTGTTCATAAAGGTTTTGTTTTTGGTTTTCTGAATTTGAAAGCACTTACGAGCCTTGCTTTGCGATTGGATTATGGGGCGGGAAAAAAAATTTTTATAGGGGGACTTTCTCCATTTGGAGATGAAGTCCATCTTTCTCCGAAAAAAAGCCTAAAAATGATAGCTTTGTGACTTGATTAATTTTCAGTCATGTATCAGGAAAAAATCGAAGCCATTAAAGCGGCAATAGCCGCTGCTGACGCCAGTACCCCAGACCAACTCGAAGCTTACCGTATGGAGTTTATCTCCAAAAAAAGTGTGGTAGGTGAACTTTTTGCCGCCATGGGTCAAATTCCCAATGAAGAAAAGCGTGCCTATGGTCAGTTGGTCAACGGCGTGAAGCAATTGGCCGAGGAGAAATTTCAGGAATTGATCGAAAAGGTCAATGCAAGTAATAAGAAGTCAAAAACGGCAGACATTGATCTGACGCTTCCTCCTTCCAATGTGGCCTTGGGAGGCATTCACCCGCTTACGGCAACCCGCCAGCGAATCATCGAGATCTTTGAGCGTATCGGATTCAACCTATCCGAAGGTCCGGAGATCGAGGACGATTGGCATAATTTTACCGCGCTGAACTTCCCTGAAAATCACCCTGCACGCGAAATGCAGGATACCTTTTTCATTGAAAAGAATCCAGATATCGCCCTTAGAACTCACACTTCCTCTGTGCAAGTTCGAGTGATGGAAAATCAAAAACCTCCCATCCGAACCCTTTCACCAGGGAGAGTTTACCGAAACGAAGCAATTTCTGCCCGTGCGCACTGCATCTTCCATCAGGTCGAAGGACTCTATGTAGATGAAAATGTGGGTTTCGCGGACTTGAAAAATACGCTTTACCATTTCGCCAAGGAGATGTTTGGTAAAGAGACCAAAGTACGATTCCGTCCTTCTTTCTTCCCTTTCACCGAACCAAGCGCGGAAATCGACATTTCCTGCCTGATCTGCGGAGGAAAAGGCTGCAACGTGTGCAAAGGAAGTGGCTGGGTAGAAATTGGCGGCTCGGGCATGGTTAATCCCAATGTGCTTGAAAACTGCGGAATCGACTCCAAAAAATACACAGGCTTTGCTTTCGGAATGGGGATCGAGCGAATTGCGATGCTGAAATATCAGATCAAAGATTTGCGATTGTTTACAGAAAATGATGTGAGATTCTTGCGGCAGTTTAGGCCGATGTTATAGAAAAGTTGAGAAGCCAGTCGAAAGATTGGCTTTTTTTTATTTCCCACAGATTCACACAGATTAAAATCAAAGATTTGCACAGAGAGCAAATCATTGAAACCTGTGAAAATCAGTGGAAAAAATTAAATCATCGCCGGATTCGACTCAAATCCTCCTACCTCCACGTTCACCAAAAATACATCCCCACTCTGAGGATATTTTTTAAGATCATCCGATGTCAGATTTTCTTGAGCTGTAGTAATCAACATCATATCCAGATTTTCTCCTCCAAAACAACAAGAAGTCACGTGGGGAACCTGTAATTCGATTTTGTCCAAAAGTTGGCCCGTATTCGGATCCCAGCGGTACACGCCCGAACCCGCATAATGCGCCACCCAAAGCATCCCTTCCCGATCCAAGCACATCCCGTCTGGAAAGCCCAATCCCTCCGAAATCTCAACGGCAATTCGTCGAAATTCAATGGCTCCCGTTTCTGGATCAAAGGCAAATTCCTGAATCTTCTTGGTAGGTGTATCGATAAAGTAAAACGTCCTTTGATCAACCGTCCAAGCCATTCCATTGGAAATGGTCAGGTTGTTCAATTTAGTTAGAGGTTTCAGATCCGCTCCAATTCGATACAAGGAACCCGCACCTTCGGTGAAAAGTGTACTGAGCGTCCCGATCCAGATTCTGCCTTGAGGATCAACCTTACCGTCATTGAAACGATTCAAGCCCAAATCTTCTTCCACCTCACAGAGCTCTTCGATGTCTTGAGTTTCCCAATCGTAACGAACCAGCTTTCGATCCAAACCCAGAATCAATTTAGCATTTTGTCCCTCTAGCACAACCGCCAATCGATGTGGAAAGTGACGGACTTCTAGGGTTTCTGAATTCAAATGATAGCGATGCAGGTTGCCCTTTTCGATATCTACCCAAAAGAAACAGCCGAGCTCGGCGATCCAAAGCGGGCCTTCGCCCAAAAAACACTGAGAAGGGATGGTTGTAAAGTGGTAAGGTTGCAAAGTTCGAAAGTTTAATTGTCAACGGTCCATGGTCCACAGACCACAGCCGCTTTGTTTAAATGGTTTAAGTTCAAATCCAATTGGTATTTTTTGCGGTCGACTGTCGACTGTGGACAGTTGACCATTTGTCTTTCTTTCTGCAGTGGACCGTCTTGTGTCGACCGTGGACTATCTGTTCCAATACTGCGCTATCTTCTTCTTCAAAAACGCCACACTCCGCTCCAACTGATCCATGCCATCCACCCCGTCTTCGATGCTGATCCAGTTATCAAAGCCGACTCGCTTGAGCTCAGTGAAGATCGCATCGTAATCATTCATGCCTTTGCCGATTTCTCCATGGCTGAGCATTTTCGCATACCCTACGGCACCACCTTCTACTTTTCGCAAATCTTCAATTGTGCCGTATTTTAAAAATCGGTCACTCGCATGCATGGTCAGGACTCGCTCAGAGACATCATACAACAAATCCAGGGGATCTTCTCCCGCCAAAAACGTATTGCTCGGATCGTAATTCACTCCAAAGTTGGGATGCTGAATCGACTTGACCAGTTTGGTGAAAATGTCTCGCTTCTGCGCAAATTCCGGATATTCCCAAAAGTCATCTTTGTAATGATTTTCGATAATCAGCGTAATTCCCAGACTTTGAGCGTAGGGGAGACAGGCCTCGATGCAGTCTTTAGCGAGTTTGATTCCTTCCTCCACGGAGAGTTCGGGACGATATTGCCCGGAAAGAACGCGGCAATATTTCCCACCTAGGGCATCCGTCATCTCAATCCAGCGTTTTTGCTTTTGGATTTCATTTTCACGGAAGGATTTATCCCGATGGGTAAAATCAGGCGAACAGCACATCATCGGAATAACCATACCTTCGTTTTCAACCATTCGTCGGAATTTGGACCAGTTTTTTTCATCAGCCATCTCCAAAAATCCAGCGTACCACTCCAGTCCATCGATCTGAAGCGGGGCTGCCAATTTAACCCAATCGGCAATTTTCATACTTCCATCTTTGCAGAGCTGCTGCATAAAGGCCTTCGGAAAGGCGGCGAGTTTTGGCATAAATCAGTGGATTGTTGAAGTGTCTTTTGGGGCATTTCGCCCGATCATAGGATATTGTTCGAGATCGACTACTTGACCTGAAATTGGACCTGCCTCATCTGAAAGCCAATACACACAAGCAGCAGCAATTTCCTCCGGCCAGAGAATCCGACCTGCAGGAGCATACATTTTGGGTAGATCTTCAAACCAAGTTTCGGAAAGACCATGATCCCTTTTGCGTTCTTTTTCCCGCTCAGTCAAGACCCAGCCTGGATTGATTTGGTTGACACGAATGCCCTGATCTCGCATCAAGGAATCGCCCAGATTTCGGGTCAAGGTCATCAATGCCCCCTTAGAAATCGAATAGGCAAGCAAATTAGGTTCGCCACTCCATGCATTGACCGAACCGATATTGAGTACGCAGCCTTGATTTTTAGCGAGTTCGGGAAGGGCAGCTTGAATTAGCAAAAAAGGAGAAACAGCATTGATGTCCAGGACTTTTTGGAGAAATGCCCGGTCAGTATTTTCAATATTGGATTGGATCACCCAAGCAGCATTGTTGACCACCGCATCCAACTTTCCAAAGTGGTCTACTGCCAATTTGACCAAGCGCTCCGGGCAAGCTTCCACAGAAATATCTTCTTGGTGAAAAACGGCATTTTCAGCCCCAATTTCATCTAAAACTTCTTCTCCCAGAAAGCCTTCCAAACCATGTAAAACCACCTTGGCACCTTCAGCCACACATCGTTTGGCAATGGCTTTTCCGATACCTGTAGTACTTCCAGTGACGATAATGACTTTGTCTTTGAGTCGCATGTTAAACTGGCTTTAATACTGCTTTTACAATTTGTCCAGTATGCATTTTTTCAAATGCCTCGTGCCAATCAGTAATCGACCAAACCCCACCAATAATCGGCTTCACGTTTAAAGCCCCACTGGCCAGTAATGCAATCACTCGCTCCCAGATTGGCCAGTTGTGACTAAAGCTCCCCTGAAGGCGCACATTTTTCTGAACAATAGGATCAATGGAAAAATTTAGAGGCTGTGGTCCCCATCCAACTTTGGTAATTTGCCCATTGGGGCGGACAAGTTTCATCGCAGTCCTTAAGGTAATGCTATGTCCTGCAGCGTCCACGATCAGATCAGCTCCTAGTCCATCTCTTTTCCTCGCCCAAGCTTCTGCCACATCTTCCCCAATTAATGGATCACAGCCGTAGGCATTTTTAGCAATTTCTAATCTACCTCGATCTGCCTCTAATCCCAAGACTGCCACTTCAGCTCCGCAGAGTCGGGCTACGGCAGCACATAGAATCCCGATTGTTCCAGGCCCGATCACAATGACCCGATCTCCAGGTTTGATGTGGGAATTACCCACCAAGGCATTGAAAGCGACACAACAGGGTTCGGTCAGGCAGGCTTCTTCAAAGGATAAATTCTCGGGGACGTTGTGTAAGCATCTTGCTGGCACCCGCACAAACCGGGTCATGGCTCCATTGACTCCATAGCCAAATCCTTTTCGAGTTGGGTCTAAATTGTAGAGCCCGACTTTACTCATAGGATTAAGGGAGTCGATTACGGCAGCAGTTTCAGAGACCACTCGATCTCCGACTTTCCAGCCTGATACACGGGAGCCCAAAGCGGCTATTTTCCCTCCAAACTCGTGCCCCATGACCACCGGATAATTTACCGGCCAACTGTGGTCAGAAGTCCACTGATGCAAGTCACTGCCGCAAACACCGACATTTTCGACCTCAAGAAGGATATCTTCCTCGCCGATTTCAGGGACAGGGATTTCACGAATTTCTACTGAATGCTTTTGCTCGGAGTAGTTGACTACGGCGGGTATTTTGGTGCTGGACATGGCTTATGAGTTAGAGGGGAAAACGGTGGTTTGGGCATGGATGGCTTCACAGATCATTCTGAGGGATATTTCGAGATCTCCATCTGCAGTCTTGAAAGAATCGGCATCAATAGTCAGCGGCGCGCCTAATACAACCAGTGGGGCTCCATATTGTGGGCATTGGATTGCCTGCTCCAGAGAAAGACCTCCGACAGCCTGAACAGGGATATTCACCGCAGCTACAACTTCACGAAGTTGATCGAGCGGACTTGGCATTCGATGACCTGCTGCAGCAATTCCCCTTCGCTCATCATAACCAATGTGATGAATCACATAATCACAACCCAGATCTTCCAAAAACTTAGCTCCCTCCACCATATCGGGACAAATCATGTTATCTCCCATGACTTTTACGCCAAAATCTTTACCTGCTTGGACCACACATTTTATCGTTTCGGCATGGGCTCGAGCCATGACCACCACGTGGGTAGCTCCAGCTTTAGCCATCATTTCGGCCTCTAGATAACCTCCATCCATGGTTTTCAGATCAGCAACAATGGGAGTTCCGGGAAAAGCTTCACGAAGTTTTCGAACGCCATGAAGACCTTCTGCAAGAATTAAAGGGGTACCAGCTTCCAGCCAATCCACTCCAGCTCGAAGCGCCAGAGCAGCAGTTTCAAGAGCTTCGTCAATATTGGTCAGATCCAAGGAGATCTGGACAATCGGGGTCATAGATTTTGGGTTTAATGTTTGACCATAATATACCGATTTTTAGGCCTGATCTTGAACAAAAAATAGATCAATGGAAAAATGGATAGTGGAACTGCAATAGAATATTAGTACTTTCTCCCTTGAAAAGAACTTAATAACTATACCCTGTCTAATGGCTGAAAAACGGAAAATTACGCTTAAGGATATTGCCAAGGAATTAAACCTATCACCCTCCACCGTTTCAAGGGCGCTGAATGGCTATCCTTCGCTCTCCGAAGAAACGATTCAGATGGTCAAGGATTATGCTGAAAAGCACAATTACATTCCCAATACCATGGCGGTGAATTTCCGAAAAAACCGTACCTCCATTTTGGGAATGATTGTACCTCAGATCGTTCATCACTTTTTCTCCACGACGATTGATGGAGCCATGGAAACCGCCAAAAAACACGGCTACAGCATCATCTTAGCACAATCGCAGGACATGCTAAAAGACGAAATTCGAGCCAGCCAACACCTGCTCGGAATGGGAGTGGATGGCTTATTGATCTCAGTTTCCAATGAAACCAAAGAGGCAGAGCACCTTCAAGCTTTTTTGGATGAAGGAAAGCCCGTCGTCCAATTTGATAAGATCACAGACTACCTGGTTAGCCCAAAATTGGTGGTGGATGATTTTCAAAGTGCCTATGATGCTGTTACCCATTTGATCAAACAAGGATACCGCAAGATTGCCCATTTGAGCGGCAGAATGGATGTAAAAAATGCCCATGAACGCTACAAGGGTTATCGAAAAGCGATCGAAGACCATGGCTTGGAGTTCCGGGAAGATTGGGTTAAAAACTGCTGGGAAATCTCCGAAAAAGAAGGAATGGAATTCACGAAGGAACTTATGGAAAGTGGAAATGCGCCAGATGCGATCTTCTGTATTACAGATGTGGTAGCGCTTGGAGCGATGAAACACCTCCAATCCAAATCGATTGCAATTCCCCAGCAAGTCGGAATTATGGGATTTAGCAACTGGATGCTTTCAGATTATACCAGTCCGACTTTAAGTTCGGTCGATCAGCATGGAAAAGCAATGGGAAGTAAAGCTGCGGAACTATTAATTGAAATTCTCAAAAATCAGGACCCCGTAACGGATGAGTTTCATGAAATTAAAACGGAACTCATTATCCGGGAATCCTCCCAAAAATGATAAAAGCCTTCCTGGATTAAATCTAGGAAGGCTTTTTAATGTTTAACCCTGCGGCGTCATGATGCAGAATCCATAAGGAGGCAAGATCAAGTATTCATTATCTGCTCCAATGGTATGAATTTTTTCTCCCCAAAGATCCCAGAGCGCTGTGGCTCCCTCTCCTTGCTCTTTAAAGGCATACCAGGTGAGATAGGCTGCACGATCGCTGAAATTAAACAGGCAGTACACCCGGTCATTCCCTTTTCGGCGAACAAATCCTGCAACATGAATATTGTGCGGACTCATCCAGGTGATATTGCTCAAATCCGCAAAAACATCCTGAGATTTTCGAATGGAAAGTAGCTTTTTAGTCCCTTCAAAGAGTTGATTCTCGACGGTACCATCTACCTTTTTCCGGTTTACTTTTTCCCAATCAATGATAGGACGGTGCATCCATCGATTGTCGTAATATTTACCAGGATCATTTTGGAAGCTATAATCATTGGTATAGCCCACTTCGTCTCCATAAAATAGCATCGGTAATCCGCCCAAGAAAATGGAATGCGCCTGCATCATTAGGATTTTTTGAATGCTTTGATCAATGGCTGGACCATTTCCTTCAATCAAGGCCTTTTCTAATCCACACAAGGATGCAAGCGTACCGCTAATTCTGGCATCGCCAGTTTTCGGATTAGAGGAAAAAAGCGCACCACGAGCAGGACTCATCCATTGATCTCCAGAATAAGAATAGTATTCTTTCAAAAATTTACGATGCTGATAGGGTTCTTTGCCTGCATGGGCAATCATGTAGTCATCGTATCCCAAGCCAATATCATCATGGCATCGGGTATAGGTAATCCAAGAAGTACCGTAAGGTTTCTGAAGAATTTCGTGTTGGGCGGCAAGCATTACTTTGGTCTCGCCCGAAGCCAACATATCCCATTGCAAGGCCATTTGAGTGGCATTGTAAGCAAAATCACATTCCTGAGCTATGAATTCTCCCGTACCGAAATACTTCATGATTTCCTTTGGAGCCACGATAGCCTCACCCAAAATCGCCATTCCAGGAGTAGCTACCAGTACACATTGCTTGATCAATCGAAGCAAAGTATGCGCTTCCGGCAAGTTTTGGCAGGAAGTACCTGGCTGTTTCCAGATAAAGGCTGGTGCATCGATGCGGAGAAGATCCACCCCCAAATTCCCGTAAAACAATACCGTATCCATCATTTCCTTGAAAACAACGGGATTGGTGTAATTCAAATCCCACTGATACCGGTGGAACACCGTCATTACCCATCGACCCATTTCTTCTGACCAAGTAAAATTGCCGGGAGCTGCCTCTGGGAAAATCTCAGGCATACTTCGGTCAAATTCATCTGGCATCCACCGGTCTGGATAGGTATAGAAAAAGTCTCGGTAATATGGATCTCCTTGCTTGGCTTTCTGCGCCCACTCGTGATGGTGAGAAGTATGATTCAGCACAATATCCAACATTAGATTCATGCCTTTGCTGTGCATCTTTTTGCGAAGCGCGATAAGGTCTTCTAAAGATCCAAACCTTGAGTCGACTGTTCGGAAATCAGATACCGCATATCCTCCATCACTTTCACCTTCTGGACTTTGAAAAATGGGCATGAGGTGGAGAAAATTTACCCCTAACTCCTCCAGGTGCGTCAGCTTTTCCGGCATTTTTTTCAAATTCCCGGCAAAGCGATCCACGTATAAACTCATCCCAGCTAATTGATTGCTTAGAAACCAACCATCTTGCTTGGCTTTTTCAGCATCACGTTTCTTGAGAGAACTTTCACGTGATTGATAGGCTTTAATCAAACTTGAAATCAGCTCAATAAACTGGGGTTCGGCCTGATGGTGAGAGGCATAAATCTCCCCAAAAAGCCTATGAATTTTAGGTAAATGGTTCCAAAGCCGGTCTACAAATGCTTGATCTTTTTTCAGAGCATCCAGCTGATGGATTTCCAACAGTTCGTTGATTTTTTCCTGAAGGAATAATTCGGTAGTCATGTAAGGTAATCTAGAGATAGGTTTATCAATGGCCTGATGAAACAATCACTGTTGTTTCATCCATTTTCTTATTGTCTTTGATCAAAAGAGTGGCCGCAGCAGCAATCAGTAACAATACTCCTGCGAAAGTCACCGCTTGCCCGGCATCATTTCCAAGGAAGTTTTTGGAAATAAAGCCAAAAGAGAGGGTCTGCAATATCATCGGAATCACAATCATCATATTGATGATTCCCATGTAAACTCCGTATCGCTCCTTTGGAATTTCATTCACAACCAATAGATAGGGAACGCCCATCATACTGGCCCAAGCGATTCCAAATCCAGTCATAGGTGCAAAAAGCAGGTATTTATTTTCAATCATTGGAAATAAAATCAAACCCACGCCTGCTAAAATCAAACACAAGAAATGGACGGTTTTTGGACCGAATTTCTTGGCTAGTCCGACAAGAAAAAACGCCGAAAGAAACGTTACGATATTATACCAGCCGTTAACTAGTCCAGTCCAACCCACAGCTTGTTCGTATTTTTCAGGATCGCTGGAAGGGGTCGCACCCCAAACAGAAAGTGCAATGGATTTGGCGGCATTTTGCCAATAACAAAACAGCGCATACCATTGGAAGAGGTAAACTAAGGCCAACTTCCACATGACAGATGGCATTTGAATTATGGCTTCGATGATTTCGAGATTTTGAGCGAACAAGACCTTGGTGGTGGGATTTGTCTCCGCCCAGTGAATGGTTTTTCGGATAATCTTTCGATCAAAAATGGAAGGAACCAACAGGATCAGAAAAACTAAATAGGCGACCAAAGTAGTCAGAATTGAAAGGAAGAACTGAACGGCGGGAGGTGGCATGCCCTCATTTCGTTGGCGAAGAGCTGCTAATTCTTCGTCCGAAGGCGGATATTCAGGTGTTTTGGAAATACTCCACATCACGGAGGTGATAGAACAAATCGTCCCCAAAAAGAAAGAGGCATACACCCACATTGGAAGTGATCCAATGGTCCCTTTGAAGAAAATCTGAAAGACAAACAAGGAAATGTTTGCCAAGGTAATTCCTAAGCCTGTGAAGAAACTTTGAGTCAAAAACCCTTGGCCATATTGCTCCTCAGGAAGGGAATCTGCGATCAGCGCTCGATAGGGCTCCATCGCCGTGTTATTGGCTGCGTCAAGGACCCAAAGTAATCCCGCAGCCATCCATAGTGAACTACTGAATGGATAGAAAAATAAACAGATGCTACAAAGCAAAGCACCAATGAAGAAATAGGGCTTTCGTCGACCATATTTCGGACTCCAAGTACTATCACTCAATGCTCCAATGATAGGTTGAATCAATAACCCGGTCATTGGGCCTGCCAAGTTTAAAATCGGAATTTCATCGGGTGCTGCACCGAGCATGTCATAGATCGGATTTACAGCACTTTGCTGAAGACCAAAGCTGTACTGAATCCCAAAGAAACCAACATTCATGTTGATGATCTGGGAAAAAGAAAGTTGGGGTTTACGCATCAGGTTATCGGGTATGGGAATATTGCTAAGAGAAAATTTTGAAAAAATTACAAAGTTTGAAAGGGTTAAAAAAACCCAATTCCCTGATTAGCTGAACCTAAACAACTAAATACCTTAGGAAATCGATTGATATATGGTTTTTTCAGTTGGAATTTTTTCCATTTTTTTTCGATAGAATTCCCGACTTTTAGTCATTCCTCATTTATCTATGAATAGTCTAAAGCTTTTGAAACGGATCTACCGAAAATCACGGATCCGTAGGTGGCAAAAATTATACGATCAACCCCATCATATCAAAGCCGATAAAGCACTACAAAGCCTCCTGAATCAAGGAAAAAACTTAAGCCCTGCCCAAATATCCAAGTGCGAAACCTATGCGAAAGAAGTGCTGGGAGGAAAAGAGTTTGCTCCTTGGTTAAAGGTCTATTCTGCATTTCAAGGGGAGTTTAAAGAGGGCTGGATTCCCGACAATTACTTAGGAAGAATTGTCTGCCCAGCTATCAATGGAGATTTCAGAAGACTAAGTGATCGTAAAACCTTGTCAAAGCGAATCCTTCAAACTGAAGCTCTTCCTGACTTGGTCTATTATATCAGAGGATGTTGGTCCAATCGATTTGGTCAACCAATTTCGTTTCAAGAAGTAAGGGCTTTGTGTTTTGACCAAAATCCGATTGTTTTCCTTAAAAAGGATTTTTCATTCCAGGGAAATGGAGTCATCAAATTGACTCCAGAAGGTTTCGACCAGTTTGATTTTAAGCAAGCTGGAGATTTTGTTATCCAGTCTCCCATCTTTCAGCATCCCCTTTTGGAAGAGTTTAGTCCCGGAGCAGTAGCCACAATACGGATCACCACTGTCAAGCCTCCTGGAGAACCGGCAACAAATAAACTTACAGGTCTCAGGGTGGGTCGAAAAGGGATGGAATACATTTATACCAAAGATTGCATTCGAGTCCCAATTAGAATTGAAGACGGAAGTTTTTTTGATACAGCAACTACTGCAGGTTGGGGGATTTTGGAAAAACACCCAGATACAGGGGCAACTTTTAGCGGAAAATCTATTCCAAATTTTCTAGAGGCAGTTGCTCTCTGTGAGCAAACTCATGACCGATTGCCACATGTCCAGCTAATCGGCTGGGATGTCTCAATCAATCAAGAAGGAAAAGCCCAGCTTATCGAATGGAATTCAGATGAGCCAGGAATCGTTTTTTCTGAATCAGCAACAGGCCCTCATTTTAAAAATTTGGGCTGGGAAAATCTTTGGAAGATTTCTTCTGGAACAAGATGATATCAAACCTTAAACAGCTCTACCGGCAAAACCAAGAAAAAAGGCGAAATCAAGCCACCGATGCCTATTATCAACTAGGTGCAACGAAGGCTTATCAATCGCTAATTCGTCAGCTTCCCTATCACGCCTTAAGTGCCAAACAAGAACAAGAAATTGAAACCTATGCTGCAGATGTTTTAGGCAATGCTTCCTTTTCGGCATGGCTTAAAGTATTCACCGCATGCCGGGGGGAATTTTTGGAAGGCTGGATGCCCTTGGATTATTTAGCACGCATCGTTTATCCCAGATTAAATGGATCATTACAACCGCTTGGGAAAATAAAAACCCTGACACAAAAATTCCTGAATACGGATGCCCTACCCGATTTAGCTTACCGGGTGCAGGGGAGCTGGCTTCTAGCGACTGGCGAAAAAACAGACTTTCACACCTTAAGCCAAACGCTATTTAAGGATCATCCTTTTGTATTTCTCAAAGAAGATCACACTTCAAGAGGAGGAGGCCTGATGAAGGTGGATCGAGAGAAATTTTCAAGATTAGATTTAGATGTTCTTGGAAATTTTGTAATTCAATCGCCGATAACTCCTCATCCATTTTTTAAAGAAATTAGCCCCGCTTGTGTACCCAGTTTACGAGTGACTACCTACAAGCCTTTTCAAAATCAGGCAAAGGTCGTCCAGTCTGCAATCCGAATTGGTTTGGAGGGTGTCCCTTTTATTTATGAAGATCATTGCATCCGATTTGCGATTCGAATCCAAGATGGCCGAACTCATGACTTCGGTTTTATTGGAGATTGGGAAATGGTAGTTAGACATACAGAAACTCAAGTTCCTCTAAATGCCCGTCAAATCCCGAAGTATCAGGAAATCAAAGCCTTTTGTGAGAAACTCCACGATCAAAACCCCCAATTTGGGCTTATCGCCTGGGATATGACAGTGGATGAAAATGACCGAATAAAAATTATGGAGTGGAATACAGTCACCCCATCCTATAACATGGAAGAAGCTGTAATTGGCCCACATTTCAAAGGCTTGGGTTGGGAAAACCTTTGGAAAACAAAAAGCCCCGATTTCTAAAAATTCGGGGCCTTTGCTGATAGGGGTTTGAGATTATTGCAATCTCGCTTGGATTTCCTGAATCAACCCATCATACTTTTTAAGAATCCTCGCCCAATCTTGGAATTTTTCATCGTCCTTGACGGTGACTTTTTCATCTCCAAAAACTTTTGCTTCTTGGCTCACGAGTTTAACAGCATAGGCCACTTGATCCGTATTTCCACCTGTGGACACAATGACCCGTGTCCGGATAATACTCGACATGAAGTTTTGAACTTGCCAAGATGTAGTCAAATAGCCTGTGTTATAATCGACAGTTTCAAGAATGTCAAAATAGCCCGTAATAATCGAACTAAGCACTTTCCATGCTTCCTCAGGAGCAATGCCTGCACGCACCGGAATCGTAATTCGAACGTTTGCCAAATCAGACGAAACTGAAGAAGTGTAGGCTTCATCCACTGGCAATTCCAAGAAATCTGTCAAAGGAGGCTCTTGCATGCTCACTTGATTACAGTAGTTTTTAGTGTATTGCACAAAACCATCTCGAGTCACTCGAATTTCCACACAGGAATTTTTAGGAACTTTTAAATCATAAGATCCATTTCCAACCCGCTTCCCTGAAATTTCTATGGCTGCATCATTAGGAGCCGTCGTGATTTTTACTAATCGATCCTCAAGAACCGCCTTGTCTCTAATTGGAGGCTCTGGATCGCCTTGCTTGTTACAAAACACTTTCTCATAATTCACATAGCCCTCTTTGGTAACAGTAGTCGTCACACAATCTCCAAAAGGAATCGTAATATCTTGATTTCCTCTTCCAAGGGTAATTCCATTGGTGCTTACTGAGGCATCAGCCGGCAAAACTTCCAATCTCACTTGACGATCTTTCAAAACAAAATGATCTTTAAATGGAGGAGTTTCACGATCTGGCTGATTGTAATACACTTTTGAAACGGTCGCAAACCCTGGCTTTCTAATTTCAACTGTTAAAAACCTGTCTTTGACGATGTAAAGAAAAATTGCTTTGGTGCCGATCAAACGACCATCTACAAAGATTTCCGCATCAAAGGGCTCTACAGAAATATCTACTTGGCGGGTATCCAAAGTAATGCGTTGTTCCTTGTCCCATTTGAGGTCTTTGTTGTATTCCTTGAAGACACTTTGGTAACCTGGCTTTGAAATTTTTACCCGGTTTTTGGAATCTTTCTCCAATTTCAATTCAACTGTACCAGTCCCAATTTCCTGTTTATCCGAGTCATCATAATCATTTAACAAGGTAAACTTGGCATCGCTATGATTCGCCATAAGCAATAATTTCTGGGAAAAAGCGAAGTGGGAGGAAGCTAAAAGAAGCGCTAAAATCAGTAAATATCTATTTTTCATATACTAAAGGTTGGGCGATACACAGGTGCAAATAATTCATTTAAGACCACTTATGCAAAAGATAATTCTTGGATTTAGCCAAAAACTTCCAAACTACTTCCAAGCATTCTCCAGAAAACGTAGCCAATTGCCATGCATGACTTTTTCTAGATCTATCTCCGAATAACCTCTAGCCCGAAGGAGGTCTGGGATTTTCTGCAAATCAGCAATAGTCTCCAAGTCTGCCGGACTTTGCTCAGTTCCAAAAGCACCATCCAAGTCCGATCCGATTCCGATGTGATTGGCATTTCCCGCAATCTGACAAATGTGATCTAAGTGATCCAAAACCGTTGAGATAGTGACATTTCGCTCTTTCGGAGTGCTTTTCCCTCTCACCCAACCTGGACTTAGCATCCATGCATCGAATGCTCCACCGATCACTGCACCTCGATCGACCAGCGCTTTGATCATCTCGTCGGAAAACTGTCGGTTGTGATCGACCAGTGCGCGGCAGTTGTTGTGACTTGCCCATACTGGCCCTTGGTAAATCTCCAAAGCATCCCAAAATGCCAAATCACAGAGGTGAGTGGCATCCAAAATAATCCCGAGCTCATCCATTTTCTTCACCAAGTCTTTTCCTTGCTGACTCAAAGGCGCAGAAGAATCTGTCCCAAAGGCATATCGTCCCGGTCCATAATGTGCAGGACCTAAAGCACGAAGCCCGCTTTCGTAGGCTTTTTCCAAATAATCCAAATTCACAATCGAGTCAGCTCCTTCCAGTGAAAGGATAAATCCCACCGGCTTTTGGCTTTTGTCCTCGCCTTGATTCCAGTGAGCCAAGTGCGCTTCCAACTCGCTCCAATTTCGGATTTGGGTCATTTCGCCCTTTTCGACCATGGCACGATACCAAGCCAATTGACCTTGAGTCTGAGCCCAGGCTTGCTCTGGCGAATGCCAACCCGGAAGGGGATTTTCCGGTGCCACGAATCGGGCGATCTGTGTTGCCACTACCAGCCCGATATTTCCATTGCGAAGCTCAGGAAGAGAGACGGTTGCATTTCCCCGGTCGGGTTTGTCGCTCAGGCCTTTTTCGCGGGCATTGATCTCGGCAACAGGTCGGGTGAGGTCCCGATTCCACTCGAGGGCATTCATACTCAAGTCGAGGTGCGCGTCTATGGTAAACATGGCTTAGAAGGCTTGAAGGACAAATACAGTAGGGACTTTATGCAGATCAACGGGATGATTTTTCCAATCGGCAACAGTTTTGGTTTGAATAAATTCATCTGAAGCTGTGAGGTTTTTGGCAATGCAAAGCTTAGTGTGAGGACCTAAAGTGGAAAGTAAATCTTCCAAGAGTTGGTTGTTACGAAAAGGCGTTTCCATAAAAATTTGAGCGCGTTTTTCCCGAATCGACTCAGATTCGAGTTTTTTGACAGCGATAGCTCTGTCTTTTTTATCGATAGGCAAATAGCCATGAAATGCGAACGACTGTCCATTGAAGCCAGAACCCATCAATGCCAAAAACATAGAACTAGGCCCGGAAATGGGTACGACCTGAATTCCCTTTTGGTGGGCATAGGCAACAGCCAAGGCTCCTGGGTCGGCGATTCCCGGACATCCCGCTTCGGAAATCACCCCAATATCCGCCCCGTTCATCAGCGGAAGCATCAGGCGGGGTAATTGCTCCGGCTTGGTGTCTTTGTCCAAGATCTCCAGATGCAATTCTTCAATATTAACCCCGAGCTTTAGACTGGAAATATAGCGGCGGGCAGAGCGTGGATTTTCAACCAAAAAGATCTTGGTATGGGCGATGACTTCCTGTACTTGGGGAGAAATCACCCAATGGGCGGTATTTTCAGCCAAGACACTAGGGATTAAGAAAAGCTTTCCTTTGGGCATTTTATCAGAAAGAGATAATGGGGGCGAAAGTTAAAATTAAACAGTCAAAATCATTACCTTTTTGATCATTATCAGCTTCCCTAATTCTGACATGAAGATTAGAATACTTACACTCGGCCTTTTGTATTTGCTTTCGTTCCAAGCCTTCTCCCAAAACTTAAAAGCCCTCGTCGGCGGCACCCTAATCGACGGTTTTGGAGGCACTCCCATTCGCAATTCGGTCATCATCGTCGAAGGCGAGCGGATCAAAGCCGTGGGGCAAGTTGGAAGTCTGAAAATACCGGCAGATGCAGAAGTTATTTCCACTGAGGGAATGAGCGTCCTTCCTGGACTTTGGGATATGCACGTGCACCTGATGCTCAATGGTCACAGCGATTACACCCATTGGGACACGACCTATTTGGACGTATTGGAATCAGTCATCATGCCTTCTTCTGCGCATCAATTATTAATGGCTGGAGTTACTAGCACCAGAGATTTGGGGGCCCCTTTGGAACCCAGCATCAATGTCCGAGAAAAGATTAACCGAGGTGAAATCCCCGGTCCGACCATTTATGTTTCTGGCCCTTTTATCCAAAAAGCGCCCTATCCCGGCACAGAAGCCTTCCGCTGGGGAGTCAATGGAGCTGCCGATGCGCGCGCCAAAGTCAAAAAACTGATCGATGCCGGAGTGGATGTGATCAAGCTGATCGATCAGGATCAGATGACCCTAGAGGAAGCCAAAGCAGTAGTCGATGAAGCTCATAAGTACGGAAAAATGGTCGTAGGCCACTCCCATCGTCCAGACGAAATCCGAATCGGCTTGCAGATCGGCGTGGATAATTTTGAACATACGGGTTTGAGTTCGGCACCGGAATATCCCGAAGACATCATGCGGATGATGAAAGAGCGGGCTGCCAAAATGAATCTAGGTCCACTGTTCTGGACGCCAACCGTGGAGGGCCTTTGGAATTATGAATATGTCCGTGACAATCCCGAAAAGCTGGACGACCCCTCTTGGCATTTGGGATTACCGGATTCGATTATAAGAGATATTAGAGCTTCTTTGAGATATCCAGGAAGAATGTCTTACTTCCAACTTACTCCAGTAAGAAAACCTACTCTTACCCGCAAATTTGCCCAGCTAAAAGAAAGTGGCGTGGTGATGCTGGTAGGAACAGACAGCGGCATTCCGATGAAATTCCACAGTCAAAGCACTTGGAATGAGCTGGATGTGTGGGTGAATCAGTTTGGAATGGATCCCTTATTGACGATTAAGGCGGCTACCTACTGGCCTGCAGTAGCCATGAAAGTGGACAAGGACTATGGGACGATATCCGAAGGAAAATTCGCTGACATTATTGCTGTTCGTGGAGACGTCCTTCGCTACATTAATTTGCTCCAGAATGTGGATCTGGTAATTAAGCATGGGAAGAAGGTGAAGTGAAAGGCAGAAAGCTAAAGGCAGAAAGCTGAAAAAAAGGGGTGAGATCAAATTCAGATTCACCCCTTTTTCGTTTTAGCCCAAAAACCTCCTTATCTCCTCAACGACTGCATGAGGCTGCTCAGCATGGAGCCAGTGACCGGCATTGGGGATAAACTCGAGTTCGTAATTTGGGAAATGGGCCTCCAAGTCGGGCAAGTCCTTTTGCTGGATATAGTTGGAATTGGCTCCTGCAAGGAATAAGGTTGGGCCTTCGAAAACAGCACCTTCATCCAAGGCTTCTCCTACATTTTCAATCTTTTCGGTGATGACCTTCAGGTTGATCTTCCATGCAAAGCCCTCGCTGTCTCGGGTCAGACTTTTCAGCAAAAACTGCCGCACGCCCAGTTCGGGAATGTATTTTGCCAATTGATCATCGGCTTCTTTGCGGGATTTGATTTGCTTCAGATTCAGGGAATTCAATCCTTCCAAAATCGTCTGATGGTGAATCGGATAAAATCTCGGTGCAATATCAGCCACAATCAGTTTCTCAACTCGATCGGGGTAGGTAACCGCAAAGTTCATAACGGTCTTCCCTCCCATGGAATGGCCCATCAGGTGGATTTTTTCCAGGCTTTCGTCATCCAACAATTCCTTTAAATCTTCCACCATCACGGCATAGTTCCATTCCTCAGCATGGGGAGAGTCTCCATGATTTCGTTGATCGACTAGGTACAAGGTGTAGTGCTCGACCAATTCCTTGGCGATGGAAAACCAGTTGTCCAGCGAACCAAAAAGTCCATGGAGAATGACGAGAGGAGGGCCGGAGCCACTTTTTCTGAAGTTAAGCTTCATTTTGAAAGTACGATTTACGAAATACGATTTACGAGATCTTTGGTAGAGTGAAGGCCATCGATACGAGGAAACTTTACAACTTTCCAACATTACCACCTTCCAACTTCTAATTTTCCAATCTTTCAATTCAATCAAATCTCCAACTGCCTCCTGTACATCTGAATGGTGTTTTCCAATCCGTAGTACAGCGCATCGCAGATTAGCGCGTGACCAATCGAGACTTCTTCCAAGAATGGAATCTGCTGCTTGAGGTAGGCCAAATTATGTAAATCCAAATCGTGCCCAGCATTCAGTCCCAAACCCAATTCTCGGGCGACATGGGCTACCTCTACATAGGATTTCACAGCTTTCTCCCGATCTTGATGGTAGTTCGAAGCATAAGGTTCCGTATACAGTTCGACCCGATCAGTTCCTGTAAGCTTGGCCGGCTCAAAATATTTCGCTTCAGGATTAATGAAAATGGATACACGCGTGCCGATTTCTTTGAGCTCGGCCACAATGTCTTTCAGCATGCTCTGATGAGCAATGGTATCCCATCCTGTATTAGAGGTGATGGCATTCGGCGGATCAGGAACCAAAGTCGCTTGAGCAGGCTTCACTTCACGGATCAACTGCATAAATCGCTGATCAGGGTAGCCCTCGATGTTGAACTCAGTCGTAACCACTTTAGCCAAATCCACAGCATCCTGATAACGAATATGTCGCTCATCAGGCCGTGGATGTACGGTAATTCCCTCTGCACCAAATCGCTCACAATCTAGAGCAACTTTAATTACATCAGGATTATTGGCTCCCCGGGCATTGCGCAGGGTGGCGATCTTATTGATATTTACACTCAGCTTTGTCATATCGGCAAGGAAAAAGGGGTATTTTTACCCGGTATTGAAGTAGTAACACAAACTTAGGACGAATGAGTTTAAAGCAGAATGTAGAAAGTCAAATAAAATCCGCAATGATTGCCAAGGACAAGGTAAGATTAACTGCATTGCGAGCCATCAAATCGATGATTTTGTTGGAAGAGACTAAAGAGGGTTTTTCAGGAACCTTGAGTGCGGATGACGAGATGAAGCTCTTGACAAAAGCCGCCAAGCAGCGAAAAGACTCTGCTGATATCTATGAAAAGCAAGGACGGGCAGACCTTTTGGAAGTCGAATTAGCTGAATTAGCCGTAATCCAAGAATTTTTGCCGAAGGCGCTTTCTGATGAAGAATTGAGTGCTGCTATTCAGGAAATAATCAGTTCTACCGGTGCAGCTGGTCCAAAAGATATGGGAAAAGTAATGGGTGTAGCGAGCAAGCAGTTGGCAGGAAAAGCCGACGGAAAAGCAATCGCAGATAAAGTCAAAGCATTACTCAATAGTTGATTTGGCGCCAATTGATATCATCATATTGATCCTAATTGGACTAGGAGCCTATGAGGGCTACAAAAAAGGCTTGTTGCTGAGTATTGTGGGTCTCATAGGCTTTGTTTTAGCCATTATTCTGGGTGTATATTTTATGGATCCTGTGAGCCAATGGTTGGCTGATCACTCTGATGAACTAACCTTTGCCTTTCCAATCATGGCCTTCCTAATCGTATTTTTTCTGACCCTGATCATCGTTAATCTTGCAGGTTGGGTATTGAAAAAAATGATGGATATGATCCTGCTTGGTGGTTTTGATAGCATTGCAGGAGCGATTTTAGGGATAATCAAATCCGGATTTTTTATTAGTCTCTTTATGTGGCTGTCTCTTCAATTTGATTTGAAAATGCCAAGAGAATGGAGAGCTAAAAGTGAATACCTTCAATACATCGAACCATTAGCCCCGAGCGTAATTTGGGTTTTGGAACCTATTTTCCCCAAAGTAAAAGAAGCCATTGGCACCATGGCGGAAATCGTAGAGGAATTCAAAAAGGAAAAGATTAATCCTTAATCAGGTAAACAAAAAATCGAAAAAGGTTTGATTTCACCTCAAATCAATCACCTCGATTCCAGGATGTTTTTTGATATCAAAAACGAAATAATCTGCCGGTAAACTTGGTGCTGCTTTCAGGTTTTTAAAAGAGTATGAGAAAACTCCTCCTTGCCCATCGGACATTTCCCAACCCAATAGGTCTTTGGTAGCTTTATCTACCATCAACTTTACCTGCTTAAAGGGAGCATTCGGTTTTTGGGCGATCAATTCAACTACATTAACGGCTTTACCTTGGTAGGTTTTATCGGCAAGAAGTCGGTAGTTAAATCCCGTTTGATACATTTTGTAAATATTCGAAGGAGTCAATTCGCCCTCCATTTGAGTAACATCATTGACCGTAACTTCTTTGTAACCATCGGATTGGATAAAAGTCCAGACCGTTTTTCCGTCGTTGTAGATTTCCTGGTCGGGAAGTTTGAGTCGATATTTATCTCCTGAAACGGCAATCTCTCCGGTCTGCCGATCGCCGGCTCCTCCAGCATCTTGAAAGGTATAATCAAAACTTGCCGTAAATCCTTTGAGGCTTTGGTACTTTTGAGCCATTCCATCTAGGATTGTTTTGGCCTTAGGGTCTTTTTGCGCCAGTAGATTCGGCGAAAAAATCAGAGAAAGAAAGGTGAGTAGGACTACTGGGATTAATCTCATGGAAAAGAAAGTAATTATCCGAAATTCGGTAACTACAAACTATTCAATAACCGTTCCAAACTAGCCTCGTCCTGAACCAAGACCTCTCTAGCCTTAGATCCTTCAAAAGGACCTACAATTCCGGCCGCTTCCAACTGATCCACGATTCTTCCCGCCCTATTATATCCAAGTTTCAATTTCCGTTGAATTAGCGAAGTACTGCCTTGCTGATGCAATACAATCAGTCGCGCTGCGTCATCAAAAAGCGGATCTCGATCGGATAAATCAACATCAGAGGCAGAGCCATCTCCTTCCTCTCCTTCGAACTCCGGCAACAAATAGGCTGAGGAATATCCCTTTTGATTTCCAATCCAATCGCAAATCGCATCCACTTCTGGAGTATCCAAAAAAGCACATTGAAGTCGAATCATTTCTGAGCCTTGGGAAAGAAGCATATCTCCCATTCCAATTAATTGATCTGCTCCTCCAGCATCAAGGATGGTTCTAGAGTCAATCTTAGAAGTAACTCTAAATGAAAGTCTAGCTGGGAAATTGGCCTTAATAATACCGGTGATGACATTAACCGAAGGTCGCTGAGTAGCTACCACCAAATGAATACCGATAGCACGAGCTAGCTGAGCCAAGCGAGCAATTGGCGCTTCGATTTCCTTGCCTGCAGTCATCATCAAATCGGCCAACTCATCAATAACCAAGACGATATAAGGCATAAAGTAATGCCCTTTTTCAGGATTCAGTTTTCTTGCGATAAACTTGGCATTATACTCTTTTAGATTTCTACAGCCTGCATCCTTGAGCAAGTTGTATCGGTTATCCATCTCAATACACAATGAATTGAGGGTGTAGATTACCTTTTTGGTATCCGTAATAATCGCTTCCTCGGATCCCGGTAACTTGGCTAGAAAATGCCTTTCTATCTTATTGAAAAGTGTCAACTCTACCTTTTTCGGATCTACTAGGACAAATTTCAATTGCGAAGGATGCTTCTTGTAAATCAAGGAAGCCAAAATCATGTTCAGCCCAACTGACTTTCCTTGGCCTGTTGCACCTGCCATTAACAGGTGGGGCATCTTGGCCAAATCCATGACAAAGACTTCATTGGAAATAGTTTTACCCAAAGCCACCGGAAGATCTTTGTCTGACTTCATAAACTTCTCGGTTCCAATTACCGCACGGGCAGGCACCAATTCGCGATTCTTATTTGGAACTTCAATCCCGATCGTACCTTTTCCTGGAATCGGGGCTATGATTCGAATCCCCAATGCAGCCAAGCTCAAAGCAATGTCATCTTCAAGATTCTTAATTTTACTGATCTTGATCCCAGGATTTGGAACAATCTCGTATAAGGTAACGGTAGGCCCAATAGTGGCTTGAATTCCTTGGATTCCAATTTGGAAGTTTTCCAAGGTAGTGACGATTTTGTCTTTGTTTTCTTCGAGTTCTTGTCGAGAAACTGTCACCTTTTTCACATCATACTCATTGAGCAAGTCCAAGGTCGGATATTGATACCTTGGAAGATCCAGTGTCGGATCATAGGGATCCAGATTCTCAACCTGCTCAGCGGTTTTTTCAACCTCTGGTGCTTGTTGAACGGTAAAATTACCTTCACTTACCCCCTTGCTTTTAGGAAGTCCTTCATCCAACAAATTCACTTGGGGCACATCAAATAAATCTTCCTCGGCGATTTCCTCAGCAGAAGGATTTAGACTTAAGGAAACATTGTTTGAAGTGACTGGTGATTCCTCTTCTTCCGAACTTTTGATTTCCCACAGGCTTCCGTAATCGTAAACCTCCTCTTCCTCGAGTTCATTTTCATCGGAAATTTCCTCATCCAAATCAGAAGCGAAAGGATTAATGGATGTTTTCGCAGCGGGAGAAGCTAAATCTTCCTCCTCATAGGGTTTAGCAGAGAACCAATTGAGTTGTTCTAACCCAAAATAAAGCACTATGAAAATCAGTAGGGAACCTGCGATCAGGATGAAAGTCCCCATTCCCAAAAATTCTGAAGACAACAAGGCGAGTTCATAACCCAATCCCCCAGCAATAAATCCCCAGAAAGAATACCCCTCAATCAAAATAACGATATATCCTGCCAGCAGTCCCAACCAAGCGGTAAAGAATAGCGCAAAAATCGAATACCTGGTCAATGACATCAAGGCAACCCGAAATGTCCAGCGAATACCTAAAAGAAATAAGAAGGGAGGGATAAGAAAGGCGGCGATTCCGAACCATCGGTAAATCAGCCAATGCGAAGCTTGTGCTCCCAAATATCCAACCCAGTTTTGGGAATCCCGAGCCACTTCTCGTACTGCTGGATCAGGATTATTCATGACCAAACTTTGGTCTGCAGGTCCGCTAAATAAATAAGAAAGAAAAGCAATAACCAGAAAGACACTCACTGAAATTAGAACAATCCCTGCAGTGATCCCCAACTGTTTAAACTTGAAATTGCCCAAAGACAATTTCATGCCTTCCTTTTTTGGAGCTGCCTTTTTAGAGTTTTCACTCTTTTTTCTGAAGGTATTTGCCCGAGGTGTTTCTGATGCCATTTACTTGATCAAGTACAAATTTAAGTTTAGCCAAAAGGCCGAAGAAAGGCAACTTACCTGGAAAAATATGCCAATAGTCCCTTTTTTATCTTTTTAATCAAGCCTGGCCCCTCATAAATCATGCCCGAGTACACCTGAACAAGGCTCGCACCCGCTTCTAACTTTTCGATTGCATCTTCTGCTGAGAATATTCCTCCTACTCCTATGATCGGAAAAGCCGCCTCAGATTTTTGATGGAGATATCGAATTACCTCAGTACTTCTTTGCTTGAGCACTTTTCCACTCACTCCCCCTGCTCCAATAGCTTCCACTTCCGAAGCAGTGGTGGTCAGTTTCGAACGATCAATCGTAGTATTGGTCGCAATCACACCATCGATCTGGGTTTCTTTCACAATTTCAATGATATCATCTAGCTGACCATCTGTCAAATCAGGTGCGATTTTCAAGAGGATAGGCTTGGGTTTAGACTTGGAATCATTCGCCGCTTTTACAGCTGTGAGTAATTGCTTTAAAGGTTCTTTTTCCTGTAAATCGCGAAGATTTGGCGTATTAGGAGAGCTCACATTTACTACAAAATAATCTACATAAGGATGTAGCTCCTCGAGGCAAATCAAATAATCATCGACAGCATTCTCGTTGGGCGTGACTTTATTTTTACCAATATTCCCTCCGACAATTACCTGAGATTTTCGGCTTTTCAATCGCTCGACTGCCTCCATCACACCCCCATTATTGAACCCCATACGATTGATCAAGGCTTCATCCTGAGGTAATCTGAAAAGCCTGGGCTGAGGATTTCCCTCTTGGGGCTTAGGAGTCAAAGTCCCAATTTCGATGAATCCAAAACCCAACATCGCCATTTCATCGATCAGCTTGGCGTCTTTATCGAATCCTGCCGCCAGCCCAACGGGGTTTTTGAATTTCAGACCAAAAACTTCTCGCTCCAATCGAGGATCATCCAATGCAAATGCATTTTTAACCATGGATTTGACTAAGGGAAGATTGAAGGTCCACTTGGTCATATCGAAGGTGAAATGATGTGCCTTTTCAGGCTTCTGAAGAAATAGAAGAGGTTTTAACAGCGATTTATACACAGCGAGAAGTGATAAAATGGAATGAATGTCCAAAAATAGAAAATGCAAGGAGGAATGAGGAAAGATGAGTGGAGAATCGCCCATTTTCCATAAAAAAACCGGCCGAGGCCGGTTTTTAATTCCTTAAGACTTAATGCTATAATTAGGCGCCTCTCGAGTAATGTTCACATCGTGCGGATGCGATTCTTTGACTCCAGCAGCAGTAATTTTTACAAACTTGCCATCTTTTTGAAGATCTGCTATAGTCTTGGTTCCACAATAGCCCATCCCTGCCTGAAGCCCACCAACTAATTGGTACAATACTTCCGCAACCAAGCCTTTATAGGGAACTCGACCTACGATTCCTTCTGGAACAAGTTTTTTGATATTGTCCTCGGCATCTTGGAAGTAACGATCCTTGGAACCAGACTCCATGGCTTCCAATGAACCCATTCCACGGTAGGATTTAAATTTTCTTCCTTCAAAAATGATCATTTCTCCAGGAGCCTCTTCCGTGCCGGCCAATAGAGAGCCAATCATAATGGAGCTTCCCCCAGCAGCGATGGCTTTAACCAAGTCACCCGAATAACGAATCCCTCCATCAGCGATAACAGGAACACCACGATCTTTGAGTGCTTCAGCACATTCAAAAACGGCAGAAAGCTGCGGTACACCTACCCCAGCAATAACACGAGTAGTACAAATGGATCCAGGTCCTACACCGACTTTTACAGCATCTGCTCCAGCATCTGCCAAGGCGATCGCTGCCTCAGGAGTAGCAATATTCCCGACAATCACTTCCAAATCAGGAAATGCAGTTTTGATTTTTTTACAGGTTTCAATAACACCCTTACTGTGTCCGTGAGCAGTGTCAATGGAAACTACGTCTACTCCAGCATTTTTCAAGGCCTCGACACGTTCCACAATATCGGCGGTAACTCCAACCGCAGCTCCTACTCTCAATCGACCAAACTCATCCTTGCAGGCATTGGGCTTGTCTTTACGTTTCAGAATATCTTTATAGGTGATCAATCCGGTCAACTTGTAGTCTTCGTCTACAATTGGGAGTTTCTCGATTTTATATTCCTGGAGAATTTCTTCTGCTTGTTCCAATGAAATACCCGACTTAGCTGTGATGAGATTTTCATTAGTCATGATTTCTCGAATCAAGCGATTGGGATCTTTAATAAATCGAAGATCCCGATTCGTAATGATCCCTTTCAAGATTTTATTTTCATCTACCACTGGGATACCTCCGATATGAAACTCCCGCATAATCGCCTCTGCGTCTCGGACTTTGGAATTGATATCGAGCGTAATGGGATCTAGAATCATCCCTGCTTGGCTTCGCTTCACCTTACGAACCTGCGCAGCCTGCTTCTCAATTGACATATTCTTGTGGATGAAGCCTAAACCTCCTTCCAAAGCAATTGCAATTGCCAATTCTGCCTCTGTTACAGTGTCCATTGCTGCGGATACTAGAGGGATATTTAGTCTGATTTTTTTGGTTAACCAGGTGGAAGTGTTGGTGTCTCTAGGGAGAACTTCAGAATAACCTGGAACAAGAAGCACGTCGTCGTAGGTGAGTGCTTCATAAAGGAACTTCGAGGAGTTTCGATTCATGGCAAATATTGGTTGTAGGTAACCCTATTTGCCCGTCAAAGGTACAAACAAAATCCAATGCCAAGCCATAGGAAAACAAAAATAAATGCGGAAAATCCTTCGGTAGGCCTGAATCTCAAAAATAAAGTTTGGAAAAATTTAGTCAGCATTCAAAAAATTCAATTTTAATAGAAAAGCTTGGGAAAGAAATTCAATTCCATCCCAAGCAGATTTTTTATTTTTTCAACAATCTCGCCATGTAAAAGCCATCAAAGCCATTTTCATGAGCAAAAACTTTCTTCTCTTCTAACAACTCAAAATCTTTCCCTGCCTCACTGGCCAGGAACTTCTTGACTTGCTCCTCATTTTCAGATGGTAAAATACTACAAGTAGCATAAACCATTTGTCCTCCTTTTTTCAACATCGAAGGATAGGATTGAAGAATTTCCTGTTGGGTTTGCTGTACCTTCTCGATAGATTCTGGTGAAAGCTTCCACTTGGTATCAGGATTTCTACGGAGCACTCCTAATCCAGAGCAAGGAACATCAAGAAGCAATCGATCTGCCGTTTCTTTTAAACGCTTGATAGTTTTGGAACCTTCGATCAGTTTGGGTTCAAATATCGATACGCCATTTCTTCTCGCTCTAAGTTTGGCTTGCTGAAGCTTCCATTCTTCAACATCCATCGAAATTACCTTCCCTTTATTTTCCATCAAGGCGGCTAGGTGTAAAGATTTTCCACCTGCCCCAGCACAGGCATCAATTACCCGCATTCCTGGTTCCACGGCCAAAGTAGTCGCTACCAGTTGAGAACTTGCATCTTGAACTTCAAAAAGCCCAGCCTTGAATGCCGGATGACGGAAGACATTTTGTCTTTCTTCAAGGATCAGAGCATCTGGATAGCCCTTCAGAATATAGGTTTTGATTCCATCCTCAGCCAATTGATTTTTCAATCGCTCTCGAGAGGTTTTTAGGGTATTGACACGCAAGACCACTTCAGCCTCTTCATTTAAGGCATGAATTTCTTTTTCCCAAATTGCTCCAAGTTCTTTCGCTCCCAAATTATGCAGCCATTCCGGGACCGATTCAAGAAGTCCAGGATCTTTGATAGACTCATACTTGGCCTTAATCTTCTCCGGATGTAGGCGCTCGAATTCTTCCCAATCTGGCAGATCATTTCCTTGCATCAACCAATAGGTGCCAAACAAATCCCAAAGATTCGTAGATGGACTTAAAAAATTAATCAACCTCCACCAACGGACCATTTCATAAGTAGTCTCAGCGATGAACGAACGGTCTTTTGAGCCCCATTTTGGATTAGATTTGAGGGTACGCTCGATGACTTTGTCTGCATATTGACCTTCTTCAAAAATAGCTTGGAGCGCAGTATGAACTCCTCGGATGGTATTGTTGTGTAACTTCATGGGAAACTAATTCTGAGGCAAAGGTAGGTAGAATTGCTGATGTTCGACTTTTCAGTTGAAAATGACGCCAATCATCTCCTTTTAGAGCATTCTTCTAAGTTGGTCTTTTTTGATTCTAGGTCATCCGACTTCCCCAAGAAGAATTTGGATCCTCACATTTTTAAAAATCTTTTTTGGGTGATGTTGGACTCCTTACCTTTGAAAATCTAAAATTTTCCTCAGTAATAATCTATGACCTATTCCGAATTAGTAAATCAATGGTCTGATGAACTTTCAATTTATCCCAAAACAGAAAGCGAAACCTTGATTCATTGGTTACTGGAGCACCATTTGGGTTTAAAGAGAGTAGACTTGATTAAATTCCTTAATCGAGAAACTTTACCAAAAGCACTTATAGACGATTTTGAGCGGCTTAAAACTGGGGAACCTATTCAATATATTTTGGGCAAAGCACCATTTTATGGAAGGGAATTTCAAGTTAGTTCCTCAACTCTAATTCCTAGAAATGAAACCGAGGAACTGGTTCATTTAATACTAAAGGAAAATAAAAAAGTAGGACTTACCATATTGGATATTGGGACCGGAACAGGTTGTATCCCGATTACCTTGGATTTGGAATTGGACCAAGCACAAGTGTTTGGAATGGATATTTCTGATGAGGCTTTAGAGGTTGCGAAAAGAAATAATCAAAGCCTCAAAGGAGGGGTTCATTTTTTCCACGGTGACATATTAACTGAAACTCCTGAAATTCCTCCACTAGATATATTGGTCTCAAATCCTCCCTATGTCCCTCAAAAAGATTTGGCTGAAATGCATCAAAATGTGGTTCAGTTCGAACCCCACCTTGCCCTTTTCGTACCTGATTCAGATCCGATCATTTTCTATCGCATGATTGCTAAAAAAGGCCTTTCACTTTTGAAAAACACTGGGCGAATCTATTTCGAAATTTATGAAAGGGCTTCAAAAGAAATTTGCTTCGAATTGGAAAGACAAGGTTATGCTGATATGGAAGTTCATCAAGATTTAAACGGAAAAGAACGAATAATATCGGCTATCAAACCCTAATTTCGCGCCAAATTAAACCTATTAAATATGAAATTTACAGCTCTCCAAGACATCGGATTATTAGTCGGAAGACTATTTGCAGGAGGAATGATGCTTACGCATGGAATCCCGAAAATCAGTCGATTTTTTGCTGAAGGACCCGTCAAGTTTGCGGATCCTTTTGGGCTTGGGCCCGAAATTAGTCTCGGCATGGCAGTATTTGCAGAGGTAATTTGTGCCATTTTAGTGATGTTAGGCTTCAAAACTAAACTTGCAACAATCCCTTTGATGATTACCATGCTGGTAGCTGCATTTTATGCCCACTGGGATGATCCTTTTGGAGATAAAGAACTCTCACTTTTATATTTTGCGATATACTTAGTTCTTTTTGTAACTGAAGGAGGTAAAATTTCCCTAGATAGAATCGAATCCAAATAAAAGTAGATTATAGAAAGAAAAAAGAATTTGAAAATACCCAGTCGTGGGTATGTTTCAGAATATTTTGTTTTTTACTTTTAGCACAACATTAAAAATGTGCAGAATTTTTGCTGATGAAAATCTGTCCGAATTTGATTTTAGAAATGAGGACGATTTCATACTAATCGAAAATAAACCTAACCAATCGCTTGTCCTTGAACAGAAGAAAAATAGTCGGATTACATCGAAAGCTTACTTTTTTGAAAAAAGCTTGCTGGGAAAAACGGCTAGAGGCTCGAAAGAAGATTTTAAGAAAAAGGGAGGAGAAATTAAACCAATTCCGAATTCAGTTTTTGCCTTTATGTTTTGATGAGGATCTAGAAAGGCTTTCCGAATATTACAAAGACGAGGATAAGGATAAAAAGTAAAAGAGGCCCAAGGCCTCTTTTTTTTTAATAAAAAAAAGGACACTGATTAGTGTCCTTTTCGTAGTAGCGGGAACAGGACTCGAACCTGTGACCTTCGGGTTATGAGCCCGACGAGCTACCAACTGCTCCATCCCGCGATATTGTGATGCAAAGGTAAGGACTATCTCTCAAAAATCAAGTACCTTTGTGAAAAATTCTTTAAAAATGACCGCTCATCCACATAAAGCAGGCTTTGTCAACATCGTAGGAAAACCTAATGTAGGCAAGTCCACGCTCATGAACATTCTTGTCGGTGAGCGACTTTCAATCATTTCTCCTAAGGCACAAACTACCCGCCATCGAATCCTCGGCCTGACTAATAGCGATCATTATCAAATTGTATTTTCAGATACTCCAGGAATGCTGAAGCCTCAATACGAGCTTCATAAAAGCATGATGGGATTTGTAAATCTTTCTTTGGAAGATGCTGATGTCATTCTTTTTGTGACAGATCTCTTTGAAACTGATGAGGAGATTGAGGAAGTGATCAAACGGATCAATGAATCCCTTATCCCAGTCCTTTTAGTGATAAACAAAATTGACCTTGCCAAAGAAGGTCAATTGGAGGAGGTGACAAACTATTGGACTTCGAGGGTTAAAGCTCAACTAGTAATCCCAATTTCTGCAAAGGAAAATTTTAATACTGATAGAATCCTTCCTGAAATTCTGGAAAGACTTCCCGAGCATCCAGCTTTTTATGACAAAGAGGAACTAACTGACCGTCCAGAACGGTTCTTTGCCTCCGAGATCATTCGGGAGAAAATTTTTACCAACTATAAGAAAGAAATCCCCTACAGCACAGAAGTTGGTATTGAGGATTTTCACGAAGAGGAACAAATCATTCGTATCCGCGCGACCATTTTCGTAGAAAGAAATAGTCAAAAAGGTATCATTATCGGTAATAAAGGAAAAATGCTTAAGAAAGTAGGCATTGAATCAAGAATAGATCTTGAAAAATTTTTCGGGAAAAAAGTATTTCTCGAAACCTTCGTGAAGGTAGAACCTGACTGGAGGAAAAATAAAGCAAAACTTAAAAAATTCGGGTACGACCCCTATTAATCATGGCAAATATTGTAGCAATCGTCGGTAGACCAAACGTGGGAAAATCCACACTTTTCAATCGACTAGTAGAAGAAAGAAAAGCCATTGAGGACAACCTCAGTGGAGTAACTCGAGATCGGCATTATGGTCATGCTCAGTGGGGAGGAAAATTCTTTTCGGTTATCGACACCGGGGGATATGTGACCGGTTCTGAGGATATTTTCGAAGCAGAAATTAGAAAACAGGTAAAACTAGCAATTGAGGAAGCAGATGTAATCCTGTTCGTGGTAGACTGCGCAGATGGTCTAACCGATTTGGATACTGAATTTGCAAATGAACTACGGGGCACCAAAAAGCCACTTTATGTAGTCGCAAATAAGGCTGACAATGGCGAAAAAGCCCTAATGGCTAATGAGTTTTATTCACTAGGCTTGACCGATTTTGAGATTTTTCCTATCGCTGCTGTAAGCGGAAGTGGGACTGGGGATTTGCTGGATGAAGTGATCAGCCATTTTGTAGATGAGGGGGAAGAGGATCCGGATGCAGATGTTCCTAAAATTTCCATTCTTGGACGACCAAATGTTGGAAAATCCTCATTTCTAAATGCCCTTTTGGGAAAAGAAAGATCCATTGTCACGGATGAGGCAGGGACCACGAGGGATGCAATCCATTCTCGATATACCTTATTTGGTAAGGATTTTATCATCACTGATACAGCTGGTATTCGAAAAAAAGCCAAAGTCAAAGAAGATATTGAGTTTTATTCGGTGATGCGTTCACTCCGAACCTTAGAAGAATCGGATGTGGTCATTGTTATGGTAGATGCTACCAGAGGATTGGAAGCACAGGACATTAATCTGATTGGACTGGCGATCAAAAACAATAAGGGGGTTATGATCATGGTCAACAAGTGGGATTTGATCGAAAAAGACCACAAAACCATGAACAAGATTAAGGATGAAATGCTGGAACGCCTTGGGGAAAACAAATGGATTCCGATCATTTTTACTTCAGTCACTGAAAAGCAACGGATCTTTCAAGCCATTGAGCTTGCGGTGAAGGTTTTTGAAAATAAAACCAAACGAATCCCTACCTCCAAACTAAATGATGCACTTCTTCAAGAAATTGAAAAATACCCTCCTCCAGCATGGAAAGGGAAATACATAAAAATCAAATATGTGACACAATTACCGACCAAAAACCCGGTATTTGCCTTCTTTTGCAATCTTCCACAATACATCAAGTCACCTTATACCAGGTATCTAGAAAACCGTATTCGTGAGAACTTTGATTTCGAGGGAGTTCCGGTGAAAATTGTTTATAAAAACAAGTAAAAAATATTTGAACGGCACTTGCGCAATTGAAAATAATACTAGTACCTTTGCAAGGTAATTAAGAAAACCATAACAAATGAAAAAGGTATTTGCAATTTTCGCAATCGCTGGCTTGATCGCTACTTCTTCTTGCGGTAACAAAGCTACTGAAGAGGCTGCAGTTGAAGAAACTGTAGTTGTTGAAGAAACTCCAGTTGTAGAAGAAGCTCCTGCTGTAGACACTACTGCAGTTGCTGCTGACACTACTGCTGCTCAGTAATTCAACCAGCTCAAAAAATTAAACCCTGGCAAACGTCAGGGTTTTTTTATTTTTAGTCATGGAAACCGCCGGCCTTTTAAAAATTTTTGAACGTCACCTTCCTCCCCCGGCTATTCCGTATTGTCTCCACCTTTGGAAAGAGATCCCTTTTCATTTTTATGTCAAAAAACCCAGGCAGTCTAAACTGGGAGATTTTAGGTTTCGAAGAGATCAAAAAATTCAGACCATCACCCTAAATGCCGATCTAAATCCATTCCAATTTTTAATCACCTATATCCATGAAGTAGCCCATTTGCGTGTATTTGAGCAATTGGGACCGAGACATGCCCCGCACGGAACAGAATGGAAAAAAACATTTCAGGTTCTTTTTGCTCCGCTATTAAATGAACATGTGTTTCCCCGAGACCTTTTGCTTCCACTTAGACGGCATATGCAAAACCCATCGGCCAGTTCTGCAAGAGATTTATTCCTGATGAAAGAATTGAGTAAATACGATCGAAAAGAGGAATCATCTTTTGAAAAATTCCTATCAGACCTCCCAAAAGGACAGGATTTTGTTTTACAAGGAAGAAAATTCAAAAAAGGAGAAACTCGTCGAACAAGAGTACTATGCGAGGAAGTAGAAACGGGTAAAAAATTTCTGGTCTCTACCTTAGCCAAGGTA
The DNA here is from genome assembly GCF_001593605.1 of Algoriphagus sanaruensis. Taxonomy (GTDB): domain Bacteria; phylum Bacteroidota; class Bacteroidia; order Cytophagales; family Cyclobacteriaceae; genus Algoriphagus; species Algoriphagus sanaruensis. Next base: position 999,888 of record NZ_CP012836.1, on the reverse strand, counting down.
AAACCGCTAGAATCGGATCAATCTTTCTCTTCCCCAATTTGATTTTCGGGTTGAGAAAAATCCTTGGGCTGGGGTAAATCTTGGATAGAATTGATCCCAAAGTATTCCATAAATTTTTGAGAAGTTCCATAAATCAAAGGCTTTCCAACTCCCTCAGACTTCCCTTTAATTTCAATCAGTTCTTTTTCCAAAAGCTTCTGAACAGAGTAATCACTACTTACACCTCGAATTTGCTCAATCTCACCTTTTGTCACAGGTTGCTTATAGGCAATGATCGACAAAGTCTCAAGCTGCGCCGTTGACAATCGTTTTTGATTCTGCTGTCGGAGAAGTATTGAAATAGAAGTTTGATAAGCAGGTTTGGTTAAAAATTGGTAACCTCCTCCAATATGCTCTAAGGAAAAAGCAAAATCCTCTTGATTGTACTTTTTCCGTAGATCATAAAGTGCAGATTCTACATGCTCAAACGGAACATCCGCTCCAAACATTTCACTTAGACACTTGACAATTTCGGTCACTGCAAGTGGTTCTGGAGAGCAAAAAACCAGTGCTTCTATATGTCGATGAAGGAAGTCCAAGCTTATTTTTTAGCCAATTTCGCTTCAATAGAATGCATGGTATGTGGCACCGCCTTCAAGCGCTCCTTTGCGATCAACTTACCTGTGTCCACGCAAACACCATAAGTTCCGTTTTTGATTCGGATTAATGCATTTTCCAAGTTGATGACAAACTTTTGCTGACGAGCTGCCAATTGACTCATACTTTCCCGTTCTAGTGTATCCGCTCCATCTTCAAGAAGTTTCGAAGTCGATGCAGTATAGTCAGTCCCACTATCATTTTTCTTACTTAAAGACTCCTTGAGCGAATGCAGTTCTTCTTTAGCTACTGCCAATTTTTGAAGGATAATCTCTTCAAATTCCTTAAGCTCTTCCGGAGAATATGCTGTTTTTTCTTCCTGACTCATATGCTTTGCAATTAATTAAAATTAGTGTTGGGATAGAGGTTGTAGTGGTTTAGCTCCCTAAAATAAGACCGTCTTATCGATTTGCAAAAAATAATATTTACTGGGCTACTGGAATGCGCAACTGAGGATTTTAGAACGATAAATCGATTGATTTCCTTTTAAGAAATTACAAAGCCCAACTACAATTTAGAGGCTATAACCACTGTCTTTTTCACTGCGTGAGTTCTCCCTCTTAGATCGAAAAGTTCAAATACGGCAACATAATACCCAGGAGGAAGTCTTTTATTTCCTGCTCCGGTTCCGTACCAAACAAATGATCCCTGTGAACCTAGCAGTTGATTTGATACTATTTGATCAATCAACCTACCCGAAGAACTGTAAATTTTCAATGAACCTATCCAGCCTGAATCTGGAAGCTGATAGGAAAAAGTTGTAAAACTCACGCCTTGAAAGCCCTCTGGGTCAAAAACTTCAGGACTAACTGAAAGCCATTTGGCCTCTGTATCTTGGTCAAAACTTTGAGAATTTTTCCTGCCTGGCGTAGCAAAATCCTCTGTGGAAGCTGCAGAAGTCCATTCTTTTCCCTCTGAAGCAAAAACACCCATATCTATTCGCTCCAAAGATACACCTCTCGAATCTTGAATTAACGGATGATGAAGGTCTTCCGAATAGTCCAACCGATCCATCTCTTCCTGCTGATCCGAAAGAAGTAGTACTGTTCCTCCCGAAATTGGATAGCTTGGTAAAGAAGAAACTTCTTGAAAATTACCCTGAGCTGATCTAGGATAGGAAAATCGAAGTGCATCTGGGTCTAAGGTTATAGCCAAAAAACTTTTAGGTGCTATTACCTGACCAGGAAATCCAAAAACCCGAACCTGGGCAGGCATCCCCTGATCATCCAAATTAGCTAGTGCCCATCCTTCTAGGTTTAAGTATCGATCTGTAAGGTTCGCTATTTCAACGAATTTGGGATCACCGGGCTTTGGGTCAAAAAGCAGCTCATTCAATACCAGCTCTCCTACTTTGGGTTGGTCTCCTCTAACAAGGGTACTTGGACCCAAGGATTCCACAAAATTCCCAAAGCAATCCGAAAAGTTAATCAGATTTAATTGATAGACCTGTCCAGTTTGGACATCACTGCTGAGTTCCAATTCAATTTCTCGAGAATTTATTTTTTGTATTTCCAGAATATTTTGAACAGGAGAAATCTCAACATTTGTTTGACTTAATCCCTCAGGCACGGGAGCATCAAATCGGATTCGAATGGTTTTTGGACTAGTAAAATAGGCTGATACTTCAGTAAGTAAGGGCGGTTCTATTTTCCAAAAGAGGGAGTTCTCAAATCCCGGGGTACCTCTTTGAGGATGCTGAGAAGGAGCTAATAACTCAGAACTTTCGCAACCAAAGTCAGGAAAAGGGACTTCAAGACTATATCCTCCTTGCGAAAACTCACTCCCTCCCCAGGTGCTACTTTGATACGCTATTTGATCCACGATCAGCTCTTCTTCAGTCAGCTGAAGTTGGTCACCGGAGTTAAGCATAGTCGGCCAATTCGAAAGCTCCAACACCTCACCATATTCCTCCAAAAGATTAGAATTTCCCTTCGGACAAAGGATAAGAAACTTTCCCGGCTCAAGCCAAAATGGAGGAATTGAAGTGCTAGACCTTGAGTTAGAAAATTGTAAAGGATCTAGTCTCCAAGTTTTGGTAGATGGATTAAACAACTCCACATATTCGACATTTGGCAGATCCAAATCTGGCTTTGGTGCAGGCATCAATTCATTTATAACGAGTGATTTATAGGCATAGGCAGTTGGATCTTCAAATTGAAAACTAAGAGTGGTGTCCTGGATAAAATTGCCCTCCAAATCTGGAATTTGCCGGATGGTTAAGGAATAATTTCCTTCCTCAAGAAATGTCGTTTCAAACTCCAAAATGACCGTAGAATCATTTTGAGCGATAATTTGATCCGGTTCCAAACCATCAAGGGAATATGCCATTGGAATTTGGGAAAATACAGGATCAACGCGTTCATTAAAAATCAGCTGTAGTTGGTTAGAATCAAATCCTCTGACTATTATAACCTCAGGAGGGGAACCATCCTCTTCAAGCACCCCAAAGAAGAAATCATCCATGACCCATCGAGCAGCACTTCCTGACCCACCTCCGTAAGAAACCCGAATGCGCAAGAAGAAGGACTTTAGGTGCTGAGCAAATTCAGGAACATCAAGGCGAAACTTTTCAAAACCCGAGTCCTGGTTTGGAAATTGGGTTTCAGACCCCAAAACTGACTCCTCTATTACTTCGCCACCCAAAGTTTCTGACCAGCCATAAAAAACAACCGCGGGTCTGTTGCCAGTGCCATTCTGAAGGGACCGCGCATAGAATAAGACAGATGAATTTTCCTCCTGAGGTACAAGTTCCACCCAAATTTCGCCATCAAATGTACTGATCGGCTGTACTGCCAATCCTTTTGAGCCATTTCTGCCGACGCTATTGGCTTGAAAGATCCGAGAAGATGTCCTAACCTCGTTCCCATACCATTTTTCCAAAAATGAATCAGGAATAGAAACTATCTGAAAAGGAGATTCAAAATCCTGAATCTGAGCCCAAACCGAACCTGGTCCAAAAAAACTACTGAATAGCCAAAGCACTAATCCCCAAAGGATCGACTGAAAAATGCGAACCATAAATATAAATTCTAAAAGTGTTACCTAAATATAAAGGTTTCAAATCGAGAGATTTTGGATTCTAGACAAAAAATCATGGAAATTTTTACTCATAAGCCTGAAAATGAACTCTTAGTCCTTACTTTTGCAACCCGAAACATTCTAAACCTATACCTAAAATGAAACTGGCTGTAGTCGGTGCTACCGGATTGGTAGGTTCCGAAATCCTTGAAGTGCTGGATGAGCACAACTTTCCTTATGACGAACTTCTATTGGTTGCTTCAGAGCGATCAGTTGGTAAACAGATCGAGTATAAGGGTAAAAAACACACCGTAATTGGCTTAGCTGATGCGGTGGCAGCCAAACCTGAAATCGCTATTTTTTCTGCAGGTGGAAGCACTTCTTTGGAGTGGGCTCCAAAATTTGCAGAAGTAGGAACTGTGGTGGTTGACAATTCTTCAGCATGGCGAATGGACCCGACCAAGAAACTGGTTGTTCCAGAAATCAATGCCAAAGAACTGACCAAAACAGATAAGATTATTGCAAATCCAAATTGCTCTACCATTCAAATGGTTCTAGCTCTCGAGCCGTTGCGTCAGCGATATGGCATCAAGCGAATTGTGGTTTCTACCTATCAATCCGTAACAGGAACTGGAAAAGCAGCTGTAGATCAAATGATGGCCGAGCGAGCAGGCGAGGCAAATCCTCCGATGGTCTATCCACATAAAATCGACATGAATGTCCTTCCTCACATCGATGTATTCCAAGCCAATGGATACACCAAGGAGGAAATGAAGATGATCAACGAAACCAAAAAAATCTTCAGTGACAACTCTATACAGGTAACTTCTACAACAGTTCGAATCCCAACCATGGGAGGACACTCTGAAGCAGTCAACGTTGAGTTCAAAGAGGACTTTGATTTGGCGGAAGTTCGAGCGCTGCTAGAAGCTACCCCAGGAGTCATCGTTCAGGATGATCCTACTAATTTCATTTATCCAATGCCTATTACCGCGCATAAGAAAGATGAAGTTTTTGTGGGTCGGTTACGAAGAGACGAATCTCAACCCAATACCCTAAACATGTGGATTGTAGCGGATAACCTGAGAAAAGGTGCTGCGACAAACGCAGTTCAAATTGCAGAATACCTTTTGGAAAATAAACTGGTCTAATGAATTTCAGCGAGGTCAATAGCGCTGAGTTTAGACAATTTGTGCAGGATCATCTTCAGGAAGATCCTGCACTTTTACTTTTTAAGTATCAAGGGAAAGTTTCCTTTGACCTAAAAGTGGCAGTTCAACAAATTGCTGCACGGCAGAAGGCGATCAAAAAACTCCCCGAATGGTCTGCCAACCCCGAGCTTCTTTTTCCTGCAAGTATTTCTTTGGAGCAAAGCTCTTCTGAGGAAACAGCCCTATTCAAAGCAGAAGGCCTGACCGGAAAAGTTATGATCGACCTTACGGGAGGTTTTGGTGTAGATTTTTATCACATAAGCAAAGGCTTTGAAAAGGGAATTTACTGCGAAAGACAGCCTGAACTCTTCCAGATCACAACCCTTAACCTTGGGCTATTGGAACCCTCCAAGGGTTTAGATAGAAAGTTTGAGTTTGTGGAAGGTGATGGATTGGAATTCCTGTCAAAAACAGACGAATCCTTTGACTTGATTTATGCTGATCCGGCTAGAAGAGGAACCGGCAACCAAAAGCTTTATAAGCTTCAGGATTGTGAACCGGATGTCGTGAGTGCTTGGTCCACTTTGAAAAGTAAGTCCAATCAAATTCTGATTAAAGCATCACCCATGCTTGACATTTCACAGGCATGGTCTGAAATTCCAGATATTCAACAAATCACCATCGTCTCAGTCAAAAACGAGGTGAAGGAATTGCTTCTTTTTTGGGAAAAAGAAAAGGAAAACAAGCCTAAAACAATCCGGATCAAAGATCTTGGAAGTGAACTTCCCGAATTTATCTTTTCGCCTTCGGAAGAAGAATCTGCTTCTTCAAAATTTGGAGAGGCAGAAAAATTCCTGATTGAACCCATCAGTGGTATCCTTAAAGCCGGCGCCTTTAAGCTGTTTGGAGTGCGTTTTGGATTAAAAAAATTGGACAAAAACAGCCACCTCTATACTTCGAATGAGTCTCCAACATCAATACCAGGACGAATTTTTGAAATTCAAGAAGAACTCTCGCTAAAAAAGGGAGAGATCAAAACCAAGTTTCCTAACGGAAAAGTGAATGTCTTATTCAGAAATTATGCTTCCAAACCAGAGGATTTTAAAAAGAAATTCGGGTTGAAGGACGGAGGAAAAGATTTTCTAATTGGAACGAAAACAGGAAGTGGATACAAAGTTTTTTGGTGCAAAAGGATTCAGTGAAAAGAAGTCAGTTCTGCGTGAAATTTTAATCTCAAAAGAAAAAGGTCTGTGATGCCACAGACCTTTAATCGAGTATTGTTAATATCGGTTACTCTTTCACTTCTTCGTAATCGACGTATTCGCCGCCTTCGATATCTTTCTTTCTCCGTTCGATTTCTTCCTTTGGAATATAATCTACCACTACAGAATCTTTGGGACGAGAGGCGTGTTGTTGAGCGCGCTGCTGTTCTTTTGCAGCTTCATTTACCTGTCTCGCAAATTGCGCCAACTTCGAGCGTAAGAAATATCGGAGAAGTTGGCCGAGAAGCCAACCCACTCCGAGTAATATGATCAGAAATTTTACCAAGATTATTCTGTTTTGTGAATTGATTATCTACTCAGATAGATATTCCGCTCAGAGTAGATTTTGAGGAAATAATCATCCATTAGGTCATCGATAAAGTAAATCGCTTCACCAGTGGATTTCATTTCAGGTCCCAATTCCTTGTTAACATTCGGGAACTTGTGGAATGAAAAGACAGGTTCCTTGATGGCATAACCCTTTTTCACCGGTTTGAATTCAAAATCGCTGACTTTTTTCTCACCCAACATCACCTTTACGGCATAGTTGACATAAGGTTCCTGATACGCCTTACAAATAAACGGCACTGTACGAGAAGCTCTTGGATTGGCTTCGATCACGTACACCTTGTCGTTTTTGATCGCAAACTGAATATTAATCAGTCCGACTGTTTTTAAGGCCAAGGCGATTTTTTCGGTATACGTCTCAATCTGACGGATCACCAAATCCCCCAAATTGTAGGGAGGTAGCACCGCATACGAATCCCCAGAATGGATACCTGCAGGCTCGATGTGCTGCATAATCCCGATGATGTAGACATTTTCCCCATCACAGATTGCATCTGCTTCTGCTTCTATCGCTCCTTCGAGGAAGTGATCAAGAAGGATCTCATTGTTTGGAATGTCTCGAAGCACATTGACTACATGTTCTTCCAGTTCTTTTTCATTGATTACGATTTTCATCCCCTGACCACCCAACACGTAGCTTGGACGGACAAGAAGTGGGAATCCGATCGTTTTGCAAAGCTCAAGGGCTTCGTCCGTATTGTGAATTGTACCAAACTCTGGATAAGGCACATTATTTTCTTTCAAAAGGGTAGAGAACAATCCTCTATCTTCCGCCAAGTCCAAAGCCTCGAAGCTGGTTCCGATGATTTTGATGCCGTATTTGGAAAGTTTCTCAGCCAGCTTTAGGGCTGTTTGTCCGCCCAACTGTACGATTACACCCACTGGATTTTCATGAAGGATGATCTCGTAGATATGCTCCCAGAATACAGGCTCGAAGTAAAGTTTGTCAGCTACATCCGGATCCGTGGAAACGGTCTCTGGATTACAGTTGATCATAATCGTCTCGTAACCGCACTCCTTAGCGGCCAAAACGCCATGAACGCAGGAATAGTCAAATTCGATTCCTTGACCCACACGGTTGGGACCAGAACCCAAGACAACCACTTTTTTCTTTTCTGACTTTTTGGATTCGTTTTCTTCTCCAAAAGTAGAGTAGTAGTAAGGAGTTTGTGCTTCAAATTCTGCAGCGCAAGTATCTACTAATTTGTACACTCGCTTGATGCCCATTTCATGGTAGCGCTTGTTGAAAACATCGCTTTCCAAGCAGTCCAACAAGTGTGCGATTTGACGATCCGCATAGCCTTTTTTCTTGGCCATGTCCATCACTTCCTGTGGAATAGTATCAATTGTATATTTCTCTATCTCCGCCTCCACATGCATTAATTCCTCGATCTGCTTGAGGAACCACTTGTCGATTTTAGTCAAATCATGAATGGTGCGGAAGGAAATTCCAAGTTTGAAGGCATCATATACATGGAACAGTCTGTTCCAGCTCGGATTAGCTAAAGAGTAAAGAATTTGAGCTTGATCTTTCAGTTCTTTACCATCTGCTCCAAGTCCGTTTCGTTTGATTTCAAGCGATTGACAAGCTTTCTGAAGAGCTTCCTGGAAGTTTCTTCCAATGCCCATCACTTCCCCTACTGCCTTCATAGACAAACCTAATCGACGGTCAGAACCTTTGAATTTGTCAAAGTTCCAGCGAGGGATCTTCACAATCACATAGTCAATTGATGGCTCAAAATAAGCTGAAGTAGTGCCAGTAATAGAATTTGACAATTCATCCAAGTTATAGCCAATAGCCAACTTAGCAGCAACTTTAGCGATCGGATAACCTGTCGCTTTGGAAGCAAGTGCCGAAGAGCGGGAAACCCTTGGGTTGATCTCAATACCGATGATGGTCTGATTGTCCGGGCTAACTGCAAATTGAACGTTACAACCTCCGGCAAAATTTCCGATACTGTTCATCATGGTGATCGCATAATTTCGCATGCGCTGATAAACTGTATCTGGTAGGGTCATCGCAGGAGCAACTGTAATCGAGTCTCCTGTGTGTACCCCCATTGGGTCAAAGTTTTCAATAGAACAGATTACAATCATGTTCCCGATATTGTCTCGCATGACTTCGAGCTCATACTCTTTCCAGCCCAAAATGCTCTGTTCGATAAGCACTTCATGTACTGGAGAGGCCTGAAGACCTGCAGCCAAATATTTTTCAAAATCTTCGGCTTTTTCCACAAAGGCACCACCTGCACCACCTAGGGTATAGGAAGCTCTGATGATTAGTGGAAAACCGATTTCTTGTGCAATTTCTTTTCCTTGAAGCATGGAAGTAGCCGTGTCGCCTTTGCAGACACCTACGCCGATTTCTTCCATCAAGGCCTTGAATTTTTCTCTGTTTTCAGCAGTATCGATGGCATCGATATCTACACCGATCATGCGAACCCCGAAATTTTTCCAAATTCCAGCTTTTTCACATTCGATGGCAAGGTTAAGAGCGGTCTGTCCACCCATGGTAGGAAGGACAGCATCAATATCCGGATGATCAGTCAGGATCTTTCGGATGGATTTCTTTTCCAGTGGGAGCAAATACACGTGATCTGCAGTCACTGGATCGGTCATAATCGTGGCCGGGTTAGAATTGATCAGGGTGACTTTGATTCCTTCTTCACGGAGCGATCTGGAAGCCTGGGAGCCGGAATAATCAAATTCACAAGCTTGACCGATGACGATGGGACCTGAACCGATGAGGAGGACGTGCTTGATGCTACTGTCTTTAGGCATTAGAGAGGAGGGTTGAGGAAAATTTCACTTAAGTCCAAATTGGGGCAAAATTAGAAAAATTATCCGAAGGGGGAAGGGAAAAGTCCGGAAGTTTGGCGGATTGGGAGGAAGGAGATCTGGATGAGGGAAGCTGGAAGACCGAAGACGGGAGACAGAAGCGGGAAGGTTAAAACAAAGTCGCGTTCTTTCGCTACCAAAAGCTAACTATCTCAAACAGCGATTGAAGATCAAATCGGGGTCGTAATTCGTAAATCGTAATTCGTAATTGGAAAAAGAAGAACTTGAATTGTCCAATGTCAGGAGTCCGATGACCGATGAGCAAGAAGTAGGAAGCTGAAAGACGGGAGACAGAAGCGGGAAGGTTAAAACAAAGTCGCGTTATTTCGCTACCAAAGGCTAACTATCTCAAACAACGATTGAAGATCAAATCGAAGTCGTAATTCGTAAATCGTAATTCGTAATTAGAAAAAGAAGAACTTGAATTGTCCGATGTCCGATGATCGATGAGCAAGAAGTAGGAAGCTGAAAGACGGGAGACAGGAGCGGGAAGGTTAAAACAAAGTCGCGTTCTTTCGTTACCAAAGGCTAACTATCTCAAACAACGATTGAGGATCAAGTCGAGGTCGTAAATCGTAATTCGTAACTGGAAAAAGACAGCTGTGATTTATCTGATACCTTAAGACCTAAGCAGGAAATCTGGGTAAAATTTATCCGTGTACGATATTGAAATTCCTATTTTCACCCAATGAACTGGAATGATTTAGATTTTTTCCCTGTCATGGGAGAAAAGCTTACTGCCGAAAATACGCTTCAACTTGATTTCACTGCCCATAATCAAGCTTTGGATGCTGTGAATCTTAGCGATACTCCGGATTTTGACCGATTTGTATTTAATCAGCTGAAAAGCGGGGGAAAAAAGTATGGCATCGGAGGATATCTGGAGAATCGGGCGATCTACCGTCGTAGTGAAGTGTTTGCCACAGAATCTGCTAACTTCCGAAATATCCATTTAGGAGTCGACATCTGGACAGAGGCAGGAGCACGGGTTTTTGCACCCTTAGCAGGAAAGGTTCACAGCTTTCAGGACAATGCCGGCTTTGGCAACTATGGCCCGACGATCATTTTGGAGCATGAGCTAGGAGGAAAACCTCTTTTTTCACTCTATGGACATCTTTTCCGAAAGGACTTGGAAAAGCTACAGGTCGGACAGGAAGTTCGGGCAGGAGAGTTACTTTGTCATGTAGGTCCTTTTCCCGAAAACGGGGATTGGCCACCTCACCTTCACTTCCAGCTGATGTGGGATTTGGGCGGAAACTGGGGAGATTATCCCGGCGTGACGGCAGAAAAGGGTTTGGAGTTTTTTAAAGGGAATTGCCCTAATCCGAATTTGATTCTGGGTTGTAAAATCCTAAACTCCATCTAAAAAAATCACTTCCTCGGATGAAACTCCGTCAGCACCTGCCTGAGGTAATCCCGATCCAAATGGGTATAAATCTCGGTAGTCGTAATGCTTTCATGACCCAGCATTTCCTGCACGGCACGCAGGTCCGCCCCGCCTTCGATCAGGTGTGTGGCGAAGGAGTGGCGGAAGGTATGCGGACTGATATTCTTTTTGATCCCCGCCTGCTCCGCGGTCTTTTTGATGATTAGAAAAATCATCACCCGGGTGAGTTTCTGACCTCGTCGGTTGAGAAATACAAATTCCTCGTTTCCTTTGGCTGGAGTCTGATGTACTCGAACCTGCTCTTGGTAGATTTTCAAGTAGCGCAAGGCATCCTTGCCGATTGGTACCAATCGTTCCTTGTTGCCTTTTCCCACCACTCTCAGAAATCCGATATCTGCAAAGACCTGGCTTTTCTTGAGTTCGACGAGCTCGCTGACACGTAAGCCAGAACTGTACAGCATTTCGAGCATGGCACGGTTGCGATGACCTTCGGGTTCGCCGAGCGGAATGGCCTCCAGCAACTGTTCAATCTCGGGATAGCTCAGGGTATCGGGGAGTTTGCGACCCAGCTTGGGTGCTTCGAGGAGTTGGGCGGGATCTTCCTTGATCCGGTCCTCATACATCAAAAAGCGGTAAAAGGCTTTGATCCCAGAGATGATACGGGCCTGAGTGTAGGCGGAAATCTCCAAAGCCGCCAAGGTATTCACAAAGCGGCGGAGATGCTCTAGTTCGAGGTCGAGCGGGCTTTTCTGAGGAAACTCCCTTTCTGAAAAATCCGCCAACTTCTGCACGTCGAGCGTGTAGGCTTCGATAGAATTTTCACTCAGCGAGCGCTCCAGCTTAAGGTAATGACGGAATTGGCGAATAAGTTGGGACCACATGAGTTGGAAAGTGCTAAGGTTGCAAAGTTGCAAAGTTGCTTCAACCTTACAACCTTACCACCTTCTAACTTTACAACCTTTTTACCTTCCAACTTTCCAACTTTTTTCAAAGTATGTCATATAAATCCCGACGATTTCCGATTAAGTAGTGTAAATGAACCGCTCTCAGCTCGAATCCTTTCTCCGTAAGCATCACCACGAGGCTTTCCTTTGGGCCAGACAGTGCTGTGGATTTGACGGAGAACTGGCCAAAGATGTGATCCAGCTGGTGTTTTTGAAAGTGCTCGAGGGAAAAGCCAAACTAAAAGCGGAAGACCATCCGAAGACTTGGTTGTTTTCGGTGATTCGATTCACAGCGATGGATGAGCTTCGAGCCAATGGCAAATGGCTTACCGTCGAAATCGAGGAAGACATGGCTTGGGAGTCAGAACCCACAGAAACGGAAAGCCATGAGGACTTGATACGACAACTGCCCAAGATGCAGCAGGAAGTCTTGCTGATGGTTTTTTACCACGACATGACGCTGGAAGAAGCTGCCAAAGTCCTTCAACTGCATATCGGAACCGTCAGAACCCATTATGATCGAGGGAAAAAGAAACTGAAGGATTGGATTGAGATTCGGAAAACAAAAGAAAAAAATGAATATCGATAAAGACCCAGAGTTAGATACATTCTTTCAAGAGCTCCAAAAACAGGACGAGCATTTGTCGATTCCCCCTTTTCCGGAATTAGAAAGGAAAAGCCGCACAAAATGGTGGATTCCAATGGGAATCGCCGCCTCACTTCTCATTGGCTTTTTCTTGTTCCAACCCGAGGAGACACCTCCTCCACCCAGCCCAGAGGTATTGATCATCACCTTGGAGGAAGGACCCGATCAGGAACTCCAATTTCGAATCCATGAAACCACCGAAATGGATATTTGGGAGTCTCCTACGGCATCGCTTCTTACAGAATTTTAAACTAAACCAACTATAAAACCCTAAATCAGATGAAAAAAATAACCTTACTTCTAAGCCTCTTTTTGGTAGCAGGACTCGCCTCTGCCCAACAAGCCTACACCTATGTACAAGCTCCTTCCAAGGCTTCCGGCGATATGTTTCAAAGTAATTTGTTTGCTGCGGAGCGAATTATGGACATGAGGGACAAGCTAAATCTAACCGAAGCTCAAGCCAGCAAAATCAAAAAAATCCACAGCGAAAATGCCGGTCAATTTTCAACCTTGAAATGGGATTTGGATGAGGAAAATGCCAAACTCAAAAAGCTATTGGCCTTGGACAAAATTGACCAAGCAGCGGTCAACAAGCAGTTGGACATCGTGCTTAATCTCGAAAATCAACTCAAGAAAAAACAACTAAGCACATTGGTTGCCATCAAAAACGAACTCACTTCAGAGCAGATCAAAGCCTTATCCCAAAGTACAGTAGTAATCAATGGTACCAGAGGCACCGCTCCCTTGAAAATCGTAGACGGAGTTCCTTTGAGTAGTTCAGTATCAGGGGCAGCTTCTTCTTCTCCAAAAGTTGCAGTGAGTGTCAATGGAAATGGAGAGCAGCCTTTGTATTTTATCGAAACTAAAACAGGGTTAAAAAAGGTACAATCCTATGACCATCTCGACCCATCCGATATTGAAAGCATGTCGGTTTTTAAGGGAGACCAAGCTTTGGAGAAATTTGGCAAAGACGCTAAAAACGGAGCTATAGTCGTCCGACTTAAAGACATGCCAGAATAAGCTTAAACCTATGGATAACAAAAAGGAAGGCGATGGGCCTTCCTTTTTTTATTTTTTGCTTTTCCGAAAATCCTTGAACGTCTTCCAGCTATAATAAAATACCAACCAGAAAATCCCTGCAATAAAGGCTAACTGCACACTCACGAAAAGTAAATAGCCAAGAGTTTCCAGAGTATCCATAATTTCTTCTTTAACAGGAATAAAATTAAATTTTTAATCCAAAAATTTCCAGCTCGCCTTATGATTTTTGTCCAAAGGCTTGCCGGTCACTTTTGCTCTTAGGATTTCGATCGGCATGGCGTTTTGGGTCATAATCAAATCGTGAAATTCTTTCTCAGGCATTTTACCGGACTCTACCATTTCCTTTCTCAAGGAGTAGATTTCCAAGGCTCCGATCATATAGGCGATCTGATAAAGTGGCCCATAACTTCCCTCAAAGGAGCGTCTCACTTCTGCCTCGGCATTGGCACGCTCGTGACCGACTTTGTCAACAAGCAGGTCGATACATTGCTGAGGAGTCATTTTTCCCAAGTGATAATTAAGGGAGAAAATAATCCGTGCGCAGCGGTGCATTCTCCAGAAGAGCATCCCGACTTTGTCTTTGGCATCCCTCGGGAAATTGCGATCCCAAAGCACAAACTCCCAATACAGCGCCCAGCCTTCCGTCCAGAATGGCGTACCGAACGGTCTCCGATGTGTCATATGGCGCTGATTCATAAACTGCTGAAGGTGGTGTCCGGGGATAAGTTCATGCTGGACAGTAGCTCTGGAAAAGTGAGGGTTATTGCCCCGCATAGACATCATCTTATCCTCATGGCTCATTTCGGAAGTTGGATAGGCGATCTGAATCACCTCTCCCCCTAAAAAGAACGGGCTTACCCGTTGTCTTTCTGGAGAAATCATGATGGTTCTCCAGGTTTCTTTTGCCAACGAAGGAATGGTAATCCAATCATTTTTCTCCATCAAATCAATAGCCTCATTACCTAATCGGACCACTTCTTCCGGCCAAGCTCCTGCTGGGAAATAGGTGTCTTTGACCATTTCCAAAGCAGCTTTCCAATCATTGCCAAATCCCAGTTCATTGGAAGCTTTGAGCATTTCTTTCTCACACCAGGCAAACTGTTTTTCAGCTTCCGCAATCAATTGCTCAGGAGTGTAGGCAATCATTTCAAATCCCAATTGTTTTTCCAAAGCCTCCCGACCAATCGGCTTACCTATAATTCCACTGCCATCATCTTTCACCGAATTTGAAAAATGATCGCGTAGGGCTTTGGCATAAGCTTTCATACTGGCATCCAGTTTATTCCATGGCTCCTTCATCCACCAAGTGAATTGTGGATCATAATCGTAATAATACTCGTAAGCTTCTTTGGTCACTCGATGTAGACTTTCTACCGCGGAGGCGGCTAAATCTGCGGTTTGCCAGGAAGTGTATTTGGTAGTCGTGGGAAGTGCTTTGAGCTGGGCATCTACTGCTTTGGCTACCTGATTCCATGTCGCAGCTAAAGTTTGGGAATCTGGCTGTTTGGCTCGACGTCTTGCAACCACAAACTCTTCCAAGGGTTTTCCAAAGGCAAGAACCGATTCAATCTGTCTGAAATCCCTTTGCTCCAGGTCCAGTTCAGCGAGTTGCTTGTCCAAATAATTCCAAAATAATACATAATCAATCTTTCCGTCTTCCGACAAGGCCTCATAATCCTGGGCCTGAAGCGTCTTCAAATATTCCTGATTGAAACTGATCATTCGGGAAAAGTATTCCTCCGAAAGCCTGTTGGTATATAAGCGAGAAAGAGCACCTCGATCGGCCTGATAGGTAGTGATCAAGTTGACCAACTCGGTTGCCTCAGCCCATAGTGAGCCAAATGCAAGAAGTAGGGAAAGGACAATTTTTTTCATACGATGGATTGGTGGCTAAAGTCAGCTACAGTATTCCTAAACATAGAATATTCTGGCTTTTGAAAAAACCAGAATATTTCGAGTGGAAAAAAGAGTAAAAATTATCAATAACCACATATATCCATGAGAACCAGTTTTCAATCTACTTGCTAAGTAGAATTTACTCTTGTGGATTTTGTGATTTCACTTATGAACCTTCTCTGGTAACCCCGATTTGCAAAAAGTTTTAGACCTTTTATTTACCTTACTGCTTCCAAATCAGTCCACCCGCTAAAAGCCCCAACGATGAAGAAGATTATTATAGCCTTGCTAGTGATTGTCATCCTGATATCAGCAATTCTTCTGATCAATACACTTCGAATGAGCTCCAAACAAGTGCCAGCCGAACCAGTTGATCGGATTTCAATTTCAGATGATGTATTTCAAAATCTTTCACAAGCGATTCAATTCCAAACCATTTCCTTCAGTGAAGATACAGAACCAGATTCTGCGGCATTTTTTGGACTTCATCGCTTTTTGGAGTCGGCATTCCCCTTGACTCACTCGCAGCTTAAGCTTGAAAAAATCAACACCTATTCTTTGCTCTATACATGGGAAGGCTCAGACCCCAGCCTCAAGCCGATTATTTTGATGTCTCATCAAGATGTGGTCCCTGTCGACGAACCTACACTTGGCCAATGGGAGGCACCGCCATTTGAAGGTCGGATCACCGATACGCATATTATCGGCAGAGGAACCATGGACGATAAAGGAACCTTGATCGGTGTTCTAGAAGCAGTTGAAAAATTATTAGGAGAGGGTTTTCAACCCAAGCGAACCATTTACATTGCCTCTGGTCACGATGAAGAAGTAGGTGGTCCAAAAGGTGCAGGGAAAATCGTGGAATACCTCAAAAGTAAAGGTGTTCAGGCCGCTATGACCATGGATGAAGGTGGCTATATCGCCGAGAATATGATTCCGGGTGTAGAAAATCCTGTAGCAATGATCAATTTGGGTGAAAAAGGTTTTGCTTCTTTTCGATTGATTGTCCGGACAAATGGAGGCCACAGCTCGGCCCCGCCAAAAGAGAATACAATTGGGATTTTAGCCAAAGCCATCGTGGACCTAGAAAACAACCAGCTACCCTATAAGCTGATCCCTCCGATTGATTCTCAACTGGAATACTTGGGCCCTGAGTTACCATTCCTTACTCGGATGGCATTTGCCAACCCTTGGCTCTTTAAAAAACAACTCCTTGAAGGGCTCAATTCACATACTACCACCGCTCCCACGATTATTGATGGAGGTGTGAAAAATAACGTGATCCCTACAGTCGCTGAAGCCACAATCAATTTTAGAATTCTTCCTGGGGAAACCATCGAGTCTGTCCAAGCTCATATCGAACAAATCGTGTCGGACAAGGTGCAGGTAGAGCCCGTTGGGTTTCTTACCAATCCGCCTGCCGTATCCAGCGCAGCATCCGAAGCTTACCGAATCGTAGAAAAAACCATTCGAAGCTTGCATCCAGAAACAGTCGTAGTTCCAGGATTATTGGGAGGAGCAACAGATTCACGGTATTTTATCGAAATCTCTGATGAAGTCTACCGGTTTTATCCAATGCGGATCAGTCCTGAGACTATGGAACGGTTTCACGGAATTGATGAAAAAATCAGTAAAGAAAACTACAAGGAGATCATCGAATTCAGCTATCAATTGATCAAGAACTTCCAATAAACCCTACCTCTATGCTTAGAAAAATCAGTTTGTTTATCGGCATTCCTCTCTTGGTCCTTTTACTGTTTGTGCTTTACACATTTTGGAGTACCGGGTTTTTCAAAACCATAACTCCGGAAAACAACTTTGGCCCCATCTATCAAACCATTGACCTGCCAGGGGTCGAGGATATGGCTATTTCCCGAACGGATAGCTTTATGATCCTTTCAGTAGATGATCGAGCCAAGAGAAGAAGTGGATCATCAGGACTTCATGGACTTTATTGGGTAGATCTACGTCATGAACCTTTTACTCCTCAGCCTATCAACCTACCTAGTGATCTGGAGCTATATCCGCATGGCATAAGTCTTATCCAAACAGGACCAAACCAACATCAGTTAGCGGTCATCAATCATGTAAATGGGAATCATTCCATCGAACTCTTCACCATCCAAAACGATACCGTTCGATACAGTAAATCGCTACAGGATCCCAATTTGATCTCTCCAAATGATTTGGTTTGGATCGATGGAGAACGGTTTTATTATTCAAATGACCATGGTTCGCGAAGCAAGTGGGGAATTTTTTCAGAAAATTACCTTGGCGTAGCCAAAGCCAATGTAGGCTATTTCGATGGTGAAAATTTCCGAATTGTGGCAGAAGGTATGGCTTATCCAAATGGACTGGTAGTCGATCAAACTAGGAAAAATCTTTTGGTGGCGTCTTCGAGAAAATTCCTGATTCGTGTCTTTGAAATTCAGGAAAACGGAGACTTAGTCTTGCTGGAAGATGTCCCGACTGATACTGGAGTAGATAATTTGGAGCTAGATGAAGACGGATCTATTTGGTCTGGTGCACATCCAGACTTAATGACTTTTTCGGCCTATGCTGCAGGTAAAAAACCAAAAGCTCCCTCAGAAATCATTCAACTCTACATTTCTGATCAAAAACTCAAACAAGAAACAGTTTGGAAGGACCCTGGAGAAGAGATGTCGGCAAGTTCCGTTGCGATTCCATTTGGAGATTACCTTTTCCTGGGAAATGTGATGGATTCGAAAATGCTCATTCTGAAAAAAGGAAGCAACTAAGCCCGGATAGCTCTCCATTCTTTTGGAGTGATTCCACATATTTTCTTAAAACTCCGATTGAAATAGGCTAAGTTTTCGAATCCCACCCGAAAAGCTATTTCAGAAATAGAGGCATCATTTTCTTGTAGGAGTTTTTGGGCTTCATTGATTCGAAGCTGGATGAGGTATGCCGTGAAGGTTTTGCGCGTACGGAGCTTAAAAAAACGACAAAATGCTTCCTTGGAAAGATTGGCTACGGCGGCAGTTTCTTCCAGCGTGATCTTTTCAAACCGATGAACCAACAAGTATTGCATCACCTGATCCATTCGGCTACCATCCTTTTCGGAAAGTCCACGCACTAGCCCAGAGGTGGATAATTGTTCCAAATCCTCTCCCGACTGCTCGACCAGAGTCAACAATTGAATGGCCAATTGAAACCTGCCAAGCCCTTCACTTTTTCCAAATTGCTCCACTAATCCTCGGATTTGGGAGGAGGTTTCTCCATGTATTCGGAAACAAAGCCCTGCATATCCTTTAAATTTTTTCAAGGCCTGCAACTCATCCAAATCCTCCAGCGCTTTTCCCAAAGCCTGAAAATCAAAAAAAATAGTGTTTCCAGCGGACTGGAAATCAGTGGACTTTTCAAAGTACTCTGGATCACTTCGAAACACATGGGGCGCATTTTCCCCCAAAAAAAACACATCCCCAGGTTGAAATCGACCCACATAATCTCCACTCAACAGCTGCCCTTTCCCTTCCAAAATCACCGTCAACTGCAACTGCGGATGCTGGTGGAGTTTGTCATAAAAATGCGGCCCCCGATCTTCTTGGTAGCGAACAAACTCTCGCTGTGACTTGGGAACTTGAAAGGAAATTACCTTTGCCATGCCTTTATAATATCAAATTGAGTAAAAATAGCTCCAAAAATTTCTAAACAGATCAATATTGTATCAAAATGGACTAATCCAGTGAAAATAAACCGTGAAAACCTCCAGTACTTTTGAAGTCATAAGCAAGTGTTTAACCATCTCGGTTTTTACTGGGATTTAACTGATGACATCATGAATTGGAAAGGCGTATTCCCCGCGGTCACGACCAAATTTCACGCAGACGGAATTCTGGATATGGATTTGTTTTTTAAAAATCTCGACTTCCAATTGGAAAGTGGAGTACACGGAATCATCCTCGGAGGCACCTTGGGTGAAAGCTCCGTTCTTTCCCAAGAGGAAAAAATCACCCTGACCGGTGAAACCGTAAAATACATCAACGGACGAGTTCCAGTAATCCTCAACATTGCCGAAGGTGCAACTCAAGATGCCTTATTTTGGGCTAAAAAAGCGGAAGAACTTGGCGCTTCTGGATTGATGATTTTGCCTCCGATGCGTTATGCAGCGGATGCTCGCGAAGTGGTGACCTATTTCAAAACTGTCGCCAATTCGACCAAACTTCCGATGATGATCTATAACAATCCGGTGGATTACAAGACTTTGGTGACCATCGATATGTTTGGGGAATTAGCAGCATGTGAAAACATTCAAGCCATCAAAGAATCCACTCGGGATATTTCAAATGTAACTCGAATGATCAACCGATTTGGAGATCGATTCCAAATTTTGTGCGGTGTGGATACTTTAGCCATGGAAGAACTCCTTATGGGAGCGGTCGGCTGGGTAGCGGGCTTAGTCTGTGCATTTCCAAAAGAGACCGTTGCTGTCTATAACCTAGTTCAAGAAGGGAAAATCGAAGAAGCAAGAGAAATTTACCGTTGGTTCTTGCCTCTGCTGGAGCTCGACATTCACCCCAAATTGGTCCAATACATCAAGCTTGCCGAGCAGCATTGTGGTATTGGTTCTGAGCACGTTCGTGCCCCTCGATTGACTTTGATCGGCGAGGAAAGAGAAAGAATTGAGAAGATTATTACCGAAGGCTTGGCAAAAAGGCCGAAATTGTGATGAAGCTTGAAGACAGGAGACTGAAGACGTAAGTGCTCTTTGGTCTCCCGTCATCGGTCTTCCAGCATAGTTCACATTTCTAGTTTTACAATCCTACAATTCCCATGAACCTCGACAACCTTTTCAGTGCCGCCCAAGAAGCCTTTCTTTTCTACAAAAATCTTTCTGGAAAAGAAAAGGGAGCCTTTTTAGAAACACTCGCTGAAACCTTAGAAGCGCATCGATCTGAGATAGTGCCTTTGGCTGTCCAAGAATCCAACTTGCCAGAGGGCCGGATCAATGGTGAACTGGGAAGAACAACAGGACAAATCCGGCTTTTCGCCAATTTGGTGAAAGAAGGTTCTTGGGTAGAAGCGACCATCGATCCGGCAATGCCTGACCGAACCCCTTTACCACGAGCAGACATTCGAAGATTTTTGACCCCGCTTGGTCCAGTAGTTGTTTTTGGAGCTAGCAATTTTCCATTGGCTTTTTCCACTGCTGGAGGGGATACGATCTCTGCTTTGGCTGCAGGCTGTCCCGTGATTTACAAAGCACACCCTGCCCATCCTCAGACTTCCAAAAAAGTAGCCGATTGCATTCATGAAGCTATTCTGAAGTGTGGACTTCCCTCCGCCCTTTTTACCCATGTGGAAGGAGGAATTGCTGAGGGTCAGGCCTTGGTCAAGCACCCGATGGCAAAAGCGGTAGCTTTCACTGGTTCTCATGTGGGAGGTATGGCCTTGTTTAACCTGGCAAACCAGCGGGAAGAACCCATTCCGGTGTATGCCGAAATGGGATCTGTGAATCCGATCTTCTGCTTTCCAAACAAACTTGATAAAGAAAATGATGCTTTAGCCAAGGCGTTTATCGCATCGCTTACATTGGGAGTGGGACAGTTTTGCACCAATCCAGGACTCATTTTCGTCCCAGAAAAGCAAGCCAAAGCCTTTGAAACAGCCATTGTCGCAGAATTGAAAGATATTGCTGCAGCACCAATGCTTCATCCGGGGATAGCGCAAGCCTACTACGATTCCATCCAATTTTTGGAATCCAGGGAGGAATTACGTTGGGTAAAAGTCTCCGACCCAAAGCACCTGATCAATGGAAGTACCGCACTTGCTGAAATCAAAGCTTCCGATTGGTTGAAGGACAAATTATTCCAAAAAGAAGTGTTTGGAGCATTTGCTATGATGGTGGTGTACCAAAGTGAAGAGGAGCTATTGGAAATCGCCAAGCACCTCCACGGACAATTAACCATCACCATTTGGGCAGATGCGGAGGAACTTCAAAATCAGCTTTTCCTACTCAATTTGTTGGAGGAAAAATGTGGACGACTACTCTTCAAAGGAGTACCAACAGGCGTTGAAGTGGGCTATGCCATGCAGCATGGAGGACCTTTTCCTTCAACCACGGCTCCTAATAGCACTTCAGTCGGAGCTCATGCCATCAAGCGATTTGCCCGTCCGATTGCCTTTCAAGATATGCCTCAGGACTTACTCCCAGACGCCTTGAAAGACAATAATGTGCTAGATATTTGGCGGATGGTGAATGGAAAATGGGAAAAATGATTTACGATTTACCACTGTCGGAAAAGTTAGCTGTGATAAATCTCAGTCGATGCTTTGTAATCAGTAACTATTGACCTCCTTTCCTAATCTTTAAATTTTCAAATATTTCAATCTTTCAATCAAATAAATGCCTTCTCGCCATACTTTCTCTTGCATCGACGCTCATACTTGCGGCAATCCTGTTCGGGTAGTTTCCGGTGGTGTTCCTTTTTTGAAAGGAAATACCATGTTGGAAAAGCGACAGTATTTCATGGAAAATCTGGACTGGATTCGTACTGGGTTGATGTTTGAGCCACGAGGACATGATATGATGTCGGGCTCCATGCTATTTCCTCCGCATGATCCCGAAAATGACTTCGCCATTCTTTTCATTGAAACTTCAGGATGTCTTCCTATGTGCGGCCATGGTACCATTGGGACGATCACCATCGCCATTGAAGAAGGCCTGATTCATCCTAAGACTCCGGGATTTCTACGAATGGAAGCTCCTGCTGGCTTAGTCTTGGTCGAATACAAACAAGAAGGAAAAAAAGTTAAGTCGGTCAAACTAACCAATGTCAAAAGCTACTTGGCTGCCGAAAATCTAGAAATTGAAATTGAGGAACTTGGCAAATTGACCGTCGATGTCGCCTATGGAGGAAACTTCTATTGCATCGTGGATCCTCAGGAAAATTTCCCGGGTTTGGAACATTTCAAAGCCGAGCAATTGATTTCGATGGCGAGAAATCTCCGCAATAAAATGAATGAACGATACGATTTTGTTCATCCGGAACACGACCGAATCCGCGGGCTTTCTCATGTGATGTGGACTGGAAAAACGTTGGATGAAAGCAGCACTGCCAGAAATGCAGTTTTCTACGGAGACAAGGCCATTGACCGATCTCCTTGCGGCACGGGTACCTCTGCTAGAATGGCTCAGTGGTTTGCCAAAGGTTGGTTGAAACCAGGCGATGAATTCATTCACGAAAGCTTTATCGGCTCCAAGTTTATCGGCAGGATTGAGGAAGTGGCAGAAATTGCCGGCCAACCAGCCATCGTTCCCAGCATTGAAGGCTGGGCAAAAGTCTATGGATATAACACTATTATTCTAGACGATGATGATCCATACGTCCATGGATTTCAGGTCATTTAATATACACTAGACCTTTGACACAAGTATCAAGAAAAATCGATCAGGGAAATTTTGATCTATTTCTTGATACTGAAATCTTGATACTTGATACCAAGCCATGAAACCAACACTTATTATCGGCGGCGGCATCGTCGGATTATTTTCTGCTTATTTTCTTCAAAAAGAAGGCATTGAAGTCACTGTCATAGATCGGACAGACCTTCAGGACAATTGCTCCACGGGAAATGCCGGGATGATTGTTCCTAGTCATATCATTCCTTTGGCAGCTCCCGGAATGGTGACGAAAGGTATTGCGTGGATGTTTTCATCAAAAAGTCCTTTCTATATCCATCCCCGACTGGATTATAAACTCCTGCAATGGTGTTTGCTTTTTTTCCGTTCCGCTAATGAAAAGCAGGTAGCAAAAGCTATCCCCTATTTGAAAAACCTAAGTTTACTCTCCAAAGCACTTTACCTGGATTTCAAAGCAGAGCACCCAGAGGCTGCTTTGGCGCTTCAGGAAAAAGGCTTGATGATGGCCTATCAGACGGAAGGCGTCGAAAAAGAGGAAATTGAATTTGCCCACCTCGCTCGAAAATACGGCTTGGAAGCTGAAATTTTAACACCTGAAGATATCCGTAAAGTAGAGCCAAATCTTGAGCTGAAGGCAAGAGGAGCGGTACTTTTCCCGGGAGATGCCCATTTGGATCCTGGGGCACTTTATGGATTTTTGAAAAAATACCTGGAAGAAAAAGGCGTTCAATTCTTATCCAAAACCCAAGTGTTGGGATTTGAAAAGTCAGGGTCAAAAATTGAAGCGGTCCTCACCGATCAAGGGAAAATCGAGGCAGAAAAAATTGTGCTTTGTGGTGGCTCTTGGTCTGGAGAATTGGCAAAACAACTTGGTTTTACCCTTCCAATGATGGGTGGGAAAGGCTATTCGTTTATTCAAAAAAACCAGCCTGAAATCAAGCAAGCAACCATCCTCACGGAGCAAAAGGTGGCGGTTAGCCCCTATGGAGAAACAGTCCGATTTGGGGGTACACTTGAAATCGCGGGAACCAATCAAAAAGTGGATATGCGCCGCGTTCAAGGAATTTTTGAATCGATCAATCGCTACTACCCCTCTTTTGAGACCAAGTTCCCGGAAGAAAATCAAATTTGGAAAGGCCTTCGGCCTTGCTCTCCAGACGGACTGCCTTACATTGGATTTGCCCCAACTTATTCAAATGTCCTCGTCGGAAGTGGCCACTCCATGATGGGAATTTCCTTGGCCCCAGCAACAGGTAAACTGCTAGCGGAACTCCATCAGCAAAAGGATACTACCATGGAGATTGCGGGTTTTGAAGTAGGAAGATTTGCCTGATACTTACGTGGAATTATTCTTTGGGAATCCAAACCTGCATTTCATTAGAACCCCGGTTTGCCCAAGTGTAATAAGGAATGGCTAACACGGATTTCGCTTCTCCTGCTTTATTTCCAGAAAATCGAACTGCCAAAACGCGTTCATCCAGAACCTTAAATTCCTCCAGTTGGTAATTTGGGATTTGGGAGACGGTCAGATCTAAAACAGTTCCATCATTATCTGTCCCTTCTACGCAATACACCAAAGGCCCTCGCTGGATTGCAATTCGACCAGTATTTGCAGCAACTTCAGGCCTGGATTGCAATTCTCGGATCGGCATTGGAAGCATGTAAGTAATCTGATCGCCTTTTTTCCAAGTTTGAGAAAGAACCGCATACCCATTTTCCATCTTAAACTTGGCCTCTTTTCCATTTACCTGAATGGAGAAATTAGATTTTTCACCGGGTACAAAAGAATAAAGATTCCCCGGAACTGGATTTTCCATGGCCCAACCTGGAACCCGCAAATGAAAATCAAATTCAAGCTCTTCTTCTGGGTCAACCTGAACGAGAACCTTGCCTTCCCAAGGAAACTCAGTTTGAATTGAAACGGGGACCTGTTTTCCTTTTAGGGTAAAAGAAGTTGTATTTCCGATGAAGAGATTCAGCCAAATCCCATCCTCGGTTTTCGCATAAATGTAATCCCCCACAGCCGCGACTAATCGAGAAATATTAGACGGACAACAGGCGGTTCCAAACCACTCTTTTCGACTATGCTGCCCACTGGAAGCTAGGGGATTTCCATAGAAAAACCGATCTCCACTCAAACTCAATCCATCCAAAGCACCATTATATAAACTCCGCTCCAAGACATCAATATATTGCGAATTTCCTTCCAGGAGGTTCATTCGCTGATTCCAAAAAACCATCCCCACAGAGGCGCAGGTTTCACTATAGGCATTCTCATTGGGCAAATCAAAATCCACTGAAAACCCTTCATTACTTCCCGATGAACCGATTCCACCTGTGACATACATATTTCGATGGACCACATCTTCCCACACCGTCTTCATGGCGTTCATGTAGCCTAAATCACCATTGGCCACAGCGACATCCGCAGCACCGGTGTAGAGGTACATTGCACGAACAGCATGCCCGGTGATTTCTTTCTGATCTTTCACAGGAACAGCATCCTGCGCATATTTTGGCCCCCATTCTTGTTTATCCCAAATCGCACCCCGACCATGGCCTCTGCCTCGCTGGTCCAAAAACCAATCCGCCAACTCAAGGTATCGCGTGGTGCCTGTGGCTTTGTAGAGTTTGACTAAAGCTAATTCGATTTCTTCATGACCCGTTACCCAGGGTTTATTGGCTTGACGAAATTCCTGATCGATGTGATCGGCCATTTTGGTAGCCACATCAAGAAGGGTACGCTTTCTAGTAGTTTGATAGTAGGCCACGCCTGCCTCCATCAGGTGGCCCGCACAGTACGCCTCGTGCTTTTCCATATCCGTCCAGCGATTTTCCAGACCGGTTAAGGAGTAATACGTATTGATATAGCCATCGGGCTCTTGGGCTGCCGCGATTTTTGCGATCCATTCATCCGCCTTATGTTCCAAAGCAGTGTCAGGATGAGTTTGCAGGGAATACGCAATCGCTTCTAATGCCTTGTACACATCGCTATCATCGTAATAAATCCCTTCGTGGGGTTCACCCTGCTTTCGAGCTACTTTTTCAAAGTTTCTTATTCGACCGGTATTGATCTCCGTTTGAAAAATAGAAGCAGGAAGAGCAGATTTTGCCACTTTTTCCAATTTAGGCTTCCAAAAATCATCGGTGATCTGAATAGCAGAAAAAGGATGAGCTTCCAATTTCTTTTGAGCCGGTACTTGGACTTTTTCTTGACAAGAAAAAACTCCGATTAGTAAATAGGCCAGAAGGGATTTCTTCATGATTTTGGGTTTTGATAAAAATAGAAAATCTACGCTGGTTTTGACTATATCTGGATCCGCAACTTAGGTAGGTATTTTGAGAAAGGGCAGGATGGCCTCATTCAAAAAAGCCGCTATCTTTTTCGGGACTCCTATTACCTCATCCTGAAATCCAATATGGAAAGAAGAAATACCTTCTATTTATATTTTGAAAAAGTGTTAAAACCATGAAAAAGCCTATTTTACTCCTTTCATTCTTTTTGATCCTCTTTGCCTTTAAACCCAAACCGATCACATGGGTAGCAATCGGGGATTCGATCACCTATTTGAATGATCACCCAGAGGAAACTGGAAACCGAATCACAAAAGGATATTTAACACTGGTCAAGGAAAATTTCCCAGATATCGAGGTAGTCAACAAAGGCTACAATGGGTGGACTGCGGTAAGAATCGCTGAAGAATTTCAAAAACTGGATATCCCCAAAGCAGAGGTGTATAGTATTTTTCTTGGGACCAATGATTGGTGGAGAGGGAATCCTTTGGGGACCCCGGATGATTACCTCCAAAATACCGGGAGCGGTACCGTTTTAGGGTCATTTCGTCTGATCGTAGATCAGATCAAACAGCTTAATCCTTCCGCAAAGATCATTTTGATTACGCCGATGCAACGCGTGGACTTTGTCTACATCAACAATCCAAAAAATAATGCCTATGGATCCTACCGATCTAAAAATGGGCAAAGTCTAGCGGATTTTGCAGAGGCATTGGTCGATATTGGAAGGCAAGAGAATTTTGACACAGTCGATCTCTACCATTTAAAAGGGCTATCTCATAAAGACTTGGTGAAATTCAAACGATTAAAAAATCCAGGTACAGGCGAATATCAAAACTATTCCTACCCAGATTTTATAGACATTCCTTTTGATCCGGAAAATGATGACTATCCCTATCCGCTGGAGTCAATTGGAATGACCTATGATGGACTTCACCCTTCCGATAAGGGATATAGATTAATTGGAAAGACCCTAGAAAAGATTTTTAGAAATCTCCGAGAATGAAGAGTTTTTCAATTTTTAAGCCGGAATAGCAAAAAATGAAATAGATGAGTAGGAGGAATTAGGAAGCGAACAATAGGGTACAATATGAAACATCCTGTATCGCTTCACATTGTACGCAAAAAGGCTTTTCATTAGTAACCGCGGGTCCCAAATTGGATTAAAGTTTTCACCGAAACCTTAATTCAAATGGACCTTCTCAAAACCTACTTCAAGAATTCCAGACTGCTCAGGATTCAAGCTTATCAACTCAATTTCCTATCTAGTCTGGCTTTTTTGCTTTTCATTTCGTTTTCGTGTGTTGGCCCTGAAGGTCCAGCAGGACCAGCTGGTCCGGTCGGAGCCACCGGTGCTACCGGTGCAACGGGAGCTACTGGTCCAGCAGGTGCACCAGGATCAACTTTTAAAATCATTAATTTCAATACCGTACCCAATCAATGGGAGGAATCTGGGACCGAGGGTCAGCCATTCTACTACCATTATTATAGACATGCAGTCCCAGATATTACCACCAGTATTGTTAATACAGGGGCTGTTTTTGCCTATGCACTTTGGGATGAGTTGCCGACCTGGACTCCACTGCCTCTCACGCTTAACCTAGGGCCTGATTACATTTCTTCCATGAGCTTTTTGTATAGTGCTACCAGCGCTCAAACACCATTAAATTTTCAAATCACCACCTTCGATTCCGATAATTTGGTTCCATCACTATCAGGTGGGAATTATGCAATTCGCGTAGTTATTTTCTCTGGAGGTATCCCCGGGGGCCGAGTCAATCTGGACCAATTGAAAAAAATGAGTTGGGAAGAGATGGAGGAATTTTTAAGCACTTTGGAATAGGGATTATACGATTCCAAAAACCCAAGAAGAATTTACTTTTCCCTAATTTTATTGCTATAATCTGTTTTTCATAAAAATGGCCCAATTGAATGGGCCATTTTTTTTGTAGTCCCGTCGGGGCTAAATACATTTTAATCCCATCTTACCACACCTCACAAAAAATAGACCTCCATCGCTCATAAATAAATGATTTTACTTAAAACGATAAAAATAGAATAGAACAAATTAAGGAAAAGTGTCCCCCATTATGTCCCCCAATTAACTTTTTCATATTTTTAGGCATCCAATCAAAAGACAGTCATCATGGCAAAGTTTAATTTTTACCTAAGGGAGAAGGGTAAGGACGGAGAAACACCAATCATTCTTTTTATCAGTTTCAATTCCTCCCGCTTAAAATACCCCACCAGAAAAGTAATCCATCCAAAGTTTTGGAATGAGTCCGAGCAATTAGCAAGACAAGTCAAAGACTTTCCACTTGCCAAGGAATTAAATTCCTATCTGAGATTCATTAAAGGGACAGCCGAAAAGGTAATAGAATCACTTTACAATGAATTACAAAGACCTCCTTCAATTGAGGAGCTTAAAAAAAGATTGGACGAAGTCTTAAATCCATCTGAGACAATAAGCAAGGAAGAAAACAGACCTCCCACATTTTTGGAACTGTTTAAACGATTTATCAAAGAGTCAGTGGAAGGGACTAGACTTACTACAAATGGAAAGCGATTTGATAAAAGGACTATTTTTAAATACAATACAGTTTACAATATCCTTGAAAACTTTGGCAAGACCTACCAACTAACCTTTGAAACCATCGACAAAAACTTTTACACCAAGTTTGTGGAATCCCTTAACAAAGAGCAGACTATTAAAAACGGATCAGGGAAAAAGGAGATAGTCAAAAAAAGTTATGCTCTTAATACCGTCGGGAAGTATGTACAAGTCCTTAAAACCTTCCTTACCTATGCCACCGAAAATGGATACAATTCCAATTTGTTTTTCAAGTCTAAGCAATTTAAAGCCCACAAAGTCCCAGGATTTTCAATCTATCTAACTGAATCAGAGATTGAGGACCTATACAATTTTGATTTATCTGAGACACCGTATTTAGAGCGTGTCAGGGACTTATTTATTGTCGGATGCTGGACAGGACTGAGATTTGAAGACTTTACTTCAATAAAGCCTGAAAATATTCAAGGAAACTTCCTTCACATCAAAACCTCCAAGACAGGCGAATCAGTAGTAATTCCGATTCATCACTACATCCGAAAAATAATGGCAAAGTATGAAGACAGATATCCTAACAGTCTTCCCCCTTCTATCAGTAACCAAAAAATGAATGATTACCTAAAGGAAATAGCTAAACGAGTTGATTCTCTCAAAATTCCCATCGAAGTAGAGGGAATCAAAGGAGGTCTAAAAGTTACCTCCACTAAGTATAAATGGGAATTAGTCACTACTCACACCGCCCGAAGATCCTTTGCGACCAATGTCTATAAAAGTGGATTCCCTGCAATCAGTCTTATGAAAATCACAGGACATAGAACAGAGAAATCTTTTTTGCTTTACATCAAAGTCACTCCGGAAGAAAATGCAAAATTGCTATTAGAGCATTGGAATAAGTCAGTTTTAAAAGTTAGTTAACATGGAAGAGCCTACCTACGACACGTTTAATTTTGATCATTGGATAAATGGTTATGATGAGCCGAGTTTCCCATCTTGGAAACTTTCAATGAATGAATCTGGAAGACTTCAAGAAAATCCTATATATCGACAAATTATTGATGCTAAAAATTTAGTATTTGATTCGTATTTAGAGATTGAGTTAAACTCCAAAATAAATGAATTAGCCAGAGTTTTATCAGAATTAATCGCCAAGGATCAAATTCAGTTTATTAAAGCTGAAATCGAAAATGCCAAGTCTATCTGTTTTAAGTACCCTTTCCAAAATCTAATTACTAGGACTCACCCAGAAAAGTTAACTAATATCAATGGCCCATTCTATCTTGAGCTAATCAATAACAGAGATTATATCGCCCGGTCAAAATTCAGAAAAAAAATAAATGACTTTCACCAATCAGTCGTATTTTTCCTTTACATGAGACGTTGTGAGGATATATTAAATGGTTTATCTAACCCAGCGGTAACTGAAAAATTAGAAAATCTTCCGCATAAACTCTGCCTTTTGTATGACTTAGGAATTCTTGATCTCTTAGAGGATAGGTTTTCAAATAAATCCTACAATGGGAAGGCTAGGGAAACAGATACAGCTCGCCTAATTGCTACCTTATTTGAAATAGAAAAGCATGAGAATGTTCGATTAGCCTTAAAAAATAAAGATTTTTTGACTGGAAAGGCAAAGTCGAACGCATCACAAACGCTAAGAAACCATGGGCTAGAGCCAAAGATTTTTATTGATTAATCAAATTTAATTAAGTTGGGGAATCCCCGAAAATTCCCCGCTTTTCACTTTTTCAAATTTGTCCAAGACATTAAAAAAATGGAAAAATGGACAATCTAATTCTCACCACTCACACTACTGAGGAACTGGCTGGATTAATCAGTCATGCAGTACAGGAAGCTATCAAGAACAGTATTTCTGTCATCGCCTCAATACCACCGAGCGAAATGCTTTTAACTCGAAAAGAAACCGCCGACAAGCTAAAAATCTCTCTAGTCACCCTGAATGACTGGACTAAGCGGGGAATGATCCAATCCTACATCATAGGTGGTCGTGTTCTCTACAAAGAGAGCGAAATCGAAAAATCATTACACCAAGTCAAAACAGTTAAATATTGATCACGATGACCCAAAAAAAACATTGGGAGTCAGTCGGTTCATGTCCAACTAACTCCCCAGCCGCTAAAGGTATCCAATCAATAGCAGATTCCCAAAATACACAAATTGACGTTAAAATCCCAGAAAACTCAAGCCTAAATGATCAAACTGTGTCAACAAATAATTCTTCGATTTCAAGGTTTAAAACCGCTCGGGAATTGTTTGAAAATGACATTATAGAACTCCCATGCTTGATTCATCCTATAATCCAAAAAATGGGGCTAATGGCTCTTGCAGGATCTTCTGATACAGGAAAAAGCACTTTGCTTAGACAACTTGCACTGGATGTGATTTGCGGAAATAGTCAATTTATAGGTTTTGACATCACGGCGACTCACCAAAGAGTAATCATAGTATCGACTGAAGACGATGCGCTAAGTATATCATCGTTAATCAAAAAACAAGCAGTTGGGATTCCTCCAGAAAAATTAGAGAATCTGGTTTTTCTCTTTGATGATGAAAACCTACTTGAAAATTTGGAAAAGGAAATCTCTACATACCCTGTTGATTTGGTCATCATAGACTGCTTTTCCGATGCATTTGGTCAAGAACTGAAGGATACTCATAGAATTCGAAACTACTTGAATGATTTTCAAAGGCTAGCTAATAGACATCAATGCCTATTTATCTACCTACATCATACAGGAAAGCGGACCGAAGATCTGGAGCCAAGTAAAAACAACCTTCTAAGCGGACAAGGTTTTGAAGCAAAAATGCGACTGGTCATAGAATTAAGAAAAGACCGGGCAAATCCAAACCTAAGGCATTTTTGCATAGTCAAAGGGAATTACCTTCCTAATCATTTAAAGTCTGAAAGCATAGAGCTTGAATTCGACCAAGGCTCCTTTCGGTTCAAACCCACTGGTAAAAGAATCCCATTTTCGGATTTAGTGAAAAAAGGCATTGATGAGGATTTAAAAGCCAAATTCTTATTAGCAAAAAAATTGGAGGCAGAAGGAAAATCTCAGGAAGAGATAGCTCCCATAGTCGGATATTCAGGGAAAGGGTCTGTTTCAAAATTATTAAAGAGTGGAAGAGAAAAAGGCTGGTAGGTATCCATTGGAAACCCAGGAAACTTGATTGAAACCTAGGTTTCCAAGTTTCCCTGCCTTAGGATAAAGAAACTGGAAACCATGAATAAATCTGTTTTAGACGTTGAGGTGAGTTGCTTTGCCAACTATTGGGAAACAAAAAATGCACGACCTGTGAATTTAATTACCTGGTTAACCTCTGAAAAATTTAGAGCAAAAGTTGAAGAAATCCGCAACACAGAATGCAAATCAAAGCGGGATGAGTTAAAAGGAACTCTTCCCGCAATTACTCCAAGCGGAAAATTTTCAAAACGCTGCGAATCTGGTTTAATCAAACACTCTGGTTTTATTCAGATCGATTTGGATAGACAGGATAACCTCCACATTAGTAATTGGTATGATTTGAAAATAGAATTGATGAAACTGCCCGAAATAGCCTATTTAGGAAAATCAGTTTCAGGTACCGGGTATTGGGGACTAATTCCAATTCCAGCTGACCCTGAAGGGCACAAATTCTACTTTGACGCACTAGAAGAAATCTTCTTTAGAAATTGGGGGATAAAACTGGATAAGAAACCCAAAAATATTGCATCACTCAGGGGGTATTCTTATGACAATGAAGCCCATTTTAACCATCAGGCTAAAACCTTTCTAAAGAAGAAACCTCCTATAAAAATCCCTCCACCAATCTTCAAAATAAAAAGAAATAACGGATCAGGTTTGGAGGATTGGGTAATCAATAAACTTGAATCCTCCCAACCCGGAGAATTTCACTCCCAAAGACTAAAAGTTGGTAGAATAGCGGGAGGACTTGTTGCAGCAGGAAGGCTTGACGGAGGAATTCTTAACCAATTAATTGAAAACTACTTGAACAATTTCAGCACCATAGATGACAAGAGTGTTCAAAAGAAAGAAATCAAAGCTTTGAGAGATGGATTTGAAAATGGATTAAGATCACCCCTATACGATTGAAAAATCAAAGTGAATATATTTATGACCTAACCCATCCGCAGAACCACTAAATCAATATTATATAGACTATGAAAATAAATCTCCAGCACATTGAAGCAGGTATCCGGTATTTCTTAACCGAGGGCAATGAAGAGTTGACTCCAGGGGAGAAGTTCGTTCTAATACTTACTTCAAGGTTGCTGGAGCAACAACAGGTAATCTCAAAGCAGGAGGTATGCGATAACAATCAAGCCAGGGAAGCTACAACTTATGGTTTTCTAAAATCCCTTGAGAATAAGGGATTTATCAGCTCAAACAGGTCAAATCAATACTACTCTAAGTCTTTTGTATCCCTAACAGAGAAGGGTCTTCTATTCAAGTCTAGATTGTCCAAATATATTTCTGACACAGGGAGAAATACGATTTAATTAGCCTTAATGCGAGGTTTTGCCCAAATAGAAATCAAGAGTCCAATACCAACAACAACATCAACTATATTCCAGATATCCCGACCTAAGGAGATCTTGAGCAAGGGTTGAAATAAGATGGCTAGAGCAGCGCAGAGTACAACTCTTAAATAACCAATAGCTCTAAATCATTACCACATCTGTACTCTTTCATCCTCTCGGTCAAACAGGCGCAGGCTGATCATAAACTCATGCGTAGGATTAGGAAGCAGGTAGCTCTTCAGCATCGGCCACTCGTATACGTAGCCAAAACGCATCTTACCCATCAAGAGTCCAAGCTGCATATTATTGGCATAATCATACCGATGGCCAACTCCCAGCCAAAACTTCTCATAAAACAAGAACTTCAGGTTAAACTCCAAATTGCTTGGCAAATCTGCCTGGGTTCTGAACATCCCGTTGGCGATTAAGGTCATTTGATCGTTCAGTTCGGTACGGTAGCCTGCCTGTGCTATTCCAACCCGGGGCTTCCGCTCCATGAAGATGTCCCCGCTGCTGATACTCCCCTGGTTTACATTATGTACCCCATAGGACACATAGTAACTTGGGTGGGTCAGGGACATGCCTAAATTGAAATCCAACACGTTCATGTTTGCAAAGCCTCCCCCATACTGGGCCAGCCTAGGGTCATTCGACTGCTCTGTGGTCAATCGGCTCGCATCCAATCGGATGCTGTTGATATTTACTCCGGCTCCCAGCCTTAGTCCAGCCCTATCACTCACCCGGATTCGGGAAGAATAACTCAGGATCAACTCTGTTTCTCGGAATGCCCCATACTCGTCGTTGAGCAGGTTAAGTCCTACTGCATTCTTGCCCAATTCACTCCCTGAAAACAGATCCGAAAAATCAAACTCCGCAGATACATAATAGGTCTTCGGAGCTCCTTCCCAGCCCGCCCACTGGTTGCGGACCAAGCCCTTCACCATCGAGCCCTCGTAAGAGGTCAGCGCCGGGTTCAGATAACCCTGCAAGTGACTGAACTGGGAAATATTTTTCCTGGATTGGGAAAATACTGCCACCGAACTCAACAGCAGCAAGAATAGAACTGAAAGTATTTTTTTCACGGTATTTGTCTTCTAGTCGTGGATCTTTTGGTTTTTTAATTGCTTTCTGTAATGCTTACAAAAGCTAGAGTGGGGAGAAGCGAATCAGATTCGCCTCTCCTTTTTGATTTAATCTCGGATCAGATTGAGCATACCCCTTCGTGTCTCTCCGGTCTCTCTCAGCTCCAGTACCCAGTAGTAGGTACCCACAGGAAGCTCTCTTCCCTTATAGGTCCCATCCCATCTCACATCCGGATCTTCAGTGTAGAATACCCGCTCTCCGCTTCGCTCAAATACCTGAACGCTGGCTCCCTGGTAGAACCGGATCTCCGGGATTCCCCAGGTATCATTGATCCCATCACCATCAGGGGTGAAGGTATTGTACACTTCAATCTGTGAGAGCTCCTGTCTGGTTCTGGATATCTCAAAGAACTTGTCCAGTGTATTGCCATCACGGTCTGTCACCCGAACTATGATCGTAAAGCTCGTCTTCCCTTCTGCCCTTTCCGCACTGCTCCAGAATAGGATATTGCCCTTGATCTCAAAGTAGCCGTTGTCATACCCAGCTCCCAGCAATTCTACTTGGTGGATATTATCTACCGGGTCGTTGACCTGGAAGGCTCCAACGGTAATGAAGAAGTTGGTCTCATCGCCCGCAAACGTATTATTGGTCAAAGTGACATCCACCGGTGCTGGTTTCGCATTCACACGGATAACCATCGTCACGCCCAGTTCATCCGGATTTTCTATGCCTTCCTGTAGAACAACTGTTCCCGAAATGGTATAGCTCCCTCTGGCAAAGACGTTTAATCCGCTGGTATTCCAGAGTACACCCACTTCAAAGGTTTGTCCGTCCGTAGTCTGAACTGTCACCTGGGTAGGCAGTACAGGATTCTTGCCCCATAATGTTTCCTGCAATGCAGGCTCTGTCACGGAAAGAATCCTTGCCGCCAAAATCTCCAGATTCCCTGCTTTTACTGTCAGCGTATAATTGGCGTTTGCCTTTAGCGTTCCCTGGCCGATTGCATAATTGCCAGGTACTTCACCAACTGCCCGTTTCAATTCCCCGGAAAGAACATTTGTTTCGATATCCTGTCCCTTCAATCCATTTACCTGATAGGTAAACACAGGATCAGTTTGACCAAATATTTTAGACTTGTTATCGATAGTTATATTCAAGGTAGCAGGAGTAACCGTCAAGGTGCCATTCACTAACGTGATGGTATAGTTAGCATCTGAGCCACCTGTCAGCGTGATCGGATAGGTTCCCACATTCGAACTTGCCGTTGCCGTAGTGGCAATGCCTGGTTCGGTAGCCACTTTCGTGTCTCCGTTGACCAAACCACTGTAGGTAAAGGTCAAGGCCGGATTTGCTTCCCCGTAGATTTTGCTCTTATCCGAAGCAGTGATCGTCAAAGCCTTCTTGCCAATGGTCAGCGTACCGTTGATGAGCGTGATCGCATAGTTCTGGTCTTCACCTCCGCTTAGGGTAATCGGATAAGTTCCCACATTCGAACTTGCCGTTGCCGTAGTGGCAATGCTTGGCTCGGTAGTCACTTTCGTGTCTCCATTGACCAAACCACTATACGTAAAGGTCAAGGCTGGATTCGCTTCCCCGTAGGTCTTCTGCTTGTTGGTAGCAGCGATGGTCAGGGCCTTCTTGCCAATGGTCAGCGTACCGTTGATGATCGTGATCGCATAGTTCTGGTCTTCACCTCCGCTTAGGGTAATCGGATAAGTTCCCACATTCGAACTTGCCGTTGCCGTAGTGGCAATGCTTGGCTCGGTAGTCACTTTCGTGTCTCCATTGACCAAACCACTATACGTAAAGGTCAAGGCTGGATTCGCTTCCCCGTAGGTCTTCTGCTTGTTGGTAGCAGTGATGGTCAGGGCCTTCTTGCCAATGGTCAGCGTACCATTGATGAGCGTAATCGCATAGTTCTGGTCTTCACCTCCGCTTAGGGTAATCGGATAAGTTCCCACATTCGAACTTGCCGTTGCCGTAGTGGCAATGCTTGGCTCGGTAGTCACTTTCGTGTCTCCATTGACCAAACCACTATACGTAAAGGTCAAGGCTGGATTCGCTTCCCCGTAGGTCTTCTGCTTGTTGGTAGCAGTGATGGTCAGGGCCTTCTTGCCAATGGTCAGCGTACCATTGATGAGCGTAATCGCATAGTTCTGGTCTTCACCTCCGGTTAGAGTTATTGGGTAAGTTCCCACATTCGAACTTGCCGTTGCCGTAGTGGCAATGCCTGGTTCGGTAGCCACTTTCGTGTCTCCATTGACCAAACCACTATACGTAAAGGTCAAGACCGGATTTGCTTCCCCGTAGGTCTTCTGCTTGTTCTCAGCCGTGATCGTCAGGGCCTTCTTGCCCACTGTCAAGGTGCCATTCACTAACGTGATGGTATAGTTAGCATCTGAGCCACCTGTCAGCGTGATTGGATAGGTTCCCACATTCGAACTTGCCGTTGCCGTAGTAGCGATGCTTGGCTCAGTAGCCACTTTCGTGTCTCCATTGACCAAACCACTGTAGGTAAAAGTCAAGGCTGGATTCGCTTCCCCGTAGGTCTTCTGCTTGTTGGTAGCAGTGATGGTCAGGGCCTTCTTGCCAATGGTCAGCGTACCATTGATGAGCGTAATCGCATAGTTCTGGTCTTCACCTCCGCTTAGGGTAATCGGATAAGTTCCCACATTCGAACTTGCCGTTGCCGTAGTAGCAATGCTTGGCTCGGTAGTCACTTTCGTGTCTCCATTGACCAAACCACTATACGTAAAGGTCAAGGCTGGATTCGCTTCCCCGTAGGTCTTCTGCTTGTTGGTAGCAGCGATGGTCAGGGCCTTCTTGCCCACCGTTAAGGTGCCTTTTTCATACGTGATCTCATAGTTCGCAAGGCCAGTGCCCTGTGCTCCCGAGATCATGATGTCATAGGTATTCACCCCTGCAGTCGCAGGTGCACCGGTCGATGTCAACGTTGCCGAAGTAACCCCATCACCATTGGTCAGACCATCAGTGGCAAACTCGGTTCCTTCAAAAGTGTATTCATCTCCGTAGGTCTTGCTGTCGTCATTCGCCGTGATCGTCAGAGCCTTCTTGCCCACTGTCAACGTGCCTTTTTCATACGTGATCTCATAGTTCGCAAAGCCAGTGCCCTGTGCTCCCGAGATCATGATGTCATAGGTATTCACCCCTGCAGTCGCAGGTGCACCGGTCGATGTCAACGTTGCCGAAGTAACCCCATCACCGTTGGTCAGACCATCAGTGGTAAACTCGGTTCCTTCAAAAGTGTATTCATCTCCGTAGGTCTTGCTGTCGTCATTCGCCGTGATCGTCAGGGCCTTCTTGCCAATGGTCAGCGTACCATTGATGAGCGTAATCGCATAGTTCTGATCTTCACCTCCGGTTAGAGTTATTGGGTAAGTTCCCACATTCGAACTTGCTGTTGCCGTGGTGGCAATGCCTGGTTCGGTAGTCACTTTCGTGTCTCCGTTGACTAGGCCGCTGTAGGTAAAGGTCAAAGCAGGATTGGCTTCTCCATAAGTCTTCTGCTTATCGTCGGCAGTGATCGTCAAAGCCTTCTTGCCGATGGCCAAAGTACCGTTAATGAGCGTAATCACATAGTTCTGATCTTCACCTCCGCTTAGGGTAATCGGGTATGTTCCCACATTCGAACTTGTAGTTGCTGTGGTAGCGATGCTTGGCTCGGTAGCCACTTTCGTGTCTCCGTTGACCAAACCACTGTAGGTAAAGGTCAAGGCTGGATTGGCCTCTCCGTAGGTCTTCTGCTTGTTCTCAGCCGTGATCGTCAGAGCCTTCTTGCCCACCGTTAAGGTGCCTTTTTCATACGTGATCTCATAGTTCGCAAGGCCAGTGCCCTGTGCTCCCGAGATCATGATGTCATAGGTATTCACCCCTGCAGTCGCAGGTGCACCGGTCGATGTCAACGTTGCCGAAGTAACCCCATCACCGTTGGTCAGACCATCAGTGGTAAACTCGGTTCCTGCAAAAGTGTATTCATCTCCGTAGGTCTTGCTGTCGTCATTCGCCGTGATCGTCAGGGCCTTCTTACCCACCGTCAAGGTGCCATTCACTAACGTGATGGTATAGTTATCATCTGAGCCACCTGTCAGCGTGATTGGATAGGTTCCCACATTCGAACTTGCTGTTGCCGTGGTGGCAATGTCTGGCTCGGTAGTCACTTTCGTGTCTCCGTTGACCAAACCATTATACGTAAAGGTCAATTCCGGATTGGCTTCCCCGTAGGTCTTCTGCTTATCGTCGGCAGTGATCGTCAGGGCTTTCTTACCAACCATCAGCGTTCCATTCACCAAGGTGATTGAATAGTTTTGATCTTCACCTCCTGTCAGCGTGATTGGATACGTGCCCACATTCGAGCTTACCGTTGCTGTGGTGGCAATGCTTGGTTCGGTAGTCACCTTGGTGTCTCCGTTGACTAGGCCGCTGTAGGTAAAGGTCAAAGCAGGATTCGCTTCTCCATAAGTCTTCTGCTTGTTCTCAGCAGTGATGGTCAAATCCTTCTTGCCTACCGTCAAGGTGCCATTCACTAACGTGATGGTATAGTTAGCATCTGAGCCACCTGTCAGCGTGATTGGGTAAGTTCCCACATTCGAACTTGCCGTTGCCGTAGTGGCAATGCCTGGTTCGGTAGTCACTTTCGTGTCACCATTCACCAAACCGCTGTAAGTAAAGGTCAATTCCGGATTCGCTTCCCCGTAGGTCTTCTGCTTGTCATCTGCCGTGATGGTCAAATCCTTCTTGCCCACTGTCAAGGTGCCATTCACTAACGTGATGGTATAGTTAGCATCTGAGCCACCTGTCAGCGTGATCGGATAGGTTCCCACATTCGAACTTGCCGTTGCCGTAGTGGCAATGCCTGGTTCGGTAGTCACTTTCGTGTCTCCGTTGACCAAACCGCTGTAAGTAAAGGTCAATTCCGGATTCGCTTCTCCGTAGGTCTTCTGCTTGTTCTCAGCAGTGATCGTCAGGGCCTTCTTGCCCACTGTCAAGGTGCCATTCACTAACGTGATGGTATAGTTAGCATCTGAGCCACCTGTCAGCGTGATCGGATAGGTTCCCACATTCGAACTTGCCGTTGCCGTAGTGGCAATGCCTGGTTCGGTAGTCACTTTCGTGTCTCCGTTGACCAAACCGCTGTAAGTAAAGGTCAATTCCGGATTCGCTTCTCCGTAGGTCTTCTGCTTGTTCTCAGCAGTGATCGTCAGGGCCTTCTTGCCCACTGTCAAGGTGCCATTCACTAACGTGATGGTATAGTTAGCATCTGAGCCACCTGTCAGCGTGATTGGGTAAGTTCCCACATTCGAACTTGCCGTTGCCGTAGTGGCAATGCCTGGTTCGGTAGTCACTTTCGTGTCACCATTCACCAAACCGCTGTAAGTAAAGGTCAATTCCGGATTCGCTTCCCCGTAGGTCTTCTGCTTGTCATCTGCCGTGATGGTCAAATCCTTCTTGCCCACTGTCAAGGTGCCATTCACTAACGTGATGGTATAGTTAGCATCTGAGCCACCTGTCAGCGTGATCGGATAGGTTCCCACATTCGAACTTGCCGTTGCCGTAGTGGCAATGCCTGGTTCGGTAGTCACTTTCGTGTCTCCGTTGACCAAACCGCTGTAAGTAAAGGTCAATTCCGGATTCGCTTCTCCGTAGGTCTTCTGCTTGTTCTCAGCAGTGATCGTCAGGGCCTTCTTGCCCACTGTCAAGGTGCCATTCACTAACGTGATGGTATAGTTAGCATCTGAGCCACCTGTCAGCGTGATCGGATAGGTTCCCACATTCGAACTTGCCGTTGCCGTAGTGGCAATGCCTGGCTCGGTAGTCACTTTCGTGTCTCCGTTGACCAAACCGCTGTAAGTAAAGGTCAATTCCGGATTCGCTTCCCCGTAGGTCTTCTGCTTGTCATCTGCCGTGATGGTCAAATCCTTCTTGCCCACTGTCAAGGTGCCATTCACTAACGTGATGGTATAGTTAGCATCTGAGCCACCTGTCAGCGTGATCGGATAGGTTCCCACATTCGAACTTGCCGTTGCCGTAGTGGCAATGCCTGGTTCGGTAGTCACTTTCGTGTCTCCGTTGA
Source organism: Algoriphagus sanaruensis (assembly GCF_001593605.1). GTDB lineage: Bacteria > Bacteroidota > Bacteroidia > Cytophagales > Cyclobacteriaceae > Algoriphagus > Algoriphagus sanaruensis. The sequence continues at coordinate 959,760 of NZ_CP012836.1, read as the reverse complement.
CCAAACCGCTGTAAGTAAAGGTCAAAGTTGGATTAGACTCACCGTACGTCTTCTGTTTGTTGTCAGCAGTGATCGTAACTGGAGCAGGAATTATGGCCAATGTTGCGGTCAGAATCAGATCCTCGTAGTTGCTTCCCGTGATCGTCGCAGTAGCCGTTTGGCTTCCAACATTCGTTCTGCTGTTGTTGCTGTAGGACACAGAGGTGCCCTCAGGAAGAGTTCCGGTGATGGACAATGACTTGGCCGTGCCATCGTAAACAAAGCTTTCGTCCTCGAACGTGATGCCTGCTATCGTGGCTTTGGTCACTTCAAGCGTTGCGGTCAGAATCAGATCCTCGTAGTTGCTTCCCGTGATCGTCGCAGTAGCCGTTTGGCTTCCAACATTCGTTCTGCTGTTGTTGCTGTAGGACACAGAGGTGCCCTCAGGAAGAGTTCCGGTGATGGCCAATGACTTGGCCGTGCCATCGTAAACAAAGCTGTCGTCCTCGAACGTGATGCCTGCTATCGTGGCTTTGGTCACTTCAAGCGTTGCGGTCAGAATCAGATCCTCGTAGTTGCTTCCCGTGATCGTCGCAGTAGCCGTTTGGCTTCCAACATTCGTTCTGCTGTTGTTGCTGTAGGACACAGAGGTGCCCTCAGGAAGAGTTCCGGTGATGGCCAATGACTTGGCCGTGCCATCGTAAACAAAGCTGTCGTCCTCGAACGTGATGCCTGCTATCGTGGCTTTGGTCACTTCAAGCGTTGCGGTCAGAATCAGATCCTCGTAGTTGCTTCCCGTGATCGTCGCAGTAGCCGTTTGGCTTCCAACATTCGTTCTGCTGTTGTTGCTGTAGGACACAGAGGTGCCCTCAGGAAGAGTTCCGGTGATGGCCAATGACTTGGCCGTGCCATCGTAAACAAAGCTGTCGTCCTCGAACGTGATGCCTGCTATCGTGGCTTTGGTCACTTCAAGCGTTGCGGTCAGAATCAGATCCTCGTAGTTGCTTCCCGTGATCGTCGCAGTAGCCGTTTGGCTTCCAACATTCGTTCTGCTGTTGTTGCTGTAGGACACAGAGGTGCCCTCAGGAAGAGTTCCGGTGATGGCCAATGACTTGGCCGTGCCATCGTAAACAAAGCTGTCGTCCTCGAACGTGATGCCTGCTATCGTGGCTTTGGTCACTTCAAGGGTGCCATCAACATAGGTGATTGCATAGTTGGCTGTCACATCAATATTCGACCCATCTTTGATCAGCGCCCCACTCGCCACGTTCGCGCTTGTGCCAACATTGGTCTGACTTCCCGTTAACGTCGCCGTATACGTATGGCCACTCACCAAACTGCCTTCCGTGATACTGCTTCCACTATCCGTCAAGGCTGTGCCGTCATATATTTTATTATTGCTAGCTGCTGTAATGGTCAGAGGAATTAGCGTAGTCGCTTCCACTATAGCTGATTCACAGCTGGCACCTTGGGCATTCACTGCTCTAATCTTTACCTCATACGAAGTAGAATGAGTCAGTCCGGTGATCTCGAGTGGACTCTCTGTATCTGCAGGATCAAATTCAGTCCAATTCCCGCCATCCAACGAATATTCATAATTAGTTATCGCTGAACTTTCTTCACTACCTGGTGTAAAAGCCACCGATAAGGAGTTAAGACCTGCGGTAATTCCGGTGATTTCAGGAAGGGAAGCTAAGGTCACCGTCACCGAGGAGGTAGCCGTACAGCCACTGGCATCGGTAACCTTCAAGGTATAAGATCCCGCCTCACTCACCGTAAAGCTGCTGCCGCTACCTGCACATGGCAAATCAAATTTCATTACCGTGGCCGGGGCGTCTGAATCTTCCCAATCCGTATATGCCACATACGGTGTGCCGTCAGAGGCAATCGCTAAACTCGGGTAATCTCCCCCTGTGGAAAAACCAGGTGAACCCACAGGAACCCAAACCGAACCGTCAAACTTCATTAACGTGGCTTTAGTACTACCATTAAAATCATAGACACCATCCAGATAGGCCACATATGGCGTGCCGTCTGGAGCTATCACTAACCTTTGTTTATATGTCCAATCTTCGGAAAAACCAGCTGTCCCCACTACTTCCCAAGCCGAACCGTTAAATTTCATTACCGTGGTTTTATCCCCCTGAACCTTGTCCGCATAAGCAACATACGGTGTGCCGTCTCGGTCAATCGCTAAACTTTGATATTCTGCCTGTCCTGTAGAAAGTCCAGCTGTACCCACTGCAACCCAGGCAGAACCATCAAATTTCATCACCGTGGTTTTATTACCATTCCCCCAATCCCGGTAAGCAACATATGGCGTGCCGTCAGGGGTAATCGCTAAACTTTGGTAATCTGCCCCTCCTGCGGAAAAACCAGCTGTTCCCACTACTTCCCAAGCAGAACCGTTAAATTTCATTACCGTAGTTTTACTGCTCTGAGCCGCATCCCGGTAACCAACATAAGGCGTCCCGTCGGGGGAAATAGCTAAACTTTGCCAAAGTGACTCTCCAGCAGAAAAACCAGCTGTTCCCACTACTTCCCAAGCAGAACCGTTAAATTTCATTACCGTGGTCTTATTTCCCTGAGTACCATCTTGGTAAGCCACATATGGCGTGCCGTCAGGGGCAATCGCTAAACTTTGATAAGATGCCACTCCTGCGGAAAAACTAGCTGTTCCCACTGCAGTCCAAGCAGAACTGTTAAATTTCATTACCGTAGTCTTAAATCCCACATCCTGACCCTTATCCTGGTAAGCCACATATGGAGTGCCGTCAGGGGCAATCGCCAAACTATTATACTTTGCACCAATTCCTGTAGCACCAACCAGATTCCAGGAAGCAGGAGTGTCAGCATTATACCAACAGTAACTGCCTCCCACTACCTCAGCCGTACTTAACGTGGTGCTACCTCCCTCACAAAAAGTAAGATCTCCCTCGATCTGAGGGGCTGTGAGTGTACAAGTAGCTAGAGTAGTCGTTTCCACCATAGCCGATTCACAGCTGTAACCTTGGGCATTCTTTGCTCTGATCATTACCTGATAAAAAGTAGATGGAGTCAGTCTGTCGATCAATAGTGGACTCTGTGTATCATAAGGTAATAATCCAACCCAATCTTCGCCACCATTTAAAGAATATTCATAATTGGTAATCGCTGAACCTCCTGCACTACCCTGCGTAAAGGCCACCGATAAGGAAGTAGCATTTGCAGTAATTCCGTTGATTACAGGAGTATCCGGTACAAACAGGGCCTCTGACGTCATCAACAACCCAGTCCCGTAATCATCCACTGCCACAAACAGTCCGTCGCCATAGGTGACGGAGCTCCAAGAGAAAGGGAATTCAACTGCACGGGCGGTCCATTCAATCCCGTTCGTACTGGTCATCACTCGGTCTGATTCAGAAGTTGCCACAAACAGCCCGTTGCCATAGGTGACGGATTGCCAAGCGTTAGCTTCTGGAACTGCGTGGGCGGTCCATTCAATCCCGTCTGGACTGGTCATCACTCGGTTTGTGCCAGAACTTCCCACTGCTACAAACAGCCCGTTGCCATAGGTGACGGAACGCCAGTTGATAGCTGCTGCAGCTGTTTGGGGGGTCCAGGTAATCCCATCCGGACTGGTCATCACTTGGTTGTTTGTGCCTGTATTTGCCACTGCTACAAACTGCCCGTTGCCATAGGTAACGGAAAACCAAAAGTTAGCTGCTGCAGCTGCGCGGGCGGTCCAGGTAATCCCGTCCGGACTGGTCATCACTCGGTTTGTGCCATTAGTTGCCACTGCTACAAACAGCCCGTTGCCGTAGGTGACGGAGCGCCAACCGTTATTTTCTGCAGCTGGGCGGGCGGTCCAGGTAATCCCGTCCGGACTGGTCATCACTCGGTTTGTGCCATCACCTGCCACCGCAACAAACCGCCCGTTGCCATAGGTGACGGATTGCCAACTGTTATTTTCTGCAGCTGCGCGGGCGGTCCAGGTAATCCCGTCCGGACTGGTCATCACTTGGTTTGTGCCATAACTTGCCACTGCAACAAACAGCCCGTTGCCATAGGTGACGGAGCTCCAAGGGTTAGCTGCTGCAGCTGCGCGGGCGGTCCAGGTTTTCCCCTCCCGCTGCCCATCCTGCGGAGTGACTTCGACAGGTTCGGATGGATCACCGTCTCCGGCAGTTGTCACTGCCCGCAGGCGTACGGAGTAGGTGGTACAATTGGTCAGCCCCTCTATCGTGACCGCTCCGGACTTTGCCACAGGATCAAAAGGCTTCCACTCCCCTCCATCCAGGGAGTATTCGTAGTTAATGATCGGAGAGCCGCCATTATCGAATGGCTCCGTAAACGAAATATGGGCCGAACCCACTCCCGGTTTAGCTGTTAGATTGGTGGGGGCAAGGGGGGGGCCGAGTGTCCTCGCTTCTACCATAGCCACACAGCTGGCGCCTTGGGCATTCACTGCTCTGATCTTTACCTGATACGAAGTAGATGGAGTCAGGCCGGTAATCTCCAATGGACTTCCCGTCACAGCAGGATTTGGGGTTGACCAAGTAGCACCATTATCCAGAGAATATTCATAATTGGTAATCGCTGAACCTCCTGCACTACCCTGCGTAAAGGCTACCGATAAGGAAGTAGCACCTGCAGTAATTCCCGTGATTTCAGGAAGGGTAGCTAATGTCACCGTCACTGAGGAGGTAGCCGTACAGCCGCTGGCATCCATAACCTTGAAGGTATAAGATCCCGCCGCAGTCACCGTAAAGCTGCTGCCGTTACCGGCACATGGCTGATCAAATTTCCTTACCGTGGTACTACCCTCATCCTGGTAAGCCACATAGGGCGTGCCGGTTTTAGGATCAATCGCTAAACTTTGATACGTTAAATTTCCAGAAGTACTTTCTCCAGAAGATCCAAGTGTACCAACAACTACCCAATCCAAACCGTTAAATTTCATTACCGTGGTTCTACTAATAAAACCTAGCTTATCCTGGTAAGCCACATAGGGCGTGCCGTCAGGGTGGAACTCTAAACTTTGGTAAGTTGCAGTTCCTGTGGAAAAACCAGCTATACCTACAACTTCCCAACCCGAACCGTTAAATTTCATCACCGTGGTTTTATTGCTCTGAGACCCATCCTGGTAAGCCACATAGGGCGTGCCGTCAGGGTGGAACGCTAAACTTTGGTAAGATGCAGTTCCTGTGGAAAAACCAGCTATACCTACAACTTCCCAACCCGAACCATTAAATTTTCTCACAGTGGTTTTACCCAAAGAATTATCATTATATGCAACATACGGCGTGCCGTCAGGGTGGAACGCTAAACTTTGGAAGGATGATGTTCCATCGGAAAAACCAGCTGAACCCACTACTTGCCAAGCCGAACCGACAAATTTCATCACCGTGGTTCGACTCTGACTAAATTCAGGTTGCCATTCCGCAAAAGCTACATAGGGCGTACCGTCAGGAGCGATCGCTAAACTTGGCAATAATGAACTTCCTGATGAAAAACCAGCGGTACCGACAACTTCCCAACCCGAACCGTTAAATTTCATTACCGTAGTTTTATTGCTCTGAGACCCATCCCGGTAAGCTACATAGGGCGTGCCGTCAGGAGCAATCGCTAAACTTTGATATAATGAACTTCCTGAGGAAAAACCAGCGGTACCGACAACTTCCCAACCCGAACCGTTAAATTTCATTACCGTAGTTTTATTGCTCTGAGACCCATCCCGGTAAGCTACATAGGGCGTGCCGTCAGGAGCAATCGCTAAACTTTGGTAAGTTGCAGTTCCGGAAAAACCAGCTGTACCAACGGGATTCCAAGAACCAGGAGTGTCAGCATTATACCAACAATAACTGCATCCCACTACCTCAGCCGTACTAAGTGTGGTGCTGCCTCCCTCACAAAAAGTAAGGTCTCCCTCGATCTCAGGGGCTGTGAGTGTACAATCATCTGTTTCAGCTAAAGTAGTTGCTTGCTCCATAGCTGATTCACAGCTGGCACCTTGGGCATTCACTGCTCTAATCTTTACCTGATACGACGTAGATGGATTCAATCCTGTGATCTCCAATGGACTTCCTGTTACAGCGGGATCTGGTGTTGACCAAGTAGTACCATTATCCAAAGAATATTCATAATTGGTAATCGCTGAACCTCCTGCACTACCCTGCGTAAAGGCTACCGATAAGGAAGTAGCACCTGCAGTAATTCCCGTGATTTCAGGAGTATCCGGCACCAACAAGGCTTCTGAAGTCATAACCGTTTCATCACTCACAGCCACAAAACGCCCGTTGGCGTAGGTGATGGATCGCCAAGAGTAATCTTCGGTTGATCGGGCGGTCCAGGTAATCCCATCCGTACTGGTCATAACTTGGTTTGTGCCCGATGCGACATAATTTGCCACTGTCACAAACAGCCCGTTGCCGTAGGTGACAGAATTCCAACTGTTAAAATCTTCAGAAGCTGCGCCGCCGGTCCAGGTAATCCCGTCCGGACTGGTCATCACCTGGTCTGTGAGAGTTTCATCAGTTTTGTTTGCAACTGCTACATACAGCCCGTTGCCATAGGTGACAGAATTCCACCATTGTTGAGGAGCTGGTCTCTCGGTCCAGGTAATCCCATCCGGACTGATCATCACTTGGTTTGAACCTTCATCTGCCACTGCCACAAACAGCCCGTTGCCATAGGTGACGGATCTCCAAACGCTAGCTTCTGCAGCTGCGTGGGCGGTCCAGGTAATCCCGTCCGGACTGGTCATCACTTGGTTTGCGCCATAACTTGCCACTGCTACAAACAGCCCGTTACCATAGGTGACGGAGCTCCAATCGCTAGTTTCTGCAGCTGCGCGGGCGGTCCAGGTAATCCCGTCCGGACTGGTCATCACTTGGTTTGCGCCATAACTTGCCACTGCTACAAACAGCCCGTTGCCATAGGTGACGGAGCTCCAATCGCTAGCTTCTGCAGCTGCGCGGGCGGTCCAAGTAATCCCGTCCGGGCTTGTCATCACTTGGTTTGCGCCATAACTTGCCACTGCTACAAACAGCCCGTTGCCATAGGTGACGGAGCTCCAATCGCTAGCTTCTGCAGCTGCGCGGGCAATCCAGGTTATTCCCTCACGCTGTCCATACAGCGGAGTGACTTCGACAGCTTCGGATGGATTACCGTCTCCGGCTGCTGTCACAGCCCGCAGGCGTACGGAGTAGGTGGTACAATTGGTAAGTCCTTCTATCGTGACCGCACCGGACTTTGCCGCCGGCTCGAAGGCAGTCCAGGCCCCACCATCTAGGGAGAATTTGTAATTAATGATCGGAGAGCCTCCGTTATCTAATGGCTCGGTAAACGAAATATGAGCCGAACCTACTCCCGGTTTTGCTGTTAGATTGGTGGGAGCAGAGGCTATGAAAAAAAGAGCGGCATCCATTGGCCTTGCTGAGGCATCAAAAATTTCCCAATCCTTTTCATCTACCAAATACTTGGAAGGAGTTGAGGATACCCAGGTCTCTAGTCCTTTTCCAAAGGCATGGGTCCCGGTGAGTACAATTCCTAGGGAGATAATTGAAAACATCCACGAGATGAAGTTGCCTCCTCTTGTAGAACGTGTCCCTAATTCAGCTAGCGTAATTCCTTTTTTCATATGCCTTTTAATTGATCAATCGGAAGAAATGAGCAAGACCCAATTTTTCCTTCATCAACAAAGGTTGCGTACAAGGAAAAAGAAATGAAGAGGAACTCTGTATCAAAATGATTTTTGATACAAAATCAGATTTAAATACTACTTGATGTATTTGTAAGGCGTTTTTATGTGCTTATAAAAAAATGATACAAGGCACCCTCTCTTGACAAGACCGATATGGATTGTGGTTTTGTTTCCCCGATTGACCAGAGAAAAAATGGTACAAAATTTTGATACAGGAAATTATTTAAGCTTCGGATTAATGATACAAAAATTTTTATGATAAGTTTTTATTGTTATTTGATTCACATAATTAGACATGTATTTCACCAAAAATAACCCTGTATCATTTTTTAATTTGAATTTTTAACCCCACAAATCATCAAACACTCCCAAACACCTCCAAGGACAGATGAATTTGCTCATTCTATCTCGCTGCAGCGAATAAACTAGAAATTGACTTAGTTAGACCTTACCAGATCCCAATATTCAGAGGGGGTCATGGACGTTTCCTTTTTAAAGGCTCTGTAAAAAGTGATACGAGAATTAAAACCAGAAATCTCTGCCAACGCATCAATGGTAAAATCATCAAGATACCCTTCCTCTATCTTGGATTTTGAAAATTCAATTCGAAGTGAATTGATGAATTCCTTTGTGCTTTTTCCGAATTCCTTGAAAATTTCATCTGATAATTGCTTGGGATTCATTCCTAGCTCATCCTCCAAATCAGCAATCCTTAAATTTGGATTGAGAAAAAAAATCTGATTCTGTAAAATTTTTTCTATTGATGGTTTTTGTGGTTTCTTCTGTGCTTCAGGGAGAACTTTATCCTTTTTAACTTCATTTTGTTCTCTGTTAGGATTAAGAAAAGAAGAAGTATTTTTAGGTTGTATTTTGATACTGACTCCATTAAAAAAGTAAAGGATAAAGCTAAATAGAGTTAAAAAAAGAACAATAAAGTTGAAGGTGGTTACAGGGGATAAATACACCCCAGAAAAATAATAGGTCAAATACACTGAGTATTGAGAGATAGACGCAAGGTGAAAACCCGCGAAGAATAAAAGAGTGGGCTTAAGCCAAAAGTTAATCGCTTCTATCTTTAGGACTTTTTTAGTAAAAACATCATTGACAAAAATCAATCTCCAGGCTAAGAAATAGTAGATCACCATCAATCCATACCGGACCGCATCAACCCATATAATAGGTAAAAACCCGTCTGCATGAAACATCCAACCTAGTCTCTCAGATAGCATCAACTCTGCGATTTTTCGCTTTTCCTCCAAAGGCAAAACATAAACTGGGAGGGAGTCAAGAACGGCTAGGAAAAACGGTAAAGAATGAAGCCAGTATTTTTTTTGGAACGAAAAATGAGAATTGGTCAGTTGAAGGACTCCCAAATAAAACAACGGAGCTGTCAAAAACATAATCGGACTAATGGCCCGCAAAAAGAAAGGGGAATCTTGGATATACCCAAAATCAAATAATACAATTTGAGATACCAAAAAGATCGAAATGGATAATAATGAATAACTAAAAAACCGGATTGGGAAATCTTTTTTATCCCCATTTGAAACCACCAGGACTGCGATCAACAGAAATAATATAAATAGGATTAAAAATAAAACTTTGAACATGCGCCAGTAGAAGCATTGGTTAGCGAGCTACAAAAGTCTGATTTTCTCTGAAAAGAAAAAACAAAAATTCAATTCGACTGAATACGGGTCTGTTGAAAAACTGGATCTAGTTGGTTAAAATATTTATCAAAGCAGGCAATCAGACCTTTTCTAATGAATGCTTAGGAGAATATTTTTCTGTACAATTTAGCCTGTGAATTCATAGTTGCCGGATAAATCTCCTTTAAGATTACATTTTCTGAACTGAATTCACCTTTAGGTTTGATGATTTATGGACCAACCAATAGTGGGATTTCCACTTTTTATAACCCCATCCACTTTAATAAAGCGGCCCTTCGTGAACCATCCATCAATCATTGGGGAATAGGATGAAGGTATGTTGAAGATAAATAACCAGCTAAGTAGAATAGCTTTCATTTACTAGGTGTTTGATACAATGTTCCTCAGAATAAGGTTTTGGATCTAATTATTTGGATATCCTATTGAGACTATACCTCTATAATCATGAAAAATTTACCAAAAAGAAAATTAATTCTCCAAACCGGGTGGGGCCAATTTTCGGATTTGGTTTTTGATTTTGGACCCTTTGTCAAACTCACTTAATTAAAAAATATATATGCACACTAGAGTAAACGAGTGAGTCAGCTTCAATTAAATGTGGGGATCATCTCAGCAAAGTGTCCCCCAAAGTGTCCCCTGAAAAATAAAAAAGCCATATAGGTAATTTATATAGCTTTTTTTGTAGTCCCGACGGGAATCGAACCCATATCTAACGTTTAGGAAACGTCTATTCTATCCATTGAACTACGGGACCATAGAATCGTCGCAAGATAAGCCAATTCCCAAAATACCCACAAATATTCTCGACACAACTTGTGGCTTTACAAGGTTTTACCCTATCTTTGCACTCCAAAATTAGGATGGACGGGTTCCATCCACTCACTAAATCATATCAATTATGTCAGTAAAAATCAGATTAGCACGTCGTGGCCGTAAAAAACAAGCCATCTATGACGTCGTTGTAGCTGATGCAAGAGCTCCACGTGATGGACGCTTCATCGAGAAACTCGGAACTTACAATCCGAACACAAACCCTGCTTCTATCAACATCAACAATGAGCGCGCTCTTACCTGGTTGTTGAACGGAGCTCAGCCTACCGATACGGTAAAGGCGATGCTTTCTTACCGAGGTGTATTGCTTAAGAAGCATTTGCAAATCGGTGTATTGAAAGGTGCAATTACTCAAGAGCAAGCTGATGCTAAATTCAATGCTTGGGTAGCTGAGAAAGAAACCAAAATCACTGGTAAAAAAGATCAATTGGCTGCTGCTAAGGCTGATGCTCGTCAGAAAGCTCTTGCTGCAGAAACTGCTAAAAACCAAGCTCGTCTTGATGCTATCAAGGCAAGAGAGGATGAAGCTAAAGCTGCTGCCGCTGCCGCTGAGGCACCTGCTGCTGAAGAAGCTGCTACTGAAGCTCCTGCAGAAGGCGGAGAAGCTGAAGCTTGATAAATTAATAATCCATGAACAAGGATCAGTGCTTTCAATTAGGCCGTATTGCCAAAGTTCATGGACTTCGTGGTGAAGTAAATGTGGTGCTCGATGTAGATTATCCTGAGGATTACGAAGGATTGGAGCATCTCTTCCTCGAACAAAAAGGCCGATTGGTCCCCTTCTTTTTGGAACATTTTGTAATCCAACCAGGAGGCAGGGCACTCGCCAAATTTGAGGATTTGAATTCGCTAGAACAGGTAGAACCCCTCGTGGGTTCGGAGGCTTACCTTCCGCTTACTGAGCTACCCGAATTAGAGGATGATCAATATTACTACCACGAGCTGATCGGATTTGAAGTCATCGATGAGGTGCTTGGACTGATCGGCCCTGTGCAGATTATCTACGATCTAGAAACACAGGATCTCCTCGGAGTAATCCACAAGGAAAAAGAGGTGCTCATTCCGATTCAGGATGGCATCATCACCCAAGTGGACAAGGCAGCAAAGAAAGTTTTCTGCCGACTACCCGAAGGCTTACTTGACATTTATCTGGAAGATTAACCTATGCATATCGATATCATTTCGGTAGTGCCTGGACTTTTGGAAGGACCATTTTCACACTCCATTCTTAAACGAGCGGAAGAAAAAGGACTTGCATCTGTTCGAGTACACAACTTGAGAGATTATGCTACCGGCAAACAAAAGCAGGTAGACGATTATGCATTTGGTGGTGGTGCTGGTATGGTCATGATGATCGAGCCTATTGCTCGGTGCATCGAAAGCCTCCAAAAAGAACGGTCATACGATGAAATCATCTACATGACACCTGACGGAGAAACCTTTGATCAACCGATGGCCAATACCCTTTCCATGAAAAAAAATCTACTCATTCTTTGTGGACACTACAAAGGAGTTGATCAGCGGGTTAGGGATCGGTTTATCACCAAAGAAATCAGCATAGGGGATTTTGTCCTCTCTGGCGGGGAACTAGCCGCTGCAGTTATTGCAGATGCAGTCATCCGACTGATTCCTGGAGTACTTAATGATGAAACGTCAGCATTGACGGATTCCTTCCAAGATAATTTGCTCGCCCCACCGGTATATACCCGGCCTGCGGAATACGATGGAATGACTGTTCCTGAAGTACTTCTTTCAGGACATGAGGCCAAGATAAGCGAATGGAGATTTGAAGCGTCGGTTCGTCGAACCCGAGAAAAAAGACCTGATCTGCTGAAAGGCAGTGGCTGGGAATAGACGAGACAAGATTTTAACAGAAGTAATTCATTTAAACCGCTGCGGCGGTGCACTGCGAAAGCATAAAAACATAAAGCTATGAGCGATCTAATGAAAATTGTAGAAGCGGAATACAGCGATGTAAGATCAAAATTCCCTTCTTTCAAATCCGGTGATACCATCAACGTACACGTACGTATCAAAGAAGGTAACAAGGAGCGTATCCAGCAGTTCCAAGGAACTGTAATTCAGCGCAAAAACCCTAACTCAATGGGCGAAACCTTCACAGTACGGAAAATCTCCAATGGAGTAGGTGTGGAGCGTATCTTCCCAATTCTTTCTCCTTCTATCGAGCAAATTGACTTGGTAAGAGAAGGTAAAGTAAGAAGAGCTCGTCTATTCTATCTTAGAGGACGTCAGGGTAAAGCTGCACGTATCAAAGAAAATATCAGAGCAAAACACTAAGATTTGCCTGTCTGAAAAAAAGGAACTTCGAAAGAGGTTCCTTTTTTTGTTTTAGGCTAAATTGAAGAAAATCCGATCGCTATGAATTCATCCATTTCCTATACTGACCCCGGTGCAATTTTGGGAAGAGCATTTCTCCGTATCGGGCAGGTTATTTTGGTACTCTTTGCCTTGGGCAGCGGTTATATGGTCTACTTGGGGTCTGAGGGTTTGTTTTCAGACTGGGAGATCGAGATAGAGGAGGATTTACTTTGGTTATTTCCATTCGTAAGTCCTGAGGATTGGGTCAGCTATTTTTTTGTAGGACTTGGGCTGAAGTGTCTCTTTTGGGTTGGAATTTTAGCTTGGTTGGAAAGGAAGATTTGAAGGGGAAAATTAAGCCACGCAAACTCCTTTCGATCGATCAATTTTCAGGACAAATCCCAAAACCATGATCTCCTTACTTTTTGATGAATTCCTCCCCTTTCCCCAACTATTCCCTATCTTTGCCCCCTGATTTGAACTAAACCAATCCCAGTTTTTTGGGGTTTAAAGCTCAATTACAAACCAATCATGAATAGAGAAGTTCGCGTACGATTTGCTCCTTCACCTACAGGTGCTTTACACATTGGTGGAGTTCGGACAGCCTTATACAATTACCTTTTTGCCAAAAAACACGGTGGAAAGTTTCTTCTTCGAATTGAGGATACAGATCAAAACCGCTTTGTTCCGGGTGCGGAGGATTACATTCGGGAGTCTTTGGATTGGTTAGGAATCACTCCTGACGAAAGCCCTTGGAAGCCAGGAGAAGTCGGTCCTTACCGTCAATCTGAGCGAAAGGAAATGTATATGCAGTATGCACTTGACCTCGTTGAGAAAGGTCACGCCTACTACGCATTTGATACTGCTGAGGAATTAGAGGCTATGCGTGAGCGATTGACTGCGGCCCGAGTCGTACAGCCTCAATACAATGGCATCACTCGAATGCAAATGAAAAATTCATTGACTCTTCCGGCAGACGAAGTCAAAGCCCGGTTGGAGTCAGGAGATCCCTATGTGATCCGAGTGAAAATCCCATTGAAAGAAGATGTTCGACTCAATGATATGATTAGAGGATGGGTAATGGTGCATACCAGTACCTTGGATGATAAAGTCCTCATGAAGTCAGACGGCATGCCTACTTATCATTTGGCCAATATCGTCGATGATCATTTGATGGGAATTACCCATGTGATTCGAGGCGAAGAGTGGCTCCCATCGGCGCCACTCCACGTTCTGCTTTATCGCTTTTTGGGATGGGAAAGTACCATGCCCCAATTTGCCCACTTGCCTCTTTTGCTGAAGCCTGACGGAAATGGTAAGCTTTCCAAAAGGGATGGAGATAAACTTGGCTTCCCAGTTTTCCCATTAAATTGGACTGACCCATTTACAAATGAGAAGTCGAGTGGATTTCGTGAAAAAGGCTATTTGCCAGATGCCTTTCTTAATTTCCTCGCATTTTTGGGTTGGAACCCAGGCGATGAACGGGAAATTTTCTCAGTTGAGGAACTGGTCGAAGCATTCTCCATTGAGCGAATTGGAAAGGCTGGAACCAAGTTTGACATCGCAAAAGCCAACTGGTATAACGAACAGTACATTCGTAACAAACCAAATACAGCATTGGAGAACTTCTTAATTGAGGATGCAAAAGCAGAAGGAATCGAAATTTCTTCCGAAAAGGCTAACGCTATTCTCAATCTTTTGAAAGAGCGCGTAGTATTCCCCTCCGATTTTTGGAGAGATAGTAAATTTATCTTCATTGCACCAATGGCTTTTGACCAAGATGTAGCTGCCAAAAAATGGAATGCCGATGCAATTACCGTTTTGACTGCTTATGCCGCAGCCTTGGATCAAGTAACCACCGCATTCGATGCCAGTCAGGCTAAATCCCTTCTCGAACAAACCGCAGAAACAGCGGGAATCAAACTAGGAAAGATCATGCAAGCCGTACGACTAGCAGTAACAGGAATGGGAGCAGGTCCTGATTTGATGGAAGTTTTTGCCATTTTGGGACCAAAAGAATTAGCCCAGCGTATCAGATTTGCGTTAGAAAAGTTGTCCATCCCATCCTAATATGACTAAGAAAAAGAAGAAAACGGAGGAGCCAAAGGTTCACGAAGAATTGAAAGGCTTCAAAATGGAGGTCAATTCTTTTGGAGAAATCTCCTCGACGTTATCGATAGACAAAATCAACGAGTTCCTCAACAAAAATGTCGAAGACAAAAAACTGAAGGATCGTGAAGATTTAAACTCAGAAGAATAAACGAATTGAATAGCTCCTGATGGAGCTATTTTTTTGTATAATTAAACTTAGTTTTTAAATACGTCAGAATTTAGCTCATGAGATCTTTTGCGCTATTAGTTCATATTCTCTTTCTCCCCCTTTTTGTACATGCCCAGAGTGCTGAAATTAGGGGGAAGATTTCCGCAACTCACCCAGAAAATCCACTTCCAGAAGTCCATATTTTTATTCCAGGTACGACTTTCCAATCTTTTTCTGACTCAAGCGGAAACTTCCTCCTTTCTGGAATTCCGGATGGAAAATGGGCAATTCAAGCAAGATTATCCGGATATCAGGTGTTCTCTGACAGTATTTTGGTCAAGCCCAATGAAACGCCAAGTCTAACAATCAAGCTACCTAAAAAAACCAAAACAAGCATTTCTGAATCGTCCATCTCAAAGAGTAAAAGGGAGAAATTGACAGAAACGTTTCTGGCTAAAGTGGCAATCGAACCAATTGATGAAGTAGCAATTCTCAACCCGGACAGCTTGGTATTTTCGACTGAAAACAAATCAACAAGAACATCCGCACGAGGCCCCATCTTTATTTCTAACCCTCAGACAGGATACCTAGTCACGGTCTATTTTGATCCCTTTGAACTCGAAACATCTGAAGTAATCGGACTAACCTATACTTATTTCGAACTTCCGGATACTAACCTAGACCCCGAAATCCGGAAAAAAGTAAGATTAGATCGGTATGAGAATTCTCCGGCTTCCTTCCTAGCCCAATTGATGGAAGGGAAATCCACCAAATTTGATCAAGATCTTCAGCCCAAAATTTCGTTTGCCCCCAACCCAGGGGACTATCTACTGGAGTTTTCGAACCCATTTTATGTCACGCTTCCAAATGGAAAGAAGGCAGGATTAGCGTATAAAGGAACTTCCTTGGGCGTCAAACTTAATGGGAGTCCTAGCAATTTGAATGAAGTAGCTTTTGAAGGGCATTGGACAAATTCGAATCCCGTCAGCAGTCTACCTTCCAATTTTAATGGGGATCGATTGGTTCGACTCGCCAATGTGGAGAAAGACCCGGAATTCATGGAAGAAAGAGTCTATGTTCATACGGATCGAAAAAGTTATTGGCCTGGGGAAAACCTCTATTTCAAAGCTTACCTAGGCTATCAAAACCCGCTTTTGGCAGATGAACTGAGCAGGGTATTACATGTAGAACTCGTCGACACTGCTGGCTACAGTTGGCTACACCAAGTCCACCCAATTGATCATGGGGTAAGTTTGGGATCCATCGCTTTACCCAAGGATGTATCCGAATCCACCAATCTTTTTCTTCGGGCTTATACTGCTTGGAGTAGGAACTATCCTGAAGGTGTTTTTTATCAACCCCTCCAAATCGCCAGTCATTTTAGAAAATCTCAAAGTCAGCCTATTCAACAAATTTCCAATGGCGTATCCATCTTTTCTGATAAGCCTTCTTACGAGGGTCGAGAGTCTGTCAAATTATCGCTGATGGTTTTAGACGAACAGGGAAAGCCCATCAATGCAAACCTATCGGTAGCAATTCTAGATTTAAATCAAGCCTCCTATATCCCTGATTGGCAAAACATCTCCGATCGATTAGAACAAAATCCAGAAAAAAACTTGTCCTCGGTCGAGCCCAAATTTGACATAGAAAAAGGGATTATTCTCGAAGGGAAACTCATGGACTCAGGAGGTACCCCAAAATCAGGGAGAGTCAAAGCTTTTATCAATGGGTACGAGGATATCCGAGAATTCAGAACAGATGCTGAGGGTAGGTTTGTCATGCCCCAATCGACATTTACAGATGATTTCGAAATTAACCTTCAGGCTACCGATCGAGAAGGAAACCCCATCCGAGACATTCAGCTTTCGATCAAAAATTATCCAGATACCTTGATTCCCAAGGAGGTTGTTTTTCCTAAAATCGAGAATCGCGAACAAACTCCATCCGTGGATTTTGGAAGTCAAATCCCCTTGGATGCAGATGAAGTTTTACTTTCTGAAGCCCTTATTGAAGACAAAAAAGTGCCATCCATTGGGCCTATGATCTATGGGAATCCAGACAATGTGGTAGAAACCAAAAACCTCTTTTTGAATGGAACTCCGATTCAGTTTATTTATGCCCTAGCCGGAAAAGTCCCTGGGATGTTGATCGCAGGCACACCCCCATCTATCCGGTTTCGGGGTGGAGAGCCTTTGGTTTTAGTGAATGGTTCGCCAATGAACACCCCCGGAAATGGAGGTTTGGGAGCAAGTTCAGGACAGACTGCTTACACGATAATCAGCCAAATAGACATTTTTTCGATAGAGCGGGTAGAGGTCATCAAGCGTCTTGTTCCTCAATACGGGGATTTGGGCAGAAACGGGATTATCTCGATTATCCTTAAGAATGGAATGGACATGGTCAGCGCACGAGAGGCTTCCCTGAATAATTTCACATTGTTCAAATTGAAAGGATTGCAATCAAGTGATGATTTTCCGGATGCGGAGAAATCAAGATTGGAAAACCCAACCCTTTCCCCTTTCCGACCAACCCTCTTTTGGAAGGATGAAGTGATCACCTCCCAAAATCAAATGACCACCTCTTTTTCCTTCCAAACCAACGATAAGCCAGGACCAATTTTGGTAGATATCCGTGGAATTACCGAATTTGGAAAACCAATTTCAGGCACCTTTATTCTGAATCAACATCTCCTATCTGAAAACTAATCGCCAACTCATGCTATCATTTTTAAAACACCCCCTAGCAATACTTTTGTACTTGCTTCCGCTGATTTCTTTAGCCCAAACCGGTACCATCACCGGAGTGGTCAAAGATGCAGAAACAGGAGAAACTCTTCCCTTTTGCAATGTCTTTGTGAATAATACCACCATCTCAACCGTGACGGATATGGATGGAAAATATACCCTTTCAGGACTCGAAGCCGGCCCCGTGGAGTTGGGATTTTCTTTTATGGGATACCAGGCAGAAACCAAGAGAGTCACCCTGAACTCAGATGGCATCATCACAGTCAATCTTTCCATGAAGCCATTTGCCCAAGATCTTTCAGATGTGGAAATAAAAGCCTCACGAGATAAAGCCTGGGAACGGGAACTGAAAAAGTTTGAAAATCTTTTTATCGGAATCGACGAAGCAGCCACCAAAACTTCAATTCTCAATCCTTGGGTCATCGACTTTCCTAGCTCTCCGGACAAAGGTGCCTTTGTGGCAAAATCGTCTCAACCCATTGAAATTGAAAATCAATATCTCGGCTATAAGGTCACCTTTGACCTCAAAGACTTTTACGACTCACCCACCAATTTTCGAATAGCTGGCGCTGCAAGATTTGAGGAACTGAAGCCCGAATCGGAATCACAGCGCAGTGTCTGGGAAAAAAACAGGGCAGACGTCTATCGAAAATCACCCATGAATATGTTCCGATCCATGCTCAACAATACCTATGAGCGTGAGGGTTTTTTCTTGTACGGAGATAAAGCTGGAGGCTCTGCCAGCATGAATATGCGCTCAGACATCTTTGCCAATGAACTTGGAAAATCAGTCGTGCCCTACAAAGCAACTCCTCTCGTTGAACCGGCAACTCCCTTGGGAACTTATTGGATCAATCTAAAAGGCCGAATCGAAATCCATTATCAAAAAGGCTTTGCTCAAGCAAACACTTACAGAGATGCTCCTTATCCTATTTCTTGGCTTGAAGTGAGTGGGGGAAAAGTGAAGGTGAAAGAAAACGGAATGGTGCTTAATTCAGAAAATCTGGTCTTCTCAGGGGACATGGATCGGAAGCGAATCTCCAATTTGCTGCCTTTGGATTACAATGCCGAAAAGGCGATTTTGCTGCAGGACCTTGCCAAAACAGCCAAAAACTATCAGGAGAAAGTTTATTTACATACAGACAAGCCCTATTACTACGCCGGAGATCAATTGTTTTTCAAAGGCTATTTCGCCTATGGAAATCCGTATCTCAAAGACGAACTCAGCAAAGTTCTCCATGTGGAATTAATCAGCACAGAGCGTGATATCATTCTGGAGAAAAAATTCCCGATAGTTGAGGGGGTAACTGTTGGAGATTTTTACTTACCCGACACCCTGAATGGAGATGGCTATTTCATTCGAGCCTACACCAATTGGATGAGAAACTATGGCCCAGACCATTACTTTCTAGAACCCATTTCGGTTCTGAATCCTTATAAACGAATCCGTACTGAAGATGCTAATCTTCAAGAAGAACACCGCGGAATTAAAGCTGAAATTATTCCTTCTCAATTTGGGCCTAGACAACAAGTAACCGTACAGCTGAGTGTCACCGACGAGGATGGCAGACCAGTTTCCTCCAGGCTTTCAGCTGGAGTTTGGGATGGTGATCAGCTTGTCCCTCGTGCGAGATCCTCAAAAATGAAGGACCGACTCGGCCTTCAAAAGGTCCCTGAAAGTCTCGGAATAGATCGTTTCTCTTATCCCATCGAAAAAAGCCTTTCGATCAATGGTTTGGTGACGGATGAAAAAGGAAAAGGAACAAGTGCTGAGATCACGGCATTTGTCAATGATTTTCAAGGAATGATCGAATTGACCTCTAATGGAAATGGGGAATTTGCATTGGAAGAAATGGAGTTTTATGGTCCTTTGAAACTCGCCTTTACGGCAGCCGATAAAAAAGGAAAGCCATTTAAGATTGTGCTCAATCCTCCATTAGCAGCACCTATCGCGCTTCCGAGCAATCCGATTTTTCCAAAAACAACCACCTTGGCAAAGCCTGTTCGAGAACCAGAGACAGAACTTACACAGGCAGTAAAACGGGATTCTACCTCCACCAATCGGAAGCCTGCAATATACGGGGAACCTGATTTTGTGATTACTGGGGAGCAGTTGACCAAAACTGGTAATACCTCAGACCTAGTCAATAGCCTTTCCGCTCAGGTACCTGGGATGCGAGTGACTACAGTCGGTGCATCTGGACAACAAAACATCCGGATCAGAGGAGGTGCTGTGACGGCCAGTGGCATTATGGAGCCTATCGTTATGATCAATGGGGTGATTCGATCTTCTACTGGACTAACCACGGCAGCTGATAATCTTAGAACGATCAACCCATTTGACATTGATCGGGTAGAAGTTGTCAACCGAACCGTATCCACCCTCGGAGATCAAGGTAAAAATGGCGTAATCGCAGTTTATCTGAAAGAAAATCTAAGTGAGAATCCCTCTTTAAATGGGCTAGGTAAAGGATTGCAGGAATTCACCCTACAAGGTTACCAACCTCAGGGTAATTTCATCAATTTAGACTATAGCCAGATTAATGAGCCTGTGGAAAAAGATGACCGACAAACACTGTACTGGAATCCTTATTTGGTTACCGATGACCGAGGTAAATTAACCTTCACCTTCTATTCCAATGACTCGCCTGGTCCGGTAGTGATTGAAATCAGAGGTCTGACTGCTGAGGGAGAAGTCGTGACTGGAACCTTTATTTTACGGTCCAAATAGGTATTTTTGGACATGCATTCGCTTCACTTTCGACTCCTTCTTCTGATTCTACTTATTCCTACCTTGGGATTTTCTCAATTAAGTGTGGGAATCAGAGGAGGTGCCACCTCTAGTAGCTATTCCTATCAACCTGCTGCGGGAATTCGAACCCGATCTGTGGATGGCATTGGCGCCCCCACTTTTGCTTTGGTAGCCGAATATTTCAGCTCAAAAAATGCCGGAGTCGAAGTAAATATTCAAAAAATCACCTTAGGCTTCCGGCAGTTCAATGATGCTAATGAGTTCAATCAAACTGAATTTGATTATCTGAAAGTCCCTTTTCTGGCAAGCTTCTTTGCCGGAAGATCTGGTAGATTTCAGGTGAAATTTGGCCCTCATTTAGGCTATCTGTTAAAAGCACGAGATGTAGCGCGCAATTATTCGGATGGCTTGTTTCCCCAACTGCCTACCTATGGAACTGCCGCCGATCAGCCTAAAACCCTGATGTATGGCATGACAGCCGGAGCTGGCATTTCTAAGCTTTTTGGAAAAAGTACGCTGAGTGCCGAGATTCGATTTGCCTATGATTTTACAAATCCAGAATCTCAGGACAGAATCTATGATCTTAACTCCACCAATTTGGAATTGACCATCGCCTACCTCTTTCGAGTTAAGGAACGCCCTTCCGAAAAGTAGGGTATTCCTCGAAATGTTGGAGGAAAGAATAAGCTCCTTAACTTTGACCCAACCTTAAACCTATATCCTCTTGAAAATTCAAATTATCAATGGCCCGAATCTCAATCTTCTCGGCAAAAGAGAACCGGAGATTTATGGGAGTGAGACTTTTGAAGATTACTTCGAAAACCTCAAAAAGCGCTTTCCCCAAGTGGAGCTCCACTATTTTCAAAGCAATGTGGAAGGCGAATTGATCAATAAAATCCACGAAGTGGGTTTTTCCTTTGATGCCATTTTACTCAATGCGGGAGGGTATACCCATACTTCGGTAGCCATTTCCGATGCTATTTCTGGAGTGACAACACCCACCTTGGAAGTCCATATTTCCAATATTTATAAACGTGAGGAATTCCGACACAAAAGCATCATTTCAAAATCTTGTGTGGGAATGATTGCTGGCCTCGGTTTAAAAGGGTATGAATTGGGCGTGATGTACTTTCTAAATTCTCCAAACCTATGATCACCTTTGCTCCCGGGCCATCCAAAGTTTATGATGCTTTGCCCCGATACATGCAAGAAGCCTATGAGGCTGGAATCTTGAGTGCAAATCACCGAAGCAGTCTCTTCATGAATCTGTATCAGGAAACTGAGCAGTTGATGCAAGAAAAATTGCATCTACCCGAAGGCTACCGACTTCTTTTCACTTCCTCAGCCACGGAAAATTGGGAAATCATCACCCAGTCTGTGGTGGAGCAGGCTAGCTATCATATCTATTCAGGTTCTTTTGGAAAAAAATGGTTTGAATTCGCCAAACACATTATTCCCCAAACACAAGGCCTTAAGCTTGATCCTAACCAGGCGATAGAAGTCTCAGATCTGACCATTTCCGAGGAGTTTGATGTCATTGCCATCACTCAAAATGAGACCTCCAATGCCACCCAAGTTCCCATGGAAATCATCCAAGAACTAGGTAAAAAATATCCGGAAAAAATGATCGCGGTAGACACTACCTCCTCTATGGGTGGAATCTACCTGGATTTTTCACTGGCAGATATTTGGTATGCTTCCGTCCAAAAATGCTTTGGACTTCCTGCCGGATTGGGTATTCTGATTGTGTCTCCAAAGGCCATAGAGAAGACCCTTCGAAAAGGTGAAAAAGGTAGATATAACAGCCTGAGTTTTATTCTGGAAAATGCAGAGGGATTTCAGACGCATTATACCCCAAATGTCTTTGGAATCTACTTACTCAATCGCGTGCTTAAAGATCTTGAGGAAATTCAACTGGTTGATGCTAGACTAAGAGATCGAATCCGAAAAGCTGAATATGCCGTCGCGCATTCTAAAAACTTCAGCTTATTGGTTAAAAATGAGCAAACTCGAAGCACCACCGTTTTGGCTGTTTCAGGATCTGAAGAAGGCATCAGTCAGATTAAAAAAGCGGCTGAAAAAGAAGGAATGCAATTAGGCAGTGGCTATGGTCCATTGAAGCCTACCAGTTTTCGAATTGCAAATTTCCCGGCGATCACCGATGCAGAATTTGACCGAGTCATTCAATTTATCTCGAATTCCTAATAAACGAAGAAGCCCTGAAAATTTCAGGGCTTCTTCGTTTTAAGGCTTATTTACTCCACCACACTTTCATTCGCAGTAAGTGGGTTATTTTTTCGAATCATCCCATCAGGTAATTCCCCTTCGGTACTGGCTACCACAGTTGTAACGACCACATCCCCGGTGACATTCACGACTGTTCGGAACATATCCAAAAT
Organism: Algoriphagus sanaruensis; assembly: GCF_001593605.1. GTDB lineage: Bacteria > Bacteroidota > Bacteroidia > Cytophagales > Cyclobacteriaceae > Algoriphagus > Algoriphagus sanaruensis. The sequence continues at coordinate 937,122 of NZ_CP012836.1, read as the reverse complement.
TCGATCAGGAGCCATAATCAAGGCAATACCCGCCGCCGGAACTCCGATGGATTCCAAGACTACAATTAGCATAATTAATCCCGCTCCCGGTACACCTGCAGATCCAATGGCCGCTAAAGTAGAAGTAAGCACGATCATCAATTGCTGTGATAGAGTCAATTCCATTCCCAAAGCTTGAGCAATAAATACGGCTGCGACACTTTGATACAAGCTGGTACCATTCATGTTGATGGTAGCTCCAAGCGGTAAAACAAACGAGGTAATGTTTTCAGAAACTCCCAATTCTTCTTCTGTAAGTTTCATGGTCACAGGAAGAGTTGCAGAGCTGGAGCTGGTGGAAAAAGCCAACAGCTGAGCAGGGCGAATTGCCTTAAAGAAATCAGCATACTTGACTTTGGTGAAGCTTTTGAGCAATAGTGGATAAATCACCAGCATCATAAAGAACAAGCCTCCCAATACAATCAAGCTGTATTTCAACAAGGCCAAAAGCAAATCCACTGCAGCATCTGGATTGTCCCCAGCAATTTCTACAATTAAGGACGCCATTAGCGCGAATACACCATAAGGCGCAATCAGCATGATGTAATTGACCACTTGAATAATGACATCATTCATTCCGTCAAAAAAGGCAATGACAGGCTCAGCCTTTGATTTTGGGATTTGAAGGAGCGCGATACCTGCAATAATCGCAAAGAAAACCACTTGCAACATCGCCGCATTATCTGTGGTAGCCTGGAAAATATTCTGAGGCACCATATCAATAATAGGCTGAAGAGGGCTTTGATCTTGAAGCTCAGCTGCCGCAGCGGCGCGCTGACCTGCATCCCCTTCGTACATTCTCATCAAATTCTCCCGAGTCTCCGCTGGCAAGCCTTTTCCTGGAACCAATACATTCACCAGAAGCAAACCGGTACAAATCGCAACTACCGTGGTAATTAAGAAAGTGACGATAGTTTTCCCTCCAATCCGACTCAATTTGGAGATATCCCCTAAATTGGATACCCCGATGATCAGGGAAGCCAATACCAGAGGCATGGCGATCATTTTCAGGCCGTTGATAAAGATGGTGCCGATAGGTTTGATCCAATCCAAGGTAAGCCATGCAGGAATACCGGTTTTGATCGCGATGATTCCATAAATAAGGCCTAAAATCAGACCAATGATAATTTGAGTATGAAGAGGTATCTTTTTCAACATAAAATTGGGTTTATAGCTGTGCAAGTTTATTGGTTTTGGACAAAAGGAGGTAGTCCGCTATGACCAAGGCTGCCATTGCCTCCACAATCGGTACAGCTCTAGGTACGACACAGGGATCATGTCTGCCTTTTCCGCTGACAGTTACTGCTTCTCCGGCTTCATTGATAGATTCTTGATCCTGCATGATGGTAGCAACTGGCTTAAAAGCTACTCGGAAATAGATATCCTCTCCGTTGCTGATTCCGCCTTGAATGCCCCCGCTGTGATTAGTGAGGGTTTTGACTTTATCGCCTTCTTTGACTATCGCATCGTTGTGCAGCGAGCCTCGCATTTTCACTCCTTCAAAGCCACTTCCATACTCAAAACCTTTGACAGCATTGATTGAAAGCATGGCTTTCCCCAATTCGGCATGAAGTCGATCAAAAACGGGTTCGCCTAATCCAGCGGGTGTATTTTTGATCACGCAACTGACCACTCCACCAATTGTATCCCGATCAAGGCGAACAGAATCAATAAGAGAAATCATCTGATCAGCCATTTCCGGATCGGGACAGCGAACGATATTATCTTCAGCCAGATCCAAACTCAGCTCTTGGTAATTTTTTTGAAGGGTCAGCTCTCCAACCTGAGAGACATATGCCTGAACCGTGATCCCTTGAGTTGCTAAAAATTGCTTGGCAATAGCTCCTCCTGCCACGCGAGCGGCTGTCTCTCGAGCACTTGATCGCCCACCTCCACGGTAATCTCTGATTCCGTATTTTTCGAAATAGGTAAAATCCGCATGGCTCGGCCGAAACTTATCCGCAATATGCGTGTAGTCCTTGCTCTTTTGATCGGCGTTTCGAATGACAATTCCGATGGGAGTTCCCGTAGTTTTTCCTTCAAAAACTCCCGAAAGAATTTCGATCTCGTCTTCTTCCTTGCGTTGCGTGGTGATTTTGGATTGGCCGGGTTTTCGGCGTTGCATTTCCAAGCGGATTTTTTCTTCATCCAGCTCCAATCCTGCCGGACATCCTTCTAGGATTGCGCCTAAAGCTTTTCCATGGGATTCGCCAAACGTGGTAATCTTGAAAAGCTTCCCAAATGTATTGCCCATTATTTTTTCTTGATGATTAGGACCGCTAGAAGTGCCACAGCACTTAGCAGTAATAGGTTGATTGCGGTCGTAAAATAGTATTTATATTCCTCGTTTAAAAACTGATTGCTCTCGGTACTGATTCGATCATAGATTCCACCTAGACGCTGACCCGATAGCGCTTGATTCACTTTTGATTCTCCGGTGACACTAATTTTTGCCTCTGGAGCCAAAGTATCATATACAGCCCGGACGGGATCAAAGTATATCCACTGGAAATAATCCTTGAGATTATACTCTCCAGCCTCATTGAGCGTGATGAAGTAATTAAACTCTTTGATCCCCGAAACTCGGCCATATCCTCGGTTGATCTGCTGTCGGACATTGGGATCAAAGGAATTCAAATTTGCAGCGGGCAATCGCTTGGGCGCATTAATCGCATTGATATTCCCTACACCACTGATCGCAAAATTGTAGTTGAAACCCTCACCGGTTTGTACCTCCAAATTGGAAATATTTTCACGCACCTGATATACACCTACAGCTACTTCACTTTTCAAAGGATGAGGAGGAAGCGGTTTAACGGTGATTGTCTTCCCGTTGGAATAGAATGTTTTGAAATCTTCCTGACGATTGGATCCAAACAAAGTGGGATTTTTTGCCACCCTATATTTAATCATCTCCCAGGGAACTCTTGGGATATCAATTTTCCCTTCAGAAAATGGAAAAAAAGTCGCCTCAAACACCTTGAATCTATTCCAACGCTTACCGTTTATTTCGACGATTTCTGGTTCGATGTTGGTAATGTTGAAATTTTCTTCCCAAGCTCCATTTGGCTTAATCTTCTTCAAAATCGCATCCAACTGCCTTCCTGGCTCATAAAATTGAAAAGGTGCTTGATTTTGCTCAGACATGTAGAAGGCAATATTTAGGGTAAGCCCTTCTCCTACGAACACCTCATCTTTATCTACCGAAACCGAAAAAAAAGCATCATCCTCGAGCTCGATAAATTCAGGCTCTTCAGCCGTTCTTCCAAAAAATTCCGCAAAGGGATCAAATACATTTCCCCCGGAACTCTGGCTACTGACAGGATCGGCCACGGTAATCTGCTTGCCTGGAGATCGATGCCCGTTGCCATTGATTACAATTTCAAAATCGCCGAGCGTGTAAGTCCCCTTTCGAGCAGGCTTATAATATTGAATAATGCTGTTGGAGGAACTCATTTGTCCATTGATAATATTCATGGACGAGGACTGAGAAATGCCTTGTTTTTGAAATCCAGGAATATCCGGAAACTGGTCGTACGATTTGATTTTATCGTTATTGAGCGTGACTTTGATGGTAAAAGTCTCATTCAAGCCGATTTGACTGGGTCCAAGTTCAATCTGTACTTCTTGCGCCAGCCCAGCCCAAGCAGGAAGACACAGAAGCCATACGAAAACCAACCGATATATCGTTTTGATCATGGATGCGAAAATAGGGAATATTCCAAGGTTAAATCTCTCAAATTAACGCAACATCTAAGGAATTGCCTTCGTACTCCACCTTAAAATCAGTTAATAAACCCAAATCCAACTTAGCTATGCTAGAATATGTAAAGACCATTTTGCAAAAAGTCAGCTTTAGCAAGTACTTGTTTGAACGGGAACTGAAAAAGGGACTCCGTTATTTAATCCCAGCCGAACTTGAGGAGTTCCGAATTTGGTGTTATGAAACCTTCGGGCGAATACACCAGCCTATCCTGAATAGGTATTTTATCCCGGTTTAAAAAAATTGCCCCATCAAAATTGATGGGGCATTTGTTTATAGGTAGTTGGTTTAGAAAAATTAATCCTTAGTCATGAAGTCTGGATAAGCTCTCATGCTGTGCTCATTGATATCCAATCCTTCGGTCTCTTCTTTTTCATCCACTCGGATACCAACTGTCTTTTTCAAGGTAAAGAAGATAATCCAAGCTGTGCCAAAACAGAAGATTGCAGTAGCACCGATTCCGATCAATTGAGAAATCACTTGATCCATTCCGGCTAGATCACCAAACAGACCCACTGCAAGTGTTCCCCAGATACCGCCAATCAAGTGAACTGAAATGGCACCCACAGGATCATCGATTTTGATTTTGTCAAATAGGACAACTCCAAATACAACCAATCCACCACCTACGAATCCAATGATGATTGAGTCGATCACTCCCATTTGATCAGCACCGGCAGTGATTCCCACCAAACCGGCAAGGATCCCATTTAGTACCATGGTGATGTCATATGTTTTGAATTTCAAGTACGAAACGATCAATGCTCCAAAAGCACCTGCAGCCGCGGCCAAAGATGTGGTTACAAAAACTTTGGAAACCAGTCCTGGATCAGCACTCAACACAGAGCCACCATTGAATCCAAACCAGCCCAACCATAATAAAAACACCCCAATTACAGCTAAAGGAATATTATGGCCTGGAATCGCCTTCATACCCGCTGGGGTATATTTTCCGATTCTTGGTCCAAGGAGCATAGCACCTACTAAAGCGCCCCAACCACCCACAGAGTGTACGATGGTGGATCCAGCAAAATCATAGAACGGCGTTTCTAAAGCATTTAGAAATCCTCCTCCCCACTTCCACATCCCTACGATTGGATAGATAATCGCTACATAGATAATGGAGAAAGTGATAAACGGTCCAAGCTTCACTCGTTCAGCAACAGCACCAGAAACGATAGTGGCTGCTGTTGCGGCAAACATCGCCTGGAAAATAAAGTCTGTAAAATAGGTATAACCTGCATTGTAATTACTGCTGTCCCAACCTTCAGGTAGTTCCAGTCCAAATCCTGCAAATCCGAAAAATGCTCCTGCAAAATCGCTGCCCGGATACATCAAGTTAAATCCTACTAGTGCATAAGTAAGCAATCCGATTCCTGGAATGATGGTATTCTTGAATAGGATGTTAACGGTGTTTTTGGAGCGGGTAAGTCCAGCCTCCAAGGTGGCAAAGCCCAAGTGCATGATGAACACCAAAAAGGTGGAAATCATCATCCAGAGATTATTGACCGTAAATAGGTCTTGTACGATAGGTTCTTCCATTGGTCTAAATAGGTTCGGTGATAAGATGATAAAGATTTAAAGAGCTGCCTCTCCGGTTTCATTGTTTCGGATTCGGTACGCTTCCTGAACTTCATAGACGAAGATTTTTCCATCGCCTACTTCTCCGGTTTTGCCTTCGTTCAGAATGCATTGAATTACTCCGTCTTTTAATTCGTCAGGAACGACGATTTCCAACTTAGTGCGTGGGATGTAGGCTGGCTCATAAGCTACGCCTCGATACATTTCCAAACGGGCATGCTCAAAACCCAAGCCCTTGATTTCATAAAAGGAGAGGAATTTTACTCCCAATCCCGAAAGACAAGTGTGGATTTGCTCAAAGCGTGAGGTGCGGATGATCGCTTCGATTTTTTTCATTTTATCAAAAGGTTTAATGGTTTTTTAAGAATCTGGCAGGAAAGTAAGAGAAAAATTAATTCAAAATCAAAATATTGGTTCTTTTTTAAACCACTTTTTAATTTTTGTATGATAAAAAATAAACTATATGGTTCAAAATTAACCCACAAACAGATTAAAGGACATTTATTTTTTGACTTGATGGGTATTTATTAAACCTAAAGCTCAATTTATTCTGAATTTGGTACGCTAGGAATAAGGACTAATTTTGCCAGCGATTTTTAAGCAAGTAAAAATGACTAACAAACCAACACTCCTCGTTTTGGCTGCCGGCATGGGTAGCCGCTATGGAGGCAATAAGCAGATTGACGGGTTTGGCCCAAACGGCGAAACCATTCTGGAGTACTCTATTTTTGACGCCATCCGTGCCGGATTCGGTAAGGTGGTCTTTATCGTCCGTCAAGAAATATTGGAAGTAGCCCAAGAAAAATTCCTCCCCAAGCTAGAAGGCAAAATCGAAGTGGATTGGGTGATCCAGTCGCTCGATAGCTTTGTACCAGCCGAACTCAAGCAGGCAGACCGGGTGAAGCCCTTTGGCACGGCCCATGCCGTACTTTGCGCCAAAGACGCAATTAAGGAACCCTTCGCTGTAATCAATGCAGATGACTTTTATGGAAAAGAGGCCTTTGAGGTGTTGGGCAAGTTTCTCTCCACGGAAGTTCGCCCAGACCTGCATGCCATGGTCGGCTATGCGATTCAGAATGTACTTTCTGAAAACGGAACCGTCAGCCGAGGAGTCTGCGAAACCAACGAGAAAGGACAGCTAATCGGGATGACCGAACGAACCTCGATTGCCCGGGAAGGAGCTCAAATCCTCAGCCGGGGAGAAGGTGAAGTCTTGGAAATTGCTGAGAATACACCCGTGAGTATGAACTTTTGGGGATTTCATCCGGATGTGTTTGGAGATATTGAGCAGATGTGGAAGGAATTTCTTCCTGCCAATCGGGAAAACCTGAAGTCAGAGTTTTACATCCCGACCGTAGCCAATAATCTGATCAAATCAGGAAAGGCAGCATTTGAGATTCTTCCGGGAGGTAAAACCTGGTTTGGAGTGACCTATACCGAAGACCGACCAGTGGTCATCGAGGCGCTTCAAAAGCTGCATCTAGAAGGAGAATATCCTGGGGATTTGTGGAAATAAGGAAAGAGGCTTCGGCCTCTTTTTTTTCATCAAAACACCTAAAAAATACCTAGCACTAGGTATTTCTTTTCAGTTTTCAAGCCCCTAGCTTTGTTGAATAATCTTAAATAATATGAAAACAGAAGGCACAAAGCTCAAAGCACAAAACACAAAACACAAAACACAAAACTTATAGTTTTATTGTTCTCCTTACTATTTTCAATCTCATGTGTTGAAATTGGTCATGAAAAAAGTATTTCTACAAATTCTATAAATGAAATTCTGGGAAAGTATGATTTCAACCTTGATAGAATAAATAAGGAAGGTAGAGAAGGTATAAAAATAATGAATATTTTGTAGTATGGAAATCAATGATTTAACGGTTCTTGGGTCAAATGTACTCCTTTGGCAAATTTTGAATGTATTTTTTTTAACAATAATTTGCTACTTAATATATAGGGTCTATAAAGCACTCACTCGGACAAAAAGATAACGCATTTAATCTATTAATTTTTTGTTTCCGCAATTAAAATCTAACTATTTTAGTCAAAATCGAGTATTTCGCTGGTTTAGTTTTGAAATTTTATTTGCAGTTGCTAGTTGTTTAGCATCACTTAATTTTAATATAGTCGTTCAATTTATAATAGAGGCTTCGGCCTCTTTTTTTTTATCAAAACACCTAAAAAATACCTAGCACTAGGTATTTCTTTTCATTTTTCAAGCCTCTAGCTTTGTAGAATAATCTTAAATAATATGAAAACAAAAGGCACAATAGGATCTCTTTTAGGATTGTCACTTTTTGTTTTGATAACCACAATTTCTTTTGCTCAAACCTCTAAAGAATTAAGGTTAAACATCCTAAATCCCGGAATAGCTTTTGAAAATCCCATTGGCAATAAGACTACAGTAGAATACAACTTTGGAATTGGTTACAATTATTCCTATCCATGGATTAATACTGAATTTGGTGAAAATGGATTTCAGGGTCAGCTCGCTCCCTTTTTGGATGTTCAGGCAAGAAGTTATTACAATATCCAGAAGATTGCTGAGAATGGTCGGAGAAGCCAGAATTTCATTGCCTTGAGATACCTATTTTACGGGCCGAGAATTGCCGGGAATGTGCGAACCAATGAAAATTACAGCATGGCAGTGGGTCCCACCTGGGGATTTAAGAAGGTTTATGAGAAGTGGACAGTTTTGGGAAGTTTGGGTCCTATCTATTACTTCGATTTGACGGGAACTGGTGGAGTATTACCCATTAATTTTGAGTTCAATCTGGGATACCGTTTGAAATAGTAACAAAGAGGCTTCGGCCTCTTTGTTATTTCTTAACCTCTCCCTTTTCCACTTCAAAAAAGAAAACCTCTGCATCCAACTCTCCCAAAATTCCTCTCGATCGCTCCGGTCGGGCATCGGTCAGAAAGATCTGCCCAAAAGTTCCCTTGGATACCAAGTCCATCAGCTTGGCGATCCGGTCATCGTCGAGCTTGTCAAAAATATCATCCAAAAGAAGTAAAGGCTTTTCTCCTTTGGCTTGTTCGAAAATCTGAAACTGCGCCAGCTTCAAAGCGATGATAAAAGACTTCTGCTGTCCCTGACTTCCGATTTTGCGGAGCGGATGGGTTCCGATGCGGAACTCAAAGTCGTCCTTGTGAATGCCGGCATTGCTGTTTTTGGTAGCTAAGTCTTTTTGCCGCAGGCTTAGAAAATAAGCCTCAAAATCCTCTCTCAGGGCTTCGGTTTCATAGATGACCTCCACTTTTTCCCTTCCAAGCGAAATCTCCTCGTAATATTCCTGAAGCACCGGTCCCATTACCTGCATCAGTTCTGCTCGCCGACGGGCTAGCAGGATGCTGAGTCGGATGAGTTCCTGATCGTAGCTCCCGAGCAGGGTCAGGTCCCGCCTGCCTGTCTCAGCAAACTGCTTGAGCAGAGCATTGCGCTGCTTGAGAAAATGATGGTAACGGATCAGCTGATCGAGGTAGCTACGGTCGAGTTGGGAGATGAGTCCGTCGAAAAATTTTCGTCGGCCCTCGCTGCCTCCTTTGATGAGTTCGGTATCGTCGGGAGCAATCAGGACGAGCGGGATGAGGCCCACATGCTCGCTGGTTTTGTCAAGAACCTTTCCGTTTTGGAAGATTTGTTTCTTTTTCCCGGACTCAAAAGAACAGCGAACTTCCAATGGTTTTCCTTCGATTTGAAGCTTCCCTTTGATGGTAAAAAAGTCCAGCCCATGCGAAATATTCAAACTGTCACTGCTTTGCACCGCGCTTTTGGTCAAGGAGAGGTAGTGAATGCCATCGAGAATATTGGTTTTCCCGCTGCCGTTCAATCCCAAAAGACAGTTGATCTGAGGGCTGAAGATCAAGCTGGTTTGGAGATGGTTTTTAAACTGGATAAGGTCTAAGGACTCCAGAATCATGGAAGCAGGGAATTATTTAAATGACATCCTGATTTTTAGGTCGGGATTACTATATTTGGGGCCTAAAATAGCATATTTTGATTAGTACGATATGGCAAAGAAAACTGCAGCGGCTAAGTCCAAAGTGAAATATTCCAAAGAAACCTATGCTTACTGGTATGAAAGCATGCTCTTAATGAGAAGGTTTGAGGAGAAAGCGGGTCAGCTTTATGGCCAGCAAAAAATCAGAGGGTTCTGCCATTTATATATTGGACAAGAAGCCTGCGCATCCGGAGCAATTACCGCATTGACCAAGGATGACAAATGGATTACCGCCTATCGTTGCCATGCGCATCCGCTAGGATTGGGTACTGATCCAGGAGCTGTGATGGCTGAGCTTTTTGGCAAAGCAACCGGAACTACCAAAGGTAAAGGTGGCTCCATGCACATTTTTGACAAGGAACGTAACTTCATGGGAGGCCATGGGATCGTTGGGGCTCAGGTTCCGATGGGCTTGGGAATTGGCTTTGCTGAAAAATATGCCGGTACCAAAAATGTATGTATCACCAAAATGGGTGACGGGGCAGTTCGTCAAGGTGCTGTTCACGAGGCGTTCAACTTGGCGATGCTTTATAAATCCCCAATCATCTTCGTGATTGAGAACAATGGCTATGCCATGGGTACTTCAGTAGCTCGTACGTCTAATGTGACTGAACTGTATAAAATCGGTGAAGCATATGACATGCCTTCATTCCCAGTAGATGGAATGGATGTAGAAGCTGTTCACGAGGCTGTAGCTGAAGCTGCTGACCGAGCAAGACGAGGTGATGGACCTACCCTATTGGAATTCAGAACCTATCGATACAAAGGACACTCAATGTCCGATCCACAGAAATATAGAACCAAGGAGGAAGTAGAGGAATACAAGCAACGCGACCCAATCGAGCAAGTATTGGCTACTATCCGAGAAAATAACCTCATGACCGAAGAGGAAATTGAGGCAGTAGTGAAAAAGGTTAAGAAACAAGTGGACGATGCGGTAAAATTCGCCGAGGAATCTCCTTGGCCTGATGGACAGGATGCCTTCAAGGATGTTTACGTCCAAGAAGATTATCCATTTGTCATGGAATAATCAACTCACTCCTAATCAACGAAAGCCATGAAGTCTTTCTTACTTCATGGCTTTTTTGTTGGGCCTTGTGAATTTGATAAAAACCGTATATTTGCGACCGAAATTTTGAGTAAAAATGGCAACAAAGGAATCTAAAAAAGCACATACAAACGATCTTCTGGAAAATCCTGAGGTTTTGGCAGAACAAATCGGTAGAAGTGAAGCTTTTTTAAAGAAAAATAGCAAAGTATTAGGCGGAGTATTGGTAGCCGCTTTGATCTTGGTAGGAGGTATCCTCTTCTTCCAGATTAATACCCAAAATCAAAATGAAAAAGCTCAGGAAGAAATGTTTCAGGCAGTTTACTTCTTCGAGCAGGATAGTGTAGACTTTGCACTAAACGGAGACGGGATCAACAAAGGATTGCTTTCCATTGTAGAAGATTATCCAAGAACTGACGCAGCAAACTTGGCTCATTTCTACATCGGGTCGATTTACCTTTCTCAAAAGAACTTTCAAGAGGCTTTGGATCATTTTGAAGAATTTTCATCTGATGATTATTTGGTTCAGTCTAAAGCCTATTCTTTGATTGGTGACGCCAACCTTGAATTAGGAAATACCGATGCGGCTATTTCAAACTATACCAAGGCTGCGCGTACGAATGAAAATAAATTCATGACACCAAAGTACTTGGCAAAGCTTGCGGTAGCTCAAGAAGAAGCTGGCAAGATCGAAGATGCCATCAAAACCTACGGTGAAATCGAAGAAAAATACTACGAGTCGTTTGAATACACTGCTGCTCGAAAACATAAAGCTCGCTTAGAAGGCCTTGCCGCTAAGTAATGCTTTGACATGCATTTACGAAAGAGTAAGGCCCTGAGGTCTTACTCTTTTTTGTTTTAAACCAATTTCAATATCAACGAATTATGGCAACCACTCTCAAAAGCCTAAGCGAATACAGTTCAAAAAATATCTTGGATATCAGCGCAAAGAAATTTGCCATCGTGGTATCCGAATGGAATGAAGATGTAACCGAGGCCCTTTATTCAGGAGCCTACCAAACCTTGCTCCAGCATGGTGCTAAAAAAGAAAACATCATTCGGAAAAATGTGCCCGGCTCATTTGAACTTTCACTCGGTGCCCAATGGTGTGCCCAAGAGGACACCATTGATGCCGTCATCTGCTTAGGATGCGTGATTCAAGGGGAAACTCGCCACTTTGATTTCATTTGTGACGCGGTGGCACAAGGCATCACTAACGTCAGTCTCAAGTTCAACAAACCTGTGATTTTTGGAGTATTGACTCCCAATACACAGCAACAAGCCCTCGATCGTGCAGGAGGAAAGCATGGAAACAAAGGCGATGAGGCAGCGATCACCGCGATCAAAATGCTCGGATTTTAATCTCAAACCTATATAGACTCTAGTTATGAAAATCATGAAGTTTGGAGGCACATCCGTGGGCCGTCCTGAACGAATGCACCAGGTCAAGGACCTCATTACCCGAGGAACTGAACCTACCATTGTGGTTCTTTCTGCACTTTCTGGCACTACCAATGCCCTTGTGGGAATCGGTGAGGCATTAGCTGCGGCTGACAAAACCTTAGCCAAGGAACGAATTGACACCTTGCATGCTCATTATTTGGCCTTTTACCCTGCACTTCTTCAAACTGCAGAGGCTAGGGAAAAAGCGGAAGATATCATTAAGGAGCATTTCGAGTTTTTGAATATCCTTCTGAAAATCTCCTTCAACGAAGCAATCAACCGGGACATTTTGGCTCAAGGGGAATTGCTTTCTACCAAGCTTTTCTACACCCTTTTAGGAGAATTGCAGATTCCTGCGGTATTCCTTCCTGCTTTGGATTTCATGAGCATTGATGAAAATTCAGAGCCTGAACTGGAAAAAATCTCTGAAAGACTAAAGGCGATTTTGGCTCAACACCCAAATGAGCGTCTATTTATCACCCAAGGATACATCTGTAAAAATCATCGAAATGAGGTAGATAACTTGAAGCGAGGCGGAAGTGATTATACAGCTTCTTTGGTTGCTGCGGCAATTCAAGCCTCCGTTTGTGAGATCTGGACTGACATTGATGGGATGCACAACAATGACCCGCGAGTCGTGGATCGCACGCGCCCAATTGCAGAAATGTCATTTGACGAAGCGGCAGAATTGGCCTATTTCGGTGCCAAAATCCTTCACCCTGCTTCGATTTGGCCTGCCCAGTTGTACAACATTCCAGTCAAACTGCTAAATACCATGCAGCCCGATGCTGGAGGGACTTTGATCAAAGCCAAGGTGGACACTACAGGCGTGAAAGCCATCGCAGCCAAAGATGGAATCACTGCCATAAAAATTAAATCAAGCCGAATGCTATTGGCCTATGGCTTCCTTCGTCAGGTTTTTGAGATTTTCGAAAAATACAAAACCCCAATTGATATGATTACCACCTCAGAAGTGGCCGTATCAGTGACGATCGATGAGCTGAGCCATTTGGACCAAATTGTTTCCGAACTCCGAGACTTTGGTACGGTGGAAGTCGATCAAAATCAGGCTATCATCTGTGTAGTTGGAAACCAAGTTGCTGAGACCAAGGGAGCCTTGCAATCCGTTTTGGATTCTTTAGTAGAAATCCCTGTTCGGATGGTTTCCTTCGGAGGCTCCAAACACAATGTATCTATTCTTGTGGATGCACAGTATAAAACGCAAGCCCTAAAAAGCTTAAATGAGGGTGTGTTTGATTGGAATTGATAGAAAATCGATTCAGCCTTTCTTATGAATTGAAATTGGGCCAGAGAAATCTGGCCCTTTTATTTGGAATCTTTCTTAGTACTTTTGACCATGCAAACTGACAAACCCGGATTTCTTCAGCGACTTCAGACGAAATGGAAATTGGACAGCTTATTTCAAGTAGTCATGGTGTTAGTCGTTTTTGCCTGCACTGGATTTACCATTTTATTTATTAAAAACCCCATTCTTGATTTCTTTGGGATAGAACGTGGTGGAGAAAATGGCTGGCTGAATACACTTTTATACCTACTCTTGGTACTCCCCTTGTACCAGATTTTCCTTCTGATATATGGGTTTATTTTTGGACAGTTTTCTTTTTTCTGGGAAAAGGAAAAACAAATTTTTAGAAGAATAGGAAGCCTTTTTGGGAAGAAAGGAAATTAAATCTGTCTGAAATTTACGATTTTTGATTTACGACATTTCGAAGAACCTCAACGCTGATTTTCAATTGTCCAGATTTATAAATAGATGATTGAAGTCCTTTTGTATATCGTAAATCGTAATTCTGAAATCGTAAATCAACTGATTCTACTCCAATTCAAGGCCGTTTTTTTCTGCTGTTTTACTTGCCGGAGAATGGAGGTATTTTGAGGTTGAGAAAGATCAGAATCATTTGCCAAAAGCTGTTGTGCTGCATCCCTCGCCAAGGTGAGTAAAGCTGCGTCTTTACTTAAATCCGCAATAATCAAATCTGTAATCCCGCTCTGCTGCGTCCCCATCAGATCTCCCGGGCCACGCAGCCTGAGATCCACATCGGCAATTTCAAACCCATCGTTGGTTCGAACCATCGTTTCCAAACGAATTCTTGAATCTTTGCTCAATTCATACTTACTCATCAGCACGCAATAACTTTGCTCCGCTCCTCGACCCACTCGTCCACGAAGCTGATGAAGCTGAGATAATCCAAATCGCTCTGCATTCTCAATCACCATCACAGAAGCATTAGGCACGTTGACCCCCACCTCAATCACCGTAGTTGCTACCATGATTTGTGTTTCCCCCTTGACAAAGCGCTGCATTTCGTAGTCTTTGTCTTCGGCTTTCATATTTCCATTGACTATGCTGAGGTGATATTGGGGAAAAGCTCTCGCAATACTCTCGTAGCCATCCATCAGGTTTTTCAAATCCATTTTTTCGGATTCTTCAATCAAGGGATAGACGATATACACCTGCCGCCCTTTTATGATCTCCTCATTGATGAACCCGAATACTTTGAGTCGGTCCTTGTCGTATCGATGTACCGTCTGAATCGGTTTTCTTCCAGCAGGCAATTCATCGATGACAGATACATCCAAGTCTCCGTATAGCGTCATTGCCAAAGTTCTCGGAATCGGAGTGGCTGTCATGACTAAAACATGGGGAATAAATTCCTCATTCTTTGCCCAAAGTTTTGCGCGTTGAGCTACCCCAAAGCGGTGCTGCTCATCCACGATGGCCAAGCCTAAATTTTGGAATTGGACAACATCCTCCAGCAAGGCATGGGTTCCAATCAAAATTTTCAACTCACCATTGAGCAATTCTTCATGAATGATTTTGCGGGCAGGCTTTTTGGTTGACCCGGTGAGAAGCGCGATTTTTAGTCCCATCATTTCTGCATATCCTTTGAGACCTTCAAAATGCTGGTTTGCCAAAATCTCCGTGGGTGCCATCAGGCAGGCCTGAGCACCCGAACTGATCGCAAGCAAGGTCGCAATAAAAGCCACCATAGTCTTGCCACTTCCAACATCCCCTTGAACCAAGCGATTCATCTGTTTTCCTGACTTCATATCTGAAAAAATCTCCCGAATCACTCGCTTTTGAGCATTCGTCAAATCAAAAGGAATGTGATTTTTATAGAAATCCGTGAGCAGATCTGTATTGGCTAAGACCTGTCCACGATACTTTTCCGTCCGGCTCACCTTGAGCATCAGAAGTCTA
This sequence comes from Algoriphagus sanaruensis, assembly GCF_001593605.1. Classification (GTDB taxonomy): domain Bacteria; phylum Bacteroidota; class Bacteroidia; order Cytophagales; family Cyclobacteriaceae; genus Algoriphagus; species Algoriphagus sanaruensis. The sequence continues at coordinate 922,027 of NZ_CP012836.1, read as the reverse complement.
AGCTGTAGATAAAAAAACTCTTCAAATTTCAGTCGTTTTCGAGCTCGATGCAGTAATTCTGGTGAACTTGGAAAATGAATCTGCCTGACTGATTCCTGCTTCCCAAGCAATTGGTATTGATGCAGGATCTCTGGAGATAGCGTTTCTGGAATATGGGAAAAAACCTGAGGAACTAGAACTTCAAGGATTTTCGAAAGCCCACGAGAATCTAAAAACTTGGCGCGGAGCTTCTCTGTAGTGGAATAAACGGGTTGAAAATTATTTCGCTTTTCGTTTGCCGCAGTGACTGGTTCCATTTCGGGATGTGCCATGGACCATTTTCTACCATACTGTGCAGGCTTACCAAAAAATATAAATGCAGCTCCAGCGGGAAGTTTTTTTTGAACCCATTGAATCCCTTTGAACCAAGTCATTTCCATTTCACCTGTTTCATCAAACACGTGAGCAACCAGTCTTTTTTTACTGCCAACGCCGATCAGTTCGACATTTTTGATTCTGGCGATGACTTGGACATTTTCTAATTCATCATTAAGCTCACGGATTTTAAAAAATTTGGTCCGATCCTCATATCGAAATGGATAATGCTGAAGCATGTCTCCATAGGTGAAAATATTCAGTTCCTTATTCAGGAGCTCGGCCTTTTGAGGGCCTACACCTTTGAGGTATTCGATGCGAGTATCAAAAATTCCAGACAAGAGAAACTGATTTTAGCGTCAGGCAAAATAAATTCTGAGGGGCTCATTTCCCAAGAATTTGAAAATAATATCGAATTGAACCAGAATTAAACCAATCCTGTGATTTTACTCCAATTTGACAATAAAACTTCCCGATGCCTTTGCTGGCTTTCGAGAAAGATCATTTGATTTTTTGCCCGATGTAAGTTTTGCTCCAGATAGGAAACCCTGTAATAAATATTCCCTTGAAGATGATCTGTAAAAAAGCGCAAGCCCATGATCAGCGTCATCACTTCGCCTCCAAAGAGTAAGGATTTACTTTCCTCCTTGGTCGAAAACTCTTTCACTCCATCCCAATAGCCTGCCAACAATTCGTTGAAAAGCTCGGGTATAAAATAGAGCCCATTCCAACTTGTCGAAGTCTCCGGTAAACTACAAGTCACTGTCCTCACCAAGTCTCCAAAATCATACATCAAATACCCTCCCATCACGGTATCCAAATCGATCAAAGCTTGGACTTGGTCGAGATTTTGGGAAAAAATCAAGTTGTTGATCTTGGTATCATTGTGCGTAACTCTGAGCGGTAGATTTTCAATTTGCTGCAAATACCAATAAATTAACGGCTTCTGACCTTGGTAGAATTCCGCAATTTGACTTTCCTCTTGATTGAGATTTTTCGAAGTTGAAAGCACTTCTTCAAACTTCTGGAATCGAAGATCGAGGCGATGAAAATTTGGGATAGTTTCTTGGAAGTTCTCGAGATTTTCCCCGATGGAGGCTCCAGTAAATTGACCAAAAGCTCTTGCAGCTAGTCTAGCTTGCTGAGGATTCTGAATCTGCTCTAAAGTTTTCCCATCTACAAATGGAAAAAGTCGCCAATATTTCCCATCAATTAATGGAATGGGATCTCCCGAGGTGGTTCGCTCAGGAAGAGGTAATAAAAAAGGCAATGTCTCTACCCAATTGCTATCTTTTAGAATCGAAAGATTGGTTGAAATCCGATCTGGAAATGGAAACACGGAAAGATTGTATTCCTGAAGGACAAACGCACCTCGCCGGGTGATCAATTTATAGGTACCATGAATCAATCCATTTCCCAAGGGATTAAATTCAATGAAATCATCATTGGTAAATCCATACTCCTTGATCAAGGCAAGGATAAGTTCTTTATTCATGCCGTAAAGAACTCACTTTTGGAGAAAAAAAAGAGGCTGAACTTAATCAACCTCTATTTTTTTTATCGGTTTTGGTAAACTCTCAGAAATCCGTCTCCTTCTGAACTGACCACCAAAAGATCCTTTCGGCTTGGACTTTCTGCGGCAGGGATAAATAAGACGCCTTCTGGCGCATCACCGGTTTCTAAAACTTGTAAAAGTGAAAAGCCAGCTACATTGTTAAGCTCATACACCATTACTGCATCTGATCTTTCCAATCCGATAAAAACCAACGTTTTGTCAGCAGACTGACCAATGGTAACAGCTTCAGGTTCCACTCCTTTGTTGTCACTTCGTCCATCATCATATTTGGAAGAGGCATATTCCAAAAAATCCTTTTCGAGGCGATTGTAATCCAGGACCTTTTGGCCGTTATCTCCATTCCAAACGGTAAAGGATCTTCCTCCGATGCCATAAAGGGCTTCATAAATTCCATCTCCATTATCATCTCCCGACGAGGTAGTCACGGTGTACCTTCCCAAGTTTTGGTCTTTTCTTAGATCTTGCCAATTAGGAAAATTAGCGGGATTGAGTTGCAAATCTTTCACTCGCGCCTCCTCTGCAAATCCTGGATAGTCTCGAGTATCACCTTCATTGGCAGTAATCAAATAATTCGTGTTCCCAGAATGGAAATATGCAATTGCATCCGGGAGATAGTAGGAATAAACTGGCCAGTTTTTCAGGTTGATCGAATTGTCTCGATCACTTGCATCCATTTCGTTACCTACTAGAGAAATATCCTTGAGCCCCAATGGGAAAATGCCTTCCACAGTCTGATTGATCAAATTGATTCGGGCAATTCCATTATTTTCTTGCAGCGTGATCCAGGCTACTTCTGAATTTTGATCAATTGCAACATACTCCGGTTCGGTATCCGTCGAAAGGCTTGCATTAGGACCAAAGACACGATATCCTTGAGATTTTAGAGCATTGAGCTGGCCTTCGAATGCAGCAAATCCCAAGGTTGTGACTTGAAAATTCGAAAACGCATCAATAATTGAAACTGTGCCAGGAGGATCAATGGCGTAATCTGGACTAGGCTCTCCTTCATTGGCAGAGATAATAAATCGACCATTTGGACTGAAAGTAACCATGTCAGGCAATGCCCCTACAGCAACGTTTGCCACAGGATTGGTCAAATTATCAGTCCTGAAAATGACGATGCTTCCGTTATCAGTTTTGACCGAAGCCTCTACGGCAATTGCCAAAAGACCATTTTTTACCGCCACGCTATTTACTCCTCCACCAAACGAGGCAATCTGGATGCTCGATACTTTGTAGGGCTGGGAGGGATTTGAAAAATTAATCACATCAACGGTAGACCCATCGCTATTATTTACAACGAAGAGTTGACTGGTGACTGGATCGTAGGCTGTGATTTCAGCGGCAGCCTCGCCTCCGATCTGCAATCGGGAAATTTCAGAAAACTGAGTTTCAGGGGAAGGATTGACCTGAGGATCCCTTTCACACGAAAAAAGAAAGGGAATAAAAGCTAAGAGTAGGATACGTTTTTTCATCAAAATGGAATTTATCTTTTGATGCAAAACTATCGGAGGTCAAAGAGAGGGGCTTTATCGGTAAATTATCAAAACTTAAAATCTTGAAATCGAAAATCCCAAAAAAGGAGGGAATTAAGAAACATTCAGGAAATACTAGATAATTTGATCAAGATCAGAAGCCGACAAATAAAATTATTTGGTCAAAGTCAAATTATCTTTAGATTAGAAAAATTTATTAGATAAGTTTCTGTCAATTTTATAAAAAAATTAACTAATCCCACCTTAACTCTTCTTTCCATGAATGTAACCGCCTTGGATTGGGGCATAATTGCAGCCTTCTTTATTATCTCTTTATTGATCGGTCTATTTACCGCAAAAACTGCGGGGAGCTCGGCGAAAGAGTTTTTCCTTTCCGGTAGAAATATGCCCTGGTGGCTTCTTGGCGTATCCATGGTAGCAACCACCTTTTCTGCAGATACTCCCAACCTTGTGACCGACATTGTTCGAAAAAATGGTGTGGCAGGGAACTGGGCATGGTGGGCTTTCCTTTTGACGGGAATGCTAACCGTATTCGTCTATGCAAAACTTTGGAGAAGATCAGAGGTTACCACTGACTTAGAATTTTACGAATTACGATATTCTGGAAAAGGAGCTGCCTTTCTGAGGGCATTCCGAGCAATTTATCTTGGTGTATTCTTCAATGTGGTTATTATGGCAACCGTTTCCTTGGCCGCCATTAAAATCGGAGGTGTAATGCTTGGGTTATCTCCGGTTCAGACCTTATTGATAGCCTCCATCGTAACGGTGGTATATAGCTCGCTAGGAGGATTGAAAGGTGTCCTTTTGACGGATTTCTTTCAGTTTTTCATTGCAATGATCGGTTCTTTCGGTGCTGCCTATTACGTTTTGGATTTACCAGAAATCGGTTCGTTGAGTGGCTTATTAAGCCATGACATTGTTTCTACGAAATTGGACTTTGTACCTGACTTTAGTGATCCCAATGTCTACATCCCCATATTCATCCTTCCTATTGCAATTCAGTGGTGGGCGACTTGGTATCCTGGAGCAGAGCCAGGAGGTGGTGGATACATCGCTCAGCGAATGCTTTCTGCCAAAGATGAAAAAAATGCGATTGGAGCTACTTTATTTTTCAATGTGGCTCATTATGCCCTAAGACCTTGGCCATGGATTATTGTAGCCTTGTCTTCCTTGGTGATTTTCCCAAATATTTCCGATCTCCAAGCTGCCTTCCCAAATATTCCTGTGGATAAATTAGGTGATGACTTGGCTTATCCTGCGATGCTGTCCTTTTTACCGACCGGATTAATTGGGATCGTTTTGGCTTCCTTGATCGCTGCGGTAATGTCAACCCTATCTACTCACCTGAACTGGGGTTCTAGCTACGTGGTGAATGATTTCTACCTTCGATTTATCAAGCCTGAGGCAACAGACAAGCAATTGGTTGCTGTCGGAAGGATCTCCACGGTAGTTCTGATGGTGCTTTCAGCGCTATTAGCGCTTGCCTTGTCTTCTGCTTTGGATGCCTTCCAAATCCTCCTTCAAATCGGAGCTGGAACAGGTTTGATTTTCATTTTAAGATGGTTTTGGTGGAGAATAAACGCTTACACCGAAATTTCAGCAATGGCCATTTCCTTTGTCGTAGCGATCTTTTTTGAAGTAATCAATCCAAAAATCGGACTTATCGATATCGCTGCGGACCAATCCTATTTGAAACTTATCTATTCTGTTTCCATTACCACCATTGGTTGGCTATTGGTCACTTTTATGACCCAACCGGAAAAAGATGAAGTCTTGTTGTCTTTTTATAGAAAAGTAAGACCAGCCTCTTTAGGATGGAAAAAAGTCTTAGAACGATATCCTTCTGAAAAAGAAGAAAAAGGCACATTGGGAAAGGAAATCGGACTGATGATTACCGGGACATTTATGGTTTATTCGGCCTTGTTTTCGACTGGATTTTTCATTTACGGCGAAATCTCAGCAGGCTTAATTGCCGCTATCATTGCGCTGATCGGAGGTATTTTAATTGTAAAATCTTGGAAGTCGCTTAAATAAAACGCAAAGCCATTTGACATGGAAAAGCCTGCCTTTTTAGCAAAGGGCAGGCTTTTTTGTTCCAAAGCATTCCAATTGGTGGAAGTTGTGGGTTAAAAATTTCGATCAATTGAGATGGTTGAAGTTTAAAAAAAACCAAAGATCAAAATCGAATGGACCTCGAAACCAACTTATCTCGATTAATCCAAAAATTTAACTGAATTCATCAAATGGGTCATATCAATCTTGATGTATTCGATTACCGGAGCAAGGGAATCGTTTTTTGTGGCTGTATTGAAATAGAGTGCCCCTCGGAGAAAGTGCTTGGTGGAATCGGTTACAAAAAACTGAAATTGGGTAGGAACCTCACCAGTTAGTTCAGCTACAACAGCAGAATATCCATTTGGCGTTATTAAAACTCCCTCATCAATTCCATAGGCTTTAATTTGATGCTTAGCGGTAAGCTTAAAGGCGTCATTCGAAAGGGTTTTAAAATCGACATCCTTCCCATCAATACGCTTATAGGTTAAGTGAACTTTTGCTCCGAACTCCTGATAGTTAAGGTTGATCCAGGCCTTTTCCTGAAGATTAAACGAATCTGGCTCCACTATGCTGTACTTTGATACATCCATCTGATACGGGTATCCTTCTGGGAGTTGTTGATAATCATGAGCGGGGAGATCAATTCGATTATACCCTGTCGGCCTAGGAAGCCAATTTTTTTCACAGGAAGAAAGAACGACGACTACAGCAATGAACCAAAAGAATTTTCTCATGGGTTAAAATTAGACTTTCGATTTGAATTACAGATTCAATCCTTGAACTTTAACCATCCTCTAAACATTGTTCACTTATGAAAAATTTAATGAAAGTAACTTTTGCAGCTCTATTTGCTGCTTTCTTTTTCTCTGGAACTATTGTCTCTGCACAGACTACCAAAGAAGAATACCTAAGTAAATGGGAAAACAGTAAGCAGTTTACCTTAGATGTTTTGGCCAAAATGCCCGACTCTGGAATGGATTACAAGACTGACCCAGGTGCGATGAGCTTCAAGGAACAAATTCATCATATCGCAAGCTCTATTGTTGGCATATCCAAAGGCTATTTGAAAGGTGCTGAAAATACTCCAACCTTGGATTTGGCCACTGCCACTCGAGAGCAATTGGCAGCCTATGTGGCAGAAGCTTACGATTACGGTTCTGCTAGCATCAAGGCCTTATCTCCAGCTGAAGAGGCACAAAAAATGGATGTCTTCGGCAATCAAGTAAGCATCAGACAAGTGGAAGCTTTATTGATGGATCATGGTACTCATCACCGAGGCTCTGCTATTGCTTATTTACGAGCAGTGGGGGTAGAGCCACCAGCATTCGTTGGATTTTAATCCATGAATCACAAAAAAAAGCCCTTGCAAGCTTAGGTTGCAAGGGCTTTACTTTTTTAATTAAATAACTCTTATTTCAAGCTTCCAATCATATCTTCTGGCTTCACCCACTCGTCAAATTGCTCAGAGGTAAGTAGTCCAAGAGCAATGGCAGCTTCACGAAGGCTTGTTCCTTCTTTATGCGCTTTTTTGGCAATTGCCGCGGCATTTTCATAGCCAATATGCGTATTAAGCGCAGTAACTAGCATCAAGGAGTTTTCCAAATGACGTTGGATCATCGGGGTATTTGGTTCAATACCAATGGCGCAGTTATCGTTGAATGAGACGCATGCATCACCGATCAAACGTGCCGACTGTAGGAAGTTAGCTGCAATCAATGGCTTAAACACGTTGAGTTCAAAGTGACCATTAGATCCTCCAATAGAGATGGCCACGTCATTTCCCATCACTTGCGCTGCCACCATCGTCATGGCTTCCACTTGAGTTGGATTGACTTTACCAGGCATAATGGAAGATCCCGGTTCGTTTTCAGGAATTAAAATTTCACCAATTCCTGATCTAGGTCCAGAAGAAAGCATTCGAATATCATTCGCAATTTTCATCAAGGAAACTGCCATTTGCTTCAAAGCTCCATGCGATTCCACCATTCCATCATGGGCAGCTAATGCCTCAAATTTATTTGGAGCAGTAACAAATGGATGTCCGGATAGCTCCGCAATTTTCTTAGCCACTAATTCTGAATAGCCTTGTGGAGTATTCAATCCTGTTCCCACGGCTGTTCCGCCAAGTGCTAGCTCTGATAAATGAGCCAACGTATTTTTCAAAGCCCTCAATCCATGATCAAGCTGGGCTACATAGCCACTAAATTCTTGACCAAGGGTGAGCGGAGTAGCATCCATAAAATGAGTTCGACCGATTTTCACCACATTTTTGAATGCCTCTGCTTTAGCAGCTAAGGTGTCTCTTAATTTTTGTACCCCTGGTATGGTGTTTTCTACCACCATTTGGTATGCAGCAATGTGCATCGCAGTAGGATAGGTATCATTAGAGGACTGAGATTTATTCACGTCATCATTGGGGTGAATTTTCTTTTTTGCATCCTCCAAAGAGCCTCCCAATAGTACGTGGGCGCGGTAGGCAATCACCTCATTTACGTTCATATTAGACTGCGTCCCAGATCCAGTCTGCCAGATCACCAATGGAAATTGATCGTCCAATTTGCCAGCAAGGATCTCATCACATACTTGAGCAATGATCTCTGCTTTATCCTGTGTCAATACGCCAAGTTCAGCATTAGTCAGTGCCGCCGCTTTTTTCAAAATCGCAAAAGCTCGAACAATCTCGATTGGCATGCGGTTTTTCTCACCACCGATTTTAAAATTATTTATGGAGCGCTGCGTCTGTGCACCCCAATATTTGTCAGCAGGCACCTCAACAGGTCCCATGGTGTCCTTCTCGATACGGATAGTCATAATTTTTGGTAAATGGGTTTGAATTGATACGGGCGCAAAGTTACAATCAAACCCTCCTTTTGCCTAGACCAGCAGCGATTTAATCCTTGCCTTTCAAATGAAAATTAATGAGTTGATGAAAAATCGCCCGCGAAGCCTTTACCTGCCGGTGAAAGAAAAAGACGCAAAGCATGTAATTGACCACCGCGAGAAGGCTGCAAATCATGGCGTTTTGCCAATTCTCCAAAGCTAACCCATAAAATATGGCAAATGACACCAAAACTACACTCCAGAAAATCAAAAAAAATAAGGCCACAGGAAATAACCGATAAGCTAAAAAAATGATACTTCCACGCGGAGTTTTCTCTACCCTCCCCTCAATAAGTGGGAGAAAAGTCTCCCCTCTTCGAATGACTCTAGAGATTCGAAACTTCTGCCTGCCCACCAAACCATTGAATTTGACATCAGCTAAAGTCTGGGTACGGGCGTCTAAAAAATTAGCTTCACGAGTCACAGCCCTAAGTTGTCCCAAGACTTCCTCTTGGGACATGGCGCTCACGATCGTTTCGCTATGAAAGGGAATGAGATTCAACTGCCCGCTTTTATCGCAATGCAAGAAATTTCCACATTTACATTCTTAGGGAGTTTGCTCACCTCGACTGTTTCCCGGGCAGGAGGATTAACTTTAAAATATTGCCCATAAGCTTCATTGATCGTTGCAAACTGCCCCATGTCGCGAATAAAAATGGTACACTTAGCTATATCTCCAAATCCAAAACCGGCAGCTCTTAAAATGGCCTCCATGTTTTTCATGACAGCATGAGTCTCCTCTGTAATATTTTCATTGATCAAGTCTCCCGTATCAGGATCTAAAGCGATTTGACCAGAAACATATAAGGTATTACCCGCTAATATAGCTTGGGAATAGGGACCGATCGGTGCAGGAGCTTCTGGGGTGAAAATTACTTGATTGGGCATAGCTGAAAATTGAGTTATCTATTTATTGAGTTAATTGAAATTTTCATGGTTATTTGGAAAGCCCACTCATATCGGAATTACGAAATTTCAAGTTTCTGGACTTTCTGAGTAGGATTATTTTTTCTTGGCCTCATTCCAATAAACGTCCATTTCAGCGAGGGTCATATCACTCAAGTTTTTGCCAGCCTCGCGAGCAGCATTTTCTAGATATTGAAACCGCTTGATGAATTTAAGGTTTGTTCGCTCCAACGCCTCTTCAGGATTGATGTCAATAAAACGGGCGTAATTAATGAGCGAAAAAAGAAGATCACCAAATTCGCCTGTCGCCTTTTCATGGTCGATTTCTTCCTCGGAGGCTGCATTAAATTCTGCTTGAAACTCTTTCATCTCCTCCTCAACCTTTTCCCAAACCTGCTGCTTTTCTTCCCAATCAAAACCTACACCGCGGGCTTTTTCTTGGATTCGCATGGCTTTGATCAAAGCTGGCAATGATTTGGGAACCCCTCCTAGAACAGAACTATTCCCTTTTTCTTTCAACTTGATCTTTTCCCAGTTTTGCTTGACAGTTTCTTCATCTTGCGCAACTGTATCTCCATAAATGTGGGGATGGCGTCGGACCAATTTCTCACACAAAGAATGGATCAAGGTGGAAATATCAAAATTGCCTTCTTCAGAGCCAATCTTTGCATAAAAAACGATATGCAATAAGATGTCTCCCAGTTCTTTTTTTATTTCTTCGGGATTCCCCTCCAAAATGGCATCCGATAATTCAAAGGTTTCTTCTATCGTTAAATGTCTGAGGCTCTCCGTCGTTTGCTTTTTATCCCAAGGACATTGTGCACGCAGCTCATCCATAATGGTCAACAATCGATCAAATGCGGCAAGCTGTTCTGCTCGGGTACTCAAATTGGACATGACTTGGGAAACTATGCTAAAGTTGTGGACGTTTTCGGAGTAAAGGTTTAAATTTGCGCAAATATATCCGTTATGGCAACTGTATTGATCACCGTCGGCTTTGTAGCTTTGTTCTTCGTTTTGATGTCTGTAAGGCTAATTTTCCTCAAAAATGGAGAATTCAAAGGCACTTGTGCATCCCAAAGCCCATTTCTAAATAAGGAAGGAGTCACTTGTAGTCTATGCGGTAAAACAGTAGACTCTGATTCTTCTTGTGCCAATCCCGACAATGAAGTCGACAAGGTGTTGGCCAAATTCAAATAAAATCACCCATTTGACCTTTTATTTTTTTATTCTGATCATCTTTTAAACCAACTTATTAGTGTCACTCATTAAATCAATTTCCGGAATTAGAGGAACTATCGGCGGCAAGGCCGGTGAGGGACTCACACCAATTGATGTAGTTAAATTTGCTTCCGCCTATGGGGCTTGGGTCATCGAAAAAACCGGGAATCCAAAAGTTGTAATTGGACGAGATGCAAGGCTCTCTGGAAAAATGATCTCGGATCTTGTTTCAGCCACCCTTCAAGGGCTAGGAATTCATGTAATAGATCTTGGGCTAAGCACCACACCAACGGTAGAATTTGCGGTGCCAAAAGAACAAGCGGGAGGAGGTATTATCCTCACTGCTTCCCATAATCCCATTCAATGGAATGCGCTAAAATTGCTGAATTCAGTCGGTGAGTTCATTTCAGATGAAGAAGGGAAATCCATTCTGGAAAAAGCAGAAAAGGAGGATTTTAACTTCGCTGAAGTCAAAAAACTCGGAAAGTACACCGCTATCGACGATTACCTTGACCGCCATATCCAACATGTTCTTGATCTGGAGCTGGTGGATGTGGAAGCTATTCGAGCAAGGAATTTCAAAATCGTGGTTGATGCTGTCAATTCCACAGGAGGAATAGCTGTTCCAAAATTGCTAAAAGCCCTTGGAGTTACAGAAATTGAAGAAATGTATTGTACTCCTGACGGTCATTTCCCACATAATCCTGAACCACTTCCTGAGAATCTGCGGGAGATTTCAAAAAAATTAGAAAAAGGAAACTTTGATCTAGGCATCGTGGTAGACCCTGATGTGGATCGATTAGCCCTTGTCAACGAGGATGGTTCCATGTTTGGAGAGGAATATACGCTAGTTGCAGTTGCAGATTACGTGTTGTCCCAAACCCCAGGAAATACGGTTTCCAACCTTTCTTCTACCCGAGCTCTGAAGGATGTAACTCTAAAAAGAGGTGGTAATTATACCGCAGCAGCAGTGGGGGAAGTTAATGTCGTCAATCAAATGAAAGCCGTAAATGCGGTAATTGGCGGAGAAGGAAATGGAGGGATTATCTATCCTACTTCCCATTATGGAAGAGATGCCTTGGTTGGGATTGGTCTATTTTTAACCCATCTGGCAAAGTTCGGAAAATCAATTTCCATGCTTAGAGCCACCTATCCGAACTACCATATTTCAAAAAACAAAATCGAACTTACTCCTGAGATCGACGTGGACAAAATCCTCCTCGAAATCAAAAACAAGTATAAAAAACACCCCATCAATGATATTGATGGAGTCAAAATAGAATTCGATAAAGAATGGGTTCATTTGAGAAAATCAAATACAGAACCGATCATTCGGATTTATTCAGAATCGGACAGCGAAGCTACCGCTGAGCATTTAGCTAAAAAAATTATGCTAGATATCAAGGAGGTGGTGAGTGCATCGCTGATTTAAGACTGAAAAATCGAATGCCCCAACCCCAGATATGATGAAAGTTTACTTTGACAATGCCGCAACCACAGCCATGGACGATCAAGTGATCGAAGCCATGCTTCCATTCATGAAAAGTCATTTTGGTAATCCTTCTTCAGTGCATAGCCATGGAAGAGAGGTAAGATCCGCCATTGAAAAATCAAGAAAAAAAGTTGCGGAACTACTCAATGCTAGCCCATCTGAAATTTTCTTCACCTCTGGTGGAACGGAGGCAGATAACACTGCTTTGGTCTGTGGTATTGATACGCACGAGATTACCCATGCCATAAGCTCCCCGATTGAGCACCATGCGGTATTACATACGCTAGAAGTTTTGGCCCAAAAAGGTAAAATCAAACTTTCCTTGCTTGATGTCGATCACCAAGGAAATATTGATTACGACCAATTGACAACACTTTTAAAAGCCAATCCAAAGAGTTTGGTCTCCTTAATGCATGCCAATAATGAAATTGGCACCTTGAATGATCTGGAGCGAATTGGAACACTTGCTAAAGAATACGGCGCTTTTTTCCATTCCGATACCGTTCAAACCATGGGGCACTATCGACATGATCTTAAAAATCTGCCCGTGGATGCCATTGTCGCAGGAGGACATAAATTTCATGGACCAAAAGGTGCAGGTTTTCTTTATGTCAGAAAAGACAAAAAAATTCACCCATTTATTCATGGAGGGGCCCAAGAGCGAAATATGCGAGGAGGGACTGAAAATGTGATTGGAATAATTGGTGTGGCTAAAGCATTGGAGCTTGCCTACGAGCACATGGAAGAACATCAATCTCAAATTCGTTCGTTAAAAGCTCGATTCATAGAAAAATTAAGGGCAGAAATTCCGGGTGTAGAATTTAATGGAATGTCTGAAAACATAGACCAGTCTCTTTACACTGTTCTTAATGTCAGCCTTCCGCCTTCTGAATCAAATAGTGGCATGTTACTTTTCAATTTGGACTTAGCTGGAATTTCTGCTTCAGGTGGTTCAGCTTGTAGTTCTGGAGCCACAGTAGGATCTCATGTTTTACGCGCAATTGGAGCAAAAGCTGATCGAGATTCTGTCCGGTTTTCTTTTAGCCGATTTAATTCATTACAAGAAGTTGATTACACAATTGAGCGACTTAAGGAGCTTTACAGTGTAGAGGCATAAAAGAAAAAGGAGCTATAAAAAGCTCCTTTTTTGTTTCATTTCGAGGTTGGGGTATAGCCAATCGCGTAGGGAGTCCAAATTTCATAAATGGGTTGGCCTTGAGAACTGAGGCCACTATGATGCCACTCCCCATCGATCACCTTGTAATCAAAACTTAAACTAGCCCCTACACGGGAATTATCTCGGGAAAAAAAGGTGATATTTTCGGTGTATTTACCTTCTATTGCGGTGTATGTTCCTCCTCCAGTTCCAGAAAATTCTTTTGTATCGGAGTTAAATGCTACCCACTGAAAACGTCCTCCACTCAAAATTTTTATCGTTCTCCGCGCTCCTGGAGTAGATCTTGAAATTTCTTCCTCTCTTTTTCGTCCGGTGATCACCCAATTACCGGTAAGGTCATCTTTGGATTCTGAAATTCGTTCCCAAACCTCAACTAGAATGCCTTGATTGGTATTTGCAGTAAGTGAAAGCCTATTCTCTTTAAGTTCCACTTTGAATGGAGTCGTAGTGCCCACTTGAAGCGGATCGAGCGTAAAAAAATCTAGTGTTTCGGAGTATTTCCCATTGGCATATTCATAAGGTCCCCCTCCAGCCCCTATAAAAGCATGATCAGAGGAATTTTTAATTCCAAAGGCGAAATAATCATCCTGGTAGATTTTAATAAACTCCTGCTCTGTAATCAAGCTTCCGTTTTGGCTGATCAGTTTCCAAGCTCCTTCCAAACTTTGAGCTTGAAGTAAAGTGCCCAATAGTAGGGCTGGAATTAAAAGTAGAAGTCTCATCGATAACTATTTAAATCTGAAATTGATTAATGGGCTAGTGTGTAACATGAATGGGTAAAGTATCTGACTCACCTTCCAGTTCATTAATGTAATTTAGCACCATTTGGCGCAAGTTGGTCGGAGGTAGCCAAAACAATTCCTCCTGATTCAGCTGAAAATCCAGTGACCAAAACTTCAGACATAAAATCTGCGATTTGTCTGGGCTTGAAATTGACCACACAAATCACTTGTTTACCCAGTAAGCTTTCTGGGGTATAAAATGAAGTCACTTGAGCTGAGGATTTTTTCACTCCCAGATCCGCCCCGAAATCTATCCAAATTTTATAGGCGGGTTTACGAGCTTTCTCAAAAATTTCTGCCTGTATTATTGTTCCTAATCGTAAGTCAATTTTGAGAAAATCTTCCTGGTCAATCGTTTGCATAGCTGTTTTTTTTATTATTTTTAGCAACCTTTACACGAACTCTAAGTTAAGTCATAAGAACTCTAAATCGAGCCATGCTGAAATTTTCAAACTTTTCTGTCAAAAAACCTCTTTTGTTGGTTTTTGTCTTGATGGGAATGGCTTTAATCTCACACGAGTCTTCCGCCCAAAATGAAAATGAAAAGGCAGAAGAATTGCCATCTACGAGAGTGGATCGTTCTGGATCTGAAGATCATACGGCATCCCGAGAGAATGCACCTATTTTATTTAACGCATCTAAGGCTAGCACTTCAGTACAAAAAACTACTACTCCTCTGGCCAAAAGAGATAACACTACTGATTTTCCTAAAGAAGGGGAAACAAAAAAACCAGAATCTCCTTCTACACTATCATTCAATATTTTCCTCTACATCGTAGATAAGTTTAAAGGAGACTAAAATCAAAATTGATATTCATAAAAAAGGAGGCTTAAAGCCTCCTTTTTTTGTGTGGTTACTATCCTTCTAGCATAAATTTTTCTAGATCAGCAAGTTCAATTTTCCCTTCGTAATAGGCACGTCCAAAAACTGCAGCATGGACCCCCATATCACGAAGTTTTCTGAAATCATCTATTCCTCGAACCCCACCTGAAGCGGCCAATTGTAAATTTGGGAAACGATCTAATATTTCTTGATAAAGGGTAAAATTAGGCCCTTCCATGACACCATCTCGAGTTACATCTGAACACTTCAGATATTTCAATCCTCGATCATAAAAGAATTCGATATGCTCAAACAAGTCGATTTCGGTTTTTTTCAGCCAGCCGCGGATTTTTATTTTATGATCAGTGGGCGTCGTATCAGCTGCTAGATTGATTTTCTCTCTTCCGTAGGACAAGATAAACTGCGCAAATCTTTCTGGAAAGTTAGCAGCTGCAGAGGCAATTGTCACCGTCTTGGCACCAAACTCAAAACATTTTATCACATCACCATCTGTCGAAACCCCTCCTGTAAAATCAATTTTCAAATCTGTATAACCAGCAATCGTCTCTAAAATATGATAGTTCTTTGGCTCCCCACGGCGAGCACCATCCAAATCCACTAAATGGAGTCGCTTGATTCCGATGCTTTCAAACGCCTGAGCAATTTCCAATGGATTATTGGAAATTACCTCTTCAGTAGCAAAATCCCCCCTTTTTAGTCGGACACACTTTCCGTTTATCAGCCAAATGGAAGGAATAATTTCGAACATATGCATTATAAGTTTAGAGAGTTTGAAAGGCAAAGGGAAAATTAAAGCTTGATAAATATACAACTCAAGACCCTTTTTTTAAGAAGTAGTGAGGAATTGATCGAAAAAAAATGAGAGATAAGGTTATTTAAAAGGCCTGATTTTCCTTTTGGGAGGAAATTACTTTGAAATCAATTTCCCAATTCGCCCTTGAGAACCCGATGCCCAGATTGACTTCTGATCCAAAGAAACTTTGACCGCATGAAAGCCAGTAGCTGAGAAGTTTTCCCAGTTCATTCCTTGATCCAACGAAATATCAGATCCCGAAGGACCAACAGCGATCAATAATTTTTTCTGTTTCCAATAGGCAATCCCCGAACGATATCCAGAAGGAAACCTATTCGGCAATTCCGCCATTTGATTTTTAAAAACTGCCGCGGTTCGATCCCTTGAATCAGGCTTTTCGAAATCTCCCCCGACTGCGACTATTCCATCTTGAACAAAAGATAATCCGAATATCCCCTGTGAGAACGCTCCTTGCAAAAGAGGTCCTTGAAATAAGGTCCAGTACTGGTCATTGAGCGAGTAAAGGTGCAAATTAGAGGTGGCCCCTCCTGTCCCAAAAACAAGAATATTCCGATTGACTAAAAGTGAAGAATTACTCGCAGCAAACGCTGCTTCACCTTCTGCGGCTGGAGGTGATATAGGCAAGCGCTGCCAAGAATCGCCCCCATCATAAGTCTCCAGTAACATCCAAGTTCCATCAATTGGATCCCCTAACAAAAAACCACGATTTGGGGACAAAAAAGTAAGCGCATCAAAAAAAGCAGGCTCCGCTTCTTCATGTACTTTTTCCCATGTTTTTCCTCCATCGCTGGTTTTATAGACTACAGCCGGCGATCCTGCCGATGCCACGATCGCTCTCTCGTCATCCCAAGCATGAATTGCTCGGAAATCTAAAGAATCAAGTCCTTCAATAGATCCATGTTCCCACGATTCGCCACCGTCCATGGTTTTCAGCCAAGTACCTTGGCTTCCACTAGCCCAGCACACGGTAGTTGAAACCGGTGAAAGCCCCCTTAAGGAAGCTTTCACTGGTGTAGTTATTTCTTTCCACTGGACTTCCTGGGCAATAAGTCCAGAAATCAAACAATAACTCAATAGAAAGAATAACCCTCGTTTCATTTTACATCAACTTTTCGGTAAGCCTCAATCAAGGCAAGCTCGCCCTCTTTCCCAGGCCCTGCATTACCATGCTCCATTCCCATCACTCCAGTAAATCCTTTTTCATGAATCCACTTAAATACATTAGAAAAGTTAATTTCTCCAGTACCTGGCTCTTTTCTCCCTGGATTATCTCCAATTTGAATGTAGGCTATTTCACTCCAGGTCTTGTCCATAGTTGCGATTAGATTCCCTTCATTTCGCTGCATGTGATAGATATCGTAGAGAATCTTGCAGGCAGGGCTATCTACAGCTTTACAAATCATATAGGTTTGGTCGGCGTGGCGGAGAAATAAGTCAGGATTATCACTCAATGGCTCTAGTACCATAGTCAGCCCATGCGGCTCCAAAATCTCGGCTCCCCGCTTTAAGGCTTCAATGACATTTCCAGTTTGGACACCTAAAGGAAGATTTCGCTCAAAGTATCCAGGCACGACTGTCATCCATTTGGCTCCTACTCGTTTAGCTACTTCAACTGATGTTCGACAGGTGGCCAAAAAAGTATCCAAAAATTCTTGCTTTCCAGTAGCCAGAGATACTTTCCAGTTGTCTCCTCCATCAATAACAAACACTCCCATCCTCATTCCCAAGTCCTGGAGTGTTTTTCCGATTAATTCTTGTTCGGCCACCGATCTTTTCAGCATCCCATTGTCCTCCAAGGACCTGAATCCTTGATCTGCCATAAACTTGAGCTCTTCTACTATTCCTCCGGGAGCATGATTTCGGAACATCCCAAAATGTGGTGCAAAATCCATATTGAAAGGAATGGCTCGTTTGATTTCTTCTGCAAAACCAGGAAAACTTAGTGCTCCAGCAGCACTTAAAAAAGCACTACCTACACCCATTCGCTTAATAAATCCTCTTCTTTCCATCGATTAGATTACTTTAGTTTTTCCTGGAATTGCATAAGGGTAATACCCATCAGCGTTCGGTAAAAGTTTAGGTAAAGCATCCCAAGCCAACTTCTCAGGGAAAAGATCAACAGAACCATTTAAGGCTTCGTCCCAAGTTATCACTTTGCCAGAATAGGTTGCATATCGACCCATAATCGCCGTCATGGTAGATTTTGCTGCATTTTCAGCATCAGCGAATTTGTATTCTCCTTTAACTAACGTTGCCCAGAGCTCGTCATGCTCTACTTGGTAAGGATTGGGGTTATTATCACGATCATGGGTATAGATTGGATTTCCTTTCCAATCAGTCATATTTCCATGATTTCCAGCACTCAGGTACACCTTTCCATTGGTTCCTTGGAAAGTCTCATCCACCCGATTGGCAGCACCTGGAAAATGCCTACACTCCGAATGAATTACAGATCCATCCGCATATGTGAAGGTTAATACATGGTGATCAAAGATCTCTCCATGGTCTTTTCCTGTCCGGACTTGACGACCACCCGTTCCTTCTGCTTTTACGGGATAACCATTCTTGGCCCAATTGGCTACGTCAATATTATGAACATGCTGCTCTACGATATGATCTCCACAGAGCCAATTGAAATAATACCAATTCCGCATTTGGTATTCCATTTCCGTCTGCTCCGGTTTGCGTTCACGAACCCAAACTCCACCGTCATTCCAATAGACTTGTCCTCCGATAATTTCTCCCAAAGCTCCATCATGAATTCGCTTCATCACTTCTCGGTAATTGCTTTGATAATGTCGCTGAAGTCCTACAACGACATTCAGTTTTTTGGCTTTTGCTTCCTCCGCTGCCGCTAGAACTTTTCGAATACCAGCTGCATCGGTGGCCACTGGTTTTTCCATAAAAATCTGTTTTCCCTGCTTTACGGCCTCCTCAAAATGTTGGGGGCGAAATCCTGGAGGTGATGCCAAAATAACTACATCAGCTTCTGCAATGGCCTGCTTATATCCATCAAATCCAACAAACATCTTTTCAGGTGTAACGGTGACTTTTTCAGCCCCATATTTTCCTGAAATAGCCTTATAGCTTTGCTCCAAACGATCCTCAAAGGCATCTGCCATTGCAACTAATTTAATTGGGTGTCCTGTTTCAAAAGCTTGAAACACAGCTCCAGTTCCTCTACCTCCACAACCAATGACGGCAAGTTTTAGGTGGTTTTCAGGAGCGGCATAAGCTCCTGGAACTAGAAATGATGGGGCTAACATTCCGCCAGTGACAAGAGCGGAAGTTTTCAAAAAGTCTCTTCTCGAATTATTTTGATTCATGATAGGTGTTATTTAGGGTTAATAATCAGCTATTGGTTCTTGATTGTAATAGGCTTGAATTTCTTCTGGTGAAGGAGGTGTTAAAGGTCTAACTATCCGAAGCCCAATGAATGGTGCCTCGGGAAACCACCATTGACTTTTGGGTATTTGAGGATCTATTCTTTTCCAATTCGGATCAGAGGTAGCCCTCATCGCTGAACTGATCTCAGTCGGATCGGATTTGAAACTTCCCCCTCTTACCACATGAGGGTACAATTTATCCGCTGGATTCATTGGATTATCCTTGGGTGACCTGCTGTAAAAATCAGGCTCATAAAGATCTATCGTCCACTCCTGTACATTTCCATAAATATCATAAAGTCCAAAGGGATTGGGCTTTTTCTGCCCCACGCTATGCGTCTGTCCATTACTATTGGATTTAACCCAAGCATATTCGACGAGCTTTGCTGGGTCATTGCCATAGAAAAATCGTTCCTGAGAACCTCCACGAGCTGCATATTCCCATTCTGCCTCTGTAGGAAGTCGATAAAAAATTCCTGTTTTCAAATAAAGCCAGTGACAGAATTGAAGTGCACCATATTGAGTCATTCCGACAGCAGGCTTACCTTCTTTCCCCATTCCAAAGGTCATATCCAAATACGGTAAACTAGGACGCGTCAAGCCATCTACTCGCTCTTCAATTCCCCCTTCCGTCATCGATTCTTCGAAGTGCTTATCCAAAAAGAGCTCAAATGCATCCCAAGTAACTTCATGCGTTCCCATCCAAAATGGAGCTAAAGAGACTTCATGGGATGGGGTTTGGTCCGAAAAATCGGAATCATTACTACCCATCCAAAATGTGCCTCCAGGAATAGGAGTCATATCAAAGGAAACGGGAGTGCCTGGGATTTTTTGAGTATAAGGATCAAAAACTGCCGAAATGTTGAGCTGGAAACTCATCAGAATTAGCACAATTAACACTAACTTTTTTTCCATTCTTTTAAAATTACAACCGTTTCGCCACTTCACTTTTGGGAATTCGAATAGACCACATCCCTCGAAGATCTCCTAGTTTATAGCCTTGAGCTAAATCATTCGAATAGATTGTGGATAGTTTATTGGCAGTCTCATCATTAATTTCTTTCCCTTGCTCACCGTGGCAACTTAGACATAGTCCCGACCCAATTACAATTGGCTTAGTATAAAGTAGTACCTCTCCACCATTTAACTTTTGAATATTCGGCTCACTTTCTAACCCGTTTTCGGCATTGTATTCATAAGCCTCCAAAATAGGTAGTTCAGAATCATCAGGCTGATCGGATGGATTTCGATATTTATTTGAAACTCTCCTAACCGTGACTTGATGAGATTGGCTGAATTCATTCAGTATTGACAATGCATTTGTACTGCAGAATTCGATTGCTCCAGGAATTCCCACTTCTGCAACGGAAGCTTGCAGCTTAGCAATCAATTCTTTTTGTGCTTCTTGGGAAATGGAATCCCCCCAAATCATAGCTTCTTCGATGATTTGGGCTTCAGATATTCTCTTTACTTCTAGATGTCTGTTTGCCTCTTCAAATACTTCCTTGGATACACGCTCTTGAGGACCACAACTAATCATCAACAAGAACAAACAAGCGAGAATCCCCATCTTAACCTTCCATGACTTTTCCATAAATTTTATCTGTAATACTACCCTCAAAAACCCTGAGATATAGTTCATATCCTTTAATTTGTACTTAATTTACCTTTTTATCCCCAAAAAGTAGAGTGTTGAAAGTTGCATTCCTAATCCAACGCCGATGAAAAAACCCTTACTGGCCTTTTTATTTTTCTTACTTGAGTCAACTATTGGTTTTTCTCAAACTTGGACCCGAATGCAAAGTTGGGGACTTGATTTTGAAGGTATCCATTGGCTTACAGACCAGAAAGCCATAATTGTTGGTGAAAACATCATCATTCGAACCAGTAATGGCGGAAACTCATGGACAGAATCGACACAAGAAATTAACGATTGGCTTCTGGATGTTTCTTTTTTTGATGAATCAAGGGGTATTGCAGTTGGAAAAGGGGGGCAAATTTTATTTACTGAAAATGGAGGAGAAACATGGGTAAATAGCAACTCCGGAGTTTCAGAGAATTTAAATCAGATCAAATTTTCCACGGAAAATATTGCCTTTGCCGCTGGAGAAAATGGGATTCTACTTACCTCTTCGGATTTTGGAAAGAACTGGTCACCAATAACTTCGGTTCCAGGCTTTTCCTTTTATGGAATGTCCATTGTTGGGCCCAATACTCTTTTTTTAGTGGGCTCTGAAGGCAAATTGGTCTTATCCACTAATTTAGGATCCACTTGGAATACATTTCAAACCTCAACCACCGACACATTATTATCTGTATCAGGAACAAACCCTGAACAAATGTTTGTGGCAGGGAAAAAT
Source organism: Algoriphagus sanaruensis (assembly GCF_001593605.1). GTDB lineage: Bacteria > Bacteroidota > Bacteroidia > Cytophagales > Cyclobacteriaceae > Algoriphagus > Algoriphagus sanaruensis. The sequence continues at coordinate 900,684 of NZ_CP012836.1, read as the reverse complement.
GGTTTTATCGAGAAGTTCAATGCTTCAAATACGACTTTCTCTCCAATCCAATCGTTCACTTCTAGCGATATTTCCACTATTTCAATCCACCCGACCAATCCCAATCATATAATCTTAGGAACTAAAGATGGGAAAGGCTTCCAATCTAAAAATGGAGGGGTTGATTTTTCTAGTATAAACTATGGAACCAATTTGGCTTCCAAATTTAACTCGAGTACATTTTCAGTAGATGGTTCTCAAATAGTATTGGTTGGGAGTGCTGGATATATAGTAAAATCTACTAATCAAGGAAATTCATGGTCTGTTCCTTTTGCAGGAGTAAAGGCAGATTTCATCACCATGGATTTAGAATCAGCCACCTACTTATTGCTCGGAGGACGAGCGGGGGAATTTTTTGTAACTACAAATGGGGCTACAACCTTAATTCCAAGACCGATTCCTGAGGTAGAATCCATTCATTCACTGGAATTTTGGAATACGAATTACGGATTCGTGACCAGCAGCTCAGGAGTAGTTTACCGTACTTCTAATGCAGGACAGGGATGGACCAAGCTTCAAATCCCTACCACTAATGCCATCAAGGGAGTTCATATTTTTCTTCCTGAATTTCCATATGTAGTTGGGGATGCTGGAACCATTGCTCGCTCCTCTGGAAGTAGTGGAAATTCTTGGGAAGTTTTTGGCTCAAATGTTTCACAAACTTCCGAGAGTATTAACGATATCAGCGCATTTGATTTGCAAACAGCTTATGCTGTAGGAGATGGTGGGAAAATTCTTTGGTCAAATAACGGATCAATTTGGGAAACTATTCCCTCCCAAACGACTGAAAATTTAAACTATACCACTCGAATCAATGGAACGACCGCCTATGCTGTAGGGGATAAGGGAACAGCTTTGAAGACAACCGATTTGGGTAGAACGTGGAGTCTTCAAAACACCGGAATCGCTGAGAATATTTATGGAGTGGACTTTTTTGGGGACAACTTTGGAATGGCCGTTGGTGAAAAAGGATTAGCTCTAGCCACAACTGACGGAGGAATTACTTGGACAAAATTAGCCACAGGAACCACCCGTGATTTATATGCAGTGATGGCATTTACCGAAAATGGGGCATTTGCAGTTGGGGATGAAGGAACAATAATTAAGTATAACTGTAATCCCCCTACGGGAAGGTTAAGTACGATCAGTGGACCTAGCCAAAGTTGTTTAAGCAATCAGGTTTATCAGATTTCTGATCTACCAGAGGATGGATCCTCATTGATTTGGAGAGTGGATGGGGGGCAAATTGTCAAAGGTCAAGGCACAAATCAAATCGAAGTACAGTGGACTTTGCCGGGAAAAGGTGGCGTATTTGTCAATCGGTCTAACTTCTGTGGCGCGGGAGAGACCTCATTCTTAGAGGTAGCTATAGGAGACATTCCAAGTCTAGAGGAGGGAATCGAAGGTGAAGGGACAGTATGTCAAGGTGAATCTTATAGCTACAAAGCTCCGATCATTGGTAACTTTATTTACACTTGGAACATTCAAGGTGGAACGATTATTTCTGATGAAAACCAGGCGGAGATTGAAGTAATCTGGGACACAGAAGGACTTCAATCCTTAAGTGTTAGGCTAGACAATGAATGCGGGAATTCCACTTCAAAAGTTTTTCCGGTTCAGGTGATCACTTCCCCTGAGGCCCCATCTCCAATTATTGGCGAGTCTACTCCTGCGCTATCTACCCAAACCTACTCGACTGTTAATTCTCCTAGACTAAATTATCAATGGACCCTAAGCTCTGGTGGCCGTATTTTATCAGGTCAAGGTACGGCTCAAATTCAGGTAATTTGGGAGCAAGAAGGAAATCATACCTTGTCGGTAAAAGCTCAAAATGCTTGTGATTTTGGCCCATCTACCACACTTAATGTGCTGGTGGATATCATAACCTCCCTAGAACCTTTAGACAACTCTAATTGGAAAGTGTATCCCAATCCAAGTACTGGCTCCATAACCGTTGCAGGAAAAAGTTTAGGCAATTTTGAAGAAGTCGTAATTATTAATTCGCTAGGTCAGATCTTGGATTCAAGAAAAATCAGGTCTAATGAGACGTCACTTACATTTGATAATTTACCCCAAGGTGTTCATTTAGTTCACCTCCAGGGAAGACAAGGAATTATCACCAAAAAGCTTTGGGTTCGCTAAAAAAATATTCTTTGAATCTTCAAAGCAAATTTTGAAAGATTCCAAATATTATTTTGTATCTGTAAAATTATTTCTAAAAAAATAAGAATAAATCAGAATTATGATTTATCAATTGAATAGACACAAAATATTATAGGGAAGCTCAAGTTGATTCTTATTTTAAAATTGTGGTGATTTGAATTAAGAAAAGACCTGAATATGAACCCAAAAAATTTCCACCCAGAAAGTCTCATGATGTCTCATGGTTACAAGCCAGAGTGGTCAGAAGGAGCAATAAAATGTCCCATTTTTCAAACCTCTACCTTTGTATTCAAAAATGCCCAAGAAGGCAAAGAGTTTTTTGAATTAGCCTATGGAAAAAGGGAAAAATCGCCAGGAGAGCAACCTGGTTTGATTTATTCTCGGCTAAATAATCCAGACCTTCAAATCCTCGAGGAGCGGCTTTGTTTATGGGATCAAGCGGATGAATGTGCCGTTTTTGAAAGTGGAATGTCTGCTATTTCCACCGTTTTATTAGAATTTCTCCGCCCGGGTGACTATTTACTTTACAGTATGCCTGTATATGGAGGCACTGATCACTTCATAAACAAGGTACTTCCGCAATATGGAATTAACGGGATTGGATTTTCGGCTGACGAGACCTTTGAGGAAATCCTAGAAAAAACCAAAGGCCATTCTATCAAATTGGTCTATGTAGAAACCCCTGCTAATCCCACAAATGCGCTATTTGACCTTGAACTCTGTCGGAAAATTGCGGATCATTTCTCATCAGAAAACTCGTATGTACCAGTAGCAGTCGACAACACCTATATGGGACCTCTCTGGCAACATCCGCTTCTACATGGTGCTGACCTCGTTGTTTACTCAGCTACAAAATACATTGGTGGACATTCTGATTTAATAGCTGGAGCCGTACTTGGAAAAAAAGAATTGATGCAGCGGGTCCGAACCTTACGAACTTTTTTAGGAAACATGGCGGGACCTTGGACAGGATGGCTATTAATGCGAAGTCTTGAAACATTAAAAGTGAGAATGACTCAGCAAGCCTTAAATGCCGAAAAGGTAGCTGATTACTTGGCAGCACATCCCAAGGTCGACAAGGTATATTATTTGGGACACCTTGCTGAAGGAACCAATCAATATAAAATTTTCAAAAAGCAGTTGAGTTGCGCAGGCGCAATGGTCTCCTTTGACATTAAAGGAGGTGAAAAGGAGGCTTTCAAATTCCTAGATAGCCTGAAACTTTTCCATTTAGCCGTATCTCTAGGAAGCACAGAATCCCTTGCTGAGCATCCTGCTACCATGACGCATAGCGATGTGAGTGATTCAGATCGTCAAAAGCTAGGGATTTCCGAAAAATTGGTCCGCCTTTCTATTGGCGTTGAACATGCTGATGATTTGATTTGGGATATCAAACAAGCACTAGACCTAGTATAATAAAAAAGGGATGAAGATTATTCTTCATCCCGTACCCTTACATATTGGAATAGGTCTCCGATTCGACCTCTTTTAATAAACGCCTTTTTAAGAATCGCCTCAGGAACATATCCTGCTTTTTCTAATACACTCATGGATTCTCCATTAAAGTCAAACACCTGAGCGAAAATTCGCTGGATATCGAATTTCTGAAATATATAGTCGGTATACAGCTTTACTGCTTCTGTGGCAATGCCTTTTCCCCAAAATGGTTCCCCAATCCAAAACCCTAATTCCATATTGGTTCTAAGCTCATCTTTGCCACGCTCAGCCCCAATTGCCCCTGCTAATTTCCCTTCAAATTCGATCGCAAAATTTTGCGGTGGGTTGAATTTCTGATTGTGCTCAATCCAATGTCTTGCATCATGTATCGTGTACGGCTGAGGATAGCTGTCACGAAGATTCATGGCAATTTTTGGATTATTAGCCAGAGGATAGAGCTGATGAAAATGTATTTCATTCCATGTCACCAAACTTATTTCCCTTTCGCCTGATATGGTCATAGTGGGTACTGGGTTTTAAAAGAATAATACTCAATATACTCGATAAATTCCGGATGCGAAAAGAAGGCTATTCTATTCCTCCTGCTTGAAGTTTTTCAAGATTTTCAGCTAATCTCAAGGCAGAAATAAATTCTTCTACATGTCCATCCATCACTTCAGGTAAATTATAGACCGTTTTATTGATTCTGTGATCCGTCACTCTCGATTGAGGATAATTGTAGGTTCTGATTTTATCAGATCGGTCTCCACTTGCGACCATTGATTTTCTTTGAGCGCCTACAGCTTCGTTATGCTTAGCCAGTTCAATCTCATAGAGTCTCGATCTCAATACTTTCAATGCTTTCTCAAAGTTCTTAATTTGAGATTTTTCATCCTGACAAGTCACTACAAGACCAGATGGAAGGTGAGTAAGACGAACTGCCGAATAGGTAGTATTCACGGATTGTCCCCCAGGACCGGAGGAGCAAAAGGTATCTTTCCGAATATCATTCATGTCCAAATGAACTTCTACTTCGTCCATTTCAGGAAGTACCGCCACTGAGGCAGCAGAAGTATGAACTCGCCCCTGAGATTCGGTAGCAGGAACTCGTTGAACTCGGTGAACCCCAGATTCATATTTGAGCATGCCGTATACGTCTGCACCTGAAACAGTAGCAATGATTTCTTTGTATCCTCCAGCCGAACCAAAAGTCAAGTCCAAAACAGTCAGTTTCCAGCCCTGCATTTCGCAGAATCGTTCATACATTCGGAACAAGTCACCAGCAAAAATGGCAGCTTCATCCCCCCCTGTTCCTGCTCTCACCTCAAGAATACAATCTTTTGAATCATTGGGATCTTTAGGTATTAACAGTTGCTTAAGTTCCTCCTCCAAGGTTACTTTTTGTTCGGCAAGATCATCCAATTCCATTTTCGCCATTTCGCGAAATTCAGGATCTTTTTCCTTTTCAAGGATTTGCTTGGAGCTATCAATATTTTTAAGAACTAGCATGTAGGTATCAAAAACACCTACGATTTTCTCAAGATCTTTGTACTCCTTGGTCAGTTTGGCATATTTTGACATATCGGACATGGAGTCCGGTAAAATGATGAGCTGACCTACTTCTTCAAAACGCTCTTTTAAGGCTTGTAATTTGTCAAGCATAGGGATTGATTAGACTTTGCAAAAGTAGGGATTTTATTTTCCGACTGAGTGTAAATTAACTAGTCTGTTCCTTACTGAATAGTATCTTTAGGACGTAATCAATCCTAACAATGCGCTTTTTAAAATTCTTGATATTTTTTATTTCACCATTATTCCTATTCCAGTGCACCGAAAAATCGGAACCTATGAATCTTTGTTTTGATTCGGAAATTTCAAATAGGCCAGATGAATGCATAGCCATTTATAATCCGGTATGTGGCTGTGATGGAATCACTTATTATAATTCTTGCTATGCTCAATCTTCTGGAATAAGAGCCTATGCCCCTGGATCATGCAATCCTACAGATTAAAAAAGCTGTCCAACAAATAGTCAGACAGCCTCTTCCAATCAAAGACAATTTTTCGATAATTATTCCACCGTTAATCTGAACTCCATTTAGTTCATTTTTCTTACCCCCTCCACCTTTGGGAGGAGTTTTCTATTGTAACTATAGAACGAGGAAACCCTACTTTTATACCAAATACCACCCCCTATTGGTTTCTTACCTTCTTTATTTAGAATCTCACAAATCTTTTCCAAAGAGTATCCTTCAATCTCTTTCAGTTCTACAATTCTCTGAACCAATTCCCCCTTATAAGATTGGTCTTTTGAGTTGTTTGGAACAAAGGAATCAACTTCCATTTCATAAACTGTACTTCCTTCCTTTAGATTATAGGTTTTAAATCCATTATCGTCTCTTTCAACATTATAGAGGATAGAATCCCCAACCAGTGGAAGTAAAAACTTAATATCAATCTTATGGGATTGTTTCTTTTGGTCATAAATAATTTGAATCTCTTTGAGGACACTAAAAAGGAATTCTCGTTTTTTCTCCAATGATTGAGTTTTTAACTTTTCAATTTCCTCATTCATTTTTTCTAGCCAATCTATCCAACCTTTAGAATTGGAAAACACTTCTAATTCTCCTTTTAAATTTTCAATTTCTTCCTTCAAAACTTGGATGTGTTCACCGAATTTCTTTTTGAGGAGCTCACCCTTCTTCTCTGTTAAATTTCCAATTCTGATATCAAATTCTATCTGAATTTCCTGTTCTTCAATTTTGGATAGTTCAGAATTCTTACCCCTAATTTTCCTTTCTAAAGTGGATTTTTGCAACCTTATATTTTCTACTTCATCGAATTTTGTTTGAAGGTTTTTGATTTTGTAATCCTCTCTTTTCCTTTTGGAATTTTTAATTACTTCAATTACCGAATCAATTATTTTTTCATCCAATACTTCCATTCGAGGACTCTTTTTTATTGGACAACTTTTTAGGTCATTCTTCTTTCCAACTTTTCTCCAATTATCTTCACTACATTTTCCATAGTAATGGTTATTGGTTTTAAACCGATGTCCCAACCTTAACTTACATTTAGGACAAATTAACAACCCCTTTAAAAGTGATTTCCTACTCTTTCCATCAAATTGGAGAGGATAGTGGTTTTGAATTTTTTCTTGTACCTCATTCCAAAAGTTCTCATTAATAATTGGAGGAACTTTAAGTTCAAAGGATTCTACAATTTCTTCCTCTCCATTAGGAAGTTTTTCTTTCCACTCCCAAATCTGAACACCTTTGTAGATTTCTTTCTTCAACATTGAAAGTATAGTACCTACATTCCATCCCTTAACACTCCTTCTCGGATTCACTTCAGTTTGATGGTCTAAGAAAACCTTAATTTCCATCGGTGATTTTCCTTCACTGTACATCTCATACATCTTTTTGATATACTTTGATTCTGTAGGGTGAATAACCAAATTCTTTCCTTCAACCGTATATCCGAAAGGAACCGTACCTCCAACATAGGTATTTCCATTTTTTAGGGAATTTCTTTTTCCCAAAACTGACCTCATTCTTCTTAACTCATTATCATATTGAGAAATTGAAGAAAGAATATTGATTGTTAGTTTATCAACTGAACTAGATAAATCATAGGGATTTAAATCCTCACCAATGTATATCTCAACCCCATAATCGATAAAGACCTTTAATATTGAGTACCACGAATTCGAATACCTACCCAATCTATCGGTATTGAACACCCATACTTTTCTGATTCCATTGGGTTTCTGAATTTCATCCAAAAGTTCAACCAATTTGGGTCTTTGGTTTATTTCAACTTTGAAGGAGGATTGAACTCCTTCATTAAATTCAATAGGTTCTAATTGAAGTCTATTTGCAATTTCCAAACCCAATCTCTTCTGAACTTCCAGTCCACCACCATCAGTTTCCTGAGGTTTAGATGAAACCCTAAATAGAAGCCCAATCTGGTTAATTGATTTAGTCATAGCAAAATGATTTGGTGATTATTCTTACTCAATTTAATTGAGAATCTTTTAAGTCAGATGGAAATTTTTTCCATACGAGAAAAATTTTATCTCCGATATAAAAACCACCTTCTTACTCATTTCGCAAAATCCAAATCTCTCAGTTACAAAAAACCTCCTCCAAAAATGAACCCCAACCGATTTAAGATTGGGGTTCATTTTTTTTCGGAATTTGAAAAGTAATTATTCAGGACAAGTTCCCCATTGGGGTTTGTTTTGTTCAGTTAGAGGAGAATTTTTTGAGAAACCGATTGGTTCAGTTGGAATTTTAGATACACACCATTTAGAGATATTCTGATTGAATTTGGAATCTTCAAACATTAAACTCATATCTGTAACCAAACCTACATCCCAATTTCCAATGGGTTGGTTGAATTTGGACCCTTCGAACATTAAACTCATATCAGTGACCTTGCTTACATTCCAAGTTTCAATAGGTTGATTGAAAGGGGAACCATTGAACATCCGAGTCATATAAATCACATTACTTACATCCCATTTTCCAATAGATTGATTAAAAAAGGAACCTGAGAACATACCACTCATATCGGTAACATTACTTACATCCCATTTTCCAATGGATTGATTAAACGAAGAATCTTCAAACATACCACTCATATTGATAACCTTACTTACATCCCAGTTCTCAACTGGTTGATTGAAAGAGGAACCTTTAAACATACTGGTCATTTTCGTGACATTACTTACGTCCCAGTTCCCTATAGATTGATTGAATTCGGGAATTGTGTCCATCCACCTCATAAGATTTTCAAAATCCCAATCATTTTCTGGATAATTGAATACAGAAAAAAAGAACAACCAACTCATATCAGTAACTAAAGAAGTACAGAGTTTAGTCATATCGACTCCCTCATCTCTCCTTTTCCTAATCAAATCATTATCCACAACCTCATACTCAATTCCGTTGAGAATTTCTTTGTATCCAACCACACAGTTTTCACATTTGACTGTTATTCCATTGGTATCTATGAAAATTCTGGGATTTCCAGAATTTGGGTTGTTTTTATCATCCATTGTTTATCTATCCTTTAAATACAGGAATTTAATCTGAAATGGATTCTTCTCAAAAATCTTCTCATTTCCTTTTTCATTACCGAGATTTCAAGAATCCTCAATTTCACTTTTCATAATCAGATTCTCTCAATTACAAAAAACCTCCTCCAAAAAAGAACCCCAACCGATTTGGATGGGGTTCAAAGTATATATGGAAAAGTGGAAAGTTATTTCATCATCATTTTGGATATCCTCTGAAGGTTATCCATTTCAGTTTGAGTGGATTTGAGTTGAGGGAAAATCATTTGGAATACCCCTTTGATTTTTTGAACCATATTTCTGAAGAAGTTTTCTCCAATGGATTGAACTCCAATAGAAGAAACCACCTTTGAGAGTGTTTTGGTTGATTCTAAGAGGTTCTCCAATATCATCCTCGTATTCTTATTCACTTTATCCAAACTCTCCTCAAATACCTCCTTATATCGGTAATTGGTTTTCTCATATCCCATCCGTTTAATGGATACCAAATACCGTTCGGTTTGAACCGATTTTTGATTGAACTGATAGAGGTTCTCCAATATCGGTCTTAATTCATCCTCCAACTGAGAGTATCTTTTTCTTAGTCCTTCCAATTGGTTTTTTACTCTATCAATTTCATCGTTGAGTTCTCCAAATTCATTGATTTTGGATTCAACATCTTTATTCCTTTGGAATTCGGAGAGAAGTATCTCTCTGATTAATTCCTTCAATTCTGTTCTTTTCATTCTATTCCACTTTAATGATTACTCATATAAATATCAGAAAGTAGAAAAGAAGAGAAATGGATTGTAATTACTTGATATTCAGCCTCTTTAATCGTAAATTAAAGAGTAAAACGAAATGTGTTAAATGATTATGAAACAGAAACTTATGTTGAAGGAAAGTGTGATGAAATTGGTAATGGATAAGTTTGATTCAAATGAAACTCTCTCCATTCTGAAGAGTAATCCATCCATTTTTCTCAGTTGGGGAGTTGAAAGAATCTTTGATGTAGAAGGAAAGGGATTGATGTTAAAAGTGAACGGACATCACCATTGTGGATGGGTACTGATTACGTTGGGTTGGGATGATTATTATAGGGTTCATATCCTCACCAAATTAGGTGAAGTATTGGATTCATTTGAAGGGGTATGTTTTGATGAACTCATTCGAATTTAAAAAGAGAAAATTGAGCAGTAAAATTGGGATAATAAATGTAACGGATTGACTAATTTGTTAAAAATTAGTCAATCCGTTACATAAAGTCAAATTATAAAAAAATTAATTAATGTAATTTGTTAACAGATGAAAATTAGATGAATTTATAACTCTTTTTTAATTGTTTCATATCCTTTGCAATAACAATCTTTGGACATATTTCCATCATTATCGAGTTCCCAAAAATAATTACAATCAGCCCAAAGATTTTTATTTGCTCTACCAGTATTTACCCCTCTATTGTATGAAACCATATCATCACAGGGGCTGGAAGACTCTTGGTAAGTTTCACTACTTTCCTTTGAACTATTACCTCCACATGAATAAACAAACATGGAAATCAAAATAATAACTAATATTCTTCTCATAACATTTTTATATTTTATTAAATTTAATTATTTACATTTATGAATCAAATTTCCTGTTTTCAATATATCCTCTGTCCAAATTTGACTACTCCCACATTCAGGACAACAAAAATTTTCTTTCCCACTAGAATTACATTGTTCACAGGTTGGAACCCACTCTATTTTCTTTAATCCGAGCATTACTTTCCAATCAAAAGATTGTTTTACACTTTGTTTCATTGATTGCTTTGTCATCGTAGCAAAAGTAAGAATCTCATTACATTTGATACATTTAATATTCACATTCATACTTTTTCAATAAATTAACCTTCAGATTGACCTTTATAAAACCCTTTGCAAAAACAATCCTTATTATAGTTATCGTCATAATAATTAAGTATTCCTTCACAAGTAGAGGTTGGGAGTCCAGAAATCCTAGAACCACCTTTATCGTCTTTTCCATATTGAACACCAGCATTATAACTCCTCATATCTTCACAAGGGTCTGATGAACTATTTGTTGTAGTATTATTGTTTGAATTTTTTCCACAGGAAAAAATAAAACAACATAACAAAATAAAAAAGGAACAATTTTTAATTGATTTTTTCATAATAATTTTATTTTTTATCTTTCTGAAATAATATTTGTCCTCCTTTAGAGATGGTTAAGGTTTTTTTACCAGAATAAAGTTCATTATATTTTGGGTCTATATCACCCATTAACATATATTTGTATTTATATTCTCCATTTAGTTCTTTTACGTAAGAACAATAAGAATTTTCTAAACCAGAAATAGTAATTTTTAAAGTCCCACTACTAGCATCTGCTAGGTACCTACCTTCTGAACGACAACTTTGATTTCCACTAACTGTTTCATAATAATTTACGGAACCAGACTTTCCATCCCCAATAAATTGCAATTCTCTATAAACATTATCATACATTCCTCTTGATTCCATATAATTATCTAATCTTTTTTCTAATTCAGAATTCTCCATATACCAACTCCCCTTTGTTAAATCATCAGTGGATATTGTTTTCTCATAATCTGTACAAGAAGTAGACAATACTATCATTCCTAACAATAGTATTAATGAATAACTTTTTTTCATAACGTTTTATTTAAGTATTATTTTTATTGAATCAATTATTTCTTTTTCTCCTAATGGTGTGAAGAAAGATGAACCCTCCGTCCACTTACTGATTACGTGGGAATATTTTACATAAACTGTCATCGTATCTCCCTTCATTTCTCCAATTGGACCAATCACTGTACTTCCTCTTCCAGTTACATCGTTTGTAATTGATACCGAATTGATGGTAGGTACAATAACATCTTTCCAATTTATCAAAGGAGGAAGATTTACGTATTGGATTTCTCCCGTAAATGGATTAAAGTAGGTTTTGGTGATGTTTGCAACCGTATCTCCTTCTCTCAACCACCAATAGAGATTATTACTCCAATAGATATAACTCCTTCTACCCATTGATTTTGTCTCAACTACCTCATCTCCCCTTAATAATCTGACAGAAATCCGTTGAGGATTTTGACCACTTTTGGTCAAATTCATTTAATAGAACCCATTTTCATCTTTTGGTAATCTGAAACGTGGGTCATCATTCAATCCATCATCGAAGGTGAATCGGATTCCCTCACCATCATCAATGATAGTTTTTTCAGTATTCAGAAGGTTACAACCGAATAAATTGATAAGAAGTAGAAAATGGGTGATTCTGATTCTTAATTCGTTTGACACTGAATGAAGGTATTTCTATTACCCCATAAGTGAAATATGTAACTGAGTAAAATTGGGTGATGAAAAATGACACATATTTTTTAATATCAATTCAGAAAAAATGAAAGGGGTATGAATGGACTCCCCTAAAATGAAAAACCACCTCCCAAAAAGAGGTGGTTTTTCATTCATTTTCCTTTTCCTAAGACGAAAATATGGAGGTGATTTTTTGCTTAATCCGTGAGAAAAAATAATTTATTGACCATTGAATTTTCCCTTTATGATAATTTTTTGTCTCAACTAACTGACCTAAATGGTTGTAGGATTCCCAAAGACCTTCCCTCAATCCATTAACATAATTTCCAGTTTCATATCCAAAATCGAATTCATCGTCAGTGGATTTCCAAAGTCCATCAATTACACTTCCATTTTTATAGATTACGGTTCTAACTAAACCCTTTTCATTATCAAAATATTCCCAAATACCCTCCTTTCCATTGTTGAGATAATTTCCTTTTCCATATAACTGACCTAAATAGTTGTAGGATTCCCAAAGACCTTCCCTTTTTCCATTTTGATAATTTCCCTTTTCGGATATGTGACTATTTTCGAAATAGGATTCCCAAAGACCTTCTTCCAATCCATTATGATAATTTCGTTTTTGGTATAACTGACCTTTACGGTGATAGGATTCCCAAAGACCTTCCCTTTTTCCATTTTGATAATTTCCCTTTTCGGATATGTGACCATTTTCATCGTATGATTCCCATAATCCATCCGCCTTTTTACTGTCGATATAACTCCCTCTTTCTCTCAATTGTCCGTTTTGATTATAGGATTCAAAATAACCATTCCTCAATCCATTAAGATAATTTCCTCTTTCCTCTAATTGACCATTTTCGTGGTAGTATTCCCACAATCCATCTCTTTTATCGTTGAGATAATTTCCTTTATCTCTCAATTGACCATTTTGGTGGTAGGATTCCCACAATCCATCTCTTTTATCGTTGAGATAATTTCCTTTATCTCTCAATTGACCATTTTGGTGGTAGGATTCCCAAAGACCCTCCCTTTTTCCATTTTGATAATTTCCCTTTTTCTTTAATTGACCATATTCATAGTATGATTCCCATAACCCATCAATGATTTCCCCATCTTCACAGGTTAAGGTTCTAAGTAAAATTCCATCATTATCATAGTACTTTTGGATTCCGTGAAGGAGGTTGTTTTTGAATTGGTTACTTTCCTTTAATACACCATTTTTAAAAACTAATTCTCCAACTTTTTCTCCTCCAATTTCAAAAATCTGAAAAACCCCATCTTTCTTTCCCTTAGAGTAATTTCCTTTTTCCCTCAGAATTCCATTATCAAAATATTCTTTCCATTCACCCTCTCTTTTTCCATCAAAATAGTTTCCTAAAAATTTCAAATTCCCATTAGGATAGAATTCCTCAAAAAGTCCATCCTTAATTCCCTCCTCAGTTTTCTTTTCCTTTGGTGAAGTAGGTTTAATATCCACATCGGATAAAGAATTGTAAAAATCTGCTATAAGTTTAAGGTTTGAAATAATCAATAGGAGAATTACCCCAAAAAGGATGAAGGAGAAAAACAGATACTTAATTGAAGGTAAACTCCCATCACCAAAAAAATAAACCCAAAGTGGAATTCCCATAACAACCAAAATCAATAGGGTTGTAAATGAACCTATTCCGAATGTGTTTATCTTTTTCATATCTGATTGTTTTTCTTTGATTCAAAATAGGTCAGAAAATTCACTAATTCAAAAGGTCTAAAAACCACCTCTCTTTGGAAGTAAGAAAAAAAAATGAGGAGGAATTTCACCCAATTCCTCCCCTCACCAACAAAAATCAAAGTCACCTTCTCTTTGAGAATTTTTCAATCTGAAACGAAAGTAAATTCTGCGAATCGGTTTTCCCAAAAGAAATAGGTAAAGTAGGTGCCATTTGATGATTCCTTCTTCGTTACCCAATAATTCACAATAAAAATGATAACATCTTCGCTAATTTTCTAGTTGGAAATCATCCCCATTTTGGTTAAATTAAATCTGAAAGAAAAACAGAAACACTATGGGTATGAAAGTGAAGTACAACCGAACCTCCACCATCAATCAGAGTGGGGAGAGATATAAGTTGGATTCGGAGAAGTATGAATTAACCCTCTTTGATAAAGGGGTAAGTGGTAAAGTTCCATTTAAGGAAAGGGAAAAAGGAAAAGTATTAGTGGAACTTATTCAAAAAGGTGAAGTGGAAACTGTGGTGGTGGAAGAATTATCGAGGTTGGGTAGAAATACTGTAGATGTTCTTACCAATCTCCAATGGTTGGAAGAAATGGGTGTGAATGTGGTAGTGAGAGGTATGGGTAATCTTCAATCACATATTGATGGAAAGAAGAATCCAATTTGGAATCTGATTACTTCAGTGATGAGTTCACTTTATGAATTGGAAAGAGAACAAATCAGAGAGAGAACCGAAAGTGGAAGGAAGATGTATGTAATCAATGGAGGTAAGTTGGGTAGAAAGGTTGGAAGTAATGAGAATCTCCAATCGTTCCTTCAGAAACCGAAGGTTAAACAAATTCAATCCCTTTTGGAAAAGGGTAAATCGGTTAGAGATATCTGTGGAAGATTATCAGTTTCACCATCCACCGTTACTAAAGTGAAAAAATCCCTATCCCTTACTTTTTGATTTTTACCGAAGGAAGAGATTTCCAATACTCATTGGATTTAGGGGAAGTAAGACCACCGATGTAATTTCCATCACTCAAATGGAGGTTGGGTTCAATCAAACCCCTTTCCTCCAATTCTCTGAGTGTATAGCTCCCCAATGATTTTTTGAACCGTTTATTTTCCTTATTCATATCTCTGAATTTACGGAAAATTTGAATCTGAATTCTTTTCTGCAGAGCATTTAGTTTTTACTGTTTTATACACATCTATAAAAAATTTATTTGTTAGATAAAGTCTATCATTTTATGATTCATTTTAAATTCTGATAGAATAGATTGATTTCAATTACCACTCCCTATCAAATTGTTCTCCCAATCAATCAAATCCTTTCTTCTGATGTACTTTGAATGAGATGATATTTCAATTACAGGTAGATTTCTTTCTTTAATCCACAACTCAAACGTTGTTCTATCAATCCCATACATCTTCATTATCTCTTTCTTCGGTATTCTATCTTCTTTTTCGTTCATATTTATTCCTTTTATCAGTTACACTTTTTAAAATGAATTTTGATTCACCATCCATTTTTTCAGAATCTATTCCATTTAAAACTTCATTGATTCTTCTTTCAATTCCTTCAACATCAATTCTGTGATGCTTTTTCTTTCTTTCCATTTTTCCATCGGTTCTTAATTCCTTTCCATAACCAATTTTACTATTTCACTTACTCTTTTGATTCTTTCTTTTTTAGTTGCTATTGATTTCAATTCATCTTTCCTCAATTGAATTTCAGTATCAACTTTCAGTAATTCCTTTCTCAAATTTTTAAAGAACTCATCTGAGTTATCTTTTATCCAATTGAGTTCTTTTTTATTCAGTTTTCTCATTTTAATAGGTTTTAATGGGTTTAATTGATTTTTGGTATTTGGGATATCAATTCTTAGAAATCTCTTCTTAAAATCAATTTTTGATACCTTCTCAGTGTATAAACTATTAAAGTTTAGATACACCAATCCCCTTACAGATTTTTTAGAATCTTTTCAGAGTTTTAATTCTATACTTCCTCAGACCAGTTCGTTTGAATCACCCATATCTGATTTATAATAGAACCATTTTCGATACTATCGGAGAAACCTCTTCCGTTATGTTTGGACGTTATTTCAATCCCACAGAATACTATCCGACTTCTGACCCGATACTAATGGACTCCTTTCGGGTGTGAAGTGTTGAACCCTTTGTTGGACACTACATATCAGATATAAATATTAGGTAGTGAGAGAAAACGTTAAAAAAATGGGGTGAAAATTGATGTAATTTCTTAATTAACTGAATATCAGTTAGAAAAATTTTAAATTTTTATAAAACGAAAAGTACCGAACTTTTTCCCCTTTTAGGGACTGAAAATCCTTAAAAAACTTTTTAAATGATTTATAAGGTCTCACTTCAAAATCAGAAAATTCCACAAAATCAATTCGGTTTACCCGTTCCAACCTCTTCAATCCTTTTTGATAGATTGAAAAAACGTGGGTATTGGTAAACCGATGATTTTCTGGCGTCAAATACCCCTCATCATTCAGTTTCTTTGCAATCAAACGATATCCCAAAGGGGTAAGAATATGTTCTTTTAAACCCCTTATTTTGGTGAAAATTTCATCTTGATATTGGGAATAATTTGATTCCCAAAGATGAGTAGTTTCTATTGATATAGAGAATGTTATGAGTGATTTTAGGGGGTAAGAAAATTGAACTAAATCAATTATTCCACCGTAACCGACTTCGCTAAATTTCTTGGCTGATCCACATTGCAACCCCTCAATACAGCAATATGATAAGATAATAATTGAAGAGGAACGACAGATAACAGCGGCGTAAATGCCTCATTAGTAGGAGGAATTTCAATCACATGATCTGCTAAGGCCTTCACCTGAATATCTCCCTCTGTGACTACTGCTATCACCTTTCCTTTTCTCGCTTTTACTTCTTGAATGTTACTTACCACTTTTTCATAGGAGCTGTCAAGTGTAGCAATGAAAATTACAGGCATTTCCTCATCGATAAGAGCAATAGGACCATGCTTCATTTCTGCGGCAGGATAACCTTCAGCATGGATATAGGAGATCTCTTTCAATTTCAATGCTCCTTCCAAGGCCACAGGGAAATTATATCCTCGACCTAGGTATAACATATTTCTAGCATCTTTGTATTGCTCCGCAATCGACTTTACGATTTCATTGGTTTGAAGAGCTCTTTCGACCTTATTGGGAATATCTGCCAATTCATGAAGCATCAAAATATATTTGCTCTCAGGAAGTGTCCCGCGTTGGTAGCCAAGCTTAAGTGCCATCATCGTTAGTACCGAGATCTGAGCGGTAAACGCTTTGGTAGACGCTACACCAATTTCAGGTCCGGCATGGGTGTAGGAACCCGCATGTGTTGCTCTTGGAATGGAAGAACCCACCACATTACACACACCAAAAATGGTAGCACCTTTCGATTTCGCTAATTCAATAGCTGCCAAAGTATCTGCCGTTTCTCCTGACTGTGAAATAGCAATCACAAAATCTTTGTCACTAATTACGGGATTCCGATAGCGGAATTCACTCGCATATTCTACTTCGACCGGTACCCTTGCAAATTCCTCAAACAGGTATTCTGCGACCAAGCCTGCATGCCATGAAGTCCCACAGGCGGTAATAATAATCCGCTCTGCATTTTGGAACTTATTCATGTAATCTCGCAAGCCCCCCAGCACTAATCTTCCAGACTTCGGATCCAATCTACCTCGAAGACAATCCGCTATCGATTTGGGTTGCTCATAAATTTCTTTGAGCATGAAATGCTCAAAACCGCCCTTTTCAATGGCTTCGAGTTCAAGTTCTAGCTGATCGATATAAGGACTGGTTTCGATATTTTCAATGGTTTTTACCTGAAGTTTGCCGTCGCGGATTACAGCAATTTCGTAGTCATCCAAATAGACCACTTTATTGGTATACTCAACGATAGGAGTTGCATCTGAAGCTAGGAAAAATTCATCTTCACCAACACCGATAACCAAAGGGGATCCTTTTCTAGCTGCAATTAAAGTATCTGGCTCTTCAAGATTGATTAAAACGATCGCATAGGCTCCTACCACTTTTTGAAGGGCCAATCTCAAGGCCTCCTCAAGTGAACAGTTGTTGTTTACGAATATATCCTCAATAAACTTGACAAATACTTCAGTGTCTGTCTCACTTTGAAACACATATCCCTTTTGAAGCAAATCCTTCTTCAGAACCTCATAGTTTTCAATTATTCCATTATGGATCATTGCAAAACGTTCTGAAGAAGAATAATGGGGGTGGGCATTGACGTCATTTGGCTCTCCATGGGTGGCCCATCTGGTATGACCAATCCCAATTTTTGAAAGGAGATTACCGTTTTCTTCCAAATGTCTTTCGAGTTCGGAGACTTTACCTTTCTTTTTATAAACACTAAGACCTTTTTGATCGATCAATGCGACCCCGGCTGAATCATACCCTCGATATTCGAGTCGCTTAAGTCCTTTTAGAATAATGGGTAGAGCCTCTTGTTGCCCTACATACGCTACAATTCCACACATAAATAAAAATTGTCAAAAGTTGGTTTTTACTTCCGCAAAGAAACAGGAATAATGCCAAAAAAAATAATCCACTTTCTTAAAAACAGAGAGTGGATTAGGAGTACTTTTTTGAAATCGATTGCGCTATCTTCTTTTGGAATAAATCACTTTTATCTTGATTTTATCTTTGTTGACCACAAATTGCCTCAATGACTTTTTAAAATCATCATCTTGAGAGGCCGTTGTAACCAAGCCTCCATACAACAACCAATCTGTTCGAGTTAATTCTCCTCTAAAAATTGCATTTAAATACGAAGAGATATCTACCGAATATTTTTTGCTAGTCTCAGAGAAAATAGACTGAGCAGGTGCTCTCACCGGCAAGATAGTATTATCATCCCCATCCAATTCGGTTTGTGGCTGCCCTGTTAATTGTAAGGTTAGCGGATTGTTATCCAAATCTCTCCTTATGAATTTATTTCGTTGATCAGTAAAATAGATGTAATAAGAAAACATGGCATTTTGACCCTCAGGAATAGCATCCACTTCTCCAATTTCAAATAATACTTGATTGAAATTAATTCCTTGTAGCGTATCCAAAAATTGATCAATCGGAGATGTATCAATTTTTAAAGCCATTCCAAGACCAGCCTTCATTCCTACTTTTGAGCCAACATCATACGATAGATTCGCTTGGGTAATCGCTTCAGTTGGAGTTCCGGTTCGATCGCTTTCTATCCCAACAAAGGCACGGCTTGAGCCAGTTGACAACCGGTATAAAGTGGATACAGTATCTTCTGGATAATGGTAGTAAACCATTAAGCCAGTATTTACTCCTTGTTGTAATCCTAAGGTGGTCTGGTCTCCATCTGTTGCTTTGATGGCCACACCAGGGTAGAGTCTTCTGAAAGACAATAGATTATCAAATTCAGGCCCCCTCTTCATATAGCTAAATAGCTCTTCAGAGAATTCAGGTTTGACAGAAAGATTTACAATGGTATCCTTAACTTCATCGAAAACAACCTCTCCTTTCGCAAAAGGATCAAGTTCAAAATCTACTTTATCAGAGGTATAATAAACAGTATCCAAAATAGGTTCGATCAATTTATGCACCGAGTAAGTTTTTGGTGCAGTAAGATCTTCACCATTAACGGCTATCACGTCCAACGCGAAAAACATACTATCAAGAATTGCTTCGCTTAATGGGCGATCAGCAGATACATCTATAAATAGCCTCGAATAGGTAGTGGCCTCAGTTGTCCCAAAGAAAGGATCGGTTTCATGACCAACTACCAAAACTCCCCTAGAAACAGGGTTAGTAGAAGAAGTTAGAGAATCTACCAAAACCATTTCTGCGTCTAGCACAAATTCCTCGTAAAACACCCCGATTTGATTGTTATCAGGTGCTAATTCCAGACCCACCGAGGCGGGGTCGCTGCAAGAATTGAGAAGAATTGTGGAAAAAAGTGCTAGTGCGAGTAATTTAACCCGCAAGACTGGTATAGACACCATATAGGTCCTCGTGAGCTTGCTGCTCCTCTTCAATACTGATCTCAAGCTTTTTATCTTTAGAGAAATCCTCAATTAGTTGGGTAAGTTCTGCAGAAACTTCAGAGCCTTTTACGACCATATCGGCATACTCCATGCCCATACGAATAAAGCCTTCAAAGTCTTTGCTTTTCAAAGGTGCTAAAATAGTGTCATCGATGTCCACCATCTTAACCTTGTTTAACAAATCGTCGCCAAAGGTATGAGAAAATCCATTGTTATAAATAGCAAAGACCGTTTTGGTGTCCTTGAAGAGCGGATCATTTTTGTAAGTTGTTTTCAGATACATTGGAATTAGGGAAGTCATCCAATCATTACAATGCACAACATCAGGAGCCCAACCAAGCTTCTTAACAGTCTCAATAACTCCTTTGCAGAAAAATATAGCTCGCTCATCATTATCCTCATAGAAGCGTTGCTGCTTGTCATGAAAGACGCTCTTTCGTTGAAAATAATCTTCATTATCAATAAAATACACCTGAAGCTTTGCATTTGGAATTGAGGCCACTTTGATAATTAATGGCTTTTCTTCATCTCCTACCGCAATGTTAATCCCCGATAGTCTTACTACTTCATGAAGTCGGTTTTTTCGCTCATTGATCAACCCAAATCGAGGAACCAATATTCGAATCTCCATTCCACGCTCTTGCATGGCTTGAGGAAGACTTCTTAGGAAATTGGCTACTTCTGAGGTTTGGAGGAAGGGGTTGATTTCACTAGCAACGTAGAGGATACGTAGTTTGGACATGTAATTGGGATTTTGGTATTTGTCAGAAACAACGCGACAAAGGTAAGAAAAAAAAGCCTAAATGCATTGGATTTCTGGATATTAATCTAGTTTTGCGGCAATTTAGCCCAAACGTTACCCTCTCGTGAAGCTAGTCTACTCCCCTGCTGAATGGAATCCCCTTTGGCTCAATCATCTTCGTGAAAATCAAAAAATAGGATTTGTCCCAACAATGGGCGCACTTCACGAAGGACATCTTGATCTAGTAAGAAAAGCTCTTGAAACTGCCGATGTCACCGTCGTATCTATTTTTGTAAATCCGACACAATTCAATAACTCCACAGATTTTGAAAAATATCCTAATACCTTAAGTCAGGATATCGCCTTATTGGAAAAATATGGAATAGACTACCTATTTATACCAGACACAAAAACGATGTATCAAGAATTACCGAAGTTAAAAATCGACTTTGGGGATTTGGAACATGTACTTGAAGGCAAATTTAGACCCGGTCATTTTAACGGAGTAGGAATTGTTGTTGCCAAACTTTTCAATATGATCCGACCCTCTATTGCTTTTTTTGGTCAAAAGGATCTCCAGCAAGTGGCAGTTATCAAACGGCTTGTCTATGATCTTAATTTTCCGGTAGAGCTTATTACGGTTCCTACTAAAAGGGAGCTTGATGGATTAGCAATGTCCTCCAGAAACCTCCGCCTAAGCCCCACTGAAAGAAAGCAAGCTTTGATCCTGATTAACTGTTTGAGGTTTGCAAAAAACGAACTACTCTCCGGAAAATCTTGGAGGACTGTAAAATCAATTGTCGCACAAAAGTTTCAAGATGCTGAAGGAACTACATTAGAATATTTTGAATTGATTCAGCCGAATACATTCGAGATATATGATGAGTTCGATTCAAACTTAACCTCCTCAATATGCGTTGCTGCTTTTGTCGGAGAAATCCGTCTGATCGATAATCTTCCGATTATTGGATAATTTCGCTTTTGAAAATCTAAACCAATGCAAATTCAAGTACTGAAATCAAAAATTCACCGGGTAAAAATCACCCAGGCTGAACTTCATTATGTCGGCTCTATTACCATTGATGAAGATTTAATGGATGCAGCCAATCTAATTGAAAATGAAAAGGTCCAAGTAGTCAATGTGAATAATGGTGAGCGATTGGAAACCTATGTGATCAAGGGTGAAAGAGGAAGCGGAAAAGTGTGTCTCAATGGACCAGCTGCACGCAAAGCTGCTGTTGGAGATATTGTAATTATTATTTCCTATGCAGGTATGGAACTTGAAGAAGCAAAAAAATTTAAGCCTGTCTTAATTTTCCCTGATGAAAAAAATCGGATTATTTAATGACCATATCCAAAATTAAAAATCTGATCCAGCTGGCTTTATCCTTAGGGATAGCAGGCTGGATTTTTTGGTATTTATACAAGGATATAGAGGTCTCATCCCTATGGTCTCAACTGAAATCCAGTAATTGGATCTGGATTGAGGCATCTCTTTCCATTGCTTGGCTAGGCTTTTGGATAAGAGGATGGAGGTGGTCACTTTTGATTCAAGACCCTACTGGAAGTAAAGTCTCCGCAAACAGGGCGTACCATGCAGCAATGGTTGGATACTTAGCCAACTTAATGATTCCTAGAGCAGGTGAACTAGTTCGCTGTGGGATGTTATCCAAAACGAATGGCAAACCTGTTGGCCATTTAATCGGAACTGTTTTGGTAGAGCGAAGTATAGATTTGCTCTTCCTGATTGGAACTATCATTTTGGCATTCTTGGTCGAAAACCAACTTTTTACATCCTTGGCATCTCAACTTATCGACATTCCTAGTCTACTAATTAAGCTTAACCGCCATTGGCCTACTGTACTTGCAGGTTTGACTGTCTTTGGATTAATCCTGTATTACTTCTTTTCCAAGTTTCGAAATCATGGTCTAGTAGCCAAGCTTAAAGCTTTTGCAAGACAAATGCTTTCAGGAATAAAATCTATCCAGTCCCTGAGACAACCAAAGGGCTTTTGGCTCAGTTCTTTGACCATTTGGATTTTTTACTTTCTTACTATGGCGACTGTTGCCTTTGGAATTCCGAGCACTGCCAATTTGACTTATGGAGAAGTACTTTTAGTGATGGTGATGGGTAGTATTGGCATGGTTGCACCGGTTCAAGGGGGTATTGGAACCTTTCATGCCCTAGTGGCTTACATTTTGATTCAGTTTGGAGTAATTGAAACTGATGCAAAAATATTTGCAGCCATCATTCATGGTACTCAAGTTTTGCTAGTTTTGATCACTGGACTTTACAGCTGGATCTACCTGTTGAGAGTTCAAACCAAAACAACCTAATTAACCATTCATCCGTAATCACACCCAGTTAAACCAATATACCAATGATTATCTTAATCGTAGTCGTATTCGCAATCCTCGGGTTTGTTGTCAGCAGCAGACTCAAAAGCAAGTTTAGAAAATATTCTCAAACTGCCCTTCAAGCAAATCTTTCTGGGGCAGAGATCGCCAAACTCATGTTGGCAGATCATCATATTCACGATGTTCAGGTTGTTTGTGTAGAAGGTCAGCTTACTGACCATTACAACCCAATGAATAAAACTGTCAATCTATCCCCAGATGTTTATTATGGAAGAAATGCTGCCGCCACAGCTGTAGCAGCACACGAATGTGGACACGCTGTTCAGCATGCTACCTCCTATGCATGGCTTAACTTCCGATCTGCATTGGTTCCAATCCAAAACATCTCTGGAAAAATTCTAAATGTAGTATTGATCGCTTCCCTCTTCGGAGGATTTGCTTTAGGCCTTCCTGTACCGATAATCGGATATATTGTAGTAGGGTCTTATTCTGTCATGACTTTATTCACCTTGGTTACTCTTCCAGTTGAATTTGACGCATCTAATAGAGCATTAGCTTGGGTACAAAGTCGAAATATCGTAACCCGGCCGGAATACGAAATGTCTAAAGATGCTCTAAAATGGGCAGCCATGACCTATGTCGTAGCGGCTTTAGCCTCTTTGGCCACATTAGCATACTATATATTTATTTTCTTTGGCAATAGAGATTGATCGATATCAAAATAAAATTCGGAAAGGGACAAGTTTTTGTCCCTTTTCTTTTTTTGGACTATATTTTCCTCCAGAATTTAAACCCAAAATTTTACTACAGATATGAATTTCCAACTTACAGAAGAGCAATTGGCAGTTCGTGAGGCTGCACGTGAGTTTGCCCAAAATGAATTACTTCCAGGGGTCATCGAGAGAGATTCAGAAGCGCGGTTCCCTTGGGAACAAATTAAGAAAATGGGAGAGCTGGGATTGATGGGAATGATGGTTGATCCTTCATACAATGGAGGAGGAATGGATACCATTTCCTACGCAATTGCTATGGAAGAACTTTCGAAAGTAGATGCTTCAGCATCTGTGTCCATGTCAGTCAACAATTCCTTAGTTTGTTGGGGTCTTGAAAAATATGGTACTGAAGCCCAAAAACAGAAATACTTAACGCGTCTTGCCACAGGAGAAGTACTTGGGGCGTTTTGTCTTTCTGAACCAGAGGCGGGTTCAGATGCAACCTCACAACGAACCAGCGCTGAATTAAAGGGAGACCATTATATTTTGAATGGTACCAAGAACTGGATTACCAATGGATCTTCAGCAAGTATTTATTTGGTAATAGCTCAGACAGACCCGAGCAAGGGGCACAAAGGAATCTCTGTGTTTATCGTTGAGAAAGAATGGGAAGGATTTATTGTCGGTAAAAAAGAAGACAAACTAGGCATCCGTGGTTCTGACACCCATTCCCTAATGTTTAATGACGTTAAAGTACCCGTCGAAAATCGAATTGGGGAGGAAGGCTTTGGATTTACCTTTGCCATGGAAACCCTAAATGGCGGAAGAATTGGAATAGCTGCTCAAGCACTAGGAATAGCTGCTGGTGCCTATGAACTTTCCCTTGCCTATTCAAAAGAAAGAAAGGCTTTTGGAAAGCCAATCAGCCAACATCAAGCTATTCAATTTAAGCTGGCAGATATGGCTACTCAAATTGAAGCCGCGAGACTTTTGGTGTACAAAGCAGCTTGGTTAAAAGATCAAGGCGAGGACTATGCTCATGCCTCAGCGATGGCAAAACTATATGCATCAGAAGTAGCTATGAATACCACCATTGAAGCTGTACAAATTCATGGTGGGTATGGATATGTCAAAGAATACCATGTAGAACGCCTCATGCGCGATGCCAAAATCACTCAAATTTATGAAGGTACCTCAGAAATCCAGAAAATTGTAATTTCCCGAGGTGTTCTGAAATAGTAAAATTTAAAATTTTTAAGGTATAGGAGACGATTCCTATACCTTTCCTATCTTTTTGTTTCCTTAATTGGAAAAAATAAAGTTCTATTTACCGGAAAAGTCATATTTTTACGAAATTCCTTTTCAAAAGACGCTATGGAATACTACAATAAAGTTATCGAATCGGTACATGTTCGGTTTCTAAAGGCTTCAAATTACAAAATTGACAAGCCGATTGCCGTTCAAGATTATCAAGAACAAGATAACGCACTGATTTTGCTACATCATGGAACCCTGAAATTTGGGGACGATCAAGAAGTAGTCAATGAGGGAGAAGTTATCTTTCTTCCAAAAGGCCAAAAAAAATTAATAACGTTTGGTTCCGGCACAAAACGTTTGGAAATCTCTTCAGAGAATTTCTCAGAAAACAGAAGAAAATACCTTCAAAGCATCAGTTTCAAAGACATTAAAGCAACTGATGATGACTGCATTTCAATCATAAACTTTGAATCTAAAGTTTTTGACGTAGTCAATTTCTTCAATTCCTTGGATATTCCTCCTTTTATCATCCGATTCAATGATCGCATTGCCATTTTGATGGAAGATATCATGAAGGAAACAGAAATTTCGAATGTAGGAAAAGAGCGCTCACTTAAGGCCCAAACCGAAGTTTTAGTCATCGAACTGTTGAGACATATTCTCAAAAACCGTCTGTTTACTGAAGAATTATCTACAAACTCAACCTATTTCAAAGATCCAAGATTGATTGATTTGTTCAATTTCATTAAGAACAACATCAGCGGGGACCTTTCCAATAAAATTCTTGCCAAAGTGGCCAATGTTTCGGAGGATTATGTTGGTCAATACTTTAAAATGTTGACCGGTATTAACCCTCAAGACTACATCGAATACCAGCGAATGGAAGCCGCTGTAGAACTACTTCGAACAACCAAAAAATCAATTCGCGATATTGGAAAAGAGGTAGGTTATAAGGACACCGCTTATTTCTGTAGAAGATTCAAAATGATGTATGGAGTTCCGGCGGGAAAAATGAGAAGACGGGAGTCTTTAATTAACGTGCAATAACTGATTATACATCGCTTTAAATTCCAAGACCTCAGCCAAAAAGCTGGGGTCTTTTTCTATGGAGTTTCCCAAAACGACCAAATCTGCTCCTGCATCAAATGCTCTTCTAACAGCTTTTGAATCCCGAATACCTCCTCCCACAAAAAGTGGCAGACCAGTCTGTTTTTTTATCTGGGAAATAATTTCAGGACTCACGGGTTCTTTGGCTCCACTTCCAGCCTCCAGGTATAAATAATCCAAACCCAAAAGCTTCCCTGCTAAGGCAATTTGCACCGCTTTTTCAACCTCCGAATTCAAAATCGGAAGGGTGTTGCTTGCCTTATGGACACTTAATAGCTCCCCCGAATTGATCAACAAATACCCAGTCGGTAAAGCTTCGAGTCCAAATTCGACTACTTTAAATGCTGCTTTAATCTGGGATGAAATCAAGAACTCAGGATTTGTTCCTGAAATAAGGGACAAAAACAAAACTCCATCTGCATCGGGCGATAATTGATCTGCAGACCCAGGAAAAATGCAGAGCGGAACCCTTGGGAATCTTCTTTTTAGCGTCGATAGATTGGATTGAAATACACCGGAATCTACGCTACTCCCACCGAAAAGAATTAGGTCTAAATCAGCCTCATTTATCCAATTCAATGCTTCAAAATCCAGGTATTTATCTGGGTCAACTAACCATGCGACTCCTTTTCGACCTGAAATTGCGAGTTCGGATATGAGTTTACTTAGTTTCTTCAACTTCCTTTTCGATTGTAGAAGGAGTAAAAAACCCATTGATCAATTGATCTTTGGCCAAAGCAAATCCAAGAATTAATAAGCGCTGCGCAAGTGATGGCCAAATACTAGACTTAGAATTTTGAGTCAGCCTCTTTTTCAAATCTTTATTCAAAAGACCTTCTTTCTCCAAAACCGCCATGGCTTTTTGGGTTTCATCAGAAGACTTCTTCTTTTTTATAGCTTGGGCGATTCCATAGGTGAGTAAGGCTCCTGCTGCTACCGCTGCTCCTACCTTCAACCAATCTTGGGAATCTTTTTTTAGCATATCGAGCTGCTTGGCAAGAGTCTGCTCTAATTCCTGAGATTTTTTCTCTAACTCCTTACTCATCTTGATCTGAAGGTTTCTTGATAGTGAAAATAAAATTTTTCAGCGAGCCACTAACCTTGTTTTGCACTCGAAATGAATCTCTACTCATGTACAGAATCAAAACCACTACCAAGTAAATCAGTGCCACAATCAAAAACCCTAAATATGGGCTCTGCATAACCTGACTGATGTAAAATGCCATGGATAAAGACAAAAACAAAAATGTAAGTAATAGCAATGATCCAATGATCACCAGAAGCATTAATCGAGATAAAATTCCAACAAATTCCTCTTGAATTTCTTGCTTTATCAAACCCACTCGTGTCTCTACGATTGACTTTATGGTTTGGATAATCTCTCCAATATTCAACATGGTGTAAGGGTTATTGCGTATTAAAAGTGGCTTTTATACCACCGAATATACAGCAAACTGCGCTTCAAAAAAATTAGAGGTCAACCGATGAATCCGACTCCTGATAAAATTTATAACGAAGTACCAGCTCTAATGCCATAAGAATTGCCTGATTGATAGGATACAAATTGCTCAGGTATTCATCAATATCATTGAGGCGAGTATAAAAGGAAGGAGCCATCGGAATCTCCATATCTTGATTGATCCGATTCATCAAGGTCTGATAGGGCTCTTGCTTTTCAGCTTTTAGGATTTTACAAGTGATGAGTTCCTTTTTCCCAGTTTTGGAGTTCCTTCGAGCTGATGCACCAAAAAGCCTACAAATTAATCCCCTATTCACATAGCTTCCACAGAACCCTTTACTTTGATCCTCTGATTGGGACTTGTATACAATACAAATACCAGGGGCATCTTGCATAGCCAATTTATTCGCAAACTCATCTGCAAGGCCCTTTTCATAGAGATCAAAAGCAAGGGGTAAAAACTCCAAAGGAGAGGCAGGAACTTTGGGATTGGCGCAACAAAAACCACAGCCTGAGATACATCTCATCCCGCCTTCTTCATGAAAAACTTTTGCTTCTTCTTCCAATTCTCGGAAGACTTCTTGGACGGCTTGTGATTTTTGGAAAAGATTCATTTTATTGATTTTCGATTGCAAAATTAGAGTGTTTCCAGCCCAAAAAATCCTCGCACAAAATGATTTTTTCACCCTGAAAACCAGCGATTTAATTCCTCATCCACTGACTTACACTACCTAGCATCCAAAAGATCCGTTTTATTAAGTCATTAACTTGATTTTGAAATGAGCCACATTGACGAAAAAAAATCTGAAGAACGTATTCGAAGAGCCTTCAAAGAGAGGGATTGGAGCGAGATAAAAAGCGCTGATTCTTGGGCAATTTTTAAAGTGATGTCTGAGTTCGTAGAGGGTTTTGAGAAGCTCGCCAAAATCGGCCCTTGCGTTTCTGTTTTTGGATCAGCTCGAACCCCCAGAGACCATCACTATTACAAAGTAGCGGAAGAAATTGCAGCAAAATTAGTTCGGCATGGTTATGGGGTCATAACAGGTGGTGGTCCAGGAATCATGGAGGCCGGGAATAAAGGGGCCTTTTCTGAAGGAGGAAAGTCTGTGGGATTGAATATACATCTGCCTTTTGAGCAGTTTAATAATATCTATATCGACCGCGATAAGCTTCTGACTTTTGATTACTTCTTTGTCCGCAAAGTCATGTTTATTCGGTATTCACAAGGGTTTGTAGTACTCCCAGGTGGATTTGGAACTTTGGATGAGTTCTTTGAAGCACTTACATTAATTCAAACCAATAAAATCGGTCGATTCCCAATCGTTTTGGTCGGAAAGGACTATTGGAGCGGTTTGGTAGATTGGATCAAATCAACCTTACTTCGAGGCGACCCAAATTACATCAGTGAATCTGACTTGGATTTGTTTCATGTAGTGGATGATGCCACCGAAGCTGTCAAAGTCATCGATGAGTTTTACAGCAAGTACCTACTCAGTCCTAACTTCTAGTCCTAAAAAAACCCGCTTTAAGGCGGGTTTTGAATTTATGAGACTTTCAATCTGAGCTCTCCATGTCGTTTGACTACTTTGAGTTCAAAGTATTGATTAATAAACGCCTTACAATGATTTTCAGCCCATTCAGCCCGTGATTCGGTATCATAAAGCAGGGTCATTCTGAGCATCGTTTTCACATATTGTTCGTGTTGGCCGAGTTGCTGAACATATCCGATCAAAGCATCAGACCAATCCTCTTGAAATTTCTCATAGTGAGTGCGGCCATCAAACAAAAATTCCAATTGATTATCCCCATGCTTGTATCGATAAATGCCACATAATTGACGATAAATCATTCGCACTCGATCTTTTGGAAATTCAAACGTATCCAAAATCATGGCATAAGTATGATCCATTAAGCGCAAAGGATTATATAAAAAAGTGTAAGAGCGCTTTAATTCAAAAACCATCCTGTCGATCAATTCCTCCTCGAGCGAAGACTGAGCTTGCCGGAGAATGTAATTTTTATCAAGTGGAAATAGCTTTTCGATCATTAGGGCCTAAATATTTTGTAAAAATAAAACTTATCTCATGGAAAAACACAAAACGAAGAAAGTCCTTTCTGACATTCCTTGAATTTTTAAATTTTTAACAGATAATAATAAGGAATCCATGCACGGACTGCCGAATTAAAACTTCCTGCTTAGGCAAACATCTCCTCAATCAATTGGGTGTAAAACTCCTTCACTTCCATCCCAATCGCACGAACCTGTTGAGATATCAAACTAGTTTCTGTCTGCCCCGGTACTGTATTGATCTCTATAAAGTAAAATTTTCCAGTTCCGTGCTGTAAGAAGTAATCAATACGCACAGCCCCCTTACAGTTGAGTTTTTCATAAACTTTTGTCACAATACGACCAACCCGTTCAACTTCCTCTTCGGTCATTCTTCCAGGAGTAATTTCTTCACAGACTCCGGGTACATATTTGGCTTCATAGTCAAAAAACTCCTTACTGCTGACAATCTCAGTTGCAGGTAAGACCGTAATATTTCCTTTTCCTTTGAAAATCCCAATTGAAAACTCCCTTCCCGATACAAATTCCTCGACCAAGACCTGCTTGTCCTCTGCAAATGCTTTTTCCAAAGCTTCAGGTAATTCTTCCCAGGTTTTCACCTTGCTCATCCCAATAGAGCTCCCTCCATTATTTGGTTTGATAAAAAGAGGAAGTTGAAGCTCAGATTGGATTTTTGAACCATTCAATGGAGAATTTTCGAAAAGTTGGATTGACTTTGCCACATGTAATTCAGGAATATCGTGGACAATGGCTTTCGTGTAGCCCTTGTTCATGGTAATCGCAGATGTCAATTGATCGCAAGTCGTGTAAGGAATACCAAGCATATCAAAATAGCCCGCTAGTTTTCCATCTTCCCCGGGAGATCCGTGAAGAATATTAAATACACCGTCAAATTTGATTTTTTCGTCCCCAATGGAAATACTAAAATCGTTCAGGTCTACTGGAATTTTTTCTCCGGAAGAACAGATAAAATGCCAATCCCCAGGATAGATCAAAATCTTATAAACATCATAACGTGCTCGGTCAATAGTCTTCTCAACTACTGCTGCACTTTTCAAGGAGATGACTGATTCACCGGTAAATCCACCGGTAACCAAGGCGATTTTCTTCTTCATATCGGGAAAAAACTAGGTTACGAAATAGCTAATTTTCCGTTTACCCTCCAAAGGTTTCCAAAAAACCCTCCAAGGGTTTCATAGCCCTTGGAGAGTTAAAATCAAGCTTTTTATATATTCGTCCTCGTTTCAGTCAAGAATTTTACCCAAAATCAAATGAATATGATTAAAAGTTGGAGAGTATTCAGCCTCGTCTTGATCGCCATGATCGGAATGGCTATCAACACCCAAGCTCAAAATCTTAAAAAGGTAACCTTAGAAGATATCTTCAAAAAAGGGACCTTCAACGAAAAATCCGTCTATGGCATCAATTGGATGAAAGATGGACAATTTTACAGTTCGCTCGTCCAGCGTGGTGGAGCACCAGCCGTAGTTAAGATCAATTTGGCCACAGGAGAAGAAGCTGGAGTTTTATTGGATGGAGCCAAGCTTGGGCTAAACTTTTCAAGCTATTCGTTCAATGCCGATGAATCAAAGGCATTGATTGCTACAGATGTCGAATCCATTTACCGCAGATCTTCCAAGGGAATTTTCTATGTGGTAGATATGGCCTCAGGCCAAAAGCAGCAATTGATGAACGGAGAAAAAATCTCCTATGCAACCCTCTCACCGGACAACGATAAGGTAGCTTTTGTAAAAGACAATGACCTGTTTATGGTCGAGTTGGCAAGCAACAAACTGACCCAAATCACTCAGGATGGCGAATGGAACAAGGTCATCAACGGTGCTGCCGACTGGGTGTACGAGGAGGAATTTTCTATGGCTCAAGCTTTCAAATGGTCGCCTGACGGCAAAAAGATCGCTTTCATCCGCTTCGATGAATCCCAAGTACCAGAATTTAACATGCAGACTTGGGGACCGCTTTATCCGCAGGATTACAAGTTTAAGTATCCAAAAGCAGGAGAAAAGAATTCCACGGTAAGTATCCATGTCTATGATTTGGCTACCGCAAAAACTCAAAAGATCGATGCGGGAACCGAAACTGACATCTACCTTCCAAGAATCTACTGGACACAGAATGCCAATACCTTGGCTTTCATCCGAATGAATAGACTCCAGAATCAACTGGATATCTTCCATGCTAATGCCACTTCGGGCGAAAGCAAACTGATCATCTCCGAGACATCTAAAACTTATGTGGACCTCGACTACAACGATGACTTGCAATACCTCAGCGACGGAAAAACATTTATCCGTACCTCCGAACAAGACGGTTTCAAACACATCTATCACCACAATTTAGACGGATCACTTATTCGGCAGATCACTTCAGGCAGTTGGGAAGTGACTTCGATGGTAGGTATCGATGAAAAAGCCAAAAAACTTTATTTCATTTCAACCGAGGCCTCTCCACTGGAGCGTAATTTTTACGTGATCAACTTGGATGGAAAAGGAAAAAAAATCCTAACTCCTTTGAAGGGCAGCCATACCATTAATATGAGCCCTGATCATAAATTTTACATCGATTACTACTCTACAGCAGATATGCCTGTCAAGGTAACCTTGAACGATGCTGCCGGAAAGGAACTAAAGGTTTTAGAGGATAATCAGGCTTTGAGAGATCGCCTAGCAGGTTTTGCATTAGGAAAAAAGGAGTTTTTCACCTTCCCAACTGTGGACGGAACCGAGCTCAATGGCTATATCATCAAGCCGGCTGACTTTGATCCCAACAAAAAATATCCTGTCCTGATGTATGTGTATGGAGGCCCAGGCTCTCAAAATGTATTGAACTCTTGGGGAGGAACTCGTGACTTTTGGCATCAACAACTTGCGGCTGAAGGAATTATCGTGGCCTGTGTCGATAATCGAGGAACAGGAGCTCGAGGCAGAGATTTTAAGCATTCTACCTATGCTAATCTTGGAAAACTAGAAACGATCGATCAGATCGAGGGTGCAAAATATTTTGCTAAAATGCCATTTGTCGATCCCACTAGAATCGGGATTTGGGGTTGGTCGTATGGTGGCTATATGTCTTCGCTATCTTTAATGGTAGGAAACGAAGTGTTCAAGACAGCTATCGCAGTAGCTCCGGTCACGACTTGGAGATATTATGACACCATCTACACCGAGCGCTATCTTCAAACGCCTCAATTAAACCCGTCTGGATATGATGAAAACAGCCCAATTTCTCATGTTAACAAGCTGAAAGGAAATTTCCTTTTAATTCACGGAACCGGTGACGACAATGTCCACTTCCAAAATTCTGTGGATTTGGTAAATGCGCTGATCGCTGCAGACAAGCAATTTGAAACGTTTTATTATCCAAATAGAAATCATGGCATCTACGGCGGCAATACCACCTGGCATCTCTATACCATGATGACCGATTTCCTTAAGCGAAAACTTTAACAATTTCAATAAATCCAAAATCAAAAAAACCACAGGAGCGAATTCCTGTGGTTTTTTCATTCAAGTTTGATTTGATCTAGGTAAAACTTCATTCGACTGTGATCTCT
This sequence comes from Algoriphagus sanaruensis, assembly GCF_001593605.1. Classification (GTDB taxonomy): domain Bacteria; phylum Bacteroidota; class Bacteroidia; order Cytophagales; family Cyclobacteriaceae; genus Algoriphagus; species Algoriphagus sanaruensis. The sequence goes on along the minus strand of NZ_CP012836.1, from coordinate 867,592 downwards.
GGGCAAAAAATCGATTTTGTCAATCTTATCCTCCTTGTGATTGTAAAATACCTCTACGTATTCGTTTTCCAGCAGATACAGATTAACCTTATGTCGGTAGTAGCGAATACCCACCACAAAAGTCCCCTCGAGATAAAGGGTCTTGATCTTTTGGTGTAAGGGCATTTGACTAAATTCTTCCCGACTCATGAATTTTACTTTTCAACAAAGACTTGAAATTACCCCTTTTGGTTCGTTTTTCTTTTTCAGGATCTATAAATCAGAAAAGCCCTCGGAGTTTCCGAGGGCTTTGGGGTGACCATAACTTTTCTTTTTCTTAATGAGCTACCGTTTGAAATTCTTTGATGGCTTCACTGAAGTCTAAAACCTCCGCGCCTTTCAAAGCACCTGCTACGATACTTGACCCGGCGGCTGATCGATAACCACCTGCGCAATGGATCAAAACTGGCTTCGCTGTTGGAATTTCAGCTGCTCTTTCTCTTAGCTCTTGAAGTGGAATATTTAACGCTCCTTCGAAAATTGGTGAATTCGCATGTTCATCCCGGCTTCTGATATCTACTATTGTGTATGCCTCTTGATTTGATTTGAAAGATTCCAAATCGAAAGAAGTTCCAGTTTCCGTCATTCCAGCTGGATTAACCACTGCTCCTTTGATCAGCTGCTCATAGCCAATTTTGGCTGACTTGGTAATCAGAATTTCCAATTCGGCGGCAGAATCAGCGACCAAGAAGAATTTCTCCTCTGGACCGACGATTGAACCCAACCAGGTTTCAAATTTTCCACCATTCATGATATTGATCGCACCCGGAATATGACCAGCCACAAACTGCTCATTTTTGCGTGCATCTATCACCAACGCTCCTTCTGGAAGAGTTGATCCAGCAGGCCATATACTTACTTGAGAAAGGGACCGCTGATAAGCAGGTGCACCTTTTTTGTTCATGTCGACGTCGTAGCCAAAGTATTTTGGAATGTACGGCTGTCCCTGAAGTAGGGAATCCATAAAGGCCTTTTCATCCAAATCAGAAAATGCCCAGTTGGTGGCGCGCTGCTCCCCAATGGTGGATTGACGGGCATCACTAAGGTTTTTACCACAAAGTGAACCGGCGCCATGAGCAGGGAATACAAGTACATCATCCGCCAATGGCTTTAATTTATTCTGAACTGTGTGGTACATCATTCGGGCAAGCTCTTCCCGCTGTGCGGTCATATTCCCTGCTTTTTCTCTTAAGTCAGGACGACCTACATCACCGATAAACAAGGTATCACCTGAGAACAAGGCATGATCTTTTCCATTTTCATCTTTCAACAAGATGCTGATTGAATCCGGGGAATGGCCGGGAGTATGCAAAGAATGAAATGAAACTTTGCCCAATTGGAATGAATCTCCTTCGTCAAAACCAACATGAGGGTATTCTGCCCCCACTAGTTTGGAAACATAAATGGTAGCACCTTCATTTTTGTGAAATTCCAAGTGGGAACTTACAAAGTCAGCATGGGGATGAGTTTCGATTACAGCAACGATTTGTGCATCATGAGCTTCGGCAAAATCATAGTATTGCTGAGGATTTCTTCCTGGATCAACCAAGGCGACTTTTCCTTCAGATAAAATTGCATAGCTCGCATGGGCTAAACCCTCGTCGTAAAATTGCTTGATATTCATAGTTTACAGATATTTTCGTTGTTGATGGCACAAAGGTAAAACATGACAAAAATCAGTTTTGGTGAGTTTGATCACTTAAGAAATATTGATTATCTCTTCAACACTCCCACCAAAATTGAATTAATTTGACTTGCACAAAACTAGAATTCGTAAAAAATCATTCCAATTGAACTCAAATCGTTTTCTCTTTTATTTTTTGATCGCTATCATTTTCATCCTTGCCTTATCAGGGTGTAAATCAAAAAGGAATGCTATTAAGGATTCTCCTGCTTGGACCGTCATCGAGACAGCTCGCTCCTACAGAGGAACACCTTATAAATACGGAGGAACAACACGGGCTGGCATGGATTGTTCGGCATTGGTTTTCCACTCCTATTATGCCGTCGGCGTTAATCTTCCTAGACAATCAACAGATCAAAGTAAACTGGGGCAAAAGGTCAATCCAGACCAAATTCTACCCGGAGACCTGTTATTTTTTGCCACAGGGAAACGGAAAAATCAAGTAACCCATTCCGGAATAGTAACTGAAGTAGGAGAAGGAGATATCCGGTTTATCCATGCTTCTACTTCATTGGGAGTCACAGAAGATTATTTAAGTAATCGATATTGGTCCAATGCATTTCTCTTTGCAAAGAGATTATTGGATTGGGAGAATATTGGCCCTAAGGGCAAAAAATGAATCGTTTTGAAAATCTGATCCTTCTGAATGGATTTATTTTCCAAATATCCTTTGGGATTCAGCCTGAATGACTAATTTTGCGCTCGAATTAAAAAAGCGTATCCTTTTTACATTTCATCTAATCAAATGGCAAATATTGGAAAGATAACTCAGGTAATCGGCCCGGTGGTGGACGTATCCTTTGAAGGCGGCAAGCTGCCAAACATCCTTGACGCGCTAGAACTTACCAAAGAAAACGGCCAAACCGTCGTATTGGAAGTACAGCAACACTTGGGTGAAGACCGGGTAAGAACCATCGCAATGGACTCTTCCGAAGGTATGGTAAGAGGTATGGAAGTGAGAGACATGGGTCAACCGATCTCTGTTCCAACTGGCGAAGGAATCAAAGGTCGTCTTTTCAATGTGGTAGGTGAAGCTATTGATGGTTTGCCGCAAGTACCCGCAGGAAAGAGACTTCCGATCCATAGATCAGCGCCTAAATTTGAAGATCTTTCTACCTCTACTGAAGTTCTTTTCACAGGTATCAAAGTAATCGACTTGATTGAGCCTTATGCAAAAGGTGGTAAAATTGGTCTCTTCGGTGGTGCCGGTGTAGGTAAGACCGTATTGATTCAGGAATTGATCAATAACATTGCAAAAGCATATTCTGGTCTTTCTGTATTTGCCGGTGTAGGTGAACGGACCCGTGAAGGAAATGACCTTTTGAGAGAAATGATCGAGTCTGGAATCGTGACTTACGGCGATGACTTCGTACATACCTTGGAAGAGCAAGGTGGATGGGATCTTTCCAAAGTAGATCTTAAGAAACTTGAAGATTCCAAAGCAACCTTCGTGTTTGGTCAGATGAATGAACCTCCTGGAGCACGTGCTCGAGTAGCTTTGACAGGTTTGACTTTGGCAGAATATTACCGAGATGGTGACGGTTCTGGACAAGGAAAAGACATTCTTTTCTTTATCGACAATATCTTCCGATTCACTCAGGCAGGTTCAGAAGTATCCGCTTTGTTGGGACGTATGCCATCTGCGGTAGGTTACCAGCCTACTTTGGCCACAGAAATGGGTGCCATGCAGGAACGAATCACTTCAACAAAGAACGGTTCAATCACCTCTGTACAGGCAGTTTACGTACCTGCGGATGACTTGACTGACCCAGCTCCAGCGACGACTTTCGCTCACTTGGATGCTACAACAGTATTGTCCCGTAAGATTGCCGAATTAGGTATTTACCCCGCAGTGGATCCTTTGGACTCCACTTCTCGAATCCTTTCTCCAGATATTCTTGGAGACGACCACTACAACTGTGCTCAGCGTGTGAAAGAAACACTTCAGCGCTACAAAGAACTTCAGGACATCATTGCCATCCTTGGTATGGAAGAACTTTCTGAAGAGGATAAAATGGTGGTTCACAGAGCTCGTCGTGTTCAAAGATTCCTTTCTCAGCCTTTCCACGTAGCGGAGCAGTTCACTGGCTTGAAGGGGGTATTGGTAGACATCAAAGACACCATTAAAGGATTCAACATGATCATGGACGGTGAATTGGATCACCTTCCTGAAGCAGCCTTCAACTTGGTAGGTAGCATCGAAGATGCAATCGCTAAGGGCGAGAAAATGCTTGCTGAAGTAAAATAATTTGAACTGAAAGCATGGAGGCGCAATCCTCCACTGCTTTTCAAATACATAATCTATGCAACTAGAGATCGTCACACCGGACAAAAAAGTATTTCAGGGAGAAGTCACTGAGGCCACTTTCCCAGGAGCTTCTGGTGCTTTCCAAGTGCTGAATAATCACGCTCCGATCGTATCTGCTTTGGCAAAGGGCGCAGTTTCCTTTACAACCAAAGAAGGTAAACAATCCATGATTGTGGACGGAGGAGTTGTAGAAGTGAAGAATAATGTGATTGTAGTCTTAGCTGAAAAAGTAGTCAGTTAAGTTAGTCTATCATCATCCTTAATTTTAAGTCCAGCCCTAAAAAGCTGGACTTTCTTTTTTAAAAGTCGATTTTTTAAAAATTATTCTCTTACCTTTGCAGCCACGAAAGGGGGTGTATACTTATGATCATTGTAAACGTAAAAGAAAACGAATCCATCGAAAAAGCGCTAAAGCGCTTCAAAAAGAAGTTTGACAAAACAGGTGCGGTTCGCGAACTCAGAGCCCGTCAGGCTTTCACCAAACCTTCCGTAAAAAGAAGAGATGAGATCATCAAAGCTGCTTATCGTCAGAGACTTCAAAATGAAGCGATGAAATAATCAGATACTGATTGAACTAATACACAAGCTCCTATAACCTAGGAGCTTTTTTTGTTTTATGATTTAGATGAGATTTCGGGAGTAAGTCTTCCTTACCTCGTTTTTCAAAATACATCTCTCTAGATGACTTTTATCACTTGGAATTCCCAAATTAGATTTTACCTTTTTATAAGTTTTACAGCCATGATTGACTCATTTATCAATTACCTAGAGTTCGAAAAGCGAAGCAGTCCGCATACCGTACTAGCCTACCGAAAGGACTTGGAGCAAGTGCTGGATTTTGTAAACCTGTCTTTTGCCTTAGATGATTTGTCCGTTTGTAGTCATGCAGAACTACGGGCTTGGATCATTGATTTGGTTGAGCAAGGGTTTAGCTCAACTACTGTCAATCGCAAATTAGCCACTCTCCGTTCTTATTATAAATTTCTACTTCGATCAAGGATTATTGAGAAGGATCCGACTTACAAGTTAAAATCCCTTAAAAACCCGAAAAAACTACCCGAATTTTTGCAGGAAAACAGCATCAATTCCGTTCTAGAAGAAAGTCACTATGAGGAAGGATTTGAAGGCCAACGTGACCGAATGGTGATGGAGTTTTTGTATTTGACCGGCGTGCGACTTGCAGAATTGATTCAACTTCAATGGAAGGACCTGAATCTTATCGAAGACCAAGTAAAGGTGCTGGGCAAGCGACAAAAAGAGCGAATTATTCCCATCTCCAAATCTCTAAAACAGAATATCCTTTTGTATCAAAAAGTATTCGAGGAAAGATTTTCAAAAGCTGAGATCAATTCCTACTTTATAGTGAGCAATAAAGGTGAGCAAAGCTATCCCATGATGATTTATCGAATTGTTAAAGCCCGTCTCGATCAAATCGCCGAAACCTCCAAACGGAGTCCACACCTCTTAAGGCATACCTTTGCCACTCATCTGCTTAATAAGGGAGCAGATCTAAATGCGGTCAAAGACCTGCTCGGACACGCTAATCTGGCGGCCACGCAAGTCTACACCCACAATACCCTGGAAAAACTGAAGGCTGTGTTTGAACAAGCACATCCTAAAGCCTAAATAAACAAATTGTTTAACCATTAAATGCTAAATGCCATGAAACTGCAAATGCACTCCATCCACTTTGATGCTGATCAAAAATTGATCGATTTCATCCAAAAAAAGGCGGATAAACTGGACACCTTCTACGATCGAATTATAGACGGGGAAGTGTTTATGAGGCTAGATAAAAATGAGAAAAACGAAAATAAAATAGTCGAAATCAAACTTAATGTTCCAGGAAAACAATTCTTTGCCAAAGAACAAAGTGACTCGTTTGAAGCGGCTGCTGATGAGGCTGTTGAAGCCTTGAGACGGCAAATCAAAAAGTATAAAGAAAAGGTGGTTTTGGCCAACCAATAAACCCAATCAACAACAATTCACCCCGGAGTCACCCTCCGGGGTTATTTTTTGATTAATAAATAATACTTGGAGCTCATTTGATCAAGCAAAGAGTCAAATGATGCCGAATGATACGCTGAAAGCAAAGGTACCAAAGAGGAAGAATCCCAATTTTTAGAAAGAACCTGAACCTCATATTCAGCTAAATCCATTTCATTCAATCGCTTATCTTCCAGAATTAACACCGAATAGTTCTGAGTTTTTGAAATCCAATTTTCCCTTGGCAAATCTATCAACTCATAGCCCGGCCCCAGACTCATCCTGATTTTACTCCCCACATTTAGATTTCCCGCAAATCCGATAGGCCGAGAAACAGCAAGAGCATCAATTCGCTTTTTGGCTTGCTGCCCTTGGTGTGGAAAAGAAAAGTGGTAAGTGATTGAGCTCAAAAGAAAAAATAGCATCAGGATCGAATAGGTTATAATCTTCGGAAGTTTTTTCGGTGTTCGAATCCAAACGATAGCTGCGTAGATCAAAAATAAGACACCGATAATCCATTGAAGCCTTAACCAACCTGTCCCCTGCTCCCCGAGATTAATCCAAATACTCAATGAGGTAAGAATCAACAGCATTGAAAGGAATATCCCCACAGCGATTTTGAATCCACGAATCCGATCCAAAATACCTCCACGAACCAAGAACCAGGCTATCCAAACTGCCAAAACTGGCGCCACCGGCAGTAAATAGCGCTCATAAAACTTGCTGGTCAACCCACCAATGATCAAGATCGCTAATCCCCAAAACAAGAAAAACATAAAAAACTGAGGATTCTCCTTCCAGAGTACCTTTACCCTATTTTTAAACTGCCCTAAAATCAAGACTGACCAGGGTAAAAAAATAATACCTAGCAAAAAAGTGGCTAATAGTCCATTTTGAAGGATCAATACTATCCGAGAGGTAAATCGAATTCCTATCTGATCTTCAAAAAAACTATTCAAATAAGTCGGCCCATGAATCTTCCACATGGCCACAAACCAAAATAAAGCAATGAACAAGCTCACCGCCAAAGCTGGAATATGAAATAGCTTTTTCCATGAAACCTTTTTCCAAGGATTAAAAAGTACTATCCCAATTCCCAAAATACCCAACCCTACTGCAGATAAGCCCTTGACTTCAAATGCCAGGGCCAAACCCAAATACAGGAACCAAAGGTACTTTTGATGCGCTTTTTCTCCGTCTCTAAGTAGACCTGCAAAGCCTATGGCACTAATGGTTATTGTCAATACTAAAAGGACATCAGGAATTGAGCGGGCTGAGGACATAATCAAAACCGAATTTGAAGCCATAATCAAGGCAGAAAGCCCGGCGATTTTAGAATTGCTAAAAAGTGTTTTTGCTAAAAGAAATGTCAAACCGACAGTTGCCGCTCCGGCTAGCAAAAAGAAAATCCTTGAGCCAAATTCATTCACTCCAAAAAGCTTAAATCCGGCTAAAACAGTCCAATAGGTCAAAATGGGCTTCTTAAACCTCAATTCTCCACTTCCAAGATAGGTTGTTAAATAGTCCCCATTTTGAAGCATCTTGACTGCAGCATCCCGATAATAAATTTCATCTGGATAATGCAGATGAAAATTCAAAGCGAAAGGAGCAAGCAATCCCATATAAAGGACCATTAAAATCCAAGGATTGATTTTAATTTCCGAATTGGTTGACAAAATCATACTCAAAGATAAATTTAGGCCAGCTCATGTCCGAAAGAATCCTTGGAATTAACCAAAGAAAAGACCCTCTTTTGCCTTTCCCCCGCGGCACCTGTGCTATCGGGTGTGCGGATTGGTTTCATCTATTTCTACACTTATGCAGGAAACGAGGCTAGTCTTAATTTTTTTAAATCAATACCTTTGCCCAAAATCTCCAAAACATGACCCGTTCCGAACTTTTCTCCCAAATTCAACAAAAATCATCTTTTCTATGCGTAGGCTTGGATCCTGATTTGGAGAAAATTCCGACTCATCTGCTTTCTGAACCTGATCCGATCTTCAGTTTTTGCAAAGCCATCATCGAGGAAACAGCGGATTATGCAGTAGCATACAAACCTAATATTGCCTTTTTCGAAGCTTTAGGGTCTAAAGGATGGGATACCTTAGCGAAAGTAGCTGAGATCATGCCTAAGGATGTTTTTACCATCGCAGATGCCAAACGTGGAGATATCGGAAACACTTCCAAGCTTTATGCAAAGGCATTTTTTGAAACGATGAATTTTGATTCGGTGACGGTGGCTCCCTATATGGGTAAGGATTCGGTAACCCCGTTTTTGGATTTTGAAAACAAGTGGGTCATTCTTCTGGCCTTGACTTCTAATGTAGGCTCTTTGGATTTTCAATTAATCGAAGACAAATCCGGCAAACCGCTTTTTCAATCGGTATTGGAAAAAAGTCAGGAATGGGGAAGCCCAGAAAACTTAATGTATGTAGTGGGCGCCACACGCGGGGAACTGATTGGAGAAGTAAGAAAAGTAGCTCCTGAACATTTCTTCCTTGTACCCGGAGTAGGTGCACAGGGTGGGAGCCTGTCTGATGTAGCTCGATTCGGAATGAATTCAACTTGCGGACTATTGGTCAATTCCAGCCGAGGGATTATTTACGCTTCAGGAGAAAAGGATTTTGCTAAAGCAGCTAGAAAAGAAGCCCAAAAGCTTCAGGAGGAGATGAAGGAATTATTGGAAAAATATAGCTAAGTATTAGGAATCAACTGTTCTAAAAGGATGGAAACCTCAAGCCTTTTTTCCGCTGAGGTATAAAAGCACCCGATAGATTCTCCTTCAATCCAATCAATAATTGGTCTAATTGGCTTTTTTGTATCAAGGGCATCTCTCAGTTTTGGGATATATCTTATATATTCTTCCCAAAGATTGTGTTCAAATCCTTGAATTTTACCAATGCCAATAGGATCCCAGTACATCAAGATCCTATTAATTTGTTTGTCAAGTAAATCAAGTTTTTTAAGAGTTTGAATAATTCGAGGTGTGGTTTGAGGAATTTTCATGCCAGACAAAATTGACTTTAAAATAAGAAGTTATTACTTTCCATAAACTTTTAGTCTTAAGACTTTTATGAATTTCAAAGAAGACTTTTTACAGCTGGTCTGGAAGTATCAGTACTTTGACCGCAAAAATCTACAGACCGTAGATGGGCAACAATTGCAAATTCTCAATGTTGGATTTCACAATCAAGGAGAAGGACCAGACTTCCGGGATGCTTCATTTGTCCTCGATGGTGTGACTTTTCATGGTCATGTTGAAGTCCACCGATTAGCCTCTGAATGGAGGCAACATGCACATGGGGGTGACCCGGCCTACAATTCAGTCATACTTCATGTAGTTTGGGAAAATGATCGAGAAGTTCACCGAAATGATGGGACGCTAATGCCAACTTTGGAATTGAAAGGGAAGATTTTCCTTGAAATCTGGAGAAATTATGAAAACCTCTTGGACTTCAAGTCAGACCTCCCTTGTGCCCATGCCTTCCAATCGGTCCCTGAAATCATCCGATTTTCCGCTTTGGAAAAGGCTCTGGTTGAGCGCTTGATGGAAAAATCCAAGCTTATTCTTTCTATTCTTGATGTGACCAAAGGAGATTGGGAAGAAACAGCGTATCGATGGCTCTTTACTTGCTTCGGCTTCAAGACCAATTCCATTCCCATGGGTGAACTTGCCGCCTTGGTCCCTTATAAAATTCTACAAAAACATCGAACTCAAGTAACGGCGCTGGAGTCGATGCTACTTGGCCAAGCTGGACTCTTGCCAGAAAAAACGGAGGAACCCTACGCCCAACATTTGATTCGTGAGTATGATTTTTATCAGAAAAAATTTGCTTGGTCACAAAAGCTTAGCCGTCAGCAGTGGACATTTTTGGGAGCTCGTCCAAGTAATTTCCCTACCGTCAGAATCGCCCAACTCGCCGCCATTCTTTCAAAGGCCCCCAACTTGCTTCAAGCTGTTTTAGAGGAAAGTAGAGAATTTTCGAGTTTTAAAAAACTGCTTCAGGTGGAGCCTTCAGACTATTGGCAGCATCATTACAACTTTGGAAACCCTTCCGAAAAAGTGGCTTCCAAAGGAATTTCAAGGCAATCTCTTGAACTTTTGATTATCAATTTTGTCATTCCACTTTGGTTTGCCTATGGCCAATATTTTGAGCAAACTGATTGGCAAGAGCGCTGTTTTGATTTGATGCAGACACTTCCTGCCGAGAATAATTACATCATTCGGAAATTTGCCGAACAGGACTGGAAAGCACAAAGCTCTTTTGATTCCCAAGGGATGATTGGCCTTTATCGATCCTATTGCCAGCCTCAAAAATGTCTCAGTTGCAAAATCGGACAGAGCCTCCTGAAAGGTCAATCCAAATGAACCTTTGCGCAAGCTGCACATTTCCCGTACTTTTGCCATCCAAAACCCAATCAGTTCATGGATAAACCAGTGATTATTCTAGGTGCAAAAGGCATCGCCCATCCTGCACTTGAAATTTTCAACAGCAACCAGGTCATCGTTTATGGATTTCTGGATGAAGATGCCTCAACGCATGGAACCGAAATCAATAATGTGCCTGTCCTTGGCCATACTGAAGATGAAGGCTTTTTAAAGTTGATCGGAAAAAAGACTGAGGCCTTTGTCGCGGTAGACGACAGCAAATACCGGAAGTTTTTAGTGGATATGCTTTTGGAAAACCGAAAGATGCAACCCGTAAACGCGATTCATCAACGGGCCTATGTATCGACTGATGCAGCTATTGGCCACGGTAACTTTGTCAATGCCAACGTAATTATAGGAGCCGGCACTGAAGTGGGAAGCCACTGTATCTTTCATACAGGAGCCATAATCGATCACAAATCCAAAATTCAGGATTTTGTACAAATTGGTGCTGGCTCAATTATCAATGCCGAAGTTACCATTGAAGAAGGAGCATTTATTGGCTCTGGAGTGACGATTGTGGCAGGAGTCACTATCGGGAAAGGTGCTCGAGTAGGAGCGGGTTCCGTGGTAATTGCCTCTGTGGGGAAAAATGAAACTGTATTTGGCAATCCAGCGGCAAAAGTGAAGTAATATTTCCGATTTTAGATTTGAGAATAACGAAGTCTAAGTTACCTAATACTCAATTCTAAAATCAAACATCATAAATCCTAAATCCTTTAACACCCTGCCGAAACAGGGCTCTAGTTATGGAAAACACAACAAACAAACCCTACAGCGTATTGCTGTATTACTGCTACGCGCAGATCACAAATCCTGAAGAATACCGGGAAGAACACCACCTCTTCTGTGTAGAAAACAACATCCGAGGTCGAATCATCATTTCAGACGAAGGCTTAAATGGAACCGTCTCCGGTCTGATCGAAGACTGCGAAAAGTACATGGCCTATATCCATGCCGATCCTCGATTTGCGAAGACGGAATTCAAAATTGACTATCACGAGGCGCATACTTTTGCCAAAATTCATGTGCGCTATAAGCCTGAGATCGTGCACTCCTCACTCCGCCACTTGGATCCAAATGTTAAAACTGGCAAGCATCTGGAGCCTGAAGAATTCAAAAAAATGAAGGATCAGGAAGATGTGGTTATTTTGGATGTTCGTTCCAATTACGAGCACGAGTTGGGTCGTTTCAAAAATGCCATAACGCTGGATATCGACAATTTCAGGGATTTCCCAGAAAAAGTGAAAGAACTCGAGCATCTCAAAAACAAGAAGGTATTAACTTATTGCACGGGTGGGATTAAGTGTGAAAAAGCCTCAGCTTTCCTTCTCGAGCAGGGCTTTGAAGATGTGTATCAGCTTCATGGTGGAATTATCAAATATGGCATGGAAGCAGGAGGTGAAGACTTCGAAGGCAAATGTTATGTCTTTGATAACCGAATCGCAGTAGATGTTAACAAGGTGAACCCAACCATCGTCTCCAAATGTCATGTATGTGGTACTGCCAGTGATCGAATGGTCAACTGTGCTAATCCTAAGTGCAATGAACACTTGGCAATTTGTGAAAAATGCGGTTGGGAACTTGAAGGGGCTTGTTCCCCAGAATGCAAAGAGCATCCCGAGAAACGTCCCTATGACGGCACCGGATACTATCAGAAAAATACCAATGGCTATAATCCTTACAAAGGTCTTCACCGTAAGCCGAGTAAGGACCTAATCCAAAAACTCCATGGAGAATCAACCCATTCCTGCGTCTGAACTGATCATCAATCCTGACGGGAGTATTTATCATTTGCATTTGAAGCCAGAACACCTGGCTTCAACTGTTTTTACCGTAGGCGATCCAGACCGGGTAGCTTTGGTTTCCCAGTATTTTGACCAGATCGACTTCAAAACTCAAAAAAGGGAATTTGTCACCCATTCGGGTTGGAAAAACGGCAAGCACGTCACCGCCATCAGTACTGGAATGGGTACCGACAATATCGAGATCTTGATGACTGAACTCGACGCTTTAGTCAATGTAGATTTGGAAACCCGACTCATCAAACCTGAAAAGACCAGCTTACAAATTATCCGAATCGGTACATCAGGAAGTATGCAGGAAGATCTACCCGTGGGCTCGATGCTAGCTTCTGAGATAGGAATCGGAATGGATACGTTGATGGCCTACTACCCAGCATTGCAAGAAGATCAAAGCATTGCTCGGGCGATCCAAATGGAGCTAAACTTACCTTTCTACCCCTATCAAGCTAAGGCCTCTAGAAAACTTTTGGGAAAACTCCCAAGCGAAATAAAACAAGGGGTAACCTTGACTTGTCCTGGATTTTATGCTCCTCAAGGAAGAGAAGTTCGCCTCAAACCAAGATTTGACCGGATGATCGAACGAATCACTGGATTAAAAATCGGAGAAAAACGATTGACCAATTTTGAAATGGAAACCGCGGGATATTATGCGTTGGGCAAATTACTTGGTCATGAAATGCTAAGCCTAAATGCCATCGTCGCCAATCGTCCATTGAAGAAATTTGATTCAGATGCAGAGAAGACGGTCGATAACCTAATCCAAAAAGCGCTAGGTATCTTTACTCAATGAGTGGTTTGACCGAACAAATTATCGAAGCCCTGAAAGACAAAGCTATACCGGAAAAAGCTTTGTTTTTCCCTCGATTTTTTAAAACAGGACCTGGAGAATACGGAGAAGGAGATCTTTTTTTGGGGGTAACAGTTCCCGTTCAACGGCAAATTGCCAAGCAATTTTTTAAAGAAATAAGCTTAGAAGAACTTACTCTTTTGATTCAACATCCATTTCACGAGGTTCGGTTGACTGGTCTATTGGCTTTGGTATATCGCTTTGAAAAAACCAAGTCAGAACCAGCGCAAAAAGAACTAGTGGACTTTTACCTTTCTCATCTAGACCATGTAAACAACTGGGATCTGGTGGATAGCTCATGTCACCAGATATTGGGGAATTTTTACTGGAAAAGGGATAAGGAGCTATTCTACGAACTGGCAGATTCCGGGCACCTCTGGCGGCAACGGGTAGCCATGATCAGCAGCCTATTTTGGATCAAAAGAGGGGAGTTTGCTGATGCTTTGGCATTGGCAGAAAAGCTCAAAAACCATCCCCATGACCTCATGCACAAAGGTGTCGGCTGGATGCTACGGGAAATCGGAAATCGGAATTTTGAAGTGGAACTAAAGTTTCTGAAAAAGCACTATCCAACCATGCCTAGGACTGCTTTACGGTACGCCATTGAGAAATTTCCAGAAGACTTGAGGCAGGATTTTTTGAAAGGAAGGATTTAAATTGTATTGGTACCAAAGCACGAAGACAATGAGGCATAAAGCTAGTTTAGTGCCTTCGTGGCTAATTTCAATCCTCTATCCCATCCAATTCACTCAATTCTAGCCAAGCCAGCTCCAATTCTTCCAATTCGCCATCTATGGCAAGAAGTCGATTAGACCAAGTCATCAACAAGTTGACATCAGAGGTACCAGTTGCAATTTGATCCGTCAGTGTTGCCTTTTCATCCTCCAACTTAGCAATCGTCTCGTTGATCTTCTTGAATTCTTGTTTTTGCTTAAAACTCGCCTTGACCTTCGTTGCCGCAATGGACTTTTCTACTTTGACCTGTTTTTCCTCGCTTTTTGTGTCTTGGATCTCGTTTCTTGGCTCTAAAGTCTTGATACTTGTGTCTTGATACTGAATACTGTTTTCTTTCTCCCATTCCCTGAAATCAGTATAATTCCCAGGGAAATCCCGAATCACACCCGCCCCTTCAAATACAAACAAGTGCTCCACCAGTCGATCCATAAAGTATCGATCGTGAGAAACAATGATCAAGCAACCCGGAAACGTATCCAGAAATTCCTCCAAGATATTCAGGGTCATCAAATCCAGATCGTTGGTCGGTTCGTCCAGGATCAGGAAGTTTGGATTCTTGATCAACACCATTAAAAGCTGAAGTCGGCGGCGCTCACCTCCACTCATCTTTCCAATCGGTGTGAATTGTTGCTTGGGTGGAAAACCAAACTGCGTCAAAAACTGACTCACGGTGATCGTCTGACCTTTGTCCAGGACCACGACTTCGGCCACTTCCTTCACCACATCGATCAATCGCTTTTCTTCGTCAAAACGGTCTTCTTCCTGACGGTAATAGCCAAATAAGGTAGTTTGACCAACTGTTATTTTTCCAGCATCCGGCTCAAGTAAGCCCGTGATCATTTTCAGAAAAGTCGTCTTTCCTGCACCGTTGGGCCCTACAATCCCGATTCGATCTTTCTTTTTGAAGATGTAGGAAAAGTCCTTAACAAGCGTCTTTTCGTCAAAGGATTTGCCGATTTTTTCGATCTCCAGGATCTTGTTTCCTAGCCGTTGAGTGGAAACCGTCAGTTCGATATCTCGCTCCTCCCGCTTGGTGAAAGCTTTTTCTTTGGTTTCTTCGAATGCATCCACGCGGTATTTAGCCTTGGTTCCTCGGGCTTTGGGCTGACGACGAATCCAGTCCAACTCCTTTTTATAGAGGCTTTTAGCCTTTTCGATCTCAATGTCTTCGATCTGAAGCCGCTCAGCTTTTTTATCCAAAAAGTAGCCATAGTTGCCTTGGTACCTATGGATTTTCCCCTGATCAAGTTCGAGAATTTCATTGGTCACTTTATCCAAAAAGTAACGGTCGTGCGTAACCATAAAGATGGACAAGTTGGCCTTGGCCAAGTAATCTTCCAGCCATTCGATCGTTTCCAGATCGAGGTGGTTGGTAGGTTCGTCGAGTAGAAGTAAATCTGGCTTTTCCAAAATGGCCTTGGCCAAAGCCACCCGCTTCCGCTGACCGCCGGAGAGATTCCCTACGGAAAGTTCGGTATCGTGGAGGCCCAATTTTCCCAGAACTTCTTTCACCTGATACTCAAAATCCCAGGCCTGCAACGCATCCATTTTCTCAAACAGCTTGGACATTTGGGCCGAGTTGTCAATTCCCCGCTCGGAGTCCAACATGGCTTTGTGATAGTCCTCGATCACCCGAAGGACCTCCGAATTACTTTGGTCAAAAATGGTCTGATAAATCGTCAGGTTGGAGTCAAACACCGGGTTCTGATGCACATAGGCAATCTTTACGGAGTTGTTGATGGCCACTTGACCGGTGTCGGCAATTTCTTGCCCCATGATGATTTTCATTAGGGTGGACTTGCCCGCCCCATTGATACCAACGAGGGCGATTTTCTGTCCTTGGGAAATGCCGAAAGAGATATTTGAAAAAAGCTTCCGTTCCCCGAAAGCCTTACTGAGATTCTCAACTGAAAGGTAATTCATGGGGCAAAAGTAAGGGAAATAGGGGAGATAAGATTTCTGCGTTTAAAAAGATGGAAAAGATAGCAGCTAAGATATTTTTAAGATTTGGCTAACCCCGAGATAGCAATCTCACGAAGTGTATCTCAATTTATCTCGCGAAGGATATCTTCATTATGAAAAAATAGTATTGGAGATATTTTCAAGGTATGGCTAAAGCCGAGATTATTATCTCGCGAAGCATATCTTTTTTATTTTGCGAAGCATATCTTGAATTGACCCCTATGAAATCCATCCACGATATCCTCAAACTCGGTGATCCTCGGCTTTATGAAGTCTGCGAACCTGTCCTAAAATCGGATCTAGTAAATGTTCCCGAGTGGACTCAGCAGCTGCACGAAGCCATGGAGGACATTCGCCGGGTGTATGGATTTGGAAGGGGAATCGCGGCCCCGCAGTTGGGCATCATGAAGCGGATGTTTTACCTCAATCTGGATCGGCCTTACATCATTATCAATCCCGAACTGAAGGGGCTCAGTGAAGAGCTTTTTGAGCTGTGGGACGACTGCATGAGCTTTCCCAATCTGCTGGTAAAAGTAAAGCGTCACCAAAGTTTGACTCTGGAATACTTGGATGAAAACTGGGAAAAACAAAGCTGGACTGTGGAAGGAGCGATTTCTGAATTGATCCAACACGAATACGATCACCTCAACGGGGTACTATGCACGATGCGGGCGATTGATGAGAAGAGTTTTAAGTGGAAGGGATAAAATTCAAGATAGCTGCGCAGATAAAAAAAGATAAGGCTAAAGCCGAGATACCTCAAAAAGTAAATTTCGCAAAGCAAATCTTCTCTTTATTATCTTTAACCCATGAATTTTCCGTCTCTTTCCGATATCCGCGCGGCACATGCCCGCATTCAGTCGTTTATCCACCGCACCCCAATCATGACCTCCTCCGCGATCAATGAAATCGCAGGTTGCGAGATCTATTTTAAATGCGAAAACTTCCAGAAAGTCGGTGCTTTCAAAGCCCGAGGAGCTGCCAATGCCGTGATGAAGCTGAGCCCTGAGGAAAGAGCCAAAGGAGTCGCAACACACTCCTCCGGAAATCATGCTGCCGCCCTCGCCCGCGCTGCCAGTGTGGCGGGAATTCCTTCTTACATCGTCATGCCTTCCAATGCACCAGAGATCAAAAAGAAAGCGGTCAAAGGCTATGGAGGCGAGATCATCGAGTGCGAACCCAACCTGAAAGCCCGGGAAACAACCCTAGAAGCGGTTGTAGCACGAACTGGAGCAACGTTTATTCCTCCTTATGATTTCATGGACGTAATCGAAGGTCAGGCCACTTGTGCGCTCGAACTTTTGGAAAATCAACCGAATCTTGATATCGTCATGGCTCCTGTAGGAGGTGGTGGACTTTTGGGGGGAACAGCTTTGACAGCCCATTACATCAATCCGGAAATCGAAGTCATCGCAGGCGAACCCACTGGTGCGGATGATGCTTTCCGATCTTTTCGTGCAGGACATATCATCCCTCAAACGGGCCCAAACACCATCGCCGACGGGCTCTTGACTTCGCTGGGTAAGTTGAACTTTGAGTTGATTCAAGCCTATGTGGATGACATCCTACTTGCCACCGACCCTCAGATCATCGAAGCTATGCGACTGGTGTATGAGCGAATGAAGATCATCATCGAGCCTTCCTGTGCAGTTCCATTGGCAGCTCTTTTAGCGAATAAGGAAAGGTTCGCAGGCAAAAAAGTGGGAATCATCCTCTCCGGTGGGAATGTGGATTTGGGGAAATTGCCGTTTTAAAAACAAAAAAGCCCAAATCTATCGACTTGGGCCATTTTTCAGCTTTCTGATTTCAAACTTTACTTTTTGCTTTCCGCCACTGCATGATGCGCCGCTCTTGCCGCAAATGCCATATAGGTTAGGGATGGATTTTGTGTAGAAGTAGAAGTCATCGAAGCGCCGTCAGTCACATAGACATTCGGCACGGCATGCAGCTGATGGTTGGCATTGAGTAGGGAAGTTTTCGGATCCTTGCCCATTCTTACCCCTCCCATTTCGTGAATGTCCAAGCCCGGCGCCTGCTTACTGTCGGCAGATTGGATATTGGTAAATCCAGCTTTGGTAAACATCTCCGTCATCTGCTCGATGTAGTCTTTGACCATTTTCTCATCGTTATCGTCGTAGTCTACGCTGATTCGAAGCTGAGGCATGCCCCATTCATCTTTTTGATTCGGATCGAGGGCGACAAAGTTGGTTTCCTTCGGGATGGTCTCGCCCATCATGTGGGAACCCACTCGCCAAGGACCATATTTGTCCGGATTGAGGAGACTGTTTTTCAAGTCCATGCCGATGCCGCTGGTGTCCGGTCCTACGCCACGGCTGGCAGAGAATCCCGCTGCATAGCCTCGAAGGAAGTCTGTCTCCTGCTTATATACGTTTCTGAATCTTGGAAAATAACCGCTCGTCGGTCTACCTCCGGAAGTGGTGAATTCGGAATGACCTTCGTATTCTCCGGAAACTCGGGCTCTGTAATTATGGAAAGCTACGAATTTGCCAAGCAGTCCATTATCATTACCCAGTCCATTCGGGAAACGGTTTGAAGTCGAGTTGAGCAAAATCGCATTGGTATTTAGCGCTGCGGCATTCACAAAGATCACATCAGCATAGAATTCCTCCGTCTCTTTGGTCAGGCGGTCGATGATGCGTACCCCGGTCGCTTTTCCTTTTTCTTCATCATAAATAATGGAGTGAACTACCGCATCAGGTCGGAGGGTCAAGTTGCCCGTTTTCAAAGCCCAAGGAATGGTCGATGAGTTGGAACTGAAGTAGCCCCCAAACGGACATCCTCGCTGACAGAGATTTCGGTTTTGGCACATGGCCCGACCCTGCTGGGCGTAGTATTCGGCATTGCCATGGATGTGCGCACAGCGGGCTGAGATCATGTGTCGGTCATTGCCGTAGTGCTTTTTGAGTTGCTCAGCAAAGTATTTCTCCACCACGTTCAGCTCATACCCAGGTAAAAACTCCCCGTCGGGAAGATGTGGAATGCCGTCTTTGAAACCTGAAACCCCAGCAAATTTCTCCACATGGCTGTACCATTTTTCGATGTCTTTGTATCGAATCGGCCAATCCACCGCAAAACCATCTCGTGCCGGCCCGTCAAAATCAAAGTCAGACCAACGCTGTACCTGTCTGGCCCAAAGAAGCGATTTACCACCTACCTGATAGCCTCGAATCCAGTCAAAAGGCTTCTCCTGCACATAAGGATGATCAGTGTCTTTGACGAAAAAGTGCATCGCATCTTCACGGAAGGCATAGCATCGGCTGATGACCGGATTGGCTTCTTGAATCTCCTGAGGAATCTGGTTCCGATGGGGAAACTCGTAAGGAAGGAGATTGGTAGTCGGGTAGTCTTTGATGTGCTCCACATTGCGGCCGCGCTCCAGCATCAGAGTTTTTACACCCAAATCGCAAAACTCTTTGGCAGCCCAAGCACCACTGATGCCCGAACCGATGACGATGGCTTGATAGGTTCGTTCCTGTTTGCTACGGATATTCAGATTAGCCATTGATGCGTGGTTTTTGAAGGTCAGTGATCAATACGGCGCCGTTGTATTCGCCAGGTATTAGGGAATATGGAATGATTTCAGTTTGGATGTATTCGGATGCCATGTATCCTTGGATGGTAAATCGCTTGGTGGAATTGAGGAAGTAGACGATCGCTGCTTTTCGTTTACCTTCTTCAGAATCATCTCCTTCCAGCTTAGCCGCATCGAGAATAAGTTGCTCTTTTTCCTTGGTCGAAAGCTCGTTGTATTTCTTGCCTTTTGATTCCTTGACATAATCCGGAAAAGCCGTCAATCCGGCGGTGAATTTCTCCTGATTTTCCTTGGTAAAGCAGTCATTGACCATCACGAGGATAAAGTCAGGCACCTCAAGATCAAGCGCACCTTTGATTTCTCCGGCTGGAATGATAGTATCTGAAATGGCAGCAAGAAGCGCTTTTTGGGAGGCGGTAACTTTCAGATTTTTGTAGGCGGCGAGGATGTCGTCTTTGCTGAAGTCACAGGAAGGGATCAGGGCAAGACCTCCGGATATCAGCGCAATATGCCGCAAAGCATGTCGTCTGTTCATAAGTATAGGCGATAGATTGGGTTTAAAGCAATTGAGGGGAGAAAGTAGGGATTTTATCGAAAAATCCCTACCTGAATTTTACAAGGCTGAGATTAGCGGGTGATGACCCCAAACTCCCCAAACGTAGCTGCATTCCCATCTACGGTTCGAAGGGCCTTTAGCCTAACAAATCGGGCCTTGATTGGATCCATTTTGATGATTTGCTCAATCGGGCTGTTTTTGATATTGGAAAATTCACCTTGAGCGACTCGCTTCCAGCTTTTCCCATCTCCACTCACTTCCAAAGCATAATCGGCGATGTATCCACTTGGGTATCTGGCTTGCATCGGCAGATAGGTAAAACCTTTCAGTTCCACTTCCTGACCCAGATCAATGGTCAGGTCATTGGTTTTTGAAGTCCAATAAGAATTAGCCCGCTCATCAACGGCGCGAATGGCAAGCGAATCGGATGAAATGACTTTCCAGTTAGCTTTGGCTAGGTCAAAATCCACTCGGGCAGGATCGGAGGTTTTTCCGGTTTTGGAATCTACCGCGATAGCCTGAACAGTAGCGGGCTGAAGGAGTTCAAAGGCATCGGAATAGGCGTTTTGCCCAACTTTTGGAGCAGATCCATCCGTGGTGAAGAAGACTTCCAACTCAGACTCTGCGGCCTGGATGGTAACTTTTCCTTCGGGAGTTCGGGTGATTTTCGGAGGAAAAAGCAAGGCAGGAGCGGAATAGACCCCAATTTCAGAAATAACCGGAATACCTTTTCCATCCAGAAAGTTGATTCGGATTTTCTGGGCTTCGGTATCCGCAAATCTTAAAATCCGCTTGTACCCGATCGTAGTTCCTTCTGCGATTTTTTCCCAGCTACCGTTTACTTCTTTTTCTAGGGAAAAAGCTTTCACGCGTTGCCCAAGGTTGACAAATTCCTGAATCAGGAGACGGTTGAAGGAAACTGTTTTTCCAAAATCCACCTCCACGGAAGCCTGCAACTGCCCATCGGGAGTCGTCCAATACGAATTGAAATCATCGTCATTTAGCAAATCTGCCGTGTATCCTTTGCCTCGATCTACGCTTGCTTCGAAGGAAGCATCTTTAGCAAGATTGACTGCAAAATCTTCTTTGACTTTGGCAGCCATTTTCAAAATGGCTTCTTCGTCTTTTTCATGGATTAAGCCTCGGGTATCCACGGGGAAGTTGATCAACAGGGAGCTATTCCTCCCGATGCTGTTGTAATAGATTTCCATTAAGTCCGGCAGTGTTTTCACTTTGTGATCCTCGTAGGTGTGGTAGTACCATCCCGGACGGATGCTCACATCGGATTCGGCGGGCACCCAATGGGTTCCATTTTCCTGACCCGTGGCCCATTTATCAAAATCAGGCATGCCTGCATAGACTGAATCCCGCATCAAATTGGACCAAGTAGTCTCGTACGCAAAGCCATCCTCGTTGCCCACCCAGCGTACATCAGGTCCGGCATCGCTGAACATCATGGCATTAGGCTGAAGTTTTCGGACCAATTCATGGGTCGTTGGCCAATCGTAATAGTTGAATTTGTCCACTTTTCGCTCCTCATTTGCTCCGCCATACCAACCTGTTCCGCCATTGGCACCATCAAACCAGACCTCGTATATTTCTCCGTAATTGGTCAGCAACTCCGTCAGCTGATTGCGCATGTAGGTGATGTATTCAGGCTTGCCATAGTCGGGATGATTTCGGTCCCAAGGGGAATAATAGATCCCGACTTTGAGTCCATATTCCCGACAGGCGTCCACAAATTCTTGAATCAAATCGCCCTTTCCTTCCCTCCAAGGGCTGTTTTTCACCGAATGCTCGGTGTACTTTGACGGCCAAAGGACAAATCCATCGTGATGCTTGGCAGTGATGATCAGGCCTTTCATGCCTGCTTCCTTGGCGATTCTTGCCCATTGTCTGGCATCGAGTGCGGTTGGATTAAACTGATCCGGCTTTTCATCTCCAAATCCCCATTCCCGGTCGGAGAAGGTATTCATATTGAAATGGACAAATCCGTAAAACTGGAGCTCCTGCCAAGCGATTTGGCGTTCGTTCGGAATCGGTAAAATAGGCTCTGGTGGGGCGGCCTTTTCGGCACAAAAACTCAATCCTAGGGCAAAAAGTGGCAAAACATATTTCTTCATAATGCGGAATTTGATTCAAAACCTACCGATTTTGTCCGGGAATCGGAAACAAAAATTGACCGATGACTGAGTTTGGAAACCTTTGCGCAGAAAATCGGCTTTTGTCAATGTCTTTCCTTGTAATTTTCCCTCATGAAAAAAGTAATCACCTTCCTCTTTTTTTTGATTTCTCTTGGGCTTCAAGCCCAAATCCAACTCAAAATTACTGATCAGATCACCGGACTTCCCTTGGAAAATGTCCGGGTCAAAGCGGATAAAACTATTCTGCGAACCAATGCTTCGGGGATTGTTGCTTTCTCAGGAGAAAATCTAAAAATCACCTTTGCCCTCGAAGGCTATGAGACCTTGGAGAAAACCTTTTCCAGTGGTGAATTTGAGGTGCAGCTGATCCCAACCGTGCTCAATCTCTCTGCTGTAACGGTAACTGCTTTTGAATCTGAGCGCCCTCTTTTGGAGCAATCAGCTGCGGTTGTGACTGTTTCTGAGCGGGACTTTAGCCGTTTTAATGAGATATCTCCAGTCAATGCCTTCAATCAAAAAGCAGGGGTTCGCATCGAGGAACGAGCACCTGCCAGCTATCGGGTGTCCATCCGTGGGAGTTCTCTTCGGTCACCTTTTGGAGTGCGAAATGTGAAAGTATATTGGAATGAGGTGCCTTTTACTTCTCCTGATGGGACCACGGCTTTGAATTTGCTCGATTTGTCCAACATCCGGACTTCCGAGATTGTAAAAGGTCCCTCGGGAAGCATTTATGGAGCAGGTAACGGTGGTGCAATTTCGCTTTTCAGTCAACCCAATTTGAGCGAGAACAGGATCTCCACCGACTTTCTAGCGGGAGATTTCGGGCTCTCCAGATTCCGCTTGGGACTATCCCAACAAGTAGGAAATGGAGGGATCGAGGCATCCTACGTCAGCCAAAAATCTGACGGTTATCGGGAGCACTCAGCAGTAGATCGACAAGTATTTCAGTTGGGAGGCTATTTCCATGTATCTGAAAAACAGGAAATCCGGACTCAATTGCTGATTTCAGATTTGGATTATCAAATCCCCGGTGCACTCAATGCAGACCAATTGGCTGCAAATCCAAGACAAGCCCGTCCAGGTTCGATCAACCAAAACAGCTCCATTTCCCAACAATCGGTCTTGCTTTCTTTGGGACATTTGTATCGCTTTTCGGAGAAAACCAGCAATAACACCACGGTCTACCTCAATACCAACAACTTCGAAAATCCATTCATTTTGGATTACAAAAAGGAATTAGGCTTTGGCTACGGGGCAAGGACCAAGTTTACTCATGAGACCAAATTGGGTGGAAAAGAACTTCGCCTGATTGCTGGAGCAGAATTTCAAAATGCCATCACCGATGCACAAAACTTTGGAAACCGCGCCGGAAAGGCCGATACGGTTCGCTTTGCTGACAAACTCCGGACGTACCAAGGCTTCTTCTTCCAGCAAGCCGAATTGAATCTGACAGAAAAGCTATTGGTTACGCTGGGCTTAAGTGAAAACTTCTCCGGCTACGAGATCGATCGGCAAATCGATGCTGCGGGCGGGCGTACAGGACTTCAAACCCGAACCTTTGATCCAATTGTGGTACCCAGAGTCGCGCTTAATTATCGATTGAATCCTTTCAGCTCGTTCTATGGCTCGATCAGCAGTGGCTTTTCCCCACCTACCATCGATGAAGTCCGAACCAATGAAGGTAGCTTGAACCTGGATCTGGAAGCTGAAAAAGGCGTGAATTACGAGATCGGTTATCGTTTAGGAAAAGAGAAATTCAACCTCGAACTCATCGCATACTACCTCAAATTGGACGAGACGATCACCACCTTTACCAATGCCAATGGCGTGGTACTCTTCCGAAATGCAGGTTCGACGGATCAAAAAGGAATTGAAGCATCTTTGGATTACGCGATCTTGAGAAATGCTAGTGGGTTCATCAAAGACTTCTTGGTCGGAACAGCCTACACCGGGCAGTTTTTCACCTTTATCGACTATAAAAAACAAACCAATGACTTTTCTGGAAATGACCTGACAGGAGTGCCTCCCCACAATGTGGTCAGCCGATTGGATATCCGAACCAGACCCGGAATCTACCTGAATTTTACCCATCAGTTTACCGAAAAAATTCCTCTGAATGATGCCAATACAGTATTTCAGGAGTCCTATGACTTGGTCAATCTAAGAGCAGGCTGGGTGAAAAGCTTGGGGAATTTCGACTTGGAGCTTTTTGCCGGAGTGGATAATCTACTGGACGAAAGCTACAGCCTGGGCAATGATCTGAATGCTTTTGGGGGAAGGTTCTATCAGCCAGCTCCATCTAGGAATTGGTATGGGGGAGTGAAAATAGGGTTGAATTATTGATGTAAGAGATATGCTTTGCGAGATAGATTTTAAGATATACTTCGTGAGGTATCTATCTCGGCCTAGGCTATATTTTAAAAAATATCTTCTACAATATCTTTTCATAAACAAGAAATGCTCCGTGGGATAAATTGAGATAGGCTTCCCGATATTGCTATCTTGCTTTAGGCATATCTTTGAAATATTTGAACAGCTATCTTTAAAAATTCAATTATGAGAAAAATCTCGATTTTACTTCTTTGTCTGCTTATATCTATAGTTTCCTTTTCTCAAGAAGAAAACACTGAATCCAAGTGGGTTCCTCGGGATCCTCAAAAATTTGAAACTACTCATAGCGGAACTTTCAATGGTCAAAAAATCACTTATAAAGCAGTCGTTGGGGAGACTTTTCTAAAAAACTCCAAAGGAGAAGTGACCGGATCACTATGGTCTACTTCCTATATCCGCGAGGGTGTTGACTCTTCCAAGAGACCTGTACTCTTTATCTTCAATGGAGGTCCAGGTTCGGCAAGTATTTGGCTACATGTGGGATTCTTTGGTCCCAAGGTGGTGAAAACTGACTCAGAAGCCAAGACGGATGACGGTGCCGCACCCTATCGATTTGTGGAAAACACTCAGGCACTTTTGGACCTCACGGATTTGGTATTTATCGATCCGATCGGTACGGGGTTTAGCCAAGTAGAAGGCGTAGGCAAGACCTCAGATTTTTGGGGATTGAATGAGGACGCAACATCCGTTGCTCAGTTTATGCGCACTTGGGTGACGCAACATGGCAGATGGCAAGCACCAAAGTTTATGGCCGGGGAAAGCTTTGGAACCACCCGCGCAGCAAAAGTTGCACAGGTATTAGAGGGTAGCGGACAAACCATGGCC
This sequence comes from Algoriphagus sanaruensis, assembly GCF_001593605.1. GTDB lineage: Bacteria > Bacteroidota > Bacteroidia > Cytophagales > Cyclobacteriaceae > Algoriphagus > Algoriphagus sanaruensis. Next base: position 842,328 of record NZ_CP012836.1, on the reverse strand, counting down.
TTGAATGGCATTATTTTGATTTCCCAGGCTCTGGATTACGCTGGTTCCTCGAGCTGGGAGGATAACCTCACTTCCTTTTTTACCTACCTTCCTTCTCAAGCGGTGACTGCATGGTATCATGGAAGGGCGGGAAAAGGAAAAACGATTGAAGCTTTTGCGCAAGAAGCGAGAGAATTTGCCTATGGAGAGTATTTGACTTCCCTTTTCCTTGGGGAAAAGCAAACCCAAGCACAGAAAGAAGCCATTGCAGAAAAACTAGCCTACTTCACCGGTTTAGACAAGGCATACATTCTCCGCTCGGATAATCAGATTCTGATGCATCGCTTCAAAAAGGAACTCCTTCGGGAAGAGGGAAAAGCCATCGGAACCTTGGACGGAAGGTATTTGGCCACCGAGACAGACAAAGTAGCCGAAGGTCCGGTTTTGGGAGACCCGGCCGGTTACATGACGGGAGCTGCTTATACTGCCGTTTTCAACGACTACCTGATGCGAGATCTGAAAGTGACGCTGGATCGCCCCTATTTCACCTCAGCCGAAGGAATGGGTGGCAGTTGGAACTGGAAGCCGGTACCTGATGGAGCCTATTGGGAACCCAGCTATGTGAGTACCGCAAGAGCTCTAAGTGAAGCCATGCACAGAAATACTCAGATGAAAGTGATGGTTGCTAATGGGTATTATGACTTGATCACCCCGTTTTTTGACGCGGAATATACCTTTGCACGCCATAATTTTCCTCAGGAACGGATCGAAATGACCTACTACGAAGCCGGCCACATGATGTACAACCGACAAGAGGATTTCGATGCCTTGGCCAAAGATGTGAGGAGGTTTTTGGAGGGGATGTTGAAGTAAAGATCATGGAAGAAGCACAAAAAAATCAACCACGAAAAGGCTGGGCTGAGGCTTTTAAGGAAATGAATGAGGCGGTTGATGACCAGCTCTTAATCCCAGATGTTTTCGAGGACGAATCATTTCTTTCGGATCCGGAAAACGATTGGAAAGACGATGAAATTTCAGACCAATCCAAAAAACATCCGTAAATTATAGCCTATGAATTATTTGGATTACATAAGCATCGACCCCAATATCCGATTTGGAAGACCCTGTATTAAGGGGACTCGCATCAGTGTGTCTGATGTCCTAGGCTGGATGGCTTCTGGAATGAGTATGGATGATATAATTGCCGATTTTCCGGAGTTGACATTAGATCAGCTGAAAGGTAGCTTAGCATTTGCAGCAGATCGGGAGCAGAAGTTGAAATATGCCTAGTCAAACTTATGGCTTTACTTTTTGTAATAAAATGAAAACAAGATTAGGCCAGAAATTAATTCTACACATGGAAATGCCTACAGGAGAAAAGGTAAAAAGTCCATTCATTTTGTTAATCTGTTTCAGTCTTTATTTTTTCCTAGGAATCAACATAAACTTTGCCACCGCACAAAGTGAGTCTACCTCTAAAGAGCTGACTGATGATCAGTATGAATTACTAAGTTTGACCTATCATAAAAACAAAAATGATGAATTCAAACTATTTCATCAATCCATTGGAGATCCTTCCTGGATAGATCGCTTATTGGAACTAAAATCGGAGGAATTTTTATTGCTTTATAAATTTACTGATGAGGAATTACCAGCTGTATTGGATAGGCTTCCGGAGTTAGGTTCAGAGCTCTCTGTCAAATTTTTAGATAAAAATAAACTTAGCTCAAAGACAAAATTGAAAAGAAAGAGAGAGGATGAGTCGACGGTCTACATAGCAGAACCCATCATTTACTCGAATTACGCCTTTGTTCTTATTCGCAAACCAAAATCTGAAACGGTATATGTTTATTATCGCAATCCCGAATCAGGTTGGACAGAAGAATGTGTGATACCACTTGCCGTTGTGATCGAATGCTATTTTGGCTAATTGAATTATTCTAAATGGAAAGGACCCTTTTTTCAATCAATCTCGCTTAATTTTCCAACAGTGTAAATCCAAACCATCACCATGCAAAAACCCGATTTCAATACCGAAGAGGTTACCAAAATCATCCGTGGCCGTCGATCCATGTTTGTCGCTCAATTCAAAGAAAATGACCCAATTGAGGACTCCATTATTGAGGAAATGCTCGAAAACGCCAACTGGGCACCAACACATAAACTCACCCAACCTTGGAGATTTATTGTCTACACCGGTGAGGGCTTGAAGAAATTTGGTGACTATCAGGCCGAAATGTACAAGATGCGAGCGGAGAAAAACGGTACTCCATTTATCGAAGCCACCTACCAAAAATTCAAAGAAAACCCAACCAAAGCTTCTCATGTGATCGCCATCCTGATGAAGCGGACCGAAGGTTCTGGCATTCCTGTAATGGAGGAAATTGCCGCCACGGCTATGGCAGTACAAAATATGTATCTCACTGCCTGTGCCCATGGGTTGGCTTGCTACTGGGGAACTGGCGGACCCACTTTTTGGCCCGAAGCGAGAGAAGACTTTGGACTGGAAGGCGAAGATATGCTGATGGGCTTTTTCTATGTTGCCAAGCCCGCCACTGACAACTGGCCTGCTGGAAAGCGCGAGCCCATCGCGGATAAAGTGGGATGGGTAAGAGAATAAAATTCGTTGTAAACCCCCATAGCAAATACTTAGAAAAGGAAGGCTCATCGCCTTCCTTTTTTCTTACCAATCGCCTTGAACTTTGGATTGATAATGTGCCATTTGGTCCAGCAAATCCGAAGGATTATCCGAGATAATCAACATTTCCTCCTGCTCTGGGTATAGAAATCCCTCGCCCATGGCATGATTGAGAAAGTCGATCAGCTTGTCGTAATACCCATTGACATTGTAAAGTGCCAAAGGTTTTTGGATATAGTGTAGCTGATTGAGTGTCATGATTTCAAAAAGTTCCTCAAGGGTCCCGATCCCTCCTGGCATGGCAATAAATCCATCGCCACGTTCTGCCATCAGCCACTTGCGATCACGCATCGTTTCCACAATAATCAACTCGGTACAACCATGATGCGCCACCTCTCGATCTACAAGCTTTTGTGGAATAACTCCCAAAACCTCTTTTCCCGCGGCCAGCATTTCATCCGCAATCACTCCCATTAAACCTACATGACCTGCACCATACACCAGCGAAAGGTCCCGACGGGCCAATTCTCTTCCCAAGGCCTGAGCCCCTTCGGTGTAAACTTTGTCATTGCCTGATTTGGAACCGCAGTAAACTGTAATTTTTTTCATGATCGAAAATAAAGATTTCTATCCATGCACCACAACATTCTTAGGGAATGCTTGGCAAGGAAAGTGGAAGGTTCCATTTTTGTTTTTACCTATTTTTACTGCCATGAAAATCTGCTTTGCTACCAACAACAAAAAGAAAATCGAAGAAGTAAAAGCTGCCCTTGGCCCTGGATTTCAGCTCGTCTCTCTTCAAGAAATAGGTTGTGATGAGGAACTTCCCGAAACCGGCGATACGCTTGATCACAATGCTTTTCAAAAAGCTCGGTATGTTAAAGACCACTTTGGAGTGGATTGCTTTGCGGATGATACAGGCCTGGAAGTAGATGCTTTGGATGGAGCCCCAGGAGTGTATTCGGGTCGATTTGCCGGAGAGCCACGAAGCGATGAGCGAAATATCGACTTGCTTTTGGAGAAAATGGAGGGAAAGATCAATCGCAACGCCCAGTTTCGAACCATCATTGCCTTGCTTCTGAATGGAGAGGAATACACCTTCGAAGGGGTGGCGAGAGGTGAAATTATTCACCAACGTGTTGGAGAAAAGGGCTTTGGCTATGATCCGGTTTTCCAACCCGAGGGATTTGATAAAACTTTTGCTGAGCTTTCTTTGGAAGAAAAAAATGAAATCTCACATCGCGGAAAAGCTGTAAAAGCGCTGATTGAATTTTTGAACCAAAGAAAGTTCTGAGTTGAAGGTAAAAATAAATTAACTTTGTTCCCCATGAAAAAACCCTTCATCGTCGGGATTACTGGAGGTTCTGCCTCAGGAAAAACGTTATTTCTTGAGCGTATGCTCAGCATATTCGAACCCGGGGAGGTTTGTCTTATTTCTCAAGATAACTACTACAAGCCAAGACATCTTCAGCCCATCGATGCTCAAGGAGTTCACAATTTTGACACGCCGCACAGCATTGATTTTGAGCAATACGCTGAGGACATCCGTAAAATCCAAAACGGAGAAACCATTTATCGGGAGGAATATACGTTCAACAATTCCTCAAAAAAGCCAAAAATGTTGACCTTCGAATCGGCCCCGGTGGTCGTAGTAGAGGGTATTTTTGTATTGTATTATCCAGAATTGGCGGAGCTGCTTGATCTTAAGGTTTTTATTGATGCAAAAGATCACATCAAACTCAAGCGTCGAATCATTCGTGACAAAGTGGAACGTGGCTATGACTTGGATGATGTTCTTTATCGGTATGAAATGCACGTCATGCCTACTTATGAGAAATACATCGAGCCTTTTAAGAGTGAGGCAGATTTGATTGTTCCCAACAATTCCAATTTTGATCGAGCACTGGATGTCATCCGAACCTATTTGAGAGCCAAGTCGGGACAATAACCAAAAAAACCAAGGCAAACCGTTTAAAAATCAAATTCTTTCTATATTTGCCGCGCATGAAACGAACTATAACACGGACAAATCTTTGGAAGCAGCGAGTCACTTTAGTGATGGCGCTCTTGCTTTGCTTGTTTGTGTCTAGTGTCGAATACCTGCCCCAAGACCATCAGGTTAGCCAAACCGAGCAAAATGCTCAAAATCCAGATCAGACTTTTTTGTCTGTAGCGGTTGATGCGGTTGTTCCATTTGCAGTTCAGGTAGGCGAAATCACCATGCATCTGATTTACCAAGTTTTTCAATTCGAATTTCAGCTTCCTAAGCATCATGCTGTTTCAGCATTTATTCCCAATCAGCTGATTGAGATACTTTTTGAGCAGATAATATCTACCCAAGCTCCCTAATTCCAGTTTTTACGCCCTAGTTCTATTCTGATTTTTCAATCAGGATCAATTCTGTATTTCAAAAACAATTCATATCTAATTCAATCAATTATGCAAAACAAAGGTGTCATTGTGTTCTTGACAGTGATTATTACGGCCCTGTGCTTGTACTACCTGTCGTTCACACTTGTATCAAATGGCGTCCAGCAAAAAGCAACTGACTATGCTACTGACGCTTCAGGAAATATCGATTTTGGCAAAAAAAGAGCCTACCTCGACTCCGTATGGAGACAGCCTGTTTACAATTTTCTAGGTGCTGACTACACCTATCAGGAAGTTAAAGAAACTGAGCTAGGACTCGGACTTGACCTTCAAGGTGGGATGCATGTTACCCTAGAGGTATCTCCTGTAGAAATCGTAAAAGGTATTGCTGGTAATCCAAAGGATGAATTGTTCAACAAATCCGTGGATGATGCTCGTCAGGCAGCTAAAACTTCTGATTCCAAATTTGTTGACTTGTTCTACAGCGCTTGGCAACAAAATAATGCTGGAAAAAATCTAAGCAGCATTTTCGCTACCGCTGCAAACCGTGGCCGTATTTCTTTGGAATCAAGCGATTCTGAGATCTTGGAAATCATCGATACCGAAATCGAAAATGCGATCGAACGATCTTTCAACATCCTTAGAACTCGTATCGACCGATTCGGTACTTCTCAACCTAACATCCAACGAATCGCAGGTTCAGGTAGAATTCAAATCGAACTTCCAGGGGTAGATAACCAAGAGCGTGTAAGAAACTTGCTTCAAGGTGTAGCTAAGCTTCAGTTCTGGGAAGTATTGGAATTGAACGAATATGGCGGATCAATCGAAGCGATCAACTCTGCTTGGGTAGCTGACCAAAAAGCTAACAAAATGGCTCCCTTGGATTCTGCTTCAGCTGAGCCACTTTCTTCTGAAGACTCCTTGAGAAATGCTTTAGAGAAGCAATTGGAGCAAATCGACCCATTGAACCAAACTCTTGATGTATCACCTTTAATCAGTTTGATGAAGGCCAACTATGGCTTGGTGTACGATGTAAGAGATACTATTTTGGTAAACAGAATTATTAAGAATGAGCGTTACGAGTCATTCTTACCTAGAGATTTGAAATTGCTTTGGGGCGTAAAACCAACCCAAGCTGAAGATGGAACAGAGGTATTGGAACTTTATGCGATCAAAACTGCAAGAGGAACCAATGAAGCTCCATTGGAAGGAGATGTAGTCACAGATGCTCGTCAGACCTTGGATCAAACTTCACGTCCTGCCGTATCCATGCAAATGAATGCGGAAGGTGCACGTAAGTGGAGAAAACTTACTTCTGAAAATGTAGGAAGAAGAATCGCTGTAGTATTGGATGACTATGTGTACACTGCACCGGTTGTAAATGGTGAAATTCCAAACGGACAGTCTGAAATTTCAGGAAACTTCACCTTGCTTGAAGCACAAGACTTAGCAAACATCCTGAAGTCTGGCTCGCTACCTGCCCCTACTCAAATTGTAGAAGAAAGCATCATCGGTCCAACTTTGGGTAAAGAAGCTCAAAATCAAGGGATCATCTCTATGATTGCTGGGTTGGTGCTTGTGGTATTGTTTATGATCGCCTATTACTCAAAAGGTGGATTTGTTGCAATTGCTGCGCTAGTATTTAACATCTTCTTCATCCTTGGAATCTTGGCTCAGTTAGGTACAGCCTTGACCTTGCCAGGTATCGCAGGTATCGTGTTGACCATCGGTATGTCGATTGATGCCAACGTTTTGATCTTTGAGCGTATCAAAGAAGAGCTTCGAAATGGCGTGGGCCTTTTGGCTGCTATCAACACAGGTTATAGCAAAGCATTCTCTGCGATTTTGGATGGAAACGTAACTACATTCTTGACGGGCGCAATCCTTTATGCATTGGGTCAAGGTCCAGTAAAAGGATTTGCCATCGTATTGATGATCGGTATTGCTTGTTCATTCTTCTCATCAGTATTCATTACTCGAGTGATCATCTCTTGGATGACTAAAAAAGGTGACAAGAGCAAAATCAATTTCTCTGCTCCATTTGCCAAAAATTCAGTTACAGCACTCAATATCGATTTCCTTGGAAAGCGTAAGATTGCTTACTTGATTTCTTCTGGCATTATCGTGGTAGGTCTTGCACTTGCAGCCATCAATGGATTGAAATTCGGGGTAGATTTTACAGGAGGTAGATCTTATATCGTCGCATTCAATGAAGCTGTAGTTCCTTCTGACCTAAAAGTAGGATTGGATGGGGAGTTTGATGGCTCAGTAGAAGTGAAAACATATGGGGCTAACAACGTTCTCAAAGTGACTACTTCTTACTTGATCAATGAAGACGACGACGCTTCAAACTTAGAAGTTGAAAACAAAGTAAAAGAAGGTATCGCCAATGTAACCGGATTCTCTTACGTGGATAATGCGGAGCAAATCGCAGACAAACAATTCTCAATCACTGGTTCTTCTAAAGTAGGCGCAACAGTGGCAGATGACATTAAAGCATCTTCTGCAGAAGCGATGATTGCAGCTCTAATCGCGATCTTCCTTTACATCTTGATTCGATTCAGAAAGTGGCAATTCTCCTTGGCTTCTATTGTGGCCTTGGTACATGATACTTTGTTTGTGATCGCTGCTTTTGCCATTGCAAGTACGTTTGGAGCAACTTTCGAAATTGATCAGGTATTTATTGCTGCAGTGTTGACGGTAATTGGTTATTCGATCAACGATACCGTGATTGTATTTGACCGTATCCGAGAAAACATCGAAAACCGAGGAACACACAAGTTGGTCAAAGTATTCAATGATGCGATCAATCAAACCCTAGGAAGAACCTTGATTACTTCATTCACTACCCTTATCGTGGTGATCGTGTTGTTGATCTTCGGTGGTGAAGTATTGCGAGGATTTTCTTTCGCCTTGTTTATCGGTATTACCGTAGGTACCTATTCTTCCATCTACATCGCTACACCTATCGTAGTAGACTTGATGAAGAAGGAATTGGACAATGAAAATGCAGCTAAAGAAGCTAAGAAAACGGCCTAATTAAGCTCAATCTCATAAAAAGGAGCGGAGGAAATTCCGCTCCTTTTTTATTTCCCCTCGTTCTTAAAAATGCTATCTTTTGACCATCTTTTAATCAATCAAATTTTAATCTTAAACTTATTTTAAATGAAGATCTCACAAGAGGACTTTGAGCAAATGAAAGCCAAGTACGATCAAGAAATTAAAAAGGGGAAGTCCGCCAAATCCAATGGTAAAGACATCGACGACCAGACTAATTGGATTTATTACACCAAAGAGGATCTTTTCGAAGCCCTCAATCAGGAAGGTGTCCAAGGCCTTCGATTTTACTTCACCGAATACACGAAGGAAGTTGCTGAAAAATTTTATGGCCCTGATGCCGAAGCCTATGTAGGAAGATTGGGAATGGTCTATTCTCCGATGATCAAAAGTTCTGAAAATGACGCAGTAACTGATACCAATGGTGGATACTACGATCGAGGTATGCTTTGTCCTCCTGTCTGTCAGTAATTGAGTAGTAAAGGTGATAATCGAATATTTTAAAAAACTTTACGAGACACCTTATGTCCTTTTAGTCAACATCTTAGGAATCTTGACTTTGGTTCTTTTTATAGTCCTACCTAATAAAAAGAAAACAAAGTCAAGATTTCTTTTACCATTTTTATTTATTGAATTAGTTACCTTCTATGAAAATTTTTCAATCTATTTACTTTATGATAAACCCTTAAACCAGTTTTTCCACGAATTAATTACTGACACGCCTTTTCAAGGATGGAACCTCTGGGCCTATAATTTATTTAATTACCAAATTTCCAAAGTTCTTCTTTTGATCTACCTCAGGCACCAAATTCAGACCCCAAATCGAAAAAAATTGGTGCTGATTTTCATTGGAGGATTCGTACTGACCTGCGCCATATTAATGGTTTTAAAACTGGAGCCCTTATATGGTTTTCAGACCACGATCTACTTTCTTGGAAATACGCTCTTAATTTTGACAAGTGGCCTATACTTCTTGGATCTTATTTCAAATCCAAAATTTCTCACTATTAACCCTCTTCGGAATTGGGATTTTTGGTCCATAACCCTGATTCTCTTTCAAAGTGCGGTCGTTTTCTTAGCCGATATTGCTTACCCCTATTTGGCTATGAACAATGAATCTTTATACATCTTATTTAGCCAGGTTAGTCAAGTTCTATATGTCCTTTTGATAGCCGTGATGGCAAGCTCATTGAGCTCAGGAATAAAACGATTTTCACCATGAGTCCTGAAAATAGTCAAATCACTTTCATTTTGTTTTCGGGCGCCTTTTTGGCTGCTTTAATGGGAACCTTTATCATCGCAATGGTTATCCTACATCGACAAAGGCAAGCTGAAAACCGCAGAAGGCTTGAACTCATCCAGGCGGAATACGAAAGAACTCTCCTCAATATCGAGAACGAAATCCAGCAGGAGACCCTTTCCAATGTAGGACGGGAGCTTCATGACAATATTGGTCAGCTGCTTTCTCTGGCCAAACTCAATTTGAATTCCTCTCGAGCAGAAAAAAACCAAGAAGGGAAAGAACTGATCAACCAAATCATCCAAGAAGTGCGAGGCCTATCCAAATCTCTGAATTTAGACTGGTTGGAATCCCTTTCTCTGGATGATTTTATCCGTCAACAGCTACAGCGAATCCAAACGACGGGATTTTGTCAAACCTCCTTTGAATCCGATCAATCCTTAGCCATTCTGGAAAAAGATCAAAAATTGGTCTTGGTTCGAGTGATTCAGGAATGCCTGAACAATGCGATCAAACACGCTTCTCCATCATCCATTCGCGTTTGGGTTTCCAATTTTTCCTTGCACATTGAAGATGATGGGGCCGGATTTGATACCAGTTTACCATCTAAAGGAAGTGGCATGACCAACTTAAAAAAACGAATGGAAACCATCGGAGGAACATTTTCTTTGACATCTAGCCCCGGAAATGGCACAACTATCAAATTAACCTTGGCAAATTAAGCGCGGTAGATTAACTTCTCCCTTCTTAAACTCCGATCCCACTTATCCATGATTCGAATTGCGCTTGCAGATGACCATAAACTATTTGCGAAAGGTCTAGAAGGCTTGATCGAAGAACATAGTGGCTTTTTGGTTCAGGGCGTTTTTCCTAACGGAAAAGAACTTTTGGAATACCTTACGGAAGAAGAAGTAGACCTGGTATTGACTGATCTAAATATGCCAATCATTGATGGATTCGGTGTATTAAAACATTGCAAAAAACATTTCCCTGCGATCAAAGTCATTGTACTTTCCATGTACGATGAGGAAAAAATCTTCAAAGAAGTGATGCAATTGGGAGCAGATGCATTTATTCTAAAAGATGCCGATCCGGACGAACTGATTTTTACCATCACGGAGGTGTATGAGGGACGATATGTGAAAAATTTTCAACGTGTCATCCAGCAAGCCAATCAAGGCCCTTTCTTCGATGCTTTTCGAGATAAATACCGACTTTCTCGTCGAGAAACTCAAATTCTGAAAATGATTGCCGATGGAATGCTCAATCGTGATATTGCAGATGAGCTTAACCTCAGCATCCAAACTGTGGAAACACACCGGAAAAATATCAATCAAAAACTTCAAGTCAACTCACTCATGGACCTGATCAACAAGGTCAATGAAATGAATATTTAACCCTCCCCTATGAGTCAGCAAATACGAACGGCACTTATCGGCTATGGATCTGTGGCCGAAAAGATGCACGCGCCTTTGATCGAAGTTTGTCCAGATTTAGAATTGGTAGCTGTTGTCGAGCGAAACGGGACCCGTTGCCAAGAAAAATACCCAAATGTTCGAACCTTTCGAAGTTTGGATGAGCTACTCGAGGCAGATGCTGCAGATTTAATCTGCATCACCACCCCTAATGAGTATCATTTCCCGATGGCCAAGCAGTGCATATTGGCAGGTAAACATGTCGTGGTTGATAAACCAATCACCGTTCACTCTTGGGAAGCCGAGGAGCTAGATCGTTTGGCAACAGAAAAAGGGGTCATTCTGAGTGTTTTTCACAATAGACGCTTTGATGGGGATTTTCGTACTCTTCAGAAAATCGTGGCGGAAAACACACTTGGAAGGCTGGTTTATGTGGAATCCCATTTTGATCGATTCAGACCCCAGGTTTCAGAAAACTGGCGGGAAAAAGATGTCCCCGGCAATGGAATCACCTATGATTTGGGAGTCCATTTGATTGACCAGATTGTGTTGCTTTTCGGCAAACCCGAAAGCATTTTCGCAGATATCCAAAAGCAGCGGACAAACGCAGTTTCCGATGATTATTTCGACATTTCGCTCTTTTATCCAGGCTTTAAAGCAAGAGTAACCGCCGGAGTTTTAGTCAATGTGGCCTCACCCAAATTTTTGCTTTTGGGAGAAAAAGGAAGCTTCCAGAAGTTTTACCTAGATGTACAAGAACAAGCCTTTAAAGACGGAAAAAAGCCCGAAGGAGAAAATTGGGGGGTGGATTTCGAGGAGCGTTGGGGAAAACTTTACCTAGAAACTGAAACTCGACCCCTGCCGACCGAAAAAGGAGATTATCGAATTTTTTACCAAAATGTCGCTAATGCCATCTACCAAAAAGAACCTTTGAAAGTTACTGCCGCACAAACCATTACCATATTAAAAATCATAGAAGCAGCATTTTTATCAGCTCAAGAAGGTAGAAAAATCAATCAGCAGGAAGGTACTTGGTAATCAAAATTGGCTTGGACTTTGTCTTCATAGACTTCCAACCAACAATTATTTACCATGAAAAAACTACTTGTATTCCTTTTTCTTCTTGCAGGAGCGACGTCTATATCTAAAGCTCAAGTCAGCGTTGGGATGAATTTTCAAAACACGAGAAACTTCATCACAGTAGGAACAGACCCGGATAAGGACTTCTTCTTTGATGGTCGCTTGGGATTGGGCGAGGAACTGGGATTAGAGCTAGTCGGAGGCTACAACTTCGTCCAAAAAAGTGAGGTAAACGCCTATTTCGGATTAGGATTAGGACTTTTTGATCACTACCATCCCAGGAGAGACCGCTATTACGACGACACTTATTTTGCCATTCCATTTGGAGTGCTGATCAAGCCCTTCTCATCGAAAAAATTTGGATTCTTGATTGAGGCTGCTCCGATTTTTTACAACGATTATGGAAGCTACCTCAGAGGAGGAATCGGGTTTAAGTACACCTTTAGGTAATTCAATAAATTTTCCAAAAGGCCACATTTTCTTTGATTTTGTGGCCTTTTATCTTTCGTTTTGATAGGAAAACCTAACTTTCCTTTTGATCCGTTCACGCTTCAAATCAAATTGTTTCCTTAATTTTGCGCCCTATGGCAAAGACAGAAACTCCCGGCGAAAACGCCCAATTGAAAGATATTATTTCCCATGCCAAAGAGTATGGATTTGTGTACCCTAGTTCTGAGATCTATGACGGCTTGCAAGCTGTGTACGATTACGGGGCTTATGGAGTAGAATTAAAAAACAACCTCAAGCGCTTGTGGTGGGAAACCATGACCCGCGTATCCGACAATATCGTCGGGATCGATGCAGCGATTTTTATGCATCCGACCACTTGGAAAGCTTCCGGTCACGTGGATTCTTTCAACGATCCTATGATCGACAACAAGGACAGCAAAAAGCGCTACCGCGCCGATGTGCTAGTGGAAGAACATGCTGCCAAGTTGGAAAATGAAGGTCAGGTGGAAAAAGCCAATTCCCTGACTGCTGCTTTGGCTAGACTTCTCGAAGCCGAAGATCTGGCCGGAGTACGCGACCTGATCACCAACGAAGGCATCAAATGCCCAATCTCCGGTACTTCCAACTGGACTGATGTGCGTCAGTTTAACCTGATGTTTTCCACGCAAGTGGGTTCAGTAGCCGAAGATGCCTCCACAATCTACCTCCGTCCGGAAACTGCTCAGGGGATTTTTGTGAACTTCCTCAATGTGCAGAAGACGGCTCGAATGAAAGTTCCTTTCGGAATCGCTCAGATCGGAAAAGCCTTCAGAAACGAGATCGTAGCCCGTCAGTTCATCTTCCGTATGCGCGAATTCGAGCAAATGGAGATGCAATTTTTCGTGCGTCCTGGCACTGAGCTCGACTGGTATCAAAAGTGGGCCGATACGCGGATGAGATGGCATTTGGCTTTGGGTACGCCTGCGGCAAAGCTCCGCAAGCACGACCACGAAAAGTTGGCACATTACGCCAATGCAGCTATGGACATCGAGTTTGAGTTTCCGTTTGGATTCAAAGAAGTGGAAGGTATCCACTCAAGAACCGACTTTGACTTGAAATCTCATCAGGAATACTCCAAGAAAAAGCAGCAGTACTTCGATCCGGAGATCAATCAGAACTATATCCCGTACGTGATCGAGACTTCAATTGGTGCAGACCGATTGTTCTTGTTGACACTTTGCAACGCTTATACAGAGGAGAAAACAGAAGAGAAAAGCAGAACCTATTTGAAGTTCCATCCAGCAGTAGCCCCGGTTAAGGCTGCCATTCTACCTATCGTGAAAAAGGATGGCCTTCCGGAGAAAGCTCAGGAAATCGTGGATGCCTTGAAGTACGACTTCAACATCATCTATGAAGATTCCGGTTCAATCGGCAAGCGCTATACCCGTCAGGACTTGATCGGAACTCCGTTCTGTATTGCGGTAGATCATCAGACCTTGGAAGACAATACCGTCACCATCCGTCACCGAGACACCACCGAACAGGAGCGAGTTGCTATTTCTGAACTACATGGACGAATCGCTGAGGCGACGAGCTTCAGAAGAATATTCGAGAAGATTTGATTTCGGATTTTTGATTTCGGAATTCGGATTTAAAAAGCCGTCAGAATGAATTTTTCTGGCGGTTTTTTGCTTGATTGAAATGTTTCAATCTTCCAATCTTTCAATTTTCAAATTCCTCAAAACTCCACCTTCCCCTTTTCTTCTCCTTTTCCCAAAAGCATACTTCGGGGCGATTTTGACTGAAAATAGACATGGACAATATTTTGCTGCCCGTCAAAGTCTTCAAGCAGAATCGTATTTTTCATTTCCACCGTTTTGGGAGTTTCGGCTTGGGAAGATTCCAGATAAAACCAAGCGGCATCCTCCTCCACCTCATGGCCCAAATAGTTTAGCGTGAGTAATTTGCCATTAACCCAGACTTGGTTATGCTTGAGGAGATAGGTTTTAATTTGGCTTTCGAGTTTGGCTTTGTCGGTTGGATTGAGAAAATCCACTTTGCCTTTAAATTCTTTAGCCAATCCAACTTCCAAGTCATCCCAAAAAATCTTCTGCGCGATTTCCATTTTCTTACTTTGAGAGTTATACCGCATCTCTGTCAGTGAGATGAAAAAAGGATGGATAAGGGTCATCCAAAATCCGACTATTAAAATGTAAACCTGTTGCATTTAGCGAAGGGAGTTTGACTTTTTATGAGAATAAACCTGTATAATTGCCCGCAATTTAACTCTTTCAGAAGCTTAACACCCAAATATGTCTTCATTTGAACTTTACTTCAAACTCGGACTGGAGCATATCCTCGATATCCAGGGCTTTGACCATATTTTATTTGTGTTGGCCTTGTGTGCGGTTTACGTGGCTCGGGATTGGAAAAAGATCTTAATTCTGGTCACTGCCTTTACAATTGGACATTCGCTGACCCTTGCATTAGCTACCTTTAATGTAATTCAAGTTCGATCGGATCTGATCGAATTTCTCATTCCAGTTACCATTGCTATTACCGCATTGGTAAATCTCTTTAAGCCCAAACCATCCACAGGAAAAGGCATTCAGCTCAACTACATTTTTGCTGTTTTCTTTGGTTTGATCCACGGGCTGGGATTTTCAAATTACCTGAAAGAATTGTTGGGAAAAGAGGCTAGCATATGGCAGCCGCTCCTGGCATTTAACCTTGGTTTAGAAGCCGGACAGATTGTGATCGTAACAGCATTTCTGATTCTGACTTCGCTCTTAGGTTTAGCAGGAGTCAACAGAAAAGACTGGACGCTGATCGTATCCGCTTTTGTCCTTGGCGTAGCCTGTATGCTGATGCTTGAAACCAAATTTTGGTAAAAAATTACCATCCAGAACAGAATTCTTTTCTGTTTGGACACCAAGTTGTTACTTAGAAAATTGAATTAGGCCAAATATGAACATGAGGAAAAAACTACTCGCGATTGCCGCTTTGGGATTGGCGGGAATCTCTCCCCTGCTTGCTCAGCATACCGAGCAAAACCACGCCGTACGATTTGAGCAACTCGGCACCATGCTTCGTACACCCAATGTGTACCGAACAGCATCTGGCGCTCCAGGCCACATGTACTGGCAGCAGCAAGCTAACTATGTGATCAGTGTTGAGCTAAATGACGACAACCAGTCGATCAAAGGCTCTGAAGCGGTCACTTACATCAATAATTCCCCGGATCAGTTGACCTACCTTTGGTTGCAGTTGGATCAAAACAACCGATCCAAAGACTCTGATACACCCAAGGTAACTGAATCCAGCATCGGCCCAAGAATGTCCATGAGAGCTCTTGAGGGAATCCTTTGGCATTCTGACGATCATGACATCAAAATCCACTCGATCAAGGACGCATCTGGAAATCCGCTTCACATCGCAATCAACAAAACCATGATGCGAGTGGACCTTCCCCAACCGTTGAAGGCAGGAGAGACATTCACTTTTTCGGTGGATTGGAGCTTTAACATCACCGATCGAATGGGCTTTATTGGAGGCCGTCCAGGCTATGAATTTTTCCCAAAAGATGGCAATTACCTCTACACGATGTCTGAGTGGTTTCCAAGAATGGCCGTTTACTCAGACTTCGAAGGATGGCAAAACAAGCAATTCCTAGGATCTGGGGAGTTTGCCTTGACATTTGGAAACTACGAAGTACGCATCACCGTGCCTGCTGACCACATGGTCGGTGCGACTGGTGTACTTCAAAATCCTGAAGAAGTCCTTTCTGCTACCGAGTTAGAGCGATGGAATAAGGCCAAGCAGACCTTTGATAAACCAGTCGTAATTCGAACCCAAGCTGAGGCTGAAGCCTTGGAAAAAAAGAAAGGATCTGGCAAAAAGACTTGGGTATTCAAAGCTGAAAATGTCCGAGACTTTGCCTGGACTTCATCAAGAAAATTCATCTGGGATGCAATGGCGGTGAAATTGGCTGGAAAAGATGTGATGGCGATGTCTTACTACGGAAAAGAAGGAAATCCACTTTGGGAACAATATTCCACTCGAGTGGTAGCGCATACGTTGAAGTCTTACTCAGCGCATTCCTTTGATTATCCCTACCCTGTAGCCATCTCTGTGGAGGCAAGTAACGGAATGGAATATCCGATGATCTGCTTCAACTATGGACGTCCAGACGCGGATGGTACTTACTCTGATGCGATTAAGTATGGGATGATTTCCGTGATTATCCATGAAGTGGGTCACAACTTCTTCCCGATGATCGTCAACTCTGACGAGCGTCAGTGGACTTGGATGGATGAGGGCTTGAATACGTTCATGCAGTTTATGGCTGAGCAAGAATGGGACAGAAACTATCCTTCCCGTCGTGGTCCAGCACATAAAATTGTGCCTTACATGAGAAGTGAAAAGCACTTGCTTGAGCCAATCATGACCAATTCTGAAAACATCATCCAATTTGGGCCGAATGCTTATGCCAAACCTGCCACTGCCTTGAATATCCTTCGGGAGACGGTAATGGGCAGAGAGTTGTTTGACTTCGCTTTCAAAGAGTACTCGAGAAGATGGATGTTTAAGCACCCAACCCCAGATGATTTCTTTAGAACCTTGGAAGATGCATCGGCAGTAGATTTGGATTGGTTCTGGAGAGGTTGGTTCTATGGAACTGAACCGGTTGATATTTCCATTGAAAATGTAAGCTGGTACAAGCTTGACAACCGAACTCCTGCTCAGAAAAAGGCGGATGCAAAACAAGCTTTCGATTTAGAAGAATCCTATGTTTCCAAGGAATTCAATAAAACGGATGTAAAACAAACCGTGGTAGAAGCAGATCCAGCGACTCGAGATTTCTATAACAGCTATAATCCTTTTACAGTAACACCAGAAGATGAGGATGCCTACAAGAAGTTTATGGCTAGCTTGACAGAGAAAGAAAAAGCCTTGCTCAACAGCAACATGAACTTCTATGAAATGACTTTTAAAAACGTTGGGGGCTTGGTGATGCCATTGATCATTGAATTCCACTACACAGACGGCACTTCTGAAATCGAGCGAATTCCAGCAGAAATCTGGAGAAAAAATGAATCTCAGGTGACCAAAGTTTTTGCGAAGCAAAAAGAAGTAGTTCGATTTGTACTCGATCCTAAGCGGGAAACTGCCGACATCGATGAAACCAGCAACTATTGGCCGAGACAATACCAGCCAACGCGTTTTGAATTATTCAAAGGTGCCGGCGGTGTGAGAGGAGCATCTATGGGCGACAACCCGATGAAAAAGGCGCAGAAGAAATAAAAAGTTGGATGTCAGATGTCCGGTGACCGATGTTTCAGTTTCTGATTTTTTGGAAATAAGACATTCGAAAATCCATCTTTCATTTAAGAAAAATAAGCCCCGAGGGAAATTCCTTCTGGGCTTTTTGGTGGATTTAGACCTGTCAGGTTTTAAAAACCTGAAAGGTCTGCTACCTTTTACTTCCCTTAGTGAGCCTAAGTCAAGCTTTTGCGGAGTAAAATGATTTTAAGAAAAATTACCTGATTGACCAAAGCATTCTGTGAGCGGGATAGTGACTTCTACTTTTTGACCTAAATTGAAAATCAATTCAACACCTCAACCCAAAAACCTAATTCCATGAATATCAAAAAGCTACTTTCAATCGTACTGCTTTCTTTCCTTTCTGTCAGTCTATTCGCCCAAAACGGAAAAAGGGACTTCTATGAATTGAGAATTTACCACATTGAAAACGCCAGTCAGGAAAGCCAAATCGACGGCTACTTAGAAAAGGCACTTTTGCCAGCTTTTCACCGGAATGGCATTGCCAAAGTTGGAGTTTTTAAACCTATTGCTTCCCAAGCTGACGCAGGCAAAAAAGTATATCTATTTATTCCTTATTCTTCCATGAAAGCCTATTCTGAAATGGAAGGAAAATTAGCCAAAGATCAAGTCTATCAACAAGCTGGCGCCGCATACATCAATGCGGCTTTTGAGAATCCTCCCTACCAAAGAATTGAAACTGCCTTTTTACAGGCCTTTACCGGACATCCGAGATATAGCGAACCAAACCTAACAGGTCCTAAAAAAGATCGTGTTTATGAATTGAGAAGCTATGAATCCCCAACAGAAAAACTTTACAAACAAAAAGTGAAGATGTTTAACGAAGGGGAAATGGACATTTTTACCAAGCTCAACTTCAATCCGGTATTTTATGGGGAAGTCATTGCAGGTGCCTCAATGCCTAATTTGATGTATATGACCACATTCGAAACCATCGAATCTCGAGAGGCTCATTGGAAAGCGTTTGGTTCTGATGAAGATTGGAATCGAATGAAGGTAATGCCAGAGTACCAAAACATCATGAACAAAAACGATCAGCGACTTCTATATCCGACGGATTACTCAGATTTTTAAGGAGAAAGTCTCTCCAGAAAAGACCTGTCAGGTTTTGGAAACCTGACAGGTCTCTTTTACGATTTCCCAAAAAATAGTTACTCCCGTTTCGATCAATTCATCCGGAAAATCATAGGTAGGTTGGTGCAATTGCGCGCATTTTTCACCTGCACCTAACCCAAACAAATAGGAAGGAGCAATTTGGCTAAATAGTCCAAAGTCCTCGGACCATCGAAATGGCTCAGCCTTTTCAACTACCACCAAGTTCAAATTTGCAAAGGCCTTCATCGCAAATGGAGTAGCAGCTATGTCATTTTTAGAAACAGCAAAACTTTCCTGAAATCGAACCTTCAAATCAAGTTGATCATCAAGTGCCAAGGAATTGGCTTTTGTGGTTACTTCTTGAATCAAGCGATTCAAGTTTTCCTGATCAAAAGCCCGCAAGGTAAGGCTCAAGCTTCCCTTTCCTGCACTCGTACCAAAAGCCAAACCTCCCAAATCTACTTGAATCACCGTTGCCAAGCAGAACCCAGGAATAGTTCGACAAATTTCGGGAATTGCCAAAATCAATTTTGAGATGGCTACTGATGGATTTTTTCCATCCTCAGGATGAGCAGCATGGGATGTTTTTCCAGTAAAAATGAGCGTCATCCCGGTACTTCCCGCGGCAAATGTCCCTTCTCGTGTGATGGCTTGGTGAAGGGGAAAGCCGGGAAGGTTATGAAGGGCAAATGCAAAATCAGGTCGTATTTGCTCAAATCTAGAATCCGAAAGGACAGCTTTGGCTCCTTCGCCAGTCTCTTCTGCCGGCTGGAAAAGTAGAACGACTTCCCCGGATTCAGGTCGGTTTTGGGAAAGCTTTTCACCCAAACCACACAAAATCGCCATATGACCATCGTGTCCACAGAGATGGCCCTTACCGGGAATCTGACTTTGGTGATTGCTTGGGTTCAAGTCCTCAATTGGTAATCCATCGAGTTCGCAGCGGAACAGGATTCTTTGACCGGGTTTTTTCCCTTCGAAAACAAATGCCAGTCCGGTTCCTCCCAGATTTTCGAAGATCTGATCAGGGGAAAGAGGTCGGAAAAATTCCAAAATACGCTGAGCAGTTTGAGTTTCCTCGAGCGCGGTTTCTGGAAATTGGTGGAGCGTGCGTCGGAGCTGGACCAGATGATTCATGGAATTTTTATCTCCTCCAAGGGCTAAAGTCCCTTGGAGGGTTTTGTTTTTGGATTATAAATTTATCTGATACCGCACACTTCGCCCTCCTCCCTCCGGCACAAAAATCCCCAAATCCCGCAAATGCTGTAAGTCTCGAGTGGCAGTAGCTTTGGAAGAACCTGTCAAAGACATGTATTTTTTAGCATTCATCCCTCCCTGAAATCCATCGGGACCTTCCTCTAGCATTCGGGTAAGTGTCTTTAGTTCGCGCTCATTTAACTGGTTTCGGAAAGAGTCAAAAAGAAGGGACTTCTTTAGAGAAAACTCAATCAACTCTTCCACTTTTTCTTGAGCCTTCAAGACTACATCGGCAAAATAAAGCAGCCATTCGTCCACCTGAAGCGTACGTTGCGCTTGCTTGAGTTGCTCATAATAGCGATTGCGATCTGCTTCAATAACTTCAGACAAACTGATCAAAATCGGCTGATCCAGACCTTGATGCAAGGCTTTCTCAGCCAAAGCTCGCCCGATTCGTCCGTTCCCATCCTCAAAGGGATGAATGCTCTCAAAGTACAGATGCACCAATGCTGAACGTAAAATAGGGTTAAGAATTTGGGTGACTCCCCCCGGCGCAGTCGCATTAAACCAAGTGATAAAGCGATCCATTTCGCTAGAAACTTGGCTAGATGGTGGTGCTTCAAAATGAATCACTTCTTTTCCCATCGCACCAGAAACGACCTGCATCGGTTCCATGCCACTTCGCCATTTGCCGGCTTGGATGTAGCGATTGCCTTCCATCAGCATCTCATGCCATGAAAAAAGGTAGGAATCCGTGAGTAGATCTTTCCAAGATTGGCGAACTGCAACCATCAGTTTGGCAATGCCTTTGGCACGTTGATCTTTGACCAATCGAGGCTGCTCCTCGTGAATGCCGAGATTCTTCTTGATCGAAGACATCACATCGACTCGGCTAAGGAATTCTCCCTCGATCTCGGAAGTCTTGATTGCTTCAGACAACAGAATATCCACAAGAAGTTGGTCTTTCTTCTCGGAAGAAACTCCAGCATACTGCCCGTTGGATTTACCAGACTTCAATAAAAATTTGAGCTGAATATCATCGATCAATCCTGGGGTAAACTGAAATTTCGGCCATCCTGTCTGTTGCCAATTGTAGCTCATGAGCCGATTAAGATTCTTATTCGGCTCAAATATATTGATTTTTTGAGCCGAATAGACTTATTATTCGGCTCAAAATTATAAAAAATAAGAGCCGATTAGGGTTGCTAATCGGCTCAAGTTAGAATTTTCGAATTTATTACAGCTTTCCTGCTCCAAACTGGAATCCCAGCCAGGCACCTCCTAACATTAACACAATCGTCAAAAATACCAATAGAAGTAGCGTAGAAAGGGGCATTTCCCAATCTTCACCACCGAATTTGAATTTGATAGGTTTATTCCAGTTCATGGGGTGGAGTATGGGTTATTGAATATTGATCATTTCTTCAACACCGCTTTCCAGCCCTTTTCCTCTAGTTGAGCAGCAGATTCTTCTACTTTTTCACGAAGGCCAGTCTTGAAAGCATCCATCTTTTTCCCGATCTCAGCATCGTAAGCCCCCACGATAGAAGCGGCTAAGATCCCTGCGTTTTTCCCTCCATTGAGTGCTACTGTGGCTACCGGAATCCCACTTGGCATTTGGAGAATAGATAAAATACTGTCCCAACCATCGATCGAGTTGGAGCTTTTCACTGGGACTCCGATGACTGGTAAGCTGGTCAAGGAAGCGACCATCCCAGGCAAATGAGCAGCACCACCGGCACCTGCCACGATCACTTTTACTCCACGCTCGCGGGCCGAACCTGCATAGTCGATCATTCGCTGAGGAGTTCGGTGAGCAGATACCACAGTGAGCTCGTATGCAATTCCCAATTCTTCCAAAAATTGAGCGGCTTCTGCCATGATTGGGAGGTCAGATTGACTTCCCATGATGATTCCTACCTGTGGGTTCATGCGTTTGATTTTATTTTGATCAGTTCTTTAATACGGTGTGCTCGGGCTTTAAGGCTTTCCACATTTTCATCCAAAATGGTCACGTGGCCCATTTTGCGGAAAGGCTTGGTTAGTTTTTTTCCATACAAATGAATGTATACTCCCTTTTCTGCCATGGCTTCTTCTTTTCCCTCAACGATCGCAGGGCCAGAAAATCCGTCTTCGCCAAGCAGGTTAATCATCGCGGCCGGACATCTCAGGTCGGGATTGCCTAGGGGCCAGTTCATCACGGAGCGCAGATGCTGCTCAAATTGAGAAGTAAAGTTGGCTTCGATGGTATGGTGGCCGCTATTGTGCGGACGAGGTGCGATTTCATTGACCAGGACTTCGCCCGTTTTGGTAACGAACATTTCCACCGCCAAGATTCCAACCATATCTAGTTTTAAAATCACTTCCTTGGCAATTTCCTGGGCCTTGGCTTCTACTTCAGCAGAAATTTCAGCTGGCGCAAAAAGAAATTCAACCAGATTGGCAGTAGGATGAAAAGCACATTCAACGGCAGGGTAGGCGATTAGGTCTCCGTTTTCATTACGGGCAACGGTGACAGCGATTTCCTTGTCAAAATCAATCAGTTTTTCAAGCAATCCGGGCGCATCAAAAGCCTGATCCAAATCGGCCTCTCTTCTCAAAATCTGAACCCCACGTCCATCATAGCCCTCTTTCCCCAACTTATTTACAGCAGGCAAAAAAGAAGCTTTTGAAATAACATCTGCCTTGTTCTCAGTAAGGATAAAATCCGCAGTAGGAATCCCATTCTGCGCATAAAACTGCTTTTGTTCACGCTTATCCTGAATTAATTTCAGAATATGAGGCTGTGGAAATACTTTTTTTCCCTCATCTGCAAGCTTGTGAAGCGCATCGGTATTTACTGCTTCAATTTCTACGGTAAGTACATCACAGCTTTTCCCAAACGAATAAACCGTGTCAAAATCCTTTAAGGAACCAACTTGGAAATGCTGCGCAATATCCTTGCAAGGAGCATTCGGGTCAGGATCGAGAATATGAATGTCTTGGTTGTAATTGATCGCTGACTGAATCAGCATGCGGCCGAGCTGTCCTCCGCCTAGGACACCAAGAATCTGAGAAGAAGTGTTCGTTGTCATGGCTTGATTGGTATGTAAAAGTACAAGATAAAGGCCGAAGGAAAAACCCTAGGCCTTGGGCTTAAACCTAATCCCCATCAATTCCATCAATTTATGAGCATTAAAACTCGGACAAGGTCCCTCTTTCAGGAAGTAATCAAAATGAATGAACTCATCACTGATTTGGGAGTGAAAAGAAAAATTATGGACAAGCCCCTCACTTTTCCCCAATTCAGATAGCTCAATATCATGCGTACTGATGATTCCAAATCCTGGTGTTTGAAGAATCTGCTGAATCAATGCCTTGGATCCAGAAATACGATCCTCGGTATTGGTTCCTTTGAGGATCTCATCTAACAGGAAAAATATAGTCTCACCAGATTCAACTCGATCAATTAATCGACGAATTCGACTCAGTTCGGCATAAAATGAGCTTACGCTTTCACCGAGATTGTCAGTATTTCGCATGCTTGTAAACAATTGAAAATCCCCAAAAGTGATCGATTCTGCATAAGGACTCAGTCCCAAATTGACCAAAACGCAGTTAATGCCTAGGGTGCGCATAAATGTCGTCTTTCCGCTCATATTGGCACCTGTGAGTAGGACGAGCCTTTTTTCAGCATTAAAACTCAAGGAATTCGCAATCGCTTTTTGAGGGAGGAGTAAGGGATGAGAAACTTTGGTTCCACTGAGCATTTTCTCCTGATCTAGGATTACCTCTCCTTTGCCACCAAGCTCATATTCAAATCCGCCCAATGAAATCCAAACCTCCCAGTGATCGAGATGATGGGGAAGCTGACCTAGCGAATCCCCAACTTTTGATTTCCACTTAACCAATCTGAAGTAAATCAAAAAGTCTAACCAAAAAATCAGATTCAAAGGAATGTAGAGCAAATTGATTCGATTTTGAACCCAAAGCCCAAGTCGATCGAGATCATTTAATAACTCTGAGCTTTTTTGAGATTCCTTCCCGAGCTTTTCCTGCTCGGCTATTAATCTTTCTGATGAAAATTTCTCCTGCTCAATTAATTGCGCTCTTAACCTCCAGGATTTGAGATGAGAGGCCACTGGAATCGATTCAGCTGCATTTTTCAAGGGCTGGAATATCCTGGATAAAAACCCTGCCCCAAGCAATATCCATAATCCCAGCATCCACTGGGGAATCCATTCCGCATATAGACCAACTGAAATAAGAACTCCACCCAAAGGCCCTACAACAGCCAAAACTTGAAATAAGACGGACTTGGGTTCTATTTTTTTAAGCCATGCCTCCCACTTGATCCGATCCAAAGCAGAAAGGGGAAAGGATCTCGACACTGCTTCCATGGCCTCCAAAAATGAAGGCCGGCCTGCTAGATCTTTGACTGCAAGTTGTCTTTCAGCAATTGTTCTAAAATCAAACGGAGCTTTCATGGCAGATGCCAAAAGACTCTTCCCCTCCGCAGTTCCGGTATGATTGAGCAATTGGAAGAAGGAATGCAAACCAAAAAGATCTAAATCTCCTGAAAAAGGGTGCTCCTTTTCCATAAACTCCATGCCGGTATCCAATCCCGTCAGCTGCCGATCAATTCGATTTTTTCGCTCTCGAAGGATTTGATCCAACTTATTGTAGATCGCCTCTTGATCTTTTAAAAAAGTATATCGCTGGATGAGTCGAACGAATAAAATCCCAATTGCTGCTGCTAGAATCAACCAAAAAGGATGCTCAGAAACCCCTAAAATTGCTACAGCACCCAAGGTGAAAAATACCAAGATTCGAATCAATGAAACTTGAATACTCTGCCTTCGTATTTTGAGTAGCTTTTGGTCTAATCCTTGAGAATTAAAATCGAATGATTGCATGATCAAAGATAGAAATTCATGAAAATTTTAAACTTTTTCATCGAGTTCCTATCAAATTGCCAAAACTCAATCAACTTTGTCCTATGAAAAAAAAGTCCTCAACTCGACCTAAATTGGAAACCCCCGAATTGGAAGATTGGGACCTTTCACAGGATTTTGGAATTCTTCCTAAAGACATTGCATTGACCCAAAACATTGGCTGTGTCAGTGATCGAACCAAATCAAAACCTTCTGAACCATCTAAGAATAAATAAATTTTATCCTCTCATTTTTATTTCAAACTATGAAAACGATTCAATCATACCTTGCCTCAGTAGCGCTAGCAACGCTCGTACTTTTGAACTTTGCCTGTTCTGACGATCCTAACCCTATTGCCGGGGAGCCAGATTTAAGCCTTGTAGAAGATGAATTTGTGATTAACTCTTCGTTTGAAGACTTAGACTTTTTGTTACTCGATGTCATCCAGACAAGCGGGTTGGGACTTCGAACTACCCAAACAACAGAACTATGTGAAGGATCAAGTATCGATCACGATACTGCTACCAAAACGATCATTGTAGATTTTGGAGCGGGTTGTACCTCATCCAACGGCGTCACCCGAAAAGGAAAAATCATTCTGAACTACACCGGAACCAATTTCCTTTTCCCAGGTGCTTCTGTGACCACCACATTCCAAGGATATGAAGTGAACGGAATCAAAATTGAAGGAACCCGCTCACTAACGAATGCCGGCATTGACTTGATCAACTCTAAAGTGTCACTTAAAGTGAAAATCACGGATGGAAAAATCACCTGGCCAGATAACACCTTTGTCACGTACACGACAGACCAAACCCGACTGGTAAGCTTGGCTTCCTCTGGCTATGAAGCCTCGGTGACGGGTACCGCTTCTGGCACTAGTCGAGATAACAAAAGCTATACAGCAACCATTATTGATGCTTTGATTGTCAAAGAAGATTGTGTGAATACTGGAGTGTATGTGCCTAGTTCTGGGACTATGACGTATTCCTATGGGACTACTACTGTCGGTGTAGATTATGGAGGTGGGACCTGCGATAAAGTAATCAAGATTACTTACCCTGGAGGGAGCAAGGAGATTACCTTGGATTAATCAGGCATTTGAATTTACAGAAAAGGCTATCTTTCGAGATAGCCTTTTTTATGCCTTATGGAAAAGAAAAACATCGGGGGATTCTCACATATTCGCTACCGTTCTGAACAGTTGAACGAGCAGGAAATGGAAAAAGTCAGTCATGAGTTCTTTCAAAAAATGAACACACGAAGAACTGTAAGAGAATTTGATACCAAACCCATTCCCGAGCAAATTTTAGAAACAATTATAAAATCTGCCGGAACAGCACCCTCCGGAGCCCACAAGCAACCTTGGACATTTTGCTTGGTTTCTGATCCAATTTTGAAAAAACAGATTCGAGAAGGAGCGGAAGAAGAGGAAAAAATCAGCTATTCAGCACGAATGTCCGAAGAGTGGAAAAATGACCTCAAGCCACTGGCAACGGATTGGCAAAAACCATTTTTGGAAGATGCACCTTACTTGATCGTAGTTTTTAAACAAGTTTATGGGTGGGAACAAGGTCAAAAAGCCCAACACTATTATGTGAATGAATCAGTCGGAATAGCATGCGGAATGCTCATTACGGCCATTCATCTTGCAGGCCTGGCAACTGTCACGCATACGCCCAGCCCAATGAATTTTCTCGGAAAAATCTTGAATCGACCTGAAAATGAACGCCCTTACCTTCTTCTTCCGGTGGGTTATCCCAAAGAAGAAACCTACGTTCCGGATATTACCCGAAAATCCATTGACGAGATCCTTGTGCGCTATTCCTAAAAAAAGCGGCTTGAGCCGCTTTTGATTAATTTGGTTTTTGGTACAAAACACGTTGAGGAAATGGAATTTCGATATCTTTTTCACGAAAGGCCGAATTGATTTTTTCCATGGTTTCAAAATAAACCGACCATACATCCTCAGTATTTGTCCAGGCACGAACCACTAAATCCAAAGAGCTATCGCCGAAGTTATTTAACCAGACAACGGGTGTTGGATCCTCATGAACCCGAGGATCATTTTTTAGAATCTCAAAAATCGTCTCCCTTACTTCTTTCAGATCTGCATCATACGAAACTCCTACATTGATTTCCATCCTCCGGGTAGGCTGAGCAGTGATATTGACGACATCGGAATTAGCCAAATTGCCATTGGGAATAATGACTTCCTTATTGTCAAACGTAAGTAAATGGGTGTACAGAATATCTATCTTACTTACGGTACCCGTATGATTTTGTCCGGTGATTACATCTCCGACTTTAAATGGTTTGAACAGCAAAATCAATACACCTCCAGCAAAATTGGATAGCGAGCCTTGCAAGGCTAAACCGATTGCTAATCCTGCCGCACCCAAAATGGCAAAGAAGGAGGACATCGGAACTCCCAATATGGTGGCTACTCCGATGAATAAGGACACATACAGCAAAGCTTTGACTAAGCCGACCAAGAAACTATTTAGAGAAGGATTTGCCTCCCTCTTTTCCAGAAGGATTTCAAATCCTTTGAGGAGTTTTTTGACAATAAAGCGTCCGACGAGATAAAAAAGTAACGCATAAATAAGAGTTGGGATGATTTTATAGGCTAATTGGATTCCTTGGTCTAAAAGTGTTTTGATTGTTTCTGGTGAAAGCTCCATAAATTAAAATTGATAGGTTAAACTAATAAAACTCAATACTAACCTGCCACCTGAAGGCCCAAAACCAACGAATGTGGTATTGATGAATTCCCGCTAAGTTCAAGATTCGCTCCCAATCGGTTCGGCTAAAACTTCGCAAAACCGAAAGACAAGCATCATGCTGAACCATGGGCGATTTGCTAAACCACTTCGTCAACCAACGAATGCTGTAATAAGCTAATGGATGACGATGAAGGTCATTGATCACCAAACCAATCCTTGCTTTTTTCCGAATAGCTTGCAAAAGGGTCACCAATTCCTGATCTGTAAAATGGTGTGTAAATAGCGTGCAAGTCACAAAATCCGTTTTTTCCGTTGAAAATTCGGGTTCAAAAACATTTTGAACTTTCCATTGCACTTCGGGCAGGTTTCTTTGTCTAACCTTTGCGAGCTCGATTATGTTCCTATTTGCGTCAATTCCTGTGAAATTTGCAGAAATTCCACGCCTTTGAGCCCAGTGATGCATGACTCGTACCATATCTCCTCCACCACATCCGATATCAACAATTTCATAGCTTTTCTGAGGATTTTTTGAAATCAAGTCATTTAGTCCTCGAGTAGTGACGTGATTTCCTCCAAGCCATCGATTGATCGTACGAAGTTCTTTGAGTGTCTGCTCAAGGATAGGACCCGAACATTCCAAGTCATCCATGATTTCCTTTTCTTCGCTTCGTTTCGAAAAGTCGGTCATCTCTTTTCCATTTGAAACGTTTCCAAAGTCAATCCCGGACCAAAGCCCATGGCCAAAATATCTCCCTGAATTTCCGGATCTCGGAGCATTCGATCCAAAACAAAAAGGATGCTTGCAGAAGACATATTCCCAAATTGGTTCAATACCTGAGAAGCATGAAAATTGCATTCCTTTGGCCAACCAAAAGCCTCTTGTACTTTTTGCAAGATTTGCTTACCTCCTGGATGAATGGCAAAATTTGAAATCTTTGAAAGCCCAAACTGAACCTCAAAAATCGACTTTAAACGTCTAATTCCCTGATCCAGAAGAGATGGAATGTATTGGCTCAGTCGCATTTCAAAACCAAAATCTCCAATACTCCAGGCCATGTCCTGCTCCCCTTCCCAAAGCACCTGACTAAGGGAATGCTTGAGTTTGAGCCCATGGTTGGATTTCATTACCAATGCCGCTGCAGCTCCGTCTCCAAAAAGCGAATTAGCCAAGACATTATCTTCCGTGTATTCCTTTTGAAAATGAAGCGTACACAATTCCACGGAAACCAGCAGAACTTTAGCTTCTGGCTCAGCTTTAAGGATTTTGTCCGCCAATCTTAAGCCTGTAAATGCGGCATAACATCCCATAAAATGGATACAAAACCGCTCAATGGTATCTGATAGCCCAAGCGATTTCATCAACTCCAACTCCACCCCGGGAGCTACCATTCCGGTGCAGGAAACTAAGACTAGATGGGTGATCTCTTTCGGAGAAATCACGACTTGATCCAAAGCTGATCTGACTGCTTGGGCAGCTAGTTCTGGTACTTTTTTTTGAAAGACTTCCATCCGAGCTTTGGTCCCAGGAAATGGCGAAAGCTCTTTATTCTTGGGGAAAAATGTAAAATCCTCAAAATCATTTTTCTCAAAATCCTCCAAAACACTGTGTCGTGTTTCTATCCCTGACATCCTGTAAAAAATCTGAAGGCGACGGCTTTCTCGTTCATCCAGCTGATGAGCCTTTTGCATAAACCGGGCGATTTCCGTTTGGGGGATTGGTTTTCCGGGGTTTGACAAGCCAATGCTCACAATACTGGTATCCATTGAATCAAGTTAGGGGAATATTTCTAATTTGGAATGTATTCTCAAACAACCTTCTCCTAGGAATAAGGTTATTTGAACTAAGCTATAATTCTTATGGTCACCCGCTCCAGTCTTCGTCACCTCCGTATTCCATTTTCTTTTTTCTTGATGCCGGTTTTCTTTTTTGCGTTGGCACTTACTCCCAATCTCAACGAGGGAAGACTAGTCCTGGTCTTTTTGGCATTGCATCTCTTCTTGTATCCAAGCAGCAATGGTTACAACAGCTATTTTGACCGCGATGAAGAAAGCATTGGCGGGTTAAAGAACCCTCCAAAAGTAACTCCGGATTTATACTGGATTTCCCAACTCTTTTTCGTGATTGCATTGATCTTAGGGGCTTCTATCAGCTGGGATTTTGCTGGATTGCTCGGGATCTATGGATTGGTCAGTATGGCTTACAGCCACCCGTCTATACGAATCAAAAAATACCCTTGGCTGAGTTGGGTAATCGCTGGTTTATTTCAAGGATATTTTACGTTCGCGATGACCTATATGGGATTGAGTGAGTTAGATTGGACCGTGATTTTCAAGCCTCATGTAGTTATTCCTGGGCTCCTAACCAGTTTGATGCTTTGGGGAAATTACCCTTTAACCCAAGTTTATCAACATCGAGAAGATGCCAGACGAGGTGATCAAACGCTCAGCCGAACCTTGGGAATCAAAGGTACTTTTGCCTTTTCATCCGTCTTTTTTGCATTAACAGGCGCTTGTTTCGTGTGGTATTTTTTCGATCGAGGTCAATCCTCTATGGTCTGGATTTACCTAAGCGCTATGGCACCTGTGATTCTTTTCTTTTTGGTTTGGTTCTTTTTCGTGCGGACCAATCCTGAAAAATACGCAAGTTATTCTTGGGCTATGGGAATGAATTCCCTCTCAGCCATATTCCTGAATGCCTTCTTTATTTATTATTTCATCGAAAACACCCAAATCCTGCAGGTTTTTGCCTATTGATCAGAAGGGCTTTCCATGCGTGTTTCGAATAATCAAATTCGATACAAATGGAACCCGTTGAATTAAATTTCTGGCAATTATAGAACCTTGGCCTGATCCAAATAATCGTTGTACTGTTCGGCCCACCTTTAATCGGAATCTGAACTGATCCATCCATTTGCGGATATAGATTTGTTCAATTTCCAATCGATTTTTTCCTTGTTGAATTGCCTCCACTGCGAGTTTGGCTCCGTGAATGGCCATGGCCATACCATTGCCACAAAGCGGAGTAATCAGCCCAGCAGCATCACCAATCATCAAAACATGATTTTCGACTGGTGCTTTTGGCTCAAAATTAATTTCATTGATCACCTCGGGCTTTTCGAAAAGAAAAGTGCTGTTTTCAAAAATGTGATTTAGGATGGGATTTTTCCGGAGGACATTTTTCTCCATCTCCTCAATGGATCCAAATTTCCGAAGCTGATCCCTACTCCCCAGGTAGCAAAGATTAAACTTCCCCTCTTCAACGGCATTGATCCCGCAATATCCTCCCTCAAAATTATGCAGTGCCACGGTATCTCTGGCAAAATCTGAATGCACATGGTACTTAACCCCGATATAAGGGCTACGCTCAAAAAAGAAAGGACGATTCAGTGTCCGGTCGATTTTGCTTCGCTTACCAAAAGCACCCAACACGATTTTAGCATGCAAGAAGGAATGATCGGAAAGTTGAACCTTAAACCGATCCGTCTCGGAATCAAATTCCAATTCCTCTACTTGAATTCCCGTTTTTAGTTCGACCCCTTCCTCTTGGGCTTTTTGGTAAAGCCAGTCATCCCATACGTATCGACTAATGCCAAAACCTCCCAAATCCAAGGCTGTAGAAACTGCAGATCCTCGGGTATCTGAAAATTGGAAGCGATGAATCTGAGGGAGGTCTAGATGATCAGGATAAAGCTTGTTTCGCTTTAAAAAGTCAAGGACCTCATTGGAGACATATTCCCCGCAAACACGGTGAAATGGGTAAGCCTTTTTTTCGATTAAAAGGGGTTGGTGTCCATTTCTGACCAAAAGTAGCGCTGACACCAATCCTGCTAGCCCTCCTCCGATAATGAGTACGTCTCGGTTTTGAGTATTCAAATGCCTTTAATTTTATGATGGAACCGCTTATCAAAAAATAAGTTTTGCCTCCCGCATATTCGAAGCTTTGGAAGTTACTTTATTTCCAAATCAATTTTGAAAGCTATGAACAAAACCCTACCCAAATTACTGAGGAGAACAATGCTTACTATCAGCATTGTTGGGGCAGTGCTTCATGCAGAGGATTCGTTGGCACAAAAGAAAAAGAAAAAAGATGCCCAGACTCCTGCACCAGCAGCACAAGCTCCAGCCAGACCACAAAATGGCGGCAACAACAACGGCCCTAAACCTTACAAAGAAGTAATTACAGCAAAGGCCAAGACCAGTGAGGGACTTTTCAAAGTCCATCAAATCGAGGATAAATATTTTTATGAAATCCCGGATTCGCTTTGGAACCGTGACATGCTGATGGTAATCCGAATAGCGAAAACAGCTGATGGAATTGGATATGGTGGAGAAAACACCAACAACCTAATGGTTCGCTGGGAAAAAAATGGCGATGACGTCCTGCTGAAAGTCGTTTCTGTAAACAATTATGCAGCTGATTCCCTACCAATCTCCATGGCTGTGAAAGCCTCCAATCTGGAACCTATCCTTCAGAAATTCGCTGTGAAATCAAAAGGAACTGATTCCACAGGAACCGTGATTGAAGCAACTGATCTATTCTCTAAAGATAATCAAGCGCTAGGATTGCAACGAAATCGAAGAACTCAATACCGCGTGACTCGATTGGACAACGAGCGATCATACATTTCGCATATTCACAGCTATCCAATCAACGTAGAAGCGCGCTATGTATTGACTTATGCGGCTTCTGAGCCACCGTCAAATAGTGCTACAGGTCTAATCACCTTGGAAATGAATGCTTCCATGATTCTTTTACCAAAAGAACCTATGAAGCAGCGATTGGCTGATCGTCGTGTAGGATGGTTTGCAAGATCCTATGTGGACTACGGAGCGGATGCTCAAAAAGCAACCACCCGTAGATACCTCGACCGCTGGAGACTGGAAGTAAAACCAGAAGATGTTGAAAAATTCAAGCGGGGTGAATTAGTCGAGCCGGTAAAACCAATCGTGTATTACATCGATCCAGCTACTCCTAAAAAATGGGTGCCTTACTTGAAACAAGGCGTTGAAGATTGGCAAAAAGCCTTCGAAATGGCCGGATTCAAAAATGCCATCATCGCCAAGGAAGCTCCGAGCAAAGAAGAAGATCCGACTTGGAGCCCAGAAGATGCTCGCTATTCTGTGATACGGTATTTCGCTTCCGACATTCAGAATGCGTATGGACCACACGTATCCGACCCTCGTTCCGGAGAAATCATCGAGTCTGATATCGGATGGTATCACAACGTCATGAACTTGTTGAGAAACTGGTTCTTCATCCAAACTGCCGCCATCAATCCAGATGCACGCAAAGTGCAATTTGATGACGCTGTTATGGGTCGCTTGATCCGATTTGTATCTGCGCACGAAGTTGGCCATACCTTGGGTCTACCTCACAACTTTGCTTCATCTGTCGCTTATCCAGTTGAAAAACTGAGAGACCCTGAGTTCACCAAAGAATTTGGAACCGCTCCATCCATCATGGATTATGCTCGATTCAACTACGTTGCTCAGCCAGAAGATAAGGGGGTAAGCTTAATGCCTGATGTGGGACCGTATGACAAGTTTGCCATCATGTGGGGTTACAAGCCAATCTTGGAAGCAAAAACTCCAGAGGAAGAACAAAAAATCCTAGATCAGTGGATTTTGGACAAAAACGGTGATCCAGTATACCGATACGGAAGACAAGGAAACAGTTATGATCCAACAACTCAATCCGAAGATTTGGGGGATAATGCTGTATTAGCTTCTGAATATGGAATCAAAAATTTGAAGCGCATCATGCCTAATCTAATGGAGTGGACAGCAGAAGCTGACAAGCCATTTAAAGATTATTCTGATTTGGAGGAGATGTATGGCCAAGTAATTGGGCAGTTTAATCGCTACATGGGTCACGTGAGAACTAATGTGGGTGGTGTAATGGAAATCTACAAATCCACCGGTCAAGGTGAGGCAGTCTATACGCACACATCCAAAGCGATGCAAAAATCAGCTGTTGATTTCCTCAACAAGCAGCTTTTTGCGACTCCTAGCTGGCTCATGGATGAAGCCATCATTTCCCGCATTGGAGATTTCGGAGCCTTAGAGCGAATCCGAGGAATCCAAGTAACCACTCTCAATGGAATTTTGGAATGGGGTAGATTAGGTCGAGTGATCGAAAATGAGGCCCTGAATGGCAATGAAGCCTACAAAATCACGGAGCTTTTTGATGATTTGAGAAAAGGGATCTGGACAGAGTTGAGTGCTGGCAAAACGATAGACGTGCATCGTAGAGCATTACAGCGTGCACACATCGAACGTCTTGAGCTATTGTTGACTGGGGAAGTTTCAGTACCTGCGCAGTTCAGATCTTTCTTTGGACCACAAATCAATGCTTCTCAATCTGACATCAGACCTATGGCTCGTGGTGAATTGAAAACCCTTCAATCTCAGATTCGAGCTGCAATTCCAAGGACAAGTGATCGACTTTCCAAATTGCATCTCGAAGATGCACTGGCAAGAATCGAAAAAATCCTTGAAGGAGAAAGCAAGTAAATTCAAAATGGCGCCAACTAGGCGCCATTTTTTTTGACAATGCTTTTTTTGGAGCTAATTTGGAAGCCTGACCATAAAGTATGAACAATCCCTACGTCATATTGCAATCCCACAAACTCCGAATTACTGATTGCCGATTGGAGATCATTCAGGAGTTTCTGGAAAAAAATATTGCACTATCGCATTCAGACTTGGAAGAGAAACTCCGGCAGCAGTTTGACCGGGTGACTATTTATCGTACCCTAAAGACTTTTTTAGAAAAAGATCTTATCCATAAAGTGCTGGATGATAGCGGCGCCACGAAATATGCCCTGTGCTCGCACGGTGAGGATAACCATGACCACAGCCATGAACATGTGCATTTCAAATGCGAAATCTGTGGAGAAACAACCTGTTTGGAAGATATTTCTTTACCTCAGATCAGGCTTCCAAAAGGCTTTGAAAAAAAGGAAATGAATTTACTTGTGCAGGGGATTTGTGAAAAATGCCATTAAAACTCGGCTATCTCAGGTTTAGATTTTTCTTTTGGTGAGTCTGAAGGCCAAATTACACCTGGAGGTAAATCAATTTTGGGAGGCGTAAAATTCTCAATACCTCCGTCTCCCTCATCGTTATTATTCCCTTTTTTGAGGACACTTTTTGTCATGGTCGCGATAAAATAGACAATGATGACATACGCCAATCCACAGACAATCAAATCAATCACTAAGCTATTCATAGGCTAAAAATTTCATAAAATATAGCCCTTGAGAATTATTAAGTCAATGGAATAATCATTTTGTTTTCAATAAACCGGGGATAATGATTTTTTTCGGCTTGTTTCTTCAGGGTGATAGGTGGATATTTGCGGACTCAATTCGTTGATTCATGATTATTAAAACCAAAAAATACCAGCTAGAAACAGGGACTTATATCAAAATGTCCTTGGTATCAATCCTCAAAGAACAATGGTGGGTGATTTTGATTGCTCTAGCCATTTGTGCTGGATACTTCTGGATCGCATCCATCTGGTGGTTTATAGGTGCTCTCATTGCCTATGGATTATATGTCCTTTTTTGGGCGATCCAATTTACCGGAGTGACCCAAATGGAACAAAACAAGCCGATCTTCTCGAAGATGTCCTATGAAATCGATAGCCGTCAGATTTTGATGAAAATCAATGCAAGGGAAGGGATGCCTGTGCAGTGGAACATGATCAAAAAAGTTGAAGTCACCAAAGACGCTTTTGTTCTATTCTTGTCCAAAGCCCAGTTTATCCATCTTCCATTTAAAATTTTTAATACTGAAAACGAGAAAAAGTTTTTGGAAGCCATCCTCAGACGAAAAGAACTGATCAAATAAGATGAATTGAAAAAGGCTCAGAAGTATGTTTCTGAGCCTTTTTTTATTTTGCCTAGTGAAAGTTAAGGAAGAATTACGGTATCGATCACGTGAACTACTCCATTACTAGCCTCAATATCTGCAGTAGTGACTGTTGCATTATTGACCATAGCCTTTCCTCCTGTTAGAGAAATGGTGACTTCACTGCCTTGAGCAGTTTTCGCCTTCATTCCGTCTTTTAAATCAGAGGACATCACTTTCCCAGGAACGACATGATAAGTCAAAATCTCCACCAACTTGGCTTTATTCTCAGGCTTCAGCAAATCTTCTAAAGTACCTGCGGGTAATTTGGCAAAAGCCTCATTGGTTGGAGCAAAAACGGTAAAGGGACCCTCTCCTTTGAGTACATCTACCAAATCTCCAGCCTTAACGGCTGCTACCAGAGTAGACAAGAATTCTGTCTGTACCGCCAAGTCCACAATATCCGCATCCACTGGACGTACTGGTTGATTTTTGGGGGTGAAAGCTGAAGCAAATAGGACAGCAATCACCAGAAACAAACGCATTGAGTTTTTCATAGGTAGTAAAATTTTGGTTTATGCTCGAAGAACAGGCTGTTTAATCAGCTTGTTAACTGATTGGTTAAAAGCTTTTTAAATGGAAATAATATGAGAAAAAGGGTCCAAAAATTGGATTAACGGACTTCAAGCAGGAATTTTCCTTTAAGTTGCACGAGCAAATTCAATTGGGATCACATGCAAATCAAGCTAATCACCATCGGAAAAACGGATCACAAAGCGATACAGCAATTGATTGAAGAATACTCTTCCCGATTGGCTCATTATATCCGATTTGAATTTGAAATAATTCCAGACCTGAAAAACTCAAAGTCCCTCACAGAGCATACCCAAAAAGAAAAGGAAGGGGAATTGATTTTAAAGAAAGTACAAGCCTCAGATGAGGTGATCCTACTGGACGAGAGGGGAAAATCATTTTCTTCAGTTGAGTTTTCGGAATTCATCCAAAAGAAAATGAATTCCGGGCTCAAGCAATTGATTTTTGTAATTGGTGGTCCCTATGGATTTTCCGAGGAAGTATACCAACGCGCAAATGGGAAAATTTCCCTTTCAAAAATGACGTTTTCGCATCAAATGATTCGGCCATTTTTCATCGAACAAGTGTATCGGGCCTTTACCATTTTGCGAAACGAGCCCTACCATCACGAATAATTTTTTTTACTCAAACTGGAAAAAAACCTTCATTTGTTTTCTAATGTTATCAAATTGTTAAATTTGAATCAATTCGATAACATCAAGATCACAATTGGGTAAAAAATGCTTCATATTGACCATGTTCCTAATCCTAGGAGGAGGCCTCAAAACTTGGGCTCAAGGCTCATTTTTGGCCTCAAATGACGTCAAAATGACCATTTCAACAGATCGAGGAATTCCTTCTCCTGAATTGTACAATCCCTTACACTTATTCCAAGCTGTTAATCCTGAAATTGAGGCTTCCCTATCTACTTGGGCGGGCTTGCAACAGGAATTGGCCGATAAAGCTGAAACTGCAAAGGATGAATTGCAGCTTTTGAGACAAATTTTTCAAAAATCACATCAACGGTTATTCAAGAAATACCAGCAGCATTCTACTTTCAATGAAATGTTGTCCAAAGGAAATTATGATTGTGTCAGTGGATCGGCAGCACTTGGGATCTTATTGGATCGATTTGGGTTTTCGTATGATATTATCGAAACTGACTATCATGTTTTTATCCTCGCGGAAGTAGGAGGCAAAAAGATTGTATTGGAGAGTACGCTTCCTGTTGGAGGAATGATCACTCAAAGCTCCGAGGTAGAAAAATACTTGGCAAGCTACGCCCCTAATCAAAAAGAATCCTCAAAAGTATTTAACCAACGACTTGCCGGAACAGAAGCAAGTCAATTGGACAACTCCATTTTCAGAAAAGTCAACCTTCAAGAACTGGCAGGGCTTCAGTTCTATAATGACGCAATTGTCCATTTTAATACACAACAGTATCAAATGGCAATTGAACAGCTCGAGAAAGCGTATTTGCTGTACCCTTCAGAGCGAGTGTTGGGATTATTAGAACTCAGTAAATCTCTTTTAGCTGAATCCAACTAATCTCAAAAAAACGGCCTCTCAAGTTTCCTTGAGAGGCCGGCTACTTTTACGCCTAAGATATAAATCACCCCGATAGAACGTAAAGCGCCATTTCAAAAAATAGCCTAACCACCCGGAGGTTTCCCTAGCGGGTGATCAGACCTCATTTATTGTAGATTTACTTTAAAACTGCCATTGGTCACCGTATGAGTGCTGGAAGTATTGTTGACTTTTCCGACAAACTCAAACGTGCCTTCCAAGCGCTTCCCATCGTCTGCAGTAACTACAATTTTTCCGGAGGTTCCTTGATAGGCTGTAGAATACTGCTCTCCCATACTAGCCCCTGCTATAAACGTCGCCGTGTTGGCAATATTTCCAAATCCCAAATCATAGGTTCCGGGACCATTGTAAGTTGACATTCTAATCATAAATCCTTTCCCCGAATTATCGGTACCCTGAAGGACAACTACATTTATTCCTGCAGCCCCAACCTTTGTTCCACTGATGGTATCAAAGTCTTTAGAAGCAGAAATCGTCCCTATTCCTGCTACCGTGGCGGTGAATTCTTCAGCAGCTCCAGAGACGTCTTGTCCGTCTTCGCTAGAGCACGCCATAAAAGCGATGAAAAATCCCACCAACGCCATTCTCCATAAAAGTTGAATTGAATGTTTCATGTATTGATTGGTTTGTGTTGATGAATAAACCAAAAGTAAAATCTGACATAATCCTGCCCTATACGACAAATGCCCTATTCCTTCACGAAATAGGGCATTTGATAAAAACTAATTGATCGGAAATCAATGGTGATGATGTCCCTCCGGGCCATGTGCATGACCATGCTCTAACTCCACTTGTTCAGCTTCACGGACTAGAATTACCTTTCCTTCAAAAAACAAATCAAATCCGGCCAAAGGGGGATTAAAATCCATATGCACACCCAAATAATCAACTTTCAACACTTCACCACGCATTTGATTTCCTTTGTCATCCTGCATGGGAATGACGTTTCCGATCTTTAATAGATCTCGGTTCTTCTTTCCGTCTTCTTTAAAATTTGCCTTAGGGATGATTACCTTTTTATTCTCATCATAATCTCCGTAACCATTTTCGAAGTCTATAAATACTGAAAATGATTCGCCTGCAGACTTTCCTGCGATCGCTTCTTCAAATTTGGGTAGGACATTTTGGTAGCCAAAGAGGAAATAGAACGGGTTTTCCTCGGAAACAACCTCGAATAATTCTTGCCCACTTTCCCCATCATCCACTTTAAGCGTATAGGCTACGGCTACAACTTTATCTTTTTCTGCTTTCATTTTGAACTTATAACTTGCCAAAGATCGGTCATTTTTTTGATTGGTCAGTGCGAGATTTCGCTGGATTATATTCTTTCTCTTTTATACATGACCCGACATCCTAAGGTAATTGGTTGCGTGCCTGCCTACCAAGCAGAGCGATTTATTCAAAAAACGCTTGAAGCACTTGCAGCTCAAACCTACCCTAATTTTGAAATTTGGATTTGTGATGATGCTTCTCAGGACAAGACATCCTCAATTTGCAGGAAATTTTGCCAATCTGATTCACGATTTAAGTTTTTTAGGAATGATCAAAACTTAGGCTGGTGGCAAACCTCCACCGCACTTTGGAAAACCGCTGCTGAAAACAGCGAGTTTTGTTTTCTCAATCCTCATGATGATATCCCGTTTCCTGAATTTATTTCAAAGCAAGTAGAGCTTCTTATTCTCCACCCAACCGCGGTCCTAGTGAATCCAGGAATGAGGAATACCTATTG
Organism: Algoriphagus sanaruensis; assembly: GCF_001593605.1. Taxonomy (GTDB): domain Bacteria; phylum Bacteroidota; class Bacteroidia; order Cytophagales; family Cyclobacteriaceae; genus Algoriphagus; species Algoriphagus sanaruensis. Next base: position 803,103 of record NZ_CP012836.1, on the reverse strand, counting down.
GAACAACCAAACCATCGATCATCTCACTGGAAATCTATGTATGTCCGATGATCCTGTAATCCGAATCGAGCAACTTTTAAGGAAGAGACAAGCCTATTGGTGGTCGGCTTTTCACGGAATTCATCGGAGTGCTAGTATCCAAAAAATCTTGCCGATCAGTCGAAATCCATTTGGAGAAAAGGAGTTTTCGCTAGACCTCATATGGCTGATTAAAGCAGCTTCCTTAGGACCTTTCGTCTCTTATCCTGAGCCATTATTTGAAAAATTTTATCAGAAAAACTCGGTATCCAATAAGTGGAAACATTCGATGAAAAATAGGTCAGTGCTTTACTTTTCTCTAAGTCGAGCAGTAGGATCCTTGCCTTTGGAAACTGGACAAAGGTTGAAACTTTATCAAATCCTTTTGAATCAAATTGGCCAAAGCCTCAGGAGAAAATTGACTTTAAAATAGGTACGTCACACCTAGATTCGCTACGATATTTTCTCGATCATATCCCGGTACAAAATACTGGTTGGGAACATTCTCAAGGTACCACTTGTAGTTGAGTGTTTTGACGTATTGAAATTTTCCTCCGACCAATACATTTCCAAACTTCCACTCTGGGGTCAAAGAAAAGACCAAATCCACGTATTTATTTCTAAAGTCCTTGGACGCCTCATAGCGGTAATAGTAGAAGTCCATGTTGTATTCAATCCGTTCGACTTGAAAGCCAAGCTTCTTCAAGCCTTCGACCCAAGCCATTCCAAAAAATAGCTGGTTGGAAGCCGGACCATTGGCCAAACCCAATACTTGTCCTTGGTGAGTATAACCATGACGGACATGGTCATGAATATACCAAGTCTTCAACTGACGAATATCTTCTCGTATCGTTTGACCAGATAGAGTCATTTCCGAACTAATTTCCAAGAATCTTCCTGGACGCTTTAAATCCAGTAAATGTGCAAATCCAAAGGTAAATGCCCGTCCTGACTCAGGAGTAGTCATAAAATCATTAAGCGCACGGTCATTGTCTCTTGTGCCATATTCTCCATAAAATTCAAATCGACCCTGAGGACTCATCCATCTGAAATATCCTGAACTGAATTGCTGTCGTTTTTCCTGGATTGGGTCATAGACTGTTGGCCCTTTTTTTCGCCCATTAAACACTGGAAGCACATCTGCGAAGTCGGTAATATCATCCCGGTAGAGATGATTGACCGAACTGTAGCCCAAAAACAAACCCGGAATCCATTTAGGCTGATAGGTAAAAATCATTCCAGACAGATACCGGTTACCATTTTCAGGTTTGGGATAGTAGACGGGATTCTGTTGAATCGTATAGTCTGGCCAAGGAGGAAGGAAGTTGGTACTTTTTAAAAACCCGGAAATCACCTGTCCTTCAAATGAACCCAACTTAGTTTGGATAGGCTTTCGAGTATTCGCTGTAAAATGAAGAAAACCGGGGGCGTTATTACTTAGAATCAGTGAATTTCTCCGACTAGGACCCCACCACAAATTCTCTGTTGAGACTCCTAAGGAAACATGCTCTGTATTAAATCTAAAGCTTGATTGGCCTCCAAAAATTTTAGAATACGGCTCCAAGCCAAACCGTTCCGGGATATCGATCCGGTTCATGTATTCATAATAGAACAAAATAGTCGCCTGATGCTCAATGGGAAAACCTAGGTAATCTTTATTTTGGGCCAACAGAATCTCTGGCTGTAACTGCAGTGAAAACTTCCCATAGGACACAAAAACCCCAGGACTCAAGATTTGCTGCAGACCCCGATTGGGAATCATCGCTCCATCATTACCCCCAAATGCATAATTGGAGGTAAACTGATTTTTGTAAACGGCCGGCAGGGTTAAAAACTTCCCTTTATTCTCCTTTCCAAAGTACCAATACAATGAAGTTGAATCCATTTGAACCACTGAACTATCGAGATCAAACCCATGGGCAACTCCAAACGCCTCCACCGGATAAAGTGGTCGGATCATCCAGGAAGCCGAAGAATCAATCTGCCCAGTCAGTTGTAATCTTCTCAGGTACTCATCCAAAACGGGTGTCCCTACAGGAATCGTCTGAGCATAGACAAATTGTACCACCAATAAAAGTCCACTAAAGACCAAAAAAAGCTGCTTCCTCATCATTTTGTGGTTTGGATGGTTTCGATTTGAATCGCTGCAATAGACCAAGATTCATCACAAGCAGGATCGAAAGCATTGGTCTGCTTAAGCTCACCGCCCATAAAGACCCTGACTTCTGGGTTGACATGTTCGATCAGCTTTTCGACCCGATATCGGGACGTATAATTCGCACGGGTTCCAAAAATGCAAAGCCCCGGAAGATTGGTTTGAATCGCTCCCATTTTTGGCGTATTCTGTCTGAACAAGGTATTCGGATAGGATTGATACAGGCAATAGGTCGATACACAAGGAGAATTAGAAAAGGTAGTTCGGAAAAACTCGGTCTCATCTGTCCCGAGATACCAATAATCAGGTCCCGAGATACCATCATCAGGGTTTCCATCCCAACTGTCATGAATTAGAAGTTCAATGGTAATTTTTAGATAGTTGTGCGTGGGCAAATCTGCTAAAGAAACTGCTACTTCTTCATTATGATAATATCCTGCTATGGTATCATTCCTCCAGACAAACAATCGCCCATTTTCAAATCCAGCAAGGTTGACATCGGAGAAGTTGTTGTAATACACTGTTTGCTGATTTTCGACGGTTTCTACACACGAAAAAAGCATCCCAAGGCTCACAAAAAAGAAGGCAAAAATCCAAGTGCCCAAATTGATTTTCATAAACTATTCACCCAAACGATTTAAGACAAAGAAACAAAAATCAGTCGAAATCCCATCGAAGACTTTTTGAGAAACAGCTGATCACAAGGATGAATCCTTATTTTTGCCCTAAGAATTAATTAGCTGAAAATATGGCCATTTTTACGATTGTCGCAGGTGCTCGTCCAAACTTCATGAAAATCGCACCCATAATCCATGCACTTCAAAAAAGAATTTTAGAAGGTGCTGATCTCAGCTACCGATTGGTTCATACCGGACAACACTATGACAAAAAAATGTCTGGGGACTTTTTTGATCAATTAAATATCCCTGAACCTCATGCCAACCTGGGTGGTGGTGGTGGCACTCAAGCCGAGCAAACGGCAGCGATTATGGTAGCATTTGAACGTGAACTAGTGGAAAACAGACCCAATTTGGTCATTGTGGTAGGAGATGTGACCAGCACCTTGGCATGTTCCATTGCTGCCAAAAAATTGAATATCGATGTAGCCCATGTAGAAGGTGGTATTCGTTCGGGAGATTTGAGCATGCCTGAAGAAATCAACCGAATGGTTACTGATTCGATCACCGATCATTTTTTTACCACTTCCGAAATTGCGAATGCCAACCTCCGAAATTTAGGAGTATCGGATGAACGCATCCACTTTGTAGGCAATACCATGATCGATACTCTTTTGGCACAAATGCCAAATTTCAAAAAACCTGAAGGGGAAATATTCGACCAATTAATCCCTCAGGGCTACTTTGTCATGACCATGCATCGCCCAGCGAATGTAGATCAAGAGCATCAACTCAAAGCGATGATTGACGCTATTTTAGAAGGATCTCAAGGATTGCCGATCATATTTCCTGTGCATCCAAGAACAGCTAAAAACCTTCAATCTCTTGGAATTTCTGCACCTAATCTGCTGATGTGCGAGCCATTAAGCTATCTGGAATTCAACTATTTGGTCCAGCATGCCAAAGGTGTTATTACCGATTCGGGAGGAATAACCGAGGAAACCTCCGTCATGAATGTGCCTTGTGTTACCCTTCGGGACAATACAGAAAGAGCCGAAACGATTCAACTCGGAACCAATGAACTTGTAGGAACAGATCCTGCCAAGCTCAAGCCTTATTTGGAAAAAATCATGGCAAACACTTGGAAACAATACCAAGGAATTCCACTCTGGGATGGTAATACAGCCACACGAATCGTGTCTATTTTGGAAAAAATCTATTGTGCATGAGTGTGAAATCCCGCATTTCCGAGCTGATAGAATCCCTCCAACTCAAAGCTCATCCTGAGGGTGGATTTTATTCAGAAACTTTCCGTTCTGCACATACCATTCGGAATAAAGAAAATGGGGAAAGAAATTTAATGACCGCCATTTTCTTCTTGCTGCGTTCCGAAGACGTATCTCATTTTCATCGAATCCAAAGTGATGAGCTTTGGTTTTGGCATGAAGGCAGCCCACTAACTATACATACGCTCGGAGAAGAGGGACATCAAATGATGAAATTGGGGCCAGTAAGCCCTTCAGGTAGTTCTCCTTACTTTTTGGTTCCGGGTAAAACAATCTTCGGAAGTACTGTCGACCAATCAGAAAGTTATTCCTTGGTATCCTGCGTGGTAGCTCCGGGATTTGATTTTTCGGATTTTGAATTGTTTCAAGCCGAAGACTTGATTTCACTTTTTCCAGATCACGAGGAAATTATCCGAAAATTAACCTAAAGACTAAACACCATATTTGAGGATTAAAGCCAATTGCCCAGCGTGGTAGGCCGTATGTGTGGTGATTCTTCCCAAGGCTTCCGCTCTGGTTTTACTCCCAAATTCCTTGGTTACCACCACTTCCTCCCAATTGGTTTGCCCTGCAATTGCTCTTTCCAAGAGTTCTTTAGACAGGGAACAAAGCTGAACCAATTCCTCCAAATCGGTCCATTCTCCGGTATCCTTACCGGCAATCAATGTTTTAGCGGAAACCTTTACCTCCGAAAGACCAAAGACATTTTTGGCAAACAATAACTCGACTTCTGCTACATGTCGAATTAAAAATCCCGCTGAATTGGGACTTGAACCTAATCGTTTGCTGAGGTCCTTTTCAAGAATCTGAGGAAGCAATTTCTCAAACCGAGTTCTTCCTTCTTTCCAAAGTTGAATGAATAAGGCATTGGTCATCCTTCAATTTAGCAAAATCCCTTTCTACATCCAGTTTGATCGGATAGCATAAATAAAAAAAGACCTCCCGGAAGGAGGCCCTTTTGATCATTGTGGTAGTTGGAAAATTCTTAGAAAGAGAAGGAAGCCCCAAAGCTCACCTTTACTCCTGGTGCTAAGCTTGAGAAGATTTGATCTTGTGCTCCGTAAGAACTGAAGACAAACTCACGCTTATCGTTCAAAAGGTTTTGTACACCAAAGTTCAATCTTACGCGCTCATCAGCACCAAAAGACTTGTTTACGTTCATATTCAAGGAATGGAAAGGAACAGAGTATGTATCTGTACGGTTACCAAAGCCTACATAGTTCAAAGTAGCACCTTGTACGTTGTAGAATACGCCAGCTTCCCAGCCTCTTGCAAAGTCATTGAATGAAATTCCGGTGTTGATAATGTATGGAGCTTGTCCAGCCATATCTCGGGTATCTTTAATTTCCTGACCTTCACGTGCAGTAAGCGTACGAGATCTAAATTCAGATTCAGACATTTTGATTTGAGATTCAGTCACGGTTACGTTGGTATTCCAAAGGAATTTTTCCAAAGAAGGACTTAAGAAACTCAAAGACTTTCTGAATTCTACTTCGACTCCCATTACGGTACCATTTCCTACGTTTCTAGCTTGGAAAGATCCTGGGTCAGCCAAGAATTGAACGATTTCGATTGGTCGGTCGAAGGTTTTATAGAACGCGCTCAAAGAAACCATTTGACCTCTTTGCTGGAATGCCTCCCATCTCAAATCAAAGTTGTTGATTCTGGTAGAAGTTAAGTTTCCGTCCCAAATTACTTCATTGCCACCGTTTGTGGTTTCTTTGTAAAGACCTCCGATAAATGTTCGGCCAGTAATCGGGTCAAGGATTTCCGCATAAGACAATTCTTTGAAAGAAGGTCTTGCGATGGTTCTTGATCCAGAGAATCTCAGATTTTGATTTTCTTTTACCGCGTATACCAAGTTTAATGTTGGGAAGAAATCAAGGTCATCAAGCATTTCTACCAAATCATACTTAATGCTTCCGGTTTGGTTGGTTCCAGTGTAGAACTGATTGAATTTTTCTACACGCAAGCCCATGATTGCTTTTAATTTTTCTGTGGGATTTGATTCCAAAGAAGCATATCCAGCTGCATTGGTTACATATCCCTGATATTCGTTTGGATTTGTAGGGATAAAGTCTGGGTTGTAACGAACACCATTTCTGTTTTCAGCAGAGAAAAGGTTGTCTTGATTCAAGATGTTGTTTGGATTTCCATCAAACTGGGTGTCACCAGTTGGGAACTGGAAACTCTGAATTTGGAAATCTCTAAACTTGAACGTATAAGCTCCACCAAATTTCAATTTGGCATCTCTAGCAAATAGGTCAAAGTTTCTAGTCAAGTCTAACTTACCAGTCACATTGTATTCTTCCAAACTTCTCCAGATACGAGTTGGCAAGCCTACTTCCGTGGAGATGGTATTATTCGGGATTCTAAATCTGGTAAATCTTACATCTGGATCTTCGATTGTAGATCGGGTTGGAGCCAATCTCCAGTTGATTTCCCAATCTCTTCCACCGATGAAATGATTACCTGAAAGCAAGATGCTTGAAAGCGCTCGTTGCGAATATTCAAGGTTGTATTGCTTTGCTTCGAAGTTTGCTCCAAGGTTGGTGTTCACAAAATCAAACAAACCAGACTTTGTTTCTCCATTTTGCAAATGCAATACATTCAGTTTGTACTTAGATGTTGCTGTCTTAAGAGCGATACCTGCCATTCCACCAAGAAGAACATTATTGGAACCGATATCACCTCTTTGGCTTTCCAATGGATCGAGCTCTGTTTCGCCTTGGCTGATTGGCTTGGCGAAAAGGTTATATTCAGCGTTTCTGTAAAATTCCGTCTCGTTTTTGTAGGTCAAACCAGCGCTATATCCCCAAGTTGCCTTTGGTCTTGCAATTTGATTACCGAGTGAGAAAGAAAGGCCAAAGTCCATTAGGCTTGTTCCTTGAGTTGGAGCTAATGTTTTATTGAAGCTAGAAAGGATTGACTGATACTCTTGTCCTTTTGCTCCATTAGGATTACCCACTACTTGACCAAATTGAGGAATTGTTGAGCTTCCTCCAGTAGGAATCGCTCTAGTTCCGTTGTCAAAACCTAAAAAATCTGTTTTTCCGCCCTGATAAGAGATGTAGTTACTATTGAAATGCATAGATGGGTTGATTCCTCCAGAAATACCCAAACGCATGGTCTTTTCTTCAGGGAAATCCTTAGTCTCAATGTCTACTACACCACCCGTAAAATCAGCAGGTAATTCAGCAGAAAATGACTTAGACACCATAATGTTGTCGATCACATTGGTTGGGAAGATATCCATTTGGATGGTGTTCCGATCTGGATCCAAACCTGGAATATCCATGCCATTTAATACAGTCTTGGTATATCGATCACCTAGACCTCTTACATATACATACTTTCCACCTTCAATAGAAACACCAGTCACGCGCTTTACAGCCGAAGCCGCATCACCATCGCCGATTTGTCTGAAAGTAGAAGCCGTGATTCCGTCCATCACGTTAGGGGCATTTCTTTTCACGGCCAAAAGCGCTGCTTCAGTAGTTTTAATCGCAGCAGCAGAAACGGTTACCGTTTCCAATTCGGAGGCTTCCTCCTTCATTAAAATGTCATTCAATACAGTTACTTCACCTGCTGTTACGACCAAGCTGGTAACTTCTACAGTAGAGTAGGAAATGTAGCTGATTTGCAGGGTGTAAGTTCCTGGGGCGACTTGGATTTCAAATTTTCCATCAAAGTCTGAGATGGCTCCGGTTGAGTTTTCTTTAACTAATACCGAAACGCCAAATAGAGGTTCTCCTGTTTTTTCATCAAGGATAGTACCTCTCAATGTGCCGTTCTGTGCAAACACAAATCCTGTTAGCAATTGAAATGCAATGATCAGGATAAGAATCAACAGAGGCTTCACAGCAAATTGTTTTTTGTTCTTTTTCATACAGCAATTAGAGTAATGCTTTTTTAAAGGTTCAGGGAGAAAAGACCCTTGCAAGATCTTTTCCCCCTGATATTGGTTGTTTATTTAATATCGCTTAATTGGTTAGCAGCAGCAGCCCAAGTCCATCCAGTAAATGCAGACTTGTTTGCTCCTACAGTGTTTGCTCCAGCAGCAACTTCAGAAGCATGTACATCGGTGCCATTTCTGAACGCTGTCGTTAGGGTCACGCCACTTGCGAGGGTTGCTTGAAGATTAGAGAATGTTAAAATTCCAGATTGGAAGTTGGCTAGGGTTGCGTCTCCAGATAATGAAAGGTCACCTCTTCCTGCGTTGTTATTGTCAGCTGGTGCAGGGAAGTTGAAGAAATAAATGTTGCTGAAAGAACCTCTAGCACCGGCTCTAAAGTCACCAAACTCAGAGGCTGGATTTCCTTTTACAGTACCATTTTTTACGGTGTGACCTGCATTGTAAGAACCTTCAGGACCATCGATTTCAAGCGCATGGTCAGTATTTGCGCCACAGAATACGATGAAGTTATCCAAAGTACCTGCCCATCCTTGGTCGGTATCTAAGGCATCATCTCCAGAGTTCCAGATAAGTACATTTTTAACGTTAACAGTTCCACCGAACCATTCGATTCCATCATCTTGGTTACCGACTACTTCGATGTTTTCGATTACTGTTCCAGAACCTACAGCACCTAAAGTAAGGCCGTTGATTTCGTTACCTTCACCGATATTTGCACCCCCGTGACGGATAGATACATATTTCAATACACCAGAATTATCAGCATCATCGCTTCCGCCATATAATCCATTGGTATCAGAAGCCGGAATACCTTCAATTTGAATTTCAGTTACATCACCAGCAAAAGAACCTTTTGCTTTTCCAAGGATGATCAAACCTCCCCAAAGACCTTCCAAAGTAGGCTCAAGATTAGGAGATGCGACTTGACCTGGCTTGATTTCGTCAGCAACTGAAGTGAAAATGATTGGTTGGGTTGAAGTACCTTGAGCATTGATTTTTGCACCTCTAGCTATGATTAGCGCGGTAGCATTTGCTCCTGTTCCTACTTCACCTTTAATGATTACACCTGGCTGAATGGTTAGAGTTGCACCAGAAACAACTGTAACTCGGGTACCCAATACATAGGTATTTCCAGTAGTCCATGTAGTATTGGTGGTAATGTTGGAGTTAATCAGCAGTTCGCTACCTGTATCTGTATTATCACCAGGCTTTTCATTGCCTTGAATACAACTTGTCAATGCGAAAGTCACTAGTAAGAGTAGTGCTGCTAAATTCTTCATTCGATTCATTTGAGATAGTGTTGAGAGTTGGTAGTGTGGTTTCACGGAACAAAGGTGAACCCAAAAATTTTACTCAGAACAATGAACCGAATTATGCTTTTTTTAAAAATCGACACCGAATTTAATATTGGATTAACAGAAAAGGCATAAAAAAAGGCTTCTCCTCCGAGAAGCCTTTTAAATCAGCTTTTCATGTTATTTCAATGTTACCGACTTGTTAATCGGCACCTTTTCCAATAGGGTTCTAACTAGCTTTCTGGAGTCTACATTATCTGCTTCCGCCTCGTAATTCAGCAAAATACGGTGATTCAAGACGTCCTCAGCAATCTCTTTAATATCCTCAGGCAATACATAATCGCGGCCATCCAAATAGGCAATTGCCTTGGCGGCCAGGTTTAAATTGATACTTGCTCTCGGAGAAACACCAAACATGATGTATTTAGCCTCTTCCTTGAGTCCGTACTGTTGCGGGAATCGGGTGGCAAATACCAACTCGATAATATAATGCTCCAAAGGCTCTGCAATATTGACCGCATTGATCTGAGATCGAATATCAAAGATGTCCTGCTTGGTCAAAATTGGTCTTACTTGAGAGTCAAATGACATATTGGCCATTCTTCGCATGACTTCAAGTTCGTCTGCTTTGGAAGGATAATCAATGTGAACCTTCATCATAAAACGGTCCACTTGCGCCTCAGGAAGTGGATACGTTCCTTCCTGATCCACGGGATTTTGAGTGGCCAATACCAAAAAAGGCCGATCCAATGGAAAGGTAGTCTCCCCAATGGTTACCTGCTTTTCTTGCATCGCTTCCAATAGGGCCGATTGCACTTTTGCTGGAGATCGGTTAACCTCATCTGCTAAGATGAGATTTGAGAATATAGGACCTTTCTTCACTTCGAAAGAAGCTGTCTGCTGATTATAAATCATGGTTCCGATCAAATCAGCCGGAAGCAAATCTGGAGTGAACTGGATTCTATTAAAGTCTAAATGAAGTACTTTGGCGAGCGTATTTACCGTCAGGGTCTTAGCCAATCCAGGCACCCCTTCGAGGAGAATGTGTCCATTGGTAAACAGACCAATCAGTAATCGATTGACCATCTTATCCTGTCCAACCACTACTTTCTTTACTTCCTGTATGACTTCGGCGATTTTTTCCTGATGCATGGATGTGTTGTGTTAGTACTGCTACAATAGCGGGTCTAAAATAGGGGAATTTGATCCAATGGACAATCTTAAATCCTTCCAGTGGAAAAGTCTTGATTTGAATCGGATTTTAGGATTTTTTAAGAGGGTACTGCTACCTCTTTTTTGTTTTTGCAAATCCTGTCAAGCCCAACTTTCGATAGATCCAATCTTGTTCAAATTCTCTTATCTCTCCCACCTGAAAACCTTCTATCGAAATTTTCTCCATCGAAAACCTAACCAGCCTCAAGGTTGGGAATCCAACGGCTGCGGTCATCTTACGAACCTGGCGATTTTTTCCCTCGATCAAAGTCAAGGAAATCCAAGAAGTTGGAATGGCAGCTCGGTATCGGATTGGAGGGTTTCGCTCGGGAAGTTCAGGCTCTTGTTCCACTAATTTTGCAATGGCTGGTTTCGTGGAATAAGGACTCCCATCGACCGTAATCGTCACCCCTTTTCCAAGTTCTTTTAGTGCTTCAGGCGTCGGGATTCCCTCCACCTGAGCTAAATAGGTACGTTGATGTCCAAATCTAGGATTGAGAAGATGATGATTGAGCCATTTATCATCCGTGAGAAGCAAAAGGCCTTCGGAGTCTTTGTCCAGTCTCCCCACAGGATATACTTCTTTTGGGAAGTCTCCTACTGAAGCTAAAGTCCCTTCTTCCTCGCCAGTAAACTGGGACAGGATACCGAAAGGTTTATAGATAATAAAATAGCGATGCAATCTGAGTGTATTTTTGTAATTGGGACAAAGTAACCACTTGAACGGAATAAATTCAAAGCAGTAGTAAGGCGAAACAGAATTTGAATTTGCTTTCGGTGATTCCTTTCAAATTTTCCCAAACTGAATATTTGGAAGATCCCAATGTTAAGTTTTAGGGGGAAATTTTGATTTTGTGCAATCCTATAGAATATTGCCACATGATGTGGATATTTTCTTATCTGCTAGTCTTCGGAATCACCCTATTTGCCGTCGCCTCCATAGCCAAGAGGACTTATTCCAAAAGAAATGGAGAGGTCACTTTTTTCTTGTTTTGCAGACAGGAAAGATTAGCAATTCTCATCCTGATTGCGATTTCCTTGCTGGTTTCAGCAGGGCTATTTTACCTTTTCCCCCAAAAATGAAAAAAGAGGCCAAAGCCTCTTTTTTTCTTGTCAAGATCTTAATCGTACAGATTAGCTTCCGCAGCCTACACAGTCAAAATGAGAATCCATAGGCTTTACCCCTTTGAGTTGCATCTCCAAATTGTGGATTTGATCGCGTACTTCCATATCTGCAAACATGTCACCGGTAAGTTGGGACTTCAGAGAAGCAATGGCCTGCTCTAGCGCTTGTTTTTGTTGTTCGGTCATAAAAATGGTGTTTGGTTGTGAATGATTGAGTGGTTTGAAAATAGCCAAATCTTGGGAAATGGTTCATTTCAGGTATGAGATTTTTTGAGTCAAAAATTAAGCCAAGTGATTATCAAGCAGTTTAATATTTTGAGAAAGTAAAAGTCAGGTTCTGATTATTTTACCGAATAGATCGATGATAAAATCAACCGCATTTATCCCTTGAGCTGAAAATTAAATTGCTCGAAATTCAAATCTTATTTTTCACCTGAGAAAAAACATAAAGCATTTCAGATGCAATTTGCTGAGAACGTTCATCGTATTTGGAAGATTCCAGTTCAGTATCGTCAAAAGCCTTGGGATCTTCGTAACGAACAGGAATCCGTTGTTCCGTACCAGGGATGAATGGGCAGTTTTCATCGGCATGATCACAGGTCATCACCGCTGCAAATCGAGAGGCTTTGTTGATCGGATCATCATAGAGTTTTGAAAATGCAAGTATCGGTTCGCTATTCTCTGAATATGACAAAAGATAAATCGGATTCGAGCCATTTTCTTTGCAAGAAATCCGAAACCCACTCCGCTTCAGGGAATTGACTGCTCGTTCGTTAAAGGCCGTCACTTCTACTCCACCAGAATAACAATTTGCCGGAATGCCATATAGATCTGCAGCTGTTTTTGCCCAAATCTGTGAAAACTGACTCCTACGGGAATTGTGCGTGCAGATGAAATTGAGATTGACCTCCTCGCCTTGGTCAACTTTTTTCTGAATGTATTGGATCAGAACCTCTAAAACGGCTTTGCGGTCGGAAGAAATGGGAAGTTCATTGGCTATTTTGATAGTTTGTTCCAATTTGGGATCAAGCGTTTTTCTTTTCATGGGGAGGGCTAACTATTTTTTGAATGAAAAAGACCTGTCAGGTTTTAGAAACCTGACAGGTCTTCAGTCTGATTTTAACAACAACCAGAGCCTGGAGCGCAAGAAGAAGAAGACTGCAACTGCTCTAGACTAAGTTTCGGTTTTTTGATTTTTTCTCCCGGCTTTTCAGCATACACGGTGATACTGAAAATCCCAGTTTGCTTGGATAAGAATTGCTGAATTTCCTCTTGAGAAAGATACTTTTCCAAAATATCATCGGGCAAGGTGATGATCTTTTCTTTTTGAATTTGAATGGACTGAAATCCAGCCTGTTCAATAAACGATAAGTAATCGGATTTTTGAATCGCACCTGCCACACATCCCGCATACATTTCTGCATCCTGTCTTAAGGCCTCAGGCAAATCTCCAATCAACACGATATCTGAAATGCTGAAATGTCCTCCAGGCTTCAGTACACGGTAAATTTCACGGATGACCTTTTCTTTATTAGGTACCAGATTGAGCACACAATTGCTGACTACCACATCGGCGACCTGATCATTAACTGGCATTTGGTCGATATCACCTTCTCTAAACTCGACATTGTTGTAACCGAGCTTTTCGGCGTTTGCCCTAGCTTTTTTAATCATCGCTGGGGTAAAATCGATTCCGATCACTTTGCCCTCAGGACCAGTCTCATGTCTCGCCACAAAGCAATCATTTCCAGCGCCAGATCCCAAATCGATCACTACGTCTCCTTTTTGGATGTGAGCAAATTGGGTTGGTAAGCCACAGCCCAGCCCCAAATCCGCATCCTCCAAATACCCATCGGTTCCGGAGTAATCGTCCATCATGATGTTATATACTTTAGTGGAAGGTGAAGTCGCTCCACAGCAGGAAGCCGCATTTTCAGCTTTTCCTTGCTCAGCGATTTTCCCATAGCGCTCTCGCACTACTTCCTTCAATTTTTGTTCTTGATCCATGTTTTTTAGGTTAAGATGAATGCGTTTTTTCTATTCAGGTGCATGCGGGACTAGCACAATTGGAGTAGGAATCAAAAAAGGATTGGAAAAGGGAAGAGATTTCCTTCCAGTTTTCAGGATTGATACAATAATTGACACGATTGCCATCGATGGTTCCCTGAATAATCCCCGCATCCTTTAATTCCCGTAAGTGTTGGGAAATTGTAGCCTGAGCCAATCCAATTTCCAGCACCAAATCTCCATTAATGCAGGATTTGGTTTTAATCATATGCTCGAGAATAGCAATACGTGCAGGATGGCCGATCGCTTTAGCGAGCAGAGCCATTTTATTTTGCTCCTCGGTATATAAATGTACTTGCGTAACTCCCATGCTATTTTGTTTATTGCAATATTACGATGGATATGATTACGAGTTAGGTATTCATGAAAATTTCTAAGATTATTTTTCGCAGTATTTTTTGAAATTATTCAAAATGGCCTGCCAACCTTGACGTTGGAGCTCGACTGGATTTTGTCCTTCTGCCTCAAAAACTTCAGTTACTAGCACTTGGTCGCCTTGAGATTCAAAAATCACCTCCAATTTTCGTCCATCACCGAGGGTGCTTCGAATAATTCGATGCGGTTCTATTTCATGGTAGGTTCCCCAAAAATCAAAGCTAAAGCTCCCGTCTTTGGCAGCCATCGTGGAGTGAAATTCACCTCCAACCCTGAGGTCGATGTTGGAATCAGGACAATGCCAATCTTCTGAGGCAAAATTCCAACCTTGAATATGCTCCCCTTGGGTCCAATAGTCCCATACTTTTTGAATAGGCGCTTCCACCAGTGCCGAAATAGTTATTTCTGTCTTTTCCATTTTTAAAAAGGATTTTTAAGCTTTTCGATCAGTAATTTTTCCATGGAAAGTAGGGCTTCCATAGATTTTTTCCCGTTTTGGGGATCAGCGAGTATTTTTCCCAAATCTGCAGGTACAATTTGCCAGGAGACTCCAAACCTATCCTTTAACCAGCCACATCGTTGAAATTGCCCTCCTTCTCCCAGCTTTTCCCAGAAATAATCAATTTCAGCTTGAGAAGGACAAGTAATCACTAGTGAATTAGCAGGCGTAAAGTCATAATCATGGGATTCTGGACTGCTCATCAAGTTTAAAATAAATTGGTCAAGTTTGATTTGAGCAAATAATAAATCTTCAGAGTCAGGTAAGGGGGCCTCCATGAGCGAGCGACTGTTTGAAAAGACGTCAAAGTAAAACTCGATCGCCTCTTTTACTCGAGTCCGTTTGTCGTTCACAAATAGCAAGCAGGGAACAATCTTTTGTGGAGAACGAATCGGGTCTATATCCAATTGCCAATTGGTCCCAAAGCGATCCGTAACCCAAGCATATCTCGAACTCCAAGGATAAGAATCAAGCGGAAAAATCACCTGTCTTCCTTTTTTCAACTCCTGATATAATTCTTCAATGGAGGCCTGTTCCCCACAATAGACAAAGTAGGAGCATGCAGGAGTCTGTTGGTACATTGGCCCACCATTTAAGGCCTGAATGTGGGTACCCATCAGCTCAAATTGAAAAGTGAACTCATTTTTCCCCGTAATTCTGGATTCGGGGAATAAAGAGCAGTAAAACTCCACTGCCTCTGGAGCTTGATGATCAAACCAAAGACAGGGGTGGATGGAGCTAGAGCTGGACATAAAGAGGGTTTAACGCAATGATCAGCACAATTTAAAGGATTTTTGGTTTTACCTATTTTATCTCCGTGGCAGTACATAGATGAAACCCGCAATTTCTGGTATTCTTAGCGTTTGTTATTCTGAGGAGATTTGGAAGCCTAACCAAAAATCCATTATGAAAAGCATTTTATTAATCTTCCTATTTCTTTTTCTGGGCATTTTTCCAGGAGAAATTTTGAGCGAAAAAGACCTAAAAGTCACCAGTTTCAACAAGAAAAATCAAGGTTCCAAAGCCCCGAAAAAGGTATTTATCAGAAGTTTTAACGCCTACTTCGAAGTTTATGAAGAAGCATCTGCAAAAACTTCCGGATCAAAAAACGAGCGGGCAAACCGAACCACTTATACTTCTGGAACTTCTACTACCATGGGGGTTCAAATCCAAGGTGTGGATGTACCTGATTTTCAAAAATTGATCAATGAGGCTTACCAGAACTTTGTTAGTCAACTGAAAGGTCAAGGATATGAAATCATGACTGCAGACGAAGCAAAAAAATACGAGTATTATGCTGATTGGACAAAGAAAGAAGGAGGGGCTTCCTCTGATGCTCAGGTCGAAGGATACATTATGGTCACACCTATTGGTTATGATTATCTTGTTAAATCCGTGACCAAGGGTGGAAAAGAAAAAATGGGAGGTGGATTTGTTGATCCTACTCCTAAAATCTCCAAAGAACTGGATAACGCTTTCATCGCAGATGTAAATTTTGCATTCCCTTTTGTCATGTTGGATGCTGATGCTTCAACCTGGACCAATTCAACTTCTGTAAAAGCTACCATTGGCTACAGAATAGAACCTTCTCTAGACCCAACTGAAAATAATAGATCCATCACCAATTTCGGAGTATCCAGAATTCCTTCTCAAGTACGATTTGTGTCCGGACTGGACATTGGAAGTAATCCACTTTTCCATGCTAAGGTGGAACCAAAAAAAGCGGTTTATGCGGAAGGAGTTTTTAAAGACAAAATAATCAAAGAGGTCACCCAAGCCCAAACTGATATGTTCTCCAAAACAGGCTATTCTCAACTGGTAATGGTTTCAGGAGATCAGAAAAAAGTTGCTTCCCACTTTGCTGATTGCGATCACGATGCTTATGTCAATTTTGCTTCGGATGTAATGCAAAGTATGATTGATACGGGTGTATCTAACTTTTTGGAACTATCCAAAGATTAATTCAGTGTTGAAATCAAGTTATTTTCTATCGCAAACTTCAAAAGACCAACCAATGTGTTGGTCTTTGTTTTTTGGTAGATATTCTTCCGATGAGTTTCTACAGTTCGCTCGGAAATATGGAGTTTTTCTCCGATCTCTTTGTTCGAAAATTCTTCAAAAATCAATGTCAACACCTCTTTTTCACGATCGGTAAGGATTCGCTCATCCTCGGGAAAACGCATGCGTTGAATGAGAATTTTCTGAATTTCTAGGCTGAAATACATTCCTCCATTGCATACCTCTCGCAAAGCTTTGACAAGCTCTTCATGAGCAGACTTTTTTAATACATACCCTTCCACCCCGATCGACAAGGCTTCTTTAACTCGATAAGGCTCTTCATGCATGCTGAGAAAAATGATCTTGGTCTGAGGATATTGTTTTTTGACCTTTTGAGCAAAGGCTATTCCTCCCATTTCAGGAATAGAAATATCAGAAACAATTAAATCCACAGGCTCTGATTGAAGTAAAACCAGTGCGTCTTCCACCCTGTGAGCTGTCTGGATTTCCGAGATTCCTTCCAGATTTTGAATTAGAAATTTGAGCCCATCCAGGAGAATCCGATGATCGTCCACTAATAAAATTTTCATGGGTTAAATTTGGTTTAATTGGCTCGATGAAGATAGGGGAACGTAATCGAGAGCGATGTGCCTTGCTGACCTTCCTGAGTTAAAAGCTCTAATTTTCCACTCAGCAATTCTGTCCGAGTAGTGATATTTTTCCATCCATTTCGCTTGCTATGCTGAAAAACACCGGAATCAAACCCTTGACCATCATCTAGTATCTGGAGTCTTGCAAATCCTTCAGCCTGCGAAATAGTAACTAAAATATGCTGGGCTTTAGCGTATTTAAGCACATTGTTAATCCACTCCTGGCAGATACGAAAAAGGTTAATTTCGACAAGTTCATCCATGCGGTTGGGAAGATCTTCTGCGTCAATTTGAAGATTGACTTTCTGTCCTGCATTAATTCGATGAGACAAATCCTCCAGCGCAGCGATCAATCCAAATCGAATTAGAGTCGCGGGCATCAGATCATATACGACATTGCTGATTTCTTTTGACATTTCATCCAAGACCGAGTCGGTCCTGCTGACGAGTTCGCTTTTAAGTTCCTCCTTAGCCTGATCACTTTTCAGCTGGGACACATACATCCGAAGCGCAGAAATGTATTGCCCAAAGCCATCATGCAGGTCCTGGGCCATTCGACGGCGCTCCTGTTCTTGGGATTCGAGCGAGGCTTGAATGTAGGCTTCTTTAATTTTCAATTCCCGATCGATTAGTAAAAGTTGGCGCTTTCGTTTGTTTCGGTTTTGGTAGAATACAAATACCGCAACAATTAATATAAGCAAGAGTCCTAAAGCGATAAATGCAAAATAATTTCGCTGAAGAGTCGCATTCTGTTCTAGAATTTCGGCGTTTTGGAGGGCAATTTGATTTTCCTTTTTCTCCAAGTCGTACTTCACCTGCAGATCGGTGAGCAGTTTTACATTTTCCTGATCAAATACTTTCTTGTTGAGTTGCTCATATTCTTCGAGGTAGGCATTTCCTTTTTCAAAATCACCTTTTCGAAAATAAATCTTGGCTAAGGTGTTTTTTAAAGTGAGGGAATAATTCACCAAATCAGGATTAGCATCCAATATCCGGAGTCCACGATTGGCAAATTCTAATGCTTTGTCCGTTTGTCCTAGATGAATATGAGCAGCAGCTGCATTGCTAGTGATACTGAGTTCCATTTTAGGGTCAGGCGTAAACCCATCAGAATTATCAAGTGCAATCTCAAGCATCAAAAGTCCCTTTTCAAAGTTTTTTTGTCCAATGTAAAGACTACCCAAATTATCATGAACACGGTGAAAAAGAACCTTATTCCCCGCGATTTTAGCATTTTCGATTGCTCTTTGATAATAAGATTCTGCTTCTTTTTCTTTTCCCATTAACCGATGACAGATTCCTAAATTTGCACAAGAAATTGCGATTCCGTTTGGATCATTGAGCCGCTCCCGAATAGCCAATGCTTCTTGGTGATAGGTGATGGCTTGATCATACAATTCTAATTCCTGATTGGCCAAACCTAAATTTGAAATACTGGCGACAAAATTGGCCTCTTTGGCATCTGGATCCTTTCTGCTGATTTCAAGGGATTGTGAAAAATACTCAATAGCTGCCCGATAATCCGAAGAATTGAGTCGGTTCATCCCCAAATTGTTCAGCGATCGTTGCTCGAGCCCCTTCCACCCCTGCTTTTTACTTTCTTCAAGAATCTGCGAAAAAATAATCAGTGAGCTATCCGTCTGCTGATTGACATCATAGTAAATCCCCAGATTTTGGAGGATTTCAAAATAAATTCTCGATCTCCCAACTTCCATTTCAGCAGTATTTAAGACCTCCTGAATTTTGGTTTTTGCTCTTTCCCCTTCACTGAAGATCATCGAAAATGTAAGCTGCTGAATAGCCCGGTACCGGATCGAATCCGAAAGTTCTTGATTCTGAAAAACTTGCTCCAAACTATCCTGCTGAATTCCTTGAAAAGCCAAAGAATACCGCGTGGAAAAAATAGTAGCCAGAAGAAAAGGTAGTAGTAGTATTCGCTTCAAAGTCAAAAGATTTAATGCTCAAAGTACATGCTCCACCCAACATTTCAAATTGGAGTAGTGATTAAAGTGCAATTTTTTCAGAGTTAAATGCCAAAAAATACCCACTGGCACGGATACATAATCCCAAGTAAATGGGATTACGCAAGACCGGGTTTTCGAGCAACTTGCCTTCTAAATGCTCATTTCAATTTTCATCTTAAACACATTAAACGCATGAAATTACGATCACTACTTTTAGGCCTGTTGGCATTTGTCCTTTTTGCATGTCCTGACAAGGAGGATGAAATCCCCTCTGGATCACTCAATGTAGAAGCCACCGTGGATGGAAAATCATGGAAAGGATCCGGAAATAGCAGAATTACCGGAGTCGCTGGATTTACGGTATTTGCCATCGGTGCCGGGGCAACTGATCGATCTAATCTGGCATTTACCCTCGATGCCGAGCGAACCGGGAACTTCGATCTAACCGGAAAGGCACTTTGGACGACCTCGGATCAGGTTGTTCACAACGCCACCTCAGGAACCTTGACCATCACACAACTCGAGGGAAATAAAGTATCCGGTACTTTTTCATTTACAGCTAGCCCAATGACTGGTGGAGGCCCTTCTGTATCCATCACGAATGGCAAATTCACAGACATCAACATCGCACGATAATCTCCCTCAACAACGACTTACAATCTCATGAAAAATTTATTCTACCTAGTAGCTGTCTTCTTGCTGGTAGTATCTGGATGCAAGAAAGATCCTGAAGAACCTACACCTATCGATACTTTTGCATCGAGTGTAGATGGAACTCTTGACGGACAGACCCTAACTATTCAATCGTCCGCAATCCAATCCAGTTATTTTTTGGATCAAGGAGAAACGACAGGCTCTCTTGAAGTTGGGATTCAACTTCCCAACAGTGAACGCTTGACCTTTTTTATCGCAGAAGCAAAAGACGGTACCGTTACACTTGCCCAAGAATTTCCGGCGGTAATGGGATCAGGGTCTTATGGCTTCAGAAAAGAAGGATCCGGGGCAAATCAAAAAATTATGGTTACACCGCCCTCCTACGTCAAATACTCCAAATCCCAAAACACCTTTTTTGCGGTAAGTGGGAAAATCGTGATTAAAATTGATAGCTCAAATATGACTTTTGAGTGGGAAGTAACCTTTAAGGATATCCAAGGAAACACGTTTACCTCCAAAGGAACCGCCAAAATCAAAGACTTTAAATCAAATCAACGCCCTAGATCCCAAATCAACGTTCCAAGCTCGAACCTCAGCATCACCTCAATCAGCCCTGAATATGGACCAGCCGGTACCGAGGTGACGATCAAAGGAACGGGATTCAGTGCTTTGAAAAGTGAAAATTCACTCAAACTGGGAGAATTGGTGATCGGCGAACCAAATAGCTCTACTGCTACCGAGCTAAAAGTAAGTATTCCGGAAAATGGAACTCATGGTAAATTTTACCTCTCGGTATTGGGAGCAAATGCCGAAAGCGCCATTTTCTTCTACGCGCCTTTGATAGAATCAGTCGACAAAACTTCCGCAAAGGTGGGAGAGGAAGTGGCAATTACAGGAAAGCACTTTGACACCGATGCATCTCTCTTGGAAGTAAAAGTTGGAGACAAAGTCATGGAAATTCTTTCTTCCAGCCTCACAAAGATTAGCCTCAAAATTCCAGAAGGAACTGAGTCTGGAAAAATTTCTGTAGCCCGTAAAGGAAAGCCGTCAGTAGAAGGACCCGAACTCGCTATCACTGCTGATCCAGTCAATGAAGGCCCTCCGATTGATGAGATTTTTGAGGTTGTTTCGGGCAACTTGAGTTTTGAGGAGGTTATCATGAACAGCAATGCCTATGGCCCATTTTGGACTTTCGAAATAGATCGTGACAACCACAAGCTCTATGCTGTCGGAAGAAACGGAATTGTAGAAATTGACCTAAATTCCAAATCAAGCAAGCTGATCGTAGATGCCAACGATCAGGTGTATACCCCAGAACTCGGAACTGCTGGAGTAAGCACCATTCCTCAGGCTATTTTTCCAGACGGGAAAGGAAATTTGTATGGTGTGAAGAGTCCCTTGGCCGCGATTTTTGCTCCGACCAATATTTTCAAAATAAACCTCTCGGCTAAAAACTCAACCATGATTGGGAATACCAAAGTCAATGCGGGGGGAATATTTGCCGGTATGTATGTGTCTGATGACCGGATATATCTGACGAGAGCGCTAAATGGCTACGACTTGCTAAGCTATGATCTCACAATGGGAGACGCTCAAACGGTGGTGAATTTTCAGAGCAAACGCGCTTCTGAATTGATTCCTATGGAAGGAAACACGTTTCGTCTCATTCGTGACCAAAAGATGAGTGAATTACATTACAATCAAATTGAAGATGGGGTGGCCTCAGAATTAGTGAATTGGTCAGGACAATTGGAATCTTTCCGATCAGCTACTGGAAAACCTACCGAAATTTCAGGGATGGAATTTCTGAATGGTAACTTTATCGGAATGTTTGCCAGCCTAGATAATGAATACACCTTCGGTGTTCAAACTGGAGGAGCTGGAAATTTTGTAAAAACGGGCGAATTTATCATAAAGCAAACCTACCAGCGGAATGGGAATACCTATCCCATTTTAGCCTATGAAATTGATGATACTCTGAGAGGCAATGTGCTGGTGGTAGACAAAAACGGAGATGCTTACATCCTATTACAGACGCCTACAGATGGGCAAGGCAATTTTATCGCCGGTCCACTGGGAGGAATTTATAAAGTGAGTTTTTGAGAGTTTTATGGAGCGCATTTTTTAAAAGGAGCTATTGAAGTAGCTCCTTTTTCTATTTTAAAGTAGATATCATTTTCATTCCTCATTCATACTTCTACCTTTAAACGGTCAATGTTGGAGTCGATTCTCTAGTCGACAATTAATCAAAGGTTGGATTTCGAAAACAGCCTTACTCTGTTAACCTCCAATTCATGTCCAAGAGAATTCCATTAGTAAAAATCCTCTTCCCGCTATTTTCGATTGCTTGCACCATTTATTTCGTGCCTTGGCTCATCCTTTGGGCTTGGATTTCTCCCACTCCGGACACGATTCAAGAGCAGGTAGATATGGCCCTAAATTACAAGCTGGACGGCATCATTGTCTATGTTGATCAGGGTGGAAAAGAACCGCAATTCTATTCAGCAGGCTGGAAAGATCGGGACAAAAAAATTCCGGCCGATCCTCACTCACTTTTCAAAATCGCCAGTATTAGCAAGCTCTACATTGCAGCTGCGGCCACCAAACTCGTAGCCAATGGTCAGCTTTCTTTGGATGATACCTTGGCCAAATTGCTTCCTGAACTTGCATCTCAAATCGAGAATTCCGACCAAATCACCCTGCGCATGCTTATTCAGCATCGATCAGGCATTCCCAATTATTCAGACCAGCCAAATTATCCTTGGGACAAACCGTTTACGGAAAATCGAGAAGCACTAGAATTGATTTATGGTCTTCCGGCAGATTTTGCTCCTAATGAAGATTATGCCTACTCCAATACCAACTACCTACTGATTGGGGAGATCTTGGACAAGACTTTGGGCTATTCCCATCACGACTTTATTCGGGCTGAGATTTTAGAGCCTTTGGGTTTGAAGCGCACCTACAGTTTGCTTTCCGAAGTGAATCAGGACGAACTCATGAGCGGATATTTTGTAGGTTATCCCTTGGATATCAAGGGAAACGACTTTATCCATCCAGGAGGCTCGATGATTTCGACGGCCGAGGAAGTGGGGATTTTCCTCCGCGCCTTGATCGACGGGACCCTGCTCTCAGAAAAGGAGCAGGAAATCTACTCCTCAGTTTACGTTTATGAGCATACGGGGCTCGTACCTGGCTACCAAAGCATCGCCAAATATCATCCCGATATCGATGCGGTGGTCGTGCAGTTTGTCAATACCAATGGGGGCTATGCCTGGAATCTGCATGAGATCATTTACAATCGAGTGGTGAAGATTATTCGAAAAAATCCAACCGGATAAGATTGGATCTTTGAAAGATGAGGTAATCTAGAGGAGATTCTATCTGTAGGAAATCAAACAGGTATTTGCATTTTCTTTCCCCCAAAAGCCCAATTCTACTATCTTTGTGCCTTGTTTTGAGCAGGATGGGGACTACTCCATCCTGTTTTGTTCACCTACTTGCCCTTAAGAAAGGATCTTGTGAAAACGTATCAGGAATTTAAACAGGTGGATTACCCGCATATCGGGGAATCTGTCCTTCAGTATTGGAAAGAAAATCAAATCTTCGAAAAGTCGATTGCCAACCGGGAAGGTGCGGAAACCTTCACCTTTTTTGAAGGTCCTCCCTCCGCTAATGGTACTCCGGGCATCCACCACGTGATGGCACGGACGCTGAAGGATATTTTCTGTAGATACAAAACCTTAAGAGGCTTTCAAGTAAAGCGAAAAGGAGGATGGGATACCCACGGTCTTCCAGTTGAACTTCAAGTTGAAAAGGAACTTGGAATCACCAAAGAAGATATCGGCAAAAAAATCACGGTTGAAGAATACAATCGCAAATGCCGGGAAACGGTCATGCGCTTCAAAAATGAGTGGGATGACCTTACTGAGAAAATCGGCTATTGGGTAGATTTGGACGATCCTTACATCACTTTTGATTCGAATTACATCGAATCTTTGTGGCATTTGCTCCGAAAACTTTACGACAAAGGTCTTTTGTATAAAGGCTATACCATCCAGCCCTATTCTCCTGCGGCCGGTACTGGGCTTTCTTCTCACGAACTTAATCAGCCTGGCTGCTACCGAGACGTAAAAGACACTTCGATCACAGCGCAGTTTAAAGTCAAAGGACAGGAAAACACCTATATTTTAGCTTGGACGACCACTCCTTGGACCTTGCCTTCCAATTCAGCTTTGGCCATTGGGGAGAATTTGGATTACGTCAAAGTAAAAACCTACAACCCATATACCCACGAGCCTGTGGTGGTGGTTTTGGCAAAAGCCCGAATGGCTGCCTACCTCAATCCGAAAGCTGCTGAGTTAAAATTAGAGGAATACAAAGCGGGTGATAAATTGATTCCTTACGAAGTAATTGAGGAATTCAAGGGTAAATCCATGCTCGGTTGGGAATATGAACAGCTTTTCCCAATTGCTGGTTTGGCCTTGCCTCATCCGGCGTTTACCGTGGTGGCTGGAGATTATGTCACCACTGAGGATGGTACAGGTATCGTACACTTAGCGAAGGCTTTTGGTGCGGATGACTTTAGAACTTTGGTGCAAAACAATGTTCCAGGTGTCTTTGTAAAAGACGAATTGGGAAATGAAATCCCAGTAGTGGACAAGCAGGGGAAATTCCTCCCGGTAGTGGGAGAATACCTTGCTGCAAAAATGAAAGAGCATGAAATCTCCGCCCATAAAGAATATGGTGTGAATGATTTCTATGTGAAAAACTATACGAATGATGATGAAAATGCAGCGGATTACAAAAACACCGATGTCATTATTTCCATCATTCTGAAAAATGAAAACAAGGCCTTCAAGGTCGAAAAATACGAGCACAGCTATCCTCATTGCTGGAGAACTGACAAGCCAGTATTGTACTATCCTTTGGAAAGTTGGTTTATCAAAACCACAGCATTCAAGGACCGAATGGTGGAACTTAACAAAACCATCAATTGGAAGCCGGAAGCCACTGGTATTGGTCGATTTGGAAACTGGTTGGAAAATCTAGTGGATTGGAACCTCAGCCGGTCTCGATTCTGGGGAACACCGCTTCCGATCTGGAGAACCAGTGATGGGACGGAGGAAAAGTGTATTGGATCCATCGCGGAACTTCAAGCCGAAATTGAGAAATCAGTAGCAGCTGGCTTTATGACTCAGTCTCCTTACGAAGGAAAAGACCTTGACTTGCACCGTCCGTATGTCGATGATGTAATATTGGTTTCTGACAAAGGAGAAAAAATGTTCCGCGAGCCTGACTTGATCGACGTTTGGTTTGATTCAGGAGCGATGCCGTATGCTCAGTGGCACTATCCATTCGAAAACCAAGATATCTTCAATGCCAATTACCCTGCAGATTACATTGCGGAAGGGGTAGACCAAACTCGGGGTTGGTTCTTCACGCTTCATGCCCTTGCTGTGATGCTTTTCGATAGTGTTGCTTTCAAAAATGTAATCGCGAATGGATTGGTGTTGGATAAAAATGGCAACAAAATGTCCAAGCGTTTGGGCAATGCGATCGATCCGTTCAAAACCTTGAAAGAGTATGGTCCAGATGCATTGCGTTGGTACATGCTCAGCAATGCCAATCCTTGGGACAACCTCAAATTCAACCTGGATGGAGTTACAGAGGTCCAGAGACGATTCTTTGGAACGCTTCAGAATACCTACAATTTCTTCGCGCTTTACGCCAACTTGGATGCATTTGTCTACGACAAATCAAAGGCTGTAGCAGTAAGTGAGCGGGCAGAACTCGATCAGTGGATCATCTCAAAACTTCAGACGCTAATCGCGGAAGTTGAGGAGGCTATGGACAGCTACGATGCTACCAAAGCAACTCGCGCGATCATGAACTTTACCGTAGATCAGCTATCCAACTGGTATGTCCGATTGGCTAGAAAACGATTCTGGAGAGGGGATATGAACCCAGATAAGCAGGCTGCCTACGAAACGCTTTACGAATGCTTGCTAACCTTGACTCAATTGATGTCTTCCTTTGCTCCTTTCTATGCAGACTGGATGTACAAGAATCTCACAGAAGCAAGTGAAAGCGGCCAGGCCTCCGTTCATTTGACCGATTGGGTCTCTGCAAATGCTTCACTGATCAATGAGGAACTTGAGACAAGCATGGATTTGGCGCAAACTATTTCATCTCTTGTCCATTCGCTACGTAAGAAAGAAAAATTGAAAGTGCGTCAGCCACTTCAACGAATCTTGATCCCTGTCTTATCTGCAAAAACAAAGGCACAGATCGAGCATGTTGAAGAGCTCATCAAGACGGAAGTAAATATCAAAGCAATCGAATATCTGGATGATGCTTCTGGCATTTTGGTGAAAAATGTAAAACCAAATCTTCCTGTTTTAGGGAAAAAATTGGGACCAAAAATGCGCTTCGTAGTGGCTGAAATTAACGCTTGGGGACAGGAGCAAATTGCCCAAATCGAGCGAGAAGGCAAATATCCAGTAGTAGTAGATGGGGAAACCATTGAATTGCTTTTGGAGGAAGTATTGATTACTTCTCAGGATATTCCAGGCTGGTCGGTTGCTAGCGATCAAGGAGTAACTGTAGCCTTGGATGTCACCCTCACCGATGAACTCAAGCAAGAAGGAGTAGCAAGGGATTTGGTCAATCGAATCCAAAACCTGAGAAAAGAAATGGGCTTGGAAGTACAAGATAAAATCCAGATTCTGGTGAATGAAGGAAACGAGTTGGTATCTTCGGCACTGACTACTTTCGGATCCTATATCCAATCTGAAACCCAAGCTGTTTCTTTGGCTTCAGCCTCTCTCAGAGAAGGATCTATTCTGGATATGGATGATTTTGAATTGGTAGTTCAAGTAAGTAAGGCCTAATCCTAACGGAATGAACAAATACATCAACTATTTTGGGATTACTCTTTTGGTGATTATTCTAGACCAAGTGGTCAAGATGGTCGTCCATTTCCAAATGGATTTTGGTACCCCTGGACAGATTCAAATTTTCGGTGATTGGTTTAAGCTCCATTATACCACCAATCCAGGAATGGCCTTTGGGATGGAGCTTGGATCTGAATACGGAAAAATGATCCTGACCTCATTCCGTTTGGTAGCCATGGTGGGTATTGGATATTACTTAGCGCATATCATCAAGAAAGAACAGCATCCGATTTATATCTTATGTATTTCACTGATTCTTGGTGGTGCGATTGGCAACTTGGTGGATTCCATTTTTTATGGGGTTTGGTTAGATAACGCACCTTATAATGCTCCAACACCATGGTTTCATGGCCAGGTAGTAGATATGTTCTACTTCGATATTTGGGAGGGATATGTGCCAGAATGGATTCCTTTATGGGGAGGAAGTTATACTGCGCTTTGGCCTATTTTCAATGTTGCTGATGCGGCCATTTTTATAGGAGTACTCATTATCCTAATCTTCCAAAATCGATTTTTCCCCGATAAAAAAGAAGAAATAAAAAGTCCAAGTCCAGAACAAAACGACTAATCTAAATAGCCTGAATGTTGAAAAATTCAGGCTATTCTTTTTTTAGAATAAGCCAAATCCCGTTGATTTTTGATTATTTCTGGCAGCTAAACTGTTTTAAATCTTATTTGACACCTGATTTTTAGATTAATTGAGTAATTTTCAAGTTGAATACTCTGTTCAATCCACCACCCTAAAATGCTATATAGTATATGCTTTTGCTAAGTAGTACTATATAGAAAAATAGTATATGATAGTAAACTCCGAACAACCCTTTCAAATAGTTTATGCCATTTTCAATCATGAATACCTTGGCTTGCTTTTAGAATCTTATGTTGTTCAGCTAGATGATAAGGGTCGATTTACCTATGCTTATCAAAACATCAGTTCGGCAAATGCCAAAGAATTTGATGCAGGGTTGGATAAAACGGACTATGAGTTGATCAAATTGATGGACTCCATGCAGCCCGAAGTGGTGATCAAACCCTATATGAAAAAAGGGAATTTGAGACCCAAAGAATATTTACATAAAATATTTGATCCCAAAACAGAAGACAAAACTACCCAAGAGTTACTATTTAAAAATCTAGAGCTTAAACGGTCCAAAATACTTCCTTTATTGATTGGCAAACGGCTGTTTGAAACAGGCTCTGATGGAAATCCAACCCATAAGGAGATCATCATTAATGCAGAAAAGGCAAAGGTGATTTTCTGTTTTGAAAAAGGAGAATTCAATACTCTTTATTATCCCAAAATCAAATTTCAAGGTCACCTTTTGAAGTGGCAACATAAAGGGGGCTATCTCATTTGCAAGGATCCTGCTTGGTTGATTGTGGACCAACAGCTTTTTCATTTCGACATGGGAATCGACGGGAAAAAGCTTCAACCTTTCCTTTCCAAAAGTCATATTTTAATCGAGCGGAGATTTGAACCAGAATATTATCGAAAATTCATCACGGCACTGATCACGCAATTTGAAGTTGAAGCTAAAGGATTTGATATTCATGCTGAAACTGGTACACCTGAAGCACTTTTGACTTTTTCAGAACTGCCAGGTGGAGAATCGATTGAGGATCTTTTTGGAAATGAAATATTACCTGAAAATCGTGAGATCATCGTATTTGAACCTCGATTCAAATACGGAGACTTCGACTTCGGAATCATCTCAGCCTCAGGAGAAGGATCCGGAAATTCCTGCCGAATGGAAGAAAAAGACGGAACCTATATTTTTTATAAAACAGTCCGAACGCCCAAAAACGAGGATCGGATTGTCAGTTTTCTGAAGAAACAAGGCTTGGAATTTACCCATGGCAAAATGGCCATGCCCAAAACTCAAGCTTTTGAATGGATGGGAAATAATGAGGACTTCTTAAAAGAACACAAAATCAAACTAGTTCATAAGAATGGCCTCAACGGCAAAACTTACCACATCGGCAAAGCGAACATCTCGATTGAAATCAATGAAAATATCGATTGGTTTGACGTCCAAGCCATGATCAAGTTTGGGGTGTATTTGGTTCCTTTTGCCAAAGTGCGCCGCTTAATTATCCAAGGCAAAACTGAATTTGAGCTTCCAAACGGAGAGATTGCCGTGATTCCAGCTTCTTGGTTTGTCAATTACTCTGAGCTTTTCAATTTCATCGAAGAGCGGTCATCGGAGGAATTGGTCTTGAGAAAACATCACCTTGCCTTTGCCCGAGAACTCCAAAACGGCGAATTGATCAAGCTAAACCTGAGCTTGAAGTTGGAGCGACTTCGAAATTTTGATGCCATAGACGAGTATCAAATCCCAGCCTCATTCGCAGGTTCACTTCGCCCTTATCAACAAGCAGGATATAATTGGTTACGTTTTTTGAATGAATACCAATTTGGAGGCTGTCTTGCCGATGACATGGGTTTGGGAAAAACAGTCCAAACACTCGCGCTTCTTGCCCATGAAAAGGAAGAAAATCCAGGTTTTGCTTCCTTATTGGTCATGCCTACTTCCCTGATTTACAACTGGGAGCTTGAGGCTCGAAAATTCACTCCTGACTTGAAAATTTTAGTCTATTCAGGCACCCAGCGAATCAAAGATCCATGGAAGTTTAGAGGCTATGATGTCGTCTTGACTTCTTATGGCATTGTGAGATTGGATATTGATGTGTTGAAAGATTTTTATTTCAACTATGTGATTTTGGATGAATCTCAAGCTATCAAAAATCCAACTTCCAATATTGCTATTGCCGTCAATAAACTGAAAAGTAAGCGAAGGCTGATCCTGACAGGTACTCCTGTAGAAAATGGCACCATGGATCTCTGGTCACAGATGAACTTTGTCAATCCGGGTCTTTTGGGAAATCAAAACATCTTCAAAAAGCAGTTTCTCCAACCGATCGAAAAGCAAAATGACAAGGATAAATCATCACGACTTCATGCGATGATCAAGCCTTTTATTCTCCGCCGTTTAAAATCCCAAGTTGCCAAAGACCTTCCTGAAAAGCTCACGAATGTGAAGTATTCTGACATGACCGCCGAACAGGAAAAAGTGTATGAGGAAATCAAAAGCTATTATCGAGAAAAAATTATTGGAGAGCTTGCGGGAGCGGGTCGTGGAGCCCAACAGTTTACCTTGCTTCGAGGCTTGACCCAGCTTCGTCAGATCGCTAATCACCCCAAACTTGTTCGCGAGGATTATACAGGCGAATCAGGCAAGCTCGAGGACATCACCTACATGCTTCAGGAGACCATTTCAGAAGATCACAAAGTACTGGTTTTTAGTCAGTTTGTAAGACACTTAAGTATTGTCCGGGAGTTTTTGGACCGGGAGGGTATTCCATATGCCTACCTCGATGGCTCGACCAAAGACCGTCAGGGACAAGTCGAAAAGTTTCAAACCGATCCGGATGTCAAGGTCTTTTTGATCTCCCTCAAAGCCGGTGGTGTCGGCCTCAACCTAACCAAAGCAGAATATGTCTTCCTGCTCGATCCTTGGTGGAATCCTGCCGTGGAAGCTCAGGCGATCGACCGAGCTCACCGAATCGGTCAGGAAAATAAAGTCATTATCTACAAATTCATCACCCGCGGATCTGTCGAGGAAAAAATCATGGCCCTTCAGGACCGTAAACTCGCACTTGCGGGCGAACTGATCTCCAATGAAGAGAGCTTTATGAAGTCCTTGGATAACGAGGATATCCGTGCGTTGTTGGATTAAGGAAAATTAGAAGGAAGACCGGAGACCGAAGACCGAAGTGAGCTCTCCGGTCTCCGGTCATCGGTCTTCCAGCTCTTTACAACAAATTGCTAAAAGCTCTTCAATTAAAATCCCACAATTTTTATCCTTTTGATTTTCAACACCATCAGAGTGATTGATAATTCTTAACCTTAATTTCTTGCCGGAAAATCGAAAATCACAGAGATAATTTTCTAAATTATTTCAACACTACACCACTACAATTTTCCTGCGCATGCCTAGAGCCAAATCCGAAAAAGATCGGAAAATCTTTGTGCTAGATACTTCAGTGATTCTCTACGCACACAATTCCATCATGAATTTTGCCGAACATGACGTGGTCATTCCGATCACAGTACTAGAAGAACTGGATCAGTTCAAAAAAGGCAACGATACCAAAAACTTTGAGGCACGGGAGTTTATTCGTCTCTTAGACAAGCTGTCCCAAGATCAGCGTATCGACCAATGGACTCCGCTTAATGGGAAGACCAAGGGTTTCTTTCGGGTAATGATGCATCATCCGGAGAATGAGCGAAATGCGATCAAAATTTTTGGAGAGGAAAAAAATGATAATAAAATCCTCAATGTCGCAGTCCATCTCATGGAAACTGAAAAGACCCGAAAAGTGATTTTGGTTTCGAAAGACATCAATCTCAGACTGAAAGCCAAGTCCCTCAATGTCCATGCGGAGGATTACGAGACAGGCAAAATCAAGAACATCACCGAGCTCGAGAATACCGGCAAATACATGCTCGATGATGTGGATCCGATCGCTATCAATAAACTCTACGAGCAAGGTTTTATTGAGGCAAAAGCAATTTTGGGCACTCGAAAGCGAAAAGCCAATGCCTATTATATTCTAAAAAGCGACAAAAATTCGGTTTTAGCCTATTTCAATTCAGACCAGAATATTTTAGAACGGGTGGATAAACGCTTGGCTTACAATGTTAAGCCGCGAAATGCGGAGCAGACATTTGCGCTTCATGCCATCATGAATCCGGATATCAAGCTGGTTTCTATCCAAGGTGTAGCCGGTACGGGAAAAACACTCCTTGCTTTGGCAGGTGCACTCGAACAGCGAAGAGATTACAAGCAGATTTTCTTAGCCAGACCGATCGTCCCATTGAGCAATAAAGACATTGGTTACTTGCCTGGAGACATCAAGTCCAAGCTCAATCCTTACATGGAGCCACTCTGGGACAACCTGAAGTTTATCCAAAATCAATACAAAGAGACGGATAAAGAATATCAGAAAATCACCGAACTGGTCAATCAGGAAAAACTGGTGATTCAGCCACTGGCTTACATCCGCGGACGCTCACTTTCGAATATTTTCTTCATTGTGGACGAAGCGCAAAACCTGACCCCACATGAGATCAAGACGATCATTTCCCGCGCGGGAGAAAATACCAAAATCATCTTCACCGGTGACGTCTTCCAGATTGATACGCCTTACTTGGATTCTCAATCCAACGGCTTGTCCTACCTCATCGATCGGGTCAAGGACCATCCGCTCTATGCACATATCAAGCTGGAGAAAGGTGAACGCTCAGAGCTGGCTAATCTGGCAAATGAGTTGTTGTAATCAATAGAAAATAAATCTTTCAAACGGCCCGAGTAATTCGGGTCGTTTTTTTTTAACCAATTGGAAGAATTTTTCCCTTAAGTGTAACCAAATTTTGTTTGGGATATTGTCCGAGCTTGAGTGGAGTGTGTACGAAACTGTACATTAGAAAAAGCCCAAACCTGCATTTCTGATCAATTGAAGCCATTTTTCAATTTTGGTCGTCTTTTGGCATTAAACACAATACGAAAACAAACCAAAAATTTTACTGCCATGAATTCTTCAATTTTCTCCCAAAAAAACATCTGTGCTGCTTTGGGAATGGCCATGGCAATGACCATTGTAATCAAAGCAAAAACAGAAGCCAATCTTGAAAAACATACTGCCCGATTTGAAACTACTAAACCAACTCCACAGATCGGATTTGAATCTAATCAGCAACCTGAAGTTTATCAGGTAAACCTCCTCAAAAGCGAAAAGTCCCAAGAATCTGAGACTTGCTAAAGAAAAAACTCGTAAGGGTTAATTTGGTTGATTGTTTGGTTAATCAAAAGAGGCGGATCGTGTCCGCCTCTTTTTTTGTCTTTTGGTTTAACCCTTTGAGAGTTAAAATTGCTAAACTTAACTTTCAGTGATGGTATTCAATTTGGCCAAGAAGCTATTGTAATACTGTCTTCCTACCTGCACCACCGAGCCTTGCTTCAAATTGATCTCTTTGGTGTTGAAGCTTTCGATCTGTCCCAAGTGCACGATAAAGGATTTTTGAACTCGTAAAAACATGGTTGAAGGCAAAATGTCTTCAATTTCCTTCATCGACTTTCGGATGTGAAAATCACGGTTTTTGGTGAAGATCGTTACCATGTTTCCATTCGCCTCCACATAGTAAATATCATCGTACTGCACACGCTCAAAAGCATTGTCAGCCTTGATAAATACCGCGTCATTGACTAGGAATGGACTTTCTGTAACAGCCTTCACAGCGACAGCTTCTGAGGCAGGCTTGGTTCGCTTGTTATAAAGGACAATTTCAACGATTGCGTGGATATCGTTGGTATTGAACGGCTTCACTATAAATCCGGCAGGATTAATTCGTTTGGCACGTTCGATAATGGTAGGATCGGAATAAGAAGTCACAAAAACCAAGGGAACGTCAAACATCTGATGGATGATCTCACCCAGCTCGATGCCATCCTTATCTCCCTTAAGTTTGATATCCATAAAAACCAGATCAGGCCGGTTTTTCTTGATTGTTTTTATACACTGGTTGGCAGAATTGGCAACGTCAATATTGACAAAATCCAAGAGCTCAAGAATTTCCTGAATATTCTCTGCAATGCTAGGATCATCTTCAACAATCAGAATGCGTTCTTCTTTCATAGGATATCAATTTCGGGTGTTCCAAAAAGCTGTTAATCTTTCAGCAAATAAAAGAAAGTATATCTCTTATTTTACCCAATGTCCAAATTTTCTTCGGGAAATCAAATGGTTTTTTTGGTCCTTGGGTTAAAGGCTCATCATCTCCTTAAATCGAGCTGCTTGACGTCTACTTACTTCAATTCGGTCACCACCTCGAAGCGTCACCACTAAGCCTCCATTAAACCAAGGCTCGATCGCTTCCACCCAACCCAAATTAATGATGTGCTTTCGGCTTGCCCGGAAAAATGATTTTTCATCCAGACGCTCATCCAAAGCATTCAAAGACTTATGAATCATTGGCTTAAAATTATCGAAGTACACTTTGATGTAGTTTCCATCTGATTCAAACAGACGAACATTGGAAAGTCTAACAAACCAACAACGATCTCCATCTTTGACAAAAACCTGGTCCTCCAAGGTCAGCTTCTTTTGATTCAAGTATCCTCCATTGTCCTCACGACGGCTGATCCCTTCTATTTTACCCACTAGCTTGGTGATCGCTTCTTCTAGTCGTTTTGGTTCAATGGGCTTGAGTAGGTAATCCAAGGCATTTACCTGAAATGCCTTCAAGGCGTACTCATCATACGCAGTGGTAAAAATAACGTGAGGCACATGATCGAGCTCTTCCAGTAAGTCAAAGCCCGTTTTTTCAGGCATTTGGATATCCAAAAAAATCACATCCGGCTGAAGTTGTTCGATTTTCTCTTTGGCATCATCGACGTTTACAGCTTCACCAACTACCTCTACGGTTTCCAGTTGATTGAGCAGGGTGATCAATTCTTTCCGTGCTAGTCGTTCGTCGTCTATTACTATGGCTCTCATTGTTGGGATGTTGGTTATTCTAAAGTTACTCTTTGTTTTGGAATTTTTATTTCGGTAATCACAAAATGGTTTCCGGAGTTGAAAATCCGAAAGCTGGCAAATTCACCATACAATAGCTTAAGCCGTTGCTTGGTATTTTCTAATCCATGCCCACTTTCTTCTGGCTTTTCTCTATTCTTTTTCTCGTTCAGATACCCACTGTTTCGGACTTGAATGTACAATTCATCATTTAGCCCTTCTCGACATCGAATCTCAATTAAGCCCCCTTTGACTAAGTTTGAAATCCCGTGTTTGATGGCATTTTCCACAATGGTTTGAAGCATCATGGGGGGTATTTTGTATCCGAAGGCCTCATCTTCAATTTCATAAACCACCTCAAGTCTCTCCTCAAATCGGATGGATTCCAGCTCCAAATAATCTTTGACTGTGGCGAGTTCGTCTGCAAAATCAATCACCTGCTTCTTGTCCATCATGAGCGAAAAGCGCAACATATTTGAAATTCGGGTGATCGCCGTCTTTGCCTTTTCAGGATCCTCATCCACCAAGGCCCTCACTGAGTTTAAGGCATTGAATATGAAATGTGGATTGAGCTGACTCTTGAGATGATTCAGCCTAATTTCATTGATTTTAGCTTCATACTTCAAGCTGTTGTTGTAATTGTCCAAGAAGTGGAACAAAAAGTAAAGGAGAAACCAAAAGGAGTAATACAAGAAACTCACAAACAGGTTTACTGAAATGACCAAAGCTCTAAAATCCTGTTCGGGACTGAGAGTCCCAAAGGCGACGTTGATCAACACCTGTGCGAAAACATTGACCACGGAAAGCGTAAAAAGTGCACCGAGAGTCTGAATCAGCAATCTGAATATTCCCAGCTTAAACCAGTCATAGGTCTTTACCACATGCCTGAGGGCATGAGTGGACAAAAGATAATACAAGGCTAAAGCTACGAAGGCCCAAGTCTGCTTTGGGGTAATCCCTCTAGATAGCGAGGCAAAAGAGATATTGACAATCGCAAAGGCTCCCCAGCCCAAAACTTGCAGAATCCAATATAATCTCGCTTTATTCATTGGGAGACAAAATTAGACTTTCCCGATTATTCGGATTCTGTAATTTGATAAAAGGCAGACAGGTCAGGATTTAGCTTTTAATTCTTCCTTAAGAAATCTCCCAGTATGGCTGCTTGGATGAGCTGCTACTTTTTCAGGTGTCCCTTGCACCAGAATTGTTCCTCCTTTATTTCCTCCTTCTGGACCAAGATCGACTACATAATCG
Organism: Algoriphagus sanaruensis; assembly: GCF_001593605.1. Taxonomy (GTDB): domain Bacteria; phylum Bacteroidota; class Bacteroidia; order Cytophagales; family Cyclobacteriaceae; genus Algoriphagus; species Algoriphagus sanaruensis. The sequence continues at coordinate 767,487 of NZ_CP012836.1, read as the reverse complement.
GCCACCTTGATCACATCTAAGTTGTGCTCGATGATCAATACCGTATTTCCTTTATCTACCAATTTCTGAAGAACACCCATCAGTAAATCAATGTCCTGAAAATGAAGTCCAGTGGTCGGCTCATCCAAAATATAAAAGGTCTTCCCGGTATCTTTCTTCGACAATTCAGTAGCCAACTTTACGCGTTGTGCTTCACCACCTGAAAGGGTCGTAGCATGCTGGCCCAAGGTGATATAGCCCAAACCAACATCATGAAGCGTCTTGATTTTTCGAAGGATTTTAGGTTGAAATTCAAAAAATTCAACCGCCTGTTCAACGGTCATATCCAAGACATCCGAAATGGATTTTCCTTTAAACCTAACTTCCAAAGTCTCCCGATTATACCGCTTCCCTTTGCAGGTCTCACATGGAATGTGGACATCAGGTAGGAAGTCCATTTCGACCAACTTCATCCCGGCTCCTTCACAATCCTCACATCTTCCGCCTTTCACATTGAAGGAAAATCTACCTGGTTTATAGCCTCGGATTTTTGCCTCTGGCAGTTCAGTAAAGAGTGTTCGAATATCAGAAAAGACACCTGTATAGGTTGCCGGGTTTGACCTTGGCGTTCGTCCAATAGGACTTTGATCCACCTCAATCACTTTGTCCAAATGCTCCAAGCCTTCGATGCTTTTGAAAGGCATGGGCTCCTTTTTTGAATTGTAAAATTCTCGATTCAAAATCGGAAATAATGTCTCATGAATTAGCGTACTTTTTCCACTTCCCGAAACTCCGGTGATCAAAATCAAGGTGCCAAGCGGAAGTTCCAAATCCACATTCTTGAGGTTATTCCCAGAAGCACCGCGCAAGACCAGTTGCTTTCCTTTTCCTTCTCGTCGTTTTTCAGGAATTGGTAAGCCAATGGTTCCATTCAAATAATGGGCAGTTACAGAATTAGACTTCAAAATTTGATCGGGTGTCCCCATAGCGACTACATGCCCGCCATGTCGGCCTGCTCCTGGCCCCATATCCAGCACAAAGTCTGACTCCAACATCATGTCCTTGTCATGTTCCACCACTAGGACAGAATTTCCCAAGTCTCTGAGGCTTTGCAGTGCTTTGATCAATTTGACATTATCTCGCTGGTGGAGACCGATACTTGGTTCATCTAAAATATAGAGCACCCCTACCAACTGGGTTCCGATTTGGGTTGCCAGACGAATTCGCTGTGCCTCACCTCCCGAAAGGGTTCGAAGAGGTCGATTGAGTGAAAGATAATCCAATCCAATGTCCACCAAAAAGCCAATTCGCTTTCGGATTTCCTTCAACACTTCCGTACCAATAGCCCGTTGCTTTTCGGTCATCCTTTCTTCAATTCCCTCAAACCACTCTGAAAGTGATCGAATATCCATCATGGCAAGCTCCCCAATGTGCTTTTCATAGATTTTGAAATGAAGGGCCTCTTTTTTGAGTCGATATCCTTGACAATCGGTACACGTCTGCGTGATGGTAAACTCAGAAACCCAATCCTGGATTTTATCCGAAGTTCCTTCCTGATATTTCTGAAGAAAGTTGACAATTCCCTCAAAGGTCGTGTGCCATTTGGTACCCGGATATTTCACCGAATCCACTGCAACTTCCACTTTGTCTCCGAACAATAGCACTTCTACTACTGACTCCGGCAGATCTTTGATTGGCGTACTCATGGAGCACTTGTAATGCTTCAGAATCGCCTCGATTTTCTTAAAAATCCAGATATCCCGATATTCTCCCAGTGGGGCAATTCCACCTCTGGTAATACTTAGACTTGGGTCTGGGATTATACTTTCGCGGGTAATTTCTTCAGTAATCCCCAGTCCGTTACAAGTAGGACAAGCTCCATAGGGAGAGTTAAATGAGAACGAATTTGGCGCTGGTTCATCGTAAGAAAGTCCCGTCTCCGGATCCATCAGATACTTCGAAAAATGATGAATCTCACCGTTTTCTTCACGAATCATGATTACCCCTTTTCCATGCTGAAGCCCCGACTTCAACGATTGAGTGATCCGGAAGCGATCTGACTCATCTGCCACAATTCGATCAATTACGATCTCGATATCGTGAATTTTATAACGGTCAACCTGCATTTTGGGGACGATGTCCATCACCACTCCATCGACACGAACTTTTGCAAATCCCATCTTCCGGATTTGCTCAAAGAGCTCTCGGTAATGTCCCTTTCGGCCCTTGACTACGGGGGCAAGGATGTATAGCTTCTTGCCCAAAAACTTGGAAAATAGCTGCTCAAAAATCTGATCCTCGGTCTGACGGATCATTTTCTTTCCTGTCAAATAGGAGTACGCCTCTCCAGCACGAGCGTAGAGCAATCGCATGAAGTCATAGATCTCAGTCACCGTCCCAACTGTAGACCTGGGATTTTTTGAAGTGGTTTTTTGCTCAATGGCAATCACTGGAGACAAACCATTGATTTTATCCACATCCGGACGCTCCATTCCTCCCAAAAAGGATCTCGCATAGGCGGAAAAACTCTCCATATACCTCCGCTGACCTTCCGCATAGATCGTATCAAAAGCTAAAGAGCTTTTTCCACTGCCTGAAAGTCCAGTCACCACGGCGAGTTTATTCCGCGGGATTTTTACATCCAGATTTTTCAGATTATGCTCTCGGGCTCCAAAAATTTCAATAAATTCTTCTTGACTAGCAGGGGCTTGACTCATAGAATGGAGAAAATTTGCAAGGGGCAAAGGTAGGGTTATTTCTAGGATTGGGGAATTTTTCCCCAAGGATAAGTAACCCCCTAACCTAAGAACTGGTTCAAGAAATTCAGAAATTTCCCGAAAGGAAAGACTCGGAAAATCAAAGGATTCCTTTTGGGAATCGGTCGTCTAGGAGAGGGAGGAATAGGGACAAGCCGAAGCGCGATTTTCGGCACTTCGAGTTTTGATCCACTTGGGTTTTTGGTAAAAGAAATTGGGTGAATGAACCTCATTTGGCCATTCCCGATGAAACACTCCCGTCGTCGATCCCGCGGTGGGAGGTACTATCCATGACCAATCAGCCTGCACTTCTCTGCCTTTTTGGGATTCAATTTGACAAAACTCCAAAAATTGCTGGGAGGCAGTATGATGATCTACCAGCGTAACTCCTGCCGATTGAAAAGAACTCAGCACCATTTCCATCAAGACCAATAAGCCTTTATCCTTCCAGAGTTTACGATTTTGGGAGGTATCCCAACCTAGTTTTTGGGCAATCTTGGGAATAAGATTATACCGGTGTTCATCTCCCAGGTTTCGGACGGCAATTTCTGTAAGCATATACCAGCCATGAAATGGCGCACATCGAAAATCCTGACCTCCGATTTCCAATCGCATATCCGAAATAACTGGAAGGGCATACCACTGTAAACCTAACTCGTCTAGTTGAGGATAATCGGGATGGCGAAGTGGAATCTGAAATTTTAAACTTTCTGGTAATTCAAACCATTCTGGGGTCTCTTCATTTTTTTGGATCACGATAGGGAGGACATCAAATGCAGTTCCCTTAGAGCTCCATCCTAAGTTTTGACAAATCTGGGTGAACTCTACGGAATCTGGATCCCCAACAATAGAGTCATCCTCCTGAAGGTACCCCGAATATCGGATCAATTGCTTGTTCCAAATTCGAAACCGACTGGGTCCTTCACTTGAGTATATGGAAATGACCGACTTGATCTTCCCCTGATTAAATCCAAACTCTAAATGCTCTAGCAAATCTTCAAAAATATCCTTTGCAGAATGCAGGGTTCTTCTGTCCCGAACTTTCAAACTCTTCCAAAAAAGCCTTCCAATGCAATGATTGCTATTTCTCCAGGCGAGCTTTGCACCAAAACTCAATTCCTCTTCTGTAAGATCATAGGTTGCTCTAAGCGCTATCTGACTACCGACTTGTTCGAGCCTTTCCGCTAGACCTTGAAGATTATTCTCTTTATAGTATTGGGTGATAAACTGAGTGGCTTTTTGGAATAAAGCCTCTTGACCAGTTGACATGGGAAATCGATTAAGCTTGGCTAACAAACCTATTGCGGAAGCAAATAGTTTGTTGAGGGCGATGAATCAGAAAATCTTTTTGGGGTGAAAACAGATTATTCTTTTGGCAAAACTACTTCATAAACTTTCCCTCTGCGAACATTTAGTCGTTTATCTCTGAGCCAAGGATTATACAACTTAAGCTGTTTGTAAGTACTCCCTTCACCTTTAGCCCAAGCAGCCAAATCCTTGATATCTCGATCCACTTTAATCTTCTTGAATTCAGGGTTTTTGTAGAAATCCTTTTCCTTTAAATGAAATCCAAATTCACCTTGATTCTCAAAAATGATTTTGAAGGCAAGGATTCGAAAAAGGTACCGGCTGGTCTCTTCGTTTAGGTATAGGTTATAATAGTTTTTTTCAAATTGCTCGGATTGCCTTTTGGAAAAGCCGGTTTGTCCCATGTTATAGCTTGCTGCCACGGCCGTCCAATCTCCGAATTTAGCATGCGCTTTTTGGAGATAGCGAACAGCAGCACGAGTTGACTTTTCAAAATGATAGCGTTCATCCACCTCTTTATTGACTTCTAGCCCATATTCCTTGGCTGTACTTTCCATAAACTGCCAAAATCCCCTTGCTCCAGCTGGAGACACCACATTCATCAATCCACTTTCTGCGAGGGCTAAGTATTTGAAGTCGGTAGGAACCCCAGCTTCCGTAAATATTCTGTCAATCTCATCAAAGTATTTCCCTGACCGCTTCATCAGCAAGATCATATTCGATTCCCAATAGGCATTGACATAAATCTCCCGCTCCAGTCGCTCCATGACATCGGGCTGGTCCAAAGGGACCATTTCGCCAGCAAAATCCACACTTGTAGGAAGTGAGAAAAGTCGAATCGAATCACGGGAAAAAGAGGAATAAGAAACAATCGGCTGGACCTCAACGAAATCCTGTTCGATATTTTCTTCAGAATTCGTATTCCAAAAGGCCAACCCAGCCAATGAAAATGCCGCTACTACAAGCGTATAAATTAAAATAAGATGGATCCGGCTCATGCTAAAATTCAGGTAGAAGGAATCCTTAAGATATGGCCCTAAGAAAAAATTACCCAACAATTTTGTGCGGATGGTAGCTAGAGATCGCTGAATCTCCAGGCATTAATGGTAAATCAGGGCATCAATGCCAAAATCTCATCGATATATTCCCGGGAATTTGAAAGTCTTGGGACCTTATGCTGCCCGCCTAATTTTCCTTTTTTACCCAACCAAGATTCAAACAATCCAGCAGGAGCCTGATGCAAAATCAATCGGGTTAAAGCCAGGTTTTTATGTCGCTTGGCGTCGTAATCCGAATTAATCTCTCGAAGTCGGTGGTCCAAGATTCCTGCAAATTCTTCTGGATCTTGGGGTGGGGTACTAAATTCTACCACCCATTCATGGGCGCCTTTGGAATCCGCTCCTCCAAAATAAACCGGTGCAGCTGTAAAATTGGTGATACTAGCTCCCGTTTGCTCACAGGCAAATTGAATCGCTGATTCGGCATTTTCGACAATGACTTCCTCTCCAAAAGCATTGATGAAATGCTTGGTTCTGCCTGAGATTTTAAACCGGTAAGGAAGCGTAGAAGTAAACTTAACTGTATCGCCGATTTTATACCGCCAAAGGCCAGCATTGGTAGAAATCACTACTGCATAATTCTTCCCCACCTCCACATCAGCTAAAGGAATCACTTTTGGTTGTTCTTTATCCCATTCTTCCATGGGAATAAATTCAAAGAAAATCCCATAATCCAACAACAAGAGAAATTCATCGGAATCAATCCGATCTTGAATTCCAAAAAATCCCTCAGAGGCATTGTAAGTCTCCATGTACCTCATTTTTTCCGAAGGGATCAATTCTTTGAATAAGCTTTTGTAGGGCCCGAAAGCAACAGCACCATGAAAAAACACCTCCAAATTTGGCCATACTTCCAAAATGTGTTTGGCCTTTTTCAATTCTAGAATCCGTCTGAGAAGAACAATCGTCCAAGTAGGGACCCCTGCCATAGAGGTGACATTCTCATTCATGGTTTCTCTGGCCATCTGTTCAATTTTGGCCTCCCACTCAGACATCAAAGCCGTCTCCAAAGATGGAGTGCGAACAAACTGCGCCCAAATGGGAAGGTTTTGCATGATGATCGCCGATACATCGCCTGCTCTTGCCGAACCCTGAGGATTGAGTGGATTTTTCTCTAGCGTACCTCCAATAGAAAGACTTTTTCCGGTGAATAATTTCGTATCCGGGTATTTATTGACATACAAAGAAAGCATGTCTTTGCCGCCTTTAAAGTGGCATTCTTCGAGTGATTCCTTGGAAACTGGGATGTATTTACTACGGCTGGAGGTAGTTCCTGAGGATTTTGCAAACCATTCGATAGGCCCATTCCAAAAAACCTGCTGACGACCAGCCATGGTTTTTTCAATTTCGGGCTTGAACGTCTCATAATCAACCAAGGGAACCTGTCGTGAAAAATCTTGATACGTTCGGATAGATTCAAACTTATGCTTCCTTCCATATTCCGTCTTACTACCCGCCTCAATGAGCTCCCGCAAAGTAGCGTCCTGAACCGCCACCGGGTTGTTTTTGAAAAAATCAATTTGCTTCAGCCTGTTTTTAAAAATCCAGGTCATGAAGCTATTTATCACTTCCATCAGTTAAAAATTTTGCGTTTCAGCTCGAATTGACTTCCCAAATACACCTTTCGAACTTGCTCATCAGCAGCGAGCTCTTCAGCTGTCCCTGCTTTAAGCAACTTTCCTTCAAACATCAGATAGGCTCGATCAGTAATGGAAAGCGTTTCGTTGACGTTATGGTCGGTGATTAGAATGCCAATATTTTTGGTTTTTAATTTGGCGACGATGGTTTGGATCTCTTCCACGGCAATGGGATCAACTCCCGCAAATGGTTCATCCAAGAGCACAAATTTAGGATCGACCGCAAGGGCACGTGCAATTTCAGTTCTTCTTCTTTCTCCTCCAGACAAGACCATTCCCAAGTTTTTTCGGACGTGGGTTAAGCTGAATTCCTCCAAAAGCATCTCTACTTTTTCTTTTTGCTGTGCTTTTGGAAGATTTGTCATTTCAAGAACAGCCAAGATATTCTCCTCCACCGTCAACTTGCGAAATACGGATGCCTCCTGGGCCAAATATCCGATTCCAAGTTTGGCTCGCTTATACATCGGGAGGCCTGTGATGTCATCATTTTCTAAAAAAATCTTTCCTTCGTTGGGCTGAATAAGGCCCACAATCATGTAAAATGAAGTGGTCTTCCCTGCTCCATTAGGTCCCAAAAGACCCACTATTTCTCCTTGCTCTACCTGCACGGAGATATCACTGACCACACGACGGCCTTTATAAATTTTTACGAGGTGTTCAGCTCGGAGCATCATATCAGTCAAATTTGATGTCTTTCACGTAGAGTTGCAAACTGCTTTTGTCACGGAAAAAATTCTCACGCATTTCAGCCAATAAATCGAAGCGCATTTTCCCTCTTAGCATATTGACTGTGGTCAAATCAGGATCTTTGGCGCGATCTGCCATGCCAAACCCAAGACAAACCGGAGTGGTCACCTGACCGTCTTGGACAATCTTGAAGCGCAAATGTTTGTCCTTCAAAACTGTAACCTCATCGGCGTACACATTGGTAATCCTGAAAATAGGTTCCGTGTTCCCTGGCCCAAATGGTGCCATTTGCTTCAGGATATTGTAGAATTTGTAATTGATCTGGTCCAAAAGCAATACATCATCGATTTCGATGACGGGCTTCCGATGAATCTCTTCAATTCGGCTTCGGACTACTTGTTCGAATTTAGCCTGAAAGGCAGGCACATTTTCCACTGATAGAGTAAGACCTGCCGCATACTTGTGCCCTCCAAACTGGTCCAGCAATTCGGAGCATTCGGCAATCGCTTCGTAAATATCAAAATCCACCACTGATCTGGCGCTTCCCGTGGCTTTGTTGTTGGACTCAGTAAGGATGATGGTAGGCCGGTAATATTTTTCGATACAGCGGCTGGCTACAATTCCAATCACGCCTTTATGCCAATCTTCTTTGAAGAGTACGGTGGATTTCCATTCTGTCTCCTCTTCACGTTCGGCAAGCATTGCAAATGCTTCTTTGGTAATATTTTCATCAAAATTGCGTCGAGTGGCATTCACCTCATCGACCAATTTGGCTCGCTCGATGGCTTCATCAAGATTGGAAGAAATCAACAGCTCCACGGAGGCTTGCGCATGTTCTAGTCGTCCTGAGGCGTTGATTCTGGGTCCGATCTTGAAGACAATATCAGAGATTTGAATTTCCTTTTCGACTTTGGCTTGAAGAATCAAAGCCTTCAATCCAGGCCGAGGAGTATTATTGATCCGATCAAGGCCATAGTAAGCCAAAATCCGATTTTCTCCAGAAATAGGGACAATGTCAGCAGCAATACTGACTACCAATAAATCCAAATAAGAATACAGGTTAGACTCCTCAATTCCGCTTGCTTTTGCATAAGCCTGGATCAGTTTAAATCCAACTCCACAACCACTCAGTTCTTTATAAGGATATCCACAATCTACTCGTTTTGCATCTAGGACAGCTACGGCTGGCGGAAGCTGATCACCGGGTGTATGGTGATCGCAAATGATGAAATCCACGCCCAGTTCCTTAGCAAGACGAACTTTATCAATGGCTTTGATTCCACAGTCAAGAGCAATAACCAACTTAAATCCGTTTTCGGCTGCATGACGTACCCCTCGCTCTGAAATGCCATAACCTTCCTTGTAGCGATCTGGGATATAAAATTCTACATGCGGATAAAACCCCTTTAAAAAACTGTACATCAAGGCTACAGCAGTGGTTCCATCCACATCGTAATCCCCATATACTAAAATTTTTTCCTCTTGCTGGATAGCTTGCTGGATTCTTTGAACAGCATGGTCCATATCCTTCATCAGAAATGGATCATGAAGCTGACTTAGACTTGGTCGGAAATAATCTTTAGCTTGTTCAAAGCTCTCAATGCCTCGATTGATCAGCATATTGGCCAATATCGGGTTAACATTGATCTCTTTGCCTAATCGCTCAATAGCAGCTTGCGATGCTTTGGGTTTTTGTTTCCAGACGAACTCCATGGGATAAAATTATAAAAGTAATCGAGAAGCCTATGCTTGCTCGGAATTTGGGTGATAGCCTAATAGCGTACTTTTTGGATAAAAAGTTTCTATCGCTGCGAATTTCGGCGGCTTTTATCCTTTCGATAATAGAACCAATAGATCAATGGGGAAATTAGCGCTCTCAACTTCCAGTTGTTTTTTTCATGAAAGCTCAGCGTTTGGTCTCCATTCACTTCCCGATACATCCGAACTGCTGCAAATGCATGTCCTAAAACTGTCAGCAATAACACGGAATATATTACTAATTCCTTCATATTAAGCTTTTTGTAAAATCAATGCCGCCCAATTATCCTTTGCGGAAGATTTAAGTAAAGTGAGACCAAATTCCTTTGCTCTTTCCTCCAGATCCACTACATCTTCTGTGTAAAATCCACTCAATAAAAGATATCCTTGAGGAATAAGCAGGCTTGAATAAATCTCCATTTCATCCAGAAGAACATTCTTGTTGATATTGGCAAGAACGATATCAAATAGGCCTTGGAGTTTTACATCACGAATGGTCCCTAATCCCATTCGGGTATGCATTCCATTGAGATCAAAATTTTCGTTTCCATTTTCCACACACCAATCATCAATATCAAATGCCTCTACGGATTTTGCGCCAAGCAAGTGAGCCATAATCGCCAAAATTCCTGTTCCCGAACCCACGTCCAAGACCCTTTTTCCTGCGTGGTCAATCTGACCCTGGAGTTTAAGCATCTGAAAAGTAGTCGCATGGTGTCCAGTCCCAAATGACATTTTGGGATTGATGACTATCTCATGGGCAAATCCAGGTTTGGATTCATGGAAGGAAGCCCGCACATACACCAAATCGTCTACTTCAATAGGATCATAATTTTTCTCCCACTCCTCATTCCAGTTGACTTTAGGCATTTTTCCTTCCAAAACGGAAATCTGTCCCGCTTCCTGATATTCGTCGATAATTTGCTGAAAACTCTCTCGATCAAAGCTTTCCTCCGGAGAATAGGCATCTATTCCGTCCTCAGTTTCCAGAAAAGAATCAAAGCCAATTGCAGCCAATTCAGCGATTAATATTTCTCGGAAATCCTCCGAACACTTGATTTTAAACTCGAGATATTCCATGGTTGGGGGATAAAGAATAGGTCTGTGAATTCACAGACCTACCTTAGATTTTATATTGAAAATTTGATTAGAATGACTTGACAATGTCGATGAAGTCACGGGATTTGAGCGAAGCGCCACCGATCAATCCGCCGTCAACATCTGGCTTGGAGAAAAGCTCCTTGGCATTGCCTGGATTGGCGCTACCTCCATAAAGAATGGATGTATTTCCTGCGATTTCCTTTCCGTATTTGGTAGCAATATGACGTCTTAACGCCAGATGCATTTCTTGTGCTTGATCAGAAGTAGCTGTTTTTCCAGTACCGATCGCCCAGATAGGTTCATAGGCAATAACAACCTTTGAAAAATCTTCTGGAGAAAGGCTAAACAAACTTTGGGTAAGCTGGAATTTCACATTGGATTCATGCGTACCCGCCATGCGGATTTCCAAAGACTCACCGCAGCAAAAGATCGGTGTCAAACCATGAGCCAATGCCTGCTTTACTTTTACTTCCAAAAGCTCATTGGATTCTTTGAAATATTCGCGACGCTCAGAGTGTCCAAGGATCACATACTGAACTCCAAAGGAAGCCAAGATTTTTGCAGAAACTTCTCCAGTAAATGCCCCGGACTCTTTATCGGAACAGTTTTGTGATCCGAGGTAGATTCCAGGAACATCACCAATCAATTTTTTGACAGGATGAATATGTGGAAAAGGAGGATTGAGGACAACCGTCACATCTTGGATGGCTTCGTCCTGGAACATATTGACAATTTCTGAAGTAAGCTTTTGGCCTTCTTCGAAGGTCATATTCATTTTCCAGTTACCAGCAACGATTTTCTTTCTCATAGTTAGGCTTGTTTATTTTAGGTTTGAAAAAACTTGAGCAGAGAGTATTTTGGGCTGAAATTACCTAAAAATGTCCACTTGGGGAAAAAATTACCCTGGCGAGGAGCCAAAAAAGTCATGGACGATCCATGAGGCTAAAGGAAAACTGGAAACATTCTGCGCTTATCAGGAGCGCTGCCAATGGGATGTTCGAAGAAAACTATTCGAAAAAGGTATCCATGGGGAGGCTCAGGAAGAACTCATCGCCGGTTTAATCAGTGATGGATTTTTGAATGAAGAGCGATTTGCCAGAGCCTTTGCCAGAGGCAAATTCCGCCTCAAGCGATGGGGGAAATCTAGGATTTCAAGGGAATTGGGTATGAGACAGATCAGTAAACAATGTATCCAACTTGGCCTTTCAGAGATTGATTTGGAAGAATATGCGGAGACCTTGCAACGAGAAGTAGAAAAGAAGTGGCTCTCCACCAAAGAACCCAACTTGTCCATCAAAAAATATAAAGTGATTCAATACTTGATGTCCAGAGGATTTGAGCAAGACCTAATTCAAGACGCACTGGAAATAATACAGTCTCAGCAATAGAGCTTACTGAGACTGTAATTTTTTTTACCAGCTTCCTCCAGCACCGCCACCACCAAAGGATCCACCTCCGAATCCTCCAAATCCACCTCCGCCTCCAAAGGATCCACCTCCGGAAGAGAAATCACCCCACTTGCCTCGACCTGAGCCTTTGAGCATATTGGCGAGCATGATGGTCGTCCAGATATCTACACCACCACCTTTTCCTCCCATGTGGTTGTCGTTATCTTTTCGATTCTTGATCAACGGAAGGATGATAAAAAGAAGGATAAATAAGAATATTACCAATCCAGCTCCTCCTGAATTTCCATCTGAAGTCACTTCATCGGCTTGGTACTCTCCTGAAGCCAGCTTGATTATCATGTCGGTTGCTTTATCCAACCCTTCATAATAGGCTTCCATTTTAAAATTAGGTACGATTAGACTCGTCACAATCCGTTTGGCAAGGGCATCTGGCACAGCGCCTTCCAGTCCATAGCCTGTGGCGATAAATACCTTTCGGTCATCCATTGCCGCTAGAATCAGGATCCCGTTGTCATTTTTTGCTCCCCCGATCCCCCATTTTTCTGCCAATCGGAAGGAGTAGTCTGCAATATCATACTCGCCTACCGAACGCATCATCACAATGGCAATCTGGGTAGAGGTACTGTCATTATATGCGACCAGCTTTTGCTCCAATTGCTGAACTTCCTGAGAGGATAAGGTTCCAGTGAAGTCATTGACCAATCGGGGAGGATTTGGAACAGGAGGGAAATCCTGGGCAAAACCTAGCTGAGTCAAAATCAGGAATATTAAGAGAAAGACGGGCCTCTTAGCCGAAAGAAATTTCATCCGATAATTCGTTTTGGTCGCCTTCGGCGTCGTAAGGGAAGTGGGTGCTGAGTTGGCATCCGGCATGTTGAATTCCTTCAATCAAACCTTGGGAAAATTTGCCTTGCCGGAAAAATCCCGCCATCAAATTTTTGGTATCCTCCCAAAATCCATTGGGTACCTTGCTATTGATCCCTGCGTCACCAAGGATCGCAAATTTTTGATCTTTCACTGCCAAGTAAATCAAGACTCCATTTCGGTCTTTGGTTTGATACATTTTCAGTGATTCAAAGACTTCTGCAGCTCGATCTAAAACGTCTCCTTTACAGGTGTTTTCGATGTGAACCTGTATTTCACCGGAAGTCATCGTCTCAGCACGCTGGATGGCTGAGACGATTTCTTTCTTTTGTTCCGGAGAAAATAATTTTTCTGCCATGGGCTTTCTTAGAATTGGACTGTTGGTGCATTTTCTGCGCCTTCCGATGCTTGGAAGTATCCTTTAGCTTCGAAATTATACCAACCTGCAAAGATGTTGTTCGGGAAGGTTCTCAAGTTTTGATTGTATGCCTGCACCGACTCGTTGAAATTTCTTCGCGCCACTGAAATTCTATTTTCAGTGCCTTCGAGCTGAGCCTGAAGTTCCAAGAAGTTTTGGTTAGCCTTAAGGTCTGGATACTTTTCGATCGTAACCAAAAGTCTACTCAAAGCGCCGGAAAGCTGATCCTGAGCTTTCTGAAATTCTCCAAGTTTTTCTGGAGTAAGATTGGTGGGATCGATTTGAACAGAAGTGGCTTTGGATCTTGCTTCCACCACGCCTGTGAGTGTTTCTTGTTCAAATTCCGCGTAGCCTTTCACTGTGTTCACCAAGTTTGGAATCAAATCAGCACGTCGTTGGTACTGAGTTTCTACTTCAGCCCACATTCCGTTGATGGTTTCTTCTGTTTGGACAAACTGATTGTATGTCCCCACAGCCTTTGTGTACAAGTAAATACCTAAAACGGCGATAATCGCCACTGGAATAAGGAGTTTTTTCATTGTGATTGGGTTGTGTTATCAAACGAGAAACATACACGGAATTTCCGATAGATATGTTGTATGTCCGATCAAAGGTAACCAAATTATCTTTTGGCAAAAGGGACTTTAGATCTGCTTTTTAAGGAAAATACTGACCGTATAATCACTGTAATTCGTGAGGTCATTATTGATATAGCGCCTCATTTCCAGGACAATCTCCCTTCCCTCTTCAGATCGCATCAGCTTAAAGACATCTGGAAGTTCCCAAAGAAAAACCGGAACTTTATTGATGGACAAAATCTCATCAAATGGCAAAATCCCGACTTTATAGGCTGCTGACCCGGGTCTGACATCGCTTACATAGATTCTAATTTCATCTGTAGGAGTTTTCTTGATATTCATCCCGCTCATGTCAAATTCGAAAGGCTGGTAAAAGGTCTCCCCTCGCTTGACCAACATTCGCTCTCTGGGATAGTCCAAAATAATCCGCATCCTTCCAAGGACTTCCGAACCAAGGCTTCCCTTTCGTCCGGTTGCTTTGATCACTTCGCTAAAGTTATTTTCTTCAGGAAATGACGTCAGCACTTTTTTAAGAGACATTGATTTAAAATTTAAAGCCTCAACCCTTCCCATAAATCCATACAAAACGCCACCCAAGGACTGCCCAAGTTCTGATTCGATAAAAAGCTCCGGAAGGATGATGTCCGTCGATGTTTCTCGGTTGAGTAGTAGACCATGATTAGCTCCAGTATCGATCAGGAGCTTCGCATCGAGTTTTGAGCCGTCTTTTTGCTTGACTTTAGCTTGCACATAGGCTTTGCTGTCTTCAACGGACAAGGTTAACTTTTTGAATAAAGGTGGTCTCCATTTCAATTTATCGGATTGATAAAATTCCAAAAACCCCTCATCATAATTGATTTTTACAGGATTGTATTTGAAAAAATCATGGCCAATAATTCCATAAACCGGGACACCGATCACCGATTCCAACTCAAAGAAATCCTCCTCTAAAACCAACAGGCTCTGAAGCTGGCCCTGCACTGGTCCAAGGTCCAACGTATTGACTGGAGACACCTGAGCCCATATCCCGGTAGTTCCGTCTGCACCAATAATGTTAAGTCTTCGGGTATAGTCCAATCCCAAGGCATCTCCCAGCTTTTTACTGAATAGAATATTGGATCTAACTCCCGTATCAATCAGAAAATTGATCTTTTCATTTCCATTGATCGAAAGGGGAACAATTATCAAGCTATTGGAAGAATAGAATGGAATCCGAGCTTTTTTTACATCATCCTTAAGAAAAAATCCAGGTACTTGCCCCCAGCTTGCGGTGGTGGCAAACAAGAAAAAAAGAAGCATGAACCTGTTCCAATTCATCATAAATCACCCTTCGGAAGTCCCAAAAAGATAACGGATTTTACGCAAAGGCGTTCTCGAAAAAAGCCAAATACTTCTTTGGGACTTTCAATTTTTTTGTATCCAGAGTCTATTTATCAATTTAGACTCGAACCAAATAAGCTGAGAATTACCAAGGTCTTTTGTCAAAAAATCCGGAAACTTTCATCTTTAGCTATACAAGGAGATATTCTTATGGCAGACCAAGCACTGATTCAAAAAGCAAAAAAGATTTTTGAAAACTATCTACTCAAACAAGGAAGTCGAAAAACCCCTGAGCGCTTTTCGGTAATTGATGAATTATATGCACTTCCAGAAGACGAACACATCGATGTGGAAGGGCTTTTTCTGAAAATGCGAAACAAAGGTTACACCATCAGTCGAGCAACGATTTACAATACCTTGGACCTATTAGTCGATAGTGGCTTGGCGGTAAAACATCAATTCAAAGATAAAGTCGCTCTTTATGAACAAGCACTGACTTACAAGCATCATGACCACCATGTATGTAATCAATGTCGAAAAATCCGAGAGTTTTCTGATCCCAAAATCAATGAAATCAAAGAGGCAATGGGAAGGGAATTTCAGTCCTACATCACCAGTCATTCTTTGGTTCTTTACGGTGACTGCAAAGTCCTCAACTGCGAAAATTTACCTACCCATTCTTAAAAACCTTCCGGTAGATCGGCTTTCGATATGCGAATTGGAGCCAAAGGGTCGGATATAACAACCAAGTCAATACCCTAAACGGGCCTGTGTAAGATATTTCGTCCCGAATGATAGCTCCATTGCCCTGCCGGATAATTCGGTGTTTATGGCTCCAAGTTTTCAGGAAAAAAGGGAGCTGAATACCTTCATCCACAAAATAGAATTCGTTTTCATCCGTCGAATCCTCGGTTATTTCGCTTACCCATAGTTGACGAAATAGTAAAAAGTTCAATTCCAAAGAAACCAAATCACCCTTGGAGCACCCATCAAATCTCTTCACTCGAACTGGAGGAAACGGGGGTGCAAGTTTTTTGAATAGCGCTTCATTAAAGCCTTCCTTCACGGAAGAAACATTCGAATCAACTCGAGTTTCAAAGTTTAATCTCATCAGAAGCTAAGAATAAAGAGTAAAAACAAAACCAACCAAACTGCATCCATAAAATGCCAATACACGGTGAATAGCCTTATTCGCATTTTTTCATATGGATTGGTAACCAAAAGAAGTTTTTGCACACCGTCGTCTTGGGTTTTCCGCAATTGCATTAACAACAGCAATGCAAAAACCATGGCTCCTACAAGGTGTAGGACATGTATTCCTGAAAGTACATAAAGAAAACTTCCACTTGGAATTCCAGTAAAACGGATGCCCATGTCTCCAAGCTCTTTCCATCCGGCGATTTGTAGCACGGTGAAGGCCAAACCAAGCCAAAACGTATTTCGCAGCGATGATTCCAATTTGGGGATATCTTCTTCCTGGTAATAGAGTCTCATTTTTGTGGCTGTATATCCGGATAAAATCAGCAATAAGGTCGATATCAAAAAAGCATTCGGCATCCTATGATTCAAGCCTTCCAATTGATGTAATCCAGAAGAAATAAAGGCAACCACCAAAAAAAGGAAGATCAAGCCACTCCCGATCATGGCCAGATAAAGAAGGGTTTCATAGGGATGAAGGCTTTCCAGCCGTTGAAGCCAAGTTTTATCGGTTCGTTGAGATTGTCCTTTCATCTTTTTGGATAGAATCATCAATTTACCCTGCACAGCTAGTAGCATCAGCAGGGGCTTGCCTTGTTCAAAACATTTTACCAGTGCCTTGGTTCAAAAATTGGTCAAATCTCTTGTTTAGGCCAAAATCAGCTAACTTTACCAGCTAGAAAAGTTGAAAAAAACTCACTTCTAGTAAAGAGGCTTTTACAAATCATCCACGTATTCTACCTATTAATTCCTTCCCGTTTTGGACAGAATTGCTCTTCTACATATTTACCAATCTGATCCTATCTTCCAGACTTTATCTCTCCAGCTCAATCAGGCAAATGGGGAGAATCTAGCCATCAAAGGCCTTTCTGGGAGCTTGGACATGGTCTTGTTTTGCTCCTTGTTTGAAAAATTCGGAGGTACACATCTGATTATCGCCCAAGATCGGGAAGAGGCTGCCTATCTCAATTCAGACATTCAAAACCTTCTGGGCACCGAGGAATATTTGATCTTTCCGGGTAGCTACAAGCGACCTTATCAATATGATGAAATCGATAATGCGAACATCCTCATACGAGCAGAAATGCTCAATCGATTGGTAGAACAAAAAAATAAGCCGCTTATCGTCATCACCTATCCGGAGGCCCTGTACGAAAAAGTAATCAACAAAAGGTCTTTGGTCGAAAATACCTTCAGTGCCAAAGTTGGGGAATCAGTGGATATGGAATTCGTGTCCGAATTGCTGAGTAGCTACGATTTTGAGCGAACAGATTTCGTCTACGAGCCCGGACAATTTGCCATTCGAGGAGGGATTCTGGATGTATTTTCTTACAGTCATGAGCATCCTTATCGCCTGGAATTATTTGGAAAAGAGATTGAAAGCATCCGGACATTTGATCCGGAAAGTCAGCTCTCCATTGCTACAGTTGATGAAATTTCATTAGTTCCGAACGTACAAACCAAGCTTTTGAAAGAGGAGCGTAAATCGCTATTAAGCTTTCTTCCTTCCGAAGCGAAAATTTGGATCAAAGACTATCAGCTCACCTTGGATGTGATGGATGAATGCTTCCACAAGGCGCAGCAAGCCTTTGATCAAATCGTCAAACAGACTCAAACGGAAAAGCTTTTATTACAACCTGAGCACCTATTTGACAGTGGGATAGTGTTTGCAAAGGAGCTGAAATCTGCCAGGATCATCGAATTTGGAAGACAATTTTACCTCAAAAACACGGTAAAAATCTCCTGGGATAGCCAGCCACAACCTTCTTTCAATAAGAACTTTGATCTTTTGGTCGAAAACCTTTCTTCCAACGAGAAGCAAGGAATTACCAATTTGGTTACGGCTGAAAATGAAAAGCAAATCGACCGCCTTCTGGGAATATTCCAAGAACTAGATCCAACCCTTCAAGTACAAACACTCCGAATTGGCTTACGGGAAGGATTTGTGGATCGCAATCTGAAACTTGCCTGCTATACCGATCACCAGCTTTTTGAGCGATTTCATCGTTACAAAACCCGCACGAAGGCAAGTAAATCTAAAGCCCTAACCATTAAAGAACTGAAGTCACTTCACCCTGGGGATTACATTGTCCACGTGGATTATGGAGTGGGTAGATTTGCTGGTCTCGAAAAAGTCGATGTGGGAGGCAAAATGCAGGAAGCTGTGCGACTCATCTTTCGAGACGATGATCTTTTATACGTCAACATTCACGCCCTCCACAAGATCTCCAAATACTCTGGACAGGAAGGACAAGTTCCATCGATGTCTAAATTGGGATCGCCTGATTGGGAAAACAAAAAGTCGAGGGTAAAAAAACAAGTCAAAGACATTGCCAAGGACTTGATCGCTTTGTATGCAAAACGAAGAGGAGCTCCTGGATTTGCATTTTCCCCAGACTCAGTTTTACAAGTGGAATTAGAATCTTCTTTTATCTATGAAGATACCCCTGACCAAGCATCCTCCACATCAGATGTCAAATCCGATATGGAAAAAAGTTATCCCATGGACCGCTTGGTTTGTGGAGATGTAGGTTTTGGGAAGACTGAAGTAGCGGTAAGAGCCGCATTCAAAGCAGTCAATGACCGGAAACAAGTGGCAGTCTTGGTGCCTACCACCATTTTGGCCATGCAACACTATCAGACCTTTAAGGAAAGGCTAAGTAATTTTCCAGTAAAGGTGGATTATATCAACCGCTTCCGTTCTGCCAAAGATTTGAAAATCATCAAAGAGCAGGTGAAAAGCGGGGAAATTGACATTCTGGTAGGGACACACAAGATTGTTGGCAAAGACCTTGAATTCAAAGATTTAGGACTTTTGATCATAGACGAAGAGCAGAAATTTGGCGTTAAGGTCAAGGATCAATTAAAAAACATTCGGGTGAATGTGGATGTCTTGACCCTTACAGCGACTCCTATTCCTCGTACACTTCACTTCTCACTGATGGGAGCTAGAGACTTGTCCGTCATTTCTACTCCGCCTCCTAACAGACAGCCAGTAACTACTGAAGTACAAACTTTCCAAGAAGAAGTGATCAGAGACGCAGTGGCTTATGAACTCCGAAGAGGAGGTCAAGTTTTCTTTGTCCATAACCGAGTGGGTGAAATTGACAGCATTGCAAATTTGATCAAAAAGCTCGTGCCTGATTCCCGTGTAATCGGCGCACATGGACAAATGGACGGCAAAAAGCTGGAAAACATCATGGTTGACTTCATCAATCACGAATACGATGTGCTCGTCTCCACCAATATCATCGAATCAGGTCTCGATATCCCCAATGCCAATACCATCATCATCAACCGTGCGCACATGTTTGGCTTGAGTGATCTTCATCAAATGCGAGGCCGAGTGGGACGAAGTAACAAGAAGGCATTTTGCTACTTACTCACTCCTCCTATGTCTGGCTTGACTCCAGAAGCTAGAAAAAGGCTACAAACTTTAGAAGAATTCTCTGACTTAGGAGATGGATTTAAAGTAGCGATGAAAGATCTAGACATTCGGGGTGCAGGAAATCTTTTGGGTGCGGAGCAAAGCGGTTTTATAACAGATCTTGGATTTGAGATGTACCATAAAATCTTGGATGAGGCTGTTCAAGAACTTAAGGAAACTGAATTTGCAGCCCTTTTTGAAACAGATCTGAAAGAAAAAGTAAAGGTTTTAGTCCAAGATTGTACCATAGAAACCGACTTGGAATTGTTAATTCCAGAGGAATATGTTTCCAATATCAGCGAGCGATTAGGCCTTTATTCCAAGCTGGACAGCATTAAAAACGAGGAGGAATTGGCTAAATTCTCTCAAATGCTTCAAGATCGATTTGGTCCAATTCCCAAGACAGTGGAAGACTTAATGGAGACTGTTCGTTTACGTTGGGTCGCAGAAACACTTGGAATTGAGAAGCTTGTGTTGAAAAACAAGCAGATGAAGTGCTACCTTTTACCTTCCAATAGAGATGATTTCTATTCTTCCCCAGTATTCGGGCAGATTATGAAGTTTGCTCAAGTCCATCCTAAGACCTGCAAAATAAAAGAGCACAAGAATCGTTTAATTCTGACAGTCGAGGAAGTCCAACGCATTCAAAAGGCTCAAAAATTGCTCGAAGAGATGAAAAATTGAAAAAATTAACTGGCATAAATATTGCAATTTGCTCAATCAATTTTGTCGGTTTTAGGCGTTTTTGATGCTAAGGGATCATACTTGGTGGATAAACAATAAAAGCCAAATTGGTATTAAGCTACCAATGCCTCTATATTTATAGCTTGAATTTGAAAAAACGTTAGATACTATGCGTCTAAGCAAAAATTCCTTGGGAATGTGGGCAAGTGCCCTAGCACTGGTTTCAATATCATTGCTTTCTTCCTGCCAAAAAACCCCTGGTTATGGCCGACGAACTGCCGGAGATCCAGGAAAGCGAAGTGCAACTACTGGGGCAGATTTTTCTTTTGATGAGAAAGATACCACCCAATTTTTCGTCTCTCGAAATGCAGAACAAATTCCAGGTCCAAACTTGAAGTTTATCCAAGGCGGTCGTACCGTTTTAGGGTCGCAAGAGGAGGATATTATGGCTTTCAGAGATAACTTGGAAAGAACCGTATCCATTGCTTCATTCTACATGGATGAAACAGAAATGACCAATAACGACTATAGAGAATTCCTTTTCGATATGAGAAAGCGAGTAAGCGCGGACTCTGTATTGAAATTGGAGCCTTCTGAAAATGTTTGGTCAGGTGCTATGTCTTTCAATGATTTATATCAATCCTATTATTTCAGATTCCCTGGATTTAATTTTTATCCAGTAGCTGGTGTCTCTTGGACCCAAGCAAAAGCATACGCAACGTGGAGAACTGAGTACGTTCAGGATTTGATCAAAAAGGAAAGAGAACTTGACTCTACTATGACCAAAAACCAATTGATTGAACGAGGCGTAGCTCTTGCAGAATTCAGACTACCGAATGAAGCAGAATGGGAATATGCTGCTAAGGCAATGATTGGAACTCAATACCTAGACGAAAACCAAGAATACGGAAGAATATATCCATGGGATGGTAGAGGGATTCGAAATCCATACAATGTGAAGCGAAAAGGAAAGCAAGGTGACTTTTTGGCCAACTTCAAACGAGGTCGTGGTGATTACGCCGGTATTTCTGGAAATCAGCGAAATGACGGTGAAATCCTTCCTACCAACGTTTACGACATGGCTCCCAATGATTTTGGTTTGTACCACATGGCTGGAAACATGAACGAATGGGTGTATGACGTGTATCGTCCAATGACTTATCAAGATGCGGATGATTTGAATCCGTTGAGAAGGGATGGCGTGTATGATGATGAGGATAACTATGAGACTTCCTTATTCACTGACGAAATGAGAGTGTACAAAGGAGGATCTTGGAGAGATGTGGCTTATTGGTTAGCTCCTGGTACTCGTCGATTTATGCATCAAGATTCAGCTACCAACCATATTGGTTTCCGCTGCGCTATGATCTCTATTGGAGAAAAAGGAAAATAAATCATCTATTCCTAGGAAAACAAAAAGGCCCAGTATCGCTACTGGGCCTTTTTGTTTCAATTTGGTTTTACTTTTTATTACTATAATTCCTTAAGAATCTTTTTGGCTATTTCATTGGATTAGCCCAAATCAGCCCCCCACATCAAGATCAAAAATACAATCCCCAACACAATCCGATACCAACCGAAAGCGGTAAATCCATGATTGGAAACATATTTTAAAAACAGTTTCACTGCAAACCAAGCCGAGACAAAAGCTACTCCAAATCCTATCGCCAACATGGAAAGTTGCTCAGAAGTAAACGCTAAATCTGACTTAATGAGGTCATATCCTCCAGCCGCCATCATGGTAGGTACCGCCAAAAGGAAAGAAAACTCAGTCGCCTGCTTTTTATCCAATCCATTAAAAACACCTCCAATAATAGTAGCTGCGGCTCGGGAGGTACCGGGTACCATCGAAAGACACTGACATAGGCCGATAAAGAAGGCGTTTTTGTAAGAAATATCCTCGACCTCCTTCAGTGAGGTTTCTTGATTGACTACTTTTTTGTCAATCAAAATCAAAATCACACCTCCCAAGATCAAGGAAACAGAGACTACGATGGGATTAAACAGGTAGCCTTTGATAAAATCATAGGCCAAAAGTCCGATGACTGCAGTGGGCAAGAATGCAGCAAAAAGCTTAAAGTAAATATTCAGGCTGCGGAAAAACCGCTTGATATACATGAGTGCTATGGCCAAAATCGCCCCAAGCTGAATAAAAACCTCGAAGGTTTTCACAAATTCATCCTCGTGGATACCCATCGCCGCCGAAGCCAAAATCATATGTCCGGTGGAAGAAATCGGTAAAAACTCAGTTAGACCTTCAATTATGGCAATGAGGATACTTTGAAAAAGAGTCATAAAGTTTAGTGCTTGTTTAATAAAATTTAATTCATCAGTAGGCTCCATGAGCCTTTTTAATACCAATTGGACTTCCCAACAAAACTAATCAACGTCGAGTGACCCAACTGCAAAAACTGGAATTTTTGACAGATTTTATGATGAGCTGTTGCCTTTTACTCAAAATATTCGTTGTTTCTAAGCTAAATGATTTTGCCATGAAACGACTAATTTTTCCCGCTTTCCTATTGGTTTTTGTTTTCAAAGGACTCAGTCAGGAGATCAAAGAGACGCCTTTGAAAAGCCAAATAAAGGATATTACATTGTTCCTTTCAGGAGCTCAGGTTTTTGAAACAGCCTCTGGCCAAATTCCAGCTGGGGAGTCTATCGTAGTACTTAAAGGCCTTTCGCCATACCTTGACGAAAAAAGCATTCAAGTAAAAGCTCAGGGTAATTTCACTATTCAGGCTGTTAATAAAAGACTGGATTATTTGAGTGAAAATGAGCAGGGCGAAAAAGTAAAAGAACTAGAAAATCAGATTGGGACTATTCAAAAGTCTCAAACCTTGGCTCAAAACAGACTTCAGGTTTTATCTAACAAGGCAAGTTTACTCTCTGCCAACAAAGACCTCGGCGGCAGTCAAACCGGTCCATCCATGGCGGAGTTGAAAACAGCTTTAGATTTTTTTGACAGCGAACTCACCAAAATCACCAATGAGGAACTTCAGATAAAGTCCAAGATCGCAGAAAACGAAAGGGAACTAGAGCGCTTGCGAAATCAAATCAGCGCCATGCGTGAAAGCCAAAACAAATCAACTTCAGAAATCCGCATCCGAGTTAAAGCTTCATCTTCGGGGACGGGTAGCTTTCAAATCAACTACCTCGTAGCTAATGCCGGCTGGTATCCCAAGTATGATGTCCGAGTAAAAACCATCAACGATCCTCTTAAAATCACTTATAAAGCGGAAGTATATCAAAACACGGGTGTGGATTGGAAAAATGTGAAGCTGCGCTTTTCAAATGCTAATCCCAACCAAAGTGGACAGGCTCCATTACTTGAAAAGTGGGAACTGAACTATGCACGTTTTACTACAGTAAATAAATTTGCATTACCTCCTGTACCAGGCCAAGTAAGCGGAGTGGTCCTAGACTCAAATGGAGAACCTATACCAGGAGCCACAGTCTTGGTAAAAGGAACCACAATTGGTACTGCTACAGATTTGGACGGCAGATATTCGATCACTATCCCACCTTCTTCCCAAAGTCTTGTTTATTCATTTGTTGGTTTCTCTACGCAAGAAGTACCTATTCAAGGAAGATCTACCATCAGTGTGAGTATGCAAGAGGATGTTTCAATGCTTCAAGAGGTAGTGGTGGCTGGTTACTCTAACTCCATGGATCGATCTCTTCAGGGACGTGTAGCCGGAGTGAATGTAAGAAGTAAAAGAGAACTTGAAGCAACGCCATTGCTTACTTCCTTTGTCGAAAATCAAACCACTGTGGAAATAGAGGTAGCTGAGCCATATTCGATCAAAACCAATGGAGAACGAACTTTGGTAGATCTAAAAACCTATGATATCCCAGCAAATTATCTATACACTGCCATCTCAAAATTGGACAAAGATGCCTTCCTAATAGCCGAAATCACCGATTGGAGTCAATACAGTCTGCTCGAGGGAGAAAGCAATCTGTACTTTGAGGAGGGGTTTGTTGGTAGGTCTCTTTTGAACGCTGCAGCTCTTCAGGATACACTTCAAATTTCCATGGGACGTGATCGCTCGATCGTAATGCAGCGTGAAAAAGTAGATCAATTCTCCAAGAAACGAACCATCGGATCCAGCATCACCGAAAGTAGGGGATACGAAATCACATTAAAAAACAACAAATCCCAAGCAATCACCCTTTTGGTCAAGGATCAGATTCCTGTATCCGTCAATTCCAATATCAGTGTAAGTCCTGGAGAACTAAGCGGCGGAAAATTAGACCCCCAAACTGGAATTATAACTTGGGAAATACGCCTGGCTCCTGGAACCCAGCAAAAGGTTTCTTTCCAATATGAGGTCAAGTATCCAAAAAGTGAACGGATAATTTTAGACTAAACCCAAAAAAGCAGCGGTCAGTGGCCGCTGCTTTTTCGATGGTAAAACCTTTAATTCAATTCAAATTGGCCAGAAGACCTTTGGCCACCCAATGAAAGTTAGGCTCTAGTTTCACGGCCTGAGTCCAGATTTCTTTGGCTTTAGCCTCATTTCCTTTTTCCTGATAGATCATTCCCATCCAAGCCATATTGTCCAAATACATCCAATCCTACTCCTTTCCGGATTTTTCGAAAGCCTGATTTGACTTTTGGAAAAGAGCAAGTGCTTCGTCTTTGTCTCCTCCCCAGGTTTCCGGAGTGAAATACTTATTCCCTGCCATCATTTTCAGTACGATCGGCGAATTGGGAGCTTGGGCAAAAGCTTCCTCCAGTAAACCTGAGCTCTTTGGTCCCAAAAACATTCCTTTCATCGGATTGTAAGCAATTTTGTAACCATGGAGCGAAGAAAGTAGCGCCTTAGCCTCAGCCCCGTAGGTTTGGGATGAACTCAGGGCTTTAAGTCTTTTTTCCAATCCGTCCGCATAGGCATCAAATAGGCGCTCATCCTGATCGACCATCGTGACATTAAGCAGACCATATTCCATCAGGGCTAGGTCAAAAGAAGTCCTTTCATTGGGCTGAATCTGATGGGCCTGAGTGGCAAGTGCCACATTTTGCTTCCAGGAATTTTTGTCCTGGATGAGGTAAGCCTGATAGCTGAGTCGCTTGAGGTCTTGGGGAAATCCCAAGGCCGTCAGGGTTGCCATTACTAAAAAAGCGAAAATTCTAGAATGCGTTTTCATAACATAAATTGATTTATTTTATAAACTTAAATGAGAAAATTTTTTAAGAAATATAGTTTTTCAGATTTTCGACATACTCCTCAAATGCTTTTACGCCTGTTGAAGTAATCTTGCAGGTAGTAAGTGGTCGCTTTCCCTTGAAGGATTTTTCGATCGAGATATACCCTGCTTTCTCCAGCTTGTCGAGCTGTACGCTCAGATTACCCGCTGTCGATTCTGTTTTTTCTTTGATAAAGGTAAAATCAGCCTCCTCCAGCCCGATCAAAAGGGACATGATCGCAAGTCTGAGTTGCGAATGAAGGAGAGGATCTAGAGGCTTAAACACGACTTTTAAATTTGTTTTTCAATAAATATCCAGGGACCAAATAGCCGAATACCATAGCAATGCCCGCTACGAGATATTGCTCGTCAACAGGCAGCAAAAATCCGATAATCGAACCCAGGAACAAAACCAATCCTCCCAATTTGACCGAATTGTCTTTAATAATCGCTCCGGTGACGAATACACCCACTGCCGCCAAAAGCAAAATGACAGGATTGTGTCGAAACGCTAAGGCCGGCATAAAAGCCAAGACAATCACCATTCCTCCAAATACAGCCACCCAAAGCTGCCCTAATAAATCATCCAAATGAGTCTTGATACGAGATGCTTTTCGCTTCTTGAACTCATGTGCAAAACTCCAACCTAAGGCAGGAATCACCGCCAACCAAACGATATAGGGCATTTCATATCGGGACTTGGCCAAGAAATAATGCCCAAAATTGCACAAGGTAATTACCCAGCCCCAGAGCAATAGCTGAAAGCTTCCATCTCCGGCGGCTTCCTTTTTGGCCTTTTGGATCATCTCCGTGATCAGTGCCAAGGATTCCGAACTGCTTAATTGTTTTTCCATGATTTATGATTTTAAAATCAATAACGAAACAAGTATAAATAGGTTTACAATATAAACCTATTTATATCAAAAATTTTTCTCCTTTTTCCCTAAATTACTTCCGTCAAACCCGCAGCTATGAAAAATATCTTTGACTCCCAAGTTACCGCTGAATTGATCGATCGGATCAACCATCTTAAACCTGATACCCCAGCACTTTGGGGAAAAATGTCCGTGGATCAAATGCTTGCCCATTGTTCGGTTACCTACGAAATGGCATTTACCAACAAGCATCCTAAGCCAAATCCGATTATGAGACTGCTTCTGAAAGCATTTGTCAAAAACGGTGTGGTCAATGAAGTCCCATACAAGAAAAATATTAGGACGGCTCCTGTTTTTATTATTCCGGACCGTAGAAATTTTGAAGAGGAAAAAGCTCGGCTTATTAATTATTTACAGCATACCCTTGCACTAGGCAGAGATCATTTTGAAGGAAAAGAATCCCTGTCTTTTGGTCCTTTAAGCTCCTTAGAGTGGAATAATATGTTTTACAAACACCTTGACCATCATCTTACTCAATTTGGGGTATAAGGTAGGTAGACCTTGATTTACCATCGTTAAAGGTGACATTCAAATGATGAAAAGGAATTTCTACTCAGCTTTACTTATGGTATTCCTTGTAGCTTGCCATCAAAACAAGGAACAGGATCAAATGGAAGGTAACACCCAAGTGGAAGCCCGAAACCTGATTAATGAACCTGTTCTTTCGTCCCCCGACAATTCCCAAACGGCTCTGGATTGGACAGGTACCTACTTCAATGTCCTTCCATGCGCAAGTTGCGAAGGGATAGAAACATGGCTGACTTTAAATCCAGACCAAAGCTTTGAATTGAAGACCAATTATCTAGGCTTAAATGATGCCCGCGAGGAAATTTTCACAGGAAAATTTACTTGGAATGAAGAAGGCTCTAGCATCCAGCTTTTGGGTTTGATTGGAGATACTCCGGGGAAATACAAGGTCGGAGAAAACCAAATCTGGCACCTCGATCAAGAAGGAAATAAAATTAAAGGGCAATTGGCAGATCGTTATATCCTCCACAAAAAATAAATCCTACTTAAACCTCACCACTTTACCATGAGCCTTGGAAGTCATTTCCTGAGGGATAGCTTCGGTGATTTCCTTATATAAAAGCTCGACCAACTTTTGCTTCAGAAAATTCCGATTCAAAATAATGCTCACCTCACGGATGGGTGCTGTCCCTTTGAAGGGCCGCAGTCTTGATTTTTCCTCATCCGACAAATCTACAGTAGCCAATTCAGGCAGGAGTGTTACCCCTTCATATCGATTGACCATATTGCGCAGCCCCTCAAGAGAACCACTTTCATAATGGAAGTTTTTATGTCCAGCCATTCGCTGATCACAAAAGCTAATCACCTGATCTCTGAAACAATGCCCTTGCTGCAAGATCCATAACTCATCCGATTTCAGTTGTTGGGCTGTGATTTCAGTCTCTCGAAGGAGTTGATGTCCTTTGGAAAAGTAAGCGTAAAACTTTTCGTAAAACATGGGTTTTTCGACAATTCCTGACTCATCCAACGGAGTCACAATAATCCCCAAATCGAGTTCATCGTTCTTAAGCTTTTTGACTACCTCCTCGGTGACCATTTCGTGAACCTCCAACTTGACATTCGGAT
This sequence comes from Algoriphagus sanaruensis, assembly GCF_001593605.1. Taxonomy (GTDB): domain Bacteria; phylum Bacteroidota; class Bacteroidia; order Cytophagales; family Cyclobacteriaceae; genus Algoriphagus; species Algoriphagus sanaruensis. Next base: position 739,585 of record NZ_CP012836.1, on the reverse strand, counting down.
ATTTATCCAAAAATTTCCGGATAAAGCGATGCAAAAGGTACGGAGCAAGGGTAGGAATTATACCCATTTTCAAGGTGCCCGAAATATCTCCTTTAAGCTGAGCTACCAGCTCTAAAATTCCTCTACTTTCAGAAACTACCTTCTTGGCCTGAGCGATGATCTGTACTCCGATTTCCGTTGGAATGACAGGCATTTTGCTTCGATCAAATAAGATTACACCGAGCTCTTTTTCCAATTTTCCCAATTGGGCGCTGAGGGTAGGCTGAGTCACAAAGCAGGATTCTGCAGCATGTCCAAAGTGACGATGCTTATCCACTGCGATCAGGTATTCCAGTTGTTGGATGGTCATTTTGATAGAAAATTTCTATGACAAGAAAGGAAAAAGATCCCAAAAGAGTTCAAACAAAAAAACTGAATAAAGTCACAAAACCCGGCCTTTCATCTTGAATTATCCTTCTTTTATCAAAATAGCGAGAGGAAATTTCGAAAGCAGGATCCTTTCTGATAATTTATTATACATTTTGTGCATTATTCTCTAAACCCAATAACCTCATGAGCGGCAATTCATTCTCTCGACGAAAATTTCTCAGCACCAGTCTTTTGACTACTGCAGGTGCCAGTTTAATCCCTGGACTTTCCTTTGCTTCTTCAGATTCTTCTCCATTCCAACCCGCTCACGAACGAGTCCGACTTGGATTCATTGGGGTAGGCAGACAGGCCATGGGGCTATTGAACAATTTTATGCGGATTCCAGGCGTCGAAGCTGTTGCGGCGGCGGATGTCTATGCCATCAAGAGAGAACGATTTGCATTACGTGTTCAGAAAAATCTTACTGAGGCCGGAAAGCCCTATGTCGCTCCTAAATTATACGAAGACTATCGAGAGCTTTTAGCAAACCCTGAAGTCGATGCCGTAGTAATTGCCTCTCCAGATCATTGGCATGCCTTGATGGCAATAGATGCCTGTCGCGCCAAAAAAGATATTTACCTAGAAAAGCCTTTGACTTTTACCATCAAAGAAGGTCAGGAGTTGGTCAAAGCCGTTCGAGAAAATGGAGTCGTTCTGGCAGTCGGATCTATGCAACGGGCCGCTGTAAACTTCCAGACCGCAGCCATGCATGTACAGCGAGGGCGACTAGGAAAAATATCACAAGTGCTAGTCCATGTCGGTGACAATCCCCACCCAAAACCCTATGATCTTGCGGAGGAAGCAATTCCTTCCGGATTAAATTGGGAAAAATGGCTTGGTCCTATACCTACCTTGCCATTCAATGATTTGTTGAATCCTGGCATTTCTTTAAACCCAGAAAAAAATGAATCGGCCTGGGGTGCATGGCGCTGGTACCAAGAAACAGGAGGAGGATTGATGACCGATTGGGGAGCTCACATGATCGACATCGCTCAGTGGGGACTCAGCATGGATCGAAATGGACCCATTGAAGTTATTCCGGCCTCAGGTGATCAACCACTTACCTATCGTTATGCAAATGGAGTGGAAGTATTGATTACCAAATTTGACGAGGGAAGACAAGGCGTAAAATTTTTGGGTGAAAAGGGTTGGATCAAAGTATCACGAGGCAACTATGATACTTCTCTTGCTGAGTTGCAAATAGGAAAAGAACCAGAAAATTTCAGCTTTGGAGCTCATCATGTGGACTTTATCGACTGTATCCGAAAGAGAAAAGATCCAATCGTTCCTGTGGAAGTTGGGCACAGCACTTGTTCGGCCTGCACCATCGGCAATATCGCTCACCAGCTGCGAAGACCGCTCAAGTGGGATCCTATTGCCCAAGTTTTCAAGGATGATTGGGAAGCAAACTCCAAGCTTCATTACGTGTACCAAAGAGGCCTATCTCTTTGATTTAAGAATCGGAAATGCGGGAAATCATTCCTCCAAAACACTCCTATTGGTTTATTTAGGATTTGGTTATCCCAATGTGGATAAAAAAACTAGCCCATTTCTTCACAAAAATTTTTCAAACAGGATTGAAAACAAGTAGATTGTATTCAATCCTGTTTTTATGATCAATCCTAACGAATTTCCGACTCTTCATCTTTCCCAGCTCCTTTATTCCAGCTCAAGACTTTTGATCCAACAAATTCAGCTACAGCTTAATCCCCTAGGGATAACATATCTACAGTTTTTGGTTCTGTCTATCCTATGGGAAGAAGATGGACTAAAAGTCCATGAACTTGGCTCCAAACTCCAACTCGATTCTGGCACATTAACTCCCTTGCTTAAAAAGCTGGAAGCCCAAAATTTACTCAAGCGTAAAAGAGGGGATGTCGACGAGCGAACGGTGAGCATTCATTTGACTTATCCCGGAAAATCTCTTCAATCCAAAACCTTGGGTGCCCTTCGAGAGTTGGAAGTCCAACTAACCCAAAAATTTGGTGAATCGACTTCCTCGCTTCAGCCAACCTTAGCGGGTCTTTTAGAACAACTCAAATCATCAAAAACGTAAAATGGAAAAACTGATTGTAGACTACACTGCCGTGGCAGTCAATACCGGAGGAAGAAAAGGTCATGTCAGAACTGATGACGGAATGCTAGATTTTGACGTGGCAATGCCGAAAGAAATCGGCGGAGAAGGAGGAAAAACCAACCCTGAGCAACTCTTTGCTGCTGGATATGCTGCTTGCTTTGGAGGAGCTTTGGCAGCAGTAGCTGGCAAAACCAGTCTTCGTGACTCCGAAATCAAAGCTAAAGTTCATTTGGGACATTACGGCCCAGACAGCTTTGGACTTGCCGTGGATATCGAAGTAAAGATCCCTCATGCAGATTCGCTTGAGCATGCTCAACAATTAGTAGATGCAGCTCACCAAGTATGCCCTTATTCTAAGGCAACTCGAGGAAATATTGAAGTAACTGCCAAAGCAGTTTAAGAGATAGACAAATTTTTCTGGAAAAGACTGCTTCCTTCAGGGGCAGTCTTTTGCTGTTTTAGTGACTGTAAATCTCTCGTCTAAATCGACCAATTACTTTTCCCTAATTGGTAATTTCCATCCCAATAAAAGGCATTAACTTCCCGCCTGAAACAATATTTTCTATATGAAAAAGAGTGTATTGACCTTATCGCTGGTGCTTTCCATACTTTTTGGGGCATTGGCACAGCTCAAAACCCCAGAGCAATTTCTTGGCTATAAGCCTGGAGACCGATTTACTCCACATCACCGAATGGTGGATTATTTTGAATATGTAGCTTCTCAAAATCCAAACATCAAGCTCATTCAATACGGAGAAACCAATGAAAAGCGCCCTCTATTCATCGCGATTCTTTCTAGTCCTGAGAACATGGCCAATTTGGAGCAAATCCGTACAGATAACCTCAAGCGAGCAGGCTTGATGGAAGGAACTCCTAGTACTTCTATTCCAATCAACTGGATGTCTTTCAATGTGCACGGAAACGAATCTGTGGGAATGGAAGCGGCCATTTCATCCTTTTTTACCTTGGCAAATCCTGCGAATGCTAAATCTCAGGACTGGCTCAAAAATCAAGTCATCATCATCGATCCTTGCATCAATCCTGATGGACGGGACCGATATGCGATGTGGTACAATCAAAAAATGAATACCCGACTACAACCTGACTTGCAATCAGTCGAACACAATGAGCCTTGGCCGGGTGGCAGAGCTAACCATTACCTATTTGACTTAAATAGAGACTGGGCTTGGCAGGTGCAGGTCGAATCTCAGCAGCGACTGAAAATCTATCAGCAATGGATGCCACAACTTCATTTGGATTTCCATGAGCAAGGCATTGACAATCCTTTTTACATGGCCCCTGCTGCTGAGCCACTTCATGAATTATTAACTCCATTTCAACATGAGTTTCAGGATATTTTTGGAAGAAATACAGCCAAGTATTTTGATGAAATGGGTCGGTTTTATTTCACCAAAGAACGATTTGACTTGCTATATCCATCCTATGGGGATACCTATCCCATGTACAATGGCGCGATTGGAATGACCATTGAGCAAGGTGGCGGAGGCCGTGCAGGTGTGGGAGGTTACAATTCGGTGGGAGATACTGTCACCTTGAGCAGCCGTATTGCAGGGCATTATACTGCAGCTATGTCTGCAGCAGAAGTCACCAGCCAAAATTCAAAAAGGCTTTTGGATGAGTATGCCAACTACTTCAAAACAAACCAGACCTCGCCTAAGGGGAAATTTAAAAGTTTTGTCATTAAGGGTGAAAACAACCCAGTTCAGCTTCAGAAACTGTTGGAGCTTTTGGACAAAAATGGCATTCAATACGGAAAAGCAGGTGCAAAAACAGGCCTAAAAGGCTATGAATATCAAAGTGGCAAAGCGGGAGTGACCTTCTCAACTTCCGATCAGGACATTGTCGTAAGTGCATACCAACCTAAGTCTGTGTTGGCTCAGGTGCTATTTGAGCCCAACCCAGTATTGAACGATTCAATCACATACGATATCACGAGCTGGTCGATGCCTTTTGCGTATGGACTAAAGGCCTTTGCTTTGGAAACACGATTGGATCCTGTAGCCAGTTACCAAAAGCCCGGCTTTACCCCAAATACAATCGGTAAAACTCCAGTAGCTTACTTAGCGCAATGGCAAGGGACTCGAGACGCGGCATTTTTAGCAGCGCTTTTAAACCAGAAAATCCGTGTCAAATATGCCGAATATCCATTTGAGGTAGAGGGAAAAAGCTTCCCTGCAGGGACATTGATCATCACCAAAGGCGGCAACGAATATGTAGGACAATTTGATCAAAAGGTGACGGAAACTGCTAATCGATTTGGAATCACACTAGCCACGACACAGACAGGATACATGGATAAAGGAAAGGATTTTGGCTCGCCAAATATCCGAACTATCCAAGCTCCAAAAGTGGCCCTTGTAGGCGGTCAAGGCACATCCTCATTGAACTTTGGAGAGATTTGGCACTTCATGGAAAAAGATTTGGATTATCCTCTGGCCAACTTGGAAGCCAGCAACCTTGGTGGATATGATTTGAGCAAGTACGATGTCATTATTCTTCCTTCAGCATTTGGCGCTGCAATCAACGGTGCCGCCCAAGGCAAATTATTGGATTGGGTGAAAGCAGGAGGCAAGCTAATTGCCATCGACGGATCGGTCAATCTCTTTGCCAACAAGGAAGGTTTTGCCTTGAAAACTTACGACTCTGATGAGGAGAAAAAAGCTGCCGATAAAGCTGCTCAAGAAATTGCTAAGGACGAACGCCTAGAACCTTATACCGAAGGTGAGCGCTTAGACATTTCTGGAGGAACTGCCGGAGCGATTTACGAAGTCAAAATGGATCAAACTCACCCATTAGGTTATGGCACCGGAGGGAAGTTTTATACCTTAAAAAACAACTCCAACCGATTTGCATATTTGACTGGAGGCGTCAATGCCGGGATCATCGCAGGAAACGATTCCTATAGAACAGGCTACATTGGTTATAAAATCAAATCTAAGATGGGACAATCCATGGTGATCGGAGCCGAACGCCAAGGAAGAGGCCAAATCGTCTATTTCGTAGATAACCCAATATTCCGTGGATTCTGGGAAAGTGGCAAATTGGTATTGAGCAATGCTATTTTCTTGGTAGGCCAATAATCCCAACTTGAAAAAAAGTTAAGCCGACTTCATCCTTGAGGTCGGCTTTTTTGCTTCAAAAGAATATCTTCAAATCTGATTTTCCGGCTCCCATTGAAAGATTTAATCAAGCTTCGCATTCTTTTTCCGGCTCATTTGGCCATGACTTTGGCATTAGTCCCCATTTTCGGAGTCCTTCGGTATTTTACACTCCTACCCCTGAATCCCAACTTGACTTTCCAGTTTATGGAAGGGGCTTGGAATTGGGCTGTGCCCCTTTTGTTGGTTGGAGTTGTGTATATATTTTACTACCGACATCGGATCAATGGGATTCAATTCAAACGAAATCAGGACCGTGCTCAGGATGGACTGACCATGGTTTCACTATTTACTGGCTGGATTATGCTATTGCTGACGGGAGGGTACGTGGAGCAGCGGTTTGGAAAACTTGTCGAGTTGGAATTTCCCTCACACCTGACTTTGGAGCCAAAAGCAAACTTTTACACCATTGATTCCTATGAAATCCCTCAGAACTGGGGCGCTATGAATTCGAAATGGTACACCTCTGGGAAGTATAACAGCACCCTTCATTTTGAACTACTTTTTGCAAGTCCATTTCTCAATACTACCTATGAAATGCTTCCAGAGGCGCCTCAAGTTTGGTATGGCGTCAAGTTTAAGGACAGCATGTCTAATCGGAAATCGGACGAAGAGAAGGAAAAGTACTTTGAAGCCTTCAAGGAGCAGTGTCTGAAGAAAATGGAAAATTGGGATTTTAAGCAGGCTTTATATTTCAAAAATGTCCCAAAATCAGAGGATTTTTTCCTTTATAATCAAGCCATTGCCAACCGGATCAATGTTAATTCGGAAAACCAATTTATCATTCTGGAGGCCGTAATGGAACCATTTGCTGATCGAGTGAAAGACAAAGCTCTCTGGATTTTTCTGACCTGGCTGATTGGTACGGCAATTTTCCTCTTGATCTTACATTATGGAAAACCCCGAAAGGGATTTCTTGAAAATTATCCCCAACTCCGCTCCCGATATCGGTCTTGGCAAGATGAAGTTTGGGATAAATTTTCGTTTTGGAAAAATGGACCAGTTTCTACTGCATTTCTATGGATTTTAGCCATTCTAACATTTTTAATGGCCTGCTCGGGGGTTCTTGGAGGATATTTGGATCACCCGTTCTTGGGAGACTGGGGGGCGCTGAGGAGAGTAGAGGTGAATCATGGAGATTGGTATCGACTGTTTAGCTATGGGCTTTTGTCAACTGGGCCATTTCTTGGTCTCTTAAACCTTGGAATTTTCGGCTACATCGCGGGTGAAATGGAAAAGAAAATAGGGCCTTTGGGATTTATGCTTCTTTCAGTTTCTGCCCTTTTCTTCGGTGCATTAGTAAGCCTATACGTTCACCCCATGTATTGGGTGGCAGGTGCGAGCCCTTGGGTACTCGGACTGATTTCTGGTTATTTCCTTAATGGGATCGATTCCAAAACCCTAACTATCACTAATTTGAAGCCTTGGATATTAATTGCCTATGTTGGGCTTTCTTTTGTTTTGGGGTTTTTCGATCGCATGGACCATGCGGCTAATTTGGGAGGACTTTCCGGAGGGTTTTTGGGCTACTACCTTTTTAAATCCTTTCAAAAGCGTCAAGATTATCCATTTTGAAAACACCCGAAAGTCAAGGGCTTTTTTTAAAAAACTGGTTAGTTTTTTAATCAAGGGAAAAAAATAATTTCTAAAGAAACTCCCCGAATCTTGGGAGGAACAGCATTTTTTATCCTGTAAGAATTGGCTATCTTTTTTGAAAATTTTAAAGGTCAGGTTTTTATGCCTTTCAAATTTTTTCCCAGACAGCATTTTATGAAACCTATTCTTAGATATTTTGGCGGAATACTGCTCATTTTTTCCTGCACATCTGAGCCTTCGCCAGAGCAAGGAGGGACAACCCCAATTAAACCTCCTCAAAAAATACTTTTTTCAACCTCTCAAAATTCGGAGCTAGAAACTGGGAATCTTTCCCAACCGAGGATTATCCCTATTCCCAAAGGCAGCACTCAGTACTATTCCTACACGGACGAAAATGGAGAACGTGTCCAATTGGAGCTGACTCCGCCAAAAAGCCAGCCTCTACTGGTTCTAAAAGATCCCAATGAACAAGTGGTACTCTCTTCTGAAGGAGAAAATTTCCTCTTAGGTGAAGGAGGAATCTCTCAATTCATGGCCTTTACGACCGATCAGGGTTTAGCATTAGATGGGGTCAATTCGGTCTTGCTCGATCGTCGGGGCCATTTGTGGTTTGGAACCAATGGCGGAGGAATCAGCCGATATGATGGGAATAGCTTTACCAATTTTAACACATCCCAAGGCCTAGTCGGAAATACCATTCGAAGCTTGTGGGAAGATCAAAATGGGACGATTTGGATCGGCACCCTGACAGGCTTGAGCAAGTTTGACGGACATTCATTTTATAACTACACCCTAGAAAATGGGCTTCCAAATGATGTGATTTTTGGAATTACCGAGGATCAGAATGGAGCACTTTGGTTTGCCACCGGAGGCGGGGGAGTTTTGCGATTTGACGGAAAAGAATTCACACAATTCACCACCAAGGATGGTTTGGCCGATGATTTTGTGATGGCTGTGGGGCAGGATTTGGATGGAAATCTTTATTTCGGAACCAACGGGGCTGGAATGAGTCGATTTGATGGAAATTCATTTGTCTCTTTTACTGAAAGTGACGGACTAGCTGGAAATCGGGTCAGAAGCTTTGGAACTTCTCCAGATGGCGCACTTTGGATAGGGACCATCGGTAATGGGGTGAGTCGATTTGATGGAAAATCCTTTGAAAACTTCACCCAAAAAGATGGCTTGGCGGACAATATCGTACGAGCGATTCGTGTAGAGGAATCGGGCCAAGTGTGGTTTGGAACCGAGCACGGGATCAGCCGATTTGACGGAAGCAAATTCGTCAGCTATACGCGAGAACAAGGACTATCTGCGAATAGTGTGCTGGATATTGGCATTGATCAATCTGGAAAAGTATGGTTTGGAACAGATGGGGGTGGAGTATGTCGATTTGACGGAAACTCGTTCACTAGCTTTACCATGAATCAAGGTTTAGGCGCAAATATTATCCTAAGTACACTTCAGGATCAAGTGGGCAATTTATGGTTTGGGACTTCAGGGGGTGGAGTTAGCCGATTCGATGGTAAAAAATTCACCACGTACTCCCTAAATCAAGGTCTTTCTGGCGATGTTGTTTACGCAATGACAGAAGATGATGAGGGAAATATTTGGTTTGGGACTGGGGGTGGATTAAGTAAATATGATGGGTTGGAATTTTCAAACTTTACCGCACAAAATGGCCTCATATCTACTGAAATCTATTCCTTGATTCACGATGCCAATGGAAACCTATGGCTTGGTACTGAAAATGGAGTCAATATTCTTGCAGGCAATCAGATTAAGCATTTGGGACCAGACAAAGGTTTGGCTGGCTCAGTGGTACTCAGTATGCAAGCTGAACCCGACGGTTCGGTTTGGATTGCGGCGGTGGATGGAGGACTAAATTACTTCGACGGAAAAAGACTACTTACCTTCACGACCGAGCAAGGACTGATCGATAACGCTGTTATCCAAATTGAGCTTGATCAAAAGGGCAACCTGTGGATTGGTACCGAGCATGGTTTGAGTTTCCTTTCTCAGCGAGCGAAAAAGAATCTTTTGGATGAAATCAGCATTGATCAAAATCCATTTGAAAACTTCAACACCTCAGATGGCTTACCAGACAATGTAATCTTGCAGATCGAACAATTGGATGGCAAAAAAATGGCTATTGGAACCAATTTGGGTATTGCCATTTTTGATGGTCCAAATGCAGAGACTGGTACATTGAATCAATTGGAAAACTTGGAAATTTTTAATTCCAATACAGGCTATCCGGTCAAAGATCTCACTGACGGACAAAATGGAATGCTTGTAGATAACCAAGGAATTCTTTGGGCTGGCACAGGAAGTAATAAGACCGCACTCGTACGATTTGATTACCAGGCAAGGCTCCGAAATAAACAAAAGCCTGACCTTTTTCTTCGGCAACTTCGCGTCAACGAAGAGATCATTCCTTGGACCTCCTTTTACCCAAGCGCTACCACCGAAGAGCAGGTATTCGAAGAAACCACTTTTTTTGGAAAGGGATTGGGTAAGGAAGAAAAAGAGCAACTCAGATCAAGATTTCAGGGTATTGAGATAGAGGGTATCTCAGGTTTCTTTCCTATCCCAGAAAACTTGATTTTACCCTACAAACACAACCACATCAATCTTGATTTTGGGACCAATGAGATCTCCAAACCCTTTCTGGTCGAATACCAATATATTCTGGAAGGATATGATGAAGAATGGAGCCCAGTGCTCAAAAAAACCAGTGCAAGTTTTGGAAACATCCAAGAGGGAGAATACACCTTCAAAGTCAAGGCAAGATTTATAGGACCCAGTGAAGGAGATGCTGGTGAATGGACGGAGCCCATTAGCTTTTCGTTTACCGTCCTTCCTCCCTTGTATCGCACGTGGTGGGCCTATGGAATCTATTCCATTTTATTCTTATCCCTAGCCTATCCGATCCATCGCTATCAGCGGCAACGAACTATCCGAGCAGAGCAGGAAAAAAATAGAGAACGAGAGCTCAAGCAAGCTAGAGAAATCGAAAAAGCCTATGCCAAGCTGGAAGTGGCTCATGAAAACCTGAAGTCAACCCAAGCGCAACTGATTCAGCAAGAAAAATTGGCCTCCCTTGGTCAACTCACGGCAGGCATTGCCCATGAGATCAAAAACCCCCTGAACTTTGTCAATAATTTCTCAGGCTTAAGCTTGGAGTTTTTGGATGAAATAGAGGAAGATCTTCAAAAGCTCGAACCGAGTAAGGAGGTAGAAAACATTCAAGACCTTCTCGCTGATATCCGAACCAATCTGGAAAAAATCAAGCACCATGGAGGTCGAGCAGATAGTATTGTGAAATCTATGCTGCTGCACTCGCGGGGAAGCTCGGGAGCAATGGAACCCACAGATCTCAATGCCCTTGTTCAAGAATATGTCAATTTATCGTTCCACGGAATGCGGGCCAATAAAAACCCGATCAATGTGGATATCCAACTGGAGCTATCCAAAGACCTCGGTCAAATCAATATGAATTCGGAAGATTTCAGTCGGGTAATTTTGAATCTGACTAAAAATGCCTTTGATGCGATGAGGGAAAAGCTTCAAAAAGAGGGCTCATCCTACCATCCTATCCTTAAGGTCAGCACCCTTGATCTTGGAAATTCAATTGCTCTCACTGTGGAGGATAATGGACCTGGAATTCCTGATGAAATTAAGGACAAATTGCTCATGCCCTTCTTCACCACTAAAAAGGGCACCGAAGGGACCGGTTTGGGTTTAAGTATTACCCATGATATCATTAAAGCGCATAAAGGTGAATTAGAAATCACCACCCAACTTGGGGAGTGGACTCGATTTACCATTACTTTACCAAAACATTGAAACAACTATTTTTAACCATGAAGATTTTAATTGTAGATGATGAGCGGGATGTAGAAGATCTTTTCCGCCAAAAATTCAGAAAAGAAATCCGAAATGAAGGATTAGAGCTTGTTTTTGCCTTTTCTGGACAGGAAGCATTGGAAATTTTGGGATCTGAAAATCCCCCGGAGGTGGTCTATGTGTTTTCGGACATCAACATGCCCGGAATGAGCGGTCTGGAAATGCTTGGGATTATCAAGCGGCGATTTCCAAAAATCCACGTGAGTATGATCTCTGCTTATGGCGATAAAGAAAATTATTCAAAAGCCATGGACTCAGGAGCAAAAGGTTTTTTTACTAAACCTGTCGATTTTGAAGCGTTAAAAGCAGAAATTAAACATATCCTCAACCAATGATCTTGGTCAATCCCAAATAACCTATAAGAAAAGCACCCGAATGACATTTATCAATCTCATTTCCCTCTTTCTTCTTTATTATCTAAAAAAGAGCGCCAAGCCGGAGGATTTCACTGAGCAGATTAAAAAATATCTGAACTATGGAATGATCCTATCCGTCGTGCTCATCGCGCTGACCAATACTGGAGCTCCGCCGGTTTATTTGTATCAGTTTTTCTCGTTTTTGCTGGTAGGTGGAATCATCTACCTGATTGTAAATACGCCTTCACTCGAGCAACACAAAAACCTAGCGATCGCTCCCTTACCAATCATTGCGGTGTCCATGCTGCGGTTTTTGGTCAAACTCTATGACGTCGAATTTTACAATTCGATCGAAACCTATATCGATGCAGCGGGAATCTTTGCCTTTATCTGGGCTGTGACCATGGGTTTCAATCACCGAAAGGAAATCAAAGAGCGAAACCTTGAAAAACTCATTGCCAAAGAAAAAGAACGGCAACTACACCTTGCTCAAGAGCGGAAAAATGAATTGGAGAAGCTTGTTCAAGAGCGAACCTCCGAAATCACCAAGCAAAAAGAAGAGCTCCAACAAGCACTTGATCACCTTCGATCTACCCAGGAACAACTCGTTCAACAGGAGAAATTAGCATCCCTTGGACAGCTGACTGCAGGGATTGCGCATGAAATTAAAAACCCTCTTAATTTCATCAACAACTTCTCTGAGCTAAGCAGCGATTTTATCACCGAAATGGAAGAGGAATTGGAAAAAATCCCCAACTCCTCTGAAAAGGAAAACATTCTGGATCTACTTGGGGATGTCAAATCCAACTTGGGCAAAATCCGTCAACATGGATCACGGGCCGACAACATTGTAAAATCCATGCTGATGCATTCCCGCGGAGAAAAGGGTGAAATCAAACCAACCGATTTAAACCCCATCATCCAGGAATATAGTAATCTGGCATTTCACGGAATGCGCGCCAACAAAAATCCAATCAATGTGGATATTCAACTTGATCTGGAAGAATCACTTCCATTGGTCAATTTGAATGCAGAAGACTTCAGTCGCGTAATTCTCAACTTGGCCAAAAATGCCTTTGATGCCATGCGGGACAAAATAAATGCGCAAGGAGGCGATTACAAGGCTAAATTGATCTTCCGAACCAAAACTTTGAAAAATAAGGTCCTATTGGAGGTGGAAGACAACGGACCTGGCGTACCTGATGAAATCAAAGACAAATTGTTAATGCCTTTTTTCACCACCAAAAAAGGAACGGAAGGCACAGGCTTGGGGTTGAGTATCACTCATGATATCATCAAGTCCCATGGTGGCTCGCTCGAAATCGAGTCTGAAGTAGGCACTTTTACACGGTTTAAAATTTTACTCCCTCTTACCAAAACCTAATTTTTCTATGAAAATCATGATTGTTGATGATGAACAGGATGTGGAAATCCTTTTTCTTCAAAAATTCCGAAAAGAAATCAAGGCCCAAAAACTCGAAGTAGAATTCGCTTTTTCTGGTAAAGAAGCTTTAGAAAAGCTTCAAAATTCTGGTTCAACCAAAGTCGTTTATGTTTTTTCAGACATTAATATGCCTGGCATGAGCGGATTGGAGCTTTTGGAAGAAATCAAATCCAAATACCCAAACATCCAAGTCAGCATGATTTCCGCGTATGGTGATCGGGAAAATTACGACTTGGCGATCAAGTCTGGGGCAAAGGGCTTTTTTAGAAAGCCCGTCAATTTTGCTTCACTTCAGCACGAAATAGAGGGATTGTTTACCCAAAAAAGAACGTAAGGCATGGCAAAAATTCTAGTAGTAGACGACGAGGAGGATTTGGAGATTTTGTTTCGGCAGAAATACCGACAAAAGCTCCGCTCCGGTGAGTACGAAATGCTCTTTGCCTTAAATGGTCAGCAGGCGCTAGATCTCTTAAAAGAACATCCCGATACGGATATGATTTTGAGTGATATCAATATGCCCGTAATGGATGGACTTACCCTTTTGGCCAATACCAAGGAAAAAAATCCATTGCTAAAAACCATCATTATTTCGGCCTATGGGGATATGGAAAATATCCGAAAAGCGATGAATCTAGGAGCCTTTGACTTTGTGACCAAGCCTGTGGATTTTCAGGACCTGGAAATCACGATGGAAAAAACCTTGGGCTATATCCAGCAGCTCAAGGGAACACTTCAAGCCATGCGGGAAAACAATATCCTCCGAATGTATGTGGATGAAACAGTCCTGAATTTCATGGGGGGGAAAGAAATCGAATCGGCATTAATGGAAAATGAAACGATCGAGGCTTCGGTCGCTTTCATTGATTTGGTCGGGTTCACGAAAATCTCAGAAAACGAGGATCCAAACACAGTAGTCACCCTGCTGAATGAATACTTTGACTTAATGGTCAAAGAAATCATCGAAGAAAAAGGGAGTGTGGACAAATTTATCGGTGATGCTGTGATGGCGGTTTTTCAAGGTCCAGATCATGAAAAGCGATCTGCCAGAGCAGCAATTTCGATTCGTGACCAAATGGAAGCTATCCCGGAGTTTTCAGAAAAATCACATTTCAAACCGCAAGTATCCATTGGAATCAATTCGGGGGAGATGGTGTCGGGAAATATCGGGTCCAAGTCACTCAAAAGATTGGATTATACGGTAATTGGAGACGTGGTCAATGTGGCTTCAAGACTTCAGTCCGCAGCAAATGCCGGGCAGATTCTCGTCTTAGACAAAACTGCAGAAATCCTCCATGGAGACTTTTCCTTTCAAGAAGTCGGAGAAATGAAATTGAAAAATAAAGCAAATCCGGTTAAGGTCTTAGAAATAATCAGCACCATTCCATGATCGTTCTCTTTCGGAAAATTCGTAAATCACTCCTTGAATCCAATCGACTGACTCAATACTTGGGTTATGCTTTTGGGGAAATTTTTTTGGTGGTTATCGGAATTCTAATTGCCCTACAAATCAATACTTGGAACGAAAATCGGAAGCAACGCATCTACGAACTCAAAATGCTCAGAGAGCTTTCCAACTCCATCCAAAAAGACAAGCGCTATTTTGGATCCATGGTGGATCGCTTGGAGCAAAAAGAAAATGCTGTAAATGAATTGCTCCATCTACGACTCACAGGAATGGAAAACCTAGACTCGATCAGCAAGTATTTTCAAATCACCCGATACGAGGTCCTTTTCCAATACAATTCCGGCCCTTATGGGTCCATAAAATCTGGCGGGATTGACAAAATTTCAAATGATTCCATCCGAACCAAAATGGAAGACCTCTATGAGTTTTTGATTCCCCGCACTGAAAAAATTCTAGACAAACTCGAGGGTACCAATACCCAAGAAGAAGAACTCATGGAGGCCTTGACTGAACGGACTTTAATCAATCGTAACGGAAACCAAATCATCCAACGACTTATTATTGATCCCAAAGTCATCCACAGTCCAGAATTCCTCCACTTTCTTCAAGTACACAAAAGCAATACTTATGTGGCACAAAGTAGAATCCAAGCTATTCTGCCAGCTATGTCGGAGCTAGACTCGATGATCCAGGGCGAACTGAAATTACAGCCTTAATACTACCTACAGTACGACCCAAAAGTGTCCGCATTCGATCTATTTTCTTTCCAAACTCCAAATGTTTTTTTATTGAGAATACTTCCTACTAGATTCATTCCCCTAATTCAAAACGGTTTATGAAAAAATTAACCCAACCTTTACTCCTGTTGGCTTTGGGAGCTTCGGTAAGTATGGCGGCTTTGATGCCGAAAACTGCCGAGACGCTCTTTGCCGACTTTGTCACTGCCCCTGTTTTGGCGGATAGTGTCAAAAAAGATTCTTTGAATTACCCCAAGTTCAAAGATCTTCCGCTGAAGCCTGAACGCGAGGTGAAATTCACGACCCAAGAAGGAACTTGGATGAGCGTGGATGTAAGTCCAGATGGCAAGACGATCGCCTTTGACCTCATGGGGGATATTTATACGATGCCCATCGAAGGAGGAAAAGCAACACCACTAACCACTGGAATAGCTTATGAAACTCATCCTCGCTATTCTCCAGATGGGAAAAAAATCTTGTTCACCTCGGATCGGGCTGGGAATGATAACCTTTGGTTTATTGATTTCGAGAAAAAAGACACGGTTCAAGTCACCAAAGATAAAACAGGGGACGTCCCTGGAGCACATTGGACACCAGATGGAGACTACATCGTCGTGTCCAAAGGAAGAAGAATCTCCAAACTTTGGATGTATCATGTCGATGGTGGAGGTGGAATTCAGCTGAATGAAAACCCATCCTCAATGAAAACCATCGACCCATTTGTAAGTCCAGATGGTAAGAAAGTGTATTTCTCCTGGAGAACAGGTTCTTGGAATTACAACGCCTTACTTCCACAATACCAAATCGGGACTTACGACTTTGACAAAGGGAAAATCACCAGCATCACTTCAAGATATGGATCAGCTTTTACACCAACCTTAAGCAAAGACGGCAATTGGATGGTATATGGGTCTAGATGGCAAGAAAAGACAGGACTTGTCCTTCGGAATATGAAGACCGGAGACGAGAATTGGCTAGCCTATCCAGTACAGCGCGATGAGCAAGAATCAATTGCTCCTCAAGGTGTGCTCCCAGCCATGGCATTTACACCAGACAGCAAGTATGTAATCGCATCTTATGGAGGTAAAATTTGGAAGCTCCCAGTTGATGGAAGCGCTGCTTCAGAGATTCCTTTTGAAGCTGAGGTGAGCTTGGCGATGGGACCTCGATTGTATTTCAACTACGAGATTCCAGATACTACACACAAACTGGCTACACAAATCCGAGATGCTGTACCCTCTCCAGATGGAAAGAAACTCGCCTTCACCGCACTCAACAGATTGTATGTGATGGATTATCCAAACGGCACGGCAAAGCGTGTCACCAAACATGATTTCACTGAAGCTATGCCTACTTGGAGCCCTGATGGAACGCAGCTTGCCTTTGTCACTTGGGAAGAAAAAAATGGCGGAAGTCTCTATAAAGCAAGCTTAAGTGGAAATGGTAGCCTTACCAAAATTTCAGCAGAACCAGCACTTTATTCCAGCCCATCCTGGGGACCAAAAAACCGAATTGTGGTTTTTAAAGCCCCGAATCGGGTTCAATTTGAAGCCGAAGGACCATTTGTCAGTGGTTCAGAAGCTGAAATGATTTGGATACCTGCAGCTGGTGGTCCTGCTCGAAAAATTATGGATGCAGGAAATTACGGGAATCCACATTTTACACAGGATACCAGCAGAATATACCTTAACGGCCCAGGTGGAACCTTACTTAGTGTAAAATGGGATGGCACCGACGAAAAACAGTTGGCAAAAATTTCAGGAATTACACCCTTTGGCTCAGTAGCCAGTGATGCAGATCATGCTGGCCATGACCATGAGTTGGCGGACGTCAAATACATCATGGGTAAGCCTTACTCCAATGCTGACGCTGTGAACTATTGCATGCTTCCAGAAGGGGCAAGTGCCCGTGAGCCTCAAATGATGCCTGCCAGTGCAAGCACCATTCTTATGGCTCCTGTAGGAAACAAAGCTCTCGCACAAGTCAACAATAACGTCTATATCGTCACGATTCCAACTGCAGGCAAAGTCCCATCGATCAATGTGGCGGAACCATCAGCAAGCAATTTCCCTTCCCGTCAATTAACAGAAATCGGAGGAGAATGGCCTTTCTGGGAAGCAAATGGCAAGAAAGTTCATTGGTCATTAGGTAATGGGCATTGGGTTTATGATATCGAGCGAGCAGAGTTTATTGAAGACTCAGTTAAATCTGCCAAAAAAGCTAAGCTATTGGCAGATGCAGATAGCATTGCAAGTCTGAAGGCCCAAGGAGAAGCAGCTGTAAAACTTGCGGATTCACTCGCTAAGGCAGATAAAAAACGCATTGACTCCTTATTTAAAGCAGACAAAGCAAAATTCAAGGCAGATAGCCTTTTCAAGGCCCAATTGAAAGAAAGAGAGTCTTACAAGCCGAGCGAACATCAGGTCAAAGTCTATTTCGCAAAGGATACTCCAAAGGGCAGCATTCTTCTTAAAAATGCTCGGGTAGTTACCATGAAAGGCTCTGAGGTAATCGAAAATGGAGATATTCTAATTGAAAATAATCGAATCAAGGCAGTAGGAAAAACAGGAACGCTAGATGCTGGAAATGCTAAGGTGATCGATGCGACTGGAAAGACTATTACTCCTGGATTTATTGATACACACTCCCACATGTGGCCAACTTGGGGCCTTCATAAAAACTCGGTTTGGATTTATGCTGCAAACTTGGCTTATGGAGTTACCACGACTCGTGACCCACAAACTGCAACTACCGATGTGCTGACCTATGCCGATATGGTGGAAGCAGGAATGGTACCAGGCCCTCGCGTCTACTCTACCGGACCAGGTGTTGGCTATTGGATGTATAATCTAAAGTCATTGGAGCAGACCAAAAATGTATTGAAGCAGTACAGCAAATACTACAATACGCAGTACATCAAAATGTACCTAGTCGGCAACAGACAACATCGCCAGTGGGTCATCATGGCTGCCAAGGAGCAAAAATTGATGCCTACCACAGAAGGAGGCCTAGACTATAAGCTCAATATGACGCAGCTTTTTGACGGCTATCCAGGTCATGAACATTCCATCCCGGTATTCCCATTGTACAGCGATGTGACTCAAACTATCGCCCAAAGCAAGATGGCTTACACGCCGACGCTTCTGGTTGCTTATGGTGGACCTTGGGCTGAAAACTATTATTATACGACCGAAAGCCCTCTTCATGACCCGAAGCTTAATCGATTCACCCCATATAATGAGCTGAATGAAAAAGCAAGGAGAAGAGTAGGTGGATTAGGGGGTTGGTTTGCGCCAGAAGATCACGTATTCCAAAAACATGCACAAGGTGTCAACGCTATCGTCAAGCAAGGTGGTCTAGCAGGGGTTGGGTCTCATGGACAGCTCCAAGGGCTAGGCTATCACTGGGAGCTTTGGTCTGTTGCGAGCGGAGGAATGGACAATATGGACGCCCTCAAAGTCGCTACGATTATCGGAGCAGAAGCCTTAGGACTTGATCAAGAATTAGGAAGTATCGAAGCAGGTAAGCTAGCTGACTTGGTGATCATGGATAAAAATCCGTTGGAAAATATCCGCAACACGAATACAATTACCCATGTGGTTAAAGATGGAAGAGTGTACGATGGAAACACTCTGGATGAAATCCTTCCAACTCCACGCAAGCTAGATGCAAGTCAATGGACCAAAGAAGCTCCAAAAGTGACTACATCAGTGAAAGAGTAAAAACACAAGAAACTCAAATTATATAGGCTGATCTCTCTGGAGATCAGCCTTTTTTAATTCAACCACCAAATGGCTGCATTGAGTGCTGTAGCGAAAGAAACCCACAATAAATAGGGAACCATTAAGATTGAGGCCCATTTACTAACCATTTTGAAATGAATGATACATGCCAAAATCATCATCCAAAGTGGAAGAATAATGACCAAGCCCAACAATGGACTTTGAGCACCAAAAAAAGCCGGAGACCAAAGGCCGTTTAGAAATAGCTGAACAAAATACAAGGTCATTAACTTTTTCCGATCGGGATGTTCACTCTTCCAAATCAAAAATGAAGCTATTCCCATCAGGATATAGAGCAAGGTCCATACGGGACCAAACAACCAGTTGGGAGGATTCCAGCTTGGACGATTGATGGTCAGGTACCAGCTCTGGACTGAGGATAGGGTGAAAAAAGCCCCTATTCCTCCCATCAATTGAGGAATGGCAAGGCTGGTTATAAGCTTGACGAATTTAGACATGGCGATTAAACAGTTTCTAAAAGAGAACGGAAAGAAACTGCACGGTCTTGATACCTATCACGCGTTTTGGTACGAAGTGCGGGTGCATGATTTTGTTCATACTCCATCATTTTTTCCATACTCTCAGCGAAAAACTGGATCGAATAATTGATCGAGCCATCTTCTGATTCATGAAGAAGTTTGTAAAACTTATGCTCTACAAACATCCCGGATTGTAAAACTTCTGGGATATGAACTGCTTTCATCCAGGATATAAAATCCTGCTCAATATCTGGAGTTACGTTGATGGTTATATTATAGAGGATCATCTGCTTTTGGTATTTATTTGCTTTTTTTGTTAACAATACTAATGACCGCAAAGTTAGACATCCCAGAATTAAACTTTGCTAATTCCAACCGATATGCACAAAGTAGTCCCTTCCAGAGGGGAACCCAGGATATCCAGATTAGTGATTGGCCAATCCATCATTGTTATTTTACATGCAGTGGGATTAGTTGGGTTAAGCCTTCCAGAGTACCAGGATTGGTTCTTACAGCTCACTCCAGTTCAACTTCTCGTTTCGCTAATTCTAATTCTATTTATTCATCGAGGCTGGAACGACGCATTTCCAATCTTTGCTGCCGCTGCATTTTGGTTAGGATTTGGGGCAGAGTTAATCGGCATCCATACAGGGTATCTTTTTGGGGACTATGTCTACGGCCCCACATTAGGTCCTATGCTTTGGGATGTGCCCATCATTATTGGTGTGAATTGGTTTTTGCTAAGCTACACGACAGGGGTTGTTTTTCGAAAAGTTCCAAATGACGTATATGCAGCCCTACTTGGAGCCTCTGCAATGACTGCAATCGACTACATCATAGAACCCGTAGCGGTCGAATTAAACTTTTGGGCTTGGAAATGGGACCAAATTCCCATGAGCAATTATGCAGGATGGTTTCTAGTTTCATTCCTAATCCACCTCATTTGGCGAAAAGCCAATTTTGAAAAAGAAAATCCGCTCGCGGTTTGGTTATTGATGGCAATGATTTTGTTTTTTACCATTCTCAACTTCACTTTATTTTTGAATTGAACCGATACGCTTGAATAAAATCATTTTTTAAAACAATTTGGACTCAAATGAACTTATCGTTAACAAATCGATTCCAATCTGGTTATTAACAACATGATTTCGGCTTTAGGATACATATTGCTAGGGTTTGCTCTGATGGAGTTTTCGGGTTGGTTTATACATAAATATCTGATGCATGGTCCGCTTTGGATGATACATAAAACCCATCATCAGCCTTCCTCTTCTTTCTTTGAACTCAATGATCTGTTTTCACTCCTATTTGGAGGTATAGCGGTAGTACTCATTCTGGTTGGGGTTGAAGAATTAGATTACCGTTTCTGGACCGGAATTGGAATCAGTCTTTATGGTATGCTTTATTTTGTATTGCATGATGTGTTGGTCCACCGTCGTTTGAAATGGTTTGACCGACCCAAAAACCCGTTCCTCAAAGGAATTTTCAAAGCCCATCAGGCCCATCACCGGACAAATAAAAAGGATGATGCAGTATCTTTTGGTTTGTTCGTAGTACCCAAGGAGTTCTTTAAACACGAAGAAAAGTGAGTACCTATTCTATAAAAGACCTGGAACAACTTTCCGGAATAAAAGCACACACGTTGCGAATCTGGGAACAACGCTACAGTCTTCTCAATCCCAAGCGGACGGATACCAACATTAGGTATTACGACGATGAGGATCTAAAGCTGATTCTAAATGTTGCCCTGCTGAACGACAATGGATTTAAAATCAGCAAAATCGCCTCCATGCGAATGGAGGAGATTCGAGAAGAAGTCGTTAAGCTTACCGATCGCTCCCTCACCCACGACGACCAAATCCATGCCTTAACCATTTCTATGATTGAAATGGATGAGGAGCGTTTTGACAAAGTTCTAAGCGGGAATATCCAAAAATTGGGCTTTGAGCAAACCATGCTCAATATTATCTATCCGTTCATGTCCAAAATCGGAGTACTTTGGCAAACCGGAGCAATCAATCCAGCCCAAGAACATTTTATTTCGAATCTTGTCCGTCAAAAACTCATTGTTGCGATAGACAAACAAACCTCTCAAGAAGGCGGAAAGAAATTTTTGCTCTTCCTTCCCGAAGGTGAGCTTCATGAAATCTCCATCCTCTTTGCCAGCTATTTGATCAAATCTAAAGGACATCGAGTCATTTATTTAGGACAAAGTACCCCCAATGATGACCTTTTGGCTGTATACAAAATTCATGAACCGGAATACTTGGTCACGATAATCACCACTTCTCCGGCCTCTGAGTATGTTCAAGATTACATCAATGCTTTAAGTGAACGCTTCTCCAAATCAAAAATCATTGTTAGCGGATACCAAGTAATTGGCCAAGATATCAAGCTCCCCTCGAATGTCTTTCAAATGAATTATATCCGAGACATTAAACAATTCTTAGAGGAGATAGTATTGATTCCACAAGAGAAATAAAGTTGAATCACCACCCCTATAAAGGCGCTATTATTTAGCGCCTTTTTTATTTCCTCCAAATAAACTGATGAGTCAGAAGCAATTAATTCCCGATTCTAGTTTAAAACCAGATCAAGAATGCTAGAAATACATGTCTAGACAGCAAATAAGATCGATTTTTATCCGCTTATCCATTTTTGTTTAATTTGATTTAAAAAAAATTCAACAAAATATTTGCGCGTTGTTTAATCATTACTAGATTTGGTTAAACAAAAATACAGGCCATGACGACTCTAGAATTTAGCTACTCTCTCAACAAGCTTTCCAGCTCATTGAAGCCTTTTGCCATGAAATTGACTCGTGATGTGGATGATGCAAATGATTTGCTCCAAGACACCATGGTCAAGGCATTTACTAACCGAGACAAATTCACGGAAGGGACCAACTTGAAGGCCTGGTTGTACACGATCATGAAAAACACCTTCATCACCAACTACCAAAAAATGGTGAGAAGAGGAACCTTCGTAGACACCACAGATAATCTACATTATATTAACTCAAGCGATAGCTTGATCGAAAATGATGCTTATGGCAGTTTTGCCATGGATGATATCCAAGAAGCAATCGATAAATTGGAAGACGTATACAAGACCCCTTTCATGATGCATTTCAGAGGTTTCAAATACCATGAAATTGCTGATCGTCTCCAAATCCCAATAGGAACTGTAAAAAATAGAATCCATATTGCTCGAAAGCTTTTAAAAGAAGATCTATTCGTCTACAGACATAAAAACTAATCTGATGTCAAAAAAACAGATAGTAGTCATAGGGTCTGGATTTGCCGGACTTTCAGCGGCTACCCATCTGGCACATCATACTGATTCCTCTATTACGATTTTAGAAAAAAATGAATCCCCCGGTGGCAGAGCTAGGAAGTTCGAACATCAGGGGTTTGTTTTTGATATGGGACCAAGTTGGTATTGGATGCCGGATGTTTTCGAAAACTATTTTGGACACTTTGGTAAGAAACCCGCGGATTACTACGACTTAGTCCGACTGGATCCCTCGTATGCTGTGATCTACGGAGAGCAGGATGTATTAGACATTCCGGCTGATTTGACTGAATTCAAATCCATGCTGGACCAAATCGAACCCGGAGCAGGGGAAAATTTGGATAAGTTTTTGGCGCAAGCAAAATACAAATACGAAGTGGGCATTCACGATTTGGTAAAGAAGCCTAGTCGTTCACTTTTAGAATTTGCATCCCCGAAATTATTGGTGGACATGATCCGAATGGATATTTTCCAATCCATGTCCAAGCACGTGCGCAAGTACTTTTCTCATGACAAAATCATCCGACTTATGGAGTTTCCGGTTTTGTTTTTGGGAGAAACTGCCGAGAATATTCCCGCACTCTACAGCTTGATGAACTATGCCGATATCGCTTTGGGAACTTGGTATCCAAAAAAGGGGATGCACGAAATCATCCAAGGAATGGTATCTCTTGCCGAAGAAAAAGGGGTCAAAATCCGATACAACGCAGAAGTAAAACATATCGATGTAAAAAATGGTACCGCCAAGCGCCTCCATTTGACTACTGGGGAAGTAATCGAAGCAGACATTATTATCGCTGGTGCAGACTATCACCATGTAGACCGAAAACTTCTTTCCCGTGAATACAGCAACTATTCAGAGGATTACTGGGATAAGCGCGTGATGGCACCTTCTAGTTTATTATTTTATCTGGGAGTCAACAAGCGATTAAAAAATCTTCGTCACCACAACTTATTCTTCGACGAGCCACTTGGCCCACATGCGGATGCCATTTACACGAATCCGCGATGGCCCGAAAAACCCCTCTTTTATGCCTCTGTTCCATCTATTACAGATGCTACTGTGGCTCCAGAGGGTATGGAAAATCTATTTCTCCTCATCCCTCTTGCTCCAGACTTGGAAGATTCAGAAGAAATGAGGGAAAAATATTACCATATCATCATGGATCGACTGGAAAAAATTACGGGACAAGAAATTCGCTCCCACGTGATTTATAAGCGATCCTATTCACATAGTGACTTCAAGGCGGACTACCATGCCTTTAAAGGAAATGCCTACGGATTAGCAAATACCTTATTCCAAACCGCTATATTGAAGCCTAGCCTTAAAAACAAAAAGGTCAAAAATCTGTATTATACAGGTCAGTTGACGGTGCCGGGTCCTGGTGTACCTCCTTCTTTGATTTCAGGAGGAGTTGTCGCTAAGGAAGTAATTCAAGAATACAAATTGTAATCTAAAGCGAACTCCATGAATGCTGTTGAACTTTTTGACCAAACTACACTTGAGTGCAGTAAGCTGATCACTCAGCGATACAGCACCAGCTTTACGTTGGGAATCAAAACTCTCGATAAGAAATTTCACCTTCCGATCTATGCTATCTATGGCTTTGTCCGCTATGCGGATGAAATCGTAGATACCTTCCACAACCAAGACAAAAAGGCATTGCTAGATCGCTTCAAAAAGGACACTTATGAAGCTATCGAAACTGGCATTTCTCTAAATCCTGTACTTCATGCGTTCCAATTGATGGTCAATAAATACCATATTGATCAGGACTTGATTGAAGCCTTTCTTCACAGTATGGAAATGGATTTGGACTTCAAAACCTACAATGATTCCAAATACCATGAATACATCTATGGATCGGCTGAAGTAGTGGGATTGATGTGCTTGAAGGTCTTTTGTGAAGGGAATCAAGACATGTACGAGCGTCTCAGAGAGCCAGCTTGTAAACTTGGAGCTGCTTTCCAAAAAGTGAACTTCCTCAGAGATATCAAAAGCGATTTTGAGGAACGAGGAAGGGTTTATTTTCCAGGTGTAGACTTCAATCAGTTTGATAAGTCAGCCAAATCACTCATCGAAGAAGATATTCAAAAAGATTTTGATGACTCACTCATTGGAATCGAACAACTTCCTGCTGGAGCAAAACTTGGTGTTCGAGTAGCGTACTTGTACTACCAAAAATTGTTTGACAAAATCAAAGGTCTTCCGGCTGAGGTGATCACTCAACAACGAATTCGAATCCCAAACTCCCAAAAACTCTCCCTTTTGGTAGGCACTTATTTTGAAACTAAGCTAGGGATCCTTTGATGGAAAAGTACCTCTACTTCGGTGTCCTTTTATTTGCTTTATCCTATCCGCTGGCTCAATCTTTTGAGCATCGGATTCGCTATGCCAGTAAATGGGGAAAACTTTTCCCTGGGATGCTCGGAACAGCACTTTTCTTCATCGTTTGGGATATTTGGTTCACCAAAATCGGTGTATGGGAGTTTAACCCCACCTATATCGTCGGTTTATTTATTGGGAATTTGCCAATCGAAGAGATCCTGTTTTTCTTCATTATCCCGTTCGCCTGCGTCTTTATCTATGAAGTATTAATTTATTTTTTCCCGAAGGATTATTTCCAAAAAGCTGGAAAGCCAGTGGTGTGGATTATGGTGCCCGCTTTATTGGTATTAGGCATTATTCATCTGGACAAATGGTACACTTCAGTTAATTTCTTGATTGGAGCGGCTACTCTTCTTACTCATTACCTGATATTCAAAGACCGATATTTAGGCCGATTTATATTCGCATACTTGGTTCATTTGATTCCCTTGATGCTATGCAATGGGATTTTAACCGGAGGAATGACCGAAGAACCTGTAGTAATCTATAACGATGCTGAAAATCTAGGTATTCGAATTTGGACAGTTCCAATTGAAGATACCATTTATTCCATGACGCTTTTTTTGATGAATATCAGCATATTTGAATACCTGAGAAGCTCAAAAACAATTCAGTTAACTTGAAGTTTATATCTCAATGAAAAATCTCCAAGTACATATTGACGATCATTCAGGCTTTTGCTTTGGGGTGGTGTATGCCATCGAAATGGCTGAAGAGATTCTCGACGAACAAGGCTATCTCTATTGTCTTGGGGATATAGTTCACAATGATGAGGAAGTGAACCGACTGACTCGAAAAGGCCTACGAATCATTAATCATGAAGATTTACAAAATCTAAATGATGAAAAAGTCTTGATCCGTGCTCATGGTGAACCTCCATCTACTTATGAATTGGCGATTAGAAATAACCTTACACTAATCGATGCGAGCTGTCCTGTGGTGCTCAAGCTTCAAAACCGAATTAAGAATTCCTTTGATAAGGACGAAAATATTTACATCTACGGCAAACACGGCCACGCTGAGGTGATCGGCCTTTTGGGACAGACGAATAACAAAGCTGTAGTTTTTCAGGATATTTCTGAATTGAATCTGGAAGCATTACCTAAAAACCTCACGCTTTATAGTCAGACGACCAAGAGCACCGATAAATTTTACGAGATCAACTCCATTTTGAGTGATAATGGGATTACGGTCAATACCAATGATACCATTTGTCGCCAAGTATCAAATCGAGATAAAGAGTTGAGAGATTTTGCAGAAAAATTTGACAAAATCGTCTTTGTAAGCGGTACCAAATCTTCTAATGGAAAGGTTCTGTATAATGTGTGCAAAGAAAAAAACCCGAACACCTTTTTCGTTTCCAACCCCGATCAAATCGAAGAAGGTTGGTTTGGATCAAATGAAACGGTAGGAATTTGCGGAGCTACCTCCACACCTATGTGGCTGATGGAACAGGTAAGAGAGCGCATTTTGACCTTTTAATACTATGTCTTCAGGACGTAATCCCAATTCACTAGACCCCAAAGGCCTTGTTATTGCTTGGTCGATTATTGTGGTCTGGGCGGTTTTATTGGGGATTCTATTGCAGTGGGATTTCTCATGGAGCAATCCATTGACCTATTTGGCCATCCTGATACAAATGCATCTATACACAGGATTATTCATTACTGCACATGATGCCATGCATGGGGTGGTCGCTTCAAATAAAAAAATCAACCACTTTACCGGCTGGGTAGCAGCAATTTTATTTTCCTACAATTTCTACTGGAAACTTTTCCCAAAGCACCACGAACACCACCGATTTGTGGCCACGGATCAAGATCCTGACTACCATTCTTCCGGGAAATTCTTTCCTTGGTATCTCAGCTTTATCCGCCAATACGTAACGATTTGGCAAATCCTTTTAATGGCGGTGACCTATAATTTGCTAAAGCTTTGGCTCCCCATGGAAAATTTGATCGTATTCTGGATGGTTCCTGCGATACTTTCCACCTTACAACTTTTTTACTTCGGTACCTACTTGCCTCATAAAGGAGAGGGCGATAATATTCATCATTCTCAATCTCAATCAAAAAATCACCTTTGGGCTTTTCTGTCTTGCTATTTCTTCGGATATCACTTCGAACACCACGATTCTCCGGGCACTCCTTGGTGGAGACTTTGGAGAGTAAAAGAGCAACAAACGGGTCAATTTGATTGATAAAAGTCAATTTTTAGTAAAAATCAAACTTTTGAGGTCAGGATTGATTTAGTATAGAAAAACCTCAATCGATGCGATTATCAATTCTTTTTACTGCCTTTTTATTCTTTGCCTTTCAGGCATTTCCTCAAGGAATAATCCGAGGAAAAATAACCAATCCAGTCAATAATGAGCCGGTAGCATTTGCCAATATATTGATCCTGAACACCGAATTAGGGGCCATTTCAGATGAAAATGGGTTCTATGAAATTCAAAATATTCCTCCCGGTCTCTACAACGTCCGAGCAAGCTTTGTCGGATACAAAACCTCCACGGTTTATGAAATCCAAGTGACCTTGGCTAGACCCGTTCAACTCGATTTCAGCCTTTCCGAGGATGCTTCTGAGCTGAATGAAGTCGTGGTAAGTAGTGAGTTTACTCGGTCAGAAGAAACGCCACTGTCAGTTCGGAAACTGAATACCAATGAAATCGAGCGTTATCCTGGAGGAAACAGGGATATTTCGCGGGTGATTCAGGCCTTACCTGGGGTGGCAAGCACTCCAAGCTTTCGGAACGATATTTTGATCCGGGGCGGAGCACCAAATGAAAACCGCTTTTTTATCGATGAGATCGAAGTCCCAGTCATTAATCACTTTGCAACCCAGGGATCTTCTGGCGGCCCAGTAGGTATTTTGAATGTCAACTTGATTAAAAGCGTGGATCTTATCGCTGGAGGATTCCCCGCAAACCGAATGAATGGATTGAGTTCCTTTTTTGAAATCCAACTCAAGGAGGGACGAAGAGACAAAATGTTTACGCAGTTGACGGTTGGGGCTTCTGAATTGACGCTTTCAAACGAAGGTCCACTCTCCCCAAAAACCACTTACCTACTCTCCGTTAGAAGGTCATACCTACAAGGGCTGTTCCGACTTCTTGGCCTCCCATTCTTGCCGACCTTCAATGATTTTCAGTTCAAAACCACTACAAAAATCAATGCAAAAACGGAGCTGACCTTTCTGGGAATCGGTGCTATTGACCAGTTTGCGCTGAATTTTGACATCCCAGAGAATGAAACTCAAGAAGAGCAAGAAGACCGAGAATATCTTCTAGGCGTATTGCCCATCCAATCCCAATGGAACTATGCCACTGGCGCAAAACTCAAGCGTTTTCGAGAAAATGGTTATTGGACGTTTGTATTGAGCAGAAACATGCTCAATAATGAATCCTACAAGTATGCAGGAAATGACGAAAGCAACGATGCAAATCTCTTATTCAATTACAAATCCCAAGAATCGGAGAATAAATTCAGAGCTGAAAACAGCGTTTTTGGTAAAGGATATACCCTCAAATATGGCGTCAATTACGAGTATTCGAGGTATTTGATAGACAATTTCGACCGGGCAACTTTGTCAAACACAGGAGGTATAATTGACATTTCCTCCATCTCCAATTATCAGACCTATGGCGCATTCTTTTCAGGAAGCAGAAATTTAAACGGAGATCGATTATTACTGACAGGAGGTATTCGACTGGATGGATCTGATTTTGGAAAAACAGCATCCAACCCGCTCAATCAAATCAGTCCTAGATTTTCTGTTTCCTATCAGCTTCGCCCAAATCTGTATGCAACAGCCAATGCTGGAATCTACTATCAGCGTCCATCTTACACCATTTTAGGTTTTCAGAATAACGAAGGAGCTTTTGTCAATCAAGACAATGATGTACGATTTATCCGGAATACACAGTTGATCGGGGGTATTGAACTTCTAGTTCCTGAAAAATCCCGAAGGTTTACAGCAGAACTTTTCTATAAGAAATACAGCAATTATCCTTCTTCCATCCGCAATGGAATTTCCTTGGCAAATTTAGGAGCGGATTTTGGGGTCATTGGAAATGAACCTGTCTTATCAAATTCAGAAGGAAGGGCTTATGGCATTGAATTCTTAGCTCAGCAGCGATTGTTTAAAAACTTCTATGGAATTGCTTCTCTGACCTTGGTTCGGAGTGAATTTACCAATCCCAATACCAATGGATTTATTCCTTCTGCTTGGGACAATCGCTTCATAGTCAGTTTGACAGCTGGAAAGCGATTTGGGAACAACTGGGAAATCGGGGGTAGATGGAGGTTTTTGGGAGGTACTCCGTTTACGCCCTTTGACTTCGCCGCATCATCTCTAATTCAAAACTGGGATTTGCGTAATTCTCCCATTCAGGATTTCAACCAAATCAACGGCGTTCGCCTGGCCAGCTTTCATCAACTCGATATCCGAGTGGACAAGAAATACTACTTCGAAAAATGGAATCTCAATTGGTATTTCGACATTCAAAACGCCTATAATTTCCAAGCAGAACAAGCCCCTTTACTGATCCCTTCCCGGGATTCGAATGGATCTATTCGTGTGGATCCAAGCGATCCAAGTCGATATGTTCTTCGTGAGGTGGCCAACCCAGCAGGTACACTTTTACCGACTGTTGGAATCATTATAGAATTTTAATCCACGAAATGAGGGAAACGAAGACTACCTATCACCCCAAAAAATCTAAAAGCCGGACAATTCGTTCGGCTTTTTGGTCTTCTGTAGCCGAAGAATAAATCAATTCAAGCCATTTCTTTCGATCTCCTAGCTCTAACTTCAAGAACAAGTCTAATTTCCCGGGATCATCCAGTAGGCAATCTTTCAATTCCTCAGGAAGGTCATTGGGAACTTCATCCCGATAGAGGACAAGCTGTACACGTTGTCCTTCTTCTTTCTCGATCTTTTTTCGAATATCCTTTGAAACCGGAAGGAACAAACAACCATCACCAATTGGCATCAAGGTCTTTTGATCAAACTCCATGGAATCGATCTTTCCTGACACTTTGAGCATCCCGAAATAATTTCGGTTTCCTAATTGGGAAATGGGAAGGCGAACGAAAGTCCATCCTCCCTTACCAGAAAATCGCTCAAGAAAAAACTCACCTTCGATCAGTAATTGCATAAAAAAAGCCGTCTGTTGTGACGGCTTAAATGTATTGAAATCTAATTATTTACGGTAGTCTCCAGCGAACATTCAAACCGAATCCTGCACGAAACTCAGTAACTTCCACTAAGAATAAGTAAGGACGAAAGTCCAATCCAATAGTAATTGGCACTTCAGAAAAAGCATATTCAGCACCCACTTCACCAGCGGCTCCAAATCGGAAGTTATCCGCCAAATATACAGAAGGTCCAAAGCCGGCATACCATTGCAAATCCGTGTCAGGAATGTCCTCATAAATCGGATTCCACAAGGCATCAATGCCCAACCCATTTCCCCCAAAACTCACATCGGCATGGATACGGCTAAAATCACCCGTAGCGAAAATCCCGTCAATAGCGACATTATTACCATAAAAGTCGCCAAATCGAAGACCGATTTCTTGTGCTTGGGATTCGAAGGTAGTTAGGAAAGCAAGGCCCAAAACAAGGGCGAATAGTTTGATCGTTTTCATAAAGGTGTTAAAAGTTTGAGGTGAGAAAAGCGAAAATTAAGCCAATTCAAACTGAAAAGACGTTTTTATCAAAATGAATGAATCTCTTTCCCGATTCGAACCACTTCCCGAACTAAAATATCCATATCCTCCATTCGAGTTCGTTGATTCACATTGGCAATACGAAGGGTGTATTTTCCATTCAGAATCGTGGAACTTGGAGATGCAATTCCTTCTTCCTGAAGACGAAGGAGAATTTCACGGTTTAATTCTTTCAGTTGGGATTCATCCAGATCAGGCTTGATCATCCGGAAACAAGTAATGCTCATCGAAACTGGAGCCATCAATTCTAAATCAGGATGGCCCTCCACCAAACTTGCCAAATAGGCTGCCTGCTGGTTATTTTGAGCAATCATGTTCGCATATTTTTCTCGTCCATGCTCTTTCAATGACATCCATATTTTCAAGGCTTTGAATCCTCGGGACAGCTCAAACCCATAATTATTGATCGAGTCCAATCCTCCAGAAAGCCCGCGCGACTCCTGAAGTAGGTAATTGGGGGTAATTGCAAACGCCTCTCGGTGCTTATCAGCATCCCGAATCAGCGTACAGCCTACTTCATAGGGAACGTAAAGCCACTTGTGAAGATCAAAGGCTAAGGAATCGGCAGATTCGATTGCCTTCAATCGAGAGGAATATGCTGGATCAAGTTTGGCTAAGGCGCCATAAGCTCCGTCTATGTGAAACCAAAGGCCGTATTTTTTGGAAATCGCCAACAACTCCTCCAAGGGATCAATGGCTCCAGTGTTTACCGTTCCTGAAGTGCCCACCACACAAAATGGTAAAAGCCCTTGATTCAAATCATCCTGAATTTGAGATTCCAACTCGAGAACATCCATTTGAAATTGATCGTCAACCCCAATTTTACGAACGGCCTCCGAACCAAGACCGATAATTTCAGCAGCTTTTTGGATGCAGGAATGAGTCTCTACTGAGCAATACAACACCAATTGAGCGGAAGCCGCTTTTAATCCTCGTTGTCTGATTTTTTCTTCTCCGAAGGAATTTCGTGCTACTGTTAATGCGGTAATATTGGCCATCGAACCCCCACTTACCAATATCCCAGAAGCCTCAGCAGGAAAATTCATGAGTTGCTTACACCAATTGACGACCTGCCGGTCTACATACATGGCCGAATGCTCTCCGATGGTGGTATTTGGATTCATCCCAGACGCCAACAAATCAGCCAAGACCCCCATAGGCGTCCCTGTTCCTTGGATCCAAGCAAAAAACCGAGGATGAACATTCCCTTTATTGTATGGGAAGACATAATTCTTAAAATCGGCATAAACCTCTTCCGCAGGCTGAGCATTTTCAGGAATCGGTAAATTCAGAAAATCCTTGACCTCCTCAGGAATCGGTCTCCAGATTTTTTGTTCTCGAATGGATTGCCAATAATCAAACAGATCATCGATCATCTGATGACCAAGCGCTCTCATTTGATCCCAATTTTCAGGGTCAAGAGTTAAATCTTGAGGCTTATTCACGGCTTATTTTTTAAAGATGAAATAGACTGCCAAAATAAGAAAAACCGCCCCGATCAGGTGGTTTAGCTTCAAGGTTTCGGTCTTAAAGGCAATCAATGAAAAAATCATAAATACAATCAGCGTAATTACCTCTTGGAGCACTTTGAGTTGAACCAACGAAAAAGGGCCTCCATTCCCAGAAAAGCCTATTTTGTTGGCGGGGACTTGAAAACAATATTCAAAAAGGGCGATCCCCCAACTGATCAAGATAATCGAAACCAGTCCAAGCTTATTGAACCATTTCCACTCGGCAAATTTTAAATGACCATACCATGCCAAGGTCATGAACGTGTTGGATAGAACCAAGAGTCCAATGGTGAGAAGAGCTTTCATTTCTAGCAGTTTTTTGACAAAACTAGAATTGAAATCGGATCGATGAATGGATTAGGAATTAAGGCCTGTATCTTTTCTCACTTTTCGGATCAGATTTCCTTTTTTTCCCCAAGCACTTCTATTTCGAAGTGCATTGGGATGGATTCCCAGGCGATTCAAAATCCAATCCACCGGAAGACCCAAAACCCGTTTGATCAGGATTTTGGGATTAAAAAATAATTGCAGTTGAAGTTCACTATGTGCAAAAATCGCCGCCTTCTCCAATAATCGACTTTTTAACTCAGGATCATTTAACCTAGAAGCGAAGTAGGCATGTTCGTGGCTGAATTTAATGAGGTAGGAGTTTTTCCGCTCGCCGCTTAAAATGACCATAACCCCAACTCGCTGGGGAAAATGAAATTGGACTTTTGAACGACTTGCTCTGTAAATCCATTCTTGAGAAGGAGTGATGTAAAGTTCATGCTCTAATTTCCAAGGTCCAAGTTTTTGGATCACCTCACGTTTGAAAAACCAGGTGGAAGCGACACTAAACACATTGGTAGAGTATCGGCCATCCGGATGCACGCTGCATAGCTGAACCTGAAAGTTCCCATTTTCAAAATCTTCTTTTTTACTGGACATTACTTTTATACCCGGCACAATGATAAAATCAGCTTTTGATTTTTGAATTTCAGCTAAGGATTTGCCGAGATGATCTGACAAAAACAAATCATCCTGATTTAGGAAACATACGAATTCACCCTTTGCTTTTTGCAAGCCAAAATTATTCGGAGTTGCCTGTTGTCCACTGTTCTGTTCAAGGTTGAAAAAATGGATTCTTGGGTCCCCAAAGCTTGCGACCACCTCTTCGGTCTCATCCGTACAGCCATCCCCAACCACGATTAGTTCCCAGTTTTGATAATCCTGACGAATGACAGAGGGAATGGAATGAACCAAGAAATGACTCCCTTTATAAGTCGCTGTGATGATGGAGATGAGCGGTTGATCCATAGTCTTTTGTCAAACTTTTCCTTCGATTCGATCCGCCATCTTCATCGCCAAATAGGGAATAATGGTGTATTTGCCGGTATCTACTGAATGGTAATTTCCAAATGATCGGATTCCTACTTCAAATCGTTCGTGGAGTCGACTTTCATTTTTATCTACATCGATATTTCCCAAGGCCAAAATATCACCTCCTACAGGATCAACCGATTCAGGGTCAAACTTCAACTTATCCAAAGCTGGAACTCGTTTTTTCAGTTCTTCAAAACTGCCTTGGAATACTTCCATTCTTTCCTCTGGAGAATACATAGAGTCCCAATCTGGGGGTCGATACGCTTCCGACCAACCTGTACGTCCAATGGGATACCAAGACATAAAGGCCCCTCGATCGCCGAAATTCACGGTATCCCCAAATGGTCCCAAAACCATCGTGGTGGAAGGAAGGTCTTGTCTCTTCAAAGGAACCAAAATTTTATTGCCAAACTTGTAGCGATGTGACCAGGTGCCCACCGGCTCTATTCCCATAGTTCGATCAATTTC
This sequence comes from Algoriphagus sanaruensis, assembly GCF_001593605.1. GTDB lineage: Bacteria > Bacteroidota > Bacteroidia > Cytophagales > Cyclobacteriaceae > Algoriphagus > Algoriphagus sanaruensis. The sequence goes on along the minus strand of NZ_CP012836.1, from coordinate 705,460 downwards.
CAAGAGTCCGTTCCAGGTGGAATTGATGACATCTGTGTAATCCTCCGTCAGTTTTGTGTCCCCTTGAACCGCATGTACTCGAAGATAGCTCCCAACCTTTGACACGGATTCTACCTTGGTGGACGCAATAAGGTTAATATTTGGATTTAGGGCTAAAGCTTCTGTGAGTTTTTCGGCGATATACCTTGGATCGACAGCGTATTCGGTTGTTTCAAAAATGTCTTCGATGTACTCAGGATTGCCAATTTCTTCAATTTTAGACTTGGGCAAAAGGGTCGCCTGAAGTGAATCGAACAAGCCCAAGTACTTCATTTTTCCTCCTCCTGAAAGCTGATCAAAGACCTCACAACAGCGCTGATAATGAACATTGAGCGCTTGTGCAGTGAGCAATGATCCCTTGTGCACCAGGTAATAAAAAGGAGTGGAAATCATTTCCTCAGGTTTTATCTCAACCCATCGTTTGAGATATTCTGTGAAGTGGACGGCTCCAACCAACATTTGGTATGCGGTATGAAAGCTTTTATCCATGGCATAAATAAAGCCCACATGAACTTTCCCTTCATTGGCATAGCTTGCCTTTCGCAAAGGAAGATGATGCTCTTCGTATAGATCAACGTTGTATCCTCTTTGGGCTAATTCGAGGGCAGTACATACTCCCATTCCACCAGCACCTAGGATGGCAATTTTTTTAGGCTTCAAGCTTACCAACATGATTAATTAAAAAACATTTTAAAAGATCAATTGATACATCTCCTCCAGCTTACTCACCTGCAGGATTTGTATTTTAAATTTGTTTAGGTCCAAGCCTTTCACGGCATATTTAGAGACTACAATTTTTTTGAAGCCAAGTTTTTCCGCTTCAGCAATTCGGTTTTCGATTCGAGAGACCGCGCGGATTTCACCTCCCAGCCCCACTTCTCCTGCAAAACAAATCTGCTCAGATACCGGAGTATCCTCATAACTGGAAATCAAAGACGCACAAACAGCTAAATCCAGTCCCGGGTCATCTACACGAAGTCCTCCAGCAACATTCAAAAACACATCTTGCTGACCCAACCGCATCCCTCCACGCTTTTCCAACACCGCCAAAAGCATATTCAATCGCTTGGCATCATGGCCGGTGCTACTTCGCTGAGGAGTACCATAAGTAGCCGGACTGACTAAAGATTGGATTTCGATTAAAAGCGGTCGATTTCCTTCCATCATGGCACCAATAGCTACGCCGTTTAGGACCTCTTCCCGCTGGGTCAAGAGAATTTCGGATGGATTAGCTACTGATCTCAGCCCTTCTGCCCGCATCTCATATATGCCGAGTTCATGTGTAGAGCCGAAACGGTTTTTGGAAGTACGGAGAATCCGATAAGTCAAATGTCGGTCTCCTTCAAACTGTAAGACCGTATCCACCATATGTTCCAAAACTTTGGGGCCAGCGATGGAACCGTCCTTGGTAATATGGCCAATAAGGAAAACTGGCGTGCCAGTCTCCTTGGCAAACTTCATCAACTCGGCAGTACATTCCCGAACTTGAGATACTGATCCTGCGGCAGATTCCACATATTGACTGCTTAGAGTCTGAATGGAATCAATTACCAAAAAATCAGGTTTCAGAATCTCGATTTGCTGAAAAATCTGTTGGGTATTGGTCTCCGACAGGACATAGCAATCTGGGTTTTTGGCAGACATCCGATCTGCTCGCATCTTGATTTGAGCTTCACTTTCCTCCCCTGAGACATAAAGTACTTTTTTCCCTTTCAAGGTCAACGCAATCTGAAGCATCAAGGTAGACTTTCCGATCCCCGGTTCGCCTCCGATCAAAACCAATGATCCCGCAACAATTCCTCCTCCCAGCACTCGATCCAATTCTGGATCTGAAGTGACCCAGCGTGGCTGTTCCTCGTAATTGACTTCGTCAATTTTCTTAGGAGTATTGGACTTTTTTAAACCAGAGCCTTGGGGTTTCCAACTCCCTTTTCCTGTTTCTTCCTTTTGAAGAATTTCCTCTACATAGGTATTCCATTCCCCGCAGGCAGGACATTTACCCAGCCACTTGGGGCTTTGCGCTCCGCAGTTTTGACAGAAAAAGGTGGTTTTTACTTTAGCCATATCGAGGTACGAATTACGATTTTTGATTTACGAGACAAAAACGAGATTGAAAAAAAAACTAAAGAGGAGACCTTTTTCTAAGATTGTGGGGACGGTGTCCCCACTTTTAGAGGCGATTCCCATTTAGAACCGACTCAGATGATCCAGGAAAATAAAATCAAATTTTGATGCTCAGATCTTGGCTTTTCATTCTAAAAAACCACGCCTCAGGGGAAAATTTCTTTCGATTCCCAACCTATCAAACAAGTATACGATAAGCCTGACTCTACTTCGATAGTCTTGCATCTTGTGTCTGATATCTAACTTCTTCCTAGTGCGCCTGCAGCCAATCCGTACCCACTCCCACTTCCACTTCAATTGGAACTGGTAGTTGGATCGCATTGGACATTAATCCTGGAATATTTTTTTTAAGGAGCTCGACCTCGTCTTTATGTGCATCAAATACCAATTCATCGTGTACTTGAAGGATCATTTTGGATTTAAGCTTTTCCTTTTTCATCCATTGGTGCACGTGAATCATCGCTACTTTAATCAGGTCAGCGGCTGAACCCTGCAGTGGCGCATTAATAGCATTTCGTTCTGCAAATCCGCGCATGGTCATATTGCGGCTGTTGATGTCTCGTAGGTAGCGTCTTCGGCCGAGGATTGTTTCAACGTATTCGTCTTTTCTGGCCTTCTCGATCGCTCCATCCATGTATTCTTTCACAGCAGGGAACTCAGAGAAATAGGCATCAATAATTTCCTTTGCCTCCCCTCGAGGAATCGAAAGTCGTTGTGCTAACCCAAAGGCTGAAATTCCATAGATGATCCCGAAATTGGCGGTCTTGGCTTTTCGACGCATATCCGAGGTCACTTCTTCCAACGGCACCTTGAAGATTTTAGCCGCAGTGGTAGCATGGATATCCCGTCCGTTTCGGAAGGCCTCCAACATTGATTCATCTTGAGAAAATGCTGCCATTAGCCGAAGTTCAATCTGAGAATAATCGGCTGAAAGGAGAACGTGATTTTCGTCCCTCGGTACAAAAGCTTTTCGGATCTCCCTGCCTCTCGATGTCCGAATTGGAATGTTTTGCAAGTTGGGATTGATCGAAGAAAGACGGCCTGTTGCCGCCACAAATTGATTATAGGTCGTGTGAATTCGGCCAGTTTTGGCATTGATCATGGTAGGAAGCGCGTCGACATAGGTTGACTTCAACTTCACCATTTGGCGGTAATCCAAAATAGCTTGAGCGATTTCATGTTCGTCAGCCATTTTGCTGAGGATTTCCTCGCCAGTCGCATATTGTCCTGTTTTGGTTTTTTTGGCCTTAGGGTCAAGCTTGAGTTTTTCAAAAAGAACTTCTCCAAGTTGTTTAGGGGAGGCTAGGTTAAATTTCACACCAGCCAGCTCATATACCCGCTTCTCGATTTCCTTACTTTCCTCATCCAAAGCCACTGAAAGTTCAGCCAAGCTCCCGGTATCGATCCGCACACCCTCAAATTCCATATCGGTTAGAACTCGAATCAAGGGATTCTCCACCTCATCAAATAACTTTTTCAAGCCATTTGACTGAATGATCGGATCTAATTTTTCCTTTAATCTCAGGGTAATATCGGCATCTTCGGCGGCATAAGCAGTCACTTCATCCTCGTCGACATCTCGCATATTGCCCTGATTTTTCCCCTTCTTGCCAATTAGTTCGGTAATAGAAACCGGCTTATAGTTCAAGTATTGCTGCGCAAGCCAGTCCATTCCATGCTTTCCTTCGGGCTCGATCAGGTAATGCGCCAACATCGTATCGTACAGCGTACCCTTCACCTCAATCCCATAATTCTTCAAGACGAGCATATCGTACTTTACATTTTGCCCGATCTTGAGAATCGATTCATTTTCAAAAATAGGCCGAAGCACCTCTAAAATTTCCTGGGTCTCTTGAAGATCTGAGGTGACAGGAATGTAGTAGGCCTCGCCGGGTACATAGGCGAACGAAAGCCCAACCAATTCAGCTTTCATGGCATCGAGATCGGTCGTTTCGGTATCAAAGCAGATTTCGTCCTGCAGCTTGAGATAACTGACTAATTCCTCTACTGCTACCTTTCCTTTAATCTTATGATACTGATGGACATTGCCATGGATTGTTTCAAATACCGTAGGCACTGTAGGAAGTTCTTCCTCGATACCCTCTTCCTCAGAAGAAGGGGAGGCGGGGGCAGGAGCGAATAAATCCATCTGAGCAGGAGCTGCAATGGCTGCTTTTTTCCCCGGACTATCTTTAAAAATCCGACTTGCTAAGGTTCTAAACTCTAACTCAGTGAAGATGGCTCGAAGTTTTTCCTCATCAAATCCCTCATAGCGCAGCTCTTCTTCCACAAAATCTACCGGAACGTCAATTTTGATTGTTGCCAATTCTTTGGAAAGAATGCCTTGAGCTGCAAAATTTTCCACATTCTCTTTTTGCTTTCCTTTGAGCTTGTCGACATTGGCTATAAGGCCCTCTACCGTTCCAAATTCCTTGAGGAGCTTGACGGCCGTTTTTTCACCAATACCAGGAATGCCAGGGATATTGTCCACCGCATCACCCATCAAACCCAAAATATCTCGGACTTGGTCGACATGCTCGATATCCCACTTAGCACAGACCTGCTTGGGACCCATCACATCGACTCCATTTCCCATAAATGCAGGTTTATACAAAAAAATATGGTCATCGACGATCTGCCCATAATCCTTATCCGGCGTCATCATGTAGACTGTGTAATGCTCTTTCTCGGCTTTTTTAGCGATGGTACCTATAATATCATCCGCCTCAAATCCATCCATCTCTAATACGGGAATTCGGAAAGCCCGCACAATCTCCTTTACCCAAGGAATCGAAACCATAATATCCTCAGGCTGATCCAAACGATTCGCTTTGTAAGGTTCATACTGAATATGGCGGAAAGTAGGGGCTTTAGTATCAAAAGCTACAGCAATATGACTCGGTTTTTCTTTCTCCAAAACTTCTAAAAGCGTATTGGTAAATCCCAACATGACACCGGTATTGAGTCCTTTGGAATTAATGCGGGGGTTTTTACTGAAAGCAAAATGAGCTCTGTAAATCAGGGCCATTGCATCCAACAAAAAGAGTTTATGGGGTTGTTTTTGAGACATAGCTGTCAAAATAGTCTAGAAGAAAATACTACGGGTAGCCAAGTTAAGAAATAATCCCTTGGTCTAGGATTCGAAAAATGATAAAGAGATACTCCGTGAATTTTGGAAAAATCAAGATTTTTCTTCGATTTCTTTGAGGTAAGATTTCACTTGAAGCGACCTTAAAAAAATCAAAATCAAGGGAATCAGCCAGATCAATTCATTGAATACCAAGTGAAAAATAGTCCGCTTATTCCAGTCCAACTCAGGGATAAATCCAAGGACAAACCAAGTGGCAGTTATCAATTTTCCGGTAATTCCAGCCAAAATCAACCAAACCCAGCTTACAGGATAAAACGCTGAAACAAAAATTACCAACCCAAGAAGAATTCCAAAGCCACCAAAATAAGAATAGGGTAAATCAAATTCTTTGGACGCACCCAAGGACAACCACTGCAATAGTTCCGGACCAATCATCCGGTAAAGTGCAGACCAAGACGCGGTATAGATTCCTGTGAGTAACAACAGTCCTCGATAATGCATAGGAAATTTTGGAAAACCGACGTTTTGATCCATGGGTGGTTTGATTTTATTCGGCTATTTAAACACCTTCAGGCCTCTGAAGTTTGTTATTACAATCACAAAACTATCCAATGAATCGAAAATTACACCATTCGTACCGCCCTATTCTGATCCTTTCAGCTGTCGCGTTTACAGCTTTGGGATTTGTCATGGGAAGAAATGTGGGAGAAATAAATCCTGCTACGATTGACGCTGCTGCAGATCTGATCGGTTTGAGCTTTACTCCTCAAGAAAAAGATAGCATGGTGGGTACCTTAACCAATCACAGAAATTCCTATGAGATTCTGAGAAAAACCAAGCTTGAAAATTCAGTCGCTCCTGCTTTGATCTTCAACCCACTTCCTCAGGGCTTTTTCCCGAGTCAGGATCAAAAGACCCCAGACTGGGGCTTACCTTCCGAAGTATCCCTTCCCGAGAAAGACCATGACATCGCTTACCTGCCTGTCCATGAACTAGCCGTCCTGATCAAAAACAAAAAAATCACCTCAGAACGACTCACCCAAATCTATCTGAATCGGATCAAAACCTACTCAGACACTCTCCAATGCCTGATCACCTTAATGGAATCAACCGCTCTTGAAAAAGCTAGAATGATGGATCGAGAACTGGCCCAAGGCATCTATCGAGGTCCGCTTCATGGGATTCCTTATGGAATTAAGGACCTCCTTGCTGTACCCAATACCAAAACCACTTGGGGTGCGGCATCCTACAAGGATCAAGTAATTCAAGAAACCGCAACAGTTGTCCAAAAACTCGACGAGGCTGGAGGAGTCCTTGTCGGAAAATTCACACTTGGAGCCTTAGCCATGGGAGATGTCTGGTTTGGCGGAGTTACCAAAAACCCTTGGAACCTAAAACAAGGATCAAGTGGCTCTTCGGCTGGATCGGCCTCGGCTGTGAGTGCTGGACTTGTACCCTTTGCGATTGGTACTGAAACTCTCGGCTCGATTGTATCCCCATCCACCCGGAATGGAGTCACTGGACTTCGTCCTACTTATGGTCGGGTCAGCAAGCATGGAGCCATGGCTTTGAGCTGGTCCATGGACAAGATCGGCCCAATCTCTCGTTCCACGTTAGACAATGCCATCGTACTATCAATCCTCAATGGCATGGATCCCAAAGACCCATCCACCATTCCGGCAGCATTAAATTATTCTTCCAAAAATGAGGTCAAAAAACTAAAAGTAGGATACTTCAAGCCATTCTTTGAAGGCACCCGTCCAAACATTCAAAATGATCAAGCGGTATTGGACGTATTAAAAAATCAAGGCATCGAGCTGCATCCTCTTGAACTTAAAACCAGCATTAATGCCGGACCTTTGGTAAGTATGCTGTTGGTGGAAGGCGCTGCTGCATTTGATGAACTCACCCGTTTAGACTTGGATGACCAACTCGTAGCTCAACACCGAAATGCTTGGCCGAATGTCTTTAGATCTGCAAGATTGATTCCTGCCGTAGAGTATGTACAAATGAGCCGTCAGCGTACACTGTTGATCCAGGAAATGCACGAATTGATGAAAGACTACGATGTAATTGTGACTCCTTCCTTTGCTGGACAGCAACTTCAAATTACCAACCTGACGGGACATCCAGCTCTTTGCTTACCAAATGGATTTGCAGAAAATGGAAGTCCAACTTCGATCACCTTATTGGCCAATCTTTTTGATGAAGAAAAACTTATCATGTTAGGCCGATTGATTCAAGAAAATACAGACTGGCAAAGTAAACGACCCCCTCTTTTTAACCAGTAAGAAAAAACCCTGAAGCTTAACTGCTTCAGGGTTTTTTTCTATTGTCTTACTACGCCTTGAATTTTAATATTCGTTGGTTTTAGAAACATAACTTTTTGAGTTGTTTCTATCGAATAATGATCAACTAACTGAGTCTGTTGATTGATAAAAATTGAACCAAATGTGGTGGCTGAAAAAAAGAGATTAGACTCTTGAAGTTTGAAAGAAACCTCTACAGGCAAATCCCTCACGTAGCGAACTTTGATTTCCTTTACTTTCCCTTTTTCATCTGGTAACAGACGGTGGATCAAATTATCATGAAATACCTCTGTAGAATACGATAAAGCCAGTGAAGGTGTATTGATATCCGCCTGAATAAAGGCATCAAACTCCTCTTTCCAGTCCTGCTCGGAATAAACTTGCTCCGCAGTTTCTTCTTCCCCATTGATTCGGGAAGATTTCAGGACGGACTTTTCATTTAATCGCTGGGCCTGAAGATTGACAAAGCTTTTTAAGTCAAAATAGGGAAGCTTTTCCAAGCCTACACCCGATTCTTTGGGCCCACAGGAAAGGGCTGCAAAAACTAGCAGCCCGAAGAGAAGGAACGTTTTCAGTTTCATCATGCCAACAGGATTTCTCCGGTCATTTCGGCTGGAATATCTACCCCCATTAGCGTTAAAATGGTAGGTGCCAAATCTCCCAGTTTTCCATTTTTCACCGGAATTTGTTGTTTGTCATCGACCAAAATAAAAGGAACAAGATTAGTTGTGTGCGCAGTATTTGGCGTACCATCTTCATTGATCATCATATCGGAATTCCCGTGATCTGCAATGACAATGATGGTGTAGTCATTTGCCAAAGCCGTAGTAATTACGCTATTCGCACATTCGTCCACTGCTTCACAGGCTTTCACCGCAGCATCAAAATCGCCGCTATGTCCGACCATATCGGCATTGGCAAAGTTGAGACAAATGAAATCAGCACTTTTCTTTTTAAGCTCTGGATTGATTTTAGCAGCAATCTCAAATGCGCTCATTTCTGGTTTGAGATCGTAAGTAGCTACTTTTGGAGAAGGGCAAAGAATTCGACTTTCTCCCTCAAATTCTTTCTCTCTACCTCCTGAAAAGAAAAAGGTTACGTGCGGGTATTTTTCAGTCTCGGCAATTCGAATTTGCTTCTTACCAGCTCTTTCCAACACTTCTCCAAGAGTATTATTCAAATTATCTTTCTCAAACAACACCTTCACATCGGAGAACGTCTCATCGTAATTGGTGAAAGTGATGTAATCCAAGGCAATTTTTTTCATATGGAAATCCTCAAAATCGCGCTGGGTAAGGACTTGAGTGATTTCTCTCCCTCTGTCGGTTCGGAAATTGAAGCATACCACCAAATCTCCTTCTTCAATAACAGCAAGCGGTTTATTATCAGCACCTACCTGGATGATAGGACGGATAAATTCATCGGTTACATTGTTGTCGTAAGACTTCTTGATGGAGGCCAGTACATCTTTAGATTTTTCTCCTTCACCTAGAACCATGGCATCATAGGCCAACTTCACGCGCTCCCATCGATTGTCTCGGTCCATGGCATAATATCTTCCGACTACAGAGGCAATTTTTCCGGCAGAACTTCCCAAATGGTTTTGAAGGTCTGCCAAATAGTTAATTCCTCCTTTCGGATCAGTATCTCTACCATCTGTGAACGCATGGATGTATACCTCCTCCAATCCATGAAACTTTGCTGCATCGCAAAGGCCTTTGAGGTGTTCGATATGTGCATGGACACCTCCATCAGAAACTAACCCAATGTAATGTGCTTTTTTCTTTCCTGATTTCGCTTTTGCAAAAGCTTCAGTCAAAACAGGATGAGCATTTAATTCGCCATTTTTTACGGCTTGGTTAATTTTTACCAAGTCCTGATAAACTACCCGGCCAGCTCCGATATTCATATGTCCGACTTCGGAATTTCCCATTTGTCCCTCAGGAAGACCTACTGCTAGCCCAGAAGCTTCAAGCTTAGCATGGGGATATTTGGTATATAAGCCATCAACAAACGGCGTTTTCGCCTTGTCAATTGCAGATACCGCTGGGTTGGTGGCAATACCCCAACCATCCAAAATCATAAGTAAAACTTTCTTATCCATGGGGCAAATATATTACTTTTCAAGGCAATCTACCCGGCAAAAAATTTTGATCCTGTAGGAATGTGTGCCAGCATATTGTCCAGTATTCTTGATTTAAACGACTTTTTTTGGCTTGGATTTTGCCTTTGAGCAGTCATGCCGTGGATTAGCTTAATTCTTACTCTTTTTCTTTGGATTGGTCCGAAAGACTATTCTATGGTAAATGTCAACCAGATAGATCCTGTTATTACTGCGATCGAATTGGGATCAAGCAGTGAACTCTCCAAACATTTTTTGCCGAGCATTTCTTTGAATATCAATGGTCAACAAGGAGATTTTTCAAAAAACCAGGCTGAATTAGTCCTCCGAGAATTCTTCAAAAAAAATCCCCCTTCTGGATTTTCCCTAATTTTTAAAAATGAAAATCCAAGTAGTCACAGTACTTATGTAGGTGAATATTCGAGCAATAATGCTGTGTTTAAGGTATTTATTAAAGTTTCTCAAATCGAAAGCAACATTCGAATCTACAGTTTGGATTTTGTAAAGGGCTAGTTAAAGCGCTTCATTTTGAACTTCGCCCCGTTGATTTGGTTATTTTTGCGATATGAAGCCTGCCTATCTTACCCCCCAAGCCATTCATGAATTTATTGCTGCTGCACTTGCAGAAGATATTGGCCCTGGAGATTATTCATCCTTAGCGGCTATACCTGCTGATAAACTGGGTAAGGCCAAACTCCTTTTAAAAGATGAGGGTATTATCGCTGGCGTTGAGATGGCGGGGCACATTTTCAAGGCAGTCGACCCAAGATTGGAAGTTGAATTTTTAGTAGAAGACGGAGATCTAGTGAAAGAGGGAGATATAGGCTTAATTGTAAGAGGGCCTGCTGCATCAATTCTTTCTGCTGAACGGCTTGTGCTCAACTGCATGCAGCGCATGAGTGCCATCGCCACCAAAACTTATCGACTCAATCAGCTTATCGCGCATACCAATGCCAAACTCATGGATACCCGAAAGACCACACCCAATTTTCGGTTGATGGAAAAATGGGCAGTCCATATTGGAGGAGGGGTCAATCACCGGTTTGCGCTCTACGATATGGTCATGCTAAAAGACAACCATGTGGACTTTGCCGGAGGAATTCAACAAGCGATTTCCCAGACTAGATCTTATCTGGATAAAAATGGTCTAAACTTGAAAATCGAAATCGAAACTCGATCCCTGGATGAAGTGAGCCAAGTATTGAAGGTCGGAGGCGTAGATTATATCATGCTGGACAATATGGACTTTGAAACCATGAGGGAGGCAGTAAGGATGATTGATGGAAAATATAAAACAGAAGCCTCTGGAGGAATTACCGAAGATACACTGGCAGCTGTGGCTGAGTGTGGGGTAAATTATATCTCCATGGGTGCACTTACACACTCCGTAAGTAGCTTAGATATTAGCTTGAAGGCTTTTTAAAGCTAGAAAAATCAACATTCCGCTTAATCCCAGCAAACTTGGTCCGCCTCACCGCTGATTTGGCAAAAACACGTTTAAAAGTTTCCTCAGTCATTTCGACCCATTCTTTATTTGAAAAATTAGCCAATTCATCACTGGGTCGAAAAGCCGGTTCGTGATGAGGTCGTGAAAACCGATTCCAAGGACAAACATCCTGACAGATATCGCAGCCAAATACCCAATTTTCCATTTTTCCCACAAACTCGTTTGGAATGGCCTCTTTGAGTTCGATCGTCAGATAGGAAATGCACTTGGAGGCATCAATCACCTCCGGCTGTACGATTGCATCAGTCGGACAAGCATCAATACATGCCGTACAGGTCCCACAGTAGTCTTTGACCAAAGGCGTATCTGGAATCGCGTCCAAATCGATGATCAATTCGGCCAAAAAGAAAAAACTACCCATCTGCCGATTGAGTAGCAGGCTGTTTTTTCCAATCCAACCCAATCCAGCTTTCTGTGCCCATTGCCGTTCCATCACCGGCGCCGAATCCACAAAGGAGCGGCCGTTGATTTCACCAATTTCTTCCCGGAGAACTTCCAAAAACTCTGTGAGTTTAGCTCGAATCACCTCATGATAATCTGCCCCATAGGCATATTTGGCAAGTTTGAGGTCCTCCAGCTGATGAGGAAGCTGCTTTTCTGGGTAGTAATTATAGATGAGAGAAATCACCGTTTTGGCACCTTCGACCAATTTGGTAGGATCAAGTCGCTTGTCAAAGTGATTGGCCAAATAGGCCATTTTCCCCTGATAGTTTCGATTGAGCCATTCTTCCAACCGAGGAGCTTCTGACTCTAAAAATTCAGCTTTCGCAATCCCACAAAAGTCAAACCCCAGACGCTTGGCGGTGGATTTGAGGATTTGTGCGTGTTTTTCGGCGGGGGTCATAGCCGAAATTTAGAGATTATTCCCCTCTTTTTAAGTCTTCCCGATCTTGATACCACTGCTCCTCAAAAGTTTCCTCAATCTCGACCGGAGCCGCCAATACCGCCCAAACCATCCATAAAATCAAAAAAGGCCCTGCCAGAAAAATCGCCCAAATCAGCATCTGCGCAATATTAAATTGAATCAAGGTGACAAATAGGATCAATACTCCTGTGACAATTCCGACTGCGCTATGATAGTTTTTCATCTTTTCCCGGATTTTTATGAGGAATACTAAACTCAGTAGCCCCTCGCTTTGTTAAACCATGTATTACCCCTTTTTCTTTAATCTTGAAACTTGATACTCTAGTCTTGTGTCTCGTTTCTAATGTCTAGCTTCTGACCATGAAAGGATTTCGCTTCACGCAGTATGTGCCTCCCCAGGACCCGGAGAAAAATACCTTCGAGAATTTGCTGAATATTTTCCTGCAGCTGGTTACCATGACTGGAGGCGATGTAGCCGAGGCCTTAAGTTGGCTGACCAATTTGGATAAGCGATACAACCTGACTAACCCCAATTACGGGATTGGTGACTTTATCGAAGACCTGAAATCAAAAGGGTATTTGACAGAAGAAAATCAAAAAGGAGAATTCAAAATAACTGGTAAAGCAGAGCAGACGATTCGAAAGTCTGCCTTGGAGGAAATCTTTGGCAAACTCAAGCGCGGCAAATCCGGTCAGCACAAAACTACCCATTCCGGACAAGGTGAAGAGCGTGGCACTGACCGCAGAGCCTATGAATTTGGGGACAATCTGGACCAAATCGCCCTGACTGACTCGCTTCGAAATGCCCAAGCCAATCATGGACTTTCTGGGGATTACCTGCTGACAGAGGACGATCTGGAAGTGGTCGAGACAGAATATCGCTCCCAGACCTCCACTGTATTGATGATCGATATTTCCCACTCCATGATTTTATATGGAGAAGACCGAATCACTCCTGCAAAAAAAGTGGCGATGGCTCTAGCCGAACTGATCAAAACCCGCTATCCTAAGGACACGCTTGATGTGATCGTTTTCGGAAATGATGCTTGGCAAATCGAAATCAAAGATTTGCCTTACCTACAAGTTGGTCCATACCATACCAATACTGTCGCCGGACTAGAGCTTGCGATGGATTTGCTCCGACGCAGAAAGAATCCCAACAAGCAAATCTTTATGATTACCGACGGCAAGCCCACTTGCCTCAAAGTCGGGATTAAGTACTACAAAAACGCCTTTGGCATCGACAGTAAGATCCTCGCGGAAACGCTGAAACTAGCTGCCCAATGCCGTAAACTGAAAATACCCGTGACGACCTTTATGATCGCCTCGGATCCTTATCTCAAAGAATTTGTAAAAGAGTTTACCAAAGTCAACAACGGCAACGCTTACTACAGCAGCCTGAAGGGACTTGGCGATCTCATTTTTGAAGATTATAGACGAAACCGCAGCAAACGATTTTAACTCGAATGGACTATCAAAAACTCACCGGACACCAACTCTTACAAATCAAGACCCTCGGCCAACTCAAGGCTTCAGGATATCTACCCAAATCCATCAAAGAAGAACTCCGTGACAACCTGATCCAAAAAATCAAAGCCAAAGAAAATGTCTTTGAAGGCATTTGGGGCTATGAGGATACGGTGATTCCTGACATTGAGCGGGCGATTCTTTCCCGTCACAATATCAACTTGCTCGGACTTCGCGGTCAAGCCAAAACCCGTATCGCACGAATGATGACGCATCTTTTGGATGAATATGTACCAGTGGTTTTTGGTTCGGAACTCAACGATGACCCCATGCATCCACTTTCGTCCTTTGCCAAAAATCTAATTGAGGAAAAAGGAGACGACACGCCTGTCGCTTGGCTCCATCGTGAAGATCGTTATGCAGAAAAACTAGCCACTCCGGATGTTTCGGTAGCCGACTTGATCGGTGATGTGGACCCAATCAAAGCCGCCACCATGAAACTGAGCTACAATGACGAGCGGGTGATTCACTATGGCTTGGTTCCCCGTTCGCATCGGTGCATTTTCGTGATCAACGAGTTGCCTGATTTGCAAGCAAGAATTCAAGTGGCACTTTTCAATATTCTACAGGAAGGCGATATTCAGATTCGAGGCTTCAAATTGAGGTTACCCTTGGATATTCAGTTTGTATTCACCGCAAACCCTGAGGACTACACCAATCGAGGCAGCATCGTAACTCCGTTGAAAGACCGAATCGAAAGCCAAATCATCACGCATTATCCGAAGTCGATCGAGATCGGCAAGAAAATCACAGCCCAGGAAGCTAACCTTGCTGGAAAGCCAGTGGATCAGATTCATGTGCCTGAGTTGATGCGAGACCTCATCGAGCAAATTGCGATCGAAGCAAGAGGTTCAGAGTTTGTGGATGAAAAAAGCGGGGTGTCGGCCCGATTGACCATTTCGGCTTACGAAAACCTGATCTCCGCTGCGGAAAGAAGACTTTATCTCAATGGGGAAAGCAATACTGTGGTCCGAATTGCAGACTTGATTGGAGTGATTCCAGCGATTACTGGAAAAGTCGAACTAGTTTATGAAGGTGAGCAGGAAGGTGCCGGACTAGTGGCTTACAACCTGATCGGAAAAGCGATCCGTACCCAATTCGTCAACTATTTCCCTTCTCCTGAACAAAAGAAAAAGGACAAATCAGGCAATCCGTATGTAATTCCATTGGCTTGGTTTGGAGAAGGAAACGAGCTGGATATTTTGGCTTCCCAATCCGACAAAGAATATAAAACCTTGCTTCATTCTGTCCCAGGGCTGGAGGAAGTGGTCACACAGATGGTGAAAACTTTGCCCGAAAAGGAAAAGGAATTTTTTATGGAATTTGCGCTACATGGCTTGGCAGAGTATTCTCAATTGAGCAAAAAACTACTCGACACGGGGCTTCAGTTCAAGGATCTATTCAGTTCCATGTTCGACATGGGACCCGGAGATGAGGACGAGGATGATTTTGAGGATGATGACAATTAAGAAGAGAGGCGCAAGCCTCTTTTTTTGTTTTTCACCGCAGGAGATTTTCAGTGATCAGTCCCGATAACTATTGGGAGTAGTCTCAGTCTTCAGAATCCTGACTATTGAAAACTGTTTACTGAACACTTTTTCTATGCGCCCTTCGCGCCTCCGCGGTGAACTAGAATAATATCAACACAATCCCTACCAAAGCCGGTAATCCTTGCACATAGAAGATCTTTTTGCTGGCAGTGATAGCCCCAAAAATCCCCGCAATCAGCACGCAGGTCAGGAAAAAGAGTGCGACTTTATCCGCCCAAATCGGATCGGTAATAACCCTTGACCAAACCAGTCCAGCGACTAAAAATCCATTGTACAAGCCTTGATTAGCGGCTAAAACTTTGGTCTTTGGGAACATTTCCTTGGGCATTTGCCTAAAAATCTTTCGCCCCGTCGTCTCCCAGGCAAACATTTCAAACCAAAGAAAATACAAATGAAGCGCAGCGATTAGGCCGATGACAAGGTTAGTGAGGAGTTCCATTGCAGTACGAGTTCAGGTTTAAGTTACACATTTTTGGAGCGTGCAGTGGTCAGTCTCAGTTTCCAGTTTTCTATCAACTGTGACTGCTCCCGATAGTTATCGGGACTGATTACTATCTTTGCCCTATGTCCGAACTTCAGTTGCCAACCGACTTTCAAACCCAAATGCTTGCCCTTTTGGGAGAAGTAGAATTCCAACTTTTTACTACCTCCATCAATCGGACTCCTCGTACTTCTATCCGCCTAAACCCATACAAATCATTTTCGCCTTCTTGGAATTCCAGCCCGATTCCCTGGTCTGAAGAAGGCTATTTTTTAGAGGAACGACCCAGCTTTACCCTTGACCCTGCCTTTCATGCTGGAGCCTATTACGTGCAGGAGGCTTCCTCCATGTTTATCGAGCATATCTTAAAAAGCTTGGAAATTCCCAAAGGGGTTTACCTTGATTTGGCGGCTGCACCAGGAGGGAAGAGTACACTTTTGTCAAGTTATCTGGGAGAGGAAGGCTTGCTTGTTGCTAACGAAGTGATCCAGTCAAGAGCCCAAATCCTCAAGGAAAACGCCATCAAATGGGGTTTGGGAAATATCATCGTTTCCAATAATGATCCCGATCACTTTTCAAGTTTGGAGGGATTTTTTGATGTAGTCTTGGTCGATGCACCGTGTTCGGGAGAGGGAATGTTTCGCAAAGATCCACAAGCTCGGGAGGAGTGGTCCTTAGACCATGTGACCCTTTGCTCTTCCCGCCAAAAACGCATTATGAATCAAGCCGGAGCACTGGTCAAAGGGGGTGGGTATCTTATCTATTCCACCTGCACGTTTAATGAACAGGAAAATGAGGAAATGATCCAATTTCTCACTGAAGAATTTGCTTTTGAACCCGTCCAGATTTCTTTGGATAATTCTTGGGGAATTGTTGAAACACAAGTAGAAACAGGAGATGGAGCGTTCTTCGGCTATCGTTTTTTCCCACACAAAGTAGAAGGTGAGGGATTTTTCATCACGGTACTGAAACGACCAGATTCGGCTTCTACTCAAGAACCCGGGCGAATCAAGGACTTCAAACATCCTGTGCTGAAGGCATTAGGCGATCGGGAAGGAGATGTGATAGAGCAAGAACTTGGTTTTGATGGCTCTGGAAAATACTACCTTTTAAATGACTCTTATTTTCGGATAAACCGAGAGTTCTACCGGTATTTTGAAAAAATCTCTCAGGCCTTAAGCCTTCGGTATTTT
This sequence comes from Algoriphagus sanaruensis, assembly GCF_001593605.1. Classification (GTDB taxonomy): domain Bacteria; phylum Bacteroidota; class Bacteroidia; order Cytophagales; family Cyclobacteriaceae; genus Algoriphagus; species Algoriphagus sanaruensis. Next base: position 688,652 of record NZ_CP012836.1, on the reverse strand, counting down.
GGAGTGGAACTCGGAAAAAAGCAAAAAAATGAGTGGATTCCCAGCCATGAATGGGCACTTTCCCTTTTGCCCAAAAATGGTTTTGCACACGTGGAACTCAACAAAGATCAGGCTTTGGAATACTTACGAAAAAATGATCAATCCTTCGATGATTTACCCAAGGGATGGGTTCTTTTTACGCATCAAAACCTGCCTCTTGGCTGGGCCAAAAATCTGGGAAACCGACTGAATAATTACTATCCCAAAGATTGGAGAATCAGGATGTGATCTTGAAATAGATCCATTTCCAATTCAAAAAATCTTCTTCTATTAATCTTTAATAAAATTAAACCTAGCCCACTTTTTTCGGTACCGGATATCATCTCCAGCACCGAGTAAAGGCTCCAAGTAGGTGATTTTCTCCACCCTAATTTCATGGACTCCTTGAGTCAAATGTCCGATTGGCAATTGAGTCATAAGTGCAGGCTGATTTGTATGACCGGCAAGGACTGGGGTCCATTTGGAAATTGAAATCAAAGAATCATTCAAGAGAATCCTAAACTGATTTTCGTAAGAATCTACATTTTGCCATGGAATGCTATCCTTAGGCAATAGGCTATTAATTTTAGAAGTAGCATCTTTTTCTCTTTTATAAATCGGTAGGAAGAGTTCCATGACCTCTCGGTTTGTCTGCTTAATTGGTGTCCAGATTCTTGCAAAACGCTTTTTATCAGAATTATACTCCTCAAAATATCCTTGATCTTTAGGGTATTCAAAATCTTCTTCGTCTAGGTTTGCCTGAATTTGAAAAGAAGAAAAGCCGTCCAAATCCTGAGAGATAAAAGGGATTGAAATAAAAATCAGAACCATAGAAAAAGAGGCAAATGCCCATTTACCCAAATTACTTTGGTATACGGCTCCAACAGTTCCACTCATGCTTTTTCCTATACTATCTTTTAGTTTGGAAGGCTTTCCCAATAATGGACTTAATCCCAAGGCAATGATAGTCAGCATAAAAATGACATAGACTATTTGAAATTCTAAATTGAAGACCAAATAGATTCCGATCAAAATCAACAAATAGACAGTAATTGTAAACATGGGAATCGCGACAGAAATCGGAAACCCGTAGAGTATGCTGCACCACCTTTCCAATTTGATAAGATAGGCATTGGGATGGGAATATTCAGTTGATTGGGAATATTTAAAAAGCTTTTCTTTGATTACTCCTTCTGGGAAAGCATAGGTAATTCCGAGCATACCAGCCCAAATAAACCGCATGACCAAGTGAATGACCAAAAACAATTTAAAGACCGAAATGATCAAGGAGAAATAAACCAAAATAAGGGTAGCGGGAATTTGTTCAAGTCCATAATCCTGAACCAAAATCACCGAAATATCAAACAATCTTGAAGGGATGATAAACAATACGGCGAGTATAATACCAGATATAATAACTTCCGGCTCCCAGCTATTTTTTTGAAGATTTTCCAGCCATGTCAAGTCCTGTTGTTTCTTGATCTCTTCTGTTTCCATATTTCTAAAAATTATCTTTCAATATGCTGATTTTTAACCCATTCTAAAACTTTCTCCTTGGGCAATTCCTCCACGATTTTGCCTGCTTTCCCCTCCATCGTTTCGGCAGCAAATAGGGAATTGATGATCGCTTCTTCTGTAGCTTCAATCACCGCTAAAAAGAGTGCGGTCATGTCATCATTCCCGAGAAATTCTGCTTTTTGGAGTTGCTGAGAAGGAATCGAATGAGGAATTCTCAATCCCTCATGGGTCGTAAAAGCGATCACATAATCACCCGAACCATTGGAAGCAATTCCCCCCGTCTTTGCGAGTCCCATCATGGCACGCTGAGCCATTCGCTCCAAGTTTCTTTCCAAAACTGGGGCATCGGTCGCGATAACGATCATGCAGCTTCCATCGGATTTTTCCAAGGCATCTTTGAACGGATATTTTCCCAACTTTTCACCTACTGGAACCCCGGCAATTTGCAGATTACCTCCAAAATTGGTTTGAACCAAAACTCCCACCGTGTGTCCACCAAGACTTTCTGGAAGTTTACGGGACGAAGTTCCGATTCCCCCTTTCCATCCAAAACAAACAGTTCCTGTACCTGCTCCGACATTTCCTTCTTGGATCTGGCCTTCGGTAGCAGATTGGATCGCTTGAATGACTTCATCTGGAGAAATGTGCATTCCACGGATATCATTGAGGTAGCCATCATTGGTTTCTCCAACTAGGGCGTTAACGGATTGAACAGATTCATTGCCGGGCTGAGCGAGGGAGTAGCGAGCCGCACCTTCGATACCGGCAGCGACACTTAGCGTATTGGTCAAAATGATCGGCGACTCCAGATTTCCCAATTCTTGTACTTGAGTGATTCCTGCCAATTTCCCAAATCCATTTCCTACAAAAATCGCGGCCGGCACCTTCTCCTGAAATAGATTATCCCCATGGGGTAAAATTGCAGTGACTCCGGTTCGGATGTTTTGTCCCTCGATTTTAGTAAAGTGTCCGACCCTTACACCCTCCACATCTGTAATCGAGTTGAGCGTTCCTGTGGGCAGAATCCCAAAAGGCACTCCTAATTCCCGAGCTCTGGTTTGAGCGAACAAGATTTGGATAGTCAGAAAGAAAAAAGCGCTGATTAAAGCTGATAGGTACTGGGGTTTTAACATGGGGAGACTAATTTTTCAATTTTCAAATCTTCAAATCCGCCCCAGCGGACAAGTATTTCCAATAATACCTATCTTACCTTCCCTTTCCAAGATTCCCATTAAAATGCTCAAAAAACAACGATACGAGGCCTTTATCGAACATTTTTCAGAAAACATGCCAGTTGCGGAAACCGAACTGGAATATGAAAACCCCTTTCAACTCTTGGTGGCCGTAGTACTCTCTGCCCAATGTACAGACAAGCGCGTCAACATCGTGACTCGGGAATTATTTAAGCATTTTCCCACAGCTGCCCATTTGGCTGCAACCCATTTTGATGAACTTTTTCCGTATATCCGTTCTATTTCCTATCCGAATAATAAAACCAAACATCTGATTGGCTTGGGCAAAATGCTCATCGAGGATTTTGGAGGAGAGGTACCTTCCACCGTGGAGGAATTGGTTAAACTCCCAGGAGTAGGCCGCAAGACTGCCAACGTAATCACCTCAGTGGTATGGCAGCAACCCAATATGGCTGTCGATACCCATGTATTTCGAGTATCAAGACGTTTAGGACTGGTACCGCTGACGGCCAAGACTCCTTTGGAAGTAGAAAAACAATTGGTAAAACACATTCCCAAACAATACATCCACAAAGCACATCACTGGTTGATCTTGCATGGACGATATACTTGTCTGGCTCGAAAACCGAAATGTGAAGAATGCGCGATCACCCACCTGTGCAAGTATTTCGAAAAAAACCAAAGCAAAATCCAGCCTGAAGAATAATGTGCGGAATCCACTTGATTTGGGGAAAAGGAGCGAATGAAGAGAATATTCAAAAACTAGTCGACCATTCTCACCATCGGGGGCCAGACCAGCAGGCTGTCCTTTCTCCTTGGGCAGGACTTTGGATTGGCGTCAATCGCTTGAAAATTCTTGATCTAGGGATAGAGGCCAATCAACCCTTTTGGGATTCGGATGGAAATTACCTTCTGATTTGGAACGGTGAAATCTACAATTACTCAACGCTGAGATCGATCTTGGAGAAAATGGGGGTCCCTCTTCAATCCAAATCTGATACAGAGGTATTGTTGTACTATCTAAAGTTTTTTGGAACCGAGGCCCTAACCAAAATCCAAGGAATGTTTTCCTTGATTTTTATCGATCTCCTCCAGCAATCCGTGCTGATCGCTAGAGATCCAACTGGTGAAAAGCCGCTTTATTTCTTCCAAAATCCAGATTCTTTGATTGTTTCTTCAGAGGCAAAAGGAATTGCAAATCTGCTCGGCTTGGAGGTAGATGCGCAGCAAATCACTTCCTATTTTTACTTCCGATTTCCCCTCCCCGGCAAATCCGCCTTCAAGGGGATTCGAGAATGGAAACCCGGTCGATACAGTCGTGTTCACCAGCATTTCAGCTTCCGGTGGGATACTATTCCAAGCCAGGCACCTTCACCTGAAAAGCCCGAATTGCGCACTTTTCAAGCCTCATTAAAATCGGCTATTTCAAAACAATTTCAGGCCGATACTCCTGTAGGGGTTATGCTCAGTGGAGGTGCGGACAGCTCATTACTTTACGCGTATTGGTACCAACAAAGTGGGATCTCTTTACCCTCTTTTACCATCCAGACTGAGAAAAAGTACGAAAAGAAATATGCCGACGCATCCCATGCCTTGCGATTATGTCAACAGTTTCCCAGTGACCAGGAATTGATCGCGATTGATCAGCGTATATTCTTGCAGCACTGGGAGGAATACCTCCTGAGTTTAGATCAACCCATGGGAGATTCAGCTAGTTTCTTAACCTGGATGATTGGAAAAAAAGCCAAGGTTTCCGTGAAGGTATTAATTGGAGGAGCGGGTGCGGATGAGCTTTGGGGAGGGTATCAACGTCATGTGGGTTTTAATCGCTATCTATCCCATTCTGGATTCTGGACCACTTGGAGTCCTATTTTGGCGAAACTTCCTTGGAATAGAGAAATAAAAAAATTTCTCAACGGGATAGATCGAAATCCAAATAAGACCTTTTTGAATTTTTCGGCCTTAGAAAATCCTGACTCGGAACTCTACCCCGACTTTGATCGATATTTTAACCTCTCACTTGACCCGTACAAACGTATGTTGGATTTTGACCGACAGGTTTATTTGGTCGAAGATGTGCTTAAGATTCACGATCATGCGCTCATGGCGCACAGCATCGAAGGTAGATCTCCGTATCTGGATGCTGAAATGATTTCTCTTTGGGAATCCGTCACTGATCATTCATTATTAATCGGGAAAACTTGGATCAAGGCCTCCTTATCTGAGATTGGATTGGACTGGATCGCAAATCGAAAAAAATTCGGGTTTGGATTGCCTTTGCAGGAGTGGCTTCAGGAAGATGGTCCCTTTGCTCAGCGTGTTTTTAGTACGCTTAAAGCATGGGCAGACCTCGAAGGAAAACTCTTACCCCAGCCAATTTTAGAAGTTTGCAAACATCCAGAGCAAGCCGCTAAAAATCAGTTTTTAACTTTGTACAATCTATTCCTTTGGAGGGAATGGGTAAATTTAAGATCCTGATCGAAAATGAAATTGGAGTAAGCGTTTCTCACCGATTAATCTTGCTGTAGTAGTAAAGAGCCTCATGAAAATCATTTATATCCACCAATATTTCCGAACTCCTGAACAAGGCGGAGCCGTGAGATCCTACCACCTTGCCAAAGGTTTGGTGGAAGCAGGGCATGAGGTGGAAATGATCACTGCCCATAATTCGGGTTTTTATGATCAAAAATGGATTGAGGGTGTCAAAGTGCACTATTTGCCGGTTGCCTATTCCCAACACTTTGGATTTCTGAGGAGAATTTGGTCCTTTTTAATGTTTGTGCGGAAAAGCAAAAAGCTGTTGAAAAAACTCTCTAGACCTGATCTTTTATACATTACCTCCACCCCCTTGACAACAGGCTTGATCGGACTTTGGGCCAAACGAAAATTGGCTCTTCCATATGTGTTTGAAGTTCGTGACTTATGGCCGGAGGCTCCAATTCAAGTCGGTGCCATCCGTAACCGCTTAGCGATCGCTTATTTGAAAAAGTTGGAGAAAAAAATCTATTCGCAAAGCCTCCGACTGATCGGACTTTCTCCGGGGATTGTGAGACATCTGCAATCGCTGGTCTCAGATAAAGAGATCGATCTTATCCCGAATTTTTCAGATTTGGAGCTTTTTTATCCAAAAGAGCCCGATTCAACTTTGCAGAAATCACTCGGGTTAAGCCCGGGACTGACCATTGCATACACGGGTGCTTTGGGAATGGTGAATGCGGTTGATGAATTATTGGATTTAGCAGAATGGGCCCAGAAACGTGGGAAAAACTGGAACTTTTTGATTTTGGGGGAAGGTAGTCACCAAGAGACTCTTCAAAAAGATGCCACACAGAGACAGCTCCATCAGGTTCGGTTTCTACCACTCCAAAACAAAAAACAAGTAAATGAAATACTCAATCTTGCCGATTTTGCCTGGATTTCTTTTGCCCATTATCCAGTATTAAAGACCAATAGCCCAAACAAATTTTTTGATGCTTTGGCCGCAGGCAAACCTATTTTGGTGAATCACAAAGGATGGGTTTTTGATCTGGTAAAATCCCATGACTTAGGGATTGCCTTTCTTCCTGGAAAATGGGAAAAAGCTTGGGAGAAGTTGGACGAATTGGAATCTCAACCTAGGCGAATTCACGCCATGGGACAACGATCCCGTCAGTTGGCTTCGTTTTATTTCTCCAAAGAGTTAGCCGTAAGTCGTGTACTCGAGGTGGTAGAATCACGGCCAAAGCTTACTCTTGACTCCTCGGCCGATATCCGGATTGCCTAAAGATTTTTTCCGAATCTGCCTCCATCATCAGTAGGGGCAAGTCCAAGTCTTGACTCGCTTGGTAATCATCCACAATATTCCATCCAATCCATCTTCCAAGTCTACCCGGGGCATTGGTGCTGATTGCATCAGTAAATGGCGCCTCACCAATGTACTTTCTGATTTCCAAAGGACTGGTTTCATATAGGAGCTCATTTTCGACAAAATGTGCCCAGATAAATTCCTCATTGGCATAGCATTCTGAAATTTCCTCAGGAGTATATCCTATAATAAACTGATCTGAGGTACAAGGCATAATGGCTTTGACAAAGTGATATGCTTTGCCGTAATAAATCATTTCCGACAGAAGGCTATTTTCTTCTGGGTTGACCGTATTGTATCGGGAGGAAATGGCAAGGACGATCATCGGAACCAAATAGGAACGTTCGTATCGTTCTGCCATATAGCGGGCAATATCCGGCTGAAAACTATGATCCTTGGGCAGGTAATAATCCAATCCGATGACAATCATTTCAGGAGTCACGACCAAATCAGAATTGAATCCTGATACAAAGGTATACACCTTGGGAGCCTGAAAATTTGGATAGTAGTGTTTGATATATTTAAAAGCGTGCTCAAGATCTTGTTGAATATCTGAAATATCTGCAAACTCTACCTGAACCGAATCGTACAGAGCACGCATCGCAGAATCCTGATGCACTTCTACAAGCAAGGCAGCTAAGGTGTCTGGAGAATAATATTGATCCACTTGGAGGTAATTACGCGCAAAGTCCGGGTACTTCTCCATCAAGTGTAAAAAGTCGGAGGCACTAGTACCTGCAAAAAATTCCTGATCCAATCTCACGAGCTCTACCGTCAAATCCTGACTTAAAATATCTTCATCCAAGGCACAGGCTTGATCCTTTTTGCTGCAGGAAAACAATCCAACCAAGAGTAAAAGCGCTAATCCAAAGAGTCTGTTTTTCATAATCACGTTATTGTCTCGGCAAAATAAGTAAAGCCATTCCAAACCAACGCAAAAGAGAACAATCAGTTGGATAGATTTTTTGATCAGGGAAAAGGGGATTATTTTTCGGAGTGAAGAATCAATTTTGGATTGGTTTAGCCTTTCTGCGTAAGCTTACCTGGTCAAAAGCATGGAACCTAGGTCTTTTGTATGCATCCTATGCTTTCAGCCAATTGACCCGAAAGCCGATCATTTGGGGGATGCCAACCACGCTAAGCCTAGAGCCAACCACAAGTTGCAATCTTCGATGTCCGGAATGTCCCTCTGGCTTACGCGCTTTTTCCAGACCAACGGGAATGCTCCATTTTTCACTCTTTAAGGAAACCATAGACCAAAGCAAGGATCACCTGACTTGGCTGCATTTGTATTTTCAAGGTGAACCCTTTTTAAATCCAGAGTTTTTGAAGATGGTAAGCTATGCGGATCAGCAAGGTGTCTTCACATCTACCTCGACCAATGCTCATTACCTCAGCCAGGATACGGTAGATCAAATCATCCAAAGTGGACTGAGACAATTGATCGTATCAATGGATGGAATTACCCAAGAGATTTACGAAAAGTATCGAATAGGCGGAAAACTGGAAAAGGTCCAAAACGGCTTAAAAACTCTTATTTCCAGTCGAGCCAAGGCTAAAAAAATCTTTCCTCGGGTCGTTCTCCAATTTTTGGTTACTGGGCAAAATGAACATCAAATCCCCGCTTTGAAAACTTGGGCAGAAGCCTTGGGAGTAGACGAACTCCAACTGAAGTCCACCCAGATTTATGATTATGAAGACGGATCTGAGTTGATTCCAAGTGATTTAGGGTATTCCCGATATATTCCAGACGGCAAGGGCAAATGGAAACTCAAAAAGAAAATAGAAAATAAATGCTGGAGAATGTGGCAAGGTGCCGTGGTCACTTGGGATGGGAGAGTCGTTCCTTGCTGCTTTGACAAAGATGCCCAATATGTGATGGGACAGCTTCCCGAAAAATCGCTTGCTGCTATCTGGAATTCTGAAAACTACCAAAAATTCCGAGCTCAGCTTTTGGAGGATCGAGCCCAACTCGAGATTTGCCGAAACTGCACCGAATAGCCCATTTTTGGTTCAAATTTGGTAGAATTGATAATTAAGTGGATTTTTATCTGCTAAATTCTCCCCATCTACCTCGGAACAGACTTAAACTCATGAATTTATTCAAACGATTCGGGTACATTTTTTCCTTACTCTTCACCCTCACTGCCTTCGGTCCATCGGGATTTGCGCAGCAAAATTTAGACATCAGCACACTAAACGTGGATGAGCTTTCGGATGATCAAATTGCTGAGTTGGTTCAGCGAGCTAACGAAGCTGGATTGAGTACCACGGAGTTTCTTCAAATGGCTGAAATGCGAGGATTGTCTGGGCTTCAAGCCGAGAAACTAAAAGCCAGAATCGAAGAGCTAAATCTGGGCAAGGGTGTTTCTCGAGCCACTGCCGTATCCAAAAGAGATCCAAGGAAACAGGTTGATTTATCTGTCATTACTCAAGGCTTACTGGCACCTCAAGCAAACTTGGAAGAAGGAAATTCCAGAATTTTCGGGGCCAATTTATTTTACCAGAAAAACAGAAGATTGAGCTTTGAGCCCAACCTCAACCAAGCTACTCCCACAAATTACATTTTAGGCCCGGGCGATATTTTGTACATCGACATCTATGGCCAATCAGAAAAATACTACGAGGCGACTGTCAACCCAGACGGCTTTGTTCTTCTCGATAACATCGGTCCAGTGTCCGTTTCAGGAAAAAGAATAGAAGACGCCACCGGAATCATCAAGTCGCGGGTATCGAAATTTTACCCCGGTTTAAGTGGAAGCAATCCCTCCACGTTTTTGCAAGTCACACTTGGCAATGTGCGAACGATCAAAGTTCATATTCTCGGTGAGGTGCGACTCCCAGGAACATTTACCTTGAGCGCTTTTTCATCAGTCTTCAATGCACTTTATGCCGCTGGAGGACCGAATGAAAATGGATCCCTTCGTGCAATCAAACTCGTACGAAAAAATCAAACGATCGCAGAAATCGATGTCTATGAACTCCTCACCAAAGGTGCTGCAAACTTGGACTTACAACTCCAGGATCAGGATGTCCTGCTTATCCCGCCTTATTTGGCAAGAACCGAAATCAATGGGGAAGTGAAGCGCCCACTCATTTTTGAAATAAAGCCCGAAGAAACCCTAAGTCAACTATTGAGCTATGCTGGGGAATTTACCGATGAGGCTTTCCGGGAGCGAATTTCCATCTCCCGAATTACTGGAACTCAGCGCTCCGTCTCGGATGTGATGCCCAGCCAGTTTGGACTTTTTATTTTAAAAGGCGGAGATGAGATTACGGTTGGTAAAATTCTGAATCGATATTCCAATCGAGTTCAAATCAAGGGAGCTGTTTATCGCCAAGGCGTATTTGCATTGACTGAGGGAATGACACTCACTCAATTGATTCAACAAGCAGAAGGTTTAAAAGGAGATGCTTTCACAGATCGCGCAAGTATTCTCCGAACCAAAGAGGATTTGAGTTCGGAGGTTTTGGAAGTTAATTTAAATGCGATTTTATCAGGCCAGGCTACGGACATCATGCTCAAACGTGAGGATGTCGTTCGAATTTCGAGTAAATATGAGCTGCAAAATGAACGCTATGTCCAGATTTTCGGTGAAGTAAAACGTCCAGGAACGTATCCTTTTGCAGAAGGTCTAACTCCAGAGGAATTGATCTTGATGGCTGGAGGTCTTCAAGAATCCGCCAATACCGAAGACGTGGAAATTGCAAGAAGACTAGAGGATGAGGATTTGGGAACTCTTGCAGAATTAATTCCTGTAAAGGTGAATGCAGATCTTTCTATCAATGACAACTCTCCGGAGTTGATGGCTTTTGATCAATTGATCGTCCGAAAAAGAGCAGATTTCTCAAGACAAAAACTGGTGACCATCGAAGGACAAGTTAATTCTCCTGGCATGTTTGCCATTCAAAATAGTGGAGAGCGAATCTCCGATTTGATTCGAAGAGCGGGTGGAATCAATCGATTTGCTTATGCTAAAGGAGCCACTTTGATCCGAAAAACTGAGTTTTTTAATACAGAATCAGAGCAAATTCGGCGAACACGAAATCTGGAATCTCTTCGAATGCGACTCCTTGAAGACCCTAATAATTCAGAAGCGCAAGAAGAACTCCTTCAGCGATTATTTAAGGATTTGCCTGTAATCGGAAAATCTGATAGCGCAGGTTCATTCGTCAAACGAGAAGCATTGGATCAACTGGCTGAAGGAAATGCAAGTTTAGAAGTAAAAATCAAAGAAACTGAAGTAGTAGCCATCAACTTGGAAAAGATCCTTCAAAATCCTGGTTCGGAAGAAGATCTTTTATTGGAAGAAGGAGACATCCTTTCCATTCCAAAAGTCCTTCAAACGGTCCGCATGAGAGGAGATGTGGTCTACCCAACTACCCTTCGACACGAGAATGGAAAAGGATTGAGACATTACATTGATGGTGCGGGAGGTTTCGAACGACGCGCAAATCGCAAGCAGACCTATGTGGTCTATGCCAATGGCGCAGTCAAGCGAACCAAAAGCTTTATAGGAATAAAGGCTTACCCTCCTGTTGAACCAGGAGCAGAGGTAATTGTCCCTACCAAAGGTCCAAAACTACCGCTTCGCCTGGGTGATGTAGTCGGCATTACCACTGGATTGGCAACACTTGCCTTGGTTATTTCTCAAATCAACTGGACTCCGTAATGACAAACCAACCTCACTTTTCAAACGATCAGTTTACGCTTCGGGAAGTCATCCAGAATCTCGGCAACTGGATTCACTATTTTCAGGGGAAATGGAGGGTAATGATCGTAGCTCTTGTCCTTGGATCCATTGGAGGTGCCCTAGTTTCGATACTTAAAAAGCCTGTTTTCCATGCAGAAACTTCATTCGTTTTAGAAGAAAATGACGGTGCCGGTATCAGCCAAATGTCCGGATTAGCATCTTTAGTCGGAGTGAATTTAGGTTCTTTGGGAAGTACAAGCGGATTGTTTCAGGGAGATAATATTATGGAGCTATATCGATCAGACCGGATGATCGGAGAGACTTTACTAAGCCCTTTTTCAGAGGATTTGTTGCTGATTGACCGGTTTGTCGCTTTTGAAGAATTAGACCAAAAATGGGCTTCAAAGGTGGACTTTACCAATCTGGATTTTTCGATTGCTCGAGACCAATTTAGCGTAACTCAAGATTCGGTCGTGCAAGAAATCTCCAAACTCATCCGTGAGCGGCAACTATCAGTCGCCAAACCTGACCGTAAATTAAGTATCATCCAGGTGACCATTTCTTCGAAAGATGAAGCGTTTGCCAAGGTGTTTAACGAGACCTTAGTGGAGAAGGTGAATGGATTTTATTTCGACACCAAAACCAAAAAAACCGGGGAAAATCTCGAAATTCTTCAAACCCAGGCAGATTCTGTTCGAGCAATTTTGGATCAAAGTATTGGCGCTTTTGCCAGTGCTCAGGATCAAATTCCAAATGCCAATCCCATTCTGAGTTCGGCCACCGTAGAATCCAGAAAACGCCAAATAGATGTCCAAGCCACTGCAGCAGTCTATCAGGAAATTGTCAAAAACCTAGAAATCGCCAAAGTCAATCATCGCAACAATTCTCCCTTGATTCAGATCATTGACTCACCTCGATTTCCGCTCAAACGATCCGAAATTCGACTTGTCAAGGGAATGGTTTTCGGCGCAGCAATCTTAGGAGTCCTAGCGTTCTTCTTTCTGTATTTCCGAAGGCTGTATCAAGTACACGTGCAGCAAAGCTAAATTCTAGGCTGCCATGTTTGAAAAACTTAATCAGCTCATCCCCTTTGGGAATTTCATTCGGAACAAATCCATCCAGAACTTCATTTTTCTGGCGATTATTCAGTCTTCCAATGTGCTGATTTCCATCATTTCTGTCCCTTTACTGATTCAAAGCATCGGAGTAGATCAGTTTGGCTTAGTAAATTTGGCACTTTCGGTTATTATCCTCCTCAATATTTTGGTGGGCTTTGGGTACAACTTAAGTGCTCCCCGGGAGGTCGCCGTGAGCCAAAATGACAAAACAGCCCTTTCGCATTTAGTCTCCAATATTTTTTCTGCAAAGCTGATTCTTGCCCTTCTAGCTTCAGTGTTGGTCTTGGGAGGAATCTTTGTTTTTGGGCTTTTTGAGGGTTATCAGGTGATTCTGATTTATTCGATGATGATTCTGTTTTCGGAGGCGACGTTACCGCTTTGGTTTTTTCAAGGAATGGAAAAGATGAAGCTGATTTCGATCGCCAATATTTTTTCCAAGCTTCTATTTCTGATGGGAATCGTATTATTTATCCATGATCCCGATCAAAGTCAATGGGTCAATTTCATGATGGGCTTCTTTGGCCTTGGCATTAACCTACTGTTGTTAGGGTATATCCACGGAGTGATGGAAATTCGATTTTTCAGACCTGAGTTTGCTACGATTTGGAAAAGTTTGACAGAAAATATCTTATTGTTTTTTAGCAATCTGGCTAGTTACATTTCAATTAGTGGAGGACTAATTATCCTCAGTTTTTTCTCTCCCGCCTCCACCTTGGGGATGTATAGCTTGGCTGAAAAAGTCGCGATGGTGCTTCGGCTTTTCCCAGCCTTGATTGTCCAGGCGATTTTCCCAAACGCTTCCAAGTTGTATCAAGAAGACCAACAAGCTTTCTTTAAATTCCTAAGAAATACCTATGGGAAAGTCCTATTTGGAGGATTATTGATTTCCTTAGGAACTTTTGGAGCTGCCCCATGGATCATCAAGGTGCTTTCGAGATCTGACTTAGAGGAGTCCACTCAGTTTTTGAAAATCCTGGCATTTCTTCCTTTTTTGGCTTGTCTGAATGTCGGTAATATCACTTTGATGCTCGTGGCAGATTTAAAAAACCTGCTCTTTAAGGCAAGCTGGATGATGTGTCTTTACATGGTCAGCATATCCGCAATTCTCACCTCTCAACTAGGTCCATTAGGGCTATGCTACGGGATTTTGTCCACGGAAGTAGTTGCATTCTTCATTTGTTTAGTCCTCCTGTACCAACGAAAAAAACACCTGTTACTTGGTTTATTCTCCTGAAATATCGGTAGCGATCATTTTGGTCAACTGGAACGGGCTGGAGTTCACCCAAGCTTGCCTTCGTTCCTTGGCAAAGGTGGATTATCCTAATTTCAAGATCATCGTGGTGGATAACGGTTCGGACGAAAATGAAGGGGAAAAGCTGAAACATACCTTTCCTGAAATTGACCTGATCCAATCCGAGAAAAACTTAGGCTTCTCAGGCGGGAATAATCTAGGCATTCGGAAAGCGATGGAACAAGGATTTTCCCATGTACTTCTTCTAAATAATGACACCGAGGTGGAGCCGGATTTTTTGGGCGAATTAATCCGAGCCGCCAACAAATACCCAGATGCGGGCATTATCCAACCCCTGATTTTATTTCTCCACAATCCGAGGGAAATCTGGAGTGCCGGAGGAAAGTGGATCCCGGCATTTTCAAGATCGCTTACACTTGGCGACCGGGAGCCCTTGGCGGATTATCGAATAAAAAGCCCTAGGTTAGACTGGGCAACAGGCTGTGCCATGTTGGTAAGTGTTCGAGCAATTGAAAAAGCAGGCCTGCTCAATGAGCAGTTTTTTGTGTATTTCGAAGATGTCGAATGGAGTCTCCGAATTCGAAAGGCAAGCTTTTCCATTTACCTAGAGGACCAAGCCAAAATTTACCATGAAGCGGGAGCCTCTTCTAAAAAGCAACATGCCGAGGGGACGCTAAGTCCAAAAGTATTTTATTACCATGTAAGAAATCAATTCCTCCTGATTCGAACATTGGGAAAAAATAAAGGGCTGAGTTCCGCTTATCACTTGGGGCGATTCAGCCTTTGGATGGTTTATTTTTTAGCTCGAGGCCGTTTTACCAAACTTAAAGCTGTGGCCAAAGGAATCCGAGATGGCCTTCGTGAACCACTAATATCAGGGTCATGGCTATAGTATTTTTTATCCTAATAGCTGCAGGGGTATTTGGAGCAATGCTCTGGACCCTTCAAAAAATGACGGTTGAAGGTAAATGGAGCTACTTCATCTACTTTCTTGCGGCTTTTCTTCCTGTATATATTACCAGCTTGAGTGTGATTTTCTTAGCCACTCGATCCCCAGAGCTCCTGAGTGTATTCCAAATTCTCAAAGAGCTGATCATCTTGTTGTCGGTAGGAATTTTCATAGTATATCGAAAGGACCTGTTCTGCTATCCCTTGCGACTGCTTGCCACAGATTGGATGATGTTGGGTTTATTGAGCTTGGCCTTTCTGTATTTGCTATTACCCTTGGGAAATGCCTCATTTTTGAATAAAGCATTGTATTATAAAAGCATGCTCATGCCTGGCTTAGCATACTTTCTAGGCAGAAATACGCAGTGGGATCAAGCAGAAATTCGAAGACTGTTCGTCCTCATTTTTGGGGTCATGTTTGCTGCTTTTGGGATAAATCTGATTGAAAACTACCTCCTTCAGGCCCATTTGCAACAGTTCACGGGCTATGCCTTATACAACCAAGTAATCAATAACATTGACCCTACTGGAAATTTCGGCTTAACCTGGACCTTTGAAACTCAGGCAGTCACCAAGCGATTAGCTTCCTTTTTCTCTGATCCCTTGGAAATGGCAAGCTCGGTCTTGATGGGATTTGCCGCAGGTTTGATTTGGTTTTTGACTACCAAACGAGAAGAAAACTGGAAATACCTTTTAGTGATGTTGGTCTCACTAGGTTGCTTAGTTTTCTCCGCCTCGCGTGCGGCTTTTGGAGCTTTCTTTATCATGATCTTTTTTGTGGCCTTGGTATTTCGCTTGTACAAATTGATTGGAGCGGGATTTCTAGCCTTGCTCTTGTTCGGAATCTATGTGGTCTTTTTTGCTTCTGAGGATTTTTACTTTTTTGTCCTAGATACCTTGACGTTTGAAAACAGCTCGAGCGTGGGTCACGTGGTCGAGTGGCTCTTGGCTTTAGACTCCATGATTAGCAATCCGCTTGGAATCGGATTGGCGATGAGCGGGAATTTTGGAAGCGTTGAGGACGAGCTCCGAGTAGGAGGTGAAAATCAATTTTTAATCTACGGAGTTCAGCTTGGTTGGCTGGGGTTGCTTTTATATAGTTTAACTTTGGCTACCGGAGTCCGGGATTCCATTCGAGTATTTCGATCCTCGACTAATACGGCCATAGCCCGTGTCGCATTTACTGGAGCTGTGGTGAAAGTGGGGCTACTTTTGCCACTCTTCACTGCCAATGTAGAAATCTACACGTATGTATCTTGGCTGACTTGGTGGATGATTGGGTTTAGTCTCCGGGAATATTCCGAGCTTAAAAACAAGTTGATTTCATGATTTTACACCGCTCTTGTCCTCTTTGCAACTCGACTAATCTCACCGGCTTTGCGATTGACACCCGAAGAAAAGGGCCACACATCTCACGAGTAAAATGCGATGCCTGTGGAGTAGTCTTTGCCAATCCTATGGCAGATGCAGAAGAGCTCAAGGAGTACTATCAGTCCTATTATGAAAAAGACCACTACGAGGCAGTTTCTTACAAAGAAATCATCCTGGGGCATTTTGAGCGGATCAAAAATTTAACAGAAGCCCAGATCAAGCAAGAATCCCGGTACCTTAAAAACCTTCAAGGTGGAAGTAAATTTCTGGATGTTGGTTGTGGACTGGGCCTGGGACTAGCTTATGCCAACCAATTGAGTTGTGAATTGTATGCCACCGAATACGACCAAGGTGCTTTGGAGTTTGTTCAGGAGCATTTCTCTGTCAAGACCCACCAAGGAGATCTGGAAAGTGCTCAGTATCCGGATGAATTTTTTGACTTTATCCACATTTCTCATGTGATTGAGCACGTCTTGGATCCACGAGGGGATATCCAAGAAATGAAACGAATCCTGAAACCCGGAGGATTTTTGGTAATCGGCACACCGGACATTTCAAGCAGACTATACACTTGGCACCGTTGGGCCAATTTGCTTCAATTGCGAATTCCAGATGTGATTGACGGCTTGGAGCATACGTTTATTTTTCCAAAAAAGAGATTGAGAAGCCTTTGTGAAGAGGAAGGGTTGACCGTGAATAATCATTACACCCATAATTTGGGAGAAAAAATCAGCAGATTAATTCGATATCAAATGCCCCTCACCAAAAAAATCAACCGGCTGATTCAAAATGTATTTCAGGTAAATCAATGGATAATTTGCCTGAAGGAGGTTGGACAATAGGAAGAACCTATTTTTGCCCAATGGCATCGGGTTTGAAAACATGCTCATTTTTACTTTTTTTTCGTTTATCTGCTCAGTTTATCCCTAACTTGAATTCACGTTCAAAAATCTATTTTAACCCCTGAGCGGATTCTCATTTATCGGGCATTAAAGACCATTGCTTTGAAAGTCCTCCTCGATCTTCAGCACCTCAACGTCGCCACTACGGGTATCAAAACCTATATGGTGGAACTTGCCAAGGCGGCTCGGAAATATCCCCATCCTGAAGTGGAGTGGATTTTTACGCATGAGCCTGAAGTGCAGGCTGCCGATAAGACCTACCAAGGTGCAAAATCAAAAATCCAGCGCCTCAACTATCATTTGGACTATTTCAGATGGAAAGAATTTCAACTTCCTGATCTGGTCAAAAAGTACAAACCAGATGTGTTGATCTGTCCGGATTTTGTATCGCCTGCAGCATCACTTCCCTGCCGAAGATTGACAGTAATCCATGATGCGTTTTTCTGGCAAATGCCCGAAAACTACCCTCGCTGGTGGAGGACCTATTTCCTCAACCTGATTCGAAAAGGATTGAAAGAAGATACCCAAATCATTACCACAACCAATTATTCCAAAAATTCCCTACTTGAATATCTCGGTAACGATTGGCCGATTTCAGTTATTTATCAAGCTCCAAAAGGCCTGAAAGCAGCTTCTGATCCTCAGTTTTTGGTAAAAAAACACCTCCCAAAAAAGGGATATTTTGTGCATATCGGGACCTTTGACAAGCGGAAAAACCTACCACTCCTAGTCAACTCTTTTGCTCAATACCTCAAGCAACAACCCACCATCCAAAAATTAGTCTTGGCGGGCGGACCCGGTCAGAGCAAGCAAATGAATGATTTCCCTGTCGTAGAAAAATTAATTGAGTCGCTTGGGCTTCAGGAACAAATCATTCTGCCGGGATATCTCAGCGATGGAGAGGTGAAGGCTCTTTATGAAGGTGCTTTTGCCTATGTTTTTCCTTCCCAAAATGAGGGATTTGGAATCCCTATTTTAGAATCCATGGGCTTTGGTGTTCCGGTCATTCATTCGGATCAACTTGCTTTACTGGAGGTGGCCGGCGGGGCAGGACTTCCTTTCCAGACCGGAAATGGAGAAGATTTGACTGAAAAATTGATACTTTTGGATCGTGATGGAAACCTTAGAAGCCAGCAGATTTCTCATGGAAAAGAGCGGGCTAAGGATTTTTCCGCCGAAAAATTTATTGAAGCCTTCCACCGGATTATTTTGAATCCGACTCTTTGATCCATGAGACAAATCACCTGTCCGGTTTGTTCTACCCCCCCCAAAAATTCCCCTGAACCCTTAACTTTAATCGGGTGTCAAAGCTGTGGGGTTCAATGGACGTTTATCCCTGAACCTATCGATGACAAAGCTCTTTATCGAGATGAAGTCTATGCGATTGTGGATAATAGAACTTCGATATTCGAAAAGATCATTTTTTCGGAGGCCAAGAAGATTCTTCATAAGGCTCGTAAACTGAATCCAAAAGCTCAGCATCTCCTTGATTTTGGATCTGGAAAAGGTCAGTTTTTGGCCATTGCAAAGAAATTAAACTGGAATGGAATCGGCATAGAAACCGAACAAGCGAGGGCCGATTTTGCGAGAGAAAAGTACAGAGTAGACGTGATCAGCTCCTATTATGAATCCGGAAAAATCGGAGAAAATCTCGCTGATCTAATCTCTCTCAATCATGTTTTGGAACATTTGCCAAATCCAGTTCACCTATTGGGAGAATTACTATCTGCCAATCTCAAACCTCAGGGGATCGTGTATATTGAAGTGCCTCGAGCAGATTCTTGGCAAGCAAAAATCGCCGGAAAGCATTGGATGCATTGGGATATCCCCAAGCATTTGACTCACTGGACGAAACCAGAATTATCCGAGCAAATGGGAAAATTGGGCTTTTCGGTAGTTGGAACAAGAAGCTATTCTGTTCATTTGGGTGTTTTGGGGATGCTTCAAGCCCTATTAGCTAGGTTGGGATATCGTGAAAATCTGATTCTTAGGTTGAAGCGCCGAAAGACGCTAGGCTTGCTGCTTTTGATTGGATTCACGTTGCCGATCGCTTGGACATTGGAGGTTTTTTCTCTGGGTTTTGGTAAATCCGGAATTTTAGGTTTGTATTTCCAACAAACCTGATAATCCAGAAAGAATTGGGAAAGCTTAGACTTACCTTTGTACTCAGCAAAACCTATGGCGAATAAACCCCGACATATTCTTTTTCTTCAAAGTTCCTCAGAGGGCTATGGTTCGGGAAAAATCATCCTTCAGGTCATCCAATTTTATCAAAAACAGGGTCTTTCTCCAGTAGTTTTATTGACCAATCATGGACCGATTGAAGAAGAACTCACCAAACTGAACATTCCTTTTTTTGTCCATAATCTGGGCATTTTAAGACGCAAGTATGTCAGTCCGCTTGGCTTAATCAACAGAATCCAAAAGAACCTAAAAGCGTATCGCTTTCTGGCAGAATTGCACCATCGGTTCTCCTTTGAATTGGTGTATTCCAATACACTTGCGGTGGTCATTGGGGCCATTTGGGCCAAACGAAATAAGCTTCCCCATATTTGGCATATTCATGAAATCTTGCCAGGGCCTTTACCCTTGGTCAAAGGGTTGGCATCTTTGCTGGAACAGTCCACCCCAAATCCCATCGCAGTTTCTCAAGCAGTGGCGGATCATTGGCAACCCCTTCTAAAAAAATCAAGGCTTGAAGTCATCCACAATGGAATTCCATATCGGGCATTTTTTGAAGCGAAACCTTCCCTAAAGCAAGAACTCGGAATTCCTTCTTCCAGATTTCTGATCGGAATGGTAGGAAGGATAAATCCCGGAAAAGGTCAGCTATTCTTCCTCCAGATTGCAGAGGAAATTTTAAAATCTTATGCCGATACTCACTTTGTCTTAGTGGGTGATCCATTTCCAGGATATGAACCTATTTTGGAAGAAATTAAAACTCAAATTCAGCAAAAAGGACTGGAAAGAAATGTTAGCTATTTGGGATTTCGGGACGATATTCCCGAGGTTATGGCATCATTGGATATTTTCATGTTGCCCTCAATCCTTCCCGATTCTTTTCCAACCGTTGTTTTGGAGGCGATGGCTAGCAGCAAACCTGTAATTGCTACAAAATCAGGAGGAGCTTCCGAAATGGTAGTGAACGGGGAAACGGGAATCCTTATTCCAGTGGGAGATATTGAGGAAGGGGTTAGGGCCTTAGAAACGCTTCTTTCGAACCATGAGCTTTCGCTACAAATGGGAAAAAATGGACAAGAACGAGTACTGCAAGTGTATAGCTTGGAATCCTTTGAACAAAAAATCACAGCTCATTTATGGCGAAATCTGAAAAGGAACTAAAAATCGCCATCATGGGAGCCAAGGGTTATCCCTATGTCTATGGAGGGTATGACACGCTAATCAAGGAACTTGGTGAAAGGCTCGTGGAAAAAGGCGTGCATGTCCGTGTATACAATCACAGAGCCCTATTTGATACTCGGCCACGGTATGTCAATGGAATTGAATGCATCTACACTCCTGCGATCGAATCCAAAAGTTTCACCCAACTCTCACATACTTTGATATCCATGGTCCATGCCTGTTTTTCGGATGTGGACGTGATTTTTGTTGTGAACAGCGGAAATGGTCCATTCGGATTAATTGCACGAATATTTGGGAAACCAACTGCCATCAATGTGGATGGTTTGGAATGGCTAAGGCCGAAATGGAAAGGAATAGGATCCAAGTATTTTTATTGGGCTTCTCGAATGGCCACGAAGTTTTACGACCAAATCATCAATGACTCCGAGGAAATGCGCAGGGTTTATTTGGAGCATTTTGGGAAAGATTCGGAAGTCATAGCTTATGGTGCAAATCCTAGAGAAACTGTCGATCCTAAGCACATCGAACGATGGAATTTAGAAAGCAGAGGATATTATTTGATCGTTGGAAGGTTGGTCCCAGACAACAATGCCGATCTGATTATTGAAGGTTTTTTGACTTCATCTTCTCAAAAAAAGCTTGTGGTGGTAGGAGACGTCCCTTTTTCCGATCCTTGGGCCAATCGATTAAAGTCGCTATCAGATCCCAGATTACTTTTTACAGGCTATGTCACCGATCCTAATGAATTGGCAGCTTTGTATTCACATTGCTATGCCTATTTCCACGGTCACGAATTTGGCGGCACGAATCCTGCAATGCTCAAGGCCTTGGGTTATGGTTGTGCGATTCTAGCTCTTGACACTCCTTTTAATCAAGAAATGCTTCAAAACGGAAAGCATGGATGGTATTTCGAGAAAAAGACTGAATCAGTAAAAGGAACTATAGAAAACGCGGAAAAAGACCCTGATACTCTAGATCATCTCCGACAAACGGCCCAAGCTGGATTGACTCAAAAATACAATTGGGATTTCGTGACGAAGCGGTATTTAGAAGTTTTTGAAAAACTAGCGAAAAAATAGTTCCCACAGATTCTCACTGATTTGTCCCACAGATTTTCACTGATCGGTTAATGGTGATCTGTGTCTATCCGTGATTTTTATCCGTGGAAATTTTATAGATATCCATTAATCTTTCGGATAATATTTTTTGGCAGGTTATCGGTATTGAAATTAACCAATAAACCTACTTTCAACTTAGCCAACCTCAGATAGGTCATTAGTTGCAGGTGGTGGATATTTTGCAAAAGTTCGATCGATTTGATCTCTACAATTACTTTTTTCTCTACCAGTAAGTCTAATCGATATCCAACATCTAATTTCAGATCTTCATAAACCATGGGTAGACCAACCTGACGCTCAACTATCAGCCCAGATTTGACTAATTCATATCCCAAAGCAGCTTCGTAGCTAGATTCCAAAAGTCCCGGACCGAGGGTATTGTAGACTTTAAAAATTGCACCACGGATTAAAAAGGTAATTTCATTTTCGTGCATGATCTTAAGTTAAAAAATAGTTCTAACAGATTCTCACTGATTTGTCCCACAGAATTTCACTGATCGGTTAATAGTGATCTGTGTCTATCCGTGATTTTATTCGTGGAAATCTGTGGGAAACAAGAAACCTTGAAACTTTAAGCGCTCAATTTTCCTTTATGAAGTATCTTTTCACCATAAAAACTCTTTAATCCATGATCAGAAAAGCAACAGCCGTATGGAACGGAAGCGGCAAAGAAGGCAAAGGACATTTGACCACAGACAGCACCGTACTTAACCAAACCCAATACTCCTTTAATACCCGATTTGAAGACGGGGTAGGAACCAATCCGGAAGAACTTATCGCGGCTGCTCATGCAGGTTGTTTTGCGATGAAACTCAGCTTTAACCTCAGCGGAGCCAATTTCCCTCCACAAGAATTGGATGTCACTTCTCAGATTACTTTCGAGGAAGGAACTTTGAAAAAATCCCACTTGGTATTGAAAGCCCAAGTGGAAGGAATTTCAGAAGAACAGTTTGCTGAACTAGTCCAAGACGCTGAAAAAAACTGCCCGATCTCCAGAGCCTTAAATATGGAAATCAGTGTGGAATACACGCTAAACGCCTAATCATAAAAGTGGGAAAACCCCGCTTAACTCTCCAGAATTTAAATATTCCGGAGAGTTTTTTATTTCCAGCGGTAACTTTTCCAAGACTCTTGCTGCTTTGCATTCAAAAATGTCCAAGCTATAAATCGAGATTTTTTATTTCCCTGCTCCATCTCGATGACTTTCTGAGTAGTAACTCCCAATTTTTCCAAGTAGGATCTCATGGGATTGACATGGGCAGACTTAGAAACCAAACTCGTAAACCAAAATACTTGATGTTTGAATTGAGTGCTTTCAAGAGCCATTTTTCTCAAAAACTGTAACTCACCACCCTCTGTCCAAAGCTCATTGGCCTGACCACCAAAATTGTGTGAAGGCTTTACAGCCTTGATTCCTTTTAGGTTTTGAACTTTGCGTCTGTTTGCATGGAGGGCTTCTTCTTCAGATTCAAAAAAAGGAGGATTGCAGCAAGTCAAGTCAAAGAATTCATCGGGAAGGATTACAGAGTCAAATAACTTTGACGAATTGCCTTGGAGTCTGAGTTCCACCTTGGATTGTAGAGAAGGGTTATTTTCCTTGATTTTCCGAGCTGATTCAAAGGCAATAAGATTTATCTCAGACCCTACAAAAGACCATCCATAGCTCGAAACACCTAGGATGGGATAAATGAGATTTGCTCCAGTCCCTAAATCAAGCACCCTAATTTTTTCCCAATTTGGTCGCTTTTGATTGTTGCTTTGGATTAACAAATCTGCCAAGAAATGAATGTAATCCGCTCGACCAGGAATGGGGGGACACAAAAACCCAGCTGGTATCTCCCAAAAATCAACTTGGTAATCGTGTTTCAGTAGCGCTCGATTCAGTGCCAAAACCGCCTTAGGGTCAGAAAAATCAAGAGTCAGCGTCCCATAGGAATTGGTAAAAATAAACTCCAGTAGTTCTGGAGAGGACTTTGAAATCTCCACCAAATCATAACTGCCTTGGTGGAGATTTCTAGGATGGTGTTTTGACACTGAACGTGATGACAAACTTGGGGAATTAGAATTTGACTACAGCTTCTACTTTTTGCCCATTTCGGTCAATGACCACTTGGGTTGAGTCTCCCTTTTGAAAAACACTTAAGGCTCTCATATAACTCATCATATCATAAACTGTAGAATCTCCCAACTGTACGACAACATCTCCTTTGAGAATACCTGCAGCCTGAGCGGGTTTTCCTTCTGACACGCCATCCACTCGCATGCCTTTGCCATCAAACATGTAATCAGGAACAACCCCCATGGAAACAGTGAATCTTGGAGAATCACTGGAATCCTTGGTCTTGGTAAATGCCAATTTCGGTTCAGCATCAAGAGCCGTAACCAAGCGAGAAATATATCGAACCACTTTGACTAAACCCTCATAATTGATTTTATCAGAATCATCACTTGGCTTATGGTAGTCTTCATGTTGACCGGTAAAAAAATGAAGCACTGGCAAATCCTGAAGATAAAAAGAGGTGTGGTCAGATGGACCCACGCCAGATTCGGAAGTGACCAATTTTAAGCTATCGGAATTAATTTGATCAAACACTGGAGCGAAACTGGGACTAGTACCAACTCCATTTATCGCCAAGGAATTATCTTCCTTAAGTCTTCCGACCATATCCATATTGATCATGTAGTTAACGGTAGAAAGATCGATGGTCGGGTTTTTGACAAAATAATTGGAACCCCAAAGCCCATTTTCTTCGCCCGAAAAGGCGATAAACAAGACATTGCTTTGCAATTTTTCATGCTTTAAAATAGTTGCCAATGCCAATAAGGCCGCCGTTCCTGAGGCATTGTCATCGGCTCCATTGTGGATGGCAGAATCTCCTCGATGCAGCGAGCCCTGTCCACCCATTCCCAAGTGGTCAAAGTGAGCTCCAATGACTATTGTCTTGTCTGATTGCTTATCCAAAAAACCAACCACATTTCTTCCAGTGACCCCATCACCATCCGTTCCAATTACTGCTTCCTCATGAGGATTGGTTGGTTTTGAAACTGTAAATGGCTGGAAAAATCCTTCTGTTCCTTTGGCTTGAAGTCCAAGAGATTCAAATTGCTTAGCCAAGTATTCAGCTGCTTTTTGTTCTCCTTCGGTACCAATAGCACGACCTCCCAAGTCATCGGCGGCGAGATAAGTAACGTCTTTCTGTAAGGAAGATTGAAGCTGTTCATCCGATGGAGGAGCGTCACAGGCAATAACGAAAAGCGAAACAATGACCGCAAGTAAGGCTGGATTTAAAAGAAATTTCTTCATGTGAATTGTCGATTTAGGCCAAAGATAATAATTGGTATCTTCGCGGTAGTTATTATTCTGTTTTAACCCTTGAAAATGAGAACACTTCTTTGTGCCTTTACCTTGTTGGCCTTTGCCTGCAGTCCAAAAACCGAGACGCAAGTCGAGCCTGAAGCGCGATCTGCATCCGACTCTTTATTACTTCATCCGGAAGAAATGAAGTACCTCAAGAACATCAAGCAACTTACATTTGGTGGAAATAATGCGGAGGCCTATTGGGCTTTCAACGATTCGCTTCTAGTTTTTCAATCCGATTATGCAGGCTGGGATAATGCCTGCGACCAGATTTATTATCTAAACTGGCGTGAAGACGATCTCCAAAGTCAAACTCCTCAACGTCTAAGTACGGGACTAGGTCGAACTACTTGCTCTTATTTTTTACCGGGTGACCAGACCATTGTCTACGCTTCCACACATTTGGGAGGTGAGGCCTGTCCACCTGTTCCGGAACGAAGGGCAGATGGTAAATATGTATGGCCGATTTATGATAGTTTTGACATTTTCACAGCTGATCTAAATGGGACGATTCTTTCCCAACTAACCAATGAGCCCGGCTATGATGCTGAAGCTACAGTATCTCCAAAAGGTGACCGAATTGTATTCACCTCGATGCGTACCGGCGACTTGGAATTGTACACCATGAATTTGGATGGAAGTGATGTCAAGCAGATTACCTCTGAATTAGGTTATGATGGAGGAGCATTTTTCTCCCCCGATGGATCAAAAATCGTATGGAGGGCTTCCAGGCCTCAGACCGAAGAAGAAATCGAGGAATACAAAAGTTTATTAAAAGAAGGCCTTGTCAAGCCAACAGAAATGGAGCTTTATGTAGCAAATGCGGATGGTAGCGATGTGAAAAAAATCACGAGTTTAGGCAAGGCAAACTGGGCACCATTTTTCCATCCGTCTGGTGAAAAACTGATTTTCGCATCGAATCACCAAACTGAAAGAGGCTATCCATTTAATCTATTCATGATCAACCTCGACGGTACCGGACTTACCCGAATCACTCATGATGGTACTTTTGATGCATTTCCAGTTTTCTCAAATGACGGAAAATACTTGGTATTTGCTTCCAATCGGAATAACGGTGGAACCCGAGATACCAACCTTTTCGTAGCAGAATGGATTGGTGATTAAGAGACCGTAAATTTCTTTACCTAAAAGGCAGTTTTAGAAGCGTGTTACACCTTCGAAACTGCCTTTATTTTTTATAGCTCATCCAAATTTTTCAGGTAAAAATCCGCCTGATTGAGTATTTCCTGTTTATTATTCATTTTATCCCAAGTTCGATACATCATGCCGATCCGAGGATTTCGTTCTAGTTTTTCTCTATTTCTAGCATAAAAGTGCCAATAAAGACTATTAAATGGGCAAGAGCCATGACCGGTCTTTTTGGAAGAATCATAGGCACAGTGCTCACAATAATTGCCCTGCTTTTTGATGTAATTGGCTGAGGAAACATACGGTTTCGTACCTACGATTCCTCCATCTGCAAACTGGCTCATTCCCCGGGTATTGGTAATTTCTACCCATTCAAATGCATCAATATAAATCCCCAAATACCATTGATCCACTTCATCAGGATGGATTCCTGCTAGCAAGGCAAAATTGCCAGTGACCATCAAACGTTGGATATGATGTGCATAGGCCAAGTCCAAAGATTGACCGATAGATTGCTTCAAACAGGACATTTTAGTCTTTCCCGTCCAAAACCAGCTGGGCAATTTCTGCTCATGTTCGAAATAATTCAATTGAGCGTAATCAGGCATTTTCGCCCAGTAAATCCCTCGCATGTATTCCCTCCAACCTATAATCTGGCGGATAAATCCCTCCACTTGAGAAATCGAAATTCGGTCTTGATGTCCATACCAAAAGCTTTCCACCTTCTGAACAACTTCCAATGGAGAAATCATTTTGGTATTCAATGAGAAACTAAGTCGAGAATGGAACAGGTATGGATCCCATGTGGTCAAAGCATCCTGATACGCTCCGAAATGTTGGAGTAAATGGTCACAGAAGTAATCCAGAATTTCCAAACTCTCCGATCGGGAGGTTGGCCAAGGAAACTGCTCCGGATTGATGCTACCCATCGTTTTGACTCCCGAAGTTTCAATACGGTTAACTATCCTTTGAACATTCTTCGGGTGGAGTTTAGCAGGACGAAGCAGCTTTTTATCCTTCAGTGCATTTCTATTTTCCTGATCGTAATTCCATTGTCCGGTCAGGGGAAGATTGCCCTCCATGAGGATTTGGTATTTTCTCCTCATTTCCCGGTAGAAATTTTCCATCAAGAAGGTTTTTTTGCCCTTGAAAAATTCACCCAGAAATTCCCTAGAAGTAAGGAAATGATGGGTATCAACAGCACTTACTGGAATTTTCAAAAAGGTCTTCAACTCCTTTAGAAGTTGATCCAATCTGTATTCATCGGGTAGTTGATATTCGAAATGGGTAAAGTGATCACGGGAAATTAAAAATTGGAGTTGGCCAGCTATGGTTTGGTGATTTTCAGGATGATCAATGGGATAATGGTACACCTGATGTCCCAGAGCCGTCAACTGATTGGCAAACTCTTCCATGGCTGCAAATATTCCCACCACCTTTTGAATATGATGGACGACATAATCTGTTTCCTGACGCATTTCCATCAGTAAATAAGTGACCGAATCATCGCATTTCTCAAACCAAGGATGCTGGATATTTAATTGGTCTCCCAGAATTAGACGTAAAATTTTAGCCATAAAAAAAGAGCTTTAATTGCTTAAAGCCCTTTTACCAACCCATTGTTTATGAAAAATCAATATTTGAAACATGGCATAGAAGACTTTCTTCCAGCGCCTTGTTGAGATCCTGCAAGGAAGGAGTAACGAATTGAAATCTCGTGAGCACCTGCGCTGTTGGCGTTGCCTAAAGAAGAGATACTGTAATCGTAGCTGTATCCAACATCAATTCCGTTTGCAAGGGAAATTCCAACCAATCCAATCAAGGATTCATGTTGTGCATTTTGGGATCCTGCTACTGGAATACCTCGGTACCAAAGGCCGATTACCAAAGGCTGAATGTTCAATTGAGCACCTAAGTCTAATTGTTGGAAAGGCTCTTGGTTTTTATAATTGAAGGCGATCATGAACTCACGAACATTTTCTCTTCTGTTCATGAAGTTTCTAGAAGCACCACCAGAAAGGTCGAATTTGACTCCACCATGAACAGAAAGTTTCAAAGGCAACTGGCTCATTTGACCATCCATGAAGGAGATGTTAGGTTGAGAAAGGTGGTGAGCACTTACTCCAAACCAAGCTGACTCATTGTTGAAAAGCAATCCAGCAGAGTAATCAACAAATTGGTGTCTCACATCAGCACCGAGGTTTTCACCTGAGAAATCTGAAATGCTACCACTAGCGTCATCGATTTGGCTACCAAAAACCAAGTTTCCAAAGTAAGCGTCACGATCGATGTAGCTCACTTGACCACCTACTCTAAGGAAAGATCTGAAACCCAATCTTGCTCTGTAAGAGTAAGAACCTGCGATTTCAGAAATACTCAAGTTTGCTTGGCTTTGTTGAGATTTATTGAAAAGGATACCGATTCCAGAATTTGCATTGAAAATGTAAGAATCGAAACTTGCAGAATAAGAATTGATAGATTGATCAAGTCCAGGCCATTGGTTTCTGTAGTTTACGCCTAATCTGCTCATTTCAGAGCTACCAGCAAATGCTGGGTTAAGGTAAAGTGGATTAGCATAGAACTGAGAATATTGAACGTCCTGAGCCATGCTTACTGCAGATTGAAAAAGAACGATCAAGAAGAAAGCCACCTTCCAGAAGTTCTCCATCCCCTGGACTAGGAGGCTTTTTGAGGAGCGATATTGGAGGTCGGCGGGTTTCATTTTCTTGTTGTTTTGGGGGGTGATTTTTGTATTTATTTTTTTGCTGTTTGTTTTTCTTTTTTTGTTTTATGAGTTTTTATATTCTGTTTTTTGTTTTTTGTTTAGTGTTATTTGATTTTGTTATTATGTCTTTGTTTTAATAAAATATATAAGCCAATTATTAGAAAAGCTAATTTTGAATACAACAGAGAGTTGCATTTTATATACACAAAAAGACATTTTTATTTTAGTGTATGTTATATACAAAAATCAAAACATATAACTCTTTTTTCTAGGGATGAAAAACACTTTAAAAAGCTAGACAAAAGAAAAAAATGTAATTTTTTTTCATGAAAATTTTCATTTCGAAGCCTAATCCATCAAAAATGCCTGGAATTGAAATAGACAGTCCAAAAAAAAGGCGAATGGTAAAAAAACCATTCGCCTAAAAAACGACCTAATTTTGGCTAAATCTACCTGATGAGGGAGACTGATCCGGAGGCGGATTTTCTAATGCCTTCCCAAGTCAGGTATTCTATTTTATAGATATAATTTCCTGGAGGGACGAGTTGCCCTTTGTAGGTACCATCCCATCCGCTTGCTTCAACTCCTGATGCTTCATATAATTTTTCTCCCCAAAGGTTGAAGACCTGCATGTTGAATTCATCAACGCCCCTCATTTTTGGAATAAAGGTGTCATTTAAATTATCTCCATTTGGAGAGAAAGCATTCGGTATTACCATCATTTCTTCAGGCTGGTTGACAACTACCTCGTTGACTTCTTGAAGATCACAACCGAAAATATCAAATCCAGTAAGCTTGACTACATAAGTACCTGGAGCTTTAAAGACATGGATGGGATCTTTTTCAGAAGATTTTTGACCATCTCCAAATTCCCATTCCCAAGCAATAAATTCAGGAGAAATATCACTTTCAAAGAGAATCTCTTCCTCGACCATTACCTCAGGCTCATTGGTGAATACGAGCTTTCTATATTCAAAATTTAATCTTGCTCCTTGATTGCTGAAGTCTGGGAAGGTCACCATCGCTTGTGCTTCTACTTCACAGCCTAGTGCATCAGTTACCTTAACTTTCAAGAGTCCAGATTTCGAAAATTCAATTTCCTTTTCCTTAAAATTTGTATTTGACCATTGATAGGTATACGGTTCTTTACCTCCTGTAATGGCTACCCAGGCTCTACCTGTCACTTTTCCTGATTCACAATCAACATCCAATGTACTTTCTACCCGTGCTTGGAGTTGGATAGTTTCGGCTACCTGGACTTGTTGAGAAATAGTACAACCCGATTCATCGGAAATCAAAACCTCATAGGTTCCAGATTTAAGATTAGTCCTACTCGAACCTGCATTAGAATTATCAGACCAATTAAATTTTACATTTCCTTTCGCTCCAGAAATGGTCAATTCAATTGCCCCATCCTCTTTGCCTTGACAAGAAACTGGAGCCACGTTAATGGCTTCCACTTTCAATGCGGATTGATTGGTAAGTTCAAATTGTCGTTCAACAACACATCCAGTAGCATCAGTGATTTTTACCTGATGAATTCCTGCTGCCAAATTTTGGGCAGAGGAATGTACGCTTCCATTACTCCACAAGTAGGTATAAGGCGCATTTCCTCCACTTACTGTTAATTTAATTGCCCCTGTAGACTCACCGGCACAGGATGGCTGGGTTATTTCCTCCTGGTAAGCTAAGGGAAGTGGAGACACCAAGTCAAAGGACTTTTGGACGGAGCAACCGTTCTCATCGGTTATGGTTACTTCATATTTTCCTTCTCCAAGGCTGCTGAGGTCTTTGGCCGATGCACCATTATTCCACGCATATATATAAGGAGCAGTACCACCAGAAACGGTCAGCGAAATTTTTCCGTCATTTCCAGCACAGGAAGGGTTTTGAGGAGAAGCTGATACTTGAATTTCAGATGCGGGTCCGGAAATCTGGAATGTGGAAGATACTTCGCAGAATTGATCTTTAACTGTTACAGTGTAAGTTCCTGGAGCCAAATTATCTCTGTCCAATGTGGTAGAGCCGTCAGACCATTTTACAGTAGTAGAACCAGCAGCCCCAGTTACATTCAAGTCCAATTTTCCAGTTTTATCTCCAAAGCACAACACATCAGATTTCGAAACTAAAGAAAGGCTAAGTGCTGACTGGTTGGCTAACGTAAACTGTTTCTCTGAATAACATCCAGAAGCGTCTGTCACCTTAACAGTGTATGTTCCCGCTACCAAGTTTTGAACAGAGGATTGAGTACTTCCATTACTCCATTGATAGGTGTAAGGCGATTTCCCTCCTGAAACAGTCAATTTAATAGATCCTGATGCGCTACCTGTGCATGAAGGTTGAGTGATATCATCCAAAATCTGAATTTGTGACGCAGCTTGGACGGCATAAGACGCTTGGAAGGAACAACCTTTCGCGTCAGTTACTTGGACTTGGTAAGTCCCAGGACTTAGATTGGAAATATCTTTAGTGGTAGCTCCATTACTCCATTTAAAGGTGTAAGGGGTTTGTCCACCGGTTACATTCAGTTGGATATTTCCGTCTTGGGAAGAAGAACAAGAAATATTCTGGACAGATTCTGACACAGAAATCCCCTCGGATGCAGCCTTGATTTCGAAGGAAATACTTGTATCACAATTATATCGATCCGCTACAGTGACCACATAAGTACCTGGAGCTAAATTATCCGCCTCCCATACGTTTTTCAATCCATTACTCCAAGTGACTTGGTAGGGTTCACCACGTCCTATTTTGACAGATATTCTTGCATATCCATCTTGACCTGATCCACAGGATGCATCCCTTTTATCTACAGGATTGAGGATAAGTGGAAAGGGGGGCTGGATAACAATACTCTCAGTGATCATCTGACCATCTGCGTCTGTGATCCAAACTGTATAAGTACCCGCATAGAGGTTTACTCTATTTTGGGAGGTATCATTATTATTCCACTTGAATTTGTAGGGTGCTTTTCCACCTTGAACAGTCAGCACAATACTTCCTCGCTCACTATGAGAACAAAGGGCTAGTTTGCCAGAAACGATTACGGTCATTTTATCATAACTGGCAGTCCTTGCCATCGTGTCAGAAAGCTGGGCATTGACATAGGAAATTCCGCCTATCCATTGGAGAAGGATAAGGGCCCAGATTTTCGAAAAAAGAATTACCCTATTCATGACTTTAGCGAGGGTGTTATTTTGAATTCGAATAATTGTATTTCGATTTCAAAATATTGTTTTTAAATATTAAATATCGAAGATTTTGTATTTTAAATACATAATACTTCTTTATTTCAAAGACCAATTTATAAAATCAAATTGAATATATTTTTTTATTTAGCAAACAAGTTGGAAGATGATGTAAATAAATGGTTTTTATAATCAAAAAAATGATTCCGATTAAACTATCAATACTATATGAATCAAAAAAAAGAGACCTCAAAGGTCTCTCAATATTTAAAGCAAGGTATTACTCTTGACCTCTGATTCCTACTTCTTGGGTCACCCCATAAAAACGTATAACGAATTGAAATTTCATGAGCTCCACCGCTGTTACGCTGATTTAATTTCGAAACTGTAAAATCATAAGAATACCCTATATCCAAGCCTGATTCCAATGAGACGCCTACTAATCCAATAATGGACTCATTATTCGGAAGGCTATATTTAGTAGGGAGTCCTCTATACCAAAGACCCAGCACCAAAGGATGTAAATACAATTGAGTACCTATATCCAATTGGTTGAATGGAGCTTGCTGTTTGTAGTTAAAGGCGAAAGATAAAGAGCGCTCTTGATAGAGGTGAGTGAAGAAATCTCTTCCTCCAGGGGCAAGATTGATTTTATAACCTCCTTGAAGCGAAAATTTCTGAGGAAGCACTGATATCTGATCTTGGACAAAAGAAGTATTGGGTTCGCTGATATGATGAAGAGCCCCCCCAAACCAAAAATTGTTTCCATAAAACATCCCTCCTGCAGCATAATCCATAAAGGAATAGCGACTATCCAAAGGAACACCGTTTAGTTCATCTGTAATGACACCAACATTTCCGTTGACAATATCGATCATAGAGCCAAATACTAAATCAGAGAAAAAGGCATCACGCTGCACAAAACTCGCTTGAGCTCCAATTCTGAAATACAAATCCTCTGAGATTTGAAGTCGATAGGCATAACTCAATCCTACTTCGTTGGTGGAAAGATTTGCAAGGCTTTCTTGATTTCCATTAAAAATTAATCCAATCCCGCTATTGTAGTCAAAAATATAGTGATCGATATACGCTGAATAGGAATTAAAGCTATGATCTAGGCCTGGCCATTGGTTTCGGTAGTTCATTCCCACTCGAGTAAGTTCCGAAGCACCTGTAAGTGCTGGATTAAGGTAAAGTGGGGCTGAGTAAAATTGAGAATATTGGACATCCTGGGCCTTCAGGCATGTGCTTGCCAAAAGGCCAAAGATCAATAGTCCTATCCCTAATATTTTCTTCAGCATAAACCAATCCACTCAAAGGACAAAGTTAATAATCAGGACTTTACCCTTTGCATTAATTAAACTATCCAAGAATTACAAAACGACTAGGGCTTAGGATTGAGGGTACAATCGCAATTAGATCCCTGCATAAAATCTCATTTTAAATAAGAAAATGACGCAGGCTTTGGAACAAACTCAATAATTATACCAAAGGCACCCATGGGGTGCCTTTGTGTTAAAAATCAACTTCAATCTGATGTCTGACTAGATCTTCAAATTCTTCTCTTCGACGAATCAGATGGGCCTTTCCTTCCCAAATCAATACTTCAGCTGGTCTTATTCTTGAGTTGTAGTTGCTGGACATACTGTAACCGTAGGCTCCTGCATTTTTTATCACTAGAAAATCATCTTCATGAATCTCTGGAAGCTGTCGCTTAGAGGCGATCGTGTCTGTTTCACAGATGTAGCCAACGATGGTATACTCTTTAATTGGTCCACCGGGATTGCTTACGTTGTACACATCATGATAAGCATCATACATCATCGGGCGAATCAGATGATTTAATCCAGAATCCACACCAACAAAAGTTACCGTTGGGGTTTCTTTCACAACGGTAGTTTTGACCACTAGATAGCCAGATTCACTAACCAGGTATTTCCCTGGCTCAAGCCAAAGCTCCAATTGCCGACCGTACTTTTCGCAAAAGGCTTGAAAAGCTTCCCCAACAGCCTGACCCACTACCTGAATATCAGTTGCAATATCTCCGGGCTTATAGGCGACTTTGAAACCACCACCAAAATCCAAAAACTTCAAATCAGGAAATTGAAGTGCTGCTTCAAAGAGCACATTTCCTCCTTTTAGAAAAACTTCTGCATCAAGAATATCTGAACCTGTGTGGATGTGTAATCCAACGATGCTCAAATTGTAAGTCTTCACCACTTTCAAAATCTGAGGTAATTGCTCGATAGAGATCCCAAACTTACTTTCCTTATGACCAACGGAAATTTTATAATTTCCTCCCGCCATGATATGCGGATTTATTCTAATACAAGCCGGAACTTTTCCGCCAAATGTTTCACCAAAACGAACCATTAACGGAATGCTGTCGAGATTGACCATCACACCTAGGTCCACTGCCTGAAGGATTTCATCAAAACTTACCCCACTTGGAGTATACATTATTTCATCCGCAATAAAACCAGCCATCAATCCTAGCCTTACTTCTTCAATCGAAACCGCATCCACTCCTGCTCCTGCTTTTTTTATGAGCTTCAAAACAGAAATATTAGACAAAGCCTTAGTCGCATATTTAATTTTTAATGGTGCTGCAGAAAATGCATTTTGAAGCGACTTGACCTGATTGAAGATTTTCTCCCCATCATAGATATAAAGTGGGGTGCCAAATTCCTCGGCGAGAGAAACCAGAGAAATACCCTGAAGGTGTGATGGATGTTGCAAGGTTTGGTAGTTTTGAGATGTGGCGACAAAGATAGTACACCAAAAAAAAAGGAAGGCTTTTGCCTTCCCTTTTTTAGGATTTATTGTAATTAAGAAAACTTCTATGAATTCAACGGCAAGATAATCGCTGAGGTTCAAAAGATTTACATCCTCTTATTTTGTCTGAGTTAAATCATGTTAAGGGTCATCAGTCCGCCTGCTAATCAAGTTATTTTTGTCCCATGTCCAAAGGAAAAATCACCCTGATTATTGTCCTGATGTCCGTCGCCAGCTTTGGTTTGATGGGATTTCAATACTATTGGATTCGAAATGCCATTCGAATCAATCAGGAGCGATTTGATCAAAATGTCTTGCAAGCTCTTTCTGGAACGATTCAAGAGCTAGAAAAAGGGGAGGCCAGTGATGCTCTTCTTAGCCAACTCTTACGCGATTCGGTCTTGCAGGAAAATCTGTTCAAAAAGATCGATCCCATTGATCTTCAAATCCAGACGACTCCTAACTATTCCAGACCTTCAGCAGTAGACACCTTATTTTCTACCCAGGTCCCTCAAGTCAGCCAAACTTTTAGACGAATGCTCCTCTCCAGGGGACTAGATATTTCTATTCTATCTGAGTTGGAAAACTTCTTCACCTACATGACTCCAGAGGTAGCTTCATCCATGTTTACCCCCGATGAAATGGAAATTCTCCTACAAGAGAAAGAGCGGCAATTGGAGTATTTAAGCCGAAATCAAGGTTTTCTGCCCGAGGTTCCACCAGCACTTACGATCACATCAGCTGTGACAACCGCTATTAACATTTCGGATGATGCGCTAGACAAGATCCGCAAGACCAATTTAAAAATCGAATTGATGAATCAGGCCTGGGAAGAAATGGCCGAAGGTCAGCGGGAAATTTTAGACAGATTAGATACGGCCCAGCTAAAGTCCTTATTAAAAAATCAATTGATTGAAAAAGGGATTTCAGAAAGTTTTGAACTGGGAGTACTCAATGACGATGGCCAGATCATCGGAATTGGACCATCCTCGGATGTGAATCAATTGAAAACGCAAGGCGTACAAGCCAAGCTTTTTCCAAATGACATTCTCGGAAAAGATAATTATATCTATGTCTATTTTCCTGAGAAAAACAGCCACGTATTTCGCCAAGTATGGATCCCAATTTCAAGCTCCATTTTATTCATCTTGGTCATTATACTTTGCTTCATTTATGCCATTAAAATCATCCTAAGGCAAAAAGCCCTTTCGGATATCAAAAATGATTTTATCAATAACATGACGCATGAGTTCAAAACTCCTCTAGCCACAGTCAGTCTTGCTGTGGAAGCATTGCAAGATCCAGATTTGAGTTCACAGGATAAATTTAGAACTCGATACTTGGGGATTATTAAGGATGAAAATAAGCGTCTAGTAACCCAAGTAGAAAAAGTACTCCAGGCAGCGGCATTAGACAAGCAAGATTTCAAACTTAAACTAGAGCCTGTGAATTTGGCTGAATTATTGGAATCAACAGTGGATCATATCAGCCTTCAAGTAGAGAAGAAAGGAGGACGGATTGAATTTTATAATCAACTTCGAAATCCAGAAATAGAAGGAGATGCCTTTCACTTGACGCATATTTTCAATAACCTTTTGGACAATGCCAATAAATATTCCCATGAAAATCCGATCATCAAGGTGACCGCCAAAGAAGATGGAAACCAAGTAATCGTGATTATTCAAGACAATGGAATCGGCATGAGTCGAGATGCACAAAAGAAAATTTTCGATAAATTCTATCGAGTTCCCACCGGAAACCTCCACGATGTAAAAGGGTTTGGACTTGGACTTTCCTACGTCAAAACCATGCTAGAAGCCCACCAAGGAGAAATTCATGTCCAATCAGAGCCCGCAAAAGGAAGTACGTTCACGATAAACCTACCCAAAAAACAATGAGCAAAGCCAAACTATTAGTCGTCGAAGATGATCCTAACCTAGGAGATATCCTGAAAGAATATCTGGAAATGAAAGGCTACGAACCCACCCTTTGTCGGGATGGAGAAGAAGGCTGGAATAAATTTAAAAAGGACAAATATGATCTCTGTCTTCTCGATATCATGATGCCCAAAAAAGATGGGTTTACACTGGCTAAGGAAATCAAAAAAGTACAGGAGGAACTTCCAATCCTTTTCCTTACGGCCAAAAATCAAAAAGACGATATTATAGAGGGACTAAAAATCGGTGCCGATGATTACCTCACCAAGCCCTTCAGCATGGAAGAATTGCTTTTGAGGATTACAGCAATTCTCCGTCGGACTCAAAAGTCATCCGAAATAACCCCTTTGAAAACCTATTCCTTTGGGGATTTTATTCTCCATTACGATGAGCAGTACATCGAAGGTCCAGGAGGAAAACATAAGTTAACTTCCAAAGAAAATGAACTGATTCGACTTCTTGCTTCAGAAATCAACAAGCTGGTCAACCGAAGCCATGCACTCAAGCAAATCTGGGGTGACGATAGCTATTTCAATGCCCGGTCCATGGATGTTTATCTGAGCAAAATCCGAAAAATCCTGAAGGACGATCCAAAGGTGCAGATCATCACAGTGCATGGAGAAGGGTTTAAGTTGATCGTGGGAGAAGGATAATTGGTGTATCTGGTACCAAGAAAATAGCCCTGAATTGAGTCAATTCAGGGCTTTCTGTTTATTTATAATCAGGTTTTCAAGGAAAATACTTGAGGGCTTCGATACTTTTTGGCATCAGACCAACTCTGCCCCGATCCCAGGACCTTTGGGGAAGGTAACTTTTTCAGGAGTGATTTGAACCCCACGGGCTGGATCTTTGGCTAAGAGCATTGCACCATCCATATCTACATAGTCCAACAATGGAGCAAGATGTGCGATGGCAGTAATCCCCACGGATGACTCAGTCATGCAGCCTACCATGGTTTTCATCCCAAGCAACTTCGCTTCTCGAATCATTCGAAGCCCGGGAGTGATTCCTCCCGCCTTGACCAATTTGACATTGATCGCATGGAAAAGTCCATGACATTTTTTTACGTCACTTTCGACAATACAGCTTTCATCAGCCATCACCGGAAGCTTGGAATACTGAAAAACCTCCTTCATTCCCTCCAGATCATCTTTTCCCAATGGCTGCTCCATAAACTCTACGCCTAGTTTGACCAATTCTTCGGAATTTCGAATAGCTTGCTCCGCGGTCCAGGCACAATTGGCATCAATCCGAAAAACGGATTGAGTATGCTTTCGAAGCTCCCGGACGATCTCAAGATCATTATCGGTACCCAGCTTAATTTTATAGATTGGCCAATCCACCTCTTTCATCTTTGCCACCATTTTTTCTACGGTATCAATTCCTATGGTGAAGTTGGTGATTGGGATTTTTTCAGGATTTAGCTGCAAATACTCGTAAAGTTTTTTGCCTTGCTTCTTCGTAAATAAATCCCAAGCAGCCAGGTCCAAGGCACATTGAGCAAAAGGGTTATTCTGAAAAACGTCCCTTCCCAACTCCCAAAGTTGCTCAGGGGTATTCCAAAATTTGGATTCCACCACAGGACGAAACTCCTCTACGCAAGCGCTCATATTTTCAATAGTCATCCCATAGAACGGATTGGTGGTAGATTCTCCAAGACCAAAAAGTCCATTTTCCTCCAACTTAACAATAATGGTATCCTGAATGTCGCGGCTTTGATGAGCGATCGTAAAGGTGTGCTTGAGCGGAAGATCGAAAACCTGATAGCTGAGGTTCATGGCATGATTTTTTAGAATGAGCAAAAATACAGGTATTTATTTGACCCGATTACCTAGTTTTATCCAGAATTGATTGAAAATTTCCACCTATGTACACTCGATTTAAAGCCCATTGGATTTTCCTGTTTCTACTAGCATGCGCCACTTCGCCTAGCTTTTCACAAACAGCCTATCAAAAACTTCCCGTAGAAAAATTAGAGCAAGCTTATACTACCTACAAAGAGCCTGCAATCACGCATCGTAGGTTTAAGCATGAGACCATTCAGCCATTGATTCAAAAACATGGAACGGATTTCAAACTGGAAGAATTGGGCAAATCTGTAGATGGCCGAACTATCACTTCCATGAAATGGGGCCAAGGTCAAACCAAAGTCATGCTTTGGTCTCAAATGCACGGAAATGAAAGCACAGCCACCATGGCACTGTTTGATTTATTTAATTTCTTGGAAGGTGAAAATGACGGACATGACGAAGTCAGAGAATTACTAAAATCACAACTCAGCCTCAAGTTTATCCCGATGATCAATCCAGATGGGGCCGAGGCATTTAAGCGCCGAAATTCCTTGGACATTGACCTAAATCGAGATGCTATTTCCCAGATTTCACCAGAGGCTGTGATTTTGAAACAAGCTCGGGACGACTTTGAGCCAGAGTTTGGATTTAACCTCCACGATCAGCAGATCTATTACAATGTGGTAAATACCCCCAAGCAAGCTACAATCTCCCTATTAGCTCCAGCATACAATTACGAAACCGACATCAACGAGGTCAGAGGTCGGGCAATGAAGACTATCGCCGGAATGAACGAATTGCTCCAAGAGCTGATTCCCGGGCAAGTAGGAAAATACGATGATGCTTTTGAGCCGCGCGCTTTTGGAGATAATATTCAAAAATGGGGAACTAGTACCATTTTGATCGAATCTGGTGGCTATTTGGGAGATCCAGAAAAACAACACATTCGAAAGATCAATTTTATGATCATTCTCAATGCGCTTAATCAGATTGCTACGCGAGGCTATGAGCAATATACCACCGAGCAATACTTTGCCATTCCTGATAATGGATTTCAGTTGATGGATTTGATTATCAATGAAATGCAAGTGAAGGTTAAGGGTGAATGGTATCCTTTGGACATTGCTATCCGAAGGAGGGAAACTGAAAACCCGGCTGGATACTACATGAGTGCATCTGTCGAAGACCTTGGCGATATGCAG
Source organism: Algoriphagus sanaruensis (assembly GCF_001593605.1). Taxonomy (GTDB): domain Bacteria; phylum Bacteroidota; class Bacteroidia; order Cytophagales; family Cyclobacteriaceae; genus Algoriphagus; species Algoriphagus sanaruensis. Next base: position 649,189 of record NZ_CP012836.1, on the reverse strand, counting down.
GTTTTCTTTGGATTTGAAACTTTGGATGCGACAGGGCTTCAATACCTCGAAGGAAAAGTATTCCCTACACCCTTTGAATCCGTGAATGAGCTTACAGAAGCTAAAGCTGTGGAGCTTCTTCGGGAAGGTTACCTAGCTGTAAAAGTGAAAAATGGAGAGGCGCGACAAGTCCACCCACTTCCAATTTTGGTGCTAAAGACTACTGAAAAATATTCCAGCGGATGGATGACAGGATCAGCCACCAACTTCTTTTTGGCAAAAGAAGGTAAACCTCGCTACGCGGTGGTGAATGGCTACTTGATCGACTTGGAAAATCCTAAGAAACAAGAAATTAGAAATCGGATTTACTAAGTGTTAAAACACCTAACTTGATCAAGAACCCGCCCGAATGGCGGGTTTTTTGTTTGAAAATTATACGGTAACTTATCCTAACTTTTAATTCAAGCTTCATGAAATCAACGCTTTCCCCTGTCCTTTTCGCGATCGCTATCATTCTTTCTGCCTATTTATTGGGAGATGCCATCATTCATCGTAATCGCCCTCAAGGGATGATTCATGTAACCGGCCTAGGAGAGCAAAATTTCACCTCCGACCTGATCGTTTGGGAAGGAAATTTTACACGAGAAAGCCGGGATTTGCAGGCTGCCTATGCGAGTCTGGAAAAAGATCGAGAGGCAGTGACTTCCTATCTGAAATCAAAAGGCATTCCTGAGGAGCAATTGGTATTTAATGCTGTAAGTACCTTACCGCAATACGAACAGAATTATACTTCCTCTGGGAACTATGCCGGCCAAACATTTACCGGATATCAACTCAGTCAAACCTTGGTGATCGAATCCAAAGAAGTAGAAAAAGTGGAAAAAATCTCCCGTGAGATCACAGAACTACTGAATCAGGGCATCACTTTTTATTCTCAGCCTCCACGATATTATTATACCCAACTCGAATCCCTCAAACTCGAAATGGTCGCAAAAGCAACTGAGGATGGAAGAGTACGTGCAGAGCGGATTGCGGAAAATTCAAATTCAAGATTGGGAGATCTAGTCACGGCCAACATGGGCGTCTTTCAGATCACAGGTCAAAACTCCGGTGAAGATTATTCTTGGGGCGGCGCCTTCAATACTTCTTCCAAGAATAAAACTGCATCGATCACCATGAAATTGAGTTTTGAGGTGTATTGATCGACTTTCCCTAAAAATTCATCCGCAGGGAATTACATTTCAGTTCCTGATTTTGACACTTCAGTCAGGTTCAATTTTTTAAACGAGTTATCGCCTTCACTTTTGGCTCAAATAAATACCAAAAATGAAGGCGATTTACTCTTTTTTTATTCTGACACTTCTAATTCCCATCCACGGACTTTCCCAATCTAGTATCCTGATCGGTAAAGTATTGGATGAGAAAAACCAGCCACTGCCCGGGGTGAATGTTTTTATAAAGGGCTCCTATGATGGGACAAGTACAGATAGTGAAGGAAGTTTTGAATTTGAAACCACAGAAAAAGGTAACCAACTTTTGGTGTTCAAAATGATGGGTTTCATCACCATCGAACAACCGGTCTCGCTTACTGTCGATAGGTTGGAAATTCCGACTCTTTCGCTGAAAGAAGAATACAATGAATTAAATACCGTCACGATATCCGCTGGCGCTTTGGAGGCATCGGATGAGAAAAAATCCGTAATTCTCCGCCCATTGGATATTGTTACCACCCCATCTGCAGTCGGGGATATCGTAGGCGCATTTCAAACTTTGCCAGGAACCTCCACCGTCGGGAATGACGGCAGACTATTCGTCCGGGGAGGAGATGCTTCGGAGGTAGGGATTTTTATCGACGGGCTCCGTGTCGGTAACGCCTATGGAAGTACCGCCGGCAACGTACCCACTCGGACAAGATTTAACCCCAATCTATTCAAGGGGACATTTTTTTCAACAGGCGGATATTCAGCTGAATTCGGGCAGGCCTTATCCTCGGCTTTAGCACTTACTACCAAAGACTTGGCAAAGCGGAACCAAGGTGACATTTCTATCATGTCAGTGGGAGGAGGATATTCTCACACCTTAGCAAACGAAAAACAAAGCTTAACTGTCTCCGCCAATTTGTTTGACCTCAAGCCTTATCAAGCTTTAATCCAGCAAAATTTCGATTGGGAGCGTGCCCCTTTCGGAAGAGATATGGAAATCGCCGCACAACGAAAAACAAGTCAGGGAGGCCTTTGGAAAATCCTAGCCCGAACAGAATCTGGAGGCATGAAGCTTTGGCAAGATCAACCTGGACAGGTGGGAAGAGGAATTTTGATGAAGCTCAACAATCAATATTCCTATATCCAATCCAACTGGAGAAAAGGTTATGAAAATGGATGGTCTCTTTTTGGAGGAATCTCCTTCTCACATAACAAGGACAGAATACACTTAGGTCCTGTTGACCTCAACCGAAAAAATCAGCTCATACATGCCAAATGGACCGCAGGATATGATTTCAGCGATCGTCTTTCGGTGAAAAATGGATTAGAATACCTCCGAAACGAATACTCGGAAGCCCTAATTCAGGAAAAATTCGAGCGCAACTTTTCGGAAAATCAAGCCTTCTTTTTTTCAGAATGGGATTGGTATTTAAGTAGGAAACTTGTGCTTCGTGCAGGTGTACGAACCGGCTATTCCAGTCTAGCCAATGAAACTTGGATTGACCCAAGAGCTTCTTTAGCATTCAAACTTTCAGAAAACGGAACCCTTTCAGTTGCCGCCGGTAGATTTCATCAATTACCCGAAGAGCGATTTAGAGTACTCAATCCAGCCTTGGAAAATACCTCATCCAAGCATCTGATCTTAAATTACCTCTACCAGAAAGAGGGCAAAACTTTCCGTGCAGAAGCCTTTCACAAGTCCTATGATCACTTGATCCGATTTGAAGGTAGCTTCCAAAACCCCTTAAACATCCAAAATGGAGGAGAAGGATTTGCCCGTGGATTTGATGTGTTTTTCAGAGACCGAGAAAGTATTAAAAACACAGACTACTGGATTACTTACAGCTTTGTAGATAGTAAAAGGAGCTATTTCCAATACTCAAATCAAGTACAACCAGACTTTGCTCCAAAGCATAATCTAAGCGTGGTGGTCAAGCATTTCATCGTTCCTCTTAAGTCACAGTTGGGTATTTCTTGGTCTTTCAACGATGGATTAACTTTCACTGATCCCAATTTTTCGGGTGAAATGAATTCCAAAACCAACTCTTTTCAAAACCTAAGTTTGAGCTGGAGCTATCTACCAAGACCCAACCTGATCATACACGGGGCCATTACCAATGTTACCGGGCACAGCAATGTATTCGGATACCAATTTGCTTCAACTCCAAATTCCTCCGGAACCTACGAATCCGTTCCGATAGGACAGCCCGCTCCGAGATTTCTATTTCTTGGAATTTTCCTAACCCTATCCAAAGACAAAAACGCAAATCAATTAAACAACCTTTAAACTTCTATTTTATGAAAACCTACTTCACAACCCTCCTTCTAATTTTCACATTTGTTCTGTCTGCCTTTGCAAATGATCCTGCCTACGAATCTGCCATGAAAAAACAGCTTCAGGCTATGAAAACTATTCAGACAGCGGCTGAATCACAGGAAATCACCAATGCCTTTTTAAGAATTGCCGAGGCTAAATCTTCGGAATGGCTTCCTCTTTATTATGCAGCATACCTTCAGGCGATTGCGGCATTCCGATTTGAAGTGGACCAGGACCAATACTTTGATCAAGCCATGGAGCTCATCCAAAAAGCAAATCAGCTTGCACCCAATCATTCTGAAATCACGGCCCTCCAAGGGTTTATTTTGATGGGAAAGATTTCTGTTGACCCAATGAATCGTGGACAAGAACTCAGCGGGCAAGCCATGCAGCTTTTCGGAAAGGCCATCGCATTAGATAAGGAGAACCCTAGAGCTACAACTCTAATGGCACAAATGGAACTGGGTATGTCTCAGTTTTTTGGACAAGGACCTGAAAAAGCCTGTGGTCTTGCACGAGTTGGATTGGAGCTTTTCTCAAAAGAAGAATCCAAGATAAACGAGGATTACTTGCTGCCAACTTGGGGAAAAAGAGAGGCAGAGCAAGTTGCAAGTATGTGTAATTGATGCCCGCTTTGAAAAACTAAACCACCTAACCTCCAACAAAAGCTAATCTGTTGGAGGTTAGACTTGATTAAAATCCGAGGCATTGGATTTCATGGTTGCTCCTCAAAAATCCTCGCTTTTTCATAACTTCCGACATGACCACCAGCACATCAGTTCGTCACGACCCAAAAGGTCTATGGAAAAATCTTCGAAATTTTTTGCTCGTCAATTTGACGATTGCCTTCTTTTTACAAATTGTTTTTTGCCCGATTTGCTTTTTGAATTGGTCGAATTTCGTCAATCTCTACCCTGAATTTCTCTTTTCATTTGCTGTATCAATGGCCTTGAGCTTCGGGGGAAGTCGAGTGGAGGAATTTTGGGATCCGAGACTTTCTTGGATTCATTATCCGGTAAAGCGGCTCCTCGCGACCGTGGGATCCTATATGGTGTATTCCTTTGTCGTGAGCTTTGTGATCGTTTTTATTTATGCTTGGTTGGATGGTCAGTTTACGTTTGATGCGATCCCATGGAATGGTATTTTGGAATTTACCTTGATCCCAATGCAAATCGCCTTGGTATTTATGGCCATTTTTACCACAAGGTCATGGCTGATGGAATGGAGAAAATCAGCCATTGAAGCGGAACAACTTCGATCTGAAAAATTAGCCAGCCAATATCAGGGACTCAAAGACCAGCTTAATCCGCATTTTCTATTTAACTCTCTGAATGCACTTTCTAATCTGGTCTATGAGGACGCAGACCGTTCTGCAGCCTTTATCCAAAAACTAAGTAAAATCTATCGCTATGTACTCGATGTACAGCAAGAGGAGCTGGTAGAGCTAGACCGTGAACTGGAATTTGCACAAAATTACCTCGACCTCCAGAAAATTAGATTTGACGAAAATCTGAATTTCTCAGTCAATGTCCCCAATTGTAAGGGTTGTTTCCTACCTCCACTTTCGCTTCAACTATTGCTCGAAAACGCAATCAAACACAACATAGCTTCGCAGCAAGACCCTTTATTTATCTCCATCTTGCAAAACGGAGAGGAGCTTTGGGTAAGCAATACTTTTCAACCAAAACGAAGTAAAAATGAGAGTTCAACGGGGGTTGGACTCGAGAATATTCGCTCCAGATATCGCTTGTTGAGCGAAAAAATGCCAGAGGTCAGTATTTCTGAACATGAATTTTTGGTCAAACTTCCACTATTGAAAATCCACCCATGAAGATTTTGATTATTGAAGACGAGAAGCCAGCAGCGACCCGACTAATCCAATTACTCAAAGGATATTTTCCTAATGCTGAATTGATTGGTCCAATCGATACGGTGAGCAGATCGGTAGAATGGCTTTCTCAAAACCCCAGTCCCAACCTTGTATTTTGTGATATCCAACTTGCCGACGGAATCAGTTTTGAAATTTTTGAACAAGTACCTCTGACAGCGCTCGTCATTTTCACGACAGCCTTTGACCAATATGCGATCAAGGCATTTAAGGTTAATGCCATCGATTATCTTTTAAAACCGATAGATCCAAAAGAACTGGGAAGGGCTGTGGAAAAATTTAATACGAGGACTGTTCAGCCAACATTGGATTTGGAAGTGCTCAGAACGCTTATTCAACCCAAAAGCAACGTTTATAAAAGTCGATTTCTAGTTCGATTTGGAGATAAAATCCAAAGTGTGCCTTTGGAAGAAGTTGCCTTTTTCTTCAGTGAGGAGCGGATAACTTTTCTGCAAACGAATTCCGGAAAAAAATATGTCCTGGATTCTACCCTAGAACAGATAGAATCTCAACTCGACCCAGCGAACTTTTTTCGACTCAACCGCAAATACCTCTGTCATGTCGATGCGATCGAGGAGGTCTTCACCTATTCCAACAGTCGGCTTAAGGTTCATCTCAGCAATTGTTCGGATTCGGCAATTTTGATCAGCAGGGAAAAAGTCGCAGACTTTAAGGACTGGCTGGATCGTTAATCAATTGGATTCTTTTCTTCCGAGCAAATCCTTCTTAGCTTTAGCTTATGCGGTATTTGATCTGGATTATAGGACTTTGTCTAATTTCTGCCTGCAAGCAGGAGCCTTCTTCCATTGCTTTGGAAGAGTTAACCATTTCGGAAATTCATCAAGCGTTTCAAAAGGGTGATTTTACAGCCTTGGAACTAACGGAGGCCTATTTGGCCAGAATCGAAACTTGGGATTCCCTGACCAATTCCATTTCTTTTATTCACCCGGAAGCCCGCGCTCAAGCCAAGGCTTTGGATGAGGAATTTTCTAATACCGGCAAACTTCGACCCCTTCATGGCATTCCCTTGATCGTAAAAGATAACATCAATACCATCGGTCTACTCACTACTGCAGGCTCTTTGGCTTTGGCAGATTTTTATCCCGAATCGGATGCCTTTATCATTCAAAAACTAAAAGACGCCGGGGCAATCATTTTGGCCAAATCCAACATGGCTGAATGGGCTTTCAGTCCCATGCATTCGGAAAGCTCCACCGTTGGAATTACTCGTAATCCTTACCATTTGGACCACGTTCCTGCAGGATCAAGTGGGGGAACGGGAGCAGCCCTTGCGGCTAATTTTGGAACAATTGGTCTAGGGACGGATACGGGTAATTCTATCCGGGGGCCATCCTCTCACAATGCTTTAGTAGGATTTCGGACCACGCTTGGCTTGGTAAGTAGAGAAGGGATCGTTCCCTTATACCTTCGAAATGATGTAGTCGGGCCCATGTGCCGCACAGTCGAGGACGCAGTCCGAGTTCTTGAAGTTATCGCAGGAACCGATTCAAAGGATCCTATTACAACCCGAAGTCAAGGAAAAATCCCAAACAACTACTTGCAATTTCTCCAAAAAGACGGGCTAAATGGTGCCAGGATTGGGATATTTCGAACCTTAAGTGAAGCAAATCCTGATTCGGAAATTTCAAGTCTTTTCGAACAAGCTGTCACAGATTTGAAATCTTTAGGCGCTGTTTTAATTGATTCCGTTGAGGTGGAAAACTTTGATTCCTTACGAAGAAATCAATGGTGTCCCGTATTCCGAAAAGACCTTGAAGAGTTTCTTTCAACTTACGTGAAGCGAGACACTATGCAAACCTTAGAAGATGTGATTCGGGTAGGAAGCAAATCGGACTATGCCCGAACTGGGCTAGAGCGATTCACTGATTCTACGCTTCCAGAAAACATGGAAGCCGATTGTGGAGATCCGTTTACAGACCTCAAACGAATTGCTTTTCGGGAGGCAATCGAAAAAGTCATGGATTCACTTCAACTTGATGCCTTGATTTATCCAAGCTGGAATCATCCTCCTGCGCTGATCGAGCGATTTCAAGAAGAATATCGAGGAGACAATAGTCAAGTCATCGCTCCTCATACTGGTCAGCCAGCCTTTACCGTACCCATGGGATTTACTAGCAAAGGTCTTCCGGCAGGTCTTCAATTGTTGGGTAAAATGTGGTCAGAGCCGACTCTAATTCGGATTTCATATGCCTACGAGCAAGGCACGAAGCATCGAAAACCCCCAGTCTTGAAAAAATAATAAAAACCATGGGGCACCACCACCATCATCCTTCTGAGAAAAACCTCCGAACTGCCTTTTTCCTGAATTTGGCATTTACTATTGTGGAACTGGTAGGTGGTCTTTGGGTGAACAGCGTGGCCATCCTGTCTGATGCCATCCATGATTTGGGAGATTGCTTATCGCTAGGTAGTTCTTTGTATTTGGAAAAGCTGGCCAAAAAGTCTCCTGATTCAAAATATTCATTTGGTTACCGGCGCTTTTCACTTTTAGGAGCCTTGATCAATTCCTTGGTTTTGATCTTAGGCTCAATCTGGGTGATTAAAGAGGCCATCATTCGTCTGGTGCAACCCGAACCTTCCAACGCACAAGGAATGATTTTGCTTGCCATTTTCGGATTAGCGATCAACGGATACGCCGCCTGGAAGGTGAGCCATGGCAAAACCATGAATGAACGGGTGATTTCCTGGCATCTTGTCGAAGATGTGCTGGGTTGGGCTGCAATTTTGGTTGGAGCGGTAATCCTATTGATTGTAAAATCGCCGTACATCGATCCGATTCTTTCCTTGGCTATTACCTGCTTTATTCTTTGGAATGTGTTTAAAAGGCTCCAAGAAACGGTTTTTCTGTTTCTTCAGGGCCAACCCAAGGATGTCAGCAAATCTGAAATTGAGGGAAAAATCTTAGAGCTTGAAGGAGTTGAATCAGTTCATCAAACTCACATTTGGTCCTTAGACGGAGAGCATCATGTCTTTACGACTCACGTGAAATTGACAGCTGAAATTTCTCCTTCAAAAATTCTAGAAGTAAAAACCAAGATCCGAAAAGTGCTCTTGGAGTATCCATTTGTCCATTATACCATCGAAACAGAAAGTGCTGAAGAAATCTGTGAGCTAACCAAAAATTAATTCTTGGACATTATCTCAAGAAAAAAGCCTAAAAGTCTTCTCAAGAAAAAACCAGAATTAACAAGCTTGTCAAATTGGTGAGAGCCCATGGTAATCCATTTACCGACTGAATTATGTACCTTTTCCTAAACTTCAAAGGATATGAAAAATCTCATTTTGATTTTGTTTTTCAGTTTTAGTATCGCTATGTCATGCTACGCTCAAGATGCTGCTTTAGTGAAAACCAAAGTCTCCAAATTCTTGACCACGCTTTCAGAAGACCAAGCAAAGCAGGTCTTGATCAGCATGGAAGATAGTGCAAGGACCAATTGGACCAATCTACCCTTGGGACTTGCTCCTCGAGCTGGATTACGGTACGGTGACCTTTCCGAGAATAGCAAAATTGCGTTTCATAAAGTGTTGAGCTCCATTTTAAGCTCCCAAGGATATTTAAAGACCTTTGCTATCATGCAAGTAGACGACATCTTGCATGAACTTTTTGAGATCCAATTTCAGCAAGGAAAAGTGAATGAGCGGAGTATGGAGTTTATTCGAAAGCTGAATTGGGATTATGGAAATTATTACTTGGCGATTGCTGGACATCCCGACGAGGACGTTTGGGGACTAAAGTTTGAAGGACATCACCTTTCGCTTAACATCACAGCAGCTGGAGACCTAATTTCTATGACTCCACTATTTATGGGTTCCGATCCGGCCTTAGTTGAGGCTACACAATATGCAGGCCTACGTCCCCTAAGCAAGGAAGAAGATTATGGGTTTTGGCTGATCAATGCTTTGGATGAGACTCAAAAGGCCAAAGCTACCTTAAGCGAAAAAGTGCCCGGAGACATTATAACTAGCCCTGATCGACCTCAATGGCTAGAAGAATTCCGAGGAATCAAAGGCTCTGAACTCAATGATGGCCAGCAAAAAATCCTCCACTATCTAATCGAAGAATACATTGGAAATTTGGATCATCAAAAAGCAGAAGAATACTTAAGCAAGCTTCACAAGAGCGGAATGGAATCAATTTATTTCGCATGGATCGGGAGTTATGAACCGATGAAGGCGCATTATTACATCATTCATAGTCCTGATTTTTTGATCGAATATGACAATGTTGGATTCCTGGATAACGCCAACCACATCCATAGTATTTGGAGAGAAAAAGGAAATGATTTTGGAGACGATATCCTTAAAAAACACCGATTAGAGCACAAGCATTAAAATTATAAACAGGGCTTAGCGATGGAGAGTTAAGCTTTTGAAAGTGACCTTATAGAACATTCTTTCCTTAAAAATGACCAAACTGACTATAAACGGAAATGAATTCGACGTTCAAACTGAGAACGGCGTGCCTTTACTTTGGGTAATCCGGGAACAATGCGGATTGACAGGAACAAAATTTGGATGCGGCATCGCACAATGTGGAGCATGTACGGTTCATTTGGACGGTCAGCCCATTCGTTCTTGCATAACTCCAGCCTCAACCGCCGAAGGTAAAAACGTAACAACTATAGAGGGAATCGCCTCAGAAAATAAAACACTTCATATTGTCCAACAAGCTTGGATTGAAGAGCAAACACCTCAATGCGGGTATTGTCAATCTGGCCAAATCATGTCAGCTGTGGCACTTTTAAATGAGCATCCAATTCCCACTGATGAACAAATCGATGAAGCTATGTCAGGAAATATCTGCAGATGTGGCATGTACGGAAGAATTAGATCTGCCATCAAACGTGCATCGGAAGCCATTCAATCTTCAACACTTTAATCCACAGATCAAATGAAAAAATGGACTAGAAGGGCCTTCATTGGTACGGGAGTATTGGCAAGTGGAACATTGGTCTTGGGAATAGCGATTCGCCCGGGAAATCGCGCTTCAAAAGTTGCAGGTTTAATTGCTTCCGCTGAAGAAACAGTGATGAATATTTGGCTTAAAATCGCTCCTGACAATACCATCACGGCAATTATTCCTCATGCTGAAATGGGCCAAGGGATTCATACCGCATTGGCTATGATGCTTGCAGATGAAATGGAGGCAGATTGGGAGAAAGTAAAAATCCAAGAAGCTCCTGCAGAAAAAGAATATGCAAACTATTCTGTGGCCAAAGGCTTTATTGCAGGAAATGCTCATTTTCCCAAATTCTTGGAAGAGACTATAGATGGTGTATTTCTGACGGCTGTAAAGTCACTTAATTTTCAAATTACAGGCGGAAGTGCATCAGTCAGATTTACCGGTCAGGATGCCATGCGAATCGCAGGAGCTTCAGCCAAAGAAATGCTTCTTCAAGCGGCTGCAAATTCCTGGAATGTGCCAGTTGAAGAATTAATAGCCGAAAAGAGTACTATTTCCCATCCGAAGTCCAACCGGACTGCCAGCTTTGGGGACCTTGCCCCTCAGGCAGCCAAGGTTAGCACACCTTCGAATCCCAAGCTAAAAACGCAGGAAGAATTTAAGCTGATGGGGACTTCCCAGCCTAGAATAGATATCCCTGCAAAGGTGACAGGTGAGGCAAAATTTGGGATAGATGTACAGGTTCCGGGAATGAAATATGCCACACTTAAAACCGCTCCGGTTTTTGGAAGTAAGGTAAAATCTGTGGATACCACTATCCCTTCAAACTCAGCTGGGATTCACAAAATAATCAACCTCGGCGATGCGGTAGCTGTGATAGCGGATGGGTATTGGCAAACGAAAATCGCACTTGATACACTTCCAATCTCTTTTGAATCGACAGCTGAGGATAAACTGAATCAAGAAGAAATCCTGGCCAACTATCGAAAAGCCATGGAGGAAGATTTGGCTAATGGAAATTTAGAACTTCATCATAAACGAGGTGATACTGAACTCTCACTTCAAGAGGCTAAAGTCTTATTGGAAGCTGAATATCAACTTCCCTTTCTGGCCCATGCGACCATGGAACCTATGAATTGTACTGCCTGGGTACAAGAAGGAAAATGTGAAATCTGGTGTGGGAGTCAAAATCCGCTCGGCGCCAAAGCCACTGTAGCAGAAATCCTGGATTTGGATTTGGACCAAGTGATCATTCACAATCAGCTTTTGGGTGGAGGATTCGGACGACGATCTGAAACAGATGTGATCAAACAAGCCGTTTTGATTGCCAAAGAGGTTGATTTCCCCGTAAAATTGATTTGGTCCAGAGAAGAAGATCTCCAACATGATGTATATCGTGAAGCCACCATCAGTAGATTAAAAGCGGGATTGGACGAATCTGGACTTCCCGTTGCCTATTCCCACCAATTTATTTTTAAACATCACCCACCAGAAGCTGCCGATATTCCTTATGCAGTACCCAATCAATTGATTCAATATTCCAGTCCAAAATCCCATGTACCTTGGGGGAATTGGCGAAGTGTAGACCATTCTACCCATGGATTTGTGACTGAGTCATTTATTGATGAAATGGCTCATTCGGCAAAACAAGATCCACTTCTTTACCGAAAAAATCTGATCAAGGATAAATCTAGACTTCTGGCTGTTTTAGACTTAGCTCAGGAAAAATCAAATTGGGGATCAGCACTTCCGGCCAATTGGGGTAGAGGGATAGCAATCGGTGAATCCTTCGGCTCCGTAGTCGCAGAAGTTGCAGAAGTAGAAGTCACCTTAGAAGGAAAAGTGAAAGTTCACCGGGTAATTTGCGTGGCAGACCCAGGGTTTGCTATTAATCCTGATGGCTTCAAAGCTCAAATGGAAAGTGGAATAATTTACGGTTTAGCAGCAGCTATGACCGGTGAAATCACCATCGAAAATGGAGCAGTGGCTCAAGGAAATTTTCACAATTACCCGGTAACGCGAATGCATGAAGCCCCAAAAATTGAAACCTATATTATCAATTCAGGTAATCCTCCAGGTGGGGCTGGAGAACCTAGCACCCCGCTCATTGCTCCGGCTGTGACCAATGCCATATTTGCTGCAGTAGGAATCCGAATCCGTCAATTACCGATTACGAAAACCGATTTACGGATATCAATTCGACAAACGAGTTGAACCAAGATTGATTTCACTTGATCCAGAATTCTTTAAACCTAATAAAATAAAATCCTATGGGACTATTTTGGGACTTAATCCAACAAAGCCAAATCTCCGAACAAAGTTCACGTGCCGCCGGGCTGGAGGCTAGAGTAGCCAATTTAGAACGGGAACTGCAAAAAACTCGAGAGCTTTTGATTCAAGCGCTTCAAATCCTCGAGGAGCAAACCGGAAAAGACATCAATGGAGATGGGAAAATAGGCTAAATCTTGAGGAGATTTTTAATCGCTAAAATCCTTTTAATCAGTCAACACGAGTTACCGAACATCATTTTCCATTAGGATGAATTCAATCATTTTCTCATATTGAGACAATAGAGATTGACTTAAACCCATACCTAATGAAAAAAAATAATCGACGCGACTTTCTGCAAAAAATCGGGCTTGGAACAGCCGGATTGGCAGCTGTTCCCTTTGCCAGCAATGCAAAAGTTCAGACTTCTCATTCCGAATCTGAAGAGGATCAAATCCTACACATCGGGGATGAAATTGCCATCGCTAATACAGGTTTCGGAAAAATCAGAGGCTACCAACTCAATGGTGTCTATACCTTTTTAGGCGTGCCTTACGGCGCAAATACAGCCGGAAAAAACCGATTCATGCCTCCTCAAAAACCTGAAAAATGGGATGGAATCAAAGATTGCCTTTGGTGGGGAAACACTGCTCCACAGATCATGGACAATCGATATGCAAATGTCCATTATTCATTTGCAGACCACTGGAACTATGACGACGTCAGTGAAGATTGTTTGAAACTGAACGTGTGGACCAAAGGGATTGCAGATGGGAAAAAGAGACCTGTTTTGGTTTGGTTGCATGGAGGAGGATTTACAAATGGAAATGGAATCGAACAAGACGGATACCATGGGGAAAACCTTGCAAAAACCGATGAAATAGTTTTTGTATCGATCAATCATCGATTGGGTCCACTTGGTTTTACGGACTTGTCTGGAGTAGGAGGGGACGCCTTTTCTGCATCCGGAAATGTCAGCCAATTGGACATCATCGCATCGCTTCATTGGGTACGGGACAATATTTCCAACTTCGGAGGAGACCCAACTAACGTGACCATCATGGGACAATCTGGAGGAGGTGCAAAAGTAACTTGCACAATGGCCATGCCTGCCTCCAAGGGACTAGTTCATAAAGGCGTCGCATTGAGTGGAAGTATGCTTAGAGCTAATGATCAAGACTATAGCAGAAAGTTAGGACAATATGTCTTGGAGGAAGCTGGCCTAAATCCTGGAGAGATTCATAAACTTCAGGAAATTCCTTGGAGAACCTATATCGATATTGCTAACAAAGCTCTAGATCGGATGAGAAAAGAAAATCCTCAGCCTGGATTTAGAGGCGGTTTTGGTCCGGTGGCGGATGGAATTCATGTTCCCAAAGGACAGTTCTTTTCAGATCCAAACAGCCATGAGGCAGAAATGCCGCTGATGATTTGTACGACCTTTCATGAATGGGGAGCCACAAGAACGAATCCTGCCTTGGAAGCGGGCGGCCCAGAACAAGCCATTGAAGGACTCAAATCAAGATTTGGGGAAAATGCCGAGAAGGTATACCAAGCGTATGCCGCTAATTTCCCAGATAAAAAACCTGCTGAAATCATGACCCTTGCGGCCTCAAACCGACAAAATGCAGTGGCCTGTGGCAATGCGAAATCTTCTCAAAAAGCGCCTGTATACATGGCTTGGTTTGGATGGGAGCCCAACCTTTACAATGGACGAATGCGGGCTTTTCATTGCATTGATATTTGTTTCTGGTTTGCAAATACAGATCGGATGTACACACACACTGGTGGAGGAAAACGTCCCAGACTTCTTTCTGAAAAAATGACCGCCTCCTTATTGGCATTTATGAAAACCGGAAATCCTAATGCTCAGGGACTTCCAAGCTGGCCAAAATTTACAGCTGCCAATGGCGAGACGATGATCCTAAATGACACTTGTGAAGTCAAAAATGATCCAGATCGAGCTGCAAGAAAGGCTCTTCCAGTAGCCTAATTCTCAAAACCTCAGATTTACAAAGACTTGGATTTATCAGAAAGTTTCACCTTTTTGATGTCCAAGTCTTTTTTTGTTATGAGGAAAAAATCAAACGTTTTGCCCATCGCTCTTGGAGTATTGATCGGTGCCTTCGGCTATTGGACAGCAGATTTTTCAGAAGAAGACGCGCTCTACCAATCGCTATTTTACATTAAGGCGCCTGGAGCATTCTTAGCTACCTTACTGGTTGGCATTTTCAGAAAAAATCAACCCGCGTGGAATGCCCTCATGGTATCATTTGGAGTCATGTTAGGCATGCTTTCACGGATTTTTGCTGATATGATTATTGATCCAAGTTCGCATAATCTATTTCCTTTCGAGTTGATGATAGGCTTGGCGATCGTTATACCCATCTCATTTGTGAGTGCCTACCTTATTCATGGTGTCTTTATCATCGCCGGGAAAAATTAATTTCTTTCCTCGCTATGGCCAATCCTTTGTAACTTTCAGCCAGTTATTTGTCATTTAATATCTCCCAACCTATGACCGACTTTAGAAACTATAAGGTTCCTTATGAACCTTCGTCCGAATATTCCAAATCAGTGGCCTACTTCTCCATGGAATTTGCTATCCACCAACCCTTGAAAATTTACAGTGGTGGGTTAGGTTTTCTCTCCGGCTCTCATTTAAGAAGTGCTTATGAATTGAAGCAGAACTTGATTGGCATTGGCATCCTTTGGAAGTATGGCTACTATGATCAGAGCCGAAATCAAGATCAAACCCTCAAGCCAGAGTGGTATGAAAAAAACAACTCATTCCTGGTCGATACTGGAATAAAATTTCAAGTACCAGTTCACAGTCAACCGGTATGGGTAAAGGCTTGGTACCTTCCCCCTGACACATTCAAATCCGCTCCTTTATTCTTATTAAGTACGGATCTTCCTGAAAATGACTACCTCAGTCAGACCATTACCCATAAACTTTATGATTCGGATACTGCAGCAAAAATTGCCCAAATGATCATATTAGGAATAGGAGGGGCTAAACTCATTGATGAATTAAATTTCAATCCCGAAGTATACCACTTGAATGAGGCACATGGGGTTAGCAGTGTCTTTTACCTGATGAAAAAATTGGGTAAAAAAGAGGAAGTTCAGAAAAAGCTCGTCTTCACCACTCATACTCCAGAGGAAGCTGGCAATGAAAAACATGATTTTTACCTATGCGATAAAATGAGCTATTTCTACGGATATAGCATCGACGAAGTAAAAGCATTGACTGGCATGAGTGGGGATATGTTTAATCATAGTCTTGCGGCTTTGCGATTTGCACATGCCGCAAACGGCGTGAGTAAACTTCACGGAGAAGTGAGCCGAAGAATGTGGGGTGAGTATGAGAACATTCCTGAAATTCAATCTATCACTAATGCGCAAAATTGGAAATATTGGGCAGATAAGCAGTTGTACCGATTTATGGAAGAGGCGGACAACGAAGGATTTGATGACCGCAAGCGCTATTTGAAAAAACGAGCATTTGAGATTGTTGCTGACCAAACCGGAAAAATCTTTGATCCAGATGTGTTAACCATTGTCTGGGCTAGAAGATTTGCCGCATACAAAAGACCGGATTTGATCACCCATGATTTTAGAAAATTTGAGGAATTGGTGACCAATTCAGAATTCCCGGTGCAAATTATTTGGGCAGGAAAACCTTATCCTATGGACTATGGAGCTATTTCTGTGTTCAATTCGCTTGTCCATTTGAGTAAACGATATAAAAATGTAGCCGTGTGTACTGGTTATGAACTTACCTTAAGCAAGCGACTCAAACAAGCATCCGACATTTGGCTTAATAATCCTCGGGTACCTCGAGAAGCCTCTGGAACTTCCGGAATGACAGCATCAATGAATGGTTCTGTAAACTTCAGCACCTACGATGGATGGATTTGTGAATTTGCGAAGCATGGGGAAAATTGCTTCATCGTCCCTCAAGCGGATTATCACAATTTATCCATTCAGGATCAGGACCAGTGGGATCTGAATCACTTGTATGAAATTCTCCAAGGCGAAATTCTTCCTACCTATTATAAAAATAAAAGACAATGGAGAGACATTGTCCAATCAGGGATGACGGACGTCCGCTTTGAATTTGAAAGTAATCGGATGGCCAAAGAGTATTATGAGCTGATGTATCGATAAACAAATAAACGCCTTGAGAATTCAAGGCGTTTTTGTTTAAATCGGATCTTCCAAATAGATAATTCGAAATTGTGGATTCAAAAGGTGATGGTAAATCGAGTTCCCTTATTCACCTCGCTTTGTGCTTCAATTTTTCCACCCAGATTATGGATATGGTTGTATACCAAATATAGTCCAATGCCTTTGCTGTCAGGATTTCCGTGAAAAGTCTGGTTTAAACCAAACAATCTAGAACCCACTTTTTCCATATCAAACCCTAATCCATTATCCTCAAAAATCAACTGAGTTTCCCCATTCATTACTCGTGAATAAATATGAATCTCAGGAAAGAGGTGAGGTTGAGCGTATTTGATAGCGTTCGTAATCAAATTCAGGAAAATGCTTTCTAAATAATCTGCATTAAATAAAACTTCATTGATTTCTGAAAAATCGGATCTAATCAAACCCTTTTTACTTTCTACTAAGTGGGAAATGGAAGTTAGAACAGTATGAAGAACATCAGAGAACCTCAAGGTTTCCATCTTTTCTCCTAGTGGATTTTTGTCACGAATGATATCAATGTATCCGTTTAATTTATCGCGCAGGTTATGACTGGAGTTCTTTAAAATATCTAGCAATTCGATTGTATCTGGATCTTGAATCTTAGAAGTATCCATTAGATCAAATACCGAAAGCAAATTATTAACTGGGGCACGAAGATCATGCGAGGTGGTATAACTGATCTGCATGAGTTCGTTATTTATTTTGGTTACCTGAGCCAATAGCGCATTTCGATCCTGCTCAATTTTCTTTTTATGTGTGATGTTTTTGGCGATAGCAAAAACGAGCTGTTTTTCGGGTACCGGCATTGAAGTCCAGGAAAGCCAAACTATTTCCCCGGATTTGGTGAGGTACCGGTTTTCAAAATTGAGCAATGGCTTAGCTACATGGAGCTGCTCCCTATATTTCTGAGTCGAAAATTGATCCTCCGGATGGATAAATTCATTGATGGGACGTTCGAATAGTTCTTTCTCCGAATAGCCTAAAACTTGGGATACTGCCGGATTAATTTTTTTAAAATACCCATCAAAACCAGCTACACACAGCAAGTCCGGGGTTAGATTGAAAAAAAACTCATAATTGAAGTCTGAAAAGGACATGGTAAAAAAGCCGACCTCCCAACACGGCTGGAAATGATTTCAGCATGAAATTAGACAAAATTTTACCTCAATCCGTCGTTATGATTTTGTAAATTTTTCCTTCCGCTTTGCTCATAATGTAGACATTTTGAGAAGCATCAATGCCAAACTTCAAGTCTACTCGATCATGATTAACCAATCCCTTCATTGAAATTTCTTTTCCATCAAAAAGCACTCCCCAGCTTTGGACTTTTGGGCTTCCAGATTCATTCAAATCGGCAAAAAACAACCTTCCGGAAGGAATATCCCCAAACACAAATTTTCCTTTCAACGGACCATCCGGAATAAGATATCCACCGATTACTGCTACGGTTTCGTCATGTTCCAATTGGATCAAAGGATAGGTAACGCCCAGTTTGGAATCATCCTCAGGAAGGGGATAAAGTGCCCGGAAACTCCCAAAGGGATTGATCCCAAACGTTCCTTCTCTTACTGGCCAACCATAAAATTTGCCAGGCTCGATTCGGTTGATTTCTTCAATACTGTGCTGTCCGATGTCTGTTGCATGAAGCTGGCCCTTTGCATCCCAGAAAATACGATTTGGATTCCGAAAGCCATAGGCAAGGACTTCCCCAGCCATTCCCTCTTTTCTAGCAAATGGATTGATTTTGGGAATTCCATATTTCCCATTTTTTCCATCTGATCCCAATGGGTCAATTCTCAAAATACTGCTATAGATTCCTTTTCCTTTGTGGTTGGAAATAGCAGCAAATCGCTTCTCCGCAGTACCTCCATCTCCATATCCGATATACAAAAGTCCATAATCGGGATCTCCTTTTTTTGCATAGGGGTTAAACGTCAATTCCTGCATTCCATGAGCTTGAGAGGCATTGTCAATCCGCAAAATCTCCCGATTTGTCCCTTCAAATTTTCTTGCCTTTGGATCATTCAATTTCCATTCGGTCAATACCCATTGCATGAAAACCGCAAGGCTATCCGTATATCCGAAATCAGAAGGAGCAGTACCTCCGGGTTCGGTATGAGCAGTATAAAAAAGACCATTGGATTGGAAATCTGGATGAAAAGCAAAACTTCCCACTCCTGTCGCCCAACCAGGCTTACTTACCATGGCTGGTTTTTTTTCAAGAACATTTAAAAATAAAACGGGCTTTTGATCCACCAATTCATACAAACCCACACGTTGATCATTAATTATCAGTCGTTCGGTGCCTGATATGGGTTCCATCTTGGTCATTTTTGCCAAAGGCGCTACCGAGTCAGATGATGGAAGCTGAGCAAACAATTCTAGGGAAAGCCGGATGCCCGAATCCTGAATTTTCTCGGGAATCAAATTGGAAGTGGTGTCTCCGCTAATCGGAATTGGTAATGTTTCAAACGTATGTAAGTAGCTTAGAATGGCATCTATCTCTTCAGGCTGACCAGGATAAGCCGGCATTGTACTTTTGAATTTTTCAAAAAGCTGGATGGCCCTGGGATCTTGAGCCTCAATAAGTGAAGTAGAATTGAGGATAAACTGTCGAATCCAGCTTGTTTCTACCTGCCTGGTAAGTCCACTTAGGTTGGGGCCTATCGCATCTTCGTTGAAATTATGACAGGTCGAACAATGCTTTTCAAACAGCATTCTGCCTTGTAATATTTGGCTTGCATCAGTAGAAATTTCCAAGCCAAACTCCTTTTTTTCCTGTGTACAGGAGTAAAGAAACACAAGGCTTAGTGCGGTAAAAATCAATTGCTTCTTCATCTCTCTAAATTGGGATTTTCTAAAGCAATGGAAAAGCGGGGGCGGTCTTATCGAGTTCTTTTTTACGGAATCCATTTCAGAATATGGTAAAAGACAAGACCGATATAAAAAAGTTGAATGGTGGAAAATTAACCTTTCCTCCAAAAGTCATTCTTTAAGCGCTATTCTGATATGTATTTTTTTAGAGTTGTACCAATTTCATTCAGATCAAAGGGTTTCATAAAATGCCCTAAGATCAAGCCCGTATCAATTGCATTCGCGATTTGTTCATTTAAATAATATCCAGACATGAGAAAGCATTTCATTTCTGGAAAACTTTCTTTGACTTTTCCGACGAAATCAAAACCATTAATCAATGGCATTTTCAAATCGGAAATGACGGCTTTTATGTCTGAATTTTCTTTTAAAATATCCATTGCATCAAATCCATTGGTAGAAGTTAATACCTCATAAAATGGACTGAAATTGATGTCAAACAATTCCAGATTCAAGGGCTCATCATCCACGTAAAGTATTTTTGGCTTTGTATTCATCTTTAATTGGTTAGGGGTAATAAAATGGTAACTAATGTTCCCTCTCCCTCTTTGGATTCAAAGCGAATGGAACCATGGTGTTTTTGAATGATTGAATACGTAATTGAAAGTCCTAAACCCGTTCCTTCTCCTGGAGGTTTGGTGGTGAAAAATGGGTCAGTTATTTTATTCAATACTTCTTGGCTCATCCCCTTTCCAGTATCCTTTATTGAAATTTCGGCTTGCTCATTCTTTAAAGAAGTTTCTATGGAAATAGTGCCGTTCGTAACGCGCATAGCATACGCTGAATTACTAAGTAAATTGGTAAATACTTGGTGGAGCATTCCTACATTTCCCCTTAACATGATTGGGTCACGAGAATAGTTTTTTTGGATTACAATTTTATCTCCTAACTGCGCATGAAGTAAAAGCAAAGAATTTTCCAAAATAGCATGAAGATCACAAACCTCATTGAGAGACTCACTGGTTCTACTAAACAGATTTAATCCTTTGACAATTGCCGTGGATCTTTCAAGCCCAGTTTGAATACTTTTTAGGAAAAAATCAGTCTTCTTGGGGTTTTCACTTCCGAATTCCTTGAAATATTGAGTAAGACCCCCATGAGCTCCCATGATAAAGTTCAAGGGATTATTGATCTCGTGAGCTACTCCAGCAACTAAAGATCCTAAGGAGGCCATTTTTTCTTTTTGGATCAATTGGGCTTGAGTCTCTTGAAGCTGCTGCAAAGTTTGCTGTAATTCGAGGTTTTTATCAGAAACTTCTCGATTGATTGCATGGATTCTTTCATGACTTTCTTCGAGTTGCTGCGTCCTTTCCTTGACCAAGTGCTCTAGGTTTTCCTTATAGATTTCTAGCTGGGTTTCATAATTTTTCCGGTCTGTAATATCTTGAAACACATTAAGGAATAGCGAACCTCTTTCCTTGTCCTCAAAAAGAATTGAGGAAATGGTTACAATCTTTGCTATCCTTTTTTGGGTGATCAGCTCCAATTCTAATTCATTTACAAACCCATTTTGACTAAAAAGCTCTACAAACCTGTTTCTGTCCTCTGGGTTTTTATAACTATCCGTAGATTTAGTTCCTCTTAGGTTTTTACCATCGACTTCAAATAATTTTTCCGCATCCTCATTGTAATCAATGATTGTCCCATCGACTGAGGTAATCACAATCGGAATTGGCGTTTTTTTAATTTGGTATTTCAATCGGGACTCCGACTCCAATAGCTCGCCATTTGCATTTGCGTAGTATTCAAAAAGTTTCCCCGTTGACACGTAAATCAGATAAACAATAAACATAATCGAGGTAATGGATGAAATCATTCCAGTAGGCTCATTTATGAGGTGATTTAAATCTCTAGCAGGAACCACGAATCCTTCAAAACTCCCAATTCCTATCAAATAAAGGTAGACCCCAAATACAATAAAATACGCTATGGCATGCTTTTTAAATCCTAGTAACGAATAGATCATGAGTGGAATAAGTCCCCAAAACGCACCTGTCAAGCTAATGTGATAAACCTGGAAAATAGTCAAGGCAGAAAAAATTAAGCCAATAGAATGTGCTTTTATTGAAACGCCAAGTTTGGACCTTAAAACAGATAGGGTAATTAGTATTAAAAATAGAATAGAATAAAATATCGCTTGATAATATAATCCTGTATCAAACACCCGGATTAATGCAATTATATAAGGTATCGATGCAAAAATGCAGGTCATCAATAGTGCCTTATCTACTATCTTTTGTTTCAACTCCTCCATTTAACCATCGATTACCCTTATAAATAGATTCCTAAATTACTTCAAAAGAAGCTAAATGTATTTTGATCTATTGTTAATTAAAGTGCAGATACCTCTTAATTCACATGAAAATCAGGGATTGGGTTCTTTTTCTATTGCCGCTAGCAAGTAATGGATACAAGTTAATAAGTTCATGAAAGGATGCTTGGAAAACTAGATTTTTTTAATTGAAGTCCTTCTTACTAAAAATTAAGTCTGATCATTTAGCAGGTAGCCCTAAATGGTACAAGAACAAAAAACCTCCCATTTCAAATGAAAGGGAGGTTAATTTGATTTTAGGTAAAGATTCCTTAGAATGGATATTTACCCTCAGCGATCATATAGTCAGCAATTTGTCTTCTCAATTCTTTGACGTTCACAAAATCTGGCTTCGTGAATCGCTTCAGTCCCATCAACAAGACCTTTTGTTCATCTCCTTTTGCAAAAGATACTATTGCTTCTTTTGCTGCAGCTTCAATTTTATCCACTGCCTCATAGAGATAAACTTTAGCCATGGCAATTTGATGTTTGGCACCATCCTCACCGGTGAGACCCGCTAATTTTTCAGCTCGAAGAATGGCTGATTCTGCTGCGTAAATTTCTGTCATTACATCGGCCAGATTCATCATGATTTCTTGCTCATCTTCGATCCGGTCTTGGAGGGCCATAGCTGCTTTTCCACCCACCATCAAAAATACTTTTTTGAGCTTTTTGAGGATATCTTTTTCTACAGCGAAGAGTTCTGATGCATCGATACTTTCAAAGGAAGGAACAGAGGTCAATTCAGCAGCAACAGCCATTGCTGGTTCAAAGAGATTGATTTCTCCTTTCATGGCTCGCTTCAGCACCATACCTACCATCAGCATTCTGTTGATTTCGTTGGTTCCCTCATAAATTCGAGCAATTCTCGCATCTCTATAAGCGCGCTCCATCGGAGCCTCGGCAGAGTAGCCCATCCCTCCATAGATTTGGACACCCTGATCTACAACATAATCCAAGACTTCAGATCCATGAACTTTGGCTATCGCGCATTCGATGGAAAATTGCTCCAATGCTTTCAGTTTGGCTTCTGCATCCGGTAATCCTTCCTGAGCTAAGGATGCCATTCGATCTTCAATATCCTGACCTGCTCTATAACAGAGTGATTCAGAGGCGAAGGTACGGATTGCCATCTCTGCCAACTTGGATTTGATTGCTCCAAAGGTATTGATGCTTACTCCGAACTGACGGCGTTCTGATGAATAGGCGATGGATTTTGAAATCACTGTACGCACACCACCCAACACACCAGATCCTAATTTTACTCGTCCGATGTTGAGGATATTTACAGCTATTTTAAATCCATTTCCACGATCAGAAAGCATATTTTCTACAGGAACTGGACAATCATTGAAAAAGACCTGTCTTGTTGAAGATCCTTTGATACCCATTTTCTTTTCTTCCTCATTCATCGTAATTCCACCGAAGGTCTTTTCTACGATAAATGCAGTTAGATTTTTGTCGTTTTCAATTTTGGCAAAGACAATAAACAGGTCTGCAAATCCAGCATTTGAAATCCACATTTTCTGTCCATTGATCAGGTAATGAGTTCCATCAGCTGAAAGAGTGGCTTTGGTTTTTCCACTATTTGCATCAGATCCTGCATCAGGTTCTGTCAAACAATAACAAGCAGCCCACTCGCCTGTGGCTAGTTTGGGTAAGTATTTTTGCTTTTGCTCTTCAGTACCGTAGTAGAGAATTGGCAAAGTACCTATCCCCGTATGCGCGCCGTAGGTAGTTGAAAACGATCCAGCAGCTCCAATAATATCTGCAATCAACATGGAGGTATTAAAGCTCATCCCCAAACCGCCATATTCTTCAGGGACAGAAACACCTAGCAAACCCAGTTCACCAGCCTTTTTGAAAATAGAAGGAACTAGATCGGGGTGTTTCATACTGTCTATTTCTTCGATTTTGGGGGTTATCTCCGTGTCAATAAAATCCTGACAGGCCTGAGCCATCATTTTTTGTTCTTCATTGAATTGTTCAGGAATAAAAACATCCTGCGCTGCAGTCTCCCTGATGAGGAATTCTCCTCCTTGAATTGTTTTTGATAAAGTGGTCATTATTCTATTTTTTTAGATTTCTTCCTTATTCTTCATTCGGTGTTCATCATTCAATATGTCAATTTGACTATCGAATGATGAAATTCGAATCTCGAAGTTTTATCACTTAAGTAATTCATAAATACCCGCTACTCCTTGACCTCCCCCTACACAAGCGGTGACCATCCCGTATTTTTTGTTTTGTCGGCGTAACTCATTAAAGAGCTGAACGGAAAGTTTTGCACCTGTACATCCAAGAGGGTGTCCTAGAGCTACAGCACCGCCATTCACATTAACTAGTTCAGGATTCATATCCAGAGATTTGATCACAGCCAATGCCTGTGCAGCAAATGCTTCATTTAATTCGATTAAATCAATTTCCTGAAGACTAAGGCCCGCTTGCTTGAGGGCTTTCGGAACTGCTTCTTTTGGACCGATACCCATGATTCTTGGATCAACACCTGCTACAGAATAGGACATCATTCGTGCAATCGGATCAAGTCCGAGAGATTTCATTAATCGCTCAGACATAACTACTACGAAAGCTGCTCCATCAGAGGTTTGAGAGGAATTACCCGCAGTCACTTGCCCGCCATTTTTAAAAGCAGGCTTTAGCGCTGCCAAAGCTTCCATCGTGGTACCCGCTCTTGGTCCTTCATCAGTATCTACCGTAAACTTCCGGGTCTTCTTTTTGCCTTTCTCATCGAGATACGTTTCTTCAACTTCTACTGGAACGATTTCATCTTTAAATCTTCCACCTGCAATAGCTGCTAGCGCACGATCATGAGATCTTACTGAAAAAGCGTCTGATTCTTCTCGGGTAATCGAGTAATCTTTCGCCAGTTCTTCCGCCGTCAAACCCATGCTTAAGTAATAAGAAGGAGTTTGTGATGCAATTTTCCAGTTCAAAGCTGTTTTATAGCCCATCATAGGCACCAAGGACATGGATTCTGTACCACCTGCGATGATACAATCTGCCATGCCTGCCTTGATTTTTCCTACGGCCAAGGCAATTGCTTCCAAACCTGAACCGCAATAACGGTTCATCACAAAGCCTGGAGCGTCTATTCCAAGTGCCATCAAGGAAATCATTCGTCCCATCTGCATACCTTGTTCTGCTTCTGGTACAGCATTACCAACGATCAAATCATCAACCATTTTTGGTTCCAACCCAGGTGTATTAGCCACTAAATGTTTGATTACATCCGTAGCGAGATCATCTGGACGATAAAATCGAAATCCTCCTCTTTTGGATTTTCCTACTGCTGATCTATATCCATTAATTATGTATGCTTCCATTGGTGTTTCGTTTAGGTAGTTTGGTCAATTGATATTAAATACCAATCCTTAGTTTCTAAGTGGTTTGCCTTTGAATAAAATACTATGGATTCGTTCCAGTGTCTTTTGCTCTCCAGTCAAACTCAAGAAGGCTTCACGCTCTAAGTCAAGCAAATACTGCTCAGAAACTTCTGTTGGAGAAGATAAATCACCACCTGACATGACCCAAGCCAATTTTCGGGCGATTTTAGCATCGTGCTCAGAGATATAGTTTCCGTAAATCATTCCAGTGATACCCGCTTCAAAAAGAGCCAAAGAAGTCTTTCCTAAGACTTTGATATTGGTTTGTTGCATTGGCTGCGTATACCCTAAGTCCGAAAGAGACATAACTTTTGCTTTAGCATCTGCCAATTGTCTTTTACGATTGAGGGAAATTCCATCCTGTGTTCTCAAATAACCCAACCCTCTGGCTTCTTCGGCCGAAGTTGAAACTTTGGCAGTGGCGATGTTCATGAAATATTCCTGAAGCTGATTAAGCTCTACATCACCTGCGATTACTCCATTAGCAAACCTTCGAGTCATTTCTTTAGTACCCCCGCCAGCAGGAATCAATCCAACACCGACTTCCACCAATCCCATATACAATTCAGCATGTGCTTGAATATGATCAGCATGAAGTGAAAGTTCGCATCCACCTCCTAGCGCCATATTATGTGGCGCAACAACTACCGGGACTGAAGAATAACGAGCACGCATCATGGTGTTCTGGAATTGAGCAATCATTAAGTTGATTTCGTCAAACTCCTGATCTCCAGCGAACATGAAGAGCATAGCCAAATTTGCACCTGCTGAGAAATTTCCGCCTTCATTTCCGATCACCAAGCCTTTGTAGGACTTTTCAGCCATACCGATTGCTGTATTGATTCCTTCAATCACTTCAGCTCCCATAGAATTCATTTTCGTATGGAATTCTAATCCTATGACTTCATCCCCCATGTCGTAAATAGTCGATCCCGCATTTCCCCAGACTTTTTTGCCTGCAGATTTGAGTGTATCAAGAATGATGAAATCTTCAATACCTGGGATTTCCAAATAGGATTTGGAAGGGATGTCGTAGTATTTTCTTTTTCCTCCCTCGACTTTGTAGAATGAATCATGGCCTGCTGCAAGCATTTCATGTACCCATGAAGCCGCTGTTTCTCCAGCTGCTTCCATTTTCTCAAGAGTTTCCTTTACTCCAAGAATGTCCCATGTTTCAAAAGGTCCTAATTCCCAACCAAAACCAGCACATACCGCCTGATCGATTCGATAGAGTTCATCGGAAATTTCAGGAATACGGTAAGAACAGTATTTAAACAAATCGTAAAAAGAAGCCCTGTAAAATTCGCCTGCTCGGTCTTCGAAATTCACCAAAAACTTGATCCTTTTTTTGAGGTCATCGATTTCTTTAGAAGCTTCGAGTGCTTTAAATTTTGGTTTTTCTACATCCTTGTATTCGAAGGTTGTAAGGTCTAATTCTTTGAGTTCTTTTCTACCGTCCTTATGACGAATCATTTTAAAATAGCCTTGGCCTGTCTTATCCCCAAACCATTTGTTGTTGTATAGGACTTCTACGATTTTGGGAAGTTTGAATTTTTCCCTGGACTCATCATTTGGAAGGGCTTTGTAAAGGTTATTGGCCACATTAACGGTGGTATCGAGACCTACAACATCCATGGTTCGGAAGGTGGCTGATTTTGCTCGGCCAATCACAGGTCCCGTCAGTTTGTCTACTTCAGAAACTCCAAAACCTGCCTTTTCAATGGCATGCATTCCTGAAATGATGGCATATACTCCAATTCTGTTTGCTATAAATGCAGGCGTATCTTTACATAAAACCGTTTCTTTTCCCAGATATCGGTCTCCGTAATCCATCAAGAAATCAATAATCTCTGGATTAGATTTAGGTCCAGGGATGATTTCCAAAAGACGCAAGTACCGAGGAGGATTGAAAAAGTGGGTTCCTGCAAAGTGAGCTTGGAAATTCTCAGATCTACCTTCACACATTAAATGCATGGGAATACCCGAAGTGTTGGAAGTAATCAAGGTACCGGGTTTTCGGTACTTCTCTACCTTTTCGAATAGTTGTTGCTTAATGTCCAGTCGCTCAACCACGACTTCGATGACCCAATCGTAATCTTTGATCTTAGGCAGATCATCATCAAAATTTCCAGTGGTGATTCTGGAAGCAAATGATTTGTCATAGATGGCACTTGGATTAGACTTAAGGGTATTCTGCAAGGCAGCTGTGACAATGCGATTTTTGACAGCTGGATGCTCCTTTGTCAATCCCTTTTTTTGTTCATCCTCGGTAAGTTCAAAGGGAACAATATCCAATAAAAGTACTTGAACACCGATATTCGCGAAATGACAGGCTATTCTCGAGCCCATCACGCCCGAACCTAATACGGCGACTTTTTTGATGGTTCTGTTCATTATTTTGAGTTTTTGGTAGTTAAGATTTGAAAATGAGTTTGGGTTTATATTTCAAATAAGGGTTTTGTGATATGGTTTTCGTTGATTCTTTCTATTACTTGTTGGATTTTTTCAAACACCCCAAAAAAGGATTGGAGCTCTTCTTCTGAAACAAATTCTCGGACTTGAAAATTAAAATCCATAATGGTGTTGATAGAGCGTTCTTTTTTTTGCTTTCCTTCTTCAGTTAAAAAAATCCTTACGGATCGCTTATCTATGGGATCAGCCTTTTTGTAGATTAATCCCTTTTCTTCCATGGTCTTAAGCATTCGGGTAAGACTCCTGGTTTCCAATCCAATCAGTGGAGCAATCTTAGTAGCTGGGGTTCCTTCTTTTGAATTAATATTAATCAGTACAAATCCTATTGCGGTTGTAAATCCTTCCTCAGCCGCTTGTTGATTGTACATGCGAGAGATAGCATGCCAGGCACTTTTAATATGGTAATCAACCGTCTCTTCTCTTTTCATCTCTGCAAATGGGTAAAAATTCAAAGAGACCTAAGTTAGAAAAATTTTGTATGCATGCATACTATTTTTAACAATAGTTATGCATGCATCACAAATTATTAATTGATGAATTCGATTTTTTCAAAATATAAGATTGAATTAAAGTGATATTTAAGGAAAAAACAGAATTTTACTATTCAAATACACTTAACTCAATAAATAATTTTGAAGTTTGATTTTTCTCAAATTTTTATAAATATCAAGTATTCAGAAGATTAAGCCTGATAAATCGATTCAATTTTATCTTGATACTTTTGAGTAATGACTTTTCGCTTCAATTTCATGGTAGGTGTCAGTTCACCTGTTTCAATTCCCCAAGGTTGATCAAGAAGTTTGAAACGTTTGATCTGTTCCCATTTCCCAAAAAATTTGTTGTAATGATCTAACTCAGATTGGTATTTTTCTAGAATCTCAAGTTTTTTAACCATTTCCTGATCGGTAGTATAAGGAATATCCTTTCGCTTGCAGTATTCTCTTAGACCTTCGAAGCTGGGTACAATCAATGCGGCTGGGTAATTCTTACCATCTCCTACTACGATAAGCTGCTCGATCAATAGGGATTCCTTAAACTTATTTTCCATGACTTGAGGTGCAATGTATTTCCCTCCAGAGGTTTTAAACATTTCCTTTTTACGGTCTGTAATCTTAAGATATTGACCATCAAGCTCACCAATATCTCCTGTATGAAACCAGCCATTTTTGATCACCTCTGAAGTCATATCTGGGTCTTTGTAATATCCCTGCATTACATTGGGACCTTTGACTAGGATTTCTCCATCGTCCGCGATTTTGACTTGGACATCTTTTACAATCTTTCCTACATAGCCAATTCGGATTTCTTCATAGGTTCCGATTGATGCAGTGATTACTGGTGAAGTCTCAGTTAGTCCATATCCTTCACATACTTTGATTCCTGCAGCCCAAAATACTCTAGCTAATCTAGGCTGTAGAGCTGAAGCTCCCGAATTGATCTGCATGATATTCCCTCCTAGAGCTTCTCTCCACTTCGAAAAAATTAGCTTATTGGCTATTTTAAGTTGAAAATCATACCATGAACCCATTGAAGTAGACGGATCATATTTCAATCCCAAATTTAAAGCCCAGAAGAAGAGTTTCTTTTTTACGCCGGACAATTCATAGCCCTTAGCCACAATCTTATCATATACCTTCTCTAAGAGTCTAGGAACTGTATTGAATACATGAGGCTGAACTTCTTTGAGGTTATCCCCGATTTTATCCAAGTTTTCAGCATAGTAAACTGAATAACCCAGGTAAATAAAACAGAATGAAGCAGTTCTTTCAAAAATATGGCAAAGAGGTAGAAAGCTTAACACCTTGGAGGTTCCCTCAGGAGGAGACATAATATGCGATACCGAGATTAAGTTGGATAGCACGTTATGATGAGTAAGCATGACACCTTTGGGTCTACCGGTAGTACCTGAGGTATAAATTATTGTAAACAGATCATTGGGTTTAACTTCGGATTTACTTGCTTCAAGCGAAGCTAAATCACCATTTTCTCCTTTATTCTCTAGGGCAGTCCAATGTTCAACTCCATCCAGTTGATCGAAAGAGAAAATTTTCCGCTCATTTGCTACATCTGCTGCTTTTTGATAAATGGTAAGGTCGCCTACAAAAATCATTTTGACTTCTGCATGATCAAAAATGTAAGCATAATCATCTGAGGTGATGGTTGGATACATCGGCACTGATATAGCGCCTATTTGCTGCAGAGCAAGATCAATAAAATTCCACTCAGGTCTGTTTTCGGAAATGATGGCTACTTTATCTCCCTTAGAAATTCCGGAACTTAAAAATCCTATGCTTAAGTTATCAACTATTCGCTTGAGGTCATTGGAAGAATAAGTTTTCCATTCTCCGTTTTCTTTTCTTCCTAAGGCAATTTCCTTATTGTACTTCTTAATCTGATAGGGAATCAGGTCAAACAGACGATTGAGTTCCATGGTATTTTGGTTTGGGTTTACTTTTCTAATATTACCAAAACCTATACGGATTCACAACATCAAGATTTCCACAGAATTCACAGCTCTATAATTCTATTATTTTATTTAAATAAAAAATCTATTAAGGTTATTAAGCATGTGAATTTGTGGAAAAGATCATATTGGTTTGACTCTTAACAATTGGTTGGTCTTTATTGGTTATAATTAATTGGTTATTAACTTTTTTTCCACATTTAATTCAATGATTTTCAATTAATTAGTAGATATGATTCATTTCTGTGGATTATCGTTTCATCGTCTGTGTTAACTTTTGATCTGTTGATTTCTCAAAATCTGATTGTGGACTAGTTGAGGCTTTTCCCCAGCTCCTCTCGGTTTCTGATTTTTCAATTAGTCTTTTGTGGATATTCTTGGTTTTATTAATTCTTATTTCCTCTTTATCCACACTAATTAGATCACTTGTCCACTATCTTTTTACTTGTTTGTTATACCAGTTTTCTCAATTCCTTGAATATTTTGATCTTCAAGTGTCCATCCTCCTCTAATTATAATGTCTTTTTTGCCTTCTTCGTTAGTGAAATAGAAGACGCGTTCAGCATTCCGATTTGAATTAATATTTGAAGGATCCCATCTTTTATTGCCATTTGTATCTTCTATTATTCTGATGATAAAAGTCCCTGGTTGTAATAGGCTGAAGGAATAATTTTGGTTCTTTTCAATGTATGATTCTTTAATTAATTGGTTTTTTTGATCGAGTAGTTGAACAATAAATGGAGGTTCTGCGCCCTCAATCTTACCACTAATTGCGTCTGCTAACCCTTCTCTTTTAAGCTTTCTGTAGTTAGCTGCTATTGGCTCTAAATTGTATTGTCCTTCTATATCTTGGAAAGTCGAATCAGCCGCTTTTAAGGTTATTATCTCTTTTGATATTGAGTCAGGTAAGGATAGGTTTATTTTAATCAAATCTCTTTTGGAAGAGTCTGAGATTGATATGAAGCTCTTTTCAATCGGAATTATTCCAGCTGAATCATATTGGACATAAAGTGAGTCCGTATTTATGTCAACGATGGGTTTGTTAAACTTGATTTCTATTTCCAAGTCCTTGTAAAAGCTTTTTCCGGAGTTTACAGATTGTGTAACCTTTTCCGGTTTCCTTTCAGATGTATTGAACTTTGCGAATATTAAGCTATCCTTTTGTGATCCTACTGAGTCGAGTAATGAAAGTTGAAATGGAATGCTGTCAGTTTGGATTGATTTAGAGAATAGTCGTATCCTTTTATCTTCTATAGTATAGAAATATTCTTGACCTAATCCGTCGTTCTGAATTTTTAATTCAGCAGGATCTCTGTTTAAAATAATTTCGTAATTCTGTCCAAAAGGTCCTGAACGAAGAATCCGTATGGGAGTTAAATCCGATTTTGCTAGGTTAAATTGAATACCTTCAATATTATGGTCTATAGTGAGGGTATCATTCAGGAAGTCATATTCCTCGGATTTATTTTCTGCTTTCAAGCTTCCATTGATATCGTTCCAAGCATATAGTCGATACTTTCCATTTTTAATATTTCCTACTTGGAATTTTCCTGCCGAGTCTGCTCTTGTCAAGTAATAGGGTTGTTCGTTAAATAAGTTGGTGGTATCGCTGAGAGGATAAACGCCAATTATGGTGTTGTTATAATCTATTTTCTTTTCTTGAAAAAGGTAATTTATATTGCCTGATATAGAAAGACTGTCAATTGTTTTTCCGGTTGAAAAAACGAGTTTTAAGTTCTCAGCAGGGTTCTCCTCTGATATGTCTATCACTGATTTTTGGAAATTGAATACGTATGTTGTGGAATCTTCTAATTCTTGATCTAGCTCCACAATCACTTTATTTTTTAAAGCTGTGAATGTTACTTTATCCTTATCAATTCTTGGAGTAATTACGATTCCTTTGGTAGGATTGTCCAATTTGATGTATTCATCAAAAATCAATTCGATACTGGCTGGTTTTACTTCTGTAGATTGACCTTTTGGATTTGATTCTATTAGTTGTGGAGGATCTTCGTCTCTAGGTCCACCCATGGGAGTACTTTGTTTCGCACAAGAGGAAATGATCAAAATTATGGCAATAAAATAAACTAGATTTTTCAAGTTCATTTTTTTGAGAATATATAAATGTTGCTAGAATAGTCTCCTGGTCTTTCTGTGCTTAAGTTTGATTTCAGACCATTAATCAAACCTTTGGTATACGAACCAAAAAATGATGTATTTCCTTTATATTTTTCTGAAAGTAGGGAAACGTAAAAGGCATCAAATGGCATCGGCCTTATTTCTTCTAATGAAAGATCAAATTCTTTTCCTAAGGCCTCCATACTCTTAGAGTTAAAATGGTATAAGTGCCGTGGAACGTCCCATCCTGCCCAATATTTTCCATAATTTTTTGCGTCTCCTGACTCATGGTTTGGAATAGCCAATAGGATATAACCATTTGGTTTTAAGTGCTTTATTAATTGTTTGATTGTTTTTCTTAATTGGTGAATATGCTCTAAAACATGAAAAAGAGTAATTACATTGAATTGAGTATCCGTTTTAATTTCATTTATGGTCGAATACACCTTTTTATCCAGCTTCAAATTAGCTTGTTCTCTAGCTTTTGGATTTGGTTCTATCCCCACTACTTTCCATTGATTCAGATTGGCTTCATGTAAGAATTCCCCTGTTCCGCAACCATAGTCTAGAAGTCTTCCTATAGGTGCTAAATCTTCAATTAATCGTATCTTTTTCTGAATTGAAATTTTTCTGATTTGGTTGTAAAGCCAATGTGTCAGATTTTTTGATTTATCATCATGTGAAAAATAGTCTGGAAAATCGTAATAGGGTACAATCTCTTCTTCTGTAGGTCTTGGGTTTGTGAATAAGAGTTCACAACTATTGCATCTACAAATGATAAAGTTTTCTTGGCTTACCGCGTAATCCTTTAATTCCATATGGTTAAGAAAATGCCCACTTTTACAGAGTGGGCATTTTAATAGTCTTTCTGACATGTTATCTTCCTAAATAGACGGTCAAAATCGATAAGTCAGCTGGTGAAACACCGCTTATTCTTGAGGCTTGTCCCAAGGTCTCTGGTTTAATCTTATTTAATTTCTGTCTTCCTTCAGCTGATAAAGCAGTTATATTGAGGTAATCGAATTGTTGAGGTATTCTGAAATTTTCCATGTTGGAAAGTTTTTCTACCATTTGCTGCTCCTTATCAATGTAGCTGTCATATTTTATCTGAACTTCTGCTTGTTCAAGAACTTCCTTAGAATATTTCTCCAAATAGGTTTTTATTTCAGAATCTAGTGTTTTCAATTCTTCCATACCTATTTGAGGTCTCTTTAAAAGTTTTTCTAATGAGATTTTTTCTGCGATTTGAGCTGTTCCAATTTGGTCGAGTCCAGCATTAATTTGCTCTGGACTGATTCGCTTTTGTCTCAAATCATTGATGAGTTTATGGGTCTCCGATTTCTTTTCTAATGTCTTTTGCAATCGTGACTCTGTAGCAAGTCCTATCTTATGTCCTAATTCTGTCAGTCTCAAATCAGCATTATCCTGTCTTAACAAAAGACGGAATTCTGCTCTTGAAGTAAACATTCGATAAGGCTCTTCTGTACCTTTTGTAATAAGGTCATCGATGAGAACGCCGATATATGCATCCGATCTTTTCAAGATAAATGGATCTTTTTCTTGAACTTTTAGACTTGCATTTATTCCTGCAATTAATCCTTGTGAAGCAGCTTCTTCGTATCCTGTTGTTCCATTGATCTGCCCGGCGAAAAATAAATTCTCTATCTGTTGTGTTTCAAGAGTCAATTTAAGTTGTGTCGGTGGAAAGAAATCATATTCTATAGCGTAACCTGGTCTGAACATTTTTGCTTGTTCAAAACCCGGAATTTGTCTTAGTGCCTTGTATTGCACATCTTCTGGTAAAGAAGTTGAGAATCCATTTACATAGATTTCCACCGTATTCCAACCTTCTGGTTCCACAAATATTTGATGTCTTTCTCGTTCGGCAAATCGATTGATTTTGTCTTCAATACTGGGGCAATATCGAGGGCCTAACCCCTGTATTCGGCCATTAAACATGGGTGAACGATCAAAACCTGTTTCTAATGTGCTGTGTACTTCTTTGTTTGTATAGGTTATCCAACAGCTTTTTTGTGTTTCCAGAGGCTTTGTTTCATCTAGGTATGAGAACTTTTCTGGTTGTTCATCTCCAAATTGTTCTTCCATTTTAGAATAATCAAGGCTTCTACCGTCTACACGAGGGGGTGTACCGGTTTTCATTCTTCCTGCTTCAAAACCCAAGCTCACTAGTTGTTCGGTAATTCCCTTTGCAGCAGATTCTCCTGTTCTTCCTCCTCCAAACTGCTTCTCGCCAATATGGATTATTCCATTTAAGAACGTTCCATTAGTTAGTACTACTGATTCGCTTTCAATTTCTATTCCGATTCCTGTTCTAACTCCTCTCACTCTTCCGTCTTTGACCAGGATACCAGTGATCATTTCTTGCCAAAAATCTACGTTTGGAGTTTGTTCTAAAGCTAATCTCCATTCTTCAGCAAATCTCATTCGGTCGTTTTGAGTTCTTGGTGACCACATAGCAGGACCTTTTGATCTATTTAGCATTCTAAATTGGATCATTGATTTGTCTGAAATGATTCCAGACATTCCCCCAAGGGCATCAATCTCTCTTACTATTTGTCCTTTAGCGACTCCGCCCATTGCTGGATTACAGGACATTTGTGCTATGGTGTTCATGTTCATAGTACATAGTAGAACTTTTGAACCCATTTGAGCAGCTGCATGTGCTGCTTCACAGCCAGCGTGGCCTGCACCTACCACAATTACATCATATTTTGGAAACATGATTTTTTATAATTAGGTGTTTCACGTGAAACACGATTAATGCTTTGTTTTCGATTTTACTGTTTCACGTGAAACAGTTACAGTTGTTCATAAAGAGTAATGGCTAAATCTTCCATTAATCTCATTTTTTGCGATTCGCTTTCACTTTTGTCCTTATATCCCATGAGGTGAAGAGCTCCGTGAGATATTACTCGATTTAATTCTTTATTAAAGTCTTGATCTAATTTGGTTGCGTTTTCTTTCACTCGATCAATGCTGATAAAAATATCCCCTTCGATTGTTTTTTCATCTTCCGAATTATCAAATGTGATGATATCTGTGTAATCATCATGATTGAGATATTCCACGTTGATTTGAAAAAGATATTCGTCTGAACAAAAAATATAATTAAGTTCTAAAATCTTATATCCTTCAGTTTTGGCAAGTTCCTTTAGCCAATTTTTGTGTTTCAATTTTTGAGGTAATTCAAAGTCGATATCCTCTGTGAAGAAGTTTATGGCCATTGTTAATCCATGTAAAACGAAAGAATGGCTGTCTTGCCACCATTTTCGAATTTGAGTTCATCACTTAAATGCTTGATCAAGAAGATTCCTCTTCCCCCAGTCTTTTCAATATTTTCAGGCGAAGTTGGATCTGGTAATTCTGCAGCATCAAATCCACTACCTTCATCTTCAATGATAAATTTTAATTGATCATCTTCCATCTTAAGTTCTAGATGGACAAGTTTTGTTTTGTCTTGCTTATTTCCATGAATGATTGCATTACTAATACACTCAGTCACTGAAATCATGATATTCCCATAAATGTCATCGTTTATTTCAAAATTATCTTTCGCGTTATCAATAAAGCTCTCGATAATTTTTATGTTCTCGATTAAAGAGGGGATTGAAATTTTTATAGATTTCATTTGAGAATATGTCTTTGATCTATTTTTTCTTGGATTATTTTGTTTCTATTTCTAAAACAATCGGACAGTGATCTGAATGCTTTACATCTTGCAAAATTACAGCACTTTTCAGTTTGTTTTCCATTTCTTGGCTGGCCATGTGATAATCTATCCTCCATCCGAGATTTTTAGCTCTTGAATTTGCTCTGAAACTCCACCAAGTATAATGGTGAGGGTTTGGGTTGAAGTGTCTAAAGGTGTCTATGAATCCGGAATTGGTAAACTTATCCATCCAAGCACGTTCTTCTGGTAAAAACCCTGAAGAGTTTTTATTTGAAACAGGATTATGAATATCTATTGCCTTGTGACAAATATTATAGTCACCACTTAGGATCAAATTGGGATGATCCTTTCTTAGATCTTGCATATATCCATATACATCATCTAAAAACTCATATTTAAAATCCTGTCTTACATCTCCTGTAGTTCCAGATGGGAAATAAGAAGAGATAAATGAAAAGTCCTCAAATTCAGCTTGAATCATTCTCCCCTCTTCATCATACTTTTGGATTCCCATACCATACTTTACAGATTTGGGTTTTATTTTGGTAAATATGGCAACACCACTATATCCCTTTTTTAAGGCTGGAAACCAATAAAGTTCATAGCCTAATTCTTGAAATATGATTGGGTCTACATCCTTTTCCTGAGCTTTAATTTCCTGTAAACCAATGACATCTGGATTTTCTTCCTCTAGCCACTCCACAAAACCTTTGTTTATGGCTGATCGGATACCGTTTACATTATAGGAGATTAATTTCATTACAACTCGATTTGATATTCCTTTTCAAAGTATTCCATGACTTGAAGTTTGAGAAGTTTCTCTTGCTCCAAAAGATCAAAGTGCGGTAATTCTTTCACAAGCTTCCAATGTGGCCAACCCTCTTGATCAACAAAATCAAGTTCATAAAATCCGGCATAGCTAAGTACTTTGCAAATAGCTATATGCATTAAATCTTGCTTTTGTTCCTTGGAGAAGTTTTTTGTTCCTTGACCTAATTCTTGTACCCCGATTAGAAATAATACTCCATTTAAGTCATTAGGTTTTTTTCCAACGGTTTCTTTCAGTCCATCGAGTAGCTTCGACCATCGTCTTTCTAGGTCTAGATCTCTTTTAAACATGATTAGCCCTGTTTTTCAAGTTCTTCCCAATATTCTACAGCCCTTCTCAAATGAGGGATTACAATGGAGCCACCAATGATCATTGAAATGGAAAATACTTCAAAAACTTCTTTTCTTGACACTCCTGCCTCAAAGGATTTTCCTAAATGATATTTGATACAATCATCGCATCTCAATACCATGGAGCAAGCTAAGCCGATCATTTCTTTGGTTTTGACATCTAATTCCCCCTCAGCGTAGGTATTGGTGTCCAAATTGAAAAACCGCTTAATTACTTTATTGTCTTCAGACAATATTCGCTCATTCATCTGAGCCCGATATGCGTTGAATTCTTCTATTAGATTCATTAATTTAACAATGATTTATTGTCTAAGCAGTAAATATACGGGTATTCTATCCGAAGCATACATAACAGACTTTTTGCCTTATGCGTTTTACTTGGCTAAATGATTTTTTGGATTTGATTTTTCCTCGGTGCTGCGAGGTATGCGGAACCGCCCTACACGATCAAGAAATTTGCTTTTGCTTGGTATGTGAAGGACAGCTTCCAAAAGCAAGCTTTCATCTTCGCGCTATGGATAATGAATTGACTGTTAAACTTCAAGGACTCATGCTTGTAAATCGAGTGATTTCCTTTCTTCGATTTACCAAAAAGGGAGTAAGTCAAAAACTCCTTCACAAATTGAAGTATCAGCACAAACCTGAAATTGCGGTGCATCTTGGAACGCTCTACGGGCTTGAATTATCCAAAATGAATTATGTTTCTGAATGGGATGTGATTGTTCCTGTCCCTTTGCATCCTTTAAAACTTAAACGAAGAGGTTATAATCAAAGTGAAAAATTTGCACTAGGATTATCTAATTCTCTCGGAATCAAAGTTCAAGATCTTTTAATTAGAAAGGTGTTTACCGAAACTCAGACCAAAAAATCCAGACTTCAGCGTCTTGAAAATGTCGAAGAGGTGTTTGATTTGAAAATCAATCAGAACCTAAATGGCGCTAAAATTCTTTTGGTTGATGATGTAATTACCACTGGCGCCACGCTTATTGCATGTGCACAGGTTCTTTTGGCCAATGGTGCAAAACATGTAGATTTGGCCACTATCGCTGCAGGCGGTAAGTAAAAATCGTAAAAATAATGGACATCGAGTTTCTTAAATACCCAGTCGGGAAGTTTCAAGTTCCTGAAATAATCACCTCAGAATCTATCCAAGGGGCAATTCATTTCATTGAAGAATTTCCAATAAAACTATTTTCTGCCGTAAGCCCACTTACCCCAGCCCAATTGGATACACCATATCGACCTGGTGGCTGGACGGTGAGACAATTGGTTCATCACTGTTCAGATAGTCATCTCAATGCTTTTTTTAGGTTTAAACTTGCCCTCACCGAGGATAATCCGGTAATCAAACCCTATGATGAAGCTGAATGGGCTAAGTTGACTGATTATTCATTTCCTGTTGAATCAGCTTTGACAACCATCCGAATTATCCATGCTAAATGGGTGACTTTACTCAAATCGATGAAATCTGAGGATTTTGAAAGGACTTACTTTCATCCCGAAAAAAATAGAAGTCAATCATTATCAGAGGTCGCTTTAATGTATGCCTGGCATGGACAGCATCATTTAGCTCATGTCCAGCATCTTGTTCTTAGGAATTTTGACCAATAAGCACACATCATGAATATCTCACTAAAAAACCAACGGATTCTAGTTACTGGAGCTTCACGTGGAATCGGTAGAGCTATTGCCAGACAACTTTCCGATTCTGGGGCTGAGGTTATCATCCATTACAACTCAAATAAGGAAGAAGCAGAGTCTTTACTTTCCCAACTTAAGTCCCCTGCCTATTTAGAATCCTGTGATCTTTCCAATTCAAGTGAGGTTGTAGGATTCATTCCGAGGCTAGTAGCAAAATATGGGCCCTTGACTGGATTGGTTAATAATGCTGGAATTTCCCCGGCAGCCCCTGATTCCCTTCCTACAGATGAATGGCTTCAAATTTGGGAGAAAGTAATGGCCGTCAATTCGACTGCTGTGGGAATTTTGACCAAAGAGTTCATAGATCAAGCAAAACCACTGCAAAATGGCCGGATTATCATGATTTCTTCCAGAGCAGCATTTCGCGGAGATACTCCAGATTATCTTGCTTATGCAGCCTCAAAGGGAGCATTGGTAAGCTTAACTCGCTCAATTGCAAGACATTATGGTAAACTTGGAATTAAGGCATTCTTGATCGCTCCTGGATTTACGCGTACCGATATGGCCAATGAGATTCTTTCTGAGTATGGGGAAGATTTTGCCCTAAAAGACATTGCCCTCAATGAATTAACACTTCCTGAAGACATCGCTCCCATGGTCACTTTATTGTGTTCTGGACTAGCAGATCATGCCACGGGTACCTCCATTGATATCAATGCTGGATCTTATGTTCGATAATTTTAAACCTCCAATTTAGACCTGGAGTTGTAAAAGTAAAGTCCATTTATGCCTGCGAATGATCCAGTATTTACTCCCGAACTGATTCGAATCGTTAAAATCTTTTTTCTCTCAGCTTTCGGTTTGGTATTGGTTCTTTCTTTTTTCAACGGCTATAGGGCAAATAACTCTGGAGAGGACAAGACCTTTAAAGTTGCGGATTCGGACCGATTGTATTTTTTGAATGTTCGAGGCATTCATTACGATCGAGAGCTTCGAAAAGAAGCAGGTATGACCTTATTCAGACATAATAAATGGCTTTATGAGAATAATACGCCAAATTTCTTTCCCATCATTATTCTTAATCCTCTAAAGGATGAAGCCTATCTTTATTTTGAATTGGAAAATGCTTCCTACCCAATCCAACTTGAATTAGTGGATAATGGACATTCAGAATGGATAGAATTTAATGATGGAAATAATCTGGACCACTTCACGCTTATCCAAAAACTGGTCCCTTACTCAGAGGAAAATCGATGGGTTAACCTAAAAACTGAAACAGATATATTTTCACTTTGGAAGACAGATCAAGAAAAAGAAATTTTTAAAACCATTTCAGAAGACTATTTTCGATTGATCAATAATCCGATTTCCAGTGGAAAATAACTTTAGTCCTCAGCTCACCTATTTCAAATCATTAATTGGAAAAACTCTGGATAAAACTCCATCCGCCGCGGGCAATTGGTTGGCAGGAATTCTTCTCGATGTAGATCAGCATCATATCAAAGTCCAATACACGGTGAGGCCTGAGATGTGTAACCCAGGAAAGATCCTTCACGGTGGGATCGCTTCGTTAATGCTAGATGATGTGATTGGGATGGGAAATTTTGTTGCTGGATCTGAATACTTGATGACCAGCATCAACTTAAATGTGGACTTTTTATCCTCGGCGCAAATTGGTGAAAACCTCGAAGTCGCAGCTAAACTCGTGAGGTCTGGGTCTAATCTGAATCACTGGGAAGCTATCATCCGAAAGGAATCAGGTAAGATTGTAGCCAAAGCTAGTTCTAACCTGATCAAAACACATGTTAAACTTTCAGATTTGGGGTTTTGAGTGCTTTTTTCCCTTGAAATTTGATTGATAAAAAATCAAAAACGCTTGAGTTTTGACAAAATATCCCATACAGCAATCCCTAGCGTTACTGAAATATTAAGCGAGTGCTTGGTGCCAAATTGAGGGATTTCCAAAACATGATCGGAGACTGATAGTACCTCCTCCTCTACTCCAAATACTTCATTTCCGAATACTAAGGCATAATTCTCGTTACTAATTGGTTGGAATTCGTTGAGTTTGGTTGAATTTTGAACTTGTTCCAAACTACAAACTATAAATCCCTCATTCTTCAATTTTTCCAAAGCCTGAAGGGTAGTGGGAAAATATTCCCAATCCACTGATTCTGTGGCTCCTAAGGCCGTTTTTTGAATATCTCGATGGGGCGGAGTTCCGGTGATTCCGCATAGGTAAATTTTCTCAACACGAAATGCATCTCCAGTCCGAAAAGCAGAGCCAACATTGTTCAAACTTCGAATATTGTCTAATACGAGAACGAGTGGTGATTTTTCTACTGATTTAAACTCCTCGACCGAAAGCCGATCGAGTTCATCCATACTTAATTTCTTCATGTTTTTTGTTTGACTCACCCAATAGGCTAATTTCAAGCCTCATTCTGAATCAAAAGTACCATTATTCTCTTTTTCCCGCATGAGCAGATCCAAAGACGGACAAGAAACTCCATTGATGAAACAATACAATGCAATCAAAGCCAAACACCCTGGAGCATTGCTGTTGTTTAGAGTTGGAGATTTTTATGAAACTTTCGGCGAAGATGCTGTGGTGGCAAGTAAGGTCTTGGACATCGTACTTACTAAGCGGGCAAACGGAGCCGCTTCTCACATTGAATTGGCTGGATTTCCGCATCATTCCTTGGATAATTACCTTCCCAAATTGGTCCGAGCAGGTAACCGAGTGGCTATTTGTGATCAATTGGAAGACCCCAAAATGGTTAAGGGAATTGTAAAACGGGGAGTCACTGAGTTAGTGACACCAGGGCTGTCTTACAATGATCAAGTCCTCGACACTCGAAAAAACAATTACCTCGCTTCCATACATTTTGGAAAGGATACCCATGGAATAGCATTTTTGGATGTATCTACTGGCGAGTTTATGTGTGCGGAAGGAAATGCTCCCTATATCGAAAAGCTACTGCAAAGTTTCGCTCCCTCTGAAGTAATTTTTTCAAAGGCCGCGAAGCAAAAAGCATCAGAGCTCTTCAAAAATGAATTTATCACCTTCCATTGTGAAGATTGGGTCTATCAATATGATTTTACCTATGAAAAACTCAAAACCCATTTTGGAACAGCCAACCTCAAGGGATTTGGAATTGAGGATCTACAATTCGGAACAGTAGCCGCAGGGGCGATTTTATATTACTTAGAGGAGACTGAACATAAGGAGGTTCAACATATATCGGCTATTTCCAGGATTGCTGAAGAAAAATATGTTTGGTTGGACAAGTTTACGATCAGAAATCTTGAGCTAGTCTATCCTCAGCACGAAGGTGGTGTACCCTTGATCCAAATCTTAGATCAGACTGTTACCCCAATGGGTTCAAGGATGATGAAGAAATGGATGGTATTGCCTCTAAAAGAGAAGCAATTGATCGAGGAGAGACTCAATGTTGTTGATTTTTTTCATCAGCATGAATCCTCAATCGATCAGATCTTGGGGCAATTGAAGCATATTGGTGATTTGGAGCGCTTGATTTCCAAGGTTGTGGTTGGGAGAGTGAATCCCAGAGAAATGAACCAAATTAAGCGAGCACTCAAAGCATCGCTTCCGATCAAAGAAATTCTCAAGACACAGGATAATTCGACTCTCAAGAGGCTATCTGATCAAATCAATCCTTGCGATTTTCTTCTTGAAAAAATAGAAAAGGAGCTTTTCGAAGATGCCCCTATGCTTGTACATCAAGGCGGAGTGATCAAAGACGGAGTAGATGAGGAATTGGACGAATACCGTGGATTAGCCAATAAGGGGAAAGATTTTTTGGTACAAATCCAGCAAAGAGAGGTTCAGAATACAGGAATTTCTTCGCTTAAAATATCCTATAACAAAGTTTTTGGCTACTACCTAGAAGTAACGCATGCACACAAGGATAAGGTGCCTGCCGAATGGATCCGGAAACAAACATTGGTAAATGCGGAACGCTACATTACTCCAGAGCTAAAAGATTACGAAGAGAAAATCCTTCATGCCGAAGAGCGTATGATTGCCTTGGAGCAAAAGTATTTCTTGGAATTGGTTCAAGAAGCAGCCCAATACGTCACACAAATCCAGCAGAACGCTCGGGTTTTGGGGACCTTAGATGCCTTGTTGTCATTTGCGAAAGTTGCCTTGTCCAATGGATACTCGAGGCCAAAAATTTCGGATACTGATACCTTGGAAATCAAAGATGGAAGACATCCTGTGATCGAGAAACAGCTGCCCGTCGGAGAATCCTATGTTCCCAATGACATTTATTTGGATAACGATAGTCAGCAGATTATTATCATAACAGGTCCAAATATGGCAGGTAAATCTGCCTTGCTTCGACAGACAGCCTTAATCGTTTTGATGGCCCAAATGGGATCTTTTGTTCCTGCTTCCTACGCAAGAATTGGTATCATTGATAAAGTCTTTACCCGTGTGGGCGCTTCAGACAATCTTTCAAAGGGTGAGTCCACCTTTATGGTAGAAATGACAGAGACGGCAAGTATCTTGAATAACCTTTCGGATAGAAGTTTAGTTTTAATGGATGAAATTGGTCGCGGAACGTCAACCTATGATGGAATTTCCATCGCATGGTCAATTGTCGAGTATCTCCACAATCACCCATCATTTAAGGCAAAAACGTTATTTGCCACTCATTATCACGAGTTAAACCAATTGGCGAGTGATTTTCCTCGTATAAAAAACTTTAATGTGGCCGTCAAAGAAGTCGGAAACAAGGTTATTTTTATGAGGAAACTCAAGGAGGGAGGAAGTGAACATAGTTTTGGAATACATGTGGCCCAGATGGCCGGTATGCCCAATCCAATAGTACTCAGAGCTTCCGAGATCATGTCTCATCTTGAAAAAGACAAGGCCTTGAAAGAGAAAAAGGAGAATTATAAATCCATACCAAAGAATAATTTTCAATTAAGCCTTTTCGAATTAGACCCAAAAATGAGTGAAGCAAAAAAGATCATTGAAGAGGTAGACATCAATACCATTTCACCAATTGAGGC
Organism: Algoriphagus sanaruensis; assembly: GCF_001593605.1. Lineage (GTDB taxonomy): Bacteria > Bacteroidota > Bacteroidia > Cytophagales > Cyclobacteriaceae > Algoriphagus > Algoriphagus sanaruensis. The sequence continues at coordinate 605,199 of NZ_CP012836.1, read as the reverse complement.
TTTGCTCAAGTTGCATGAAATTAAAAAGAAGCTTGATTAAGATTAAAATATTGATTATCAGCTATCTTTCTTTATAAACTTAACACACACGACCTGCTATGGATAAGGTATTACTTAAGGACCTTAAAAAACAGGATAAATACACACGATTTTTCAAATCTTGGAAAGAGCAACAGTTCCAGGGAGAAATTGATGAGCAAAAGCTCAAAGATGAATTGCTGACTTTAAGCAAAAGTATCGGACTTCAAGAGAGCATTGTCATTGCTTGCTTTGACTATCGCAATTTAAATCTGGCATTCTTCACAGGACGGATCGAGGAAATTACGGGTTATCCCGAGTCGATGTTTAGAAATAAAGGAATGGAGACTTCGTTCACGATGATTCATCCAGAAGATAGGCCTGAGCTGTTTAAATTTCAGGAGGTTGTTCTCAAAGCATTTCATTCCTTATCAATTAGCGAGCGAAATTCTTTTGAATTCTCCTATACGACGAGATGGGTGCACCGAAAGACCCAAAAAGTTACCTGGATGACATCCAAAGCCAGACCATATGTCATTGATCATGCTGGTAATTTTATTATTGATCTTCATATTATCATTCAATTAACCACTCCACCCAAGGTTCAGAGTTACGATTGGAGCTATACCTATTTAAAGGATGATGGTACAAAAATTCTGGTAACCAAAAATTCTCCTCAGGATAAAGTTGTACAGCTTACTCAAAAGGAAAAGGAAATTGCCAAATTGATTCTTGAGGGATTGGAGTCCAAAGAAATTTCTGAAACCTTGAATATTTCTTTGAATACGGTTTCGACACACCGAAAAAATATCCTGAGAAAGGTGAATGCGAGAAATTTGACAGAAATGATCAAAATGCTGGTCGCCTTGGATATTTAAATGAAGCTGAAAATCAAGAGGGTGTACTCTTTTTGAAAAAAAATCTAAGCAATACGCTTGCAAAAATATTTTGCGGCTTTACCTTTGCATCCACAAATGACTCGGACAACGGTTCAGTCAACCAAAAGCGAGAGTAGCTCAGTTGGTAGAGCACGACCTTGCCAAGGTCGGGGTCGCGAGTTCGAATCTCGTCTCTCGCTCGCAAAGCCCTTGAAAAAAGGGCTTTTTCATTTCAATACTTTTAAATTACTCAAGTATTGAGACTCTACCGAGTAGAGGAAGCCGGGATGGTGGAATAGGTAGACACGCAAGACTTAAAATCTTGTGGCCATTAGGCCGTGCGGGTTCGATTCCCGCTCCTGGTACATAAGCCTCGCAGAAATGCGGGGCTTTTTGTATTTAAGGCATCTACAAACCAAAATTCCTAAATAGCAGCCACCAAATAATTCCATAAAAAAACCAGATTAGAGAACTAATCTGGTTCATTCAAGCTGAAGTAGAATTTATTTTTCCAGGATGTTTTTTAGATCTGCAGGAGAATAATTTATCGATTTTAGGGTTTTATGATCCCCCTCTCTAAACACTAGGAATAAATCCCCCTCTTTTTCGTAAAAGCATGGTGTCCCTTTTGCCTCATAATGGGCTACTGTAGCTTTTGCTTCTTCCTCTGTTTTGCATGCTTTGCTCATATTGGAGCGCTGAACTTCGTCGAAAAGTGTTTTGAATTTTTCACCTAATCCAAATTCCAAAATGGCTCCAGACAAAACGTATTGAAGGTCGCAAAGTGCATCTGCGATTTCAACAATGTCCTTATTTTCGATTGCCTCTTCTAATTCTTTTAGTTCCTCTGCCAATAGGGAAACTCTGAGATTACATCGGGTTTCAGAAGGAATGGTCGGTTCAGGCAGAACAGGATGCTTAAAGGTCTGATGGAATAAAGCTACAGAAGTAAGTGACTTGGGGTCTTGCATAATTGATTCGATTTTGAGTCTTGAAATAAAATAAAAAGACCGGACTTCCGGCCTTTTTTAATTTGATTTTCTGGAATTAAACTGCCGCTTCAAATCGTCCTGCAACTGCCTTCCAATCTACCAGGTTCCAAAAGGCTGAAACGTAATCAGGTCTTCTGTTTTGATAATGAAGGTAATAGGCATGCTCCCATACATCCAATCCTAAAATCGGCGTTCCTTTGACTTCAACGATGTCCATAAGCGGATTGTCCTGATTCGCAGTAGATGAAACTGCAAGCTTACCTCCGGATTGTACGATTAGCCAAGCCCAGCCTGAACCAAATCTAGTTTTCGCGGCTGTTTCAAATTGAGTCACAAATTCTTCATAGGATCCAAATGAAGCTGTAATTGCCTCCATCAACTTTCCCTCAGGCTTTCCACCTGAATTTGGACCCATCACACTCCAAAACAGTTCATGGTTGTAATGACCGCCTGCATTGTTTCGCATTTTGGTAGAGTATTTCGAAATCTGCCCTAAGACATTTTCGAGAGGCTTGCTCGTATCAACACCTTCTTCCTTTGCTGCTGCTTGAACATTGGAAGCATATCCAGCGGCATGCTTGGTGAAGTGAATTTCCATCGTTCTTGCATCAATATGTGGTTCTAGTGCATTATAAGCATACCCTAAAGGCTTCTGCTCAAATCCAGTTGCAAATGGAAACTCACTCGGAATTTCGATTCCTTTTGCCAGAAGCTCAGCTAGTGGTGAGGAAAGAATTCCAAGGGTAAGTCCGGCTTTGGTGGTATGGGAAAGAAAATCTCTTCGACTTAGCATGATCTGTTAGTTTTTGGTTTGACTACAAGGGTAACGAATTCGGAACCTCAAATAATTCCGAATGTTGGTTAAAACTAGCCTTATTCTGACTAAAATGGAACTGTCAGTCAGACAATACGTCTGATTTTATGACATCTTCATTAAGTTTGTACCCTAGAAAAAACCTTGGATAAGTTTTTGTCCAAGAGTTTTTAATTCAGTATCTCCATGGAAATCCAATTTTACAAATACCAAGGCACAGGGAATGACTTTGTCATGATCGATGACCGGCAAATCACCTTTGATGATCAAGATCTTGACCAAGTCCGTAAGCTCTGTGATCGGAAATTTGGAATTGGATCAGATGGATTGATTTTGATTCGAAACCACCCCGACTTCGATTTTGAAATGATTTATTTCAATGCAGATGGAAGTCAAAGTATGTGTGGAAATGGGGCTCGGTGTGCAGTGGCATTTTCTGCATTTCTTGGAATAATTGGTCAAAAAACCAAATTCTTGGCAATCGATGGGCCCCATGAAGCAGTGATTGTGGAGGATCGGGTTGAATTATTGATGGGTAACGTTTCTTCTATAGATTCACAAGGCCTTGACTTCTTCGTCAATACGGGCTCTCCTCATCACATCCGATTAGTAGAGGATGTGCTTGATTATCCAGTTTATGAGGAAGGGAAAAAGATTCGGTATGACGCATGCTATTCCCCAGGAGGAACTAATGTCAACTTTGTTCAACCAATTGAAGCAGATCAAGTATTTGTCCGAACCTATGAGCGAGGTGTGGAAAATGAGACGCTTTCCTGTGGCACTGGCGTAACTGCCGCCGCTTTGGTTTTTGGGGTTAAAAACAATCTTCAAAAAGTTAAAATAAAGACGCCAGGAGGAAACTTGTCGGTTCGCTTTCAAGGCAATGCCAATGAAGGCTTTCACGACATTTGGCTAATCGGTCCAGCCCAGCAAGTATTTTCAGGAAAAATCAATAGTTAAAATTATCGCTTTACTAGGCTCAGGCTCTAGGCTTACCAAGTATAAATTATAATAAAAAGGGCTTATTTTTAAGCCCCCAAAAAAGGGAATCACTACGTTATCATGCTAGATTTTATTGCTAAAGGACTAGCCAAAATTTTTGGTACCAAGTCCGACCGAGATATTAAAGAACTTCTCCCCAAAGTTACCGAGATCAATCAGCACTTTTCGGGATTGAAATCCTTAACAGACGATCAGCTTCGGGAAAAAACTCTGGAAATCCGTCAGAAAATCAATGATCGATTGAAAGATATCGATGCACAAATTCTGGACAGGAAATCCAAAATTGAAGCCCTGCCTATTCAGGAAATCCAACAAAAAGACACGCTTTTTTCTGAGATTGAAAAGCTTGAAAAAGACCGGGATGCGGACCTAGAAGTGGTATTGGATGAAGTCATGACCATGGCTTTTGCCATTGTGAAAGAAACCGCTCGCAGATTTAAAGAAAACGGCAAACTCGAAGTTACGGCCAATATTTATGATCGAGAATTGGCAAGTAGAAAGCCAAATGTCGAAATCCAGGGCGATAAAGCAATTTGGCATAACAAGTGGATTGCTGCTGGAAATGAGGTCGTTTGGGATATGGTCCATTACGATGTGCAGCTAATTGGTGGGATGGTCCTTCACAAAGGAAAAATCGCTGAAATGGCAACTGGTGAAGGTAAAACCTTGGTTTCCACTCTTCCTGCATTTTTGAATGCACTTTCAGGAAGAGGAGTTCACCTTGTTACTGTCAATGATTATCTCGCTAAGCGGGATTCTGAGTGGAATGCTCCACTTTTTGAATTCCACGGTTTGACTGTCGATTGTATCGATAAGTATCAACCTAATTCTTTTGGGAGAAAAAAAGCCTACGCTTCAGATATTGTCTACGGAACCAATAATGAATTTGGATTTGACTATCTCCGAGATAATATGGCTCGGGATTCGGATGATTTGGTTCAAGGAAAGCACCATTTCGCAATGGTCGATGAAGTTGACTCCGTGTTGATTGATGATGCACGTACTCCATTGATTATCTCTGGACCAGTTCCTAGGGGAGATATTCATGAATTTGATCAAATGAAGCCACGCGTTTCTGCTCTGGTGGATGAGCAGCGGAAGTTAGTTCAGGGATTCTTAGCTCAGGCTAAGAAACAGATTGCTGATGGTAATGAAAAAGACGGAGGACTAGCACTTTTCAGAGCCTATCGCGGTATTCCGAAATACAAGCCTTTGATCAAATACCTTTCTGAACCTGGTATTCGAGTGATTCTTCAAAAAACCGAGAATTATTACCTCCAGGATAACAAACGGAATATGCCTGAGGCAGATGAGCCATTATTGTTTACCATCGATGAGAAAAGCAATGTGGTAGATCTGACCGATAGAGGTATTGAGGCAATGACTTCTAAAAATGAAGATCCAAACTTCTTCATTCTTCCTGATATCGGAGTTGAAATTGCAGAATTGGAAAAGAATGAGGAGGTTGATGACAAAGAGAAATTAATTCGAAAGGAAGAAGTCATCAAAGATTACAGCGTCAAGGCTCAACGAATTCATACGGTTAATCAGCTTTTGAAGGCCTACTGTATGTTTGAGCGAGATACTGAGTACATCATCGTAGATGGAAAAGTGAAAATTGTGGATGAGCAGACAGGTCGTGTGATGGAAGGCCGACGGTATTCTGATGGATTGCATCAAGCAATTGAGGCTAAAGAAAACGTAAAAGTGGAGGACGCTACCCAAACCTACGCCACGATTACACTTCAAAATTATTTCCGTATGTACCACAAACTAGGTGGTATGACGGGTACAGCCGAGACAGAAGCCGGAGAATTTTGGGAAATTTACAAACTCGATGTAGTTGTCATTCCTACCAATAAGCCAATCATTCGTCAAGATAGAGAGGATAAGGTATATAAAACTGTCCGAGAGAAGTTCAACGCGGTGGTTGATGAAATCAACGAGTTGGTAGCTCAAGGTAGACCCGTTCTAGTCGGAACGACTTCAGTTGAAATCTCAGAGGTACTCAGCCGAATGCTTACCTTGAAGAAAATCCCTCACCAAGTATTGAATGCTAAGCAGCATGCTAGAGAAGCAGAGATTGTAGCAGAAGCGGGTAAACCAGGCACTGTGACTATCGCAACCAACATGGCTGGTCGTGGAACGGATATTAAATTAACTCCTGAGTCTCGTAAAGCAGGAGGTTTGGCCATCATTGGTACGGAAAGACATGAGTCTCGCCGTGTTGATAGACAGCTAAGAGGTCGTTCAGGTCGTCAAGGAGATGTAGGTTCTTCCCAGTTTTTTGTTTCTCTCGAGGATAGCTTGATGCGATTATTTGGTTCGGATCGTATTGCCAAATTGATGGATCGAATGGGCCTTGAGGAAGGTGAAGTAATCCAACATAGCATGATCACCAAATCTATTGAGCGCGCTCAGCGAAAAGTAGAAGAAAACAACTTTGGCATTCGAAAGCGACTTTTGGAATACGATGATGTGATGAATTCTCAGCGGGAAGTAGTCTATCGAAGAAGACGAAACGCGCTTAAAGGAGATCGTTTGGAGTTGGATATTTTGAATGTATTGTATGATGTCTGCGAAAGTATCATCGAAGTAGGAAAGTCGACAGAAGACGCTGAAAATCTGAGAATGAATATTTTCACGACTCTTGGTGTGGATTATCCAGTTTCTGAAAATGATCTCAAAACCAAGGATGCTACCAAGTTGACCCAAGAGCTTTACCAAGTTGCTTTCCAAAATTACACACAAAAGAACGATCAAATCCGAAAGGCTGCCCTTCCTGTATTTAATCGAGTATCCGAAGAGAGAGGAGCAACTGTGAAAGACATTATGGTGCCGATTTCGGATGGGATCAAACAAATTGGTGTGGTTTGTAATTTGGAAAAAGCAATTCACACGGAAGGTCATGAGTTGATCCGTTCTCTAGAGAAAAATGTTGTTTTGGCCATTATCGACCAAAATTGGAAAGAGCATCTTCGAGACATGGACGACTTGAAGCAGTCCGTTCAAAATGCCGTATATGAACAAAAGGACCCGCTTTTGATCTACAAATTTGAAGCATTTGAAATGTTTAAGCGATTTATTGGAAAGCTTAACGAGGACATGACTTCCTTCTTGACCCGAGCAGATCTTCCAAAACAAGATCCTGCTCAAGTTCAACAAGCACAAGTGCAACGTCCTGCTGAGAAAGTCCAAGCCTCAAAAGCAGAAGTAGGAAGCACCCTTAACCCAGGTGCGAACCGAGCAGCCGCGGCAGCAGCAACAGCTGGAAGACCTGCCCCACAACCCGTAGCTCCAAGAAAAACGGATAAGGTCTATGGCAGAAATGATAAAGTGACCGTTCAATACCAAGATGGTTCTACCAAATCAGATGTCAAATACAAAAGTGTGGAGCAAGATATCGTTGAGGGTCGTTGTGTAGTAATCGAACACAGTTAAGCTATGAGAAAAGCAAGGATTTTATGGTTAGCAATTCTATTGGTTGGGTGCAAATCAACCAGCAATGTGTCTGGTCCTGAATCCTTTGCTAACTACCAAGAATCGATTTCCTTGAATCTTCCGGATTACCCTGATTTTCAGCTTCGTCAACAGGTGCAGGTTGTGCAGCCTTCCACCTCACAGCTTTCTGTGGATGGTGCTCTCAAAGAAATTCAAAAAGGCGTCTATGAAAAGAATAAGTCCGAGGCTTATTTTGGAGGGTTTACGGTTCTGGTTTATTCTGGAATCGATCGTAATCAAGCATTTAAAACCAGAGATGAAATAGTAGCATCATTTCCTGAGATAGAACCTGAAATGCAATACCAACAGCCAAGGTATTTGGTCAAGGTGGGCAAATACGCCTATAAGTTTGAAGCTCAACGAATTTTTTCAACCTTAAAATCGGAGTTTCCAACAGCTCGAATCATCCAAGATAGATTTCAGCGGAAGGAATACCTACCTCCAGTAACCAACGATCAAAATGCTCAAGGACAGAATTAAATCCCTGGCTCAAGCGTATAAAGAAGAAGTCATCGCCAACCGAAGACATCTTCATGCCAATCCTGAGCTTTCCTTTAAAGAATTTAAAACAGCGGCATTTGTTGAAGAAAAACTTCAACAAATGGGAATCACCGAAATTGAATCTAAAGCTACCACGGGTTGGTCTGCATTGATCAAGGGAAAAAATCCTGAGAAAAAAGTAATCGCTCTTCGGGCAGACATGGATGCTCTACCTATTGTAGAGGCCAATGAGGTTCCGTATAAGTCTCAATCACCGGGTGTCATGCATGCCTGTGGACATGATGCGCATACCGCTTCTCTTTTGGGCGCAGCCAAAATTTTAAATGAAGTTAAGGATCAGTTTGAGGGAACCATTAAACTTATTTTCCAACCAGGAGAAGAACTTGTTCCCGGTGGGGCATCATTGATGATTAAGGATAAAGTTCTGGAAAATCCTAGACCTTCCTCGATCATTGGTCAGCATGTTATGCCCATGATTCCCGCTGGAAAGGTTGGATTTCGACCGGGCTTATACATGGCCAGTACGGATGAAATCTACATCACAGTTAAAGGAAAAGGCGGGCATGGAGCAATGCCTGAGACTTTTATTGATCCTGTGTTGATTGCCTCACACATGATTGTGGCTTTGCAACAGATCGTTAGCCGGGTGGCCAATCCCAAGATTCCTTCGGTCTTATCTTTCGGAAGAGTAGAAGCGTACGGAGCGACAAATGTGATTCCAAATGAAGTCAAGATTCAAGGTACATTTCGTACCCTAGATGAATCTTGGCGTGCTAAGGCTCATGAAAAAATGGTACAAATCGCCAAAGGAATTGTCGAAGGTATGGGAGGAGAATTAGATTTTGAGATCAGAAAAGGTTATCCATTTCTAAAAAATGAGCCTGAGTTGACAGCTAGATCAATGGATGCTGCAAGAGAATATCTGGGTGAAGAGAATGTCCTTGATCTGGATATCTGGATGGCTGCTGAGGATTTTGCGTTTTATTCGCAAGAAATCGATGGTTGTTTTTACCGATTAGGAACCCGAAATGAGGCCCGTGGAATCACCTCGGGTGTACATACCCCGACCTTTGACATTGAAGAAGATGCTCTGGAGATAGGCTCAGGCTTGATGGCTTGGCTGGCAGTTTCCGAACTTTCAAAAGGTTAATTTTCTCTTAACTCTAAGATTCAGCGAAGTTTTATCTTCGCTTTTTTATTCCAACTATGAAAAGAATACAAACCCTTACACTCACACTTTTCCTAAGTCTTTTGGTTTCTCAGGCGTTTGCTTGGGGACAATTGGGTCATTACCTGATCGGGTATATGGCTGAAAAGCAAATGAAAAAATCTACCAAGAAGAAAATTGAGCAAATCCTTTATCCCATGTCTTTGGGAAAAAGTGGGACTTGGATGGATGATATCCGGTCTGACAGAAGCTACGATTACGCGACTACCTGGCATTACCTCAATAGTAAAAACGGAGAATATGATCCCAGTACTCAGGAGAAAACAGGCGACGCTTATGAAGCTATTCAACGTATTAAAGCAGAGCTAAAGGCTGGTGGTTTGGATCCAAAGACAGAATCTGAAAAGCTGAAAATGCTCATTCATATGGTTGAGGATATTCACCAACCACTGCATGTGGGCACTGGTGATGACCGAGGCGGGAATGATGTAAAGATTGAATTCTTCAATCAACCTACGAATCTTCACGCGCTTTGGGATAGCGGAATGATTGACCGACAGGGTATGAGCTATACCGAAATTGGCGAAGAACTATATCGAAGACTAACTCCTGAAATGCATGCTAGCTATCGTTCATCTACCATGCTCGACTGGTTAAAAGAAGCAGTAAGCTACCGACCGATGGTTTACAAGCTTCCTGAAAATAAGAAAATCAGCTATCAATACATGTACGAAAACTATCATATCGCAGAGGAGCGAATGATTGCTGCAAGTGTGCGACTTGCCCAGATTTTAGAGGATATTTATCCTTGATCCTGGATAATTCTTTTTGAAAACGGCTTTTGTCTCTTAGGATGATGAAAGCCGTTTTTTTATTTTAAACCTAATTTTTAAAACCCTCCTATGAAAATCAAACTTGTCATCGCTGAAGACAATAGCTTCTTGCTCAAAGCTATTCGGGAAAAGCTTTCCTTATTCTCTGATTTGGAGCTGAAATTTTGTGCAGTAGATGGGCAGGATTTGATTGGCAAACTTGAGCAAGATTCCAATATTCATCTCATTCTCATGGATATTGAAATGCCAAAGATGAACGGAATCGAAGCTGTGGAAAAGGTGACTCAAAAATATCCTCAGATAAAAATCATTATGCTTACCGTTTTTGACAACGATGAGCATATTTTCAAAGCCATCCAAGCAGGTGCTCATGGATATTTCCTGAAAGAAGTTGATCCTCCTACGTTGCATCAAGGCATTTTGGATACCCTTGAAGGCGGTGCTGCGATGACTCCTTCCATTGCGATGAAGGCACTCAAACTACTTCGTAATCCGCCCAATTTCGAAGAAGCCAAAGAGGAAACCAACCTAACCGCACGAGAAATTGAGATTCTAGAACAAACTTCGAAAGGGCTTAACTATAATCAAATCGGAGAAAACTTATTCATTTCCCCAAAGACTGTCCGAAAACACATTGAGAATATTTACGCCAAACTGCAAGTTCACAACAAGATGGAGGCAGTTCAAAAAGCGGTAAAAAATCGAATTATAGAAGGATAAATCGATTGAGTGTGATCGGTTCGATTCTCAATTCCTCAATTCAAACTCTTTTTTCGCCCCATCCAAAAACTCCACAAAGGCCGAGATATCCGTGTTGTATCCTCTAGGTTTAGCCACGAGCTGTTCATTATGATCTAGGATTACATAATAGGGCTGGGCATTGTTGTTGAATCGGGTAATCTGGAAATCGGCGTTTTGCTTGCCAAGGGTCTTTTTCAATTTGCCGTCATAGGTCGAGGTGTACCATTCGTTTTCCGGAAGCTCCAGTCGCTCGTCGATGTAGAGGGCGACCATGACAAAGTCCTCTTTCAGCCGCTTCAAAACTTGAAGATCGACCCAGACATTTTCCTCCATTTTTCGGCAATTCACACAGCCATGTCCGGTGAAGTCGATCAAGAGAGGTTTACCTTCCCGCTTGGCAGCCTCCAAAGCTTGTTCGTAGTCGAAATAGCCTGGAATTCCGTGCGGAATCTTCAGGAGATCGCCGTATTTGATTTCTTGGGGGGAATTTGTCGATGGTTCATCAAAGGAAATACCTCCTTCGATTTTGAACTGTTGGGTAGTAATCGGAGGAAGGTAACCACTTAAAATTTTGAGAGGAGCACCCCAAAGTCCAGGAATCATATGGACTACAAAGGCAAAGGTCAACAGTGCCAGAAGTAAGCGTGGTACCCCGATATGCTCTAACTTTGAATCGTGAGGTAAGCGGATTTTTCCCAAAAGGTAAAGTCCCAAAGCTGAGAAAATGACAATCCAAATCGCAAGGAAAATATCCCGATCCAAAATGCCCCAGTGGTAAACGAGGTCCGCGATAGATAGGAATTTGAAGGCCAATGCCAATTCCAAAAAGCCTAAGACCACTTTGACAGAATTAAGCCAACCTCCGGATTTTGGAAGTCGCTGCATCCATTCCGGGAAAATCGCAAACAAGGTAAACGGAATGGCAAAAGCCAACCCAAATGAAAACATACCTAATACCGGCTTGACCAGTTCGCCTCCCGCAGAAGAAATCAGGATCGACCCAACAATCGGCCCGGTGCAGGAAAACGAAACCAATACAAGCGTAAAGGCCATGAAAAATACGCCTCCCAAACCGCCTTTTTCGGCTTTCGCATCCATCTTATTTACTAAGCTGGAAGGCAAGGTCAATTCGAACATGCCTAAAAACGCCAGTGCAAAAACAATAAAGATCAAGAAGAAAAAAACATTGGGAATCCAATGGGTTGCCAGCCAATTCGCAAACTCAGGACCCTGAATCGAAGCTACGGCCGTTCCGGCAATGGTGTAAATGGCAATGATAGAAATCCCATAAATGAATGCCTGACGTATTCCTTCTGATCGCTTTTTGGAGCGTCCTGTGAAGAAACTTACCGTCATCGGGATCATCGGAAACACGCATGGTGTAATCAACGCGGCTAATCCCGCCAAAAAAGCCAATACCATAAATCCCCAAAGTGATTCCGTTTCCCCTTCGGCAGTAAAGTCTATGGGTTGAGCGATATCTACTGCTTCGGTTTCTGCAATAGAAAATGGAGTTTCTGTTATTAGGGAATCTTTGGAAATGGTCTCGTTCGTTATTTCAGTGTTTTCGGAATTAGTCGGAGACGATTCTTCGGAAGACGGCTGTGTTTTAGGAGTTCCTTCCTTTGCAGTGAACTCAATCTCTATATCTTGCTCGTAATTGATGCATTGACCAGTGAGGTCAGAGCACATTTGATATTCCAGTGACCCTTTGACGACTCCAGAGGTAGATTTGATGATGATTGGCTGCTCAAAGCGCCCTTTTCCCATGAAATAGGTCACATCTCCTTCCCAGATTTCGTCAAATTTTTTCCTAGGATTGATCGCTTTTAGCTTAGTGGCAATCGCAAAATCACCCGATTCGGCAGGTATAAACTCAGTCAAAAGCGGACCTAGATCCTTTTCAAAGTCATTGGAATAGACATACCAACCTACTGGAATTTCTGCTTCTAGAATTAGGCTTGCTGATTCTCCCACTTGAAGGTCTCTAGGCTCTAGTGTAAAGGTCCATTTCGGAGGCTTTACCAATTGAGCTTGGGAAAAAAGGGAGATCAAAAGAAAAACCGGAAGTAAGAACCAGCCGATTTTTTGGGAAGCTTGGGACATGCAAAGTTGGGATTTACTTTGGCAAACAATGATTTAGGTTGGGATGTTCAAATTAAACGCACCTACACTAGGATTTTGGCGACTTTGATCACTTTCCGCTAAGACTTCTAAAATGTCTAAAGAAAGCAGCAATCGTTTCGATACCTATAAAGTAGTTTTTCACTCCATAATGCTCGTTTGGTGAGTGTAGCGCATCCGTATCTAATCCAAATCCGAATAGGATTGGATCACTGCCCAATTCTTTCTGGAACAAAGCCACAATAGGAATCGAACCACCTTCACGTGTTGGAATCGGTCTTTTTCCAAAAGTCTCTTCCATGGCAGCTTCAGCTGCTTGGTAGCCGATGGACGAATCAGAAACTACAGCCGGAGCTCCTCCGTGGTGTGCCTTTACTTTTACTTTTACAGATTTTGGAGCGATGGCTTTGAAATGCGCTTCGAACAGCTGAGCGATTTCATGCCAATCCTGATCAGGTACAAGTCGCATCGAGATTTTAGCAAATGCCTTAGAAGGCAATACGGTTTTGGCGCCTTCCCCAGTATATCCACCCCAAATTCCGTTGACATCCAAGGTCGGCCGGATTCCTACTCGTTCGATGGTGGTGTAGCCTTTTTCCCCATGGACATCGTCAATATCGAGTTTACCCTTGTATTCTTCGAGATCAAATGGTGCTTCGTTCAATCGCTGACGTTGCTGAGCCGTCAGTTCCTGGACTTTTTCATAAAATCCAGGAATAGTGATGTGCTCGTTTTCATCCTTCATGGATGCAATCATTTTGCACAGCACATTGATGGGATTAGCCACTGCTCCGCCGTACGTTCCAGAGTGAAGATCGCGATTCGAGCCTGTCACTTCGACTTCCATGTAGGCCATTCCTCGAAGCCCTACGGTGATGGAAGGATCCTGCATGCTGATCATGTGGGTATCGGAAATCAGAATCACATCAGCTTTCAGTCGCTCTTTGTTTTCCAAAACAAACTTGTCCAAGTTGTCCGAACCGACTTCTTCTTCTCCTTCGATCATGAATTTGACATTACAAGGCAAATCACCAGAGGCCATCATCGCTTCAAATGCTTTGATGTGCATATAAAACTGGCCCTTGTCGTCTGCAGATCCGCGTGCAAAAATGGCTCCTTCGGGATGGGTCGGCGTGTTTTTGATTACTGGCTCGAAAGGAGGAGAATCCCAAAGTTCATAAGGATCGGCAGGCTGCACATCGTAGTGTCCGTAAACAAGAACTGTTGGCAAGGCCGGATCAATGATTTTTTCACCGTAAACGATGGGATAGCCTGCTGTCTCGCAGATTTCAGCGATATCTGCCCCCGCTTTTTCAAGTGATTCTTTGACAAATTGAGCTGCCGCAAAGACATCGTTTTTGAATTTGGGATCAGCACTGACGGAGGGAATCCGAAGGAGATCCAGGAGTTCATTGAGGAAGCGGTCTTTGTTGTTGGCAATAAAAGCAGCTACGGACATATTTGGGTGTTTTAAGTTTCTAAAGAGTTCAAAATTATTCCTTTCGGGAGGATTTGCCTAGAGATTTTTATTTTACCGCAAAGGCGCGGAGGTCGCATAGTAAATTTTTAGGATTCTATCTCCTTGCTTGAAAAAGACAATTGATCAAAACTATTGAATTTGATCAATGTCTAATTTGATTGGGGAAGAACCAATTCCTTTTATCAAAATCGGCGATTCACCATAATTCCTATTGGAGGGTATAAACTATCCCCCTAAAATCGATAATTTAAAAAAACCTTTGTGACTTCCTGGAAAGAATCGTGGCAAATCTTTGAATATGAAAGCATTACTCTGTACCCAATTTGGCCTTCCTGATACCTTAACGGTAAAGGAAATCCCTAATCCCTTTCCTGCACCAAATCAAATCCTCATCGCGGTGGAGGCTTGCGGGGTCAATTTTCCTGATGTGCTCATCATACAGAACAAGTATCAGTTTAAGCCAGAATTGCCTTTTGCTCCAGGAGGAGAAGTGGCTGGAAAAATCATTGGATTGGGCGATCAGGTACAGGGATTCCAAATAGGACAGCCAGTTTTGGCACTCTGTGGCTGGGGAGGTTTTGCGGAAAAGGTCGCTGTGGATGCAGATCGGGTGTTTCCTTTGCCTCCCGGACTTTCTGCGGAAGTGGCAGCTACGACACTTTATACCTATGGCACTTCGTACCATGCGCTAAAGGATCGCGGAAATCTTCAAGCCGGAGAAACTTTGCTCGTACTAGGTGCAGCAGGCGGAGTAGGTTTAGCGGCAGTGGAGCTAGGGAAATTGATGGGGGCCAAAGTTATTGCGGCAGCCTCTTCAGAAGAGAAGCTTGCCCTATGTCGCGAAAAAGGAGCCGATCTCACCCTCAACTACGAAACGGAAGATCTCAAAAACCGCATCAAGGAACTCACCGAAGGCAAAGGGGTTGATGTGGTTTATGATCCAGTTGGAGGAAAATTCACTGAATCGGCACTTAGAGGAATGGCTTGGAAAGGGCGATACCTGATTGTCGGCTTTGCCAACGGGGAAGTACCTCAAATTCCAATGAACTTGCCTTTGCTCAAGGGCTGTTCGATTATCGGCATTTTTTGGGGACAGTTTTCGAAAGTGGAGGCCAAGGCTAGTTTCCAGAATATCCGTCAACTCGTCACCTGGATTCAGGAAGGAAAAATCAAACAGCATATCGGGAGCAAATATTCACTGGAAGAAGCTCCAGATGCTTTGCAAGCGATCTTGGATCGGAAGATGCTGGGAAAAGGGGTGGTGGTGATGTAAGCATGTTAGTTTCCCACAGATTTACACAGAAAAAGTCACAGATATCACAGATTTTTCCCTCAGATGATTGCAGAGAAAATCGCAGAATAATGATAGATACAGATCTGGATACATCAACGAATCCAATCTTTGTTGATCTGCTGTAAATATATTTTTTAAAAGTATTTACCATGAAAATCGAAAGTTTGATTTACGATTTTCATGGTAAAATTGAAGGTAATTTTTCAGTAAAAATTTGAAAAACAATTATTTGTGATCTTTCTTCTCAAAAACTAAAGCTTATGAAAAAAGGCACAAAATCTTCGAGACTTTGTGCCTTTGTAGCTAATCCTGTGGAATCTAAGGGATTCGAACCCATGACCTCTGCTCTGTCAAAGCAGCGCTCTAAACCAACTGAGCTAAGATTCCAATTTTGACGATCTAAACCTCCCGATGGCTATCGTGGATGAGCTAAGATTCCAATTGTGTTTGCGAATATAGATAACCATCTAAGGGTTCGCAACCCTTTAAAGATTTTGATTAAACAAAGCTTTCCCTCAAATACTTCGCTGTGTAATTTTCCTCCTCTTTGGCCAAATCCTCAGGAGTACCTGCAAAAGTCAGATGACCGCCTTTGTTCCCTCCCTCAGGACCCAAATCGATGACCCAATCTGCGGATTTGATCACTTCGGTATTGTGCTCGATGATAATGACTGAGTGTCCTTGATCGATCAATGCATTGATACTGTGAAGTAATTTGCTGATGTCATGGAAATGAAGTCCGGTCGTGGGTTCGTCGAAAATAAAGAGAATGTGATCTCCGGTTTTGGTTCCGCCTTTTCCTAGGAATGAGGCCAATTTCACCCGTTGAGCTTCTCCGCCTGAGAGGGTGTTCGAACTTTGACCCATGCCTATATAGCCTAGGCCCACTTCCTGAAGCGGTTGAAGTCGATTGACGATTTGGGTTTTCCCTTTGAAAAATTCCAAAGCTTCGTCAATAGTCATGTCCAATACTTCGGAAATACTTTTGTCTTTGTACTTGACCTCAAGGATTTCATTCTTGAAGCGCTTTCCCTTGCAAGATTCGCAAGTCAGATGGATGTCTGCCATGAATTGCATTTCCACGGTGATGGTGCCTTCGCCTTGGCAAGCCTCACAACGACCTCCGTCCACATTGAAGGAGAAAAATGCTGGTTTATAACCACGCTGCTTGGAGAGTGGTTGCTCGGAAAAGAGATTCCGGATCGCATCATAAGCCTTCACGTAGGTTACCGGATTGGATCGGGAGGATTTTCCGATAGGATCTTGATCTACAAACTCAACTTGGGTAATTCGCTTGTAGTCACCTTCGATCTTGTCGTATTTTCCACCTTCATCGATGACTGTGCCTAGCATTTTTCCCAAAGCTGGATAAAGTACCTTTTTGATCAAGGTGGATTTACCTGAACCGGAAACTCCCGTTACCACAGTAAGGGTGTTGAGTGGAAATTGGACGTTCAAATTTTTCAGGTTGTTTTCACGAGCACCTTTGACAGTGATGGAGTCCTTCCACTTTCGGTTGCCTGTTTTGGTGAAAATCTTCTCTTCACCGCGGAGATATTTGGCCGTATAGGTGGTTCCGCTCGTGATCAGATCTTCGATTTTTCCTTGGAAAAGCAACTCTCCACCCTTCACTCCTGCATCTGGTCCGATATCGATGATCTGATCGGAAGCTTTCATGACTTTTTCCTCATGCTCAACCACGATAACGGTATTGCCGAGATTTTTGAGCTCTTTTAGTACGCCTACTAGTCGATCTGTATCTCTAGGGTGAAGTCCGATGCTGGGTTCGTCGAGAATGTACATGGATCCAACCAGCGCCGAACCCAAGGAAGTGGCCAATTTGATACGCTGATATTCCCCTCCAGAAAGGGTGGAAGTGAGTCGGTTGAGTGTTAGATAGCCCAACCCTACTTGATCCATAAATTCAAGCCGACTGATAATTTCTTTAAGAAGTCGGTTTGCAACTTTTGCTTCATGCTCAGTGAGTTGAAGATTTCTAAAAAAATGAAGAGCGTCTTCAATAGGCATTAAAACCAAATCTGTGATGGATTTTCCGTCTATCATGACAAAACTAGCGTCTTTCCGGAGGCGCGTTCCACGGCAATCTGGACACGTCGTTCGTCCCCTGAATCGGGAAAGCATCACCCGGTATTGGATTTTGTAGGTTTTACTTTCCAAATCTTCAAAGAAGGCATTCAGACCTTGGAAGTATTTATTTCCAGTCCAGAGTAATTCCTGCTCTTTTTCGGTTAGCTCATTGTAAGCTCGATGGATAGGAAAATCAAACTCAATTCCTTTCTTCAAAAGTGGTTCTAACCAGCCTTTTCCACTTTCCCCTCTCCAAGGAGCAATTGCTCCCTCATAGACTGAAAGTTCCTTGTCTGGAATCACCAAGTCCCTATCGATCCCTAAGACATTTCCGAAACCTTCGCATCTTTTGCAAGCTCCGTAAGGATTGTTGAAGGAGAAAAAGTTGACCGAAGGAAGTTCGAAACTCATTCCATCCAGCTCAAAGCGATCAGAGAAAGTGCGTGTTTCTACATCAGGAACGGTTATTTTGCAGTCTCCATGACCTTCGAAAAGGGCGGTTTGAATAGAGTCCGCAATACGAAACTGATTGTCCTCATCGTCTTTTCGGACTGTAGCTCGATCGATCAGGATTTCATAGGTTCCTTTTTGAACTTTCTTTTCTCCCAATAGATCTTCTACGAAGTAAACTTCGCCATCGATCAAGATCCTTGTGTATCCCTTTTGTAGTAAGAGCTCGAGTTCCTGTTCGATTTTTCTTCCCCTTCCGATCTGAAGAGGACAGGAAATCATGACTTTCGCACCCTCTTCAAATGCAAGCACATAATCCACAATATCCGTAACCGTGTGGTGCTTGACTTCTTTCCCAGAAATCGGGGAATAAGTCTTTCCTACTCGAGCGAAAAGCAACTTCAAGTAATCGTAGATCTCGGTGGTTGTCCCCACGGTTGATCGGGGGTTTTTGGTACTGACTTTTTGCTGAATTGCGATGGCAGGCGCTACTCCTTTGATGTACTCCACCTCTGGTTTTTCCATCCTGCCAAGGAACTGCCTAGCGTATGAACTTAGGCTTTCCACATACATCCGTTGTCCTTCGGCAAAAAGTGTATCAAATGCCAAGGATGATTTTCCCGATCCAGAAAGTCCCGTTACAACCACAAATTGGTTTCTGGGAATGGCAACGCTCAGGTTTTTAAGGTTATTGACCCGGGCGTTTTTGATGATAATAAATTCTTTGGGATCGAGGGAGTCGATGTCGATTTTAGCGGGTAAAGTGCTTAAAGTCATAGCTGGCAAAGTTAGCAATCAAACCCGGCAAGTGGGAGAAAAGTTGGGATCTTGTTTGGATTTGTATGGAATCAAAAAGCTTTTGTTCCAAGTACGAAGTACTATCTACCGAGTATGTTTGCCAATAGTGAGCGCTAAGGACCCTAATCTTTCAATATTTCAATTTTCCAATCTTCGAATAATTATCCTTTTCTTCGTATCATGGATTTTCAATTTCTCATTGACGGAGTTGCAGCAGGATTGATGAATATGACCTGGCTGGAAGCTTTAGCTGTTTTTTTTGGAATTGCATCTGTTTTTTATTCCATGCGAGAGCATATTTGGGTGTATCCGACCGGGATCGTCTCCACACTTATTTATGTTTGGATTTGCTTTGAATACAAGCTATATGCTGATATGGGGATCAATGCCTATTATTTTAGCATGTCGATTTATGGATGGTATGTATGGACTCATCCCAAGGCCAATCAAGTAGTCTTGCCTGTAACCTGGCTCGATGGAAAAGGATGGCTCATTTCAGCTCTTCTTTTCGCTGTTTCTTATCCTGTATTGGTTTTGATCTTAAGTAATTTTACAGATAGTGATGTGCCTTATTGGGATTCATTTACCACAGCTTCAGCCTTTGTCGGGATGTGGCTGATGGCCAAAAAGAAAGTGGAAAACTGGATTTTTTGGATCCTTACGGATTTGGTTTCTGTTCCACTTTATTTTTACAAAGGCCTTATACTCACGTCATTTCAGTTTTTCTTTTTTACCATTTTAGCCATAATGGGATTGGTCGCTTGGATCAAATCTTCTAAAACCTATGCAAAAGCCTAAGCGGATATTGATTTTGGGCCCAGAATCAACGGGTAAAAGTACTCTAGCTGAGGACTTAGGTAAGCATTTTGGCGAACCTTGGGTTCCAGAATTTGCTCGGGAATATTTGGAAAAGATAGATCGTCCTTATGAATATGAGGACTTATTGAAGATTGCTAAAGGGCAGATTTTACAAGAGGATACATTGGTCGAAAGGGCTAGCAATTACCTGTTTTGTGATACCGATTTGCGAGTTATTCATGTTTGGTCTGAGCATAAATATGGAAAAACTGACTCTTGGGTTTTGGAAGAAATGCAACGAAGAGTTTATGATTTGATTTTGCTCACAGACATTGATTTACCCTGGGAGCCTGACCCGCTTCGTGAGCATCCGGATTTGGAAATGCGGCAATATTTCTTTGAAAAGTATCAAATGCTCGCCGAACAAAGTGGTTTTCCTTGGCAAGTGCTTTCTGGGGATAGAAAGACCCGATCCAATCAGGCGATTCAATATCTTTCAGACTTGTTTTGAGCCTGGAAAAAATTGGTTCACTTACTTTTTTTCAAAAACCAAAGTATCTCCGCCAGCAGGGATTTGACCTGATTTATCTAAAACTCCTTCCATCAATAAATTGGCAATGTTGACTCCAGAATTATCCACAGTCACCCAGAGAAAATGATCCATGGATCTGCCATAGGAATTATTTTGTCCTCCTCCAGTGGTTGCTAAATTGATGTAATCCATTCCATTTCTTTGCATTGGACGAAAGGTATGCGTATGCCCATTGAAAACAGTGTAGTTTCTACCTTTCAGCTTTTCTTCGATTTCGGCAAATCTACCAGGCTTTGGATTTTCCCAAAGTGGTTTATGAACTAAAATAAAGGTCCATTTAACCTTTGGATTCTTCTCGAGCACGCTTAAAAAGTAATCCCTTTGAGATTCACTGATGTTCCCCCATTTTCTTTCTGGAAGATTTGCATAGGCAGATTGAGCATAGGCTTCTTCTCCTTTTTCATTAAGGATTGAGATGCCCTCATTTCGAATTTGTTCGATTTCATTATTTCGTTCAGGGCCATGATCCTCACTGTCCAGAATTAGAAAAAGCGTGTTTTGATAAAGAAAATGGTAATAATTTTTCCCTCTTCTCATTTTCCAAATTCCTTGGGCAAAATTTCCCGTCAAATCATGGTTGCCTCCAGTATAAAAAACGGGGGCTTTGGCTTGATTGGCTCTAAAATCAAAGGAATCCCATTGAGTTTTCCAACTACTTGAGTCAGGACTTCCTCCCTCAATTAAGTCACCTACATTGACAATAAATTCGGGTCTGAGGAGGTTCATTTGTGCGATTGCCACATCATATATTCTAGGCCTTTCGCCACCAGTAAGATCGCTGTGAACAATAAATGAAAACTTATCGGGGGCATTGTCGAAAGTTTCCTTGTTCCAAGGTTTGGCTTCGCCTGTGAGGTCATGTATAAAAAAGGGAGTGCTTTCCTTGCAAGAGAAAAAAAGCAAAATACTTAGCATGCCCAATAAGGGCTTGAATGTTATTTTTAGATATTCAGGTAGTTGATAAGGCTTCATACTGGAAGGTGATTACCATTTATGGAGGGATAATGTAGCTGCTTCGACCAATTTCATTTGGTCAGGATGGTAATTATTGTTGAGAATAATGATGGTTTTATTCGAATCAATAAATCGCACGATGATCGTTTGATAACCTGGGTTGTCTCCAGTATGCATCACCATTTTTCCGAAAGGACTTTCTGGTTCGATTTCCCATCCAAAACCATAAAAACTTTTTGAGCCATCATTTAGAATCATTGGTGAAAAAGCCTCCTTCAAAGTTGTATTTTGAATCAATTTACCACGATATAAAGCCTGATCCCATTTAAGCAAATCTCCAGCAGTACTACTGACCCGCCCAGGGCCTTTCCGATTTCCGAGCCAAACCGTGTAGTCCGAGGAATGAAATTTATTCGCGTTCACATAGTTTCCTAAGCTATCCGTTAAATGTCCTGCAGCAAAATTTTCGACTTGAGCCTTTTCTTCTAAGCTTCGAATATCCGTATCATTCATTCCCAAGGGTTTAAAAATCCACTGATTGGAAAGTTCAATAAAATCTTTGCCACTCACTTTTTCAGCAATGCTGGCCAATAAGACATAGCCCGTATTGCTGTATTCATACTTTTCTCCGGGATTAAAATTCTTCGGAGGAGCAAATCGATTTAAGTACTCCATGATTTCCCTATTTCCCGCAACTTTATTCTTATCCCAATGGGCGTCCATGATTGCTTGATAATCGGGTAAACCGCTGGTATGGGTAAGTAGATGTCTTACTGTAATTCCCTTGTAAGGAATATTCAAAAACTTTTCCACTGGATCATCCCAATTAAGTAGGCCTTTTTCTTGACACATCATGACCACCATAGCAGTGAACTGCTTGGATACGGAGGCCATTTCAAAAACGTCATTTTCTTTTAATGGAATTTGATTTTCAAAGCTTCTAAATCCAACAGCTTTTTGTAAAAGGATTTCCCCATTTTCTGCAACTAGAACTACTCCTGAATACCCATTGGATGCTGCAGTTTCTATTGCTGACTCTAAGATTTTTTTCTGTGCAAGGATAGGATTTGTCCACAGGAAAATTAGGATGAAACATGTGGATAAACTTTTCATTTTACAAAAGAATGTTTGGTGATAAACTGATAAGTTGCATCAAATGCTTTTACCCAGTTTTGATATAAAAGAAAAGCATGAACCTCGTCAGGATAAATTAATTGTTCGACTTCAACTCCTTGTTTTCGAAGAACTTCAGCTAATTCCACACTCTCAGAAAAAAGTACATTTCGGTCATCATCTCCATGGATCAGGAGAACAGGGTCTACCCACTTATCCACATAGGCCATAGGTGAAGATTTAAATGCAAGTTCTGCCATTTTAGGAAACTTTTCAGGAGCATACCAAGGCGCAAAAACTGGAATATCATTGTTCCAGTTATGCACACCATGAATATCTACGCCTACATGAAATTTTTCTGGGGCTTGGGACAATGCATGAGCTGTCAAATATCCCCCATAGCTTCCACCCCAAGGAGCAATTCTGCTGGCATCCACATCAGTCCGGGATGCTAAAAAATCAGCGGCTGCAAGTACATCTTGCACCTCGCTTGCTCCTCCCGCACCATAATTGGCCTCCTCTCTAAAATCCATTCCATATCCTATTCCGCTCCGGTAATTAAGAGTTAGTGCGATATAACCCTGAGAAGCAAAGAATTGCTGTGCTCCATAAGTGTTGGAATAGTAATAGCCATAGTTGTAGCCCAGGAGCATTTGTCTGCGGCTTCCCCCATGGATAAAAATTACTGCTGGATATTTCTTTTTTGAGTCGTAATTGTGTGGCAAGAAAAGCTGGCCATAGGTTTCAAATCCATCTTTTGCTTTGATTATAATAGGTTCAGGTTTTGAAAAATCCTTTGCAAAAGTCGATGGAAACATGGATTCTGCGAGTTTTGACTTTTTACCGTTGATTTCTAAAGTAGGCCACCCAGGCTGATTCCAGCTTGACTCGAAATAGGCAAACCCGTTTTCTACGGCTACAGGAGCCCAGTTGATTACCTCAGGATCAGAAACTGGGCGAAGTTGAAGTGTGGATAAATCCAGTCGAGAGACTTGTCGACGATCAATGTTACCGATGTTATGAGTTATTAGGATTTCCTGTTGATCGAAGGATGATTGAACCCATTCCACTTGGCCTTCTCCAGGCGTGAGATGTTTGACTTCTTTTGTTTTCAGATTTACCGCATAGAGTTGCATCCAATTGTTTTTTTCCCAAGGAAAAATCAAAGATCCTGAAGTTGTCCACCAAAGTCGCTCATTGATTGCAGGAAGGTCATCTACCATGACTGAACCTTTTCCTGGGTCGGCTTTCCAAACTTCCTCTGCAATCATTGATTCTATGTTTAAAACCCGAATGCTCCAGGGATTGGCGGATTTCAAAGAGGTAAAGGGAAGATGATTAAGGATGTTGGGTACCCGTAGGTAGGCTAATTGTTTTCCGTCAGGGCTCCAAGCGGGATAGCTATCGTGATCGAGGCTTGCTTCCGGAAATTTTAGGGTTTTTTCAGCCAAATTCCACAATCCAACAAAGGAATGGTCCCCCCGATTGGAGGTAAAGGCTAAATAGTTCCCGTCCGGAGAAAAGGAAAGCTGGGATGCAGAACCTCTCGCTGTCAGAACTTTTTCAGCAGGAGTATCATTTTCAAGGGATTTCGAATAAATGGTGCCTGATTGAAGGAAGAAAATCATTTTGCCTTCTGGATGAAAAATTGGGGAATATCCTTTACCCTGGTTTTTTATTTCTCCTGTACCTAGCTGAATGCTATAAATCATTCGGTCTGTATCCTCTTGCAATTGCGCTGGATTAGCAGGCTGTCCTGCTGAATTTCGAGTATTTCCTCGTATAAAAAGTAAAGTTTGAGAGTCTGGAGAAAATACCAAAGAGCTTAACTCTACTCCAATATCCCCTTGAAAATTCGTCAACTTCTTAGTTTCAAAATTTGGTGCTTTGGCATAGAACACATTTCGTTCTCCTTGATCATTAAAAATCCATGCGATCGATTTCCCATCTGGAGCAGCAGTCAAAGAAGTGGGAAAAGGTGCCGAGATATATTCAGCAACTGTTTGTGACTGAACTTGAACGGTAACGATGATCAGAAAGCATACCAATAGGATCTTCTTCATAGTGTTGGGGTTTTGGATCAAGTTACATAAGGGGTGAAGCGTTTCAAAACTCTTGATATGGAATATTGGCTAGGGCCAATTATCTTCTTTTTAAATCTTAAAAAGTAGTAGCTTATTCCAGCATTTCGAGCCAAACTCTTTTCGCCTCCGAAATTCAAAAATTAATGGCTACAAAATGACTGAATTATGAAAAGATGGATTCTAACTTCTTTGCTGGGAATTTTAGCGCTAATCGCATATTCACAACCCAATCCAGCTCAACGAGATAGTCTAAATAAACTCACTCAAGCGGATCATCGGTTGATGATGCAGCAATTGAAAATTGACAGCCTTCGTGCGGGTCCTTCTGGAAATCCCCAAGCGCCGAATGCAGCAAATTCAGATGAACGAAAAGCCAAAACGTATACTTCGATGCCAGATCCATTAAGGTTTGAAAATGGAACTTTGGTACAGAGCCCGATGGATTGGAACTTGCGCAAGGCTGAATTGAAAGAATTGTTTGACCGGGAAATGTATGGTCGAACTCCTGAAAACCTTCCAAGAGTAGTCTGGGAGGTAGTTTCGGAGAAAGACACCATTATTGGTAGTGTAGAGACGCGCTATCGAAAAATGAAAGGGATTGTCGATAATTCTATGTTCCTATCCATTGATGTTTCAATTGATTTTGAATACGGCGTTCCTAAACATAAAAATTCCCCAGTTCCCTTAGTGCTTGAGTTTGGGTGGATTTGGCCCGCAGGAATGCGTCGGCCTCCAGCACCATCAGGACCCAGTTGGCAAGAGCAAGTTCTTGAACAGGGTTGGGCTTTCGGGGTGATTATACCTACCAGCTTTCAGGCCGATCATGGTGCAGGCCTTCGTGCCGGAATCATTGGATTGGTAAATAAAGGACAGCCCAGAAAATTAGAAGATTGGGGGACGCTAAAAGCTTGGGCTTGGGGAGCAGGTAAGGCACTTGATTTTCTGGAAACAGATCAAACAATTAATCCCAAAAAAGTGGTGATTGAAGGATTATCGAGGTATGGCAAAGCAGCCTTGGTCACCATGGCTTACGATGATCGATTTGCAGTTGGATTGATTGGTTCTTCAGGAGCGGGCGGAGCTAAGTTGCTTCGAAGGACCTTTGGTGAGCAGGTTGAAAATCTTGCTGGTTCTGGTGAATATCATTGGTTTACTCCCAATTTTATCAAATATGCCGGACCACTTACTCCAAATGATTTGCCCATAGATGCTCATGAATTGATCGCACTTTGTGCACCTAGACCTGTTTTTATTTCGGTGGGTTCCCCTGAGGTGGAGGGGCAATGGATTGATGCCCGAGGAATGTTTGAAGCAGAAGTATTGGCCGGACCGGTTTATGAACTACTTGGAAAAAAGGGCTTGCCTACCCTAGATTTTCCTCCCATTCAAACCTTCTTGGATTCAGGAGATCTTGCTTTCCGCCAACATGAAGGTGGACACACGGTAGGACCTAATTGGCCGTTTTTTCTGGAATGGGCAAAAAAGTATTTAGATAATTAGAATCATGAAGTAATTGCGCTAATTCTCACAATATGCTATGTAGAATTCTTTGTTTAGGGTTGATTTTTCTTTATTCCAATTTTGGTTTTTCCCAAGATAAAAAGGTGGTTTTCATTATTCTGGATGGGATTCCAGCAGTTGAACTTGAAAAAGCTGTGACGCCAAACTTGGATCAAATAGCCAAAATTGGTGGATATGCCAGAGCCTTTACGGGTGGAGAAAAAGGGGGTGCATCGGAAACTCCAACCATTTCTGCGGTAGGATATAATTCTTTATTAACAGGGACTTGGGCCAATAAACATAACGTTTGGGGCAATGGAATCGAGGCACCTAATTATTCTTATTGGACGATCTTCAGGTTGATGAGGGAAGCAAAGCCTGATGCAAAACTTGCTATTTTTTCCACATGGGAAGATAATCGCACCAAGTTGCTGGGTGAAGGATTGCCTGAAACTGGGAATTTAACCTTGGATTTTGTTTTTGATGGGTTTGAAAATGACACGGTTCTTTTTCCACACGATGAGGAAAAACTTTACATCCAAAAGATTGATAATTTGGTTTCGTATGAGGCCGCTCATGTTTTAAAAACGGAAGCTCCCGATCTTGCTTGGGTATATTTAGAATATACAGATGATATGGGGCATCGGTTTGGAAAAAGCCCTCAACTGACCCAAGCGATTGAATTGGCAGATAGCCAAGTCGGGAGAATTTGGAATGCAATCCAATATAGAGAGCAGAATTTTAAAGAAGAATGGCTCATTTGGATTACCACAGATCATGGAAGGAAAGGTCCCGACTTAAAAGATCACGGGGGTCAAAGTGATTCGGAACGCGAGACTTGGATGGTAAGTAATTGCCAGGAATTAAATCAGCGATTTTACTCTGGGCAAGCGGCAATGGCTGATATTCTACCCACATTGATTGATTTTTTGTCGATTCCTGTACCTGAAAATCAACGAAAAAACTGGGATGGGACTTCCTTGATAAACAAAAAATAAGGCTCGAGAATTTTTCTCGAGCCTTAGGTTATTTAATCCATTCCCCCTTTTCGATTCGGAGATCTTGGACTCGGCCATTCAGTTGGTTCACCAGTACGGAAGTTCAATGGGATTCGTTTCTCTCGAGAAACCATCTCTGGTTCTTCGCAGGCCATGTAAACCATAATGGCTGCAAG
The DNA here is from genome assembly GCF_001593605.1 of Algoriphagus sanaruensis. GTDB lineage: Bacteria > Bacteroidota > Bacteroidia > Cytophagales > Cyclobacteriaceae > Algoriphagus > Algoriphagus sanaruensis. Next base: position 578,302 of record NZ_CP012836.1, on the reverse strand, counting down.
AATCACATTACTTCGGACATCGTCAAACACGATTTTGTCATAGGTATCCATGTTGGTATGCCATGTCTGTGTACTGTAATCCCAGCTCAATGAGCTTAGGTTAAATGCAGGTACTCCTGCAGCAACAAAAGAGGCATAATCTGAACCTCCCCCGCCAGGATTTCCCGGGAAGGTTGTTTCTATTTCAGAGGTGATCGTTCTAGGTACTTTGTTTAGCCAACGCCCCAAATACTCATAGCTGTCTACAAAGCCCTGCCCAGAAAGATTAGCGACCCGACCTGTTCCATTATCTTGATTGAAAAGTACCTGGATTTTGTCCATCATTTCAGGATGGTCCTCGACAAACGCCCGAGAACCATTTAGGCCTTGCTCTTCGGAACCCCAATGACCAACCAAAATTGTCCGCTTTGGATTGGGATAAACCTTTTTCAAGACTCGCATGACTTCCATCATCAAGATGGTTCCAGTTCCATTATCAGTCGCACCAGTTCCTCCATCCCATGAATCAAAATGGGCAGAAAGCATCACATATTCATCTGGTCTTTCGGTTCCCTTGATTTCGGCGATAGTATTAAATGTGGGCTGAATCCCAGTTTCTTTGGATTGTGCATTGAGATTGATTTGGGGCTTTTTACCACTTTCTACTAATCTGAAAAGCATTCCATAATCTTCTAAGGAGATATCAACCGTTGGAATTTTTTTAGTAGATGCAGAGAATATTTTATTTGCACCAAAAGCTCTTGACCAATAGGAAGTCAGAATCCCAACTGCTCCGGCATTTTCTAAAGCTTCGGGAAGTGTTCTTCGATTAAGACCTGTACGAGAAATTCGGTTCGTCCATTCCGCATCCAATTGGGATTGAGCCTCTTTGATTTTGTCCAAAGAGCCTTCTTTCGCCCATTTCTCCCAATTGTAATCTGGTCTTCCTGTCAATTGTGGTGCAGAGATCATCACATATTTTCCTTTGACAGATGGTAGCCATTTTTGAAAAGCGATTGAATCAGCCAAATCTGGAATCATGACCACTTCACCGACGACCCCTCCTTTAGGTGAAGCGGGACTCCATGCAAGCTGCATACCCGAAAGCGACCGGGTCCATGGAGCGACCATATCGATATGAGTGATGCCTCTCTCCCAGCCTTTCCACTCTCCCCATTGTTCATTTCTTGCTGTAATTCCCCAACCTTGATATTGTGATACTGCCCAATCGTGTGCTTTTTGCATTTGTGGTGAGCCCACGAGACGAGGACCAATCCCATCCATAAGTTCATGGGCTAAGGTCTCCAGTTGTGAATTTTCATTTGCCTCTTGAATGATAGCCTCAATGACTGGATTTTGTGCTTGTACCTTGACCGAAATCAAGAGCAAAAGTCCCAGTCCGTAGCGATAGATCTTGTTCATTTGAGTTTAGTTTAGGAGTTAAAAATAGAAGAGAGGAATAGATATCATTTAACCGTTTGTGGAACAAAAAAACAAAAACCAGCCGATTCGACTGGTTTTGGTTCTTTATTTTCCTTCGGGCTTGTAGATGGCGCCTGTTGCGAAATCGACGATTGCACCTGGCCAAAAGAGAAGAATGTCTGCAATCAAAGCTCCGGCTCTTACTTTTCGTTGAGGTTCGCCAGGTCCTGGTTTAGTGCGCTGATATTCAGAGACCGGACCTCCAAAAATGGTTGCACAGCTGGACATGGATACGACAAGTAGACCGATAGACAAAAGTTTTACTGCCTTTTTCATAAAGTAAATTGGTTAGGTATGAATTAAAATAGTGTTCGAAAAGTGATCATGAAGGCCTTTTCCAATCAGTGGCTGCGAGAGGAAATAGAAGGGTATAGCTCTGCATAGAGTTCGGACAAGGATCTGAGTAAATGAGGGCTTTAGTTTATTTTTTATAGAAATAACCTTGGTTTTAGTCAGTAGTTTTCCAATGGTTCTTCCAAACAATAATTCGGAAATAAAATAATAGAAGAAGTAGAAGAAAATTAGAAACCCCTTCAATTCGTCTATTTGGAGGCTATTTTCTAGCATTTTTACCGTAATCAAAGTAAAAATCAAAAATGCCGCTGAGTCAATAAAAAAGTGGATAATTCTTAAATAATATTTCATAATCAAGTAACGAAATTAAAAGACTAAATAAATTCTAAAAGAGCTTTAGCTAAGTCTTTTGGTAATTCATTGAGCCTCAGAATAAAAATTATTTTAGAATTTTTTGGACTACACATGGATTTCCAAAAGCCAATACATCGTCTGGAATATCCTTGGTTACCACAGACCCAGCACCGATGGTTACATTATTACCAATTGTCACTCCTGGAAAAATGACTGAATTTCCTCCGATCCAGACATTATCACCGATGGTGACTGGCTTGGTGGAGGTATGGTAGCGAGTGTTGTTTCCTTCTTGGTAAATTCGGTCTGAGGCCTTTAGCGGATGAGTTGCGGTGTAAATCTGTACATAAGGAGCGATCAGTCCATTTTTTCCAATTCTGATTTTGTTATCATCGAGAAACATACAATTAGTATTCACAAAAGTGTTTTCTCCGATTTCTATGTTGATTCCATAGTCACAGAAAAAAGGGGATTCGATCCATACTCCATTTTCAATTTTTCCTAAAAGTTGGTTCAAAAGCTGCTGTCGAAGCTCTCGGTCTTTGCTGTCGCTATTGTTATAGGCTAGGATTAGTCTCCTGGCTTGATGATAAAGTTCAAGGAGTTTAGGATCTCTTGAATCATATACTTCCCCGGCGAGCATTTTTTCAAAGTTTGTTTTCATTCAATTTCATATCTAAGTATGTCGAGCTTTTATTCAGGGATTTTGCCAGCACAGTCCAGCACTGATTTTTGTCAGGAAAGCTATTTTTTCCTGCCGACCACGATATTTTGGTTTGGAATTAATGCCAGATTTGGTCGTACTTTAAAAGAGAATTAGAAACCTGAATTGCATATGCAAACCCAAAATAAATCTAGTGAATTTCTGCTAGCGCTGCTTCAAAATAGAGCTGAACAAAAGTCTTTGGAATGGCTCGAAAATCAATTAGAAAAGAATCGGTCTGACCTATCCAGTTCTAAATTTTTTCTTGCTTTTTCTCAAGCCTCTCGTTTTTTTAAAAAAGACAATCTGAATTTAACAGCAAATGAGAAAATTGGGGCTAATGAGCTGTTGAAAGGATTTGATCCTAGCCATTGGGATTTGTTGCAAACTGCCAGAACGCTGCTCGTGTTGGAATTTTCCCCAGAAAAGGAATCATGGCTAAAAGCTGTCAACCAGCTTTTTGAAACTGGGGATATGCATGAACAGCAAGCACTTTATGCGGCTTTACCTTTGATGCCGTATCCAAAGGAGATGTTAACCCGAGCAATTGACGGATGTCGCACCAACATGACACTTATTTTTGATGCGATTGCTTTAAATAATCCTTTTCCACCTACCTATTTTCCGGAAGCCAATTGGAACCAACTCGTGCTCAAATCCATATTTATGCAGCGCCCGATCTTCCGAATTCAGCAATTAGATGAAAGACGAAATCAAGCTCTTGCAGAAATTGCCTCTGATTTTGCTCATGAACGCTGGGCAGCAGGTCGACCGGTCATGCCTGAATTGTGGAGATTGGTGGTTCCTTTTCTGAATGAAAAATTGCTAGAAGACTTGAAGAAAGTCGTCTTTTCCGAAGACCAATTAGAGGTCGAATCTGGAGTTTTAGCAGCTTACCAAGCTGATTTTGGTCCAGCAAAGGACTTGCTTAAATCGTTTCCTGAAACCGTCTCTGCCATTGAATATGGAGAAATTTCATGGGAGAAAATCGGAAAGGATTTTCAGGACAAAAAGGCCTGATTGGGCCAAATTCACTTAATTTTAATCACTCATTAATTCTGAATTATTTATGGAAATGTATATCGATCCCCATATTCATTTGGTCTCAAGAACCACGGATGACTACGAAGCTATGCGAAAAGCAGGGATTGTGGCCACGATTGAGCCGGCATTTTGGTTGGGCCAGCCTCGAACGGAAGTAGGTTCTTTCAAAGACTACTTTTCCACATTGGTAGGTTGGGAGCGGTTTCGAGCAAGCCAATTTGGAATCGTCCATTATTGTACCATGGGCCTAAACTCTAAGGAAGCCAATAATGTGCCTTTGGCGGAGCAGGTAATGGAATTACTTCCCCTATATGCTGGTAAAGAAGGCGTGGTTGCTATCGGTGAAATTGGCTACGATGATCAAACCGAAGCAGAAGACCGATTCTATCGACTTCAACTTGAATTGGCCAAGGATGTAAATCTCCCCGTGCTTATTCATACTCCCCATCGGGATAAAAAGAAAGGGACCACTAGATCTATGGATGTAGCTGAGGAGCATGGCATGGATCCAGGTTGGGTGGTCGTGGATCATAACAATGAAGAAACCGTCAAGGAAGTTTTGGATCGTGGCTTCTGGGCTGCATTTACGATATATCCACATACCAAAATGGGTTCTGAGCGTATGGTTGAGATTGTGAAACAATACGGACCAGAGCGAATTATCGTGAATTCGGCAGCTGATTGGGGAATTTCTGACCCAATAGCAGTGCCCAAGACTGCCAATCTGATGCGAAAAATGGGGATTCCTGAGGAGCATGTCCGATTGACTACTTATCAAAACGCCCTTACTGTTTTTGGTTTGAGTGGCCAAATGCACGAAGATGATTGGTTAAAGGCTCCTCCTATTGATCAGACCAAAAAACTGGGAGGAAATTCCGTTCTTCGTGGTGGTCAGGTTCCACGCGTCGAGGGACCTGCCGATCGGGTAGAAAATTAATCCATGAGCAATTCGAAGATTTTCGCATACCTCCAATTGACCCGCCCAGCCAATGTGATCACTGCGATCGCTGATATCTGGGCGGGTTTTGCCATTGCTGGGGCTTGGGAGTATATGGCCAACAATTGGAATTTTGGAGACCAGCAATTTTGGTGGAATTTGATTTGGCTTTCATTGAGTACAATTGGTTTGTATGCAGGTGGAGTTGCTTTCAACGATGTAGCTGATTCTGAGTTGGATGCCATTGAGCGACCAGAGCGCCCAATTCCGAGCGGAAGAGTTTCAAAAAAAGCAGCATTTTGGATGTCTTCCTTCCTCTTGATTTTTGGGATTTTCTGCGCCTTTCAAGTCAATCAAATTGCTGGAATTTTAGCGATTGCCGTAGCAGCCTGTGCTGTGCTGTATGATTATTTGGGAAAGCATCAGCGGATTTTAGGTCCCATCAATATGGGGCTTTGTCGAACAGGTAATCTTCTCCTTGGAATAAGTGTTGCACCTGAAGTCTTAGAAAAAATCTGGCCGATCGGAATTTTGCCTTTGATCTATGTTTCTGCTATTACAATAATTAGCAGAGGTGAGGTCCATGGAAAAAACAGAAAGGCCCTTTTTGCTGGAGCAGCGATGTATTCGTTGATATTTTTGGCAATCATAGGTCTAACCTATCTGGAAGGAGCGGGATACCTAGAAGTTGTTCCTTTTTTAGCTTTGCTTGGCTATTTATTATTTCCACCATTGGCAAAGGCGATTCGAACGCAAGAGCCCAAATTCATCGGTAAATCTGTAAAAGCAGCAGTGATTTCATTGATCATTGTGAATGCGTCCTTGGCGTCAGCGTTTGCAGGTTGGTCCATTGGAATTGTCATTTTGCTTCTTCTTCCCATTTCCCTTTGGTTAGCCAAAAAATTTGCTGTAACCTAAGCGAAAATAAACCAAATTCCTTCACAAATTGTCTTGAAGGAAGTCCCAAATAACCTATTTCCCTGCATCATGAATACGATTCTCGAACAATCCTTTTCGGTTCCTTTCCGCTACCCGGTAGCATTTACTGAGAATCTATTTGATCCACAAAATCAAATCCTCGCCAATGTTCTTCGTGGCGATCGCTTGCCCAAAGTACTCTTTGTCATCGACAGTGGAGTGTCAGAGGCACATCCAAATCTGATTGATGAAGTGAAAAAATATGCTTCAGCCTACACGGATGTCTTCACGTTGGCCGCCGAACCAATGTTTGCGATCGGAGGAGAAGCTTGCAAAAATGACGAATCTGAATACCAAAGGATTGTGGAAGCGACCCACCTTTATGGGATTGATCGACATTCTTACATCGCTGTGATCGGTGGTGGAGCTGTATTGGATATGGTGGGTTTTGCGGCAGCTATCTCTCATCGGGGAATCCGTCTGGTTCGAATTCCTACAACTGTCTTGTCCCAAAATGATTCTGCTGTTGGGGTCAAAAATAGTGTCAATGCCTTTGGAAAAAAGAACTACCTCGGGACGTTAGTGCCTCCTGTGGCAGTATTAAATGATTTCAATTTCCTCAAGACACTGGATGACCGTGACTGGAGAGCAGGAATCTCCGAAGCTATCAAAGTGGCGTTAATCAAAGATTTGAGCTTTTTCGAATGGTTGGAAAATGTGGGAGAAGGTCTTGCCCGCAGGGAGATGGAGCCCATGAAAGCCCATATTATTCGATCAGCTAAAATGCATATGGAGCATATCGCTGGCAAAGATCCTTTTGAGTTTGGAAGTTCCAGACCCCTGGATTTTGGACATTGGGCTGCGCATAAGTTGGAAAAATTGAGTGACTTCCGTATCCGGCATGGAGAGGCGGTGGCAATCGGAATTGCCTTGGATTCCGCCTATTCCTATTTGCAGGGGAGAATTTCTGAATCGGATTTCAACCGGATTATCCATTTGATGCATACTCTCGGTTTTGAGCTTTTTGCACCAGAACTTCAAGGCGAAAATTTAATTCAGGGTCTCAAGGAATTCCAAGAACACTTAGGTGGTCAGTTGACGATCATGCTATTGGAAAAGTTGGGAAAAGGGGTGGAGGTGCATGAGATGGATCATAGCCTGATCTTTAAATCAGTAGAAATCCTTCGTAGCTTGGAGCAAAAGCCTGCCATCCAAACATCCTGAATTTTTCCAGTCTATGAAAATCAATGACTTTCATCTTAGCTATTGCAGCAATATTCATCCAGGAGAATCTTGGGATGCTACTTTTGAAAACCTCAAAATTTATATTCCTGAGGTAAAGAACCGCCTTAAACACAAAGGCCCATTTGGAATAGGTCTTCGACTTTCTCATGAGGCTTCTCTGATTTTGGAGCGTCCAGAGCGGATGAAGGAATTTCAGGAATGGCTAAAAAAGACAAATGCTTATGTTTTTACCCTGAATTGCTTTCCATATGGAGGTTTTCACCGAACCAAGGTAAAAGAAAATGTGCATTCCCCAGACTGGACTACTCCGGAACGAAAGGAATATACCATTCGGAGTTTTCAGATTTTAGCTCAATTACTTCCAGAAGGTATGAAAGGTGGAATTTCAACTTCCCCGCTTTCGTATAGACATTGGTTTAAATCTGAAAAGGCCAAGAATGAAGCCATCGAAAAATCTACCAATCAACTAATTGAGGTTGTGGAAGAATTGGTGAACATCCAAAAGCAGACAGGAAAAATTCTCCATTTAGATATTGAGCCAGAACCGGATGGGATACTTGAAAATTCCGACGAGCTCATCAGTTATTTTCAAAAATGGTTATTGCCAAAAGGGAAAACCGAATTAACCTCCAAGTTTGATATTTCGCAAGAGGAAGCAGAAAATCTCATAAAAACGCATATCCAAGCTTGCTACGATGTTTGTCATTTTGCTATCGTTTATGAAAACCCGGCAGAAACTTTCCAAAAGTTGAAAACCGCCGGAATTCAGATTGGCAAAATTCAAATTTCAGCAGCGCTGAAGGTAATGATTCCTAATTCAGCAAATGAACGGTTCAGTCTTGTGAAACGCTTGGAAGAATTTGCCGAATCAACCTACCTTCATCAAGTCGTGGCACGTAGGAAAGATGGACAGTTTGCCTCTTATCCGGATTTGCCTCAGGCCATTGAGCACTTAAGCAAAACCAAGGATATGGAGTGGCGAATTCATTTTCATGTTCCGGTCTTTTTGGACAATTATGGTTCATTCCAGTCTACACAAAGCGATATTTCCCTTGTACTCAATCAAATTTTATCCAATCCTGAGATTACCCAACATCTGGAAGTAGAAACCTATACTTGGGAAGTTCTGCCAGAAGATACCCACCTGACCTTGGGTGATTCAATTGCTAGGGAGTTAAGTTGGGTGATAGAGACCTTGAAGAAGGATTAAATGTTCCTTGATTTACGGTTTTTGATTTACGATGTGGAGAGAAGTTTGGGGCTTTTTCTCAGGATTTAACCTTTTTGAGAATAAGGTTTGAATTTCGATTACAGGTCGTAAATCGTAATTCTGAATTCGTAAATCTGTTCTTTAACATTGGCATAATTGGGTTCAGCCCCTTGATTTGATAGTTTAACCATGAAAAAGACCGTCGTTCTAGATATTGTTGCCTTGACTCCCCGAGTGATCGGAGAGCATACGCCTTTTTTGAAAAAATGGATCGCATCCAAGAAGCAAGCTGTGGTCGAACCCGTACTTCCTGCTGTTACCTGCTCGGCCCAATCTGTGTATCTGACCGGAAAGTGGCCAACGGAAAACGGCATCGTAGGCAATGGCTGGTACTTTCAGGATGAGTGCGAGATTAAATTTTGGCGTCAGTCCAATAAGCTCGTACAAGCTGAAAAAGTATGGGAAGTCCTGCGGAAAGAGAATCCTGGTTTTACCGTAGCGAATCTGTTTTGGTGGTACAATATGTATTCATCCGCCGATTATGCTGTAACTCCGCGACCGCTATATCCTGCAGATGGCCGCAAATTGCCCGATTGCCACAGCCAACCCATGGAGCTGCGAGACAAGCTTCAGGCTGAGTTGGGACAGTTTCCGCTCTTCACTTTTTGGGGGCCGAATACTACCATCGAATCCAGTAAATGGATCGCCGAGGCGGCCAAAAAGGTAGAGGAATGGTACAATCCTACATTGAATCTCATCTATATTCCACATTTGGACTATAACCTCCAGAAGTACGGGATCGACTTTTCCAAAATCTCCAAGGACCTTAAAGAGGTGGACGATTTGGCCAGGGACTTGATAACCTTTTTTGAAAGTAGAGGCGCTGAGGTTTTGTTGCTTTCGGAGTATGGAATTACAAGTGTGAGTAAGCCAGTGCATCTCAACCGCATTTTCAGGGAAAAAGGCTGGATTCAGGTGAAAAATGAGCTAGGTAGGGAGACGCTTGATTCCGGCACATCGGCGGTATTTGCGGTAGCGGATCATCAAGTGGCTCATGTACATGTCAATGATCACTCCAAACTTTCCGAGGTCAAAGCCCTGCTGGAAAAGACTCCGGGTGTGGAAAAAGTGCTGGATGCCCAAGGAAAAAAAGACTACCACATCGATCATGCCCGTTCGGGGGATTTGGTGGTGATCGCGGATGCGGATTCTTGGTTTACTTATTATTTCTGGCTGGACGATACCAAAGCACCCGACTATGCTAGATGTGTGGATATCCACCGAAAACCTGGTTACGATCCTGTCGAGCTCGTGCTTGATCCTGCGATCAAAATTCCAATCCTAAAAATCGGCTCCAAAGTCCTGAAGAAAAAGCTCGGTTTTCGCTACCTGATGGATGTGATTCCTTTGGATGCAACCTTAGTGAAGGGGGCACATGGACGCATTCCTGAGTCAGATTTGGACAAGCCGCTTTTGGTGGGGGATTCTAAATTAATTTCATCCGATAGGATTCAACCCACTGAAGTATTTGATTTAATATTAAGGGCTGTTCGCAGTTAAACAAATCCCAATCTCTTCTTCACTATCAGCAGATTTTCCTGCTTTTTAGGCTCGCGGTTTTGCCGGCAATAATCAGTGTGGAAATGGTGCTTTTCCATAAATGCCAGCTGCAGCTCGTCCCAAGCCTGCTGCGAAAAATCTGGAATCGAATGTTTCAATTCCTTGTAGAGACTTTCCCCGATTTCTTCAAAAAGGTCAGTTCCTAAATATTCCAAATCGGCATCGGCAAGGATTTTCTCAAGTTCAGTTTGTGGATTTTGAGGGATTTTAGTTGCCATAATCATCCCACAAATAAGAGACAGTTGCTCTTCGGAGTAGGATTCGGCAAGGTAGGATCTTGCGATTTTGCATCCTCTTTCTTCATGATCTTTGGGACTTTCAATAAATCCTGTGTCGTGGAAAAGTGCAGCTAATCGTAAGAGTTCGAGTTCGTCGGAACTGACTTTGGATTGCTCTGCCAAAAATACGGCTCGATCTAATACATAGGCTGTATGAGCCAGATTGTGATAGGTCAGGTGGGAAGGCAATTTTTCCAAAATGTCTTCGTAAATCTTCTTTTTTATTTCTTCGAAAACCATCAGTTGTGTTTGCTTCCTATTTGTTTGATGACTCCTCCTTTTACTTCTTTGATCGTCTGTACATAAAAAAACGCCTTAGGATCAATTTGTTGTATGGCTAATTTGATTCGATGCACTTCCAGACGGGTTACCACTGTCATGATGATATCACAAGGGTGATGAATATGAAACGTATCCGGTAAATAGCCGCGTTCACCCTTGTATACTGAGATCGCTTTTCCAAAATCTTTCACAATCAATTCCTTCACGCGTTCATCTTCCTTGGAAATAATAGTTAACGCCGTGTATTCTTCAAATCCTTCCACGACATAATCAGTCATTTTAATCGCAGTGAAGTAGGTTAATATAGAATACATCGCGGCTTCAATTCCAAAAAAGAGTGCTGCAAAAAGCATGATTAAGGAATTTAAGAAGATGGTAATTTCACTTGCAGAAAGTGCCGAATTGCGTTGAAAATAGGTGGTGATTACTTCAAATCCATCAATCAATCCTCCTCCACGAATAATCAAACCAATCCCTAGTCCCATCATGACACCACCGAATACCGCGATAAGGACTTTGTCTTCGGTAACCGCTGGAATCTCTATAAACTCCAAAGCAATGATCAAAAGGACTACCGAGATGATGGACTGAACGGTGAAAGTTTTTCCAATTTTTTTCCAGGCAATCGCAAAAAATGGAGCATTGATCAGCATCAGCAGCAAATTCAAATTCACATCGTAATGCAGATTGACAATGATGGCCATCCCTGTAACCCCTCCATCCAGAAATTTATTAGGAAGCATAAACGCCTCCAAGGCCACTGCAGAACATAGAACTCCCAAAACCATCAAGATTAGAGATTTGGGATTAACTACAGCTTTCCAGTCTACAGAATTTGCTTTTAGGCTCATTTAGCAAAGAGATAAAAAGTATAATAGGTCAATTCAATGGAGTTCATTGGCTCTTTTGAAAGATTCGATGTCGATTCGATTAGGGAAAATATTAAAATTCATTCGTCAAAAAAATTTTTAGGCATAATTAGTCTAATCTAGGCAGGCTCAACTTGTACTTCATAGCAATCAGACGAATTGAAATGATCACACTCATGGAAATCAGCAAATTGAAATTCCGTTCCACAGCAAAGTAATCTAGGACCAAATAAATTACGGCTCCGATCAAACATGCAGAGGCGTAAATCTCTTTGCGAAAAAGAATTGGGATATCATTCGTTAGCGTGTCGCGAATGACTCCACCCATCACTGCCGAAAACATCCCCATTATTGCAGCAATTTCTGGCCGTACTCCCAAGGAAAGTGCCTTTTCCACGCCAAGAACTGTGAAAAACCCAATTCCCAAAGTGTCAAATAAAAAGAAGGTTTTCCGAAGGCGGCTCAAAAGATTCGGAAAAATAAATGCCGCAAAAATTCCCAATAAAATGGCGTATAAAAAGTGAATGTCACCAATCCACACTAACGGATAGCTATCCAATAAAATATCGCGTAATGTACCTCCCCCAATTGCAGTAATAAATCCTGTAAATCCTGCTCCGAATAGGTCATGCTCCTTTTCCCTCACTGCTAAGGCGCCAGATATAGCAAACACAAAGGTGCCGATGAGTTCAAGTGCGTTTTGGAGATTCATTCTAAAAATAGGAATTGTTCAAACTTAGGGAAAATCTGTCTTAAGCGCCTGAATTCAGCTTTTTTTATCTGCTCAAGTACTTTCCTACCCGTTAATTTACCTAATTTGTACCTTTAAAATGGTTGCATTGCCAAAGCTGAAATTTTGTTCTACTTAGGGATCAATTCTGACTAAATCACAGAAACTTCTTCGAATTCTTTTTTATGAATACCCTTCTTCAGTATGATTTGCTTCGATTGGAAGCTTTTCGAAATAATCAGTCGATACGAAGTACGATTTCGATTTCTCATACTCCTGCGCTTACCTTATTAAAATTTACACCAATCCAATATTTCAATTATTGCATCGGTCGGATAGAAAGCCCTGAAATGTTGGATTTGATTAGGGGTTTTTATGCAGATACATTTCAGCACCAACATCAAGTTTTGATTGATTCACAAGATTTGGTTTCAAAGGAGGTTTTGCAGAAAAGTGGCGTCTATCAAAATGTGAAGCGAATTTCTGTCATGAAAATAGATCCAAAAAGTGTTAAAAGCGCCGCAGTATCACCTGAGATCGAGTTAGTGAGGGTGACTGAGGATCGGATTCAGGAATTTGCCTGGCTTTATTTAAGCTGTTTTGAAGCTGAAAACCGACATGCTGAATCTGTGGAGGAGAATTTTCTTCATAAATCCAGAATCCCCGGGATCTCTTTCTTTTTTGTCAATTTTCAAGGAAATCCGGTAGGGATATCCGGACTGTATTCGGATGAAAATGTCCAGATTCTTTCAGTGGGTGCTATCAACAGATCCCATCGAAATTTGGGATTCCATAAAGCTTCTCTAGCTCATAGGATGAAAATATGTCAATCTGGTAAGCCTGATCTTCCGATTTATTCTTGGGCTTATGAAGGGAGCATTAGCCACCAAAATATGATCAAGCAAGGGATGTCCTTAGCTCAGCAGCTAGAGGTATATGAGCATGTGGGATAAGTTTTTTTGGATTGCTGAAAATCAATCAGAAAATCCTGCACTGCTTTCGGATGAGCTGCAACTTACTTATTCAGAACTATTGAATCTGGCGAAAAAACTCGCAGCATCACTTCAGCAAAGGAATCTATCTCAGGCCTGTATTGGGATCGCCTTAAAATCAAAGGCAGAGGAGGCTATTGCAGCCTTAGCGGTCTTATTATCTGGAAATTACTTTTTCTTTCTACCCCATCATCAGGGAAAAGAAGTTTTAGATCATGTCCCCATAGCTCTAATCTTGACAGATATCGAATCTTTTGAGTCGCTCCCAGTTGCAACCTGCTCCATGAGTGATTTAAAGGATTCTGTATCTGCCTTGGAGCCATGGTGGAAAAATGAAAATAACTGGGAAGATCGATTTTTTTGTGTCTATGCGACTTCTGGAAGTACAGGATCAGCAAAGTATGTCTTGCATGATTACCGATCAATAGTGGAAGATACGGATCGTCAGATTGAAGAAAATCATATTTCCTCAAAAGACCGAATCGACTTTCTTTTTGCTGCCTCCTTTAGCTCCTCACTTGCCAGTATTTTCCCTGCTTGGCTTTCAGGCGCTGCATTGGTGGTACATGCTATTTCAGAGCAAGGCTTAGAACAAATTCCGCGTTTTTGGAAAAAATATGAAGTGACGATGGCCACCTTGACAAGTACTGCATTCCGGGGCATTGTTCTGCTTTTGGGAAATCGTCTTTCAGAATTTACGGCTTCTATCCGATTTTTATGTCTCGGTGGAGAGCCAATTCAGGCTTCAGATTTGAAATTGGTTTCTTTCCATTTTCCAGATTCAGTTTTGCTGCAATTAGCCTATGCAAGCACAGAAACTAGAACGATCTCCGCAACTTCTTGTTCTCCCAAAAACACCCAATTTGACCTAATTCAGGATGGAGTTCCTGTCCGAAAAAAGCAAGTAAAACTCCTGGATGACACTAATGCAGAAGTCAATCTAGGTGAAGTCGGAGAAATTGTGGTGTATTCCCCGTATATCAGCTTGGGGTATTGGTTCCAAAGGAAAATTTTATTCCATCCTGTAGATGATCAAAACCGAATTTACCATACGGGTGATTTAGGATTCTTCAATAAAGAAGGTGCTCTGAAACTCGTAGGAAGAAATCAAACCCAACAAAAGGTGAATGGGGTTTTTGTGGATTTGAGCCGAATCAGAGAAGAAATTTATGTTGCTCAGCCCCAAATCACAGAATGCAAGGTTCTCGTGGTTCATGATGCTCATGGATTCTCCTATTTAGTCGCATTTATTTTGAGCCAAGAGTCCTGGAGCGAGCATGCAATCCGTGAACATTTTCATTCCCAATCTCATCTTACGACTGCGCCTAGGCTGTATGTCCCCTTGGATATTTTTCCCATGAATGCTCATGGCAAACTGGACCGAATTAGTCTTGAAAAAATTGCGAATGAACATGCTTTAAAGGCCAGAAAACTTCAGATTCAGGACACTACCACTAAATTGGTTTATGAGATTTGGACTCGGGAATTGAACATAATGATCGATCGGCTTGATGCTGATTTTTTCCTAGATCTGGGTGGAAATTCAATGCTTGCAGCTTTCATTATTGAAGAGTTAAGCAAAGAGCTCAACAAGGAACTCCCGCTGCAAATGATCCACACCTACCGTACGATTTCCCTAGTTTCCAGAGCTATTCAGGAATTGGACGAGCCGAAATTTCCGGTCTTGGAAATTTCGAAAAGATCCAGAAATCAAGCTTTCACATGGTTACTATTTTTGGAATCAGGGTACTACGATTCACTTTCTCCATTAAGGGAGCAGCTTGAGGCAAGTCCACAATTCTCCACAGCAACCTTGCGCATTGATATTTTTGCGATACTAAAAGGAAAGTCATCAGCTTCCATTTTAGAAGAACTGGAAAACTTGCTCATGCCTTACACAAATGCGTATTTGATTGGATCAAGTTTCAATGGTTGGTTGGCTGCAAAAGTGGCGAGCAAACTTGGACTTGGGGTTATTCTTTTGGACTCTCCTTTTTACAGTTTTGGAACAGAAGGTCCAAAACTTAATCGATCAAATCGATCCAGAGTGAATTACCTCAAAGGGTTATTTATCCAAAGACCAATTTCAGAAGCCATTCAAAAGACTTTTGAATTGTTTTGGGGTTTTGCTAAAAAGAATGCCCATGCCACAAACGAAGAAAAGGGACTTTTCAATCAAAGTGTTCATGAGTTTTTAAGACAGACTACACCAATAGAAAAGGTTTCGAACCTACTTTTGGTTTATTCCAATCTTTCCATGGCAACTTCACTTCAGGACATTGAATTATGGAAGCAAAGCACTGTGGATAAGTTTGAAATTTTACATATTCAAGGAGGTCATTTGGATGCCTATTCGCCCAAATTTATCCCTGAAGTTTCTCAAAAAATCAATGAGTTCATCCTTTTAAAATAAGAGTTAGTGCGTTTTTTCGAGGCAGAAAACTCCCATTTCTCGTTGGTGTGGAATAAGGACAGTTTTCAAAGATTCTAAACTTGAAAATCCGATTTTCGCCAATTTATCCACATATTCAGGAAGAAACAAAAACCGCTCTGTGCCATCTGGAAGGCCATATTTTCCATTTCCAAGATGAGTACTTTCATCCAAAATGCCTCCAAAAGCTGTCGTCATTCGAAACCAAAAAACACCTTTAGGTTTTAGCACTCGATGTATTTCCTGAATCATTTCCCAGAAGTTATCCACATCTTCTGCAAAATGTAGAACAGCCGAACATATCACTGCATCAAAGGCATTCGAATGAAATGGAATTTCTTCCAACTGACCAACTTGAAAGCGATGGATGTCAAAAGTTGAATTCAAACTTTTGGATAAGTATCGGCAATATTGAATCGCTAATTCATTAGGGTCTATCCCAAAGATTTGATATCCTTTTTGAATAAAGTATACCGCATTTCTTCCTTCTCCACAGCCTGCATCCAAGATTTTCATGTCTTTGGAAAATCTTCCCTTTAGGATCTGGTCCAACAGGTAGATATCCACATTGCCGAGCAAATGATTGAGTTCATGAATTTCCATCTTCAAATTGATCGAGGGCTTCAATTGCTTTTAATTTTCCGATTTCTATCATTTCTGCAGAGCGGTGGAATTCAAGAGTTCCTGCCTGACTTCTGGAGATTTTTATAGTCACATCAATCGGATATTTTTCAAGGATCAAATTACAATACTGATCCTGTAGCAGGTCAAAAGACCGGGTAACCAAATCCAAGGCTGAATAGGACTCCTTTTTTTCTTCCTTTTTCTCCTCTGGGAAAAATTGCTTCATTTTCCTTTGATATTCTTTCAGCCAGCTGGGAAGTGAAAGGCCAGATTTTTCTGGCGAAGACTTTTTAGGAAGCTTTAGAAAGTCCTCTTCAGAGCCATTCACGTCAACTACTACCACGATATTTTCCAGATTTGAAATCAATGAAATTGGAATTGGGTTTAACACTCCTCCATCGATAAAGTGTTGCTTATCATACTTTGCAGGTAAAAAAACAGAGGGAATACTTCCTGATGCGCGAATGGCTTTGTAGAGACTTCCTTTGGAAAATAGTTGTTCTTTTCCGCTATCAATGTTTACTGCATTGCAGGAAAACTTCAAAGGTAGATCTTCAATCATACAATCAGGGACTACCTTTTTCAGCGCTTGGAATACTTTCTCTCCTTTAATAAAGCCTTTGCTCGAAAATGTAAAATCCATGAGCGAAAACACATCAATCCGGTCAAGGTTGCAAATCCAGTCTTTGAATTCATTCATTTTGCCAGCAGCGTACATCCCGCCAACCAAGGCACCAGCTGAACATCCTGCAATTTCTTGAATTTCATAGCCCCGTTTTTCCAATTCTTCAATGACTCCCACATGGGCTAATCCTCTTGCTCCGCCACTGCTCAAAACGAGTGAAACTGTTTTCTTTTTTGACATATCTTTAGGCCTGAAAAATCACTTAATTGCATTAAAAATCACCTCCAAAAGTAAGGAATATGAGCGAATTTAAACCCTTCCATTTAGCATTCCCGATTCGGGATATTGAAGAGACACGTCAATTTTACGGAGATCTGCTTGGATGCGATATTGGCAGAAGTACGGATAAGTGGATTGACTTTAATTTTTTCGGGCACCAACTTTCAGCGCACATTAAGCCTGAAGAGTTGGCTAATGCAAAAACGAATGAGGTGGATGGCAAGAATGTTCCCGTTCGTCATTTTGGGGCAATTCTCGGTTGGGAAGATTGGCATCAATTAGCAGATAAATTGAAAGCCCATGGAATTGAATTCGTGATTGAACCCTATATCAGATTCAAAGGTGAAGTAGGTGAGCAAGCAACGATGTTCTTCCTTGATCCTTGTGGAAATGCCTTAGAATTTAAATCCTTCCAGGACCCTTCTCAGATTTTTGCAAAATAAAATCAATTGAAACCGCTTCAGCTCAATCACCGAATAGGAAGAACCCTAGAAGTAGAAGGACGGAAACTTCTTTACTTCAGTGGAACCTCCTATTTGGGGATGGAGAGCTTGTCAGTGTATGAGGAAATTTTGATTGAAAATATCCGAAAATGGGGATTCAATCATGGATTAAGCAGGGTCAATAACCTGCGCTTGAGTCTGTTTGAGGAGTTTGAACAATTTTTTGCTACACATTCGGGAGCAGAATCTGCGGCAGTCATGAGCTCAGGTTATCTCGCAGGTCAAGCGGCACTTCAAAGGCTTCGAGTTCAAACAAATCTGTGCTGGATTGCTCCTGATACACATCCGGCCATTTTACCGGAGTCATTAAAACCTGATATTCAATTCAGTTTTATACAATGGAAAAATCGCTGTTTGGAGCTTGCTGAATCCCTTTCTGCTCAAAAAATTTTGATTTTGGGAAATGCTGTAGATCCACTTCGAGCAGAGGTTCATGATTATTCCTGGGTAAAATACATTTCAAAAAAGCATGAGGTGACTTTATTGATAGACGATAGTCATGCTTTTGGAACCCTAGGACATCAAGTTTTTGGATCGTATAGCTCGCTTGCTGACTCTTCGTTTGATCTAGTGGTTTCAGGTTCCCTTGGAAAGGGTTTGGCCATGCCAGCTGGGATTATTCTAGGGAAGCAGGATTTAATTTCAAGTATTAAAGCCAGGGAGATTTTTGCTGGTGCTTCTCCAGGCTCTCCAGCCAACCTTCAAGCATTCTTAGATTGTCAAGATTTATATCAAGCCCAAGCCGAAAAGATTAGACACTATTCTCAGATATTTCATCAAGAAACGAACCTCCTGTCCTCAGTTTTAGGCTCGGAAAAATTTCCGGTTTTTGTCCTTTCTGAAAATGGCTGGGCAGAAAGGCTAGGACAGATGGGATTTTTGATTTCTTCTTTCGCTTATCCAACACCGCAGAGTCCAACTATAAATCGAATTGTTGTATCGGCATTCCACACCTTCGGGGATTTAATGGCGATCAATGATGCTTTGCACCAACTTTCAGAAGACCGATGAATAAATTAAACCTCATTTTATTCCTAAGCATATTTGGCTTAGCCTCCTGCCAGCATTCTGATGCCCCATTTCGAGAAAATTTGGAGGATTTCCCGGTTTTAAAAAAGGTTTTAGCTGATTCCAACTTATATCAAGTACAGATCATTTATACCCAAATTGATCGAAATGAACACGGAAATCCGTTAATGATTTCCTATACCTATAACCTTGACGAATCACGATATTTTTATCCAGCTTCAACGGTCAAGCTTCCCGTGGCTATCCTAGCCTTGGAATGGCTGGAGGAACAAGGGATGGACGACTTATCTGCAGAAAGTATTATGCTTACGGATTCTGTTCATCCTTCCCAAATTCCGGCTTGGTCTGATTCTACTGCCAAAAATAACCTTCCTAGTATCGCTCATTACGTAAAAAAGATTTTGTTGGTAAGTGATAATGATGCTTATAATCGGCTTTATGAATTGCTGGGACAGGAATATATCAATGAAAAACTCAAGGAAAAGGGTCTATTGCATACTGTGATTAATCACCGCTTAAGTTTTCCAGCAAGTCCTGAGGAAAATCGGATGTTTAATCCAGTTTATTTTCAGGATTCATTAGGGAATTCAATTTTGAAGCTTCCTGCACGAACTACAGACAAAATCTATTTTAATAGCGCCCAGCCCAAAATTGGAAATGGGTATTATTTAGGTGATTCCCTAGTTCAGGAACCTTTGGATTTTACTCATAAGAATCGCTTTTCTTTGACAGACTTCGACGGCGTAGTGAAGCGGATGATTTTCCCAGAAGCATTTTTGGGAGTTGAGCGGTTTAATCTTAATGAAGCACACCGTTCTTTGGTTTTGAAATACATGAGTATGCTCCCAGGAGAAAGCGATTTCCCAAGTTATCCACAATCTGAATATTGGGATACCTATTCTAAATTTTACAAGGATGGATTATCGAAGGACCCAATTCCTGCTTCCATTCGAATTTTCAACAAAACAGGACAAGCTTATGGACACCTGCTGGATGGAAGCTATTTCGTTGATTTTGAACATGGGATTGAATTCTTTGTGACTGCAATCATCTATGTGAATTCAGACCAAATCCTCAATGATGATCAATATGAATATGATGCGGTTGGATTTCCATTTTTTGCGGAATTAGGGCAGTATTTGCATCAAAGAGAATTAAAAAGGAAAAAGCAGATTCCTGCCGATTTGGGTAGGTTTACGTTTGAGTATTAAGGGAATATTTAAGAATGAAAGAATTTCTGGGCTACTTAAAGAAATTTTGGTGGCTTTTTGTCATCTCTATTCTGATTGATTTTTTTTGGTTGGAGGCTTATGTTTATCCTACGCTAACCTTTGATCTAAGCGTTGGCTTGGACCCAATAGTGTGGATTCGTGTTTTTCTCAAGCAGATTCCATTTATGATTGGATTTTATTTCGTCTTTTTTCGACCAAATCGAGAAAAGTTGTTCAAAAAGGAGAATACTAATCCAAAAAATTGAGCCTCAAGATTTTTCTACTTATGAAAGATTTAATAACCTATCTAAAATGGAAACCAACTTGGATTGGAATACTAATTTTTAGCGTTTTGTATTTCATCCTGGTACAAGCCTATGTTTATCCTATGCTTACTTTTGACTTTTCGGTAATTATGAAAAGGGAAACCTGGATTCACTTGATATTTATAAATGCGGGGATAACGATTTTCAATTTCTTCTGGTTTTGGAGACCTAACAAAGAAAAATTCCAAAAGAAAAAACCCCAAGAAAATTCTTGAGGTTTTGGATCTATGATAAGCTTAATAGGATTTTTCGAGTTTTGGGATTTTGATTATGGGCTGTGGATAAGTATGGCCAAGTTGGATTTTCAGAGCTCTCAATTGAGATGTGGATAACTCCCAAGGTTGATGAATATCAAACCCTTTAATCTCTTCTAATTCAGGAATCCATAATCTGACAAATTCTCCTTTTTTGTCATAATTATTTGCTTGTCTGAGTATGTTGAAATAGCGGTTTTCTCTTGGGTCATTGCCTACTCCACCCACATACATCCAGTTGCCCCAATTGGAGCAGACATCGTAATCGATCAGCTGACTTTCAAAGTAGGTGGCTCCCCAAGTCCAGTCAATTCCAAGATCATTGACAAGGAAACTGGCCACATTTTGACGTCCTCTATTGGACATAAATCCAGTTTCTTTCAATTCTCTCATGTTGGCATCCACAAAAGGAACTCCCGTCATCCCCTCTACCCAGCGCTCAAATTGAGCCTTATCTCTTCTCCAGGAGTCCTTTTGATGTTTGATGCCTTCAATATCAAAGATTTTATCTCCATGTTTTTTGGCAATAAACCGGAAATAATCTCTCCATATCAGTTCAAAAATGAGCCAATATGTGCTGTCGTTTTTCTTTCGCTCTCGTTCGTATTTTTTTACTTCTTCATAGATCGTCCGAGGCGAAATACAACCCAAAGCCAACCACGGTGAAAATTTGGAACTGTAATCCATTCCGATCATTCCATTCCGAGTTTCCTTATAGACTTTGAGTAGGTCTTTTTCCCAAAAATAAGACCTGAGTCGCCCTAGTGCAGATGACTCTCCACCCTTCATCTCCAACCACGATTGGACATCTGACTTGGGTTCCTCCAGTCCTAAATGACTTAATTTTGGTACTTCCCCTAATAAACTTTTAAGTTCGGATTGAGGGAATTTGATTTCTTTTATTTCAGAGAATGTTGCTCGGATTTTCGATTGTTTTTCAACTTCTTTTCGAAATTGAGTAAATACCTCAGGTGTCTGCTTGATTGGAAATGGAAAGTCATCCAAATGATAAAGCGTGCTTTGCCAAAAGCTTTCGCAGGCTATCCCCATTGAGAAGGCTGTTTTTTCCAAAGACTTATCCACACTTCTTTCTTCAGAAGTTATTTCTTTTGAAAAGAATATCGCATCGGCCATTACTTGTTCTGCCAAGCGAGGAATTTCTACTTCTGGTTTTCCTTGAAGAATTATTATATCTCCTCCAATCTTTTGGAGGGATGTCCTTAGGTCTGTAATACTTTCCAAAATGAATTTCGCTCGAATAGCTCCAGTTTTTGGAAATCCTAGGGATGTATTTGCATACATTCTCGGATCAAAGCAATACACAGGAATGACTTGAATGCCTGATTGAATTGCCCGGGACAAGGTTTCATTATCCCGAATTCTCAAATCATTTCTAAACCAAACCAGTATCCGATTGAATTTCATGTCTTCCGAACAGGCTGTTTAAAAAAAGTGTTTGAAAACTTTCACAAAATATTTTGAGAGCCATTTGGGTCTCATTCTTTACTTTTCAAATCGCTTCCAGATAAGTCAATAGGAATAGTCATTCCCGATTTTAGTTGAATTGGCTTATCTTTTCGTCTTAATTCCATGGTTTATGACCCACAGATTTTTAATGCTTGGTTTGATTGCAACCTTGTTTTCATGCCAAGCGCCGCTTACTCCTACTCAGGTTTTGTTTGAAGATGTTAAGTCCCAAGAGGGATTGATCGGGAAATCTGATTATTTGAAATCTCCTTTTGTTACCGGAGGAGATCGGATCTATTTGATCGGAAATCAAGATGGGAGTTTTTCAGACTTGGGATGGCATGTACAGGGGGAAATGGGAGGAATTTGGCTACATCCTATCAAATTGATGGATGGTTTTACAAGTTCGATCAAAGTTGAAAACCAAACGTATTGTCTAGACAAGGCTTCTTCTTTCACCAACTTTCCATTTTCTAACCTTCATCAATTTGAATTTTCGTCTATCGGAATCGAAGTAGAACGACTCCAATTCGTGCCGGATGGAAAAGAAGGATTAACTATTCTTTTTCGCGTTCAAAATGTGGATAAGTCAGCAAAAACAGTCCAATTTCAATTCAATGCTTTTGTAGACCTTTTGCCAGTTTGGTTGGGAGAGCGAACTGGAATGCAGGATCAACAAGACCTTATTTCCTTTGATGAAATGACTAACACCTTTTCAGCCAAAGATCAAGGGAATCCTTGGGTTACGGTGTGGGGTACTGCAGAGGGTATTACTCTTTTCCCTGAAAATGGATTTGACTGTAATTATTCTCCCAAAGGAAATGGCGCTGCTGCGGGATTTTCTTTAGAAATAAATTTACCTGGCGAGACAGAGCAAATTATCCCAGTTTTTATTGCAGGATCCTCGGAAAGTGAATTGAAAGCCATGGAGACCTTGGTCGATTTGCGAAAGAATTTGGATACGGATTGGTATGCAAAAAAGAAGCGATATGAATCTTTAGCGAACTTATCCGAAATACAAATACCTGATTCGGATCTTCAAAATGCTTTCCAATGGATCAAATACAATACAGATTGGCTAGTACGGGATGTACCAGGAATCGGTAGGGGATTCGGGGCGGGACTTCAGGACTATCCTTGGTTTTTTGGAGTCGATAGTGAATATACGATCCAGGGTTTAATTGCGACGGGGAGAAAAGACTTGGTTTATTCTACCCTTGAACTTATCCACAACCTTTCTGAAAAAGAAAATGGAAACGGCAGAATCATCCATGAAGTGAGCACCAATGGGGCAGTATTCAATCCTGGGAATATCAACGAGACACCACAATGGACTTCTACGATTTGGGAAGTGTACCGTTGGACAGGAGATAAGGAGCTTTTGGAGAAGTATTTTCCATCTATTGAAAAAGGTTTGGACTGGCTTCTTCGGGAAAATGACAAGGATGGCAATCTCCTCGCTGACGGTTATGGCATGATGGAAATCCATGGACTGAAATCTGAGATGATTGATGTCGCTGCCTATTCCCAAAAGGCCTTTGCAGATGCGTCGAAAATGGCCGAAATCTTAGGAAAAACCGAACTTTCAAAAAGTTATCAACAGACAGCTGATGCTTTGGCGGATAAGATTAATTCAGACTTTTGGGTAGAGGAGTTTGGAAGTTATGCTGATTTTATTGGCACAGTTGAGGAAGCATTACATCTGATTGACGATGCCATCATCCGTGCAGATACCCTGAAAAAACCTTGGGCAGTTGAAGAGCTGAAAGCTACCAAGGCTAAGTTATCTACCTTACCCAAGGATCAGAAACAGGGATTTGTACTTTTTCACAATTGGGTGGTCAACACCCCAATGGAAACAGGAGTTGCTGATCCCGAAAAGGCTAAAATCGCTTTGGCTACCGCTAAAAAATACACTAATCCTTTTGGCACTTTTGTAACAGGAATTGATCGTGACGAACAGGCGGAAAATGAAGATGGGTCTTTTGCAGGAAGCAAAAGCTTTTCCTACACGGGTGCGGTGATGACATTACCAACCGGTGTTTCGGCTATCGGGGAAGGAAGATATGGAAATCCAGATGGGGCATTGGACTACTTGAAGCGGATGACCCGAAGTTTTGGCTTTGCTTTGCCAGGCTCTATGTATGAAGTATCTCCGGATTACGGCATGTTTACGCAGGCTTGGAATATGTACAGTTTCGGTGTGCCGATCGTGATGCAGTTTTTCGGAATTCAACCTGATGCAGGAAATAAGGTGATTTACATAAGGCCTCAGATGCCAACAGCCTGGGAGGAAGCTTCCATCCAGAAAGTCATTGTGGGGGACAATGAAATCAAACTTTCCTATGTGGATAAGTCTGGCGTTCGAGCCATTGAAGTGGAGCAAACCCAGTCCAAATGGGGGATTTCGATTGAGATTCCTGAAGAATTTTCCAAAGTGAAAGTCCTTGGAAAGGAAGTCAGTTCGGATACAAAAGATGGGTATCGTAGAATATTGATAACAGGGAAAAAAGTGAGAGTGGAGGCGAGTAAATGAGAATTAGACCTGTCAGATTTTTGAAAAACTGTCAGGTCTTTCTCATTACAAATTCAACCAATAATTCAGCTTGAATACCAGCGAACGCTGCTTAGGCATAAAGTCTCCTGGGAAGTAGTTGTCGGTATACACTAGGAAGAAATCCGAAACAGGTGCATATCTCCATTGCAGTCGCGTGTTGATATTCAAGTTGTCGATCTGATTGTTGTACTGGATAAAGGTCGTCCAGAAGAGATTTTTAGTAAAGGTCAAGTCGATTCTTGGTCCCACCAATACCAAATCCGCATCGTTTTGAGGTTTAGGCATTCGGATTCGGGCATAGTTGAAATTCATTGAAATATTTGCCAAATACCCTAATCGGATGCCTGTTTGTGTGGTAATTCGCTGAATATTACCGGTGAAATATTGTCCAAATTCTCCTAATAGTTGGAGATTGAACATATTTCGTGGATTGCTTCTATAATCGACTGTGACGTTTCTAAATTGGTATTCCGTTCCAGCTTTTAATGTCTCTCCACCTGTACGGGTTGGGTCAAAGTCGCTAAACAAGTAAATGAATCGGTTCTTTTGTGCGATTTCCAACTGAGCAAAGGAATTAAATCGCACAATGTACCCAAGGTTAATATCTCGGTCTGTGGTGCCTAAGGTTTCGTTCCAGTATCCTTCAAATTCGATCTTTGGTCCATGTCGATTGATCAACTTGGATTTGGGATAAAATAGGTAGCTCAAATCTGGATTGAATCGCTTAAAATCAACTCTTGGTACAAATCCTACTGCAGGATTAAACGATTTTCCGACGTCCTGAACACTGATCGTCCAGTTCCAATGGATGTCGGTAAAGAGCATATAAGCATTGAAAGAATACGGTTTGGCCACATCTTCCGTTTCAAAAGTCCGGTGGTAGAATACCTTTCCTGTAAATTTTCCATTGGCGGAATTCAAGTTATAATCTACACCCAAAAGTCTGTTGTAGGCTTGAGGATCAAAAAGCTGCTGAAATTCGTCAAGAGCTAGACTTTCCCGATTAACGTAGATCAGGCCAACATTGGAGCGAGCAAATACCTTTTTCTGAACCGCAAATACCGAGAAGTTTTTTCCTGCAATTCCTGCAGACTCATCGGTGGCAGTTTGCATGTTCATCACTCCGATACGCCAATTTTCATTGAGCTTTCCACTTAATCGTGCCCCATAGATGATTTTGCTTTGGACATTTTGCCCTGTGGCAGAATCTATATCAACTCCTATTCTTCGGGAAAAGAAAGGTCTTGACCTTGGCTGTCCGAAACTTTCAAATAAGTCGGCATTTTCCAAGAAAAACTGTCTTCGTTCTGGAAAGAAGATCTCAAATCGATCCAAGTTGGTGACTTGCTGATCCACTTCCACTTGAGAAAAATCCGGGTTAAAGGTAAGGTCAAGATTAAGTGCTGGGCCTATCCCAATTTTGGCGTCCCCGCCAATCGCTGGCGTCAATGACTCACTGGTGTTTTCCAAAAAATTGGTATTGGTCCTACCCGCTACATAAGGAATCAAGGAAATATTCGCGGTACTTTTTCGCAATGGCTCTTCAAAAATTAGTTTTCTAAGAAATGCCGTTGAAATTACCGGGAAGTTTCTAGGAATGGGAGACCAAGTACTTCGTTCGCCATAGTGGCTATCTATTCGGTAAAAATTCACATTCCAATTTTGCGCACCTTCATTAAATCGAAGTGTGGAAAGTGGGATCACAATTTCTACTTGCCAGTGATTTTCAAAAATTTTTGCCTGAGAATACCACTTATTATCCCAAGCCAAGCTAAAGTCTTCTGATCTATTTCCACCATTGGCAATCAAGCCTTCGCGTTGTACACCATAAGGGTTTACGCCAAATGAAAATGCATTGGTTTTGTCGTTGAAGGTATCAAAAACAAATACAATGGCGTCGTTTTGCTCCCCGCGAAAATCCCGTCTCAAGGAAGTGGAGACATATTTTCTCGGGCCATTGTTTTCCATGACTGCGGCCAGGTACAAATTGTTGTCATCGAAGGCAACTTTTACCCGAGTGTTGATTTGGGAAGTTGAGGTGTCGGAGGGAAAATATTGACGAAAATTGCCGTTCCATCCTTCCTGATTTTTCCAGATTTCCTCATCTAGAATCCCGTCTAGGGAAATAGGCTCACTTAATTTAAAGGCAAAGGCATTCTCGGTTGAGGACGTGGATTGTCCATTTGCTGTCCAAACAATAATTAAACTGAGACAAAAGGTAAGCAGGTACTGGGTGAATTTCATGTAAGGTCGGTTGAGTACAAAAGTACTTTTGTCCAATTAGCTCATCCAAGGAATTTTATCAATGGTTGAAGAGGGGTTTTCAATGGACTATTTGGTGCCATAGGCCGTTAGCACTAGATTTCTTGGGCCTCCTTGATAACGGAATTCACAAAGGTAGACCCCCTGCCAAATTCCCAAAGCGAGTTTTCCTCCGGAAATGGGAATCTGAACACTAGTCCCAAAAAAGGCACTTTTGATGTGGGCCGGCATATCATCATCTCCTTCATAATTATGTACAAATCGAGGATAATTCTCTGGAATTAATTCATTTACGAAGGTTTGGAAATCTTTCCTGACTGTAGGGTCGGCATTCTCATTGATGCAAAGTCCTGCAGAAGTATGCTGAATAAACACCTGCAAAAATCCAATTCGGATTTCCCAGATTTCTGGAATCGCCTTCATGATCTGTTCGGTTATCAAATGGTATCCCTGTGGATAACTTGGAAGGCGAAGTTGTTTTTGATAAAAAAGAGCACTCATTTTTTACTTTTTTTGGCCTTAGGATTAAAGGCTAAAGCTAAATCAATCCAATGCTCTAAATCGGTATCTAGGTCAAATCCCTCTGGATAAACATACACAAAACCCTTCATGGGGCGCCCTGTAAAATCCATAAGTCTACATCCTGGTTTTTTAATCGCTTCTGAGAAAGCCTCTTCTCCGATTCTTGCCATCAGTCGATTTTCTTTGGTGTTTTTATCTTGATCTAAGCCAAGCAACATTTTGTCGTCCACAATCACTACTTGTCCTCCCATCATTGATTTGGCCAAAAATGGAACTTTCCTCGCTTTTAAAACCTGGGTTATTCTTTCCAATTGATAGGAGTCGAAAGCCATGGTTCTCTCAAATTAATCCGACTTTATTTTCCAAAGTCCCGATACCGTCAATCGTGATTTTCACCAAATCTCCTTTCTGCAAAGTAAAATTATCAGGTACAATACCCGTACCTGTCATCATCAGGCAACCGATCGGAAAGGTATTTGCCCGGAAAAGCCAATCGGCAAGTTCCTGCGGTTTGCGTTTCATTTGTGCCAAAGTCGTCTCCCCTGAAGCCTCGGTTTTTCCATTGCGAAGGATTTCCAATTGGATTTGGGTGGAATCATCCAGCATTTCTTCCTGAATCAAAATGCAAGGTCCGACTGAAGCACATCCCTGATAGACTTTTGCCTGTGGCAGATAGAGCGGGTTTTCTCCCTCGATGCTTCGGCTACTCATGTCATTTCCAACTGTAAAGCCCTGCACTTTTCCTGATGGAGAAATCAACAGCGTCAATTCCGGCTCGGGCACATCCCAAGTGGAATCTTTGCGGATATTGACGGTTTCGCCGGGATTGGATACACGACTGGCAGTAGCTTTGAAAAACAATTCTGGTCGGTCGGCTACATAAACTTTGTCATAAAAATCCGCCCCACCGGCATCTTTGGATTCCTCCATACGTGCAGTTCGGCTACGGTAGTAGGTCACTCCCGCTGCCCAGATTTCCTGGTTGCCCATCGGTGCCAAAAGCCCTTCAGACTTGAGCTGTTCTGCTTCCCCTTCAGAAATTTTCTCCCAATGTGCAGCCTCCGCCCTAAGCAACTTCGGTAAATGTTCCCTACCGAGTAGTTGATCCCAGTCAAGTTCTGGACCAAGAAAAATATCAGAATCGGTTTCCAAAAGAGTTGCTGAGGTTAGTTTGTAAAGGCGCATTAGGTTATGGGTTTGAGGTTTGGAGTTGAAGTTAAAAAAAAGCGATTGATCATCAGTCCTTGCAAAAAAACTTTTCGCTCGTACCTTTGTTTCCAGATCATAAGGGGTGCCTTAATACAACGGGCTGAGATCATACCCATACGACCTGATCCGGGTAATGCCGGCGAAGGGAAATGAGAAAGCAGAGTAAAAATTCGAGTCAACAAGCCGAAGAGGTACCCTTCGGGCATGTTTTGGGTTTTGCTATGCTACACGGGTTTAACAAAGACAGAATGCCTCCCCTAGGTTTTCTAATGTTTCACTCAAACTCCCAAAAGGGGAAAAGTTATCATGAAAAAAACAGTAGTTGGCCTTGTTTTATACTTGGCCGGTTTTGCCGCTTGGGCTCAACATAGTCTCAGTGGAAAAGTAGTGGATGCCAAAAGCAATCTGCCTTTGGTTGGTGCATCTGTTTGGACCGAAACCGCCAGCCGAGGTACGGTCACGGATGAAAGTGGTCAGTTTGTTCTTTCTAAATTGCCAGAAGGCAAGCTCGAAATTCGGATTTCATACCTTGGCTATGAGACAGAGCGAATGACTTTAAATCTTCCTATTTCGGGTGAATTGGAAGTAAAGCTTCAATCTAAGGATTTTCTCACGGAGGAATTTATCGTATCGGCTACCAGAGCTTCATCGAGTACGCCGACAACCTTTTCTAACGTAGATAGATCTGAAATCGCAAAGCGAAATTTGGGTCAGGACATACCCATTTTGTTCAATTTCACTCCATCCGTGGTGAGTTTTTCAGATGCAGGAGCGGGAGTCGGCTATACTGGATTGCGAATTCGAGGCTCAGATCAAACCCGTATCAATGCTACAATCAACGGGATTCCGCTCAATGATGCCGAGTCACACGGTGTCTTTTGGGTGAATATGCCGGATTTTGCCTCTTCAGTAGAAAATGTCCAAATCCAGCGTGGGGTGGGTACTTCCACTAATGGGGCAGCGACCTTTGGCGCAAGTCTCAATTTTCAAACAGACACCCATCGGGAGGAGGCCTATGCCGAATTGGATAACGGATTTGGCTCGTTCAATACTTGGAGACATACCGTCAAAGCCGGAACCGGGCTACTTAATAATCGCTTTGCAGTCGATGCCCGACTTTCTAAAATTACATCGGATGGCTTTGTGGATCGAGCTTTTTCGGATATGAGTAGTTGGTTTGTTTCTGGAGGATATTATGGAGAAAAGAGTGTAATCAAACTTGTGGCTTTCTCAGGAAAGGAGCAAACCTATCAAAGCTGGTGGGGCCTGCCTGAAGCTAAGCTACAAAATGACCGAACTTGGAATTATTACACCTACGATAACGAAACCGATAACTACCAGCAGGATCATTATCAATTGATCTATACTGGAAAAGTCGGTTTTAACTGGAAAACGAATCTCGCCCTTCATTATACCTACGGCCGTGGATACTACGAACAATTCCGGGAAGATGACGACTTTGGAAGTTATGGTTTGGATCCTGTCCAAATCGGAGATCACCTGATTGAAAGCGCTGATATTATCCGTCGCCGTTGGTTGGATAATGATTTCTATGGATTTGTAGGTTCGGCGAATTATGTTTCAACAGATGGTAGACTGGATTGGATCATCGGTGGGGGTGCCAATCGATACGATGGCGGGCACTTTGGTGAGATTATCTGGGCAAGAGTTGCGGGCAATACCAACATCCGTGACCGCTATTATGACAACAATGCCATCAAGGATGATCGGAATATCTACACCAAAGCCACTTACGAAATTAAACCCGGCTTAAATCTTTTCGGCGATTTGCAGCTGAGAGGGATCAATTATTCCTTTCTTGGGGTAAATGACGATCAGCGAATTGTAGACGGTCGAGCGGACTACACCTTTTTCAATCCTAAGTTTGGGTTCTCTTACGAAAAAGGAAAACAAACTTGGTATGCGAGCTACGCTGTGGCAAACCGTGAGCCTACCCGTTCGGATTTTACCGACAATCCAATCACAGAAGTACCCAGACCTGAGCGATTAAACAACGTGGAAGCTGGTGTACGTGCAAAAGCGGGAAGCTTTAGCTATAATGCCAACTTCTACTATATGGGTTATAAAGATCAGTTGATTCTAACTGGGCAAATCAACGATGTGGGCGCCTATATCCGTGAAAACGTAGCGTCTTCCTACCGTGCAGGTATCGAGGTGGATGGAGCGTATCAGCTTTCCAATGTTTGGACCGTGGGAGGAAATCTTACCCTTAGCCAAAACAAAATCCGGGAGTTTACAGAGTATATCGATGACTACAGCGTGGAGGATTTTAGACAAGAAACCTTTACCTATTCCAACACAGACATTGCCTTTTCACCGAATGTGGTGGGCTCGGCAATTATCGAGTACAAGCCTAGCAAAAACTTGTCCCTCAATTGGCTCAGCAAATATGTTGGCCGACAGTTTTTGGATAATACCGCCAATGAGGCTAGATCGCTGGATGCTTTCTTCACCAATGATCTGAGAATCAGCTATGCTGCCACGCCGAGATTCTTCAAAGGATTAGAAGTCAATTTGCTGATTAACAATATCTTCAATGAGCTTTATGAGCCAAATGGATATACGTTCAGCTATTTTGTGCCAGGTGGAAATGGTCGTGAATTGGTGACAGAGAACTTCTACTATCCTCAGGCGGGGACTAACTTCTTGCTGGGATTACGAATGAAGTTTTAACAATTGCTCACAGGTGGCACAGATTTTCACAGTTGAAAAATAGCTGTGGAGATCTGTGTCATCTGTGAGATCAATACAATTGAAGCCCTTTCTGGATTTGTCCCAATGCCCGAATCGCATCTTTCTCTTTGGCATAATCAAACACCAGTAACCCTTTTCCTTCTAGCTTCAGCACGCACTTGTACGTGGTTATTTCATAGGAACTAGTAGGACTGATTCCATTAGGAAGGTTAGTGTGCTGATAGGTATAATGGATTAACTCAGCATTTTCCACCTTGGGAAGCGATTCCCACTTTCCTGTTTTTATCCAAAGTATATTCCGGTACTTTTTGATCGTTTTCCTTTCAAAATCGATTAGGGTTCCAGAGTAAGTAGAAACTAATCCCAAACCCAAAAGCACTGGGATTCCTCCTACCAAAAGTATTTTGGAAATGGGGGTATCTACTTCCAAGAAGAAAGGGGTAATCCAAACGGTTATCCCCATCAGAAGTAAAACAGATCCTGCAAGCAGGTACCCATTGTTTTTATCTCGATAAGAGTGATGAAACTGGTGCAAAACTTGGATTCGTGTTTTTTAAGATCGGGTAAATATATCTTCTGGTCATTGTATCTTTTTTTCTCTCAGATAATTCAGATTTGAAAAGATGAAAAGAATCTGTTTAAATCCCTGTCATCAGTAAGATTCTTTTTTTCATTTACTACTGAGCAGTACAAAGAGAAATGCCCAATAAAAAACAATATATCGTTTAAAAGAAAAGCCTTAAATGTATAGATTTTAGAAGTCTGTGCATCTAAGGCCAATCAAATGGAAGTCGCCTTTAGATTACTCTGGAAACAAGGTCTTATCCAATCCAGGAACGATCCTCAACGCATTTTTGTAGTAGACTTTTTTCAATACTTCATCGGACAAGCCCAATCCATACATGGCCCAAAATGCATGGTATTTTTTATAGTATGGAAAATATTCGTCCTCGGTTTCTAACACTCTGAAATAAGTGTGAAACTCTTCTGGATTATAAGCATCCTTTCCAAAAAGTAATCGGTCTTGGTATTTGGTAAAGAACTCTTTGGCCCGTTTAGGTTGTCTACCAAACTCCGCGATCACAGCACCAATTCCGAAATTCACATTGGGGTATTTATCCAAATGAGCTCCTGCTGCGTCCAAATCATTAGCCATCCATCCCATGTGAGCATTGATAAATGTGGTCTTTGGATGCTTTGCGAATACATGATGCTGTTCTGCAATGATTTGTTCAAAAGGCGCAGGGTCAGTGGCAGAGCGCTGTCGGTTAGGGTGAGTTTTAAGTTCCAGCCAACGTTCATTGTTGGCATCCATCGGTTGCCAAAACTGAGCAGGATCGGCTGAATGGATAATCACTGGAATACCCAATTCACCAGCTTTAGCCCAAACTGGATCCAAATCGGGATGGTCCACGGGAACACGCTTTCCTTGATTGTCTTTGATGGTTAGACCCAAGCTTTTGTAGATTTTGAGTCCGACAGCTCCGGCTTGCACATCTTCTTCCAGTTCTTTCACTGCCAAAGCCGTCCAATTAGGGTCGCCAAAACCATTAAAATTCAGATTGGTAAAAACCATAAAGCGTCCAGGAGCATGGGTTTTGAACTCCTGCATCATGGATCGGATATATTCCTGTTGGGCATTGCTGTTTCCCTGACCAAATCCTCTTCCACTGAGGTTAATCATGATCCCCATATTGAGCTCATCCATTTCCGAACGGAGTTGATCAATTTTAGCCTTATTGATTCCTCCTTGATGGCTGTGGATATCAATAAAAGGAAATTTGGACCTGGTAACTGGATTTTGGGGCACCTTGAGTGTGGAGGGAGGATTGTATTCCTCGAAACTCATTTCTTGGGCTGAAATAATTCCTGCCCAAATGCAGAGCAGGATAAAAAGAGGTAGTGCTTTCTTCATGAGCGTTTTAACTGAGTTCAGTAGAAAATGGATTTGGAATTTCCTTAAGCGGAAAAAAAGAAATCCCGACGGAAATGACGGGATTTCAATTTCTTATCGGGTAGTGCCTCCTTGAATGACTTGTCCGAAGAAAATGGAATTCAAGAATAGTTTGTTGGTTCCGAACCAAAAGGCCCTGAAGTTCATATTATCCGCAAAACCAATAATTCTACCCCTTCCGTGACTCGAAACACGAATCACTGCGCTCTCTTTTACGCCGGGTAGATTGCTAGGATGTAAGTACCCTGATGCCAAAGGATCTGCGGTATAGACTAGGGGATTTGCATAAGGATTTGTAGAAGGTTCTAGGAAGAAATTATCATTTCGGAAGGTGAAGATTTCCCGGTCTTGGTATCCGTATCCAATTGGATGTGTGGTATCCAGATTGGCTTTGAAAATTGCTCCAAAAGTACCCTTGGCACCAGTAGCATTTTCATAGTCTGCATAGTTACGCTGAAGCCCTTTTTCAGAATAATCCACATTTCTTATGGCAAAATTTCCAATTTCATTTTGGATCAACCATCGAATGGCTCCTCCTTTTGCGACAAGTGTATTTCCTTTGCTTACCCATGATTTGATTGCATTGGCGCCATTTTGTCCCAGTCCTACGTAGTTTCCATCTGCCATCAAAATCACATTATATCGAGAAAGATTCGCACTTCCCACAGCATCAGCAGGAAGAAGGGTGACAGGCATTTTCATACGCTGATCCAATAAATGCCAGATTTCTCCAGCCTCTCCACTATCTACTCCACCATCTACCAAAAGCGCGATGTAAGGAGTTGTCAGTGGAGTCATGAAAGTCGAGCCTAAATTAGCTCCGGAAGTATAACCAGTAGTCAGGGCATGGATGTCTACATGGGCCATTTGGGCAATTTCCTGAAGCTTGGCAAAAAAGGCCTGATTCTCCAGTCCACTTTCCCCTTTGTCAATCAAAAGAGTGCCTCTTCCGAAAGTTTTGCCCTCCGCAGTAGAGAACTCCGTGTTGGCTACTCGAACCAAAAATCCTGCTTTAAGTAATTGATAGGCTGCTTTTGGTGCATAATAATCGGTCCATTCCATCGCATATTGATAAGCACCAGATTGGCCGATCACTTTACCAGGAGCAAGTGTAAATTTGTTCTTATCCACCTCAGATACACTTGCAAGATTTAAAATCCGGCTGTTGAGGGCCATGTAGTCCAGATGGAAAGCCATTGGATAGGTCCAAGCAGAAATATCATAGAATAAACTATCCTGGAAGGTGGTCCGCGTTTCAAACATCGCTTTGATCAGTCGATATTGAGGCTGATCCGCAGGCACGATGTAGGAAGTTTCTTTTTTAAATTCTTTGCCATTTACAGTGATATTCTCATTGAGGGAATAGACTTTAATATCATGCTGTAGGATCAGATCGGCTAGATGGTAGCTTCTGGCATCATCTTCCTTTGCTCCGAAAATGTAGGCCTTGTTAACATCAGCGGTCGTTTCATTTTTGATTTCTGTGTAAAAATCTTTCATCCACTGATTCAGTTCAACGCGCATTTCTTTGGCGGCTTCGAAGGAAGAAAGATTGGCAGTAAACTGATTACGAATTGTGAATGGGAAACTTAACATTCCATTGGCACTTTCCTGCAAATGCCCCCTCGAACTTGCCTGTTCAAAAAGAATCCCGATCGATCCCTGAACATCAGGATAGGTTGAACCCTTTCCGTAGTAGAAATCATCATAGTTCTCCTGATTGTAATAGAGCGAACCGATTTGGTCGAGAGCCTTGGCATGGTAGGTGCCGATTTTTTCGGTCAATTCGAAATTTTTCTTTGGGGTAAGTGGGTGCATTCTGGCCGGTACCCCTGGCTGGAAAAAGAAGGTACTGTTGGTGCCCATCTCATGAAAATCCAAATGGATGTTTGGAAGCCAGCTTTGGAATACTCGTACTCGGTTTCTTGATTCAGGATGTTGGACAGGAAGCCAATCTCTATTAAGATCAAACCAATAATGGTTGGTTCTGCCTCTCGGCCATGCCTCATTGAGTTCTCGCTGAGCAGGATCGCCATTCATCACGTAAGCTTTGTGAGAATTGACCCAAGAAGCGAATCGATTGAGCCCATCTGGATTAATCGCAGGATCTAGCAGAAGCACCATGTTTTCCAAGTCTGATGCAATTTCATTGGCTGCGGCAAAATGGTAGGCTGCAACCAGTGAGGCATTTGCGCCACTTGGCTCATTTCCATGGACCGAATATCCCATAAACATGACCACTGGCATTTTCTGAATATCCACATTCGATCCCGGGATTCTCAATTTGGCCCGATCAGCTTTTATCTGATCAAGCTTGGAAAGATTCGAAGGAGAAGTAATGGTCAATAAGGTTTGTGGACGCTTTTCATAAGATCGACCAGTTTCTTCAAAAATCACCCGATCTGAAGCTGTAGCTACGGCTTTCATGTACATCACTAACTGATCATGAGTAACGTGCCACTCACCCACTTCATATCCTAACACCTCCTTGGGCGTAGGAATGGCGGGGTTGTAAGTGTATCCTTTGGGTAAGTAATAGCTCAGATCTTGGGCCCAGACTAGTGTGGTTAAAAAGACCAAAATCAGGGAAAGCGTGCACTTTTTCATCGAAATGGGGTTAAACTTTTGACTAAATTCTTACTTAGTTTTTGCAAAAAAAGCTATTTTGGATCGGTGGTAAAAATAATAGAAGAAGTGATATGGATTTGATTGTACCTTCTCAAGCCTTGATTTTGTGGCAACTGATAATGGTCGCTTATTTGGGTTTTTGGATGTATGCCTTGATTGATTGTTTGAAAAATGAGTTTAGAGGACCCAATCAAAAATTAATTTGGGTGCTGCTGATTCTATTCGCACCAATAATGGGAACATTTCTTTATCTCAGCATGAGTCAAAGTAGTAAAGTGAAAAGGAAGTTTGATCCCGATTTTATGAGACTTAAAAATGATAAAACAACCTGATGATGCTATTTAATTTTATTCAAAATCTGGGAGGAGGAATTCTGATTTTCATCCTTCTTGCCTCCCTGGCTTATTTTTTCCTTTGGGTGTATTGTCTAGTCGACATCATTCGGTCTGATTTCAAAGATCAGAATATGAAACTCATCTGGATTGTGATTTTGCTATTCGCCCAAGGTTTTGGTCCAATAGCTTATCTTATTTTAGGTAAAGGATCTAAAAAGACGTTCTGATATGTGGAAATTATTGGGGTTTTTGGTGTACGCTTTTACGATTTATGAAGTTGTAACCAGTCGCTTTGCGAATTCTACTGATAAATTAATCTGGGCATTAATTGTAGTACTTGTCCCATTTTTAGGAACAATTTTATGGTTTGTGATAGGGCGAAATAAACGACTCACCTAGTCGAAAAAATATCTTTTAGAGCTGGTTTTAACTCTGAAAACTCAAATTCAAAACCCGTTTTCTGAATTTTTTGACTCGATACCCGATTCCCTCCCAAAACCATAGCAGCCATTTCTCCAAGCACGAGTTTTAAGGCAAAGCCAGGGACACCGATCCCTACATATGGTTTCCCTTTGGCGGAAGCGGCTTCCTTGGTAAGTTGTTGGTTGGTTGCTGGATTTGGTGCAACGGCATTGTATATTCCTTGAAGGGTTGTTTTTTCTAATGCAAAAACAAACATCCTTGCCAAATCCTCCAAGTGAATCCAACTCATCCACTGATCTCCAGAACCCAGTGGTGCGGCAACTGGTGGTTTGAGCATTTCGCCGAGTGCTCCTCCATCAGCATCCAAGACAATCCCGATTCGGAGCATTACGGTGCGAATGGAAAGCGATTCTATTTTTTTCACTTCATTTTCCCAAGCAATTACCACTTGAGCTAAGAAATCATCACCCGGGGAAGTGGTTTCTTCTACGAGAATTGGCCCTGTATTGAATCCATAATAGCCCACTGCTGAGGCAGAAATAAATGCGTTCGGTTTATGAACTGCGCCTTGGATTGCTTTGAAAAGAAGCTCTGTACTCTTGGTTCGGGATTCAAGTATTAATTTTTTACGCTCAAAGGTCCATCGTTTTTCGGCCACTCCTGCTCCGGCCAAATGAATGATCGCATCTGCCCATTCGATAGCCTCTGGGTCAATTTTTCCTTGCTCTACTTCCCAAAGAAAAGTCTTCTGAGTTTGAGGGCTACGGCTAAGCCAAGCTACTTCGTATCCTTTTTTCTCCAACAGTTCAGTGATTCGCTTCCCAACTAGCCCCGAACCTCCCGTGATTAAGATCTGTCTCATGGATATTTTTCTATTAAAACCCAGATTTTCGGTTTTGGTTGAAATGTACGCAAATGGTACAGACGACCGATCAAATCGGGTTTGGTTTCTATTCTGATTTTGTTTCGGTTAATTTGGCCTTGCTATATAGTCAAAGAAATTAATCGGCACTTTAGTTTGATCCCTATTCTCAGATATCTTTTGATTTGGCTCGGTTTGGGAGCTTTAGTGGGCATTTTGGCCGGATCAGCTTCCGCAGGGTTTCTGGTATTGCTGGATTGGGCTACTCAAACCCGAGATTCAAATCTATGGCTATTGACATTTCTCCCGATAGCTGGTTTTGGGATTGGCTATATCTATCACCATTATGGGGCCAATTCTATCAAGGGAAATAACCTACTGTTGGAAGAGCTCTACCTTCACAAGAATCCAATTCCATTTCGGATGACCCCATTTGTACTTTTTGGGACCATCTTTACCCACCTTTTTGGAGGGTCGGCAGGTCGAGAAGGAACAGCCGTACAAATGGGAGGGTCACTGGCTGATCAATTAACCAAATGGTTTTCGCTGGATCAAGAAAGCAGACGAATCATTCTGATTTGTGGGGTTGCAGGAGGATTCTCCTCAGTTTTTGGGACTCCATTGGCTGGAGCCTTATTTTCATTGGAGTGGATGTTGACAGGAAAATTCAAGCCAAAATCGATATTTCCAGCGTTTTGGGCCGCGTTTGTTGCCCATTGGGTTTGTGAGTTGGGTTGGGGAATTGGCCACACGCATTATGTCATTGCCGAACTAGCCCCGTTTACCATTCCCAATCTTTTTTGGATGATCTTAGCCGGGGTAGCTTTTGGTCTTTCTGCAAGATTATTTTCTGAGACCGGACATTGGGTGGGTTATGGGTTCAAAAGGTACATCGCCTATCCTCCGCTTAGACCAGTAGTTGGAGGGTTGTTGGTGATTGGGATTGTTTATTTTTCAAATGCTTATGACTATGTGGGATTGGGAGTTCCTCGTATCGTGGAGGCATTTGAAACGCCTTTGCCTTGGTATGATTTTTTGGCTAAAACCGGATTGACTGGATTGACATTGGGGTCTGGGTTTAAGGGAGGAGAGGTAACTCCGCTTTTTTTTACGGGTGCCACCTTGGGTAATGCGCTTTCCCTTTGGATTCCTTTGCCTTTGGCGCTCCTCGCGGGATGTGGGTTTGTAGGAGTTTTCTCAGGTACTACCAACACCCCGATGGCTTGTACAGTGATGGGCATGGAGCTTTTTGGCTATGAAGCCGGGGTATTTTTGGGGATTGCGTGTTTGGTAGCGTTTGTAGTTAGTGGAAGGAATGGAATCTATTCTGCCCAGAGGATTTCCACTCGGTTTAAACTACCTTATTAAACGGATCCCCCGCACTTTCTGCAATACTTATCTCCCTGTTCCAAGTGGTCAAATCCACAATTGGTGCAGGTTTTTAAGGAATCGAAATCATCCGGTTTTTTCCGTTTGCTCATCTCGGAAGTAACAATACCTGTCGGTACGGCAATAATTGCATAGCCTAATAACATAATGACTGATGCAAAAAATTGTCCCAAAGGAGTAGAAGGGGTAATGTCCCCAAATCCAACTGTGGTAAGTGTGACGATCGCCCAATACATCGAAACTGGGATACTGGTAAATCCGTGTTGGGGTCCTTCGATTACAAACATCAGGGTTCCCATGACCAAAACAATCGTCAAAACCGAGAAGAGGAAAATCTGAATTTTTGGGGCGCTGGAACGGAGTGAGTCTCGGATAAAATTTGCCTCACTTAGGTATCTTCCCAATTTGAGCACACGGATAATTCTCAAAAGCCGCAATGCTCGAATGACTGAGAGTAGTTGGGTATTAGCGACAAAGAAGCTTAAGAAAACGGGCAGAATAGCAAGCAGATCAACCAGGCCGTAAAAGCTCAAGACATATTTCCAGGTTTTGCTGGTCAACCATACCCGGAGTAGGTATTCCAAGGTAAAAAGTAAGGTAAACCCAATTTCTAACGAATAAAAAATGGATCCATAGGTTTCATGAAGGGATTGGACCGAGTCGAGAACTGCGATGGTGACTGAGCCAAAAATCAGGATCAATAAGACGACATCAAATCCTCGCGAGACCGAATCATTGGATTCAAATACGACATGTGATAGGTATTTTTTACTTAACCTCATGCTGAAAGTTAAGAATTTCTAGCCTAGTCTAGGTAGTAAACCCGCTTCACCCGAGTGCTGATATTGGTCAAAAGTTCATAAGGTATGGTCCCAATTCGGTCAGCCAGTTCTTTTAGAGAAATTTGCTCTCCGTAGATGATCGCTTCATCTCCTGCCTTGATTTCCTCAAAGTCACTCACATCCACCATGACCATATCCATGCAGACATTTCCGATCACTGGAGCTTTTCGACCTTGGATAAGAACAAATCCTTTGCCTTGTGAAAATCTTCGGTCATATCCATCAGCATATCCAATCGCCAAAGTGGCGATTTTGCCTCCCGTAGGTAAGGCCCCTTTTCTAGAATAGCCAATCGTCGCTCCTGCCGGAAGTTCTTTAACTTGAGAAATGGTCGTTTTTAGGGTGCTGACTGGTTTTAGAGAGCCGTCATATTTTCCGGTAACTTCCACTCCATAGAGGCCGATACCCAATCTAACCATGTCCATTTGATAAGTGGGATAGCGGATGATTCCGGCCGAATTTAAGGCGTGAATTAACGGCTTATAGGCTAAGACAGATTCTACCTCAGCTTTCATTTCCATAAATTGTTCCAACTGAAGAATGGAAAATTCATGGTGCTCATCCTCGTCTGCCCCCACTAAGTGCGTGTAAAGACTAGCTATTTTGAGTTCAGGAAATAGCTTGATCAAGGCTTTTAATTCCGAAATATGGTGTCGCTCAAATCCCAAACGGTGCATTCCAGTGTCTAAGTCCAAATGAATGGGAATCTGGATTTGGTGGTTTTGGGCATAATACCCAAGTTTTTTGAAGAATTCAGGACTGAATACTACGGGTTCGAGCTGGTACTCTCGAAGGAGATCAAAAGACTCCTCTACTGGATTAAGCACCATGATTGGTAGGCGAATCCCTTGTTTCCGAAGGGTAACACCCTCATCCGAAAAAGCCACCGCTAAGTAATCTGCCCCCATGGTTTGAAGGTGATTTGCGATTTCGGCAGCACCACCCCCATAGGCAAATGCCTTCACCATCACCATCACCTTCGTTTTTGGATCGATTTGCCGTTTGTAAAAATTGAAATTATGCGTCAGTGCATTCAGGTTGATTTCAAGGGTCGTTCCGTGAATTCGCTGCTGAAGTCGATTTACCACCCGTTCAAATGCAAATGAAC
The DNA here is from genome assembly GCF_001593605.1 of Algoriphagus sanaruensis. GTDB lineage: Bacteria > Bacteroidota > Bacteroidia > Cytophagales > Cyclobacteriaceae > Algoriphagus > Algoriphagus sanaruensis. The sequence goes on along the minus strand of NZ_CP012836.1, from coordinate 537,810 downwards.
GAGCTCCAGTAATGAGGATGAGGTCGTTTTGAAAACGTTCAGGATCAAGATTTTGAAGAAACGTGTCTGTTGAAGGATACATTTCCAATTCCAAGTCGACCAGACTTTTCAGGCGCTGAATTTCTTTCCCAACGCCGATGATATGATCTATTTCATAGGATTTTGTCAAATCTGCCACTTCCCCATAAATTTTTTCAGGGGCGCCCTGTTGAAGAAGATCAGAAAGAATCAAGATTTTAGACCGCTTAGGACGCTGTTGACTTAAAAATTCCAAGGCAACCTTGAGTCCTGCAAGATCATTATTGTAGGTATCGTCAATCAAAAGTGAATCATTGATTCCCGGTTTTAATGTTAGCCTCATATCAATCGGCTTCAGGTGGTCGAGTCCCTCTTGAATGGCTGAAATCTCCTGTCCTAAAGTAAGCGCAGCTACAAGAACATGAGTGATGTTTTCTAAGGAAGCTTTGTCTGAAAAAGGAACTGAAAATGTCAGCGTACTCAGGTCATTTTTGAGTAGAATGATTTTCGTTTTTTCTTCGAAAGATTTGTAGCTCACACAAAAATCTGTCCCCGGCTGGATAGACCAAGCTACTCTTTTGATCTCTTCAAACTTTCCCTCGATTTCCTTCGCTGGCCACGGATGATCCTTGCAATAAATGAGAAGTTTAGCATCCTCAAAGAGCATTAATTTCTCTCTGATTTTTTCTTCTAAAGACTCAAATCCTTCCTCATGAGCCGAACCGATATTAGTGAATATCCCCAAATCGGGCTGAATGATGGATTGAAGAGCTTGCATCTCGCCTCTTTTGGAAATGCCTGCTTCTAGAATTGCGACCTGATGATACGATTCAATGCCAAAAACCGACAAAGGAACTCCCACCTGGGAGTTATAGCTTTTGGGACTTTTTGCTACTGTAAAGCTTTGGCTGAGAACCTGCCCCAGCCATTCTTTGATGATGGTTTTGCCATTGCTGCCTGTTATGCCAATGACAGGTTTTGGAAAGTTTTTTCGCTGATATGCGGCAATTTGTTGTAAGGCCACACGGGTATCTCGAACTCGGATAAATGCACAGTCTTTTTCCTGATCTGGAGTAGGCTGAAAATCCTCATGGACTAAAAAAAGCTGAATTCCTTCACCCATCAAGTTGGGTATAAATGCTGCTCCATCTGCTTTTGCTCCTCTGAGGGCTACAAAAAGTGTTTGGTCCGGCTGCAGGATTTGTCTTGAATCAATGCTGATTTTGCTGATAGGAACAGCGGTAAACTTGCCGATCAACTGACCGGATGTGATTTCTAGAACTTGTGGAATTGTCAAATTCAATACCATCAGTTTTCAGAATTTTTTCGCTTAAAAAACACTTGTCTAATCCATCTTGGGAGGAATATTGCTCCTAAGATAAGGTACGGATAATAGGACAATAGCCGCCAAAGAATACTAGTCACAAAGGTGTATTGTCCTAAGAATTGTGCGAAAAATTGGCCATAGAAAAATTCCGCCGTTCCACTACTTCCCGGAGTTGGAGAGATCATCATGACAATCCACATAATCACTTGACGTGCAAAAACGATCACGTGATCCAAAAGGTCTAGAGGTACAAAGGCGGAAATCAAGGCGTTGAGCATCAAGTATCGGGATGACCAAATAAAAATTGTCGCTCCGACGATTGGCAACCAATACCGAAAAGACTTCCCCGCCAATTGTCGGGAGGCTTCAATGATTTGGTTTCCATATTCCTGCGCATCATGTTTCCACTTTCGAAGGAATTTGATTGAAAAAAGTTTGATCAATAGCCATTTGAATACTCTTGGGCGATAAAATAAAGCAGCAGCCATCACCAAACTGTAGCCTGCATAAAGTCCATAGCTCAACCAAAAAATAGCCTGAAGACTATCACCAAGTTGGGATTCCAAAAGCTTGCTATCAGGAAAAATACTACCCTTGGCGAAGTATAGAATAATCGGCGCTCCGATCACAAAAAAGAGGTTGTCAAGGATTGCCGTAACCATGACAAAGGCAATCGCCTTTCCCATTTTGATGCCTTCCTTGTTAAGAATAAACATCGCAACGGCTGTTCCTCCCACCACGGAAGGAGTCACTGCAGAAGCAAATTCCCAAAGAATTATGACATAGATCGCACGGACCCAAGTGAGCTTTCGGTCGGTGATTTCACGAATCCGATATACGTAACCTAAGTCTCGAAAGAAAATCACCAAAACCGCCAAAAGAATATATAAAGGCGAAGCATCAACAATTACCTTGAGATTTTCAGAAGTTAGATTGGGATCGAAGTAAAACATCCCAAAAACAATCCCTAGCCCAATCAGAATCGGTACCCAGACTTTGTTTGGGTTTAGGGTTTCAAAGATTTTTTTGTTGTCTAACTTCATAATTTAGGCTGCAGCGATGGGCTCAGTCTTTTCCACCCAAAAATTATTGTACCCTTCTCCAATGGTGATGGTGACTTGAGAAAGTTGAAGAAGCTCCAAAATGGCTAGGAAGGTGTAGATCACGAAGATTTTATCGGGTTTGTAAGAAATGAAATCGGTGAAGGGAACCTGCTTTTTGAAACTGATTTTCTCTAAAACAAATTCCTTTTGCTGCTCAATGGTATACGGATATTGGATGACCGTATGTTTGGTTTCATCCGATCTAGAGGCCATTTTGGCCATACATTTTTGATAGACTTTCAGGAGTTTGTACAAGTCCACATGTTGCATTTCAGCATCCACGTCGTCTACCTTGCTTAGTTCCTGGAGCTCCTTGAGGATATTTCCTCGTTTTTCCCGTGAGAGCTGATCCTGTTCCATTTGGGCAAGATCCTCAATGACTGATTTGTATTTCTTGTATTCTAGAAGGTTTCGAACGAGCTCTTCTCTTGGGTCAATTTCTTCGCCAGCCTCATTCAGTTCAGGTCTGGGAAGTAGCATCCGAGACTTGATTTTCATCAAGGTAGCTGCAAACAGGATAAATTCGCTTGCCACCTCGATTTCCATTTTTTCCAATTGATGCACATAATCCAAGAAGTCATTGGTAATCTTGGAAATAGGAATATCATAAATATCCAATTCGTCCCGCTCGATGAAAAACAGCATCAAGTCAAACGGGCCTTCGAAAAGGGGTAATTTGATTTCGAAACTCACCGGATATCTGGATTATTGGATTAATTTTGCGACTGGTTAGCCAAAGATATTCAATTAAGATAAATTAATTGGGGACTCGGGAAATATTGACCGAAGGGGGATAAGAAGGCATTTCAATTGCTTGTTTAAACAAACCCATCTTGTTTATGTTTTCCTAGTCTAAATACCAACCTTATCCGACATGCAGATTACTCCCGGACCACTTTTAGCCCAAATAAACTCCCCAGAGGATTTAAAAAAGTTTTCTAAAGATAAATTGGTACAAGTTTGTGAAGAGCTTCGCCAGTTTATTGTAGACAATGTTTCCGTTTATGGAGGGCATTTTGGTGCAAGTTTGGGAGTTGTTGAGTTGACTGTAGCATTGCACTATGTTCTCAACACACCCACAGATCAATTGGTATGGGATGTCGGCCATCAAGCGTATGGGCATAAAATTCTAACTGGAAGACGAGAAAAATTTCATACTAATCGGATTTATGGAGGACTTTCGGGCTTCCCAAAGCGAAAAGAAAGTGAGTATGATACGTTTGGTGTGGGGCACTCCAGTACCTCAATATCGGCAGCCCTTGGAATGGCTGTGGCTTCCAAATACAAAAACTCTCCCATTCAGCATGTAGCAGTTATAGGAGATGGATCTATGACAGGGGGAATGGCTTTTGAGGCGATGAACCATGCGGGAGTCAGCGACACCAACCTGCTCATTATTCTGAACGACAATTGCATGTCGATCGATCCTAACGTGGGTGCCCTCAAGGATTACTTGACAGATATTACTACTTCCCACACCTACAACAAGGTAAAAGACGAAGTATGGAAAATATTGGGCAAGCTCAGCAAGTTTGGTTCAAGTGCTCAGGAAGTAATTTCAAAAGTCGAAGGTGCAATCAAATCAGCTGTACTTCAGCAAAGTAATTTATTTGAGTCCTTAAATCTTCGATATTTTGGGCCAGTAGATGGCCATGATGTACATCACCTGGTGGAGGTTCTCAAGGACCTAAAAGATATCCCGGGTCCAAAAATTCTTCATTGTGTTACAGTCAAGGGTAAGGGCTATGAGCCAGCCGAAAAAGGAAATAAAACTACTTGGCATGCTCCAGGGACATTTGATAAAGTAACAGGTGAGATTTTCAAGAAAGTCCCATCCACTCCTCAGGCTCCTAAATACCAGGATGTGTTTGGACATACTTTGGTAGAATTGGCCGAGCAGGATCCAAAGATTATGGGAATCACTCCTGCTATGCCTTCAGGATCTTCATTGAATATCATGATGAAAGCCATGCCTGATCGGGCGTTTGATGTAGGAATTGCCGAGCAGCACGCCGTAACCTTTTCAGCTGGATTGGCTACTCAAGGGCTCGTTCCGTTTTGCAATATTTATTCTTCATTTATGCAGCGGGCCTACGATCAGGTTATTCATGATGTTTGTTTACAAAATCTACCGGTAGTTTTTTGCCTTGATCGAGCAGGGTTTGCAGGAGCTGATGGACCCACTCACCACGGTGCTTATGATATCGCTTATTTCCGTTGCATTCCAAATCTGGTTGTATCTGCCCCAATGAATGAAGAGGAATTGCGCAATTTGATGTACACGGCCTCACGTTATGGTGGACCATTCTCTATTCGCTATCCAAGAGGAAATGGCGTCATGCCGGAGTGGAAAACTGAAATGCGGGAGATTCCAGTTGGTCAAGGGAGGATAGTTCGTGAAGGCGAAGAGGTGGCGATCCTTACCTTAGGTCATATAGGTAATTATGCAGTCGAAGCATGCCAAGATTTGGTGAAAGAAGGGCTAAATCCAGCACACTACGACATGAGGTTTGTGAAGCCATTGGATGAAGAGTTGCTGCATGAAGTTTTCTCTAAGTTTAAGAAGGTAATCACTGTGGAAGACGGATGTCTAATGGGTGGATTTGGTTCCGCCGTATTGGAATGGATGGCCGACCATGGTTATCAGGCTCAAGTGAAGCGCTTGGGAATTCCTGATTCAATTATAGAACACGGAGAACAATTAGAGCTTCATCGTGACTGTGGATTTGATCCGGCAGGAATTGCGGCAACAGTTCGGAGTCTTACTGAGGTTGTTTCAGTATCCTAATTCTGTAAAATAGTATGATTCATTTTTTCGAAAAGGGTTCAGGACAGCCTTTGGTTTTGCTTCATGGGTTTTGCGAAAGTGGACAAATGTGGAGCTACTTTTCGGAGGCTCTTTCAGATCAGTTTCGAGTGATTTGTCCAGACCTTCCAGGCTTTGGAAATAGCCCCATTTCCAGCAATAAAATTTCCCTCGAAGAAGTAGCGGTCCAACTTGAGGAATGGTTAGAGGAAAATCAAATTCACCAACCCATCGTTATTGGCCATTCGTTGGGAGGATATGTTGCTTTGGCTCTTCTTGAACTGATGGGTAATCAAATTAAAGCCATAGGCTTGTTTCATTCCACCAGCTTTCCGGATGATCAAGACAAAAAAGAAATGCGTGACCGGACGATTCTTTTTTTGAAGAAAAACGGTGTAGAAAAATTTGTCACCTCTTTTGTACCTCCACTTTTTCCAGAAAATCGAAGAGAAGAATTGGCCTCGGAAATTTCGCTAGCCATCAAGGATGCAAAGCGGTCCAGCCTGGATGGATTGATCGCTTATGCCGGAGCTATGCGCGATCGTAAAGATCGATTTGAGGTGGTTAAAAACTTCATCGGACCCAAGTTGTTCATTGCAGGCACTGAGGATGGTGCAGTAAAAATCGAAGCTAGCCGGGCACAGCAAAATGGATTTTCACACTATGTAGAGCTCCAAGGAGTTGGCCACATGGGGATGATAGAAGATCAGGAAAAAACGCTCAGCATTGTTCGAACATTTTGTCTTTCGGCCATTTAGCCACTATTAAGTAAAATTCATATCCTAAAGAATGTTCCAGAATTAGGAAAGTGTTTTCCCCAAAACACCCATTAGTTCCTCAAGGTACTTTTGATCGATTTCATCAAAGTCCGCCAGCTTGTCGCTATCCACATCAAGGACCATTTCCACTTTATCTTCTTTGAATACAGGTACAACAATTTCTGACTTGGAGGCAGAACTGCATGCAATATGCCCTGGAAAAGCATCTACGTCAGGAACTAATTGAGTTTTCTTTTCTTTCCAAGCGGTACCACATACACCTTTCCCAAAATTGATGCGGGTACAGGCGATTGGACCTTGAAAAGGACCTAGGACCAGTTGGTCATCTTTTACAAGATAAAAGCCTACCCAAAAAAAGCCGAAGGCTTCCCGAAGAGCAGCGGCTATATTGGCCAAGTTGGCATATAGGTCGGGTTCTCCAGTGATCAATGCCTCAATTTGAGGAAGTAATGCTTCGTAGGTTTCGGATTTGGAGCCCTCTTTGGGGAGAAAAAGTGATTCAGCCATGGTAATAAATATCGAGTTGATCAGTGTCGATAGAAATAGATTCGGATGGTTTTTTGTTTAGGGAAGGAGCAGAAATTCCAGCCTCAAATTTACTTTTTGATTTAAACACTCTTGCCTCATCCCAAAGTTCTGAATGAATGAATTGATGTAAAACTTGACTTCCACCTTCTATGATCAGACTTTGAATTTTCTTGTCAAAAAGTTCTTTTAAAATACGTTCTGGATTAATCTCAGCGAGTTTGACCCATTCTAGATGATGCTTCGATTCGCTTTTTATAGTGTTGAAGATCAAGGTAGGAATGCTTTGATCAAAGAGATTCAAATTTGAAGGAAGCTCTAGATTAGAATCCAGGACGATTCTGACTGGATTTTTACCTTTCCAATCTCTTGCATCTAGTCTAGGGTTATCATAATAAGCTGTATTTTTTCCTACCAAAATAGCGTCTTCCTCCGTCCTCCATTTGTGGACAAGTTGACGGCTGCTTGAATTACTGATCCATTTGGAATCGAAATTTTCCCTCGCCACAAATCCGTCTTGGGTTTGGGCCCATTTGAGAATGACATAAGGTCTTTGTTTTTCGATCTGGGTGAAAAAACGTCGATTTTGCCAGCGAGCTTCTTTTTCTAATACTCCTGACTCAACTTCTATTCCCGCATTTTTCAGGATTTCGATTCCTTTTCCACCTACCAATGGATTCGAATCTGTGGCAGCTATGACTACCTTTTTGACTTTTTTTTCTACTAATAGATTGGCACAAGGAGGTGTTTTTCCCCAATGAGCACAGGGTTCCAGGGTCACATATACCGTGGCTTCGGGTAAAAGCTCAGTGCGAAGTACAGAATTCACAGCGTTGACTTCTGCATGCGGTCCACCATAGGCCTTGTGCCATCCTTCCCCAATAATTTGATCATTATGTACAATCACGCACCCCACCATTGGGTTTGGGCTAACATAGCCCCGTCCCCACTCGGCAAGTTCTAAAGCTCTCCTCATGTACAGCTGATCGTCCATCGTTAATTGGTGCTGAAGGTGATGCGTTCCAAAGTAGTTACTTTTCCTTTTTCAACGGAAATACCCGAACGAGTAGTCGGAGCATATCTCTCGTCTTTTGGATCGAAGAAAAGGGTGTAGGTTCCTGGATTGAGTCTGAAAAGAAAGGTTCCTGATCCATTGATTTGAGTGCTCAATGAATCTGAGCCTTGAATCGCATAGATTACGGGGGATAATGTGGTGGGTGATAGTATACCTTGAATTTGCCCCTGATCAATAGTTGAAAAAGCTGCTATTTGGGGCTGAAAACTCAATTCTAGAGGCGAAGATTTAAACACTTGGATTGATCTCTCTAGGTCTAAATCCACATAAATATCATACGAAATCCCCGCTTGGAGTTCCAGGGAAATGTTGGCGGGAAATTCCGTCTCTTGATTCGGGACGGGTAACGAATAGCCTTTTTCCCCTTGGAAGAGCTGGTGGGAAGTGCCTAGTCTCAACTTGATTCCAGTTAATGTCCCCAAGGCTATCTCTTTTCGTCCTATAGGGAGCGAAACCCCGGCCACCAATTGGGACACGTCTACCTTTTTGTCTGCAAGCTCATATGGAATTACTATTGATTCAAGTTGGCCGGCTCGATTTGCAGCTATTATTTCCAACTCCACACCTTCCAGTTCTACAATCACCGAATCCCAACTCGCGGGAGCATCGACCAAAAAAACATTAACCAAGGCTTTTGGGGACGGATCATCGGGGGTACATGACCAAGCCCAAAAAGAAAACAAGCTAATTACAAGTAAGACAATTCTCGATTTCACCATGCAAAGGTAGAATAAACGATGGCTTCGGCTAGAAGGTTATTAACGAAAAGAGCATGCAGAATTGGGAAGCTTGAATTTTTTGGTGTGTATAGTCCTAATGTATTTCTAATTTTGAGCTATGATGAAATGGGAAAAGCTGCTGTCAGGCGGAAGGTTTGGAGATGGTCCAAAATCAGGAATTAATCAGGAATCAGGACGAAGTGAATTTGAAATCGATTATGATCGGATCATTTTCTCTGCACCTTTCCGTAACCTTCAAGATAAAACCCAGGTATTCCCACTTCCTGATCAAGCATTTGTTCATACAAGGCTTACTCATAGCTTGGAGGTATCGAGTGTTGGCCGATCTCTTGGCAAAGGAGCAGGAGAATTTTTACTTGAAAAATTTCCCAATCTTCAAAATCTCGGTATTAGCTCCTCTGCGATCGGTTCCATCGTCGCTGCCGCTGCGCTTACCCACGATATCGGAAATCCGCCTTTTGGACACGCTGGTGAGGAAGCGATTTCGGATTTTTTCAGGCTTCATGCAGAAGGTAAAGTTTGGGAAAAGCATGTCCGTGTAGATCAATGGGCGGACCTAATCAATTTCGAAGGAAATGCACAAGGATACCGTATGTTGGTTTCTAAGCAATTTGGCTTAAAACTCACCTATGCCACACTCGCAGCCTTCACCAAATATCCTCGGCCTAGCCTGATTGCTCAGCGTGATATCGCCAGAAAAAGCCAAAAGAAATATGGGTTTTTCATCAATCAACTGGCAGATTTTGAGGAAATGGCCGAAGTGCTTGGAGTCGAAAAAATAAGCATGGATACTTGGGTGAGACATCCATTGGCCTTTTTAGTGGAGGCAGCCGACGATATCTGTTACAGTATCATCGATTTGGAGGATGGTTGCACGATGGGTTTGGTGACTTTTGAGGAAACTCTCAAATTACTCAAACCTATTTTGGGCGATAAGCTTGACAAGGACAAGTTGAAAAGCCGAACTCAGTCACAAAACTTAGGCGCGCTTAGGGCCCTTGCAATCGGTCAACTGATTCGAGAAACTGTAGCCATTTTTGGACAGTATGAGGAACAAATGCGGAAGGGAAATTTTGACAAAGCCCTCACAGATATGATTCCATCAGCAAAGGCCTTGTCCGAGATTGCTGCACTTTCTGTCCAAAAAATCTATCGATCCAAGGTTGTCTTGGAAAAAGAAGCTGCAGGATTTCAAATTTTGGAAGGACTGCTTTCCGTCTTTTCTAACGCACTCTACCACCATTTCTATGCACCAGAAAAATTCTCTGGAAAGGACAAAAGCATTTTGCGTCTTTTGCCCGAAGACTTTCCAATGAAAGGTTGGGGAGCTGCAGTTAATCCCTACCCACTTCTTCGTGCGTTAGTCGATTTTATTTCAGGGATGACCGATAAGTATGCCCTGAATCTGTACAGAAAGGTAAATGGGATCGCGTTTCCGGGGGGGTGAGTTTGAAATTATTCAGTACTCTACTCCCACTTATCGCCCCAGTCCACGACTTGATCTTCGAGGTAGTGAGGATAAATTTTACGATGTTGTTTTTTGACTTCAGCCACCAATGCGGATCTGAATTCTTCGACATTTTCTGCTGAAGCTGCCGCCATAAATACAGGTTTGATCCCATTTTTCTTTTCGTAAGCTTCGGAAAGTGCTTTGAAGTCTACATAACGGGATTCTTGAAGCTCATGCTCGCTGATATGCATCGATTCCTCCTCTGTCGGCATCTGATCGACTAGGTCAATTTTATTGAAAACCAGTAAAACGGGCTTTTCTCCAGCTTTGATTTCTCGAAGAGTTTGATTGACTACCGCGATATGATCTTCGAAGGCAGGGTGAGAAATATCCACAACATGAATTAAAAGGTCGGCCTCCCGAATTTCATCCAAGGTAGATTTGAAAGATTCGATCAAGTGAGTAGGCAGCTTTCGAATAAATCCTACTGTATCCGAAAGCAAAAAGGGAATATGGTCTAAGACTACTTTCCGGACGGTTGCGTCGACGGTCGCAAAAAGCTTATTTTCAGCAAGAATATCGGTTTTGGTGATCAAATTCATCAATGTAGATTTACCCACATTGGTATAACCTACCAAGGCCACCCGAACGATTCCTTTTCGTCCTTTTCGTTGGGTGACTCCCTGCTTTTCGATTTCCTTAAGCTTGTCCCGAAGCAAGGCGATCTTGTTACGGATATCCCTTTTATCGGTTTCTATTTCCTTTTCACCTGCCCCTCCACGGGTTCCAGTTCCCCCTCTTTGTCGTTCCAAGTGAGTCCACATACCGGTTAATCGTGGAAGTAGATATTGGAACCGAGCCAGTTCAACTTGGGTTTTCGCCTGCGCAGTTTGAGCTCTTTGCAAGAAAATATCCAAAATGAGCAAGGATCGATCATAGATTTTCACTTTCAGCTCATTCTCTAAATTCCGCATTTGAGAGGGAGAAAGGTCGTCATCAAAAATCACCATATCTACAGCAAAGTGTTCGATATAGGCCTGAATTTCCTCAAGCTTCCCTTTTCCAACAAAGGTTCGAATATCTGGCTTATCCATTTTTTGGGTAAACCGATACACGGATTTCACACCTAGTGTTTCTGCTAAAAATGCCAGTTCCTCCAGGTGTTCTTCTACTTCATGTTCAGGTTGATGCTGCCTAATCAAAGTCACCAAAACGGCAGTTTCAATTTTGGGAGCGGTATCGTGAAGTTTTTGAATTTTTCTGGAAAATTTACTCATAGGGTGGTTCGTCTGCGGACGTTCATTGGTAAAATGGAAGTGAAAATCGATCCAAGAAATGCAAACTTGGCAAAAGCTTTAGTCTCGGTTGACAATCACTCCTGCAAATTTGGGCATAATTCCTTAGAATTGATTAGGATAGTCCTCCCTTGAATGGTTATTTTAGCGCCTTGAGCCCAAATCTAGCACCCCGAACATGGCAGAATTACGGAAAACCCCAATAGAGGGTTTGATTGAAATATTCCCAAAAATCTTTCCTGATAGTAGAGGGTATTTTTTTGAGTCATTTCGTCAGGATTGGCTTCAAAGTCTCGGTATATCAGAAAATTGGGTGCAGGACAATCAGTCTTTTTCTGTCAAGGGTACAGTTAGGGGGTTACATTTTCAAAGAGCTCCATTCGCCCAAGCAAAGCTCGTTCGAGTCATATCCGGGAAAGTTTTGGATGTAGTAGTGGATTTAAGGAAAGATTCTCCCACTATCGGGCAATCCTTTTCTACTGTTCTTGATGCTGAACGGGCTAATTTATTATTTGTTCCGGCTGGGTTTGCCCATGGATTTTCAGTTTTAGAAGACGCTGTTTTTGCCTATAAATGTTCAAATTATTACCACAAAGATTCGGAGGGTGGGGTGCTTTGGAGTGATCCGGAATTAGGAATAGATTGGCAGGTTATCAATCCCGTTTTGTCTGAAAAAGATACAAAATGGCCTAATCTTGCTGAATTTTTAAAACAAAGTGAAGGAGGATTATAATGAGTTGGTTTGATTTTCTGAAAAAGAAAAATCCTGTTGAGATACCTTTTGATCTTTCTTGGCTTCAGGTGGATATGCATTCACATTTGATCCCTGGAATTGATGATGGATCTAAGTCTATGGAAGAATCTATTTCGCTTTTAAGTAGGTTGGCTTCTTATGGCTTGCGAAAAGTTATTACCACCCCTCATATCATGTCCGAGTATTATCGGAATACTCCAGAAATCATCAGTATGGGCCTGGAAGACCTCCGAAAAGCAGCCAAAAACCACGGCATTTCCTTGGAAATTGAGGCTGCTGCCGAATATTACATGGATGAGATCTTTCTCGAAAAGATAAAATCTGGAGATGAACTCCTCACTTTTGGGGATCGATATATTTTGGTAGAAACTGGCTTTATTAATAAGCCTCAGATGCTATTGGACATTATTTTTCATCTGGAAATGGCGGGTTATAAACCCATTTTAGCTCATCCTGAGCGTTATCAATATTTATTGGTGGACAAAAAACTTCAAGATGAATTAATCGAAAGACAGTTGATCTTTCAGGTAAATTTATTGTCCCTGACCGGCTTTTATTCCAAAGGGGTAAAGGATTTTGCAGAGATGCTTTTGGAACGAAATGCGGTTTCTTTTTTGGGGACAGACTGCCATAACGAGCGGTATTTAGACATGCTTCAAACCCTGCCCAAAAATCATCGGGTTTACGAAAAAATCCGGAACTCGGAGTTCTTAAATCAACGTTTGTAATCCGTATGAATATTCTAATCACGGGAATCACCGGATTATTTGGAACACAACTGGCCAAGGAGTTTACTTCTTTGGGGAAGATTTTTGGGCTGTTAAGGCCTGAGCAGTCACTCGATTATACAAAATTTGAGAATCAATCTATCACCTTACGAGAGGGCGAGTTAGAAGATTTTGATGCTTTATGTGACTCTTTAGAGGGAATTGATTTGGTGATTCATTCGGCAGGTTTAGTTTCGTTTTCTTCTGATCAAAAAGAAAATTTATTGGCTGTCAACACCGAGGGAACAAAAAACCTCGTCAATGCAATGCTTTCCAAAGGCGTTAAAAAGTTAGTCCACGTAAGCTCTGTTGCAGCTATCGGTCGAAGTGCTGAATTCTCAACCATTGATGAAGATTTCAAGTGGGTAGAATCTCCTCTGAATACTGGATATGCGGTATCAAAATATTTGGGAGAATTGGAAGTTTGGCGTGCTGCACAAGAAGGATTGGATGTGATTGTAGTCAACCCTTCTATTCTTTTAGGAAAGGCGAATTATGTAAAAAGTTCCTCCGCCATATATTCTTATGTTATAGAGGAAAATCCTTTTTATCCCACAGGAGATCTGAATTACATTGACCTTCGAGATGCAGCTCTTATTACCCGTCAATTGGTACAAAAAGAACAATGGGGAGAACGATTTATTTTAAACTCAAACGCTATTTCTTACCAGGAATTTTTTCAACAAGTAGCGGATGTCTTTGGGGAAAAAGCTCCCAGTTTGCCTCTGAAAGACTGGATGATTTGGATGGGAAGTCTGTGGGCTTGGTTCGGGACTAAAATAGGCATTAGTAAAAGTCCCCTTAACAGGCAAACGGCTCTTTTGGCACAACAAAATATCACATTCTCCAATCAAAAAATCCAACAGCTTTTGGGCTTCAAGTTTACCCCTCTAAGAGAGACCTTGGAGTGGGCTAAAAACCCTTAAACCAAACTAATTTTAGAAAGTAGGCGTTACCTGCCTAATCTAGTGGGAATCAGTTTCTGAAAACCTCAAAAAAAAGTAGAAGCCAACTATTGAGAAACCTGATTATTTGGTATCTTAAAAAAACCATAACGTATTCGAATGACTGGAGACCACGATCACGACTGGGAAGAGGACAAAAAACTTGTTGAACGTTTTGAAAATTCTCTCAAATCCAACCTCGACCTCTATTTCGAAGAGGAAGAGCTAGAAGACATCATCCGGTTTTACTTCGATCAGCAGAAATTCTTGAAAGCCTTGAGAGCTTCAGAATATGCCTTGGAAAAATTTCCTTTTTCAGTTGAAATCCGGCTTTTAAAAGCTCAATGTCTAATCTTCAACGATGAATTGGATGAAGGATTAGAGATTTTGGAGCACCTCAATAACCTATCTCCAAACAATGAGGAGATTGTTTTGGCCTTAGCCAATGCATTGATTTTGGCTGATAGCGCCCAAGAAGGAATTGAGCTATTGGAAAATTACCTGCCAATGGCCGAAGATAAAGCAGAAGTTTTTTACTCTTTGGGTAACCTTTACAGAGCAAAAGGCGACAATAATAAAGCGAGCTATTATTTCAAAGAAGCGGTTAAAAACCGAATCAATCATGAGGATGCGCTTTTTCAGCTTGCCATGATTACGGAGGAAGAAGGTTCTTTTGACGAAATCCTTGAGTTCTACCAGGAGTTTATTGATCAAGACCCATACTCTGCCGGAGCCTGGTATAATTTGGGGGTGGTTTATAATCGACTAGGAAGATTTGAAGATGCGATCAAAGCCTACGAGTATGCACTTTTGATTGATGATGCTTTTGCTTCTGCCTATTTCAACATGGGTAATTCCTTGATGAATACCCATCAGTACGAAGAGGCATTGGAAGCGTATCAAAATACCATCAATTGTGAGGGAGCTAATGCTGAAAATTGCTGCTATCTCGGTGCCGCCTATGAAAAACTAGGAAAGATTGACGAAGCATTTAAATACTTTAAAAAATCCGCAAAGCTGGATGAGGAATATGACGATGCCTGGTTTGGCCTTGGCATGTGTATGCTGAAAAAGGAAAAGTATTTTGAAGCGATTCACTATTTCAAAAAAGCCCTCCAACTCAATAAGAACAATCCTAACTATTGGGTCGGATTGGCAGATGCTGAGTTTAATTTGGGAAATCTTCAAGCCAGCTCCGAGGCCTACGAAGAGGCAATCAATCTAGAATCCGGAATCATGGAGACGTATGTCAACCTTTCGGTGATCTATTTTGAGCAAAATCGATTTGAGGAGGCGATAGATGTAGTCCGAGAAGGGATCGATGAGTTGCCCGAAGAGGCAGAGCTTTATTATCGACTTGTCGTGTATTTAATCAAAATGGGCAAATACAAAGAGGCCTTCACTTATTTGGAAAATGCGTTAACTTTGGACTTCGATAGGCATACGATTTTGTATGAGTTAATGCCTGAATTGACCAAGCAAAAAGCCATTTACAAAATCATTGCCCAATATAGAGATCAACAGTCTCTGCTTTAAAACTTTATAACCTAGCAAATGAAATCAAGCATGGCCAAGAAGTCACCCTTAGGGATGAGCTTCTTACATGTGAGATTCCATGTGGCCATTAAAATCAAATAAAAATCACATGAATTATGTGCTGAAGAATCTCCCTGTACGTACTGAAAAGCCACGTAACACGGGATTTACTATGGCGATGGACAAGGGTCTCAGCCTAAGAGAAACAGAAGATTTTGTAGATAGTTGCTCAGACTTCGTGGATATTGTCAAGTTAGGTTGGGCGACCTCCTATGTGACTAAAAAGCTTTCTGAGAAAATTGCGGTTTACAAGGAAGCAGGAATCCCAGTTTATTTTGGAGGGACCTTGTTTGAGGCCTTTATCGTTAGGGGTCAATTTGATGACTATCGCAAAGTACTTGATAAGTTTGGACTCGAATACGCTGAAGTTTCAGATGGTTCCATTTCTTTAAATCATGACCGAAAATGCGAGTATATCCATACGCTTTCTCAGCAGGTGACTGTACTTTCAGAGGTGGGTTCCAAAGATGCTGCTAAAATTATTCCTCCATACAAGTGGATCGAGCAAATGCAAACTGAACTTGGTGCAGGAGCTTGGAAGGTTATCGGTGAGGCAAGAGAAGGAGGAAATGTCGGACTTTTCCGTGATTCAGGAGAAGTTCGTCAAGGTCTAGTTGAAGAAATTTTGACACAAGTTCCTGAAGAGCGAATCATTTGGGAAGCACCTCAAAAATCCCAGCAGGTTTGGTTTATCAAGCTTCTTGGAGCAAATGTCAACCTTGGAAATATTAGCCCTTCAGAGGTAATTCCTTTGGAAACTATCCGTTTGGGGCTGAGAGGGGACACGTTCGATCACTTTCTGGGTGAAATCAAACTTTAATCTCACTCAACTTATTCTAGGCTGATCGTTTATTCGGTCAGCCTATATTTTTGCTAATTTCTATAGCCACAAGTAATCCTTTATCCCATTTTCGCTTTGTAAATCCTCCAATGGAAATTGCAATGGAAGAAAAATTTAACCAATGAATTCAATCAAAAAATACGGTTTAGTCTATCTCAAAGGCATGGCGATGGGTGCTGCAGATATTGTTCCTGGTGTATCTGGAGGCTCAATAGCACTAATTGCCGGGATTTATCAAACCCTCCTGGATAGCATCAATTCTTTTACGTTTTCGAATCTCTCATTGCTCAAATCTTTGGAGGTAAAGCGGTTTTATAAGGCCGTTAATGGTTCCTTTCTGTTGAGTTTATTGCTTGGGATATTGACGAGTATTTTTGCTTTATCCAAGGTAATTACCTACTTGATGAATGAGCACCCCATTCCTCTATGGTCATTCTTTTGTGGGTTAATTTTAGTCAGTGCTTTTTTGATTTTGAAGGATATAAAAAGATGGCATTTGGGGGTGATTTTAGCAGTAGCTATTGGTACCGTCATTGCTTGGTGGGTAACCAATTTACCTCCTACCTCCTCGCCCGATGCCAAATGGTTTATTTTCGTAGCAGGAGCGATCGCAATCTGTGCAATGATTCTACCGGGAATCAGTGGAAGTTTTATTCTTCTTATCCTTGGTAAATATGAAGTGATTCTAAAGGCAGTTTCTGAAAAAGACATTTTCACCCTAGGATTGTTTGCGTCAGGTTGTATCGTGGGAATCCTTTCGTTTAGCCGGGTAGTTTCCTTTTTGTTGAAAAAATTTCATTCTGCCACGATCGGTTTACTCTCCGGATTTATGCTCGGCTCTGTAAATGAACTCTGGCCCTGGAAAATCGTGACGGCATGGCGAACTTCCTCAAGTGGTGAGCAAAAGCCTTTTCTAACGGAAAACCTGTGGCCTTCAACCTATTTAGAGGAAGTAGGTAAAGAACCTCAGATTCTCTTTGCCACTTTTGCCTTTTTATTTGGAATCGGTCTTGTTTTGTTCATTGAATGGCTCGCCAATAAATTACAAAAGGCATGAGAAAATTTGGGTTGATAGGTTATCCCTTAGGGCATTCTTTTTCCAAGAAATACTTTACTGGAAAGTTTGAGAAGGAAGGAATAGAAGATTGTCAGTTTGACTTGTATGAAATTCCTCAAATATCGGATTTCCTGCAGGTTCTTTCGGACAACCCGGAATTGGAAGGTATGGCGGTAACTATTCCCTATAAAGAGCAGGTGATTCCTTTTTTAGACGAGCTAGATTCTGCCTGTTCGACAATCGGGGCCGTAAATTGTATTCGAATCCAGGATGGGAAGAAAGTAGGGTTTAATACTGATTATATCGGTTTCAAACATTCTCTTCAAGCTTGGTTGGGTGATCAAATACCCCCTGCCTTGGTTTTGGGTACAGGAGGCGCATCGAAAGCGGTTAAACAAGCCCTTCTTGATTTGCACATTCCATTTCAGTCGGTTTCACGGAGCTCTCATCCCGACCAGCTGAACTATGATGACCTGAGGGGAAATCCAGGGATTTTATCCGAGTTTCCGCTTTTGATAAATACAACGCCACTAGGTACCTACCCCAAAATTGAAGGTATTCCCGACCTACCTACGGAATATCTTACTGATGGAAATTTGGTGTATGATTTAGTGTATAATCCTCCCATTACCCGGCTGATGAAAGAATGTCTGGATCGTGGTGGACGAGCTAAAAATGGGCAAGATATGCTGGAACTTCAGGCCGAAGCAGCCTGGAAAATTTGGATCTCCTAATACTTAGCCAATGAATCAAGCCATTCTTATTGTTCAATGTCAAGACCAAAAAGGAATTGTCGCTGCGGTTTCTCAATTTTTGTATACCTATGAAGGAAATATTTTAGAGGTAGATCAACACATTGATGATGAAATCGGCCGCTTTTTTATGCGTGCTGCATGGGAATTAGATTCCTTTGCTCTAACAAAAGAGGAGATTGCTGCACGATTTCAAACGGAAGTTGCGCAACAATTTGGAATGGAATTTTCACTTCATTTTAACTTTCCCAAGCCTCGAATGGCGCTTTTCGTGAGCAAGCTTTCCCATTGTTTGTTTGATATTTTGGGAAGATATCATGCCGGGCAGCTTGAGGTCGATATTCCCTTAGTAATTTCCAATCACCTGGACTTGAAAAGTGTGGTGGAAGCATTTGGAATTCCGTTTTTCCATGTTCCAGTGACCAAAGATTCCAAGGATATTTCGGAGGAAACCCAGCTTGAGTTACTTACTGCTCATCAAGTCGATTTTGTGGTTCTTGCTCGATATATGCAGATCCTATCGCCTCGGTTTATTCAGCAGTTCCCAAATCGAATTATCAATATTCATCATTCATTTCTACCGGCATTTGTGGGGGCAAGACCCTACCATGCAGCGTATGAGCGAGGAGTCAAGTTAATCGGAGCGACAGCGCACTACGTTACCGAAGAGCTGGATGCTGGGCCAATTATCGAGCAGGAAGTAGCGCGAGTTAGACATCATAATACAGTCGCCGAATTAGTACAAATCGGGCAGGATGTTGAAAAAGTAGCATTATCGAAAGCGATCCATTACCATGTCAATCGAAAAATCTTGGCATTCCGAAATAAGACTGTGATTTTCTATTGATTTGCTTTATGGATTCAGTTTATTTTTTTGCAGTTCCACTATAATTCTGGGAATGAATCTAATTTAGCTTGCCAAGAATACTAAGTTTAGGAAAAAACGAAGATGATAACAGATCAAAAAAGCCGCTGTCCATGGTGTTTGGGATTTCCAGAATATATCACCTATCATGATACTGAATGGGGAGTTCCGGTCTATGATGATCAAATTCACTTCGAATTTTTGGTGTTGGAAAGTGCCCAAGCAGGTCTCAGTTGGGCTACCATTTTGAAAAAGCGCGCGGGTTATCGGAAAGCATTTGCTGATTTTGATTATCGGATTGTTGCGGAATTTCCAGAAAGCTATGTCCAAGAATTGCTTCAAGATCCAGGGATCATCCGAAATGCCTTGAAAATTCGAGCTGCAATCACGAATGCCCAACGCTTTATGGATATTCAGCAAGAATTTGGCTCATTTTCAAACTATATCTGGGGATTTGTAGGAGGGAAACCGATCCAAAATTCACTCAAGCGAGGAGAATTTTATCCGGCTACATCTCCCGAATCCGATGCTTTGGCGAAGGATCTGAAAAAAAGGGGGTTCAAGTTTCTTGGCAGCACAATCATTTATGCCCACATGCAAGCTACAGGTCTGATAAATGATCATTTGACGGATTGTTACCGTCACTCTGAGCTTAAGAATTAGCTTTCGATTCTCGCTGAATTTATTTGACGGTCAGATTAATTTCGTCAATGTACAGTTTTCCTATGGTTAGGTCAGGCACATTTACACTTACCTCAATCCGTTCGGCATCTTTCGGGAAGTTCTCCAAAGTCGCTTTTACCAAGACCCAATCAAAATCGCCTTGCATGTCCAAGGAAGTTCCTGCTACACTTATTTGCTTTACCTGAGGAAATGTTTTTACCATAATGTATGGTCTTCCTCCCGCGGTTAGATCTTGGACATTTTCCCCTTTGATAAATGCCACCAATTCCAAGGTACTACCGGGTAAAGGCATGGGCCCCGTATATGTTTGTGACCAAGAGGCAGCTGAGGCCTTAGTCGGATCTTGATTTTCGATAAATAAAGAGCGGTTTCCACTCATAAATATCTCCCGGCTAACACCCATTTGTATTCCATCCAAATTGGATGGTTTCCAGGGATCTACAGAATCCTTGAATTGGGAAAGATTTGGATTCAGCATCAATTGAGCTCCTTTGGGAAGGAATTCCTCCTCTTGGCAGGAAAAGAAAAAGAGAAGAAAAAGGAAATAAAGATTTCTCATAATCGAAAAAGTATCCATTCAATTTCCTTAAATATACTTATTGTTCCAACGGATCAATGGCAACAAAGCGTATAAATCTACGCTGTCAAAAGTGAAAATCTTTTGACTACCTAGCGATTTGAGATGAATTGAATTTTAAACAAAGGCAATAAACACCAGCCAAACCAAGAAGAGAATTGGCAATAAAATTGGGACGGTGAATCGGATGATATAGCCAAAGAAAGATGGCATCTTAATTCCACTTTGTTCAGCGATCGACTTCACCATGAAATTTGGTCCATTGCCAATGTAAGTCATCGCCCCAAAGAACACCGAAGCAATAGATATCGCGAGTAATTGGAATGTCGTATCAGAATCGTTCATTGTATTTGCCGCGAATTCGCGAACCTCGGCAATGTTCCCGATATCAGCTCCTTCAGAGGCCATCGCTGCCGCGAGGAAGTTGAGATAGGTCGGAGCATTGTCCAAAACTGCCGATAAAGAACCTGTACCCCAATACAAGGTATTCACGGTGATGAATTCAGCTCCTTCCGGGGACTTTGCAAAATTTCCCACCAGTTCCAAGGCCGGCATCATAGTCCCGAAAATTCCAATGAAAATAAATGCTACCTCACGGATTGGCTCGAAATTGAATTCATTCCCCTTGATTGCTCTTGAATCTGCAAATTTGTAGGAGAAGAATGCCACTGAAAGCATGATGATTTCTCGCAAGAAAGAGAATTTTTGTCCATCATAATGGATCGCTGGCACTCCCTCAATCACATTTGGATCAAGGAAAACTGCACAAATGACTACAAATAACCACCCGAAGTTTTTGGCCCCAATCAGGGTAAACTTGTTGGTGTAAGTTACTGCCTCGCCGATTTCATCGTCATTTGCTCTGCCGAATTTCTTATCCACAAAATAAAATGCTGTGGCTAATAAGGCTAGAGCCATGGCCCAAGCTGGCCAATTGTGTTCGATGGTCCAGAAAAATGGAACTCCTTTTAAGAATCCCAAGAACAAAGGAGGATCTCCGATTGGAGTTAAAGAACCGCCCACATTACTTACCATCAGAATGAAGAACACAACGTGGTAGGCTTGAATACTCGACTTATTCAGACGAATAAAAGGTCGGATCAAAAGCATTGATGCTCCTGTTGTCCCGATCAAGTTTGAAATAACAGCACCGATCAAAAGAAGAGCAACATTCGCCATCGGAGTTGCCTTTTTATCGATCTCGATTAATATGCCCCCTGAAGCCACATAAAGGGAGGCTAACAAGGCAATGAATTGGACATATTCAGCTAACGCATGAACTGGAGCGTGAACATTATCTAGCACAAATAAATAATAGACGACAACCAGAATCGAAAATCCAACTGCGATTTTGGGATAATTATGATGCCAAAAATGTTCGTAGAATAAAGGACCGGTGGCAATCATCAACAATAGCGTGATGAATGGAATTACTAACCATCCTGGAGCAGAATGATGCTCCCCCGCTTCTTGCTCTGCATGCAAATCAGCGACGGAACTAGCATCATTATGATCAATACCCTGTTCAAGACTCGCTAGGAGTTCCTCGGATGAATCTGTGGCAAAGGCATAACAATCGTTTGCTACAACCGAACCAAAAAATAAAATTCCGAATATTAATAGAAAACCTACAAGATATTTTTTCATTGGGTAAATTTAATGCGCTGGGAATTATTTTCTGGCAGTTTTCAGAAGTTTGCTTGGTCTGGGTAGGTGTTTTTTGCCTTGCTAAACTACTGATTTTGATCCAAACTCACCACGTTTGGAAGCTCCCCTGCCAAATTTCTCCAAAAAATAACATCGGCAGGGGAATTCCCAAGAACGCTTTTACACGAGTTGTGTCAAGGCTATTTTAAAGGAGCTTTGAGCGATGTTTGTTTTGGAAGGATTCTCCAAAAAGGTTTTTGCCAAGGCATCTTTTATCGTTGCGGATACATCAGAGAAAATCGCTTCATCAGTAACTTCAGCATTGTCGCTCATCAGATAAGCAAAAACTCTCGCCATTCCACAATTTGCAATAAAGTCCGGGATGACAGAGATCCGCTGGTCTGCCCATACGCCAGTCGGGCCAAAGAAAATTTCCGGATCTGCGAAAGGTACATTAGCTCCACAAGATATGACCTCCAAACCTGCATTTGCCATTCTGGAAACTTGATCTTGGGTGATTAATCGGGAGGCAGCAGCAGGAATAAAAATCTCATGATCCAAATCCCAAATTTTAGCATTGAGCTCTTCAAAAGGAATGAGACCTTCGGCTACAAGTTTATTTCCTTGTCTTTTGATGAAAAGGTCTCGGATTTCATCCAAAGAAAATCCCTCTTCCTTGATCAAACCTCCATCTCGGTCAATGATTCCCACAATCTGGACTCCTTCAACTGCCAAAAAGCAAGCTGCAGCTGCTCCTACATTTCCCCAACCTTGGATGACGGCTCTTTTTCCGGAAATAGTGCCTCCCCAAAGATCATAATAGTGCCTTACCGCTTCTGCAACCCCATACCCAGTGATCATATCGGCAACAGTATATTTTTTTGGACCGTTTGGGGTAAACTTTGGATCTTCCAGAACTTTGGAAACTCCCTGTCTCAATTGGCCGATTTTACGAATTTTCTGAGGTTCATTGGCATGAAAATGTCCATTCACGATTCCCTCTTGAGGATGCCATAGTCCATAGGATTCGGTAATTGGAATTACTTCGTGGATTTCGTCTACGTTCAAATCACCCCCAGTACCATAGTAATTCTTGAGCAGAGGCATTACTGCTTTGTACCATCGCTCCAAAACTCCTGCCTTTCTTGGATCATTCGGGTCAAAGTTGATTCCTGATTTTGCACCACCGATGGCTGGTCCCGAAACCGTAAACTTTACCTCCATGGTTTTGGCCAAGGATTCCACCTCACGCTTGTCGAGCCCTTTTCGCATTCGGGTTCCTCCTCCTGCGGCTCCTCCTCGTAGTGAGTTAATCACTACCCAGCCTTCCGCCTCAGTTTCACTATCGCTCCACTCGAAGACGATTTCTGGCTTCTTCGTTTCAAATTTTTTCAGCAGATCCTGCATGATGTCTATGGGTTTATATTCGACCCCAAAAATAGAAAAATTACCAAGCAGTCCTTGCGGATTTGGGAGGTACGGTTTTACTGATAGACCACTCCTCCGCAATTATCAATGCTCGCACCAGTTACGGAGCTAAGACAATTTGCTTCCCCCCGTAGTCTTAAGACACCCAAGAACGCGAACACAAGCGCTTCTTTAAATTCGATCAACTCTTTAGAGGCTTGGAAAAGCTCCCAATTTCCAGACAAATAATGATCAAGTCGCTCTTGGAAAAAATGATTGTAGGCCCCACCTCCAGTAATTAGAAGAATAGGTTTTTCTTTGGTTGAGTTTTGGAGAATGACTTTGGCGATTTGAAAAGCATAATGTTCTACTAGGGTGCGCAAGTTGTCTTGAGGACTAAGGCCGAAGTGATCAATAAGTGGAAAAAAATCCTGCTCCATGTTTTCCCTACCTAGAGATTTGGCTCTTGAATGTTGATAAAATGGTAAAGAATTGAGGGCTTCAAGAAGTTCGAGGTTTAAAATTCCATCTTTGGCCCATGCTCCTCCATCGTCGTAGGGTTTTCCTAGTTTGGAAGCTTCAGCATTTAAGAGAAGGTTGAAAGGTGTGACATCGAAAGCGATTCGCTTGTCACCAGATTGCATAGAAATATTGGAAATGCCCCCTAAATTGAGGCAAAAGTCGATTTTGGGAAAAAGTAGTGCATCTCCTATCGGGACTAAGGGCGCACCTTGGCCACCTAATTGGACATCTTTCATTCTGAAATCGCAAATGACTACCTCTCCTGAGGCTTCATGTAAGGCCCAACCATTTCCAATTTGAAGGCTTAGCCCCTTATGTGGCTGATGAAAAACTGTATGACCATGAGAGGCCACTGCCATCGGTTTTATTTGGTTTTCCTTACAGAATCGTTTCACTTGGTCTCCCATCCATTTGCCAAATTCGACATCAAGAAGAGCTAATTCGAGTGCAGACAAAAGGTGAGAATCAGCAAGGTTTTGCCCCAACTTTTCAGGAAAAGGGATGGTTTCTGCCAGGACTATTTCAAAATTCCATTCCTGCTGAAATTCGAAATGGCAAAAGGCTAAATCTAAACCATCACCTGAAGTTCCAGACATCAATCCGATCATTGAATACCTCGCTGAGCTCATGGGTTAAAGAATGTTAAGTGGACAATTCCATCAAAGATAAATTGACAGGCCTGAAAGGTAGGGGATTTATTATGGTTATTTTGCGCCCAAATGAGGAATCTGGTCATCGATATTGGCAATACCCGGATCAAGTCTGCGCTTTTTGACGGGGAAAACTTGCTGGAAGAATCCAGTTTTGAAAACCTAGAAGTTGGGTTGAAATACTGGAAAAATCTTCAGTTTGATTTTGTATTGGTAAGCTCAGTTAAACAACAAAAAGAGGAGCTTGACCAAATTTTGCCCTTTGGATTTTTATTCTTGGATTCTAAAACCACCAGTCCTGTCACAAATGGATATGCATCACCAGAATCATTGGGTCTTGACCGGTTGGCTGCGGCAGTAGGAGCTTGGAAACTAGCAGGCGAAGGCCCGGTGATGGCAATTGATTTGGGCACCTGCATTACCTATGAATTGGTCGATCCAAATGGAGTTTATTTAGGAGGGGCTATCAGTCCTGGAGTCCAGATGCGCGCGAAGGCTATGCACCAATTCACTGCTAAACTCCCATTGCTTGAAAAAATAGAAATTGCTCCTTCCGCATGGGGAGATCATACCAAAGCCTGTATGCAAGCAGGAATTTTCCATGGTGTCAAAGGAGAAATTGAGGAATTTATTGAGGCTTATTCTCTTAAATTTCCTGAAATAAAGGTTTTTATCTGTGGAGGCGATGCCCAATCTTTTGAATCAATAGCAAAAGACCACATATTTGTAGTCCCAAATTTGGTTCTTTACGGACTGAATGCCATTCTAAACCACAATGTTGAATAAATTCGGGTTGATCACATTGGGTGTGTTGAGCACCCTTTTCTTTTCGCAGAAAGCTATTTCCCAAACTAGCTCCTCCGTTTATAGCGCCCTAGGTGTTGGAGAATTTAATTATTCTGGACTAACCCATAATCAATCCATGGGTGGACTGGGAATTAGTTATGGTACGGGCTGGCATGCCAATGTCGTCAATCCTGCGACAACCACACGGAACACCATTTTCAATTTTCAAACAGCCTTCAATTACAAGCGAATTGATGTCAATAATGGCACGGAGAATTCTCCTGTCGATGGCGGTGGTCTTTCCTATTTGGCACTTTCTCTTCCGATCAAGTCCGGCAAATTCACCACAGGATTAGGCCTTGGCCAAGTATCCAGTGTGAATTATCGCTTGAATGTGATTTCAGATGTCAATAATTCAGATCTGATTGCCAATAACTACCTGGAGGGAAGCGGGGGTATTTCAGAAACTTACTTGAATTTTGGCTGGAGAGTGTACAAAAACTTCAGCATAGGGGCACAAGCGTCTTATTTGTTTGGCTCTACCATTCGTACTAACCAGCTTTTGATATTGGATCAGGACGCCAAAGAAGTAGGCAGAGGCTCTGAATATTTTGAACGGCTCTCTGTTTCTGATGTGGCTTACAAGGTTGGCCTCCATTATCAAATGAAAACTTCTGAGAAGTCAAATCTTCATTTCGGTGCCATTTATCAGAAATACGGGGAGGTTAATGGAATTGCTTTTGCGAAGTTGGCCGCTATTGGAGAAGCTAGCGACGTTGAAACAGACGGAGACCTAATTGCCAATGATGTAAAGGGAAGCATCTACATTCCAGATCGATATGGCTTTGGGATGACCTTCGAAAAAATCAACAAGTTTGCACTAGGTTTGGAGGGTCAACTTCAGGATTTCACACAATTTAAGAATTTCTTTGGCGAGGACTTGGACCTTCAACAAGTGAAAAAAATTGGCTTAGGATTTCAGTTTGTGCCTGATTATCTGTCATTTGACAGCAGATTGTTGAGATCTACCTACCGAGTTGGTCTAGAATGGAAGCAAACTCCTTACTATTTCAACCAGACCCAAATCAATGATCTTGGCATCAACTTTGGAACTTCTATACCTGTAAATCAGCTATCTCTTGTCAACTTTGGCATATCAGTGGGCAGAAGAGGAACTGTTGCAAATGGATTGATCAGAGAGAATTATGTGAATTTCTCTTTTGGGCTTTCACTTAACGACAACAGCTGGTTCTACAAGCGAGTCTTTGAATAAACAAAATTTAAATAAATCGATTAACCAAACAGGGAACGGCAGAATATTCTGATAGAGTACGAGTCATAAAACCGAACAAAACCTAAACGACAATGAAAATCAAATCAACCCTTCTTGCCCTCGGAGCCGTGCTTTTGGCAGGTTTCGCTCAGGCTCAGGATTGGAACTGGCCAACTGAACCCGAAAAAGAAGCTAAAGCCAGAGAATACAATGCGGCTTATGTGGACTATATGAAGTCTGAACAGTTTGTGGAAGCGACCAAGCCACTCAACTGGTTGTTGGTGAATGTTCCTGATTTAAATGAATCAATCTACATCAATGGTGTAAACGTTTACAAAGGAGCTGCTGATAAAACTGCTGATTCTGCTCAGAAGCTAGTTTACCAAGATAGTGTCATGGCCATCTATGAAAAAAGAGGTGAAATCTATGACAATGCTCCAAAGTGGATCGAGAATAAGGCTTACTTCGGATATCAGTTTTTCAAGTCAAACAAGGATAAAATTCCTGGAGTTGTAGCTGATTTTGAAAAAGCAATTGAATTGAATGGCAACATCAATTATCAGTTGGTTGCTGCTTACTTCGACTTGATTTACAGAAACTACGCTTACAATAAGGCTTACACAGGTGAGCAAATCCTGTCTTTGTATGAAAAATCAAATGGCCTATTGGACAAAGCTGCTTCTGAAGGTAAAGATGTAAGTACTCAAAAATCTACCTTGGAGACCCTTTTGGTAGCTATGGAATTGATCGATTGTGATTTCATCGAAAACACCATGGGTCCTAAACTTGCAGCAGATCCAACTAACGAAACTATTGCAAATCAGATTTTCAAATATTCTGTTCAGTACAAGTGTTTCGGTTCCAATTCTTTCTTGGCTGCATTGGAATTGATCGACTCTAATAAGCCGACCTTTGCTACTTCTCAAGTAAGAGCTATGCGATACATGTCTGCTGGAGACTTTGATAAGGCACAGCCTGTTTTGGAAAAGGCATTGACTTTGGCAGAAAATGACAAGCAAAAAGGCGAAATCATGATGGAATTGGCTAAGGTTCACACACAAGCAGGTAGAAAAGCGCAAGCTCGTACCGCTGCTCGTGAGGCTGCTAGTCTAGACTCTGAATTGACAGCTTCTGCTTATTCATTGATCGGTGATTTGTATATGTCTGCATTCAACGATTGTAAAGGTGGAGAGAGCCGTGCAAAAGACTACTCTGTATTCATTGCAGCTTATGCAGCATATCAGCGGGCCGGGGATTCTAAAGGCATGGGTAGCGCAAGATCTCGTTTCCCTTCCAAAGAAGAACTCTTTACTGAAGGTTTGCAGGCTGGTTCATCTATCAGCACTGGATGCTGGGTAGGAGAAACCGTAACTTTGGCGACCAGAGACTAATCGTAAATTCGAAATAGGTAAAAGGCAGTCGAAAGACTGCCTTTTTTCGTTTGATTAAGGATATGCCTTACCTTTGAGTCTGGTTATGAAACTTACCTCTCCATTTTCTTTTCTTCCATTTCTGTTTGCATTGCTTTTGGCCTGCCGCCCAAGTGTAGATCCAAAAGCAATTGAACCTTACACGGGACCTATAAATGAAGCTTTTGAAGTAAACTTGGTGCAGAGTGACTCAGCAATCTTGCGTTCGGTTCTTCAAGCAGCACGACAGTTGGAATTTGCAAATGGAAATGTAGACTTCCCCGAAGGTATTCAGATCGAATTTTATACTCCTACGGGCCAATTGGAAACAACCATGCGGGCAGATCGTGGCTATTTTTTAAAAGATCAAAATCTTTATCGCGGAGAGGGAAATGTTCAGATTCATAATTTAATCAAGGATCAAAAACTTCAGACAGAGGAAATTTTTTGGAATCAAGCAGAAAAAAAAATCTACACCGATAAGTTTGTGACCATTCAAGAGCGCCAGACTTTATTTAATGGTACAGGAATGGAAGCAGATGATAGCTTTTCAAACTATTCTCTAAAGAAAGTGAGAGACAGTCGCACCTTATTACCCGGAGAAGGAATATGAAACTAGGAGATGTTTTGATCTTGTCATTGGCTTTGGCCTTTATCATTATAGGGATCCATCAAGCCCTCACGGTAGGAATCACCGGGTCTTATACTATTTTTATGATGGCGGTAGCACTGCTATTTTGGTTTCAGTTGAGAAAAACAAAACGATCAGAGCAGACCAAAAAACAGGAGCCTATCAAAAAAACGAAGCGGAAAAATTAAGACATGGATTACACGTACCTCTTATATGTCGGTTTGACATTGCTGTTCTCGGCTTTTTTTTCGGGAATGGAAATCGCCTATATCTCCGCCAACAAGCTTCAAATCGAACTTCAAAACAAACAAGGCCAACTCAATGGCAAAATTTTAAGTCGGTTTGTTCAGAATCCAGGGCAATTTATAGGGACGACATTGATTGGAAATACGATCATGTTGGTTCTCTATGGCATTTACATGGCCTTCCTTTTGGATATGCCTATCCGAAATTTGCTGCCAGATGGGTTCGTAAATGAGGGAATTGTATTGGTCGTTCAGACTATTCTTTCTACAATTTTGGTATTGATTACTGGGGAGTTTCTTCCCAAGAGTTTTTTCATGGTAAACCCAAATGCCAAGCTAAGCCTCTTTGCTCTGCCATTTTGGGGAATTTATTTTCTGATGTATCCTTTGGTTTGGTTGATTGTGTCCATGTCCAAATTCTTTATTACGAAAGTACTTCGGCAGGAATACAATGAAGAAAAGCCCGTTTTTACGGTTACAGATCTTAATGCTTTTATCAAGGAACATTTTCAACAATCAGATCACTCTGGAAAAGTCGAGATTGATACCAAGATTTTTGATAATGCAGTTGAATTTAAAACCGTCAGACTCCGAGAGTGCATGATTCCCCGAACAGACATCGTAGCAGTGGAGGTGGATGATACAATCGAAGAGTTACGTGAGGTTTTTGAGAGCAGTGGACATTCCAAGGTGATTGTGTACCGGGAGACAATTGATGAAGTGATCGGGTATTGTCACCAGTTAGAAATGTTTAAAAAGCCCAAAAAGATAGAGGATATCCTCACTCCGATCATCATCGTGCCAGAGTCTGCTTTGGCCAATGAGCTCCTAATTCAATTTATCCAAGAGCGAAAAAGTCTCGCATTGGTGGTGGATGAGTTTGGCGGGACCAGTGGAATTGTTTCCATGGAAGATATTATTGAAGAAATTTTCGGAGAAATCGACGATGAATATGACAGTGACGATTTGATCGAGCAAAAGATTTCAGATTCAGAATATCTGCTCAGCTCGCGTCATGAAATCGATTATCTCAACGATAAATACAACTGGAATCTGCCTTATGGCGACTTTGAGACCCTTTCTGGTTTGATATTATCCCTTACAGAAAATATTCCAAACAAAGGGGATACAGTGGCATTGGGTCGATATACCTTCACAATCATTGCGAAGCAAGCCCAGCGAATTGATACTGTTCGACTGAAAATCAACGAATCAGATATCTTTAAGGCTTGACTTTGTTCTCGGGGAAATTTTGAAATTCGCCCCCTATCCTATTATTTTGCGACACTTCTAAAAAAGCGTAGAAACAAGAATGGCGTTAATTAAGCAAATTAGACAGCGAACCGGTCTCGCGATCGGCGTAATTGCCGGCGGGTTGATTTTGTTCCTTTTGGGTGGGGATTTGTTGAGCCCAAGCTCATCTCTTCTCAATTCCAATAAAAATATCGTCGGTGAGATTGCCGGTGAGGAAATTACTCTGGAAGAATATTCTGCCAAAGTGGAAGAGTTTAAACTCTCCTTTCAGCAGCGTACAGGCCGAGTACCATCCGAACCAGAAATGGTATCAGTTCGAGAGCAAGCATGGCAGGCCATGATTGTCGAGAAGGTATTCGACGAAGAATATGACAAATTGGGAATGACTGTATCCAGTGCGGAGTTGGTGGATATGGTACAGGGTAAAAATATTGTTCCTGAATTGAGAGCCCAGTTGGTAAATCCTCAAACTGGCCAATTTGATAAAACCCAGCTTATTTCTTTCCTACAGTCCTTAGAGACAGCTGATCCAGCTCAACAGGCTGCGTGGGCTCAGCAGGAGCAACTATTTGCTCAAGCAAGATTGAGAGTGAAGTATGACAATCTTTTGGCTACCTCTGAGTATGCAACTAGTGCTGAAGGAAAATTGGAATATAAAGCGGCAAATTCTATTGCTGATGCTTCCGTGCTTTACATTCCTTATGCGTCTGCGATTGCAGATTCTGAAGTTCAACTATTAGACAGCGATTTGTCTGCATATTTCAACAAGCACAAGGAAAAATTTAAAGTTGGAAATTCTGCTAACCTTGAATACGTATCCTTCAGCATCCTTCCAAGTGGACAAGATTCTACGGATGTAATTTCTTCAATCACTGAATTGACCGAAGGGTTAAAAACTGCCGAGGATGATTCTGTATTTGTAAGTAGAAATTCAGAAGTGCAATTCCCTTATGTGACTTACCGTCCAGGGGATGTTTTGCCAGCAAGCTTTACCACCAACGTTTCAGATCCTCAAGTGGGTCAGACTTATGGTCCTTTCATTACGGCAAACTCCTCTTATGTGACATACAAGGTTTCTCAGCAATATGACGGAATTTCACGTATGAGAGCTTCACATATTTTGTTTAGCACTGAAGGAATGGACGATGCAGGAAAAGCAAATGTAAAAGCTGAGGCAGAGCGAGTATTAGCAGACATCAAGGCAAATGACAATTTTGAACTTAGCGCAAGTCAATATGGTCAGGATGGCACAGCTCAAAATGGAGGTGACTTAGGCTGGTTTGCTAAGGAAGACTTTGTTGAGCCATTTGCTAATGCAGCTTTTGCAGCAAGATCTACTGGATTGCTTCCTTCACTTGTGGAAACTGAATATGGATATCATATTATCAAAGTCACGGAGCTGCCTAAGTCAACTTACACCAAATTGGCTGTTTTAGAGCTTGAATTAGTTGCTTCAGATGCAACTAGAAATGAGGCATTCAGAAATGCCGACAGTTTCGCCGCAGAAAGTGGCAATAGAAATGAATTCACAGAAAACGCTACGGATAAGAATTATAGAATTATTCAGGCAAACAATGTAGATGCTACTTCTAGAAACCTAAATAACCTGACCAATGCTCGTGAAGTAATCATTTGGGCGTTTGGTGAGGCTTCTGTAGGAGAAGTTTCTTCCGTTTACGAATTGGATAATGCTTACATCGTCGCGTCCTTGGTAAGTAGAAAAGAAGAAGGAGAAGCAAATCTTGAAGATGTAAAAGACCAAGTGCGTCAACTTGCAATGAATGAAAAGAAAGCTGAAATGATTCAAGCGAAATTGGCCGGCAAGGCTACTTTGGATGAAATGAAAGCTTTATTCCCTGAGTCTTCTATCAATGAGGTTCCAGACCTTCGACTTAGCTCTTCTGTAATTCCAGGTGTAGGCTTTGCTCCAAAATTGGTTGGCGCTGTATTTGGGTTGACTGGATCGGGTCAAGTTACCAAGCCTGTTCAAGAAGATATCGGGATTTTAGTAGCTAAATTGAACAATTTGACGCCAGCTACTGAGATCGCAGATTACACGGCTTACCAATCTCAATTGACACAGAGTAATGCACAACGAATGACTTATCAAATCATGATGGCTTTGCAAGACCTAGCTGGAGTGAAAGATTATAGATATAAATATTTCTGATAAACCCCATTCAAAATGAACCCATGTCGAAAGGCATGGGTTTTTTTGTGAAAAAGAAATTCCTAGAAAAGGGGTAAGTTTGATCATGCAAAAGAAATTTGATAAAGCCTCATTTAAAGAAAAATTGGAAGCTGTAGGTCAGTTTCCCATGCTTTATATGTTTAAGTTTATTGTTCCAAGTGGGCGTGAGCATGAAGTTGGAGTTTTATTTCCAGCTCATGAAATGACCCTCAAGCCTAGCAGTGGAGGAAAGTATATCAGTACCACTATTCAAATGATGGTAAAAAGTGCCGATCATGTTATTGAGATCTATGAAAAGGCGGCTGAAATTGAAGGGGTAATTGCGTTATAATTTGCTATGTGGACAGAAGAAAATAATCGATTAAGAAGAACCTTTGTATTTAAGGACTTTCAGGAAGCGTTTGCCTTTATGACTCGAGTGGCTTTTTTGGCAGAGGCCCAAAATCACCATCCAAACTGGTCTAATGTCTACAACCAAGTGACCATTGAATTGACCACCCATGATGCTGGTAATATCGTTACTGAAAAGGATCGGAAATTGGCTCAGTCTATCGACCAATTAATCCCATGAGTGAATCAAAAATCAATTTGTATTTAGTTCCAACCCCAATCGGGAATCTGAAGGATATTACGCTTAGAGCATTGGATGTGCTCAAAAGTGTAGATGTGATTTTGGCGGAGGACACCCGAACTTCAGGGATCTTATTGAAACATCTCGAAATTTCTAAACCTCTCCAGAGCTATCATATTTTCAATGAGCATAAAGCAGTTGAAAAATTAATTGAGCGGATGAAAAAGGGGGAAGTCTTTGCTCTTGTGAGTGATGCAGGGACACCGGCTATTTCGGATCCTGGCTTCTTGCTTGTTCGTGAGGTTTTGTCAGCGGAAATGGAGGTTCAATGTCTTCCTGGTCCCACTGCCTTTGTCCCTGCTTTGGTGAATAGTGGGCTACCCAATGATCGATTTGTTTTTGAAGGGTTTTTACCACACAAAAAAGGAAGAAAAACCAGATTGGATTCCTTGACTGAAGAATCCCGGACCATGATTTTTTATGAATCTCCACATCGTCTATTAAAGACGCTTGAGCAATTGGCAGAAGTTTTTGGTCCGGATAGACAAGCCTCAGTGTCTCGGGAGCTGACCAAGCTACACGAGGAAAATGTGCGAGGTACTTTGGCACAACTTCAGGTCTATTACCAGGAAAATCCACTTAAGGGGGAGATTGTCCTAGTGGTGGCAGGAAAGCCCGAACAAAAGGAGTCGAGGGAGGAGAAAATGGAAAAGAAGCGCGCCTCTTGGAATAAATCCTAAAATTTCACAAAAATTTTTAGGCATAGGACGAAAGTATCTTCAGTTTAGAAGAATTCCTCTATATTTCCATTGAAATTTGTTCTTAAAACCTATGCTGACGCAATCTCAACTAAAACTCATCCTCGAACAAACCCAAGAAGTAGCCAAAGAAGTAGGAGCCTTTATTCGGAAGGAGCGCGTTCATTTTGATGTTTCTCATATAGAACACAAAGGATTTAATGATTTGGTATCCTATGTAGACAAAGAGGCAGAGCGGTTGATTGTTGAAAAATTAAGCAAGATTCTTCCAGAAGCGGGTTTTATTACCGAGGAGGGAACTAGTGAGGCAAAAGGCGAAAAGTACCATTGGGTGATAGACCCATTGGACGGAACTACCAATTTTATTCATGGAATTCCTGTTTTTGCGGTTAGTATTGGACTGATGGAGGATGATAATGTTATTTTGGGTGTAGTCTATGAAATTAATCGTCATGAATGTTTTTACGCGGTCAAAGGTGGTGGCGCTTATTGCAATGACACTCGAATCCATGTTAGTGAAGCCCTCAATCTTTCTGCATCTTTAATTTCTACAGGTTTTCCCTATTATAATTTTGAATTAATCGATCGGTACTTGAATTCCATGAAGTCTTTGATGCAAAAAACTCATGGATTGAGGAGAATGGGGTCTGCGGCAGTTGACTTATGTTATGTGGCTGCAGGTCGTACGGAAGGATTTTTTGAATATAATCTCAATTCTTATGATGTGGCTGCAGGAACAATTATTGTTCAAGAAGCTGGAGGAAAAGTAACGGATTTTCAAGGCGGAACAGATTTTATTTTTGGCCGAAAAATCGTAGCCAGTAATGGGAAAATCCACCAAGAATTTTCAGATGTTTTGAGGGAGTTTTGGGGTTAATTCAACCTAGCAATAGGTAGAAGATTGCCAGTGAAATCCCCGAAATAGGCATTCCTAATCCTGATAATAAAGTGGCAAGTTTGGGTTGAAGTCCAAATTGGATAGCAATAATGGAACCTGTGATCATCGGCGCCATTCCGCTTTCTAGAACCGAAACTTTGAATTCAAGGCTTTTGGGGTCTAAAAATTCCCTGTAAATCAACCAAACCATCGCCGGGGCAAAAATCAGTCGGTAAGTTAAACCATACCAAAAGAATCGAGACGAAATCAGTTTCATGTCGGCGGAAAACCTCAGGCCTATCACCAATAGCGCCATCGGAGGCATAGTCTTTCCGATCAATGTTAAGAAGGGAATGAGCCATTCTGGAGTTGGAATGTCCATCAGACTCATCAGCAATGCTCCAATTAGAAATCCAAAGGGAGGGAACTTGATGATTTTTAAAGGAACCTGGGTTAAACTTTCACTATGATTGCCATACAGAGATCCCACCAAAATGGACAAGGAGGAGACCAAAAGAAACGACCCCCCTTGATCTATCAACAATGCTATGGGAAGGCCTTCCTTTCCATAAAGTCCTTCGATTACAGGAAAACCCAAAAATGAGGTATTAGCAAGGCCAGCCACAATTATTAGGCAACCGGTTACATTTTTCCCCCAATTCAACCATTTTCCCAAAAAGCCAAAAACCGCCCACGAAAGTAAAAAAGTAAACCAGGCTACAGAAATGGGGATTAGTAAATCCCAGCTGGGCTTAATAGCCGGAATATACAAGAGCGCCAAGGCCGGCAAAACAATTCGAATCAAATATTCCTGAACCCATTTGGCTGCGAGTTCCTCAGGGAATTTTGGTAAACTCCGAAGGAGAATCCCGAGAAATAAGCATGCAATCGCAACAACGGCTCCAGTCATGATCGTGTGGGTGACTTTAACAGAAACTTAATTTTAAAATCTTGTACTACTTTGATTATCAGTCTACTTTTGGAAACTTATTCAAGCAGATGACTAAACTTATACCAATTTTTATTGATGGCAAGCGCTGGGTACAACTTTCCCAAGTCCAGATTCTAGCCATTGGGTCTTTTTTGCCAATCAATGCGTTAAAGAAAATCAGATTTCAGGGAATAGAATTAAAAGATTGTTTAGAATATGAAATCTATGAATGGCTCCTCAAGACCAGTGATTTTTCCGGAAAGAATTCAGCTATCCAAGAATTAATCTAAGCCAAAATTTTTCCGCTTCTCGCTAAAATACCCTTGAAGTTGAGGGTAAAAATCACTTTCCACCTCGGGAATACCATCCAGGACTAAGGGCATAGCCCCGTCAATTTCATCCTGATTGAGTTGCATCCCTTCAATTAAATAAATGACGTCTTCTAAAGTCAGAGGCTCCCAACTGAAACTTGGGTACAGCAGGTAGTCATTCCCATAAAAATCAACGGCTTCAAAAGTTATTTTCCCTTCCTGAAAGTGGGCATAAATGCTAATCTGCTCTCCCCAGGTACTCTCTGGAAAATGAAGTTTAACAAGCAGGACAGAATTATGCTCCTCAGAAAAATAAGAATCAGGTCTGAACTTGAAATCGGCCATCCCCAAATTTACAAACAATGACTTGGTTATTCTCAATACCACCCAAGTATCCCCTGAAATATTGGACTTTACCCAATCCGATATTCTATTAGATATTCACATTGGATTATAGGGACTTTCGGGCTATTTTTGAGCTCCTTTAAAAATCCGTCTGAAATAGACGTTCCTATTTACCGTTGCTTTCAAACCACCGATTATGAAAAGAGATTCGCTCGTTTTCGATCTTATTGCCAAAGAAGAAGACAGACAGAAAAGAGGCATTGAGTTAATTGCTTCCGAAAATTTCACCTCCAAGCAAGTCATGGAGGCTGCTGGTAGTGTGCTGACCAATAAATATGCAGAAGGACTCCCTGGAAAAAGATATTATGGAGGATGCGAAGTAGTCGACCATATCGAGCAATTGGCTATTGATCGAGCAAAACAACTTTTCGGTGCGACCTGGGCAAACGTTCAGCCTCACTCTGGAGCTCAAGCAAATGCCGCAGTAATGTTGGCCTGCCTCAAGCCTGGAGATGCTATTTTGGGTTTTGACTTGGCTCATGGAGGTCACTTGACGCATGGTTCCCCGGTCAATTTCTCTGGTAAACTTTATCAACCTCATTTTTACGGGGTAGAAGAAGAAACGGGAATGATCGATTATGATAAGGTGGAAGAAAAAGCTTTGGCTGTTCAACCTAAGATGATCATTTGCGGGGCTTCTGCCTATTCTAGAGATTGGGATTACGAGCGATTGAGAGCGATTGCAGATGAGGTAGGAGCGATCCTTCTTGCAGATATTTCCCATCCATCTGGCTTGATTGCAAGAGGCTTACTTAATGATCCATTGGAGCATTGCCATATTGTAACTACTACTACTCACAAAACGCTAAGAGGTCCTCGAGGAGGATTGATTATGATGCGTGAGGATTTTGATAATCCTTGGGGCCTTACTACTCCAAAAGGAGAAATCCGAAAAATGTCTTCTTTGTTAGATATGGGAGTATTTCCAGGAACACAAGGTGGTCCATTGGAGCATATCATTGCAGCCAAAGCTGTGGCTTTTGAAGAGGCGCTTTCTGACGAATACATGGAATATGTGCTTCAAGTGAAAAAGAATGCATCCGTGATGGCAGAAGAGTTCGTATCTCGTGGATATCAAATCATCTCCGGAGGAACTGACAATCACTTGATGCTAATTGACCTGAGAAACAAAGACCTTACAGGAAAGCTTGCCGAAGAAACGTTAGGCAAAGTGGATATTACGATCAATAAAAACATGGTGCCTTTTGACACCAAATCTCCTTTTGTGACCTCAGGTATGCGTGTAGGAACAGCGGCTGTTACTACACGTGGCTTGAAAGAGGATGATATGAGAAAAATTGTCGATTTGATAGATCGATCTTTACAAAATCATTCCAACGATACCGCCCTTGCTGAAATCAAGGAAGAGGTCAATTCTTGGATGATTCAGTTTCCATTGTACTAATCATTAGATTACCACCACGTGGCCTTAGATCAATATCAAGAGGAAGAGGAAGGAATGTCCTTTTTGGACCATCTGGAAGCCCTTCGCTGGCATTTGCTGCGATCTGTAGCAGCCGTAATGATATTTACCGTAATCGCATTTCTTGCCAAGAGCATTGTGTTTGGTGTGATCATTCTGGGACCTTCAAAACCAGATTTTCTCACTTATCGATTGCTTTGTGACTTAGGAAATTATTTGGGGATATCAGCGCTGTGTATTGATGAGCTTCCCTTTACAATCCAAAGTAGGCAAATGACTGGGCAGTTTTCCATGCACATGACCTCGAGTATTGTGGTGGGCTTTATCATTTCTTTCCCTTATGTATTTTGGGAAGTTTGGAGATTTATTAGTCCAGGACTTTATGATAAGGAGAAGAATGCAGCGCGTGGGGCCGTTTTCTTTGTAAGCTTCTTGTTTTTGGCAGGTGCGGCCTTCGGATATTATGTGCTCTCTCCCTTGTCAATCAACTTCCTTTCCAATTATCAACTCGACCCAACCATTACGAACGAGTTTGATATCACTTCTTATGTGACCACGCTTACCATGTTGGTGTTAGCGTCGGCCATCATGTTCCAGTTACCGGTTGTGGTTTATTTCTTATCCATGTCGGGACTGGTGACCTCAAAAATGTTGAAGGCATATAGACGTCATTCGATAGTGGTAATCTTGGTGGTTTCAGCGATTATAACCCCTCCTGATGTGATCAGCCAATTGTTGATCGCTATGCCGATTTTGGTGTTATATGAAGTGGGTATCATGATCGCAAAAAGACTGGAAAAGAAGCGAGCACTCAAAGCGCAAGAAGAAGGGCATTAATCCTAACCAATCTGCTATGAAAATGAAAGTAGCCATAGGAGGCGATCACGCCGGATACGAGTACAAGGCCAAATTGATTCAGAAATTGGAATCTTTGGGCTATGAGGTGAAGGACTTTGGACCTTATTCTACGGATTCGGTCGACTATCCTGATTTTGTACACCCACTTTCTTCAGCCATTGAACAAGGGGAGTTTGAGCTTGGGATCGTGATCTGTGGAAGTGGTAATGGAGTGGCTATTACTGCCAATAAGCATCAAGGTGTTAGAGCGGCCTTGTGTTGGAATGAAGATTTGGCTGCATTAGCACGTCAGCATAATGATGCCAATGTCATCGCACTTCCTGCCAGGTTTATTAGCTTTGAATTAGCTGAAAAATTAGCGGAGATTTTCCTCAGCACGCCATTCGAAGGAGGGCGTCATACTAACCGAGTGAATAAAATCGCATGTCAATAACTTAAAAATCCCGCTTTCGAGCGGGATTTTTTTTGACTATTCGACACTTATTTTGATTTTGGGAAGATCAATTTTTTTGATTTCCTCCTTTAGATTATCGATTTCTACTTTCAGATTTTCCTTTCCTTCTTTGATCGAAATCTCAATTTCATCCTTGGAGACACCTTCTTTTTCCAATTCTTTCACTAATCGCTTCAGTTCGCGTTCCAGCTTTTTCCCCGAATACTTTTCACCATTGATGATAAATTCGTCGTCACCAGTCAGTTCGATGGAAATTTTATTTTTAGAGGAGGAGGTTTCGATTTCGCAAGATGAAACGGCGAATAATAAGCCGAGTCCTAAAAGAGTGTGTCTTAAAATTTTCATGATATCTTTTAATTAAAACATTACAAAGACGTTGCCATTTTACTGGCAAGAATTAGCGCATTGTATAGGTTTGCAATTTTTCCTGTCTTCGAGATCGCTGAAAATGGCACTTCTGATTCTCCCACCTGAACTGGAATCGAAATGGGAAGCCCTGACTCCATAATCACTTGCTTTACCTGAGCTGCAGAAAGCTGCGGAAAATAAGCTCTAATCATGGCAGCAATTCCTGATACGGCTGGTGCAGCCATGGAAGTGCCTCCTTGAAACTCATACGAATTGTTGGGCATCGTGGAATAGATTCCATCTCCCGGAGCGAAAATATCAACATTCTCTTTTCCATAATTTGAAAAGCTCGCGACCATCGTTGGCCCAAAGCTCGAGGTCAAGGCGCCAACAGCTAGGTAGTTTGAAACGATTTCTTTTCCTTTTTGGAGTTGATGATCATTTGGATAATTGGTATTTGATAGGTCATCTAAATCCAATCCATCATTTCCAGCAGCATGCACAAAAAGCACATCTTTTTCTTCAGCATATTTTAAGGCATCATACACCCATTCGGCATTTGGTGAAAACTTCTTTCCAAAGCTTGCATTGATCACTTTTGCACCATTATCCACTGCGTAGCGAATCGCCAAAGCCACATCTTTATCATATTCGTCTCCATCAGGAACTGTACGAATTGCCATAATTTTGACTGCTTGGGCAACTCCATCCACTCCTTTTTTATTTCCTCTTACTGCTGCGATAATTCCCGCAACGTGGGTCCCATGACTTTCTTCAGAATCTCTGATATCTGGATTTCCATTGCCGTAGGTAGCGTCTGAAATATCATAAGGATTGTCGCCCACTGGCTTTCTTCCATCAAAATCCACGTTTAAATTATACTCCACACGTCCTTTGTAGTAAGTAATTCCTTCCTGAAGATCCGCTAAAGCTTCAGGAACTGATTGGCCCATTCCAAAAACTTGGGATAAAAGTCCCACGATTTGCTCTTCTTGCGGGGATTTAGGCTTGTATTTTTCTAAATCTTCAAGCGAATAGTATTCTTTTCCTAGCTCCTTTTGAATGTTTTGATGAGCCATGGTGATGATCTTTTGTATCTGCTCAAGCTGTGGAAGTGTTCCCTGAGCCTCCGGAAGTTCCGCTTCCAATTCTGCTCTTGCTGCAGCTTGCAGGGATTCGTCACCGATTTTTAGACGAAGGATTCGGACAAATTCGAGTTGCTCGTGGTAGGATTCTCCGAGGAAGTTATAGCCATGAATATCATCAATATATCCGTTTCCATCGTTGTCAATTCCATCATTTGGCTTTTCTCCAGGATTCACCCAAAGGACTTCTTTGAGGTCTTCATGATCCAAATCAATTCCAGAATCAATTACTGCAACAAGGATCGGTTTAGCCTTTTTTCGTTTTAATAGCTCATTATACGCACGGTCAATGGACATGCCAGGAACCGTATCTTTTTCCAAATCCAAATGACCCCATCTTTTTTCTTCTTGGTCACTCAGAGGAGTATTTCGGGATTGAGCAGGAGTTATAGTCAAGGGTGATGTAGTCAGCAAATTGGTGCTGGTACAACCCATCGCGGCTAATCCAAAACCCAGACCAGCCAAATAGTTTAATGAAAATTTTGCCATGAGCTAAAGGTAGCCATTATCACCCGATGTCAGGAGGAATTTGGGATGTTAAAAAAGGCAAAATGAAATTTACTAGTTGGACTTATTTGAGCTGAAAAACTCCCTTTTCATTTTCTGTGTACCACTTTTGCAAGGCAGGAAATTCAGATAGAAAAGCTTTAAATGTTCCTGAATTATCAAAAATAAACTCAGGCTTTTGTCGTGTAAAAGCTTGATAAATCGTGGATTTTTCGCTGAGATTTAATTCACTTGCTAATAATCGACTCGAAAGTTGAGGATTTAAGAATGGGCCCCCTAGGCTATTATTCAAATACAGTTCGGGCTGATCGTCCCAGACCAAAATCTTTCTTCCGGAAATTTCAGCATGTGATATAGATTCTGGGATCAAGTATGAGTTGGAAGAATTTGATCCCCAAAAC
Organism: Algoriphagus sanaruensis; assembly: GCF_001593605.1. Classification (GTDB taxonomy): domain Bacteria; phylum Bacteroidota; class Bacteroidia; order Cytophagales; family Cyclobacteriaceae; genus Algoriphagus; species Algoriphagus sanaruensis. The sequence goes on along the minus strand of NZ_CP012836.1, from coordinate 496,851 downwards.
CACCAACCATAGGCTGGAAGTCCAAAAACAATCAAAAGAAATGCGAACCGAACCAATAGGTTGTTTCCTCCATGGATGAAAAATGCGGTGATTAGATAAACCAAACTGGGAAAAAGGATTTCCAGTTGAAAAGGCGCTTGTCTTTTTACCAAGAAAAACTCCAAGCTTCCAAAAATCAGCCAAATGAAAATCAGTTGTCGCTGCTTTTGCTGATTGATTGTAGATCCTGCAAAAAAGGCACTAAATACATATCCCAGAAAGCCCAACAAAAAAGGAAGTCCTATAAAGGCTAGAATTTGAATCCAAGGAACGTAAGGATATTTTGAATAAGAAAAGAGGAAAGGAAAAAGGGTGAATATTTCACTGAGGGAATTATTCCAAAAGGAAAAGACTAAAATCAATAAAATAGGTGCAATGAAGCCGACCAAAGAAAGGATGACTTGCCGGAAGTTAAAACCGCTGATAGCGATACCTGCAAGTAGTAGGTAGGGTAAAAAAAGGATATAATTCAAATGAAATCCAGCTGCGATGCCGCCATAAAGCCCTATTAGCAAGGTGGATTCGCTTGTTTCCTTTTGTAAAACCGTTTGAGAAAAAAGTTGACCAAGTGCAAACACTAAAAACGTACCCCCCAATAGCTGTGGGGATAGGTAATTGAGGTCAAATGAAATTTGGAAAAGGGCAGTGAAAATTAAGGCCGGCAGGTAAGTGTTTTCCTGAAAAACGCGGTATCGAATCAACATGACATTCCAATAAAATGCCTGAAGAAAGATTAAGACACGACCGAGAATCTCATACACGATCGGATTTCTACCAAAAATCCAATCCAAAAGACTAAATAGACCTGCTGATAGCGGCCCAATATCATCGATTATATCGCGGTACAAGACCATTCCTTCATTAAGCCGCTCCCCCAAAACCAAATACTGAAGCAAGGGTTTGCTTAGCCCAGCCGGGAAAAAGATCCAACCTACTACTCCGATCAAGAGTAGGTATAGCGCCACAAACAAAAGCCGAAATGGATCGTTGACTTTGAAAAAACTAAGCAAGGGAGGTAAGTAGATTAAGGTATGATTTGGGCCGAAATTAAAGCTTGCCCAAGTATTTCGCTAAATTTGTTCACAAATACTTGACATGGAAAGTAAAAGACAACAAAAATATGCCAAACTCATCCAGAAAGAACTTGGCGACATTTTTCAAAAAGAGGCCAAACATCTTGTCGGAAGAGCACTAGTGACCATTACCCGAGTAATGGTCAGTCCAGATTTAGGGTTTGCCAAGGCGTACTTGAGTTTTTTAATTGCTGACCCGAAAAAGACCTTTGAACTGATTGATGAGCACAAAAAGGAAATCCGTCATGCATTGGCGAAGCGTATTGGAAAGACCGTACGGGTAATTCCTGAGCTTGCATTTTTCCCCGATGATTCAGCAAGTTATGCGCAGCACATGGATCAGGTAATTTCCAGTTTGAATATTCCGCCTGCTCCAGAGGAAGACGAAGAGGAAGAGGATTAAAATCAGTCTACCCTTTGGAAATCACCTCGTTCATAGCTGGTCGATACTTTCGCAGTAAGAAAAAGCGGAATTTCATCACCGTTTTATCCATCATTTCCATTATTGGGGTGGCGGTCAGTACGGCTGCTTTGGTAGCTGTTATGTCTGTTTTCAATGGGTTGGAAGATTTAATCCGAAGCTTATTTGCCAGCTTTGATGCTGAATTGAAAATTGAGGCGGTTCAGGGTAAGAGCTTCGAGGTAAGTCCAGATTGGATAGTAAAAATTCAATCTGTAGAAGGAGTGGAAATCGTCACGGAAGTCATCGAAGACAATGCCCTGTTGGATTACCGAGGCAATCAGATGGTCGGAAGAATCAAAGGGGTTTCGGAGAATTTTTTGGATCAGGGAAGATTCTCAAAAGGCTATTTTTGGGGTGACACCACGCTCGGAACTGCCGAACGACCCGGGGCAATAATTGGCCGAGGCGTAGGGTTTCTTCTTTCGATTAATCTGGATGAAATCAATTCAGTGGTAAGGGTGTATTACCCCAAAGCACCTCGGTCGGCGGCAAGTCTAGATCCTAATCAACTTTATGCATCAGCCTCGGTTGAGCCAAGGGCGTTTTTTAGTGTTGAGCAGCAGTTTGATAATCAATACCTGATTGTCCCTCTGGATTTTGCTAAAGGTTTGCTCAATTATGGAAATCGGAGAACAGCGCTTGAAGTCAAGGTGAGTGATAATGCTTCCATTGGTTCTGTTCAGGAGTCTTTGAAAGAGGTGCTAGGGGATCAGTTTTCTGTAAAAAATGCAGATGAGCAACATGCGACTTTGATTCGAACCGTTAAGCTGGAAAAATTCTTTGTTTTTCTTACGCTCACATTCATACTGGCAATTGCTTCGTTCAATATTTTCTTTTCTCTAAGTATGTTGGCGATTGAGAAGAAGAAAGACATTGCGATTTTGAAATCCATGGGAGCCAGAGATCAAATGGTTCGTATGATTTTCCTAAAACAAGGTGGTATGATTGCCTTCTCAGGAGCAATAATTGGCTTGATTTTAGGCTTTGCCTTAGTTTGGGCCCAAGACCAGTTTGGATTGGTGTCGTTGGGGATTTCCTCAGCCGTGGTGGATGCGTATCCGGTCAGACTCGATTATCTCGACTTGGTTTGGATTGCCGTTTCTGTGATTACGATTACCCTTTTTGCCTCTTGGCGACCTGCTTGGATAGCCTCCAAAGTAAACCCGATCACGGAGATTTAATTTCCGGAGCAAATTTTATCAAAAACTGTCTGGGCTGCTTCCATCCCCAGATCAATGGATCTTTGTAGGACAAGGCAGGCCTCTTTTATTTTTCCCATTCGTTGAAGTGTGATTCCTTGGTGGTAATATCCTGAAGCATGTTCGGGATCCAAGCTTACAACTTGGGTGAAGTCAGCAAAAGCCTCTGAAAGTTTTGCATTCCGATATCTCGTTTGACCTCTTGCCAGATAAATTTCTGGATCTTGAGGTGACAATTCCAACGCTCGGCTATAGTCATCCTCTGACTTTTCCCATTCTTTCAATCTGGAATAAATGAGCCCTCGATAGTAATAATTTTCTACGTCCATTGAGTCCAAGGCAATTGCTTGGTCGAAGTCAGAAATAGCTGATTCATTCTCTTGATGGCTCATTCTGTAAAACCCGCGTTGCTTATAAGTTTGGGAATTTGCAGCAGAATCGGCAATGGTTTGTTCCAATTGGGCTATAAGCACTTGGTCACCTCCAGTCTGTACATTGGCAAGTCCCTCCTTGGCCCGCAGGTGATTGGGGTCTAAAAGTAGTGCAGCCTCAAAAGCCTGAATGGCCTGAATATTTTCGCCTAATCTTCCGAATGCAATTCCCAATTGGGTGTAAAAATCTGGATCATCATCTCGGATTTCCAATGCTGCTGAAAGATAATCGATGGCTAACTCATAATCTTCCAAGGCAATGGCACACAGCCCAAGATGATAATACCCAAGATCCTCATTGGTGCTTTGTAGAGTAGTTACGCCAGTAACTCCTCCATTTGGGCTTATTTGGTACATCACCCGGTTTGTTTCACCAATTGGTGCTTGGATATAAGCATAAAAATCATCCATTGCAGGTTCAAACTGGTTCAATTGATATCGAATTCGTCCCCGCTCAAATAGCCCCTCCCGATTTTTCGGACTGATAGTTAGCAATGTGTTCAAGTCGCTCAGGGCGGCTTCCCACTCATCCAGCTTTTGAGATGCTTGGCCTCTTAAAAAAAGTGCGGTTGTATCTTTTGGATAGCTTTGGATCCAAGGATCAAGTATTGCTTTGGCTTCTAGCCAGTTAGTTTGGTCTAGGGAATTTTGTGCCTTCTCCAAGGTAATTTCTCGCTGATTTTGAGAAAACCCAAGCTGATAAAATCCGACTGAGAGCATAAAAATGAAAGCGTAATTGAGGAAGGATTTTCCCATTTGAATTTCAGGGTTTGCTTTTTTGAATCGTTTTGATGGGCAGAAATGAGGCTTATTTCTTGAAAGATATACCGATGGGTAAATTTCTTAAAATTTGGGAGGTGACCAAAAGGGCATGTTTATTGATTATTCGCTGAAAAATCATTTTAACTATGAAGATCAAACTACTCACTTGTTTACTTGTTTTTATCGCACATTTCTCGTTTTCACAAGAAAATTCCCCCTCCTCAGGCGGGTCTTTAAACTCAGGTACCATTGAGAGTCAGTTTGAGTACATCTATCGAACCTCTAATGATTTTCAGGGCTATGAGGTGGTCAAAAAGGAAAATTTGCAGGCCTTGAAGTCTCATATACTAGACTCTTTAAAGGTTTACAAAGACCAAATCATGGTCTTGAAAACGGAAAAGGCTAGCCAATCTGATTCTTTGGTTCTCTTATCTGGAAATTTGGCACAAACTCAAAAGGAAAAAGAGGAGGCCGTTGTAGCAAAAGAGAGCTTTGAGTTTTTAGGAATTGCAATTGAAAAGACGCTCTATTCTTCCATCATGTGGAGTATTGTCGCTATTCTCGCTGCTTTCCTTGTTTTCTTTTCCTCCCAATATTTTCGAAGTGGATCGAAAATTAAAAAAGCACAAAAAGACTTAGAGGATATCCAAAGTGAATTTGAACAACATCGAAAGAATGCCTTAGAGCGTGAACGCAAACTGAAACGAGAATTAATAGATGCCCAAATGGGCAAAAGTTGATGCGAGGAGATAGTATTGAATTAGCGGATTTATTTTCCGCTAATTTTTTTGCCCAATGTTATGAAATCACAGGAATTTGAGCTTGCAATAATCGGCCTAGGGGCTGTCGGTAGCGCAGCATTACATTATGCTGCCAAATCTGGCAAGGAGGTCATTGGCATCGATCGATTCGATCCCCCACATAGTTTTGGCTCCAGTCATGGAGAAACTCGAATCACCCGCTTAGCAGTGGGTGAGGGTGAAGATTATGTAGCTCTTGCCAAGAGATCGCATGAGCTATGGAAGGAGCTGGAGAAAGTTTCTGGACAACAGGTGTACTTTCCCACGAGTGGAATTTTGTTGGATTCAGGGATTCAACCCTGGTCCAAGCACGGTTCGGAAGGTTTTTTTGATCGTACGGTTCGATTTGCTCAATCTCAAAAAATCCGGCATTTGCTTCTTGGTTCGGAGGAATTGTCTCGATTATTTCCAGCTTTTGAGCTTCCAATTCAAAGTCGGGGATATCTAGAAACTGAAGCTGGATATTTAAAACCCGAATTGGCCATTGAGCTTCACCTGAAGCAGGCCCAAAATCAAGGGGCTGAAATTTTAAGGAATTCTCCAGTGCAATCTCTCCAAAAAAATGCATCAGGTTATGAGCTAGTTTTGGAGGGCAAAGTCATAAATGCAAGGCAGGTAGTAGTCACTGCCGGAGGTTGGATTTTGGATTTTATGGATTCACCTATTAACCGCCAAAAATTCAAAATCTGTCGACAAGTCTTGCATTGGATTGAGGCAGATTTTTCTGAAGTAGATTGGAGCAGCCATCCCGTTTGGATGTGGGGTTTTGGCCCAAATCCAGAGGATTTTATCTACGGATTCCCGTCTTTGGATGGAAAAACAATAAAAATGGCATCAGAATCTTTTATTGAAACACCCCATCCAAACTTATTGGACCGGGAAGTAAGTCCTGAGGAACAAGATCGATTCTGGGAAGAAAAAGTGAAAAGCAAAGTTCGTGGCTTACTCCCGAGATTTTTAAAGTCACAAGTTTGTTTTTACACGGTAACCGAGGATGCCCGGTTTGTTTTGGAGCATCCCGGAGGAGATTCAAATTTACTTTTGGTTTCGGCTTGCTCGGGTCATGGCTTTAAGCATTCTGCGGCTTTGGGAGAACGAATCGCCAAGATCTTTTCGGATTAACTGTTTTGTTTTGAAGAAAATGCCTGTCAATTCACAGTCAAAACCCTACTTTTGTCGATTGATCACCTTTGTAAATTATGGCAAAGAAACGTGGAGCTGTCTTAGACCCTGAAGAAAAACGAAAATTAAGCAAAGAAAATTTGGGGAAGCTGAGTGGAATTTATCAGTTTGTTTCTCCTTATAAACTACACTTTGTTAGTGGATTAGTGTTTTTGCTCCTTTCTTCCCTGACCTTGTTGACCTTTCCGTTTGTGGCTGGAAAACTGATCGATACGGCGGAAGGGAAAACATGGATCGTGAATGATGTCAATACGATCGCCTTTATTTTGTTGGGGATTTTAGCTGTTCAAAGCATTTTTTCTTTTTTCAGAGTCTGGCTATTTGCTAAGGTCTCCGAGCGATCCATGCGGGATATTCGTCAGGCCCTGTATGCCAAATTGGTCAGACTTCCGATGTCGTTTTTTGATAAACGAAGGACGGGGGAATTGATCAGTAGGATTACCTCAGACGTAAGCCAGCTTCAAGAAACGTTTTCTACGACTCTTGCTGAGCTCTTCAGACAAGTTATTACCCTTGTTGCCGGTGTTGGGTTTTTGATGGTCAATACTCCAAAGCTCACCCTTTTTATGCTAGCGACCTTTCCAGTTCTGGTTTTGTTTGCGATGGTTTTTGGGCGGTATATCCGAAAACTTTCAAAAAAGACCCAGGACGAATTAGCTGGTGCTAATGTTATTGTGGAGGAGACTTTACAATCAATTACCACGGTCAAGTCATTTGTTGGGGAAGCCTTTGAATCAAATCGGTATAGTAATGGCCTCAATCGAGTAGTCTCTGTAGCATTGACCGCAGCTAAATATCGGGGGGCTTTTATATCCTTTATCATTTTCGTCCTTTTCGGGGGAATCGTAGGAGTGATGTGGTATGGAGCAAGTTTGGTTGCTACTGGTGAGATGAGTGTTGGGGAATTGGTCTCATTTGTACTTTATACGACCTTTATTGGAGGCTCAATCGCAGGACTTGGCGATATTTATAGCCAAATTCAAAAAGCAATCGGAAGCTCGGAGCGGGTATTGGAAATACTTGGAGAGGAATCCGAATCTGAATTTGGAAGATCCTCTGGAAGGTTTTTAGGTAAAATCAGATTTAATCAAGTAAAATTCAGCTATCCTACACGTCCAGAGGTGGAGGTTCTAAAGGGCCTTAATCTTGAAATAAATTCAGGAGAAAAGGTTGCGTTAGCTGGACATTCCGGAGCTGGAAAATCAACAGTCATTCAATTGTTGCAACGATTCTATGAGGTAGAGGATGGGCAAATCCAAATTGATGACTTGGATGTAAGTGAGTGGAATATTCATCTCTTGAGAAGTCATATAGGGATTGTTCCACAGGAGGTTTTACTATTTGGGGGATCTATTCGTGAAAACATTGCCTATGCCAAGCCCGGAGCTACGGAGGAGGAAATTATTAAAGCGGCACAAAAAGCCAATGCTTGGCAGTTTATCAGTCAGTTCCCAGAAGGTTTGGAGACCTTAGTTGGAGAAAGAGGGGTAAAACTTTCTGGAGGACAACGGCAACGGATAGCGATAGCTCGAGCCATTTTAAAAGATCCAGCCATTTTGGTACTAGATGAAGCCACCTCTTCGCTTGATGCAGAATCTGAAGCCTTAGTTCAGGAGGCGCTTGACGAATTGATGAAAGGAAGAACCACATTGATTATTGCACACCGTCTTGCTACCATTCGAAAAGTAGATCGAATCTATGTGCTCAGTGAAGGAAAAATTGTGGAGCAAGGTAGCCATCTAGAGTTGCTCAATTCTGAGACTGGCATTTATGCCAACCTTGTAAAGCTTCAATTTGCCGATTCTTAAAAATTATGAGCCGTAATTGACTTGGTCATTCCCAAGACATTTTCTTTAAACATGAGACTATTTGGAAAAAGTAGTCTCATTTCTTTTTCATCCAAAAGTCGAATTTCATCAAGATATTGATTGGCTTGCTCTTTTTCCCACTTTTTCATTCGACTTAACTTGGTCTTTGTTAATAGAAATCTTACCAAGTTTTTGGGTAGAAACTGAACAAAAGGAAGGGCATAATGAGCTTCTATTGGGAAAAAACGATTCGGAGTTTGGATGAAATGTTTTTTGCCAAGCCGCAAGACTTCAATTGCCATTTTTTGTTGATTTTCAAACGTGTAAAGGTGCTCGATTACAGAGTTTGAAAACACCAAATCAAAGCTTTGGTTAGAAAACTCCCTCATGTCTGTCGCATTACCCACAATGGCTGTTATACGAGGATGTGTCGTGTGCTCTTGATGGAGATTCAAGAGGTAAATTTCAACTTGAGGCAGGTCTAGAATTTTACTGTCTTTCCAAAAATAGTCTGTACCTCCTACATCAAGAATCCGAACTTTGCTTTCGTTCGTAAATTGCCCAAAAAACAATTCTTCAAATTTCTCTAATCGTTTAGCACGAAATTTGGAACCTAATGAACCGGGCTGATCTGATGAGGCAAAAAGCGTTTGGATAAAATTCATATATGCCGAATGGCGGGAATTGTGAGATAAATAAATTCAAAAGTAATCAGCCTTGATAATTTCTTTCTTAATTTTAGCGACAAATTACCCAACCATTCTAAGGAGACCAGATCGTGTTAACTTCTGAATTGTGGTTTTTAGACTTTTATGAAGCGAAGATTTGATACCTATTTTCCCTGGCTGTTCACCTCAGCAGACTTTTTGGCATCGGTGATTTCCCTTTTCATTTCGTATGTGATTTTGGGGATCTTTGGTCGGTTTGAGGATTTAGAATTCTATGCATTTCTACCTCTTGCTGGGATGTGGATGCTCGTTTCTGTTCTTCGAAAAGACTATAAAATTGGAAGAACAGATGAATATGAGCGTACCTGGAGAAATTTAGGGATTTCGTTATTCTGGTTTTTGGCTGTTACGGCTATTTTATGGGTACCTCTTCATGATGGCCCTAATAGAGTCCTTCAACTTGGAATTTTAGGTGGCGTTTTTTTGGTTTTGATGGGCGCATTCCGAATAGGAGTGCACATGCTTCTCAAAAGGTACAGAACCAAGGGAAATAATTACCGAAATGCAGTGATTGTTGGAAAAGGAGGCACTAGCCCAAAGCTTGCGGATGTGTTTCGTATCCGGAAAGATTTTGGGATAAACTTCTTAGGATATTTTGATAACGCTGCAGATTGTAATCAAACTCGGGGCAGTTTAGATGATTTTTTTGAAGAGGCTCCAAGACTTGATTTGGATCTAATCTATATCCATGAGGAATTAGATGCTGTATTGGTCAAAAAAGTGATCGATTTTGCAGATGATCATTATATCAAAGTGAAAATGATTCCGGGGGGAAGCCTTCAGCTGGAAAAGAATCTTTCCTTTTCCAAGTATGGGGATTTCTTTGTCATCAATGTCAATGATATTCCGCTTGATCATCCTATCAACAGTTTTGCCAAACGAGTTTTTGATCTGGTATTCGCTTCCTTAGTGACTGTGTTCATTTTATCCTGGCTCATTCCATTGGTAGGCCTTTTGATCAAGTTGGAATCAAGAGGTCCTGTATTTTTTATTCAAAAGCGAAATGGAATCAATAATAAAGAGTTCAATTGCTTGAAGTTTCGGTCTATGACCCCAAACGATTATGCAGACACGCTTCAAGCCTCCAAAAACGATCCCCGGGTAACTCGAATTGGTTCATTTTTACGAAATACGTCTTTGGATGAAATGCCTCAGTTTTTAAATGTATTGATGGGAGATATGTCCATAGTAGGACCTAGACCACATACCATCCCGATGAATCAAACTTTTAAAACTCAAATTGAGCGGTATAATTCCAGACATAAAATCAGACCAGGAATTACTGGATTAGCACAAGTCAAGGGGTATCGAGGAGAAATCGAGAATCCATTCCAAATCAGATCTAGAGTGAGACTAGATTCCTTTTATATCAATAATTGGACATTTCTATTAGATTTGGAAATTATGATTCGTACGGTCTACGAACTCCTGTTTAATAGAGAAAATGCTTACTGATAATTCGATTTCCTGTAAATTTTGCGGCCATTCTGACTTACATACCTATCCTGCAGAGGAGAGAATGTTTGGAATAGGAGGGAATTTCACTTACGGAGAATGCCAAAAATGTGGTTCCCTTCAATTGATCACTATTCCGGAGGATTTGTCTGTTTACTATCCAAGTGACTACTATTCTTTTTCTACTCTCAAGAAATCTGATTTCAAAAATCAGCTTCTTAAAAAAGTCAGATTGCGAGTTTTTTTGGCCACTGGTTTAAAATCCATAGCCCCCATTTATGGCTCGTGGTTGAAAAAGATTAAACCTTCTTTCAATTCCAAAATTGCAGATGTTGGCTGCGGGAATGGGCAACTTCTCTACGAATTATTTGCTTCTGGTTTTAGAAATCTTCACGGGTTTGACCCCTTTATGGAAAAATCTGTAGAAGTTGAAAAAGGGCTTTCTCTTTGGAAAAAAACGATCGAGGAGTCAGACGATCGATTTGATTTAATCATGATGCACCATTCATTTGAGCACATGGAAAATCCAGAGTTGGTTCTTAAATCTTGTTTTGACAAGCTCAACCCAGGGGGATATTTACTGATTCGCTGTCCTGTGGGGGATTCCGAAGTTTGGAAAGAAAAACACCAATATTGGGTTCAATTGGATGCTCCAAGACACCTCATTATTCCTACCGTAAAAGGGCTAACCGATCTTGCAGAAAAAGTTGGGTTAAAAAAGGACGAAGTAGTCTTTGATTCTACGGATTTCCAATTTTGGGGAACGGCGATTTATGAAAAAGGGATTAGTTTACGAAAAAGTAAACTAGGGGAACACTTTTCTAAAGACGAGCTGGTTGCTTTAAAACAAAAAGCCCTCCAATTCAATCAGGAGGGCAAAGGAGATCAGGCTTGTTTTTATTTTAAGAAAGCTTAAATCCGGAATAAAGCATCGAAGAAATCCATGGTCTCACCTTTCTTCTTGAAAATGAGCATTGGAAGTGCCTTATTCGAGTGAATGACTTTTTCTGCCGTACTCCCTAGAATAATTGCGGCAGAGGAAGTTCTTCCCCTTGATCCCAGGATAATCATATCAGCGTCAATTTTTTGAGCGAACTCCGTGATTTGCACACCAGGATTTCTTTCGTCATCTACAATAACTTCGCAGTCTAATTCTGGGTGATGATGCTTGCTGACGAATTTTTTAAATGCGGTATGAGCATTTTCTTTCATGATTTCGACAAATTCCTCATAAGACTTTCCAGTTTTTGAATATCCATGTGGAACCTTCGTCATGTGTAGGGGAATTAGTTTTGCTCCCACCTGATCAGCAATTCGTTCTCCAAAATCATAGATCATATGGTTGTGTCCAGAAAAGTCTGTAGGTATGACAATTTTCTTAGGAAAAATAACCGGTCTACGCTCCTGAAAAAGCAAAATAGAGCACGGGGCTTTTTTAGCCACTCCATCTGCTAAAACCCCGCTTCCTTCCAGCTCCTCTTTTCTACCCATGATGATGAGGTCCACATCTTTAAGTTTGGCCCATCTTAAGAAAGTGTCCAAGGGGTGACTTCCCTCTTCCACAAAAACCTCCACTTCTACCTCTTTAGGAAAGTCAAGTTCAGCCAGCTTGTTTTGGAGTATTGATTCAATAGATTCGTCAGATGGAGCAATTAGGTTAGGATATTGTTCGAGAATCTCCTGAGGAATTTCAAGGTTTTTGGAAACATGGAGAAAATAGCATTTTTCTATCCCTAAAAATTGGACATAAGCAGCAGTTTTTTTGATCAGGATATCGTCCATTTCGGTTAGATCCAACCCAACCATTGCTTTTGGAAAGTACTTCATAGCTTAGGAATTTAATTGTCTCAATTTAGGAGAATGTATCAGGAATTCGAACAGTTTTTTTGGAAATAGCCGATCCATTCTGATTTAGGGTAATTTTGCCAGATGAAGAATATGGAGAAATACTTTTTAGCAATCCTTCCCAGTGAGGAGATTTTCAATCGGGCTGAGCAAATCAAAAACGAACTCAAGGAAAAGTTTAACGTCAAATATGCCCTTAAATCTCCTGCCCATATTACTGTAAAAATGCCCTTTCCTTTTGATGAAAATCGTGAAGCGCAGTTAATTGAAAAGTTGGGTAGCTTTCTCAAATCGTATCCCTGCTTTGACCTACGAATCGCAGGAATTCATCATTTTGGAAATCGGGTCATCTATTCCAAAGTAGCCGAATCGGAAGCATTGAGGACACTTCAGGAGGACCTGAGAAAATTTTGTAGGCTTCATCTCCATTTAGTTGAAGAGTTAAGTGATCGAAATTATACTCCTCATATGACCCTTGCATTCAAAGATATCAAGCCAAAGATCTATGATCAGATATTTGAATTTGTGAATAAACAACCGATCGAAGGAGCTTTTTCAGTCCATCAAATTTGCCTTTTAAAAAAGGTAGAAGGCAGATGGAAAGTGATTTTTCACCTGGATTTACAGTGTAAAAGCTGAAATTTCTCCAATTTTTTAACCGTAAGTCTTAAAAAAAGGCCTTTTTATCAAAAAATATTCGTTAACAGAAAATTCTGCTGTTTTTCAGATTTCAGTGGAAAACTTTTGATTCCGATTAATACCAGAAAAGTAGAGCTCCATTTTTGATTTCAAAAATCATTGATCTAGCGGAATAAAAGTTGGCTATTGAGCTAAAAGAGTATCAAATTCACTAAATCCAAAAATTGAATTATTTCAAGAATCAAAATAAATTTTATGTTAAGGAATAATTAAGAAATTTTATTTTGAATCTAACTGTTTCGTCAAATTTAAATGCCTGGCCAGTCTTATTTTCAGAGAGTAGGTAAATTAAAATTTTAAATTTTGTCAGTTTAATGGAATAAAATATGCTTTTTTAGCTCATAAAGGCACTTTTTGAGATTTGTTTCGAGCCTATTAATACTTGCATATTCGTCGTTTGAATGTTAAAAAGTCTAAATCAACGACCTATGAAGAAAGTTTTATTAGGTTTTGCGCTAAGCTTCCTGACAGTAATGTCAGTGCTAGCCCAAACGAAAACGATCACTGGTACAGTCACCTCGGCTGAAGAGCCTGAAGGTGTACCCGGAGCCAGCGTGGTGGTAAAAGGAACCACCCAAGGAACTATCACAGATTTGGATGGTAGATACTCCATCCAAGTGCCACAAGATGCCTCTACTTTGGTATTTAGCTTTGTTGGCTATTTGACCAAAGAGGTAGCAATTTCTGGAAATACAACAGTCGATGTTGTATTGGATCCAGATGTTAAACTTCTCAATGAAGTAGTAGTAGTCGGATATGGTACCCAAGAGCGAAGAGAAATTACGGGTTCAGTAACCTCGATCAACAATGAAGCGATCGAGAATCTGGTGACTCCTTCCTTCGAATCACAGCTTGCCGGTCGAGCTCCAGGTGTTTCGGTCACTACTCCAAGCGGTATTTTAGGAGCAAGACCTATTATTCGTATTCGTGGGGTAAACTCATTGACTTCTTCTGCGAGCCCTTTGATTATTATCGATGGAGTACCAGTTATAGATGCAGATCGATCTGCTGTCAATGCCTCTAACCCACTAGCAAACATTAATCCTGCGGATATTCAATCTTATGAAGTATTGAAGGATGGTTCTGCAACTGCTATTTATGGTTCAAGAGCTGCGAACGGTGTCATTTTGATTACAACCAAGAGAGGAGCTGCTGGCAAAGCAAAAGTTTCCTACAACACAGCGATGGGTTTCAATGAGGAAGTAAGCCGATTTGAACTTCTAACAGGTGATCAATTTGTGGAAATTGCCAATGAGAAAAGGTCTAACCTAGGTCAGTCCACCCTTGCAAATCCTGGAGTAAATACCGATTGGCAAGACTTGATCTTCCGAAAAGGTTTTACACAGCAGCATAACCTATCCATCTCTGGCGGATCTGAATCAACCAAATATTTCTTCTCTTTGGGCTTCACTGACCAGGAATCAGCGATTCGTCCTAACGATTTGAAGCGTTATTCTTTTAGATCAAACGTAGATCACAGCATTTCGAAAGTGGTAAGAATCGGAACTTCCTTGTCCTATTCGATGACCGAAATTTTCGGCTTGAATAACGGAGCAAATTCACTTTCTGGTGCGATTTACAATGCTACTCGTGCTCTTCCTAACGTTCCAATTTATGACGCTGAAAATGTTGCTTTTGATGGATTTAATGTGACTGCAAATGGTGCAACAACTGGGTTTGGTGCCAACCTAGCAGGTCCGGATAACAACATTCCAAACATTGGTTTTGTAATCAAGAATAACTTCTATCGCTCTAGAGCACACCGAATCCTAGGTTCCGCTTATGGTGAAATTGATTTGGCAACTGGCTTGACTGCTAGAACTCAAATCGGGGTTGATTTAACCTTAGCTGATGACTTGCAATCTTTGGATCCAAGACACGGTGACGGACGTAGCTCCAATGGTTCTGTGTATATGGCATACAATCCTGCCTTCCAGTGGAACTGGCAAAATACCTTGAACTATCAGACTGTACTAGCTGAAGATCATAACATCAACGTCACCGCAGGTTTGGAATATCAGTTTGCTAAATTCTACAGCTTCTTTGGCCAGGGCACAGACCTTTCTGATAATTTCTATAGACAGCAAAACTTGATTTCAGGATCTTATAACAACCAGTTCTCTGGTGGTGGATATTCTGAAAGTGGCTTTGATTCGTATTTCGGTAGATTCAACTACAGCTTCAAAGGCAAGTATTTGGCATCTTTCACTGTTCGAAATGACGGTATTTCTGATTTGATAGGAGATAACAAGCGCGGTACCTTCTTTGGTGGTTCTGTGGGATGGAGAGTTTCTGATGAAGCGTTCTTTAACTCTGACTTGATTTCTGACTTGAAATTCAGAGGATCTTATGCAGAAGTAGGTAACACTGGCATTGGTTCTTTTGCTGCCTTTGGTGGTTTCTCTCCAGTATTGGGCGGTGCAGGTGCAGGTATCGGCTACGCTCGTGTAGCTAATGGTGCGCTACAGTGGGAGACTTCCAAGAAATTCAACATTGGTTTCGATATGACTATTGGACCGGTGACTGTATCAGCAGACTACTTTAACAATGACGTAGACGGTTTGATCCTTGCAGCTCCTACTCCACCTTCTTTGGGTGTGCCTGGAAACAGCATCAATCAAAACGTAGGAGCGATGGTTAACCAAGGCTTGGAGTTTAGAGTACTTGCCAACGTAATCAACAAGGGCAATTTCTCTTATACCACAGACTTCAACATCACTTTGATCAAAAACGAAGTGACTAACTTGATCCAGCCATTAACTTCTACTTACAACAGAACTGAGGTAGGCGGACCAATCGCTCAATTGTACGGATTCAAATTTGCAGGTGTTAACCCAGCGAATGGTAACGTGATGTACTATAGCGGTGATAACATTGTTCAGCTTCAAGGTGCTTCTTCATGGAGAGCATACAACCCTGCTGATCCAGGAAACACTTCTGTAGCAGGAACTGCCCCAACTCAATCTTTCCTTGGAAATACCCTTCCTAAGTGGCAAGGAGGTTGGTCAAACAACTTCAAGTACAGCAACTGGGATTTGGAAATCTTCACTCGATTCTCAGGTGGTAATTACATCATGAATGAATCCTTGAGAGGATTGATGGGTCTTGGTTTCTCAAATAACCATGCTTCTATCCTCAATCGTTGGACAGAAAGTGGACAAGTAACCGACGTACCTAGATTATACTCTGGTAGAGATGCAAACACTTGGTTGACTTCCGCTTCTAACAGCAGATTTATCGAGAAAGGTGATTTTGTCAGAATCCAAAATATCGTTTTGGGATACAATGTGCCAACTACTGCACTTCAAAGTGCTTTCGGTGGAAGAATCGGAAATGCTAGAGTATTTGCTCAGGTTCAGAATCCATTCACCTTCACCAAGTATTCTGGTTTGGATCCAGAATCCAATACCTATGGAGGTCAGTTGAACTTTGGTGTAGACTGGAACGTGGCGCCGCTGATCCGTACTTACACCTTGGGTCTAAACGTAGGATTCTAATTTTCAACTCCTAACCGAAGAAAAAAATGACTAAGTTTTCAATAAAAAATTTCAAACTCGTGATGGCTGGAGCAGCCATGATGGGGGCGATTAGTTCATGTGATGTCATTGAACTAACGCCAGCTAACTTGATTCCTGATCAGGAAGCTTTCGCTACTCCTGCTCGTATTAATTCGGCAGTTCTTGGTGTTTATGAATCTGCACAGCGTGGTTTTTATGCCGGAGCAGTTCAGCGAGGTTATCCTTTTGGTGCGGCCAATGTGGAACAAGGCGATATGAGAGGTGAGGATATGTACAACGATCAGTTGTTCTATGAAATCACCTATACAGGAGGATACAATCCGAACACAGCCAATAACAATGGAATGTGGATCTCTATTTACCGAATGGTAAACAGAGCCAATATTGTATTGGAAAGCCTTCCAGGAGCAGTAGAAAACGGTGTTCTCACCCAAGCCCAAGCGGATGCATATGCTGGTGAAATGTTATTCTTGAGAGCATTGGCACATCATGAATTATTGGTGCATTTTGCCAGACCTTATTCTGACAATCCAAGCGCAGCAGGCGTACCTTATCGAACATTTGCTATCAATGACGTACCAAAAGTACCGGATGGTGAAGCTGTAGGAAGAGGCACGGTGGCCGAAGGATATCAAAAGCTGCTTGCTGATTTGGATGAAGCAGAAGCTAAACTTCCAAATGGTGGAGCAGGTCGTGCTAATAAGGGTGCTGCCATTGCTTTGAAATCCAGAATCAAACTTCACATGGAAGATTGGGCTGGTGTTTTGGCGGAATATGAAAAAATCAAATCTGCCTACGCCGTTACTCCTAATCCAGCCGCTCCTTTCAGAGCCGGAGGAAATAGTACAGATAATATCTTCAATTTCATCAATACTGATGCTTCTAACGCAGGCGTAAACGGAGCACTAGCATCCATGTATGGAAACCCAAATAATGGCGCTCGTGGATTGGTTAAAATTTCACCATTGATCTGGACCGCAGATTTTTGGTTGGAAGAAGATGCAAGAAGAGCAATGACTACTTCTAGCTCTACAGGGGTATTTACAGATAAGTACATTGATCCAGTGACCTACACTGACCCTAACGTGATTCTGAGATTTGCAGAAGTAGTGTTGAACGCTGCTGAAGCGAATGCACAGTTAGGTAATTTGGATGCTGCAGTTTCGCTTTTGAATTCTGTTAGAGACCGCGCTTTGCCAGAATCTGTACCAAGCTTTACAGCAGCAGGTCTTGGCGGACAAGAGGGAGTTCTTGATGCAATTTATAAAGAACGAAGAATCGAATTCTTAGCAGAAGGCAGAAGATGGGCTGATATCCATCGATTGGCTGGAGCTGGGGTATTGCCAGGTGTACCTGCAAAAGCTACTTCGAGATCTATCACCAGCATCAATTTCTACAATGGCACCACTGCCATTCCTACTGATCACGCGATTGAATATGCGAGCCACCTGTTTATCTGGCCGATTCCTTTGGAAGAAATCCAGACCAACAGCACTGCTCCAATCGAACAGAATCCTGGGTATTAATCTTTGATTATTGGTAAACTTAAAGTCCGACTCGAAAGAGTCGGACTTTTTCTTTTCTTGATCTGAAGGGACCACAAGTGAATTAAATTTGGGCTCGAATGTTACTTTTGAAAAACCTAATCAATCCGAAATACCATGTCTAACAGCAGTCAGCCCATTAACAAAGACCTGATCCTTCGGGAAAATCTTGCTTTGCAGCGGACCATTTTAGCCAATCAAACCACATTATTGGCTTTTCTTAGGACCTCCATGTATTTCTTGGTTGCTGGCTTAAGTATTAAAAATCTCCTGAACGTTCCAGGTCATATATACTACCAAGTTGTTTTTTATCTGATAGCTATTGCTGTTCTCATTTTTGGGGTGATTAATTATTTCAGGCATAAGAAGAAAATCATCCAAAGTGAAATCCATATCGGTAATTACAAGTTGGATTTTGAAAATAAGTAGCACGAGATTCGGTAAACCTTCAGTCCAATTGTAGGTTTGGCAAGTATGAAAGAGGCCAGATTGCACCCAAAAGCATTAGTAATAGGTTCAGGTATTGCTGGAATCGCTGCTGCTATTCGATTGGCAGTTCGAGGGTTTGAGGTGGAGGTTTTTGAAGCCAACTCCTATCCTGGTGGCAAGCTTTCTGAATTTCAACTTCAGGGTTATCGATTTGATGCGGGTCCTTCGCTGTTTACACTTCCAGAGCAGGTTGATGAGCTTTTTAAACTGGCTGGCAAAAACCCAGAGGATTATTTTTCTTACCAAAAACTAGAGGATATCTGTCATTACTTTTGGGAGGATGGGACGCGAATTACTGCCTTCGCAGACCAAGAAAAATTTGCAACTGAGGTAGAGAAAAATTTGGGTGAGCCAAGAACAAATATTCATAAGGCCTTGGCAAGCTCTGCCTACATGTATGATCACTTGGCACCTCTTTTTTTGCATAGTTCCCTTCATCAGTTTAGCACCTGGACCAATCGAGAAGCGCTGAATTCCTATCTTAAAATGGGTCGGTTGGGGATTTTTTCTACCATGCATAAAGCGAATTCAAAGCTTTTTTCCAATCCAAAATTGGTTCAGCTCTTCAATCGATATGCGACCTACAATGGCTCAGATCCGTATCAAACACCTGCCACACTCAATATTATCCCACATTTAGAATTTAACCGAGGGGCCTATTTCCCTAAAAAGGGGATGCATGATATTACACTTAGCCTAGTAAGGTTGGCGGAAAGTATTGGAGTCAAGTTTCACTTGAATACAAAAGTGGAGGAGATTGTGGTCGAAAATAAAAAGGCAGTAGGAATTCGGGTCAACGGCCAATTGATCGTTGGGGACTTGGTGGTCAACAATATGGATATGGTGAATGCCTATAAGACCTTGTTGAAGAATCAAAAACAACCAAAAAAGCTTCTCAATCAGCCCAAAAGTAGTTCGGCCTTGATTTTTTATTGGGGGATAAAAAAGGATTTTCCCGAGCTCGGGCTTCATAATATTTTCTTTTCGGATGATTATAAAAGTGAATTTGATGCGATTTTTAAGAAAGGGACTATCTACGCTGATCCTACGATCTATATCAATATTTCATCTGTTTTAAAATCAGATGATGCCCCTGCGGGAGGAATGAATTGGTTTACGATGATCAATGTGCCCAATAACCAAGGGCAGGACTGGGATCATTTAATTGGGGAGGCGAGAAAAAATATGCTTGCCAAAATTCACCGAATTCTGGGGGTAAATGTGGAGCCACTCATTGAAGTGGAAGATTTTTTGGATCCACGGACTATCGAATCTAGGACTTCATCTGCTCAAGGGGCATTGTATGGAAATAGCTCCAACAATCGATTTGCAGCATTTCTCCGACATGCCAATTATTCTTCTGATATCAAAAATCTTTTCTTCTGTGGTGGAAGTGTACACCCGGGTGGAGGAATACCGCTTTCCTTGCTATCTGCAAAAATTATGACGGAGTTTGTGGGTAGGTAGGAGTTAGTTGGTAAGGAAGCTTGGAAGATAGTGATCAGTATTCAGTCTCAGTTTCGGGTCAGTTTGAGATTGATTTTCCAAAAAAAGAGAGTTGAAGTCGGATAGTCTCAATAGGAATTTTCTCTGGACAGCGCCTCAATTCTAGATAGGTCAAGCTGAGCGGTGTCGAAGCTGATTTACCGCAGTAAGCAGTTTAAAGCAATAGGATAAAATCAGAAATCTGAAAAATTTCAAAAGACGTCAATAGCTAGTTTTCTTCTCTTTATTGTCTTGTTTCTAAAGTCTAGCTTCTTGTGGCCTGCACCTCATGTCTTGATACTAGCTACCAGCTATTTGCTACTAAAAAAGCCACTCAAAATTGCTTCTGAGTGGCTTTTTGGAGATTGATTCAAAATTAAAGTACGCGTTCGTATTGGTTGAAGAAGAAGCTGCCTTCGATGGCTGCATTTTCGTCAGAGTCAGAACCGTGTACTGCATTTGCTTCGATGGATTTTGCAAAGATTTTGCGGATAGTGCCTTCAGCTGCATTAGCTGGATTAGTCGCTCCGATCAAATTTCTGAAATCTTCTACAGCATTATCTTTCTCAAGAATAGCAGCGAAAATCGGTCCTGAAGACATGTATTTGCAAAGATCAGCGTAAAAAGGTCTTTCCTTGTGAACTTCATAAAATTTGCCTGCTAGCTCTGGAGTGAGACGGGTAGCTTTCATAGCCACAATCTTGAAGCCAGCCTCCTCGATCATTTTAAGGATTGCTCCTGAGTTACCAGCCTCGAAAGCGTCAGGCTTGATCATGGTAAATGTTCTGTTTCCTGCCATGGGATATCTTTGGTTTAATTTGGCCGCAAAAATAAGGAAATTACCTTCAAATCAGGTCTTATCAATAGCTTTTCTATGCTACTGTGCTAATTTACAGAGAAATGAGTGCTTTGGGATTTCTCAAAAAAATCCTGACCTTTGCACGCTACCGAGGCCAAAAGTGCCATAGAATTAACTTAATGGAAGCTTTCGATTCGTTCAAAAAAGAACTTTCCTCACCTAAAAGAATATTCATTACCACTCATGTCAAGCCGGATGCGGACGCTTTGGGATCATCCTTAGGTCTAGCCAATTACTTGATCAAAAAGGGCCATGAGGTAACTGTGGTGACACCAACAGATTATCCATCCTTTTTAACATGGATGAAGGGAAATGAGTTTGTCTTGGATTTCAGTAAAAAGGATGACCAAAAACAGGCGATAATTGCTTTAGAAAAAGCGGATATTATTTTCTGTTTGGACTTTTCTGTTCTTCAAAGGGTAAATGAATTGGGTGAAATGATCCGTAAGTCGAAGGCTTACATTGTCAACATCGATCACCACCAAGATCCCGAAGATTTTGCGCAATTCAGATTTTGGAGCACTAAAGCTGCAGCGACTTGTGAATTAATCTATGAATTAATTGTCAAGCTTGGTGATAAAGACTTGGTCGATAAAGAAATCGCCGAATGTCTGTATGCAGGTATCATGACCGATACGGGAGGATTTCGCCATCCTAACACCACCAAAAATGTACATTTAATCGTAGCTGAGCTGATCGACCACGGTGCTAATGGATCACAGATTGCCAACTGGATTTACGATTCCAATTCTGTGAATCGCCTTAAGTTCATCGGTTTTGCCATTACCAGACGATTGGTGGTCCGGGAAGATATCCATACGGCCTATTTTGTCATCAGCAAAAAAGATCTTAAAAAATATCAAAGCCAAACTGGAGACACAGAAGGTTTGGTCAATTATGCTCTATCTTTGGATGGGATAAAATTGGCTGCTTTGTTTTCTGAGCGGGAGGATGGAATAAAAATTTCATTCCGATCTAGTAGCGAAGTAGCAATCAATAAATTTGCCGCGTCTTACTTCGACGGAGGAGGACACAAAAATGCCGCAGGAGGGAAATCAACTCTGAGCCTAAAAGATACCGTAGAAAAGTTTGAAAAACTGGTGGAAGAATGTCAACAGGAGCTATTCGAAACTGCTATTGCTGAAGCCCATTAACTTTTCTGCACGATTAAACACCCTGAATTACTATAACTCCAATATGAAAAAATCCTCAAGATTTCTGGCCGTTTTGGCCCTAGCAGCTGGTCCTGCATTGATTTCTTCTTGCCAAAAGTCTAAAGTGACTGAAAAGGATGGAATCGAATTCACTTATGTAAAGGAAGGATCCGAAAAGGCTCCGAACGGACAATTTGTTCTATATAATCTCAAGATTACTACTGCGAATGATTCCGTGATCTATTCTACCCTAGATCAGCCATTCCCAGGCTATTTAATGGCGAATGACACCTTGACTCCACAAAACGGAATGGATGAGATTTTCCTTTCTTTGAAAAAAGGAGACTCTATCGTATTTGAATCAACTGCAAAGATTGTATTCAATGGCAATTATCCTCCAGGTATGTCTGAAACAGATGTTATCAAGGTGAACTTGGGAGCTTTTGACGTAAAAACTGATTCTGCTATGCAGGCTTTCTATCAGGAGGTAATGATGAAAGAACAAGCTGCTGCAGCAGAGAGAGCCAAAGTATTGATCGTGGAGGAAGGAAAGACCATCGAAGCTTATGCAGCTGAAAAAGGGCTAAACGCTCAGAAGACAGATAATGGCTTGTATTATGTGATCGAAAGAGAAGGAACAGGTGAAGCCACCACTCCGGGTACTACCATGTATGTCAATTACGCTGGTTATCTACTTGACGGTACCATCTTCGATACTTCAATCCCTGATCTTGCTAAAGCGAATAATATTTTCAATGAGAACAGACCTTATGAACCACTTCCTGTGAATGTGGGAATGGGTCAAGTTATCCCAGGATGGGACGAAGGTTTGATGCTTTTGAAAAAAGGTTCTAAGGCTAAATTCCTGATCCCTTCTCCGCTAGCTTATGGTGAGGCTGGAGCAGGTGCGATGATCCCAGGAAACTCTATCCTGATCTTCGACGTGGAAGTGATGGATGTTCAGAAATAAATCCTTTTCCTTGGAAAGAGGAACTTCAGAATCGAATAATCAATCTTCAGCACGAAAAGCTGAAGATTGATATTTCTACTGAGTGAACATTTGGTCAATTTGAATTGCTTGAACAAAACTAAACCCTATGAAAACCAGATTTATTGCCGTTTTTGCTTTTTTTATTGGATTGGCAGTTACTTCTTGTATCAATCCTGACGAGACTATGGAAGCGATCTTTCAAAGAGATCTAGAGGCTATCCAGAAGTATCTTGATGAAAACCAGATCACATCGGTGAAAAAATATGAAGAACCTTTGGAAGGAGTTTACATCTATTGGCAAGAGTCTGTTTCGGAAGATCTCAATAGCATTAAGCGAGGAGATACAGTTCGAGTAGATTACACGGGAAAGTTATTGACCAATGTAATCTTTGATACCTCCAAAGAGCAGGTTGCTCGTGATAATGGAATCTATGCAGCGGGCAGATTATATCAGCCTTTAAGATATCCTTTGGGCCTTGGATTTACCATTTCAGGATTTGAATTTGCTATTTCCTTGATGCGTCCTGGAGAAAAAGCTACGGTAATATTCCCATCTAGATTGGGATATGGAAGTCAGTCAGAAAATGGGATTCCTGCAAATTCACCTTTAATTTTTGAAATAGATCTCCTGGGAATTACACCGGGACCTAACCAATAATCAATCCATGAGATATTTAGCAATCGTCTTTATTGTAGGGCTCGTTTGGTTTTCCTCTTGTGAACCTAACAACCCTTTTGCAACGGGTCCTGTCTATGATTTTGATGGGAACCTTGCCAAAGACCGAATTAAAATTGATGCCTTTTTGGACACTGCTAGAATCGACAGTTTATATCGAATTCATGATCAGACTGGAGTAGTGATTATTGTCCAAGAGGAAGGAGTGGGGTCAAGACCTGTATCCAATTCAGTGGTATATGCGGATTACATTGGATACTTGATCGAGGATGGATCGGTGTTTGATACTTCCATTGAATCCGTTGCTCGTGAAAACGACCTTTTTGACGAAAACAGAAAATATATTCCATTCAGTTTTGTCCTAGGATCTACCTCAGTAATCACAGGATGGGATGTAGGCTTTAGAAGAATCCGTCCGGGTAGTAGGGCAATTATGATTATCCCTTCTCCTTATGGATACCGAAGCCAAGAAAATAACGAGCTAATTCCGCCAAATTCGGTGTTGGCGTTTCAGATTTATTTTCTTGGAACAGATTGATTTTAAAAGGGCTTAGGCCCTTTTTTTATTGGATTTGGGAAAAATACGGGTACATTTTTTTGATAAAGCCGATACGCATCTCCGAATTCATTTGCCATTTTTTTCTCTTCAAAATAAATTCCAACAGGCAGGTAAATGATCAAGCAAACCAAGTGGATCAGCGCTCCCATTGTTCCTGAAACACCTAAATAACCCAAGAAGATAAGAAATAGCGCAAAGTACATGGGATGTCTTGTCCAGGCATAAAGACCGCTTTGAATTAAATCTGCCCTAGGGCTTGGAGTTGAGTTTAAGCCCAGAAACTCCCCGACTGAGATGTGTTTGAAGGATCGAATTCCCAAAATCACACCAAGGGTCGCCATGAAATAGCCCAATTTTTCAGAGATTCCTATAGTTTCAAAAATCAATTTTGGAGGAAGGTAAAGAATCTGTATTCCAATACCGAGGAAGGTAATACTTGAAATAAGTGAGTAAAATAATCGGTAGGTTTTCTTGCTGATTCCCCATTTGTCCTCCAAAAATCTTTTTAACTTGGAGCTTGCTAGTACACTATGAATCGTGTAAAAAGCAGCCCAGCTCAATACCATAAAAACCTCTTTTGTAGATAAGCTCCAACCCATTTGATTAAATTTTTATGAAAATCGGAATTATCCACGAAGGTAAAAACCCTCCAGATCACCGAACACCATTTACTCCCCAACAGCTTCAGCAGCTTTCTGTTCAGTATGAAGGACAGCTGGAGTTTATAGTACAAAAAAGCCCTATTCGATCTTTTTCAGATGAAGAATATGAGCAAGCAGGTATTCAACTAGTCGATGATATATCCGAGGCAGATGTACTATTCGGTATCAAAGAGGTTCCCGTTCAGCATTTAATTCCTGAAAAAACCTATTTCTTTTTTTCCCATACGATCAAAAAACAATCGAAAAATAGAGCAATGCTCCAGTCAATTCTGGAGAAAAGAATTCGATTGATTGATTACGAGGTGCTCAAGGACGAATCAGGAAATCGAGTAGTTGCCTTTGGCTTTTGGGCGGGAGTAGTAGGAGCTTACAATGCATTTTGGACCTATGGAAAAAAAACGGGTCTTTTTGATCTCAAGCGAGCTAAGGAATGCAAGGATTTAAGCGAATTGGCTTTTGAATTGGGACAAGTCCAATTGCCCCCCATCAAAATAGCAATTACAGGTTCGGGTCGAGTTGGGAAAGGAGTTCTTACCATCGTAGAGATGATGGGACTGCGTGGAGTGAATACCCATGATTTTCTACATCATTATTTTGAAGAACCTGTTTATACGGTCTTATCCTCATCGGATTTTAATCGGCGAAAGACGGATGGTGGATTTGATCGTGAGGAATTTTATACGTATCCAGAGCGATATGAAAGTCACTTTCTAAAATTTGCCGAACAGGCCGAATTACTAATTGCGGCTGCTTTTTGGAATCCTGGGGCTCCAAGGCTTTTTGAAATGGACGATATCAATTCACCGGATTTTTCCATTTCGGTAATTGCAGATATTACTTGTGATATAGACGGCTCTATTCCGACTACCATCAAAGCATCCTCCATTGCTGAGCCGGTTTATGATATAGACCGGGAATCAGGCCAAATTCTCCCTCCCTTTGGGAAGCAAACGAGTATTTCTGTGATGGCAATAGACAATTTGCCCTGTGAATTGCCTAGAGAATCCAGTTCGGATTTTGGAGTTCAACTCTCTGAGTGGGTGATTCCTGCTTTACTTCAGGAAGATGCTCCAATCCTAGAAAAAGCAACTATCACGCGTGATGGAGATCTGACCGTTGAGTTCATTTATTTACAAGATTACATTTTGGGAAGAGATTGAAAATCCGATGAAAAACCTCAATCGATATTTAGAATCAACACTTTTGAAACCAACCATGACTCAATCCGACGTGGACCACCTACTTCGAGAGGCCATTGAAGACCAAGTGATGGGAGTTTGCTTGCCGGGTTTTTGGCTAAAGAAGGCAAAAAGAGAATTGGGACAAAAAGATATCCGACTGGTAACAGTGATCGGTTTCCCTTTTGGATTTGAAGATACAGCATCAAAAGTGGCGGAAGCTAGAGAAGCGATCAAACAGGGTGCTGACGAGCTAGATTTGGTATGGTCTCTGACTTCATTCTTATCGGGGATGAATTGGGCCAAGATTGAGATAGCTCAACTTGCCAAGCTTTGCCATGAGGATGATCGAATTCTAAAGGTCATCATTGAAACAGCATATCTGACTCCGGAGCAAATCCGTGAGGCCTGTTTACTATGCCAAGATGCAGGGGCTGATTTTGTTAAAACTTCCACAGGCTATGCCTCATCGGGAGCCAAAGTAGAAGATATTCGTCTTATGCGGGATACGCTATCCTCCTCTGTTGGCATCAAAGCTAGTGGAGGAATTAAGACACTTGAATTTGCAGAGGAATTAATCCAAGCTGGAGCAGACCGAATTGGTACCAGTTCTTCCAGAGCAATTTTGGAAGCTTGGCGAAAGACTCAATTCTAATCTCTGCTGAAGTAGATCAGCAAAAATGGAATTATAAAAAAGGTGAGTAGAATATAGGCAAACCCAACCACTCGATATTTCAAGGAAATCCTACCCATGGACTCAGCCAATCGCACTGGCAGCTGGCGAATTTCAGGAAATGGTAAAAAGATAAGAGCTCCGAAGCTATTGAATAGGATGTGGACAATCGCCAATGCGATAGCAGCTTCTGATTTATAAATGGAGGCTATCACAGCCGTAATTGTCGTCCCGATATTGGCTCCAATGATAAATGGGAAGGATTTTGCTACGCTCACTTTTTTGCTAGCCACCAAGGGAACTACCAATGAAGTGGTAACCGTACTTGATTGAACTGCTGCTGTAAAGAAAATCCCATAAAGAAACGCCAAGCCAGTCTTTTGAAAGATAATCTTGTTGATTTCTTCAAAAGAGTTTTTGATAAAGGTCCGGTACATTTCAGTGGAAAGGACTTTAATGGCCAAAAAAACCATAAAAATGGAAAGAAGCATTGTCAAAAAAGGGATATTTATTACTTCAATAATCCATTCTGATATCGATCTGGTAAACATTCGATTATAAATAATCGGTCCGTCAAAATTATTGTCAGAGGCAAAGAGGGAGGCGACTTTTTCGGAAATTTTGGATAAAAAGCCAAAATAAACCTCCAATGGAAATAAAAGAATAACCGTGATTATGTTGAATAAATCATGAACTATTCCTGCCGTAAGGGCTCTTCGGAATTCCTTCTTCTTCATAATAAATGAAAAAGAAACTAAGGTAGAAGTAAGAGTAGTTCCAATGTTTGCTCCGAGGACTATTGGAACAGCCTGCTGCAGCGTAAGATTTCCAGAAGCTACTATTGCAACCACACTGGCGGTAACAGTAGAGCTACTTTGGATAAGAGCAGTCACTAACAAGCCAATAAATAGACTCACAAAGGGATTGCTGGTTACTTGGAGAATCTCCAAAGCAACACCACTATTGATCGCACTCATTGCGACCGTTAAAAGGTCGATGGCAAAAATGAAAAGTAGTAAAGCCAAAAATACCTTGATGTAATTGAAATACTTTGGAGAACGGGATTCTGGTATTTGTACTTCAGGTTCCATCTGAACGTATCGATAGGCTGTTTTTGGATTGAAATTCGGAATAGGGTATTTCCCTAAAATCAGAATCTTTTATATAAATTGAGGCAAAAGTTGAAATTTTTTTGTGAAATACAAGCCATTTAAGGTTCCTAGGAAAAGGATTTAAGTCGTGTTAACAATTTAATAACATGAGAGGCAGAATAACTTAATTAATTTTGTACCCAATTCATCACCAGCCTCCATCATGGCAAAAAGCAAAAAACCATTCGATCAGAATATCAATCAGGATAAGCTTTCCAAGAAAACCTATTCCATTTTTGATTTCTCTAAAAATGAAAGACCTTTTCTGATCACTATATTGATTTTGACTGCTATGGCAGGCTTAATCACGCCGTATACCTATGCAGCCATGTGGTTTGGATTTGCTTTGGCAGCATATTCGGCCATTGCCAATGATAGTATTCAGACCATTGGAACCTTTATCGCCTCAAATAGTAAGCGACCTTGGTGGTTGCTTTGGATTTTCATGGGCTTAATTTGGGTTGGAACAGTTGGTTATAGCTGGTTTACTTTTGGAGGAGATGTGAGCTATGAACGCCTTACCACCAAAGGTTTGGAACAAGCTCCAGAAAGTTTTGTATTTCTTCAATTAGCTGCTCCTATAGTCTTGTTAATCATGACTAGAATGAGGATGCCAGTATCCACTACATTTTTATTGCTTAATGTTTTTACCTACAAGGCAGGAACAATCTTGGATGTTATGTTCAAAAGTTTTGTTGGGTATCTCCTGGCATTTACTTTGGCCATTGTAGTTTGGTTTATCCTTGAGCGATTCTTTAGAAACTATCTTAAAGGACAAGCTAAGCCGTATTGGATTGTTTTACAATGGATTACTTCTGGGGTATTATGGGCTGTTTGGATTATGCAGGACGCAGCCAACATCGCAGTATTTCTTCCCCGGCAATTGGATACTTTTGAATTTATCGTTTACGCAGGATTTGTGTTTTTAGGCTTAGGGGTATTATTCTACCTAAAAGGGGATAAAATTCAGGAAATCGTCACTGAAAAATCTAACGTTACCGATGTAAGAGCCGCTACTATCGTGGATCTTGTATATGCGGTGATTCTTTTCTATTTCAAAATGTACTCCAAAGTACCAATGAGTACAACCTGGGTATTTATTGGTTTGCTGGCAGGTAGAGAATTAGCTATTGCAATTGGAAAGCATGGTAAGACCAAAGAAAAAAATGCGTGGTTGTCCAAAGCGTTCCGATTGGCTCGTAAGGATATTTTCAAAGCCTTGATTGGTCTTATTGTTTCCTTGATCCTTGCCATTATTATCAATGAAGGCGTCAGAAACGAGATTCTAGAATTGTTGTCTTTCTAAGTTAGAAAGCGTGGAACTTTACACCGACGAGTATTTCATGAACGAGGCCCTCAAACAGGCCCAAATCGCCTTTGAAAGTGATGAAATACCCGTGGGTGCCGTGATTGTTTCCAAAAATCGAATTATAGCCAGAGCTCATAACCAAACCGAATTGCTCACCGATGTGACTGCTCATGCAGAGCTGTTGGCGATCACCGCAGCTGCCAATTATTTGGGAGCAAAATACCTGACTGACTGTAAACTTTATGTGACTTTGGAGCCCTGTGCCATGTGTGCTGGGGCACTTTATTGGTCTCAAATAAGTGAAGTACACTTCGCAGCTAGCGATCCCAAACGAGGATTTGTGACGCACAATTCAAACTTGCTACATCCTAAAACAAAGATTCAAAGCGGAACACTAGGGGCTCAAGCAGAATCTTTGCTCTTAAAATTTTTTGAAAAGTTGAGAAAATAGAGGTGTAAACCTCAATTGTGAGAACCTTTTTTCCTCGAGTCTGGTTGACAAATCGTAGTTTACTACCGGATTTATTTAATGTTTAACCCAAAACTTTAACAATATGGCTTTTACACTTCCTGCCTTACCGTATGCATTTGATGCCTTGGAACCTCATTTTGACGCAAGAACCATGGAGATTCACCATGGAAAGCATCACAATGCATATGTGACCAATCTAAATAATGCCATTGCTGGCACCGAACTAGAAGGAAAATCTTTAGAAGAATTGATGACCGTAGCAGGTTCAAACACTGCAGTTAGAAATAACGGCGGGGGTCACTGGAACCATAGCCTTTTTTGGCAGATTCTTTCTCCAAACGGCGGTGGAGCGCCTACTGGTGAATTGGCAGCAGCTATTGATGCAAAATTTGGATCTTTTGATGCCTTCAAAGAGACTTTCAACAAGGCAGCAGCAACTCGTTTTGGTTCAGGTTGGGCTTGGTTGTGTGTAGATGCTAAAAAAGAACTTTGTGTTTGCTCTTCTCCAAATCAAGATAATCCATTGATGGATGTAGCGGAATGTCCAGGTACTCCAATTATGGGATTGGACGTGTGGGAGCATGCGTATTACCTACATTATCAAAACAGAAGACCAGATTATATTTCAGCATTCTGGAATGTGGTTAACTGGGAGGAAGTGAGCAAGCGTTACGCTGCCGTTAAATAATCTTTTGATAAATTAAAATTGAAATCCCGGATTGAAAAGTCCGGGATTTTTTGTTTCATATCCGAATAAAATACTGTTCGATATTGATACAGCTTAAGTCCTAGAAAATTTCAAAAAGGGCTTAAACAGCCATTTTTGACCATTTTCTACCCTTGGCATTTATTTTTCCTAAAGACTGGCACAGTAACTAAACTAAGCCAATCTATTTATGAAAACTGCCAACCTTATTTTTCTAGCGATCCTTACCTATATGATGGGTATCAGTACGCTAGTAGCGGCTCCCAAAGAAGTATCCAAGATTTCGGGGAAAATCGAAGACC
The DNA here is from genome assembly GCF_001593605.1 of Algoriphagus sanaruensis. Lineage (GTDB taxonomy): Bacteria > Bacteroidota > Bacteroidia > Cytophagales > Cyclobacteriaceae > Algoriphagus > Algoriphagus sanaruensis. Next base: position 466,639 of record NZ_CP012836.1, on the reverse strand, counting down.
AAAAAGGTCAGCCTGTCCCATTTGCCAATGTTGCCTTGATTTCTCCGGACGGCGGTCTGGTAGACGGGGCGGTTTCGGATGAGGATGGGAATTTCTTGATTGAATCCACCAAAACGGCTAAGGTCAATCTCGTCGTATCATCTATTGGTTACAAAAATTTTACTTCAGCCACATTTGATTTAGCTCCTGGTATTTCCAAGGACTTTGGAGTGGTAAAGATTGAAGATGAAATGACCGGATTAGATGAGGTAACCGTCAAAGCCTCTCGACCTGAGATTATCATTGAAGCAGATAAAACGATCGTGAATATCGAAGGCACGGTCATGGCAGAAGGTTCCAATGCCTTGGATGTAATCGGCCGCTCTCCAGGGATTTTTGTGGATTCCGAAGGGAATATCAATCTTAATGGTAGAACCGGTGCCACGGTGATGATCAATGATCGTCCGACTTATATGAGCGCAACAGATCTCGCTAATTTCCTTAGATCTATGCCTGCTGATAATATCAAAAGTATCGAAGTGATCAATAATCCTTCAGCTAGATTTGATGCTGAGGGTGCTGCGGGTGTCATCAATATCCAACTCAAGCGAAATTCGGTCGATGGAGTATTTGGAAATATTCAAGTAGGTGGACAATACAATGGTCAATTTGCACCAAATGCAGGCGCGACGTTGAACATCAAAAAGGGAAAACTTTCAACCAACGGTACACTGAATTACAATGAGTATGCAGTTTTCAATGATTTGGAAATCATTCGAAACTTCACGCTAGAACAAGGAATTTCCAATTTTAATCAGGACTCAAGAATTAACTCCCGATATAAAACCCCGTCATTTAACGGTTCGGCGAATTATGAAATTGCCAAGGATCAAAATTTAGGCTTAAATGTCCAGGCCTCTTCATCTACGGATGTCAACACTAACCAATCGGGTACAGAAATCACCAATCCGGGACAAACCGAAAACAACTACATCGAATCCTCAAATGATTCAAAAGGTACTCGCAACAGATTGTTTGCTAACCTCCATTACGATGCAAAATTGGATACCCTAGGTACAAAACTCTCCGCCGACGTAGACTATACCATCATGGACTCTGAAAGTTCATCGCTGTTGGATAATAACTACTGGACTGGCAACAATCCTTCTAATGGGACCAATGACAAATTGTTGACTTTAAATGATATGTATTATACCATTTTCACGGCGAAAGTAGACTTTGTCAAGCCGTTGAAAGGAGGTAAAATGATCGAAACTGGCCTAAAAGGAAGCTGGGTAGAATCAGATAATGATTTAGATCTAAGTAGAGCTCAAGAGGAAGGTCCATTTAACCCCGACCCCAATTCCAATCGGTTTATCTACAATGAAAACGTGTTGGCTGCTTATTTCACATTGAAAGGTGCTATTAATCCTAACCTAAGCTATCAGGCTGGGTTGAGAGGAGAATACTCAGATATTGTCGGTAATTCGGTGACTTTAAATCAGGTCAATAAGCAAGAATATTTCAACCTATTTCCAAGTGTATTTGTCCAGCACAAAGTCAGTGATTCGTATCAGATCGTTTATAACGCGAATCGAAGAATCACTCGTCCCAATTACCGATTGCTTAATCCGTTCATTTATTACATCGATCCATTTACCTCTGAGCAAGGAAATCCACATCTGACTCCTCAATACTCGACAAATTTTGAAATGAATCATGTGGTCAAAGGGGCTTATCAGTTCACGATTGGGTATAGCGTCACCGAGAATGCCTTTATGCAGGTATTTGAACAGAATCAAGAAAATCGGACCACCACCACGTTTACTGATAATTTTGACAAAACTAAGAATGCAAACTTCAGAGCTATTCTTCCTTTTGAGGTCAAAAAATGGTGGAATATGTCCAATATGCTTCAAGCAAACTACAACCAATTCAAATCTCAAATCGGACAGGAGTTTTTGGATGTTGCTCAAGTGTCCTACATGGCTAGAACGCAACACAACTTCACGCTTCCGAAAGGATTTCGAATGGAGCTTATCGGAATGTATTTGAGTCCTCAGATTTGGGGTCAAGGACAAATCAAAGGATTTGCTTGGGTAGATGCTGGAGTGACCAAATCGCTGATGAAAGATAAACTCTCTCTTTCTGTAAATGGAACAGACCTTTTCCGTTCGCAAATCATCAGAGCCAAAATTGACTTTGCTGATATCGATACCGGATTCAGACAATACCGAAGCAACCAAGGCGTGAGATTTACGCTGAGATATAATTTTGCCAAAGGTGAAAGTTTCCGAGTAAGGTCAAACTCAGGAAGCACAGAAGAAAGAAACCGTTTGGATTAATTCATAAGCCTCCCCAAATTCAGGGGAGGCTTTCTCTTTATCCCAATTTGCATTATGAATCGAAAACACCTACTTACCGCATTTACTTTTTGGTTCTTCCTATCACCTGTTTGGGGTCAAAACACCCAATTTTCTAAACTTTCTCAATTTTTGGATTCACTAGAAAACCATGAAAAGTTTATGGGGGTACTTTCAATCACCCAAAATGATCAAGTCCTTTTTCAAAAGGCCGTGGGTTGGGCTGATCAAGAGCGAGAAATCCCCTTGACTTTGGATACCAAGCTTCGAATCGGCTCCATTACCAAGATGTTTACTACCGTGTTGGTTTTTCAAGCCATAGAAGAAAAGAAGCTTTCCCTAGATCAATCACTAGCCGATTTTTACCCTGAAATTCAGCATGCAGATAAGATCACGATTAGCCAACTTTTATCACATCGAAGCGGAATCTTTAATTTTACGAATCGCCTAGATTATCCGATTTATCGGACCAAGGTTCATCAAGAAAGCCAACTCCTCGAAATGATGAAGGAAGGGGGAAGCATCTTTACACCTGATTCCAAGGCTGATTATAGCAATAGTAATTTTGTCCTTCTAACCTGGATTTTGGAACGGGTTTATCAAAAAACTTACCCACAGCTTTTGGAGGAAAGGATAATCCAGCCGTTAAATCTGAAAGCAACGCGCATTTTTGATAAAATCGATCCAGAAAATGGAGAAGCAAGATCGTATCTCTACAACGGGAAATGGGAATTGGATTTAGAAGCGGATCCTTCAGTACCATTAGGAGCAGGAGCTCTGGAATCTACAGTTGGGGATTTGTCAATATTCATTTCGGCCTTGTTTGAAGGAAGGCTGGTCTCCTCAGAAAGCCTAGAGTTAATGAAAGAGATTAAGGAAGGGTATGGACGAGGCATGTTTTCGTTCCCTTATTATGAACGAAGAAGCTATGGACACACGGGGGGAATTGATGGATTTCGATCCTTTCTAGCCTATTTCCCAGAAGATAAAGTATCACTCGCGGTCCTTTCCAATGGGATGAATTATAACAACAATGATATCTTATTAGCAAGCTTGAATTCGCTGTTTGGCAGAGAATGGGAATTGCCTGATTTTACAGAAATCCAAATCTCAGAAGAGTTGATTGGTAAATATGTGGGCACATACAGCTCGACACAAATTCCTATGCTTCTGACGGTTGAGAATAAAGGGGGGAAAGTAGCAGTCCAACTAACCGGTCAGCCTCAATCTGTTTTAGAGGCGAGTTCTATTTCCACCTTTGAGCTTAAATCTGTAGGGGCTACGTTTACCTTTGATCCAGAAAAAAATCAAGTAACCCTAAAGCAAGGACCAGCCACCATTTTATTTTCCAAAAAACAGTGATTTTGGAATTTTCCCAAAATGCCGCTTCAAAACTATTGGTGCGGCTTTTTCTTTTTCAATGAAAAACCTGAAGTTTAATCCATGCATCTTTGGGATTTTCATACGCATCAAATCCAAGCCCATTGCACCATTTATAATGGTTTGCTAGGCAGTATTCCCGAAAACGGTCAGATTTCTTTGGGTATCCACCCTTGGAAAGTAAGTGTTCATTGGCAAGATGAACTTCGGGATATTCAAACTATCTCCAAATCGGATACACGAGTAATTGCTATTGGGGAAGTCGGATTTGATCGGATCAAAGGACCCGAGATTGCTCTTCAAAAAGCGGCATTTTATGCCCAAGCAAGATGGGCCCTAAGTATGGGTTTGCCACTTATTCTTCATTGCGTAAAAGGGCATGATCTGCTCCTGGAATACTTAAAACACGAAAAAGATCTGCCTGCAATTATTTGGCATGGATGGAATTTGAAGCCTGAATTAGCGCTTCCATTACTAGAATACCCGGTCTTTTTTTCTTTTGGGCGGCATATCCTTGAAAAAGATAGCAATGCTCAAAAATGGCTTAAATCCTGTCCTTTAGATCGAATTTATTTAGAAACAGATGAATCGCAGATCCCAATTAGTTCCATTTATCAAGAGGCATCTCTAATTTTGGGGCTTTCTTTAGAACAATTGAGCGCTCAGCTCATTATGAATTGGAACCGAATTTCGAAACGTAAAATTTCATGAGTGAATTTGCTTGGCTAAGCCGGACAGAATTGATTGTCGGAAGAGAAGGCCTTGAAAAGTTAGCGGGTAAGCATGTACTTGTAGTTGGACTGGGTGGTGTGGGTTCGTTTGCCGCCGAATTTATTGCCAGATCTGGAGTAGGGGAAATGACGATTATTGACGGGGATACCGTGGATATATCAAACGTCAACAGACAGCTGCCAGCTACTCAACTAAATGTTGGACAATCCAAAGCTGAATGGATGGAGCAACGGCTTTCAGCTATCAATCCCAATATGAAGCTTCATGTGATCAAGGAATTTTTGAAGCCTGAACCCATGACTGAGCTCCTAAAAAATAATGAATATGACTATGTGGTGGATTGTATCGATAGCTTTACTCCCAAGCTTCATTTAATAGAAGGTGCTTTTCGAAGAGGATTTCCATTGGTAAGTTCCATGGGTGCAGGAGGGAAAGTTGATCCTACCAAAATTCAAGTGGTACAATTAGAAAACACCTATGAATGTAAACTGGCGCAAAAAGTCCGTAAAAAACTTAGAAAAAGAGGGATTCATGGAGGCTTTAAGGCAGTGTTTTCTACTGAGCGTGTGATCAAGGAAAGTTTGATGCTCACTGATGGAAGTAATTATAAAAAATCAGCCTACGGGACGATGTCCTTTTTACCTGCTGCATTTGGTTGTGCTTGCGCGGCTACCGTAGTAAATGACCTGCTAGCGTCCTGATTAATGGAAGTGATATAGAAATACAAGAACGCCGGTGAATGCCGGCTTTTTTTGATCCTTAATTTCAAGTTTTACTTCCACTTCAGCTTTTACTGTTCCTCTCAGATTAGCTACATTTTTCAATTTGGCAACTAGTCGTACCTCACTATCCACGGTTACGGCCTGTGCAAATCGAAGGCTTTCGATCCCGTAATTGATCATCATTTTGAGATTTTGTACCTGAACGATTTGCTCCCACAAATGAGGAACGAGGCTAAGGGTCAAATACCCGTGTGCGATAGTAGATCCAAATCCACCTTCGTTTTTGGCTCTTTCAGGATCAGTATGAATCCATTGATGATCAATGGTAGCATCGGCAAAAAGATTGATTTGACCTTGGGTAATTCTGAAATAATCTGAGGCCCCAAGCTCCAAACCATTGTATTTTTCAAAATCTTCAAAACTTCCGATTGCAATAGGATTCATAGGTAATACGAGATTAGCGGAGTCAAAATAGCATTCATTATTTATGAATTACAAGTTTTTGGGGCCTATTTGAGTTATAGAACTGCTTTAAGTTAGCCTTTTTCAGACTAGTTAATTCCTTCTAAAATTTCTTTTAATTGTCGCTTGATAATTTACAAAACTAATCCCTTCTTGTATCGAATTAGCTCATTTGCGTATGTTGAATTTACTTTTTGGATTCCTCCTATCCTTCCCTTTAATCGATTTAGGGGATACGGTGGAGGTGAAGAAAAATGCCCCAATTTATTCAGTTTTGGAAGAAGAGAAGACCGTAACTGTTTTAGCAGATTATACAGTCAAAGAGGTTTCAGAAAAAACGATTACAGTCCTAAGTCAGGAAGGGTTACGACATGCTAGGGTAGTACTTTTTTACGATAATTTGGTTTCGATCAAGGATTTTGAATTGGAAATGATTGAGCCACTTACCGGCAAGACAATCAAGAAAGCTCGACTCCGAGATATGTCAGATTACGCTTCCAATTCCACCAGTTTTCTGCTTGATAATCGGTATAAATTTTATGAACCCAGTTCCCCTAGATATCCTGTAATCATTAAAATCAGGACTGAAATCCTTAAAAACAACAATTTCTATTACAGCGATTGGTATCCAATCAATTATCTGCATCAAAAAGTGACCAAGTCAAGTCTAGATTTTGTCTATCCTACTGAATTAGGCTTGAAGTTTAAGGAGGTTAACCTTGAGGCGAAAACAAAAACAGAGGTTGCTGATGGAATCACGACGAACACTTGGCAAGTGGAGGATTTGGAGGTTTTGACACCTTCCTATGATCAGGACAAATTGCCAAAGCTACTTTTGGCTCCTGTGAAGTTCTCGATTGGGGAGTTTCAGGGAGAAATGAATGATTGGGCCGGTTTGGGGATGTGGCAGAGTAAACTCAATGCAGGAAGAGGGCAACTACCTGAGGATTTTCAACAGCAAATTCTCCAAATGATTCAAGATTTGGATACACCCTATGAAAAAATCGAAGTTCTTTATGAATACCTACAGCGAAATTTTCGCTACGTGAGTATTCAACTGGGAATTGGGGGTTGGCAAACCATGACGGCTCAAGAAGTTTTGGAAAATAAATATGGCGACTGCAAGGCCTTGACTAACCTCATGAAGTCTATGCTCGAAGTCGCTGGGATTCCTTCCTTTTACACGTTAGTGTATGCTGGTGTCGATGAGGAAGATATTGAGGTTGATTTACCTTCTAACCAGTTCAATCACGTAATCCTCCAAGTACCCACTGATTCTGGCCCCATTTGGTTGGAATGTACTTCTACCTTAAATCCTCCTGGCTATCTGGGTGACTTTACCAGTAACCGTCACGTCCTAGTTACCACTCCAGAGGGTGGGTACCTGACCAAAACACCAGCCTATCAAGAAGATCATTGGAATAAAATCCTTACCAAGACAAATGTTACCATCGATGATCAAGGAGGTGCAAGGATTGAATCGACATGGACTACCTCAGGAGATGCCGCTATGCGCTTAAGAGAGGTGAATTCTGTTTTAGATGATCGCGAAAAACGAGATTATCTCAATCGAAATTCTGCGGTGGCAGGACTTATTGTTGGGGAATACGCAATGGAAATGGGCAGAGAAGACTCACTTCCTACTGCCACTATCCGCTATTCTGGATTGATCCAGCGATTCACTCAAGGGACTTCTAAGCGGTTGATTCTAAGACCCTTTTTGACCCGGGTTAGTGAAGGACAACTTTCGGGAAATATCCTTTCTAGAGAAGATAGCTATACGATTTCCCTTCCAGAAAATTTTGAACTTGAGGGAGGAGACTCTCAGGAGATTTCAATTGAAGGCTCTGGATATGAAGGAAAGCTTTCTATCTCAAAATCAGGAAAGGATCTAGAAATTTTCCGAGAGATTTCAATTCAACTTGACAGGGAAATTTCCGAGGAACAAAGGACAAGCCTTTTCAAAGAAATCAATGGAAAATTTGACCGCACATTAACATTCTTAAAATCATCACTTAGTTCAAATTCGTATGAATAAATTCTTTTTGGCACTTACACTTATACTAGGGCCAAGTATTCTTTTCGCTCAATCCAATAAAATGGGCGACATCAATCCCAATGAAATAGCACTGACAGAAGTCCCGTATGAACCAGGAGCTGCGGCGGTTGTCTTGGCGGCTTATGGAGACTCTCGGTTTTACAGTGATATCCTTGAGACCAATTTTTTTTACCGAATCAAAATTTTGACTGAAGCCGGAAAGGAAGAAGGCGATATTAGAATTCGCTATTACAGAGGGACTTCAGGTGTAGAAAATATCTCCGGAATAAAGGCCCAACTGGTCAATTATGTCAATGGTGAGGCTAATGTCACTAAGCTTGGAAAGGACAATATCTTTGATGTAGACTTGGGAGAAGGCTATCGAGAAGTTCGAATTACCTTTCCAGATGTTCAAGTAGGATCTATCTTGGAGTTTTCTTATAAGAAGGGAGATAAGAATCTAACCTTCTTAGATGGGTGGAGATTCCAACGATCCATTCCCACATTGTTCTCTAGATACCAGATCATCATGATCCCACAATTGGAGTATAAAATGATCGGTCAGGGGGAAAACTTTTTCTATAAAGCTAAAAAGGAGGTCAATAATGGCACATATTCTTGGGAATTACGGAATCTCTATTCGCTAAAAGAAGAACCCTACATGAAAAACTACCGCGATTATGAAGAGCGTGTGGAATTTCAGTTATCTAAATATCAGACAGCAGCTTCCAATGCAGGCGCGGAATTTAAAGATGTACTCAATACATGGGAAGTTCTTGGGGATGAAATGATCGAGCGATATACCGTGAATGGTTATTACCGTTCTGGGGCCTTGGAGCGAGAACTTTTTGCCTTAGATCTATCCAAAGGTACCCAAAGAGAAAAAGCAGAAAACGCCTACTATTATCTTCGAGATAATTTTATCAATGAAGGGGAGGACTACATCTATCCAGATCAAAGCCTAAACCAATTATTAAAGTCCAAGCGAGGCCAACCCGGAGAATTGATTTTGGCTTATATGGGAATCTTAAAATCACAAGGCATTGTCTGTGATCCAATCCTCATCGGAAGCAAAGGTTACGGCAGAAGCGAATTGGTTCAGTTTCCATTTTTAAACCAATTTGATGAAATTTTATTGTTAGCTGAACTTGATGGGAAGCCACAGTTTATTGATTTGAGTGATCCTATGGCACCATTTGGGTTTGTGGATATTGATAAGCATGTCAAGGGAGGGCTTCTATTACAAAAGGATAAAAGCAGGCTTATCCCGATCGAATTAAAGCACAATTCGAATAATATCGTTTCTTCTACGGTGGAGTTAAACCAAGAAACTGGCGAGCTTGTAATAAAAAATAGCCTAAGAAGTTACAATTATGCGGGGCTGAGTATTGCAAAGGCTGCAGAGCGATTGCGAAAAGCAGAAAAACCGATGGAGGATTTATTCACGTATTCCAGGGAAACCATGGAAGTGCGAAATGTGGAATTGGAAAACTTGCTAGAGGAGAAAAACTACCTAAATGCGAATTTTGAAATGGTGATGCCAAATGCGGCAGAATTAGACATTTTAGCTTTTAACCCCTTGAGGATTTCTTCTTTTGCTCAAAATCCATTTACACAGGAGTACCGTGTTTTTCCAGTTGATTTTGAATATCCGTTTAGCGAATTATATACGGCAAATGTTGTAATTCCTGAGGGGTATGAACTGGATGACTATCCGACTAGCGAAAGCATTACTATACCGGGGGGATTAATTGGTTTTAACTATTCTGTTGAAAAGATCGGTGAAATCCTCAAAGTGACAGCAAAGCTTGATGTCAGAGCGAGTTTAATCCCTGTGGGTGCTTATGCTGACCTGAAATTCTTCATGGAAACAGTTTCTTCTAAATTAACAGCGCCAATTGTTTTGAAAAAAAAGGTTGCTAATCCATAATTTAAAAGGGCTTCGGCCCTTTTTTTATTGAAATTTGAGAATGAACTATCTGCATGGCTATCAGGATAAAGAACAAGCTAGACTTTTAGAACAGTCTGGAATTTTGGCATCCTTGATTTATGAAAAAATTGATTTTTCGGGATGCCATCATATTCTAGAATTAGGTTCTGGAGTAGGTGCTCAGACCAAAATTCTCCTTGACCTGTTTCCAAACTTACAGATCACTTGTGTGGATATAGAGCAGAAACAGTTGATAAAAGCGAAAGAAAACCTACGAGAATACGAAGGTCGAGTACGATTTGAATGTCAGGATATCCATTATCCTAAATTCGATCAAATTTTTGATGGCTTATTTATTTGCTGGACTTTGGAGCATTTAGCGAATCCTTCCCAAGTTCTCTTCCGGATTAAGCCTTTTTTGGATTTTGGTGCAAAAGTTTTTATTACCGAAGTATTTAACGCTAGCTTTTATTTTTATCCAAAACTTCAAGGTCTTCTTCAGTATTACGAGGCTTATAATTCTCATCAGAAGGAACTAGGCGGAAATCCAGATATCGGTATCCACCTTGGAAACCTGTTAAATACTGCAGGATTTCAACAGATTGAAATTCGAAATGGAGGATTCCTTTGTGATCAAAGGGATGGTGAACGACTCAAAAACTTCTGTTTGTATTGGAAAACGCTAATGAAAAGTGCCGAAGATTCTTTGTTAAAATCGGATAAGGTGACTCCAGAAATAGTGCTCCAAATGGAAAGAGATTTGGATTCGTTGTCGGATGATGAAAATGCAGTTTTTTTCTATCAATTTGCACAGGCAAAAGCAATCAATTAGCCTTTACTATGAAGATTATTCGTTGGATTGGGAAACTCATTTTCAAGATTACCCTTTGGTTTTTAGGGTTATCGATCGGATTGGTTATTCTTTACCGATTTGTACCGGTGCCGATCACTCCTTTGATGGTTATCCGCTTGGTCGAGCAGGGATTGGATCCAGAAAAAGAGTTAAGACTGTATAAAGATTGGGAGCCAATCACGAATATTTCAAAACATGCTGCACAAGCAGTGGTAGCTGCTGAGGATCAAAAGTTCCTTGACCATCGGGGCTTTGATTTTGAGGCGATGGAAAAAGCATGGGAAGGAAATAAGAAAGGAAAGCGAATCAAAGGCGCAAGTACGATTACCCAGCAAACCGTAAAAAATGTATTCCTTTGGCCAGATAGAAGTTATGTGAGAAAAGCTTTAGAAGCCTATTTTACGGTTTTGGTTGAAGTTATTTGGTCCAAAGAGCGAATTATGGAAGTTTACCTCAATGTCATCGAAATGGGGGATGGTATTTATGGGATTGAGGCTGCAGCGCAAACTTACTTCAAACGGCCTGCTTCAAAACTTTCCCGTAGTCAAGCGGCTGTGATTGCTGCAGTTTTACCAAATCCAAGACGATGGAATCCAGCAAGACCAACTGGCTATATTAAAGGAAGACAATCTTGGATTTTGCGGCAAATGAACAATTTGGAGCCAGTTGGTTTTGGGATTTAAAAAAATAGAACTTTGGCTGTAAAAATTTTTTTTTTTCTAGGCCAATAAGGTAGATTCTAAAAAAGTCAGAAAAATTTTCTCTCAAATTTTTCATCCATTTTCAAATCCAAATAAAATTTCATTTCTGGATTTTTGGAGATGGTTTTAAGTGGTAAAAATTTAGCTGACAGAGTTTGGCAAGTTTTGTAAATAAATGCCAATACATTGAAATTTTGAGGATTAAAAAACGCAAGAAAAATTTATCCACAAATTCAATTATTTATCCACACTCCCTTTTGATATATATATAATTCACTGAAAATAAGGAATTTAATGCCTCCTACTTGAGTCATCTTTTGTGGATAATTCCTTCTAACTGCTGAAAATCAGGTTTATTTTTTTCTTAGAAAGTGGATAAAATCAGATTCCAAATTTTCTTCTAAAATTGGCTTATTGGAGCTTTTGTCGAAGCAGTCTATTTCTATAAGTATTGAAAATTCTCGATTTAGAAACGAAGCCTAAATACCTCCCATTTTGAATTACAGGTAGATTCCAAGCACCCGATTTTTCAAATTTTTCCATCGCAGATTGCATATTTTCGGTATCCAATAAGATTTCTGGAGGACTGTGCATCAGCTGCTTGACCATGATTGAATCTTGCTTTTCAGCATCAAACATAATATCTCTGATATCATCAAGGGTAATAATCCCTCTGAGGATTCCCTCTTGATCCACCACTGGGAAAATATTTCGCTTGGAGATTTTAACCAAGTTGATTAGATCCTTCAGTTTTGACTCTGGATCGATGGGAAGCAGGTCTTTTTCGATGACATTTTCTATAGAAATCGCATCCAAAAGTTCTTGGTCTTTGGATTCGGGAAGTTGTTTCCCTTGTGCCTTCAATTGAAGCTTATACAAGCTATCTTTTTGAAAATAAGTTGCCGTCGATGAAGAAATCGCCGAGACAAACATTAAAGGAATAAACAATTCATAGCCTCCCGTAATCTCTGCGATCAAGAATATCGCAGATAAGGGAGAATGCTGAACACCAGCCATTACTCCGCACATGGCCACCAAAGTAAAATGAGCCATGGGTAAATGATAGGGGAGGTCAAATAAATTGTAAAAATAAGCAAAGGCAAAACCTACGAGTCCACCAACGTATAAAGATGGAGCGAATATTCCACCGCTCCCGCCTGCACCAATTGTGACTGCCGAGGCAATCGGTTTTAGTAAAATGACGATTACCAAGAATCCAAAAATCAAATAAGGGTTTTCGAGTTGGGAGAAAAAAGGACTTTTATCTAGGATTTGACCTGAATTTCCTTCGATCAATAGGTTAAGTGTGTCATAGCCTTCTCCATAAATCGGAGGGAAAAAGAACACCATAAACCCTAAAAATGCTCCACCATACAAGAGCCGCATCCACTGATCTCCCATATCCTCCATCACCTGTTCTGTGGACTGGACCATTTTACTAAAATACAGGGAGACCATTCCACAGATTATACCTAAAAGCAAATAATGAGGCATGTGGATCGCCTGGAAAGATTCTTCAATTTGAAAATTGAATAAGGACTCTTTACCAATAAGCAATAAGGAAGTAATTGAGCCCATCACAGAGGCAATCAGCAAGGGAATGAAACTAGCCGTGCTGATTTCCATTAAAATGACCTCTATTGCAAAAATTACTGCACCAATCGGAGCGCCAAATATCGCTGAGATAGCTCCTGCCGCTCCGCATCCTATCAATAGACTTCTTTTTTTTGAGTTCAGATGCATGAGAACTCCTGTGTTGGATCCGATAGCAGATCCAGTGACGACCATTGGGGCTTCCAATCCAACTGATCCTCCAAAGCCGACTGTAAATGCCGAAGTGATCACCCGACTGTACATTTTTACTCTGGGGATTAGGCTAGACTTTTTGGAAATATTGAAAAGTATATCTGGAATTCCGTGACCTCCCACATCCTTGAGGATAAATTTCCCAATCAGATAAGCGATGGATATTCCAATCAAAGGATAAATGATATAGAGGAAATTGGCGTATTCCTTATAAAAATCCTCTGTCAAAAAATGCTGGATACCATGTACAGTTTGCTTGAGGATCACTGCTGCCAATCCAGAACCTATTCCTACTAATCCACTCAGGATTAGGATAAAGGTCTGGTTGCTCATATGGCGGAGTCTCCAGATCAGAAAACGCGTTATGATATCGTTTTTGGCCAAGTCAGACTAGAGTTAATGGAAATCGGTTCAATTTCTACTGGTTATTTAATTTCAATTTTTTTATCAATAGCCAAAATACAATCAAGAATTAGGTTTGTAGCATGGGTAAAAAAATCTGCTTGAATCCCTGAAATATCATCAGAAGGTTTGTGATAATCTTCGTGATCTTCAACTCCAAAATAAAGGTGAGGCACTTGTTTGGCGAAGAATGCGCCATGATCCGATGATTTAGTCCAGTCGTCTGCGCCGGTTCCGGGGATATCATGACCGAATCTCAAATTGATGCTGTGATTTTGGGCTGTTGTTCCTAAAATGTCTTTGAACTGCGGATAATAGTGTGTTCCTGACACATAAAGTTCATTTTGATCGTTTCTTCCGATCATATCCATGTTGATGTTGAGCAGAATTTGATCCAATTCATAGGGAAAATCATTTACCAAAGCCTTTGCTCCCTGCAGACCCATTTCTTCTGCATCTAAGGCAGCAATCATAATGGCGTGTTTAGGCCTGTTTTTCGAGAAATAAGATGCGATTTCCAAAAGAGCTGCAGTGCCAGATGCATTATCATCTGCACCGTTATAAATCGAATCACCCGAAGCATTTGCTCTTCCTACGCCCACATGATCATAGTGGGCTGTAATCACGATAATTTTCTTGCTTTCGCTCCCCGGTATATAGGCGATTAGATTTGCTGCATCATCGTATCTCTTTTTGGTTCGGGAGTTTTCAAATGAAAAATAGTGTGTGTAATCCGGGTAAATGGATTCGGCATGTTCTAGCTTGTTGAGAAAATTTTGAATGTACTGCCGGGCTTTTAAGTTTCCAGCCTCGAGTGTTTTCCTTCCTTCAAGCTCATCAGACGCTAAGAACTCGAGGTGAGCCAGTAAGTTTTCAGAAGAAATTTTTTGACCTATCGAAGGAGTCGTGTTGCAAAACCAAAGAATTATGAAAAACCTAAAGACTAAAATGGGCCGAATTGACATCTCGTATTCTGTATTGCGTTATGTATATTCGTAAAAATAGTAAGCTTAACTGCTTGATTCCGCGAAATCATGAAATTTATCTCCCTTGTTTTTCTTTTTTCTATTCTTTCTTTCAATCTAAAAGCACAGGGTAATTTGCCAGAAAGTTATTTAGAGGGGAAGTCAGTTGTTTTGATCTCTTCTGATCCATCCGCCAGACCCGCTATGGAGTGGAGATCATTAGCAGATAGCATTCATCCCTACTTAGTAGAATCTGGAGGAGATCCAGTTGGTTATTTTGAGCTGGAGCAGATTTCTCTTTCGGAGGCTACCTTGGCGGAATTTGCTACTGCTCTTGCGCAGCGGAAGGTGAAAAATGTAGTATTTGTGACGCGGCAAAAAAATGCTTGTCAAGTTCATATTGGTCCATTTAGTGGGGATGCCAAAGTGGTATCTACAACTTCCATTTTTGGAATTAAGGCTTCGGATTGGAAATCTGCCGGATTACAACTTGAAGGAATAGGAAAGCAAAAGCAAAGTAAAAATTTGTTGGTGATTGATGTTGCTGAATTTCCCCTTCTAAACTCAACTTCTAACTCTGGTGGGGCTGTAGGATCTTTAGACTTTTTGCCCAGAAACCCATTAAACTTGGATGTTTTTAAGCTTGGGATTCCTTTGGAGGGTACATCTGCGGAAACTGGGATGGTAAGTTTTTTTCGTTATGATCTTCTTGGTAAAACCCAAGAGGCAATATTAGCTGAACAGGCAACGCAAAAATCCCAGATTCAGGAAATAATCAGTCAAGTTTACCCCCATCAAGTGGAATGGTTGACCGAATCGAGACCCGCTCAAGAATTGATCCGTGAGAGAGTTCAGTTTTTATTGGTGAAGGTCGAGGGACGTCAAGCAGATTTAATGAAAAGTATGGGATTTGATCCTCTTGGTGGAGAAGAGGGAAGTCAGACGGTCGTTAAATATTATATCAAACTTTTGGTTCGTGATGAACTTTATATCGGTCCCGTTTGGGATGCTCATCCAGATTGGAGAGTCGCGTTACGTCAATTTTTGGAGAACTTGAAAAAATAAAACCTCCCAGAAGGGAGGTTATAAGGAAGGGTACTTTATATAGGGTGATGAAACAACTTAGGGTGTCTTTAAGAAACTTTGAGTTGAATATTCTTTACGTGTTAAAACACGAAAAAATATACCTAAACTCCAAAACTTTTCTTAAAAAATTTCAAAATTACCTGATATAATCTAATTTTTATTAGAAGAGATCGGGGTTCAAAAATGGGATTAGGGCTAGAATTATGGCTTGTCGATAGTATTCGTCACGGTTCACTACACCCTGAGTAAGGAGTCCTACAGATCCACCTTGTTGTTTGGAGTTTTCTTGTTCAAAGATCAAGTCATCCGCTTTTCCAAGCTCCATTCCCTGGCTTACCAGTTCTGAGACCTTTTTGGGGAGATAGAAGGTGCCTGTTTTGGCTTGGGTAGTTTTGCCATTTTGACCAAGAATAAACATCCAAGCAAAAGCAAACATCCCTTTTTCGTCCTCATCAATTCCTCCCTCTATTCCCACCCAGTAGTTAGCTTCTGGAAATACATCTCTAGACTGATATGCTCTGTTTTTGGCACCCAATAAAGTCTCCCGCTCTCCAATGGGTTGGTCTGGGACTCCAGATGAAACGTTGATTCCTTCTACTAAAATTGGTCGATTAAAGGCCCTTGTGAACGCATCTTCAGTACAGGCTACTTTAACAGGATTTTTGCTCCCCACGAGTACAAGCAATTTGTCCGAGGGCTTTAAATTCTCTCTTCTTCTAAAACTCATAAAAAAGGCCTGGTTTGCACCTAGGCCATATTAGTGAATACTTGGTTTACATCATCATCTTCTTCGAGACGATCAATAAGTTTTTGGATTACTTCTTCTTGTTCTTCAGTGATTTCGGTAAGGGTAGTTGGGAAACGCTGAAAATCACCTGAGATAACCTCAATTCCACGATCTTCAAGGGCTTTTTGCATCGTACCAAAATCTTCAAATTCGGTGTATACGAAGATTTCCCCTTCATTTTCCGCGATTTCGGTTAATCCGAAGTCGATCAACTCAAGCTCCAGTTCTTCGATATCGTAATTTCCTTTTGCAAATCTAAAAACCGCCTTTCGTTCAAACATAAAACTTACTGAGCCTGAAGTGCCCAATGAACCACCGGCCTTAGAAAAATAAGACCTAACATTTGCAACGGTTCTATTGGTATTGTCTGTGGAGGTCTCTACAATTACCGCAATTCCAAATGGGCCATAGCCCTCGTATACTACTTCTTCGTAATCTTTTTCATCCTTGTTAGATGCTCGTTTGATCGCTGCCTCTATCCTGTCTTTTGGCATTTGGGCACCTTTCGCATTTTGGATTACCGTGCGGAGTTTCGCATTACTTGTAGGGTCAGGACCTCCAGATTTTACGGCCATCACAATCTCTTTACCCAATCGGGTGAAGACTTTGGACATTTTGTCCCATCGCTTAAATTTTCGCTCTTTCCGGAATTCAAATGCTCTTCCCATAGATTTACTTTTTGAAGTGGGCAAAAATACAATTCTTTTGATAAGGGGGAAAACCATTGCAAACACAATTCGCGACTTATTTTCCTGATTTTTCCAGACTTACTCCGGTGGAAATCGTCTTATAACTTGCAAACTGACTTTTCTTTTTATGAATATTTCTCCCATTCCAAATCTTCCTGAATTACATCTTCCCAAAATCGTAATTGTTGGGGCAGGTTTTGCAGGATTAAAATTGGCCCGTGAGTTGAAAAACACCGAATACCAGGTTATCCTTCTCGATAAGAATAACTTTCATGAATTCCAGCCCCTCTTTTATCAGGTAGCTACTGCAGGTCTCGAACCTTCAGCGATCTCATTTCCATTGAGGAAGATTTTTCACAATACCCGAAATGTCACTTTTAGAATGGCTGAGGTACAAGGAGTAGATCAGGAAAAGAAGCGTATTTATACGGATGTTGGATTTTTGGATTTTGATTATTTGGTGCTAGCCATGGGTGCGGAAACCAATTTCTTTGGTGCTCAACAAATCGAATATTTTGCTTCTCCAATGAAGACAGTTTCCGAGGCTCTTTATATCCGAAATAAGATTATTTCAAATTACGAACGGGCTGTTAATCTGAAAAATGAGTCAGATCGAAAAGCCTTGATGAATGTGGTTATTGTAGGAGGAGGTCCTACAGGCGTTGAATTGGCAGGTGCAATGGCGGAACTACGGAATACTGTTTTCCCCAAAGACTATCCTGAATTGAGTTTTAAAAATATGAAGGTGACCTTGGTTGAGGCAAGCCCAAAGCTGCTTTCTACGATGTCCCAAGAAGCCCAAGACCATGCACTCAGTTATTTAAATGAACTAGGAGTGGAAGTCTTTGTCTCCACGAGGGTATTGAATTTTGATGGTAAAACTGTCATTCTTGAAGGAAAAGAGCCAATTTATACTGAGACCTTGCTTTGGGCGGCTGGCATTAAACCTAATCGGATCGATGGTTTTCAGGATCAGCAGTTTGCAGGAAATGGTCGAATGAAAGTAGATCCTTTCAATCAATTACTTCATTCGGATGGAATATTTGTGCTTGGAGATCAAAGTGTAGTGAGCACAGATTCTCTGCCCAAAGGACACCCACAAGTCGCACAAGTTGCAATTCAGCAAGCAAAAAACTTAGCCGCTAATTTTCGGAGAATTTCTCGAGGCCAAGAAATGATGGCTTTTGAATACAAGGATCTCGGATCAATGGCAACGGTAGGACGTAAAAAGGCAGTTGTGGATTTGCCTTTTGTTAAATTCCAAGGAATTCTTGCTTGGCTGACATGGCTCTTCGTCCATTTAATGGCCATCCTGGGCGTCAAGAACAAGCTTTTTATCTTTTTTGATTGGTCTTGGAATTACCTAAGCTTTGATCCCAGCCTCAGGTTATTGATCAAGCCAAGGTATGTGAGAGCTACCGAACGTAAAGATCTGATTGAAGAAAAATAAGCCTTTTAAGTTCCTTTAACAGTTTTCTATTTATTCATCTTTAAACCAAAAATCCCTTTTCATATCTAATTACCGAAACCTAAACAAACAGACGTATGAAAAGATGGATTTTAAGTATTGCCATAGTGGGCATGACTACCCTAGGTGTATTGGCTCAACAAAGGCCAAAAGAAGTTCCTTCTCCAGAGGAAAGGGCTCAACAAATGACTAATAGAATGGCTGAAAGATTAAATCTTTCTGAGGATCAAAAAAAAGAGGTATATGCCATTCACCTTGAAAATGCTCAAAAAAGGCAAAAAGAAATGGAAGCACAACGAGCAGAACGTGAAGCTAGACTAGCAGAAATGAAAGCTCAAGAAGAGAAAATAAAAAGTATTTTGACTGAAGAGCAGCGAAAAGAGTGGGAAGAGATCAAAATGGATGCTAGAGACCGGAGAAGACCGGGAGGAGAAGTCCATGATCGTCCTGAAAGGCCAATGGCTAGAAGACCAAGAAACTAATTGAACCAAAATGTAGAAAGCCACCCATAAGGTGGCTTTCTTTATCGCAGGTGGGTCAACTAAACAGGGTACTATTGGAATGCCGGAAAAAACCGGCGTTTAACCCGCGATTTGCTCCTCTACCTGATAGAAGGACGCATCCTTCTGAGGTAGACTTGACGATCCCATCAGGAATTCGTCTACTTTGACAGCTGCTTCTCTACCTTCAGATATTGCCCAGACCACCAAGGATTGGCCTCTGCGCATATCACCGGCAAGGAAGACTTTCGGGTTTGTACTCTGGTAATTTTTTGACTTAGGAAGGCTATTTTCCATCGTATCCACACCAAATGCCTGTAATAATCCATTTTGAGCTGGCCCTAAATAACCAATTGCAATGAAGGCCAAGTCACATGAAAGGACTCGTTCTGTTCCAGGAACTTCCTCAAAGGTCATTCTTCCGCCTTTTTCTTTCCATTCAATTTCGGCGATTTTCAATCCTGTAACTTCTCCTTTTTCGTTTCCAACAAATTCTTTGGTAAGAACAGAGAATACACGTTCTGCACCTTCTTCATGGGAACTAGAAGTTCTCAATGTCATTGGCCACTCTGGCCATGGATTAAGAACAGTACGCTGCTTAGGTGGCTTTGGAAGTAGTTCGAGTTGAGTGATGGAGGCTGCTCCATGTCGATTTGAGGTACCGATACAGTCACTTCCTGTATCTCCACCTCCAATGACCAGGACATGTTTACCTCCGGCATGGATCGGGTTTCCATCAAGTTCACCTCCAATTACTTGATTTTGTCTTCCAAGAAATTCCATTGCGAAATGAACGCCTTTAAGTTTATCTCCTGGAATATTCAAAGAACGAGGTTGCTGAGCACCAGTAGAAAGAACAATTGCATCAAAATCTTTCAAAATTTGAGCAGAATCAATGGTTTTTCCGATTTCCGTTTGAGTTGCAAAATGCACACCTTCTTGCTCCATAAGCTCAACTCGACGGTCGATTACCCATTTTTCAAGTTTGAAATCTGGAATCCCATAGCGAAGGAGTCCTCCAACTTTGGCATCCTTTTCAAATAAGGTAACCTCATGACCAGCCTGATTAAGTTGATCTGCTGCGGCAAGTCCAGCTGGACCTGATCCGATTACCGCCACTTTCTTACCAGTCCGAGTTTTCGGAGGGTTAGCTTTGATTAAGCCTAGTTCATAGGCTTTTTCTGCGATGTTCTTTTCGATCAATTCAATAGCTACAGGATCTTTATTGATCCCCAAAACACAACTTGCTTCACAGGGTGCGGGGCAAATCCTTCCTGTGAACTCTGGAAAGTTGTTGGTACTTCTTAAGATTTTGATGGCTTGTTCCCATTCTTTTTGGTAAACCGCATCATTGAATTCAGGAATAACATTTCCTAATGGACAACCATTATGGCAAAATGGAACTCCACAATCCATGCATCTTGCCGCCTGATGATTGAGTTTTTCATCAGAAAAAGGCTCATATATTTCTCTGTAATCTCCGATTCGATCTTTCGGGTCTCGGCTTACAGGTGTTTCTCTTGTAAATTTTATGAATCCGTCTTTCGCTCCCATCTTACACCAGTGTTTTAGCTTGATCTTTTGCTCTTTTTTCCAATACAGCTTTGTAATCTCTTGGAATTACTTTGATGAATAGTTCCTTGGATTTTTCCCATTCATCCAAGAACCGCTGGCCAAGTCCACTGTTTGTGAGCTTGACATGTCGCTTGAGGTAGGATTTGATGGTTTGATAATCTTCTTCTTGGAGAAGATCAAGGTCAACCATCTCTGTATTGATTTCTGTGATGTAATCTTTAAGAATGTAGGCGATTCCACCACTCATTCCTGCTGCGAAATTTCGTCCGATTTCACCAAGATTAATCACTAATCCTCCAGTCATGTATTCACATCCGTGATCGCCAATTCCTTCGATAACCGTTTTTACACCTGAGTTTCTAACACAGAATCTTTCGCCACCTTTACCATTGATATAGGCCTCGCCAGATGTGGCACCATAAAATGCCACGTTGCCGATGATGATATTTTCTTCAGGAACAAACCTGGCATTTCGGCTAGGATAAATGATCAGCTTACCTCCGGAAAGTCCTTTTCCAAAGTAGTCATTTGCTTCTCCTTCAAGTTCGAAATTCACCCCTTTGGCTAAGAATCCTCCAAAAGTTTGTCCTGCTGAACCTGTGAATTTGAAATGTACGGTATCTTCTGGAAGACCTACTCCTCCATAGATTTTGGAGATTTCGTTGGAAAGCATAGCTCCTACAGATCGATCGATATTCTTGATCGGGAAGATTCCTTCCACCTGAATGGCTTGTTCAAGAGCTGGAGTTGCAGCCTTGATGAGCTGGCGGTCTAATACATGCTCAAGCTCAAATTCTTGATCTATTTGCTTATGGATTCCCACATGATCAGGTACTTCCACTTTGTGGAAAATTGGAGAAAGATCAATTTTATCCCACTTCCAGTGATTCAAATGTCCGGTTGATTGAAGGACATGGCTCTGTCCTACCATTTCATCTATAGATCTAAATCCAAGGGAAGCCATGATTTCTCGAAGATCTTGTACCAAGAACTTGAAATAGTTAACGACATGTTCTGGATCTCCCGTGAATAGTTTTCTTAGGTCTGGATCTTGAGTAGCGATTCCCACAGGGCAAGTGTTAAGGTGACACTTTCTCATCATGATACACCCTTCCACAACTAACGCTCCGGTAGCAATGCCCCATTCTTCTGCCCCTAGCAGGGTAGCGATTGCTAAATCTCTACCAGTACGAAGCTGCCCGTCAGTTTGAAGAACTACTCGGCTGCGAAGATTATTTTTTACAAGCGTTTGATGGGCTTCTGAAAGTCCAAGCTCCCAAGGAAGCCCTGCATGTCTGATCGAACTTAGTGGGGAGGCTCCTGTTCCTCCGTCTGCCCCAGAGATCAGAATTACATCCGCCATTGCTTTCGCAACACCGGCTGCTACTGTTCCAACTCCGGCTTGAGAAACCAACTTTACGTTGATTCTAGCTTTTCTATTGGCATTTTTAAGATCGAAAATCAATTGAGCCAGATCCTCGATAGAATAAATATCATGGTGTGGAGGCGGGGAGATTAGACCTACCCCTGGGGTAGAGTGTCTTACCCGTCCAATCCATTCATCGACTTTATGCCCTGGCAATTGCCCTCCTTCACCTGGTTTTGCACCTTGGGCCATTTTGATTTGCAGTTCGTCTGCATTGGCAAGGTAATGTGAAGTGACACCGAATCGTCCAGAAGCTACTTGCTTAATAGCAGACCGCTCCCAATCACCATTTGCCTTTCTTTCAAATCGAATTTCGTCTTCTCCTCCTTCTCCTGAATTACTTTTTGCACCTATACGGTTCATGGCTATCGCCAAAGTTGTATGGGCTTCATGGGAGATGGAACCAAATGACATTGCTCCTGTAGAAAATCTTTTTAAGATGTTTTCTGCTGGCTCAACTTCATCAATTGGGACACTGATTCGCTTTTTGAATTCAAAAAGGCCACGTAAAGTCAATGCATCTTTAGTTTGCTCATTGATTTTGGAAGCAAACTTTTTGTAAAGCTCATAATCGCCGAGACGGGTTGACTTTTGCAGAAGATGGATCGTTTCCGGGTTAAACATGTGTTTTTCCCCTCTTCGTTTCCATTGATATACGCCACCTGTTTCCAAAATTGAAGAGGAGGTGTCGTAAGCTGCATGGTGTCTGCTGAGCACCTCCTTAGCCAATTCATCAAAAGAAACTCCACTAATTCTGGAAATGGTGCCTTTAAAGCATCGGTCAACGACTTCAGGTCCTAAGCCAATTGCTTCGAAAATCTGGGCGCCTTGATACGATTGTAAGGTTGAAATTCCCATTTTGGAAAGGACCTTGAGAAGCCCTTTGCCAATAGCATCTTGGTAGTTGGAGAAAAGTGTTTTTTGATCTTTCACTTTAGGTAAAAGACCCTTTTCAAACATTTCCAACAAGGATTCCAGAGCTAGGTATGGGTTTATAGCAGAAACTCCATAACCAATAGCAGTCGCAAAATGATGAACTTCGCGGATATCAGCAGATTCTAGTACTAATCCCGCTCTAGTTCGTATTTTCTTTTTAACCAAATGCTGGTGTACCGCACCAATGGCAATTAGCGACGGAATTGGTGCTGAAGAAGAATTACTGTTTCGATCAGAAATAATCAATACATTTTTTCCTTCCTGAAGAATGGCGTCTTCAGCTTCTTGACAAAGTTTGTCCAAGGCCTCAAGAAGTCTTCCAGGTTGGTTGTCAGCCACAAAATGAGCGTACAGTCTTTTTGATCTATAGCCCAAATGCTCCATTCGGGTGATTTTTTCCAAATCCTCATTCAAAAGAACTGGCTGAGAAATGTGGATTTGTTTGGTATGTTGAGGGCTTTCCTCTAAGATATTATGTCCTTCTCCAATTCGAGTGAATAGTGACATCACCAATCGCTCCCGGATAGGATCAATTGGAGGATTACTTACTTGAGCAAATAGTTGCTTGAAGTAATTGGAGATATGCTGGCTTTGTTTAGAAAGTACAGCCAATGGCGTATCGGCTCCCATGGAACCCACCGCTTCATATCCTGACTCGCCCATAGGGGCAAGGATCACTTTCAACTCCTCAGAAGTATATCCAAAAACTGTTTGGCTTTTCTTAATCTCAGAAGTCGTGTAAGGATGAGAGAGCTCCTCAGGATCTGGCACAAAGCGAAGTTTGGTTCTTTGCTCGTTAACCCACTTTTCATAAGGTTGTCTATTGCAGATTTCCCCTTTTACTTCTTCATCGAATACTACTCTTCCCTTTTCGAGATCTGCCCAAAGCATTCTTCCAGGGCTAATTCTTCCTTTTTCGGTAATTGTAGCTTCCCGGATTGGTAATGCACCAGCCTCAGAAGAGAGAATTAATCGATTGTCTCGAGTGATGAAATATCTCAAAGGGCGAAGACCATTTCGGTCAAGCGTAGCTCCTACTGATTTTCCATCAGTAAATAGCAATGCAGCAGGGCCATCCCAAGGCTCAACAAGAGACGCATGGAACTTATAGAAGGCCTTTCTTTCCCGATCCATTACTTGGTTATCTTGCCAAGCCTCGGGAACGAGCATCATCATCGCATGTGGAAGTGATCTGCCACTTAAGGTCAGTAGCTCCACCATTGCATCCAAATTAGCCGAATCGGAATTTAGCTTATTGGTGATAGGTAGAAGTTTAGAAAGCTCTTCGTCTGTGAAAAACTTTGATTTCATCAGGGCCTCTTTGGATTTCATCTTGTTGAGGTTACCTCTGATGGTATTGATTTCCCCATTGTGAGAAAGGAACCGGAATGGCTGAGCTAATCTCCAGTTAGGGAAGGTATTGGTTGAAAATCGAGAATGGACGATCGCAAAGGCAGATTCAATTCTCGGATTTTGCAAGTCCTTATAAAAAGCTAAAACCTGATCTGTACGGAGCTGTCCTTTATATATAAGTGTAAGTGAGCTTAAACTTGCAAAATAAAAGGAGTGGTTTACCCCGGCTACTTCAGAGTTAATCTTTTTTGTTGCGTAGTTTCTAAGCACATACAATTTTCGTTCTAGGTCGATTCCTGTTAGGTTTTCCTTATGAGAAACGAAAAGCTGCTCAATAATTGGCATTACCTCCAAGGCTCCTGAGCCTGGAACAGTTACATCCACAGGAACCTCACGGTATCCGATCAATTGAAAGCCCAACTCGTCGATGAGTTCGTTGAGCATTTCTTTAGACCTTGCGTATAACTGCTTGTTTTTTGGAAAGAAGGTCATCCCTACCCCATAATAGCCGGCTTCGGGAAGTGTTATTTCTGTTCTAGCGGTGACATCTTTTAGAAACTGGTGCGGAACCTGAATCAGTACCCCAGCCCCGTCTCCGGTTTTTGGATCTGAACCTCTGCCCCCTCGGTGCTCCATGTTGCTAAGCATGTATAAGGCATCGCTAATCGTTTCATGAGTGGGTGTATTGCTCAAATCCACGACCGCACCTATACCGCAGGAGTCATGCTCAAACTCCGATCGATATAAACCCTGTTGCATTCTATTTTTCGATTTAATAGGTTGAAAATTTCCAAAAATTACAGAAAAATTTTCTTTCTTTAAAATTAACGCAATGAACTGGCGGTTTTTATGTCGTATTGTTGAAAAAATAGATCAATCTTAAAAAAAATATAATTGAAAATTTGCTTAAATATTTTACCTTATTTCAAGAAATATTGATCAAAAATCAAATATCAGCTCACAAAATTAGCTCATTGGAGGTTTTTTCTGTCCAAAATTTAGATTTCTGGTTTTTTTAAGATTTTTTCAAAAAAATAACATTTTTTTATTTGAGTAAAAATGGAGTTAATGATTTTGTAAAAATGAAATTTCTTTATTTTCAAAATAATATTTTGAAAAATATAAAATATAAGAAATAATATAAAATTTACTTAGTCTGTAAAAGAGCTTAGACCATCTTTTTCAATGGATTTGATGTGAACTTTGATCTTTTTGATTTTACGAGCGTCTACAGCGAGGACGGTGAACTCAAAATTTTCAAAAATAATTTTAGTTCCGTTTTTAGGGAATTTGGAATTTAGCTCTAGAAGAAGGCCCCCCAAAGATTCACTTTCTCCTTTTACCTCCTCAAAAACCTGTGGGTCTAATTCCAATTTTTTACAGAAGTCATTTAGGGAAACTTTGCCTTCAAACACAAACGTATCTTGGTCGATTTCTTGAAAAAAGAAGTTGTCCGTGTCGTCAAATTCATCATTGATCTCGCCTATAATCTCTTCGATTAGGTCCTCAAGAGTCACTAGGCCTGAAGTTCCTCCATATTCATCTACTACAATAGCCATATGAACTCTCATTCGCTGGAAATCTTTAAGCAGGGTATCCACTTTTTTGTTCTCGGGTACAAAGAAGCTTTTTCGAATGAGTTTTTTCCAGTCAAAACTTTCGTCTTGGTCAATGTGAGGAAGTAAATCCTTGATATATAAAATCCCTAGAATGTTATCGATGGTCTCTTCATAAACCGGTATTCTGGAATATCCACTTTTATTGATTTTATCCATTAACTCATGAAAGTCAATTTCAGCATCTATTGCAGTTATATCAAGTCTACTTTTCATAACCTGGCGAACGGTCAGGGTGCCAAAGTTTACGATCCCCTTGAGAATCTCTCTTTCTTCATCAGGGGTATCTTCTGTGGTCAATTCGAGTGCTTGATTTAATTCATCTACTGATAAGCTGATTCCTTTTGATTGAATTCTCCTTTCGATAAATGTCCCAAACGACATTAGGATTAGTGAAAAGGGTTTTAGGATGACTGAAAAAAAGCCCACGATAGGAGCCATGGTCATGGCAAATGATACTTTGGCTTGATTTGCATACACTTTAGGTACTATTTCACCGAAAAAAACGATGGCAAAGGTAATCCCAACCGTCTGGATAAGGATGATAACAATTCCTGTGGTATCTGTACCAAAAATGGACCAAGTAACAAAAGTGGTTAGAGTAACAATCCCAATATTGATGAGATTATTCATAATCAAAATGGTGCTTAGGAGGCGTTTTGGCGCAGAAAGAAGTTCGGAAATTAAGTTTCCGATTTTGGGATTATCTTCTTGAATGGAAGAAATTTCTTCATTGGATAGGGAAAAAAATGCTACCTCTGATCCCGAGGCTAACGCCGAAGCAATCAGCAACAAAGCCAAAACAAGGCCATTGACAAAAAAATAAGCGAAGGTTGGCTCTGTAATTTGAGCGAGTAGAAGGTAACTCGGGTAGGGGTCGTCCATGGGTATCAACTTACTTTTAACAAAATTAGCTAAAAATCCCCTGAAAAGATGTTCAGAGGATTTTTGGACTTATCAAAATGGCAAATCATCATCTGAGTCATCCATTTGAATGTCAGGTCCCGAGGTAGAAGGAGCTGGCGACGCTGCTGCTTTATAATTGGTGGAGGGCTGACTCATCCCTGCATTTTCTTGGGGATTTGATCCCATTTCACTTTTACCGCCAAGCATTGTAAAACTTATTACTCGGATTTTGGTCCTCTTTCTATTTTGACCTTGATCATCCTGCCAGGTATCTGATTTGATTTTTCCTTCGACATAGATCTGCGAACCTTTTTTAAGGTATTGTTCAGCAATTTTCGCTTGTGGCCCCCAAAGTTCAAGATCATGCCATTCGGTTTGATCTACTCGGTTTCCATTTCTGTCTTTATAGGATTCAGTCGTGGCCAGTCTGAGGTTTGCAACCACATTATCGCCTTCAAGATATTTTACTTCTGGATCAGCTCCCAAATTGCCCAGAAGGATTACTTTATTAACACCTGCCATAATTTGAATTTATATTATAAAAGTTAGAAGAAATGAAATTACTCAAAACCCCTGATCGGTCAAAAAATTTACGATCAATTTAGGTTTTGCCAAATACTCAATATGATTTTCTTCAACCAAGGAATAACCTTGGGTTTCGCACCATTCTTCCAGTTTTTGAGCTTCTTGTTCAGGAATTTCTACTTCCGAAAAAGTGGCAGTTAATTTCTGGTGAGATAAGATGTGCTTATAGTTTTTGGGATATTGCTGAGCGGGATGTTGGGAAGAGAATGGATTGTGATCAATTTCAGGAAAATCAAAAAGGCCTGTCCAAATATCTCCTGATGACCGCTGTTTCCAAACCCACCTATTTCCACACCTTATTATAAGGTAATTCAAGGCTCGATCTTTAATTTTTGTCTTATTAATCTTAACTGGAAGATCGGAGATCATATTTTTAGAAAAGGCGAAGCAGGAGCTTTTCAAAGGACAATTTGGACAATCAGGATTTTTGGGAACGCACATTCTGGAGCCAAAGTCCATAATCGCTTGGTTATATTCTCCGGGATTATCTCTAGAAATAAGCTGGTTTGCTAATGCCTCAAATTCGGTTTTGCCCTTACCGCTTGCGATATCAGTAGAAATTCCAAAATAACGAGCAAGAACACGAAAGACATTCCCGTCTACCACGGCTCTTACCTCCCCAAAAGCAAAGCTTGAAATTGCTGCCGCGGTATAACTACCGACTCCCTTTAATTTGATTAGTTCATCGTAGGTTGATGGAAATTTCCCCTTAAGTTCAAACCAGATGTATTTTGCACAGAAGTGGAGATTTCTTGCTCTGCTGTAATAGCCCAGCCCTTGCCAGAGTCTCAGGACCTCAGATTCAGGAGCCTCTGCAAGGTCTTGGACCGAAGGATAATTTTCAGAAAAGGCATAATAATAGGGCATGCCTTGAGCTACGCGTGTTTGTTGAAGGATAATTTCCGAAAGCCAAATTTTGTAAGGATCATGGGTATTTCTCCAAGGAAGATCTCTAGGATTCTGTCTATACCAAGAAATAATTTGATTGGAAAATGCTTGATTTTCAGATAGTTTTTGACTCATTAGGTTGATTATTTCCAGTTACAAACCAAGGTAATTTTTTTCAATTTGTTTTTTAATTGCATTGGTTCTCGTACATTTGCAGTCCCAAAAACACTTGGTTAATAGGTTGTTAAGCTTATTTCATAATTCTAAATTAAAATCACTGTGACAAAAGCAGAAGTAATCACCAAGATTTCCGACAAAACCGGAATCCAAAAGGATGATGTGACACAAGCCATCGAGGCATTCTTCAAGGTAGTAAAAGACTCCATGGCTGAGGGAGAAAATATCTACGTGAGAGGTTTTGGTAGCTTCATCAATAAGAAGCGAGCAAAGAAAATTGCCCGTAACATTTCAAAGAACACCGCGATTGTAATCGATGAGCATTACATTCCTGCATTCAAGCCGTCCAAAGTGTTCATTGAGAAAATTAAGAATAGTAAAAAAATCAAACAATTGGCTCCTCAGGACTAATTCTGAGTTGACGTTGACATGAAAGGTTCACAACTCGTTCTTATTGGCTTGGGCCTCGCAGCAATAGTTGGTCTCTATGCACTACCAAAAGTGGTGGTTGACAATGACCCTCAAAACGCTGCAATTGAGGATACTCAGTCAGAAGATGCAAATGCTGATGCATCGATGCTTCATAAGAACGAGTTGTCCTCCGATCAAAAATCAATTGCAGAGCAGCTAAAAGCAAAACTTTCAGACCAGAATTCTACAGACGCTGAAAAGACAGGTTTTGCAAAGGAGCTCTCTGAAATTTATAAATCAGAAGGAATATTTGACAGCGCTGCTTTCTATTTAAAAGAGGCATTATTGATCAATCCCACAGATTTATCGCTCATTGAGCAAACTGGAAATGCGTATTATGAAGCGTATACATTTGCTCTTGACAAAGAAAAAGTAGAAGACTTGGCAAATAAAACCCGAGAGTATTTGGGTAAAATCCTGGAAGGTGATGCTTCTCGGTTGGATTTAAAGACTAAAATTGCCATGACTTATGTATCCTCTTCGAATCCAATGCAAGGGATTACCATGCTTAGGGAAGTATTGGATCAAGATCCAACAAATGAAGATGGATTATTTAACATGGGAGTATTGTCTCTTCAATCTGGCCAATATGACAGAGCCTCCGAAAGGTTTGAGGAATTGGTAAAGTACCATCCAGAAAACTTACAAGGACAGTTTTATTTGGGAGTGAGCTATTTTGAATCGAAAGAAAAAAACAAAGCAAAAGCTCAATTTGAGTTGGTTCGGAGTATGACTCAAGATCCTATGATTTTGGAAAGTATTCGTACTTATCTCGAGAAATTATAAATCATCTTTAACACTTTAAATTCAAAAGACTATGCCTTGCGGTAAAAAAAGAAAAAGACATAAGATCGCTACGCACAAGCGTAAAAAGAGACTAAGAAAAAACAGACATAAGAAGAAGTAATCACTTCTTCTTTTCCCGTTTTTAGTAAGAACAACGTTCATTTACATCTTATAAGACGAGAATTTGAGTACAGAATTGTTAATCGATTCTTCTCAAAATGGAAGTCGAATAGCCCTTCTAAACGAAAAACAACTGGTCGAGCTCCATTCCGAAGGAATGGAGAACCAGTTTAAAGTCGGAGATATATATTTAGGTACGGTTAGGAAAATCGTCAATGGCCTCAATGCAGCGTTCATTGATGTAGGATATGAGAAAGACGCATTCCTTCACTATCAAGACCTCGGACCAAATATTAACTCATTGCTGAAGTTCACCAAACTGGTGAGAAACAATAACTACAGCAATCATAATTTGAAGGGATTTGAAATAGAACCTGAAATCGACAAAATAGGTAAGATTGCCAATGTACTAAATAAAACCAACCAGGTTTTGGTACAAGTGGTTAAGGAGCCTATCTCGACCAAAGGTCCTAGACTTTCCTGCGAGCTTTCCTTACCCGGTCGCTACCTTGTATTGGTACCATTCTCTGATTCAGTGAATGTTTCCAAAAAAATCAGGAGTAGTGACGAGCGAAAAAGGCTTCTCAGACTAATTAATTCCATTAAGCCAGCAAATTTTGGAGTCATTATCCGAACTGTGGCGGAAGGTCAATCAGTAACCGAATTGGATAAAGACCTTCGAAATCTTCTCACTACCTGGGAAGAGGGAATGAAGAAATTGCTGAAAGCAAAAAGCCGGGATAAAATAATAGGAGAGATGAGTATGGCTTCCTCTCTAATCAGAGACCTACTCAATGAATCATTCGATGCAATTACCGTAGAAGAAGAGTCTACCTACGATCAAATCCGATCCTACATCAGGTCAATAGCTCCTGAAAAAGAAAAAATTGTCAAGCTTTACAACGGTAAAGCCAAGCTATTTGAAAGTTTTGGAATCGAAAAGCAAATCAAAAGCTTGTTTGGACAGACAGTTAGCCTTCCACAAGGTGGCTATGTTATTATTGAGCACACTGAAGCTCTTCATGTTATCGATGTAAATAGTGGTAACAAGTCCAATCAAGAAAGTGACCAAGAATCAACAGCATTAAAAACCAATCTGGTCGCTGCTAAAGAAATTGCCAGACAACTCCGCCTCCGAGACATGGGGGGTATCATTGTGGTCGACTTCATAGACATGAAAAAAGCCGAAAATAAAAAGGCTATTTATGAAGCGATGCAGCAGGAGATGAAGTCTGACCGGTCTAAGCATACTGTTTTGCCGCTGAGTAAATTTGGACTCATGCAAATCACCCGGCAAAGAGTAAGGCCTGAGGTCAATATTGTGACTAAAGAGACTTGCCCTGCTTGCAATGGAACTGGAAAAATTCAAGCTTCAATCCTTGTCGCGGATAAACTTGAGCAGGACTTGGAGCACATGGCTAGAATCCAAAATGTTGAAAAAATAAACATTGGGCTGCATCCCTACCTGCACGCATATTTCACTCAGGGAATTATTAGTCGAAGAGTGAAATGGTTTTTAAAGTATTTCAAATGGATACGGTTGATCAAAGATTCTTCTCTGCCGGTAACGGAATACAG
The DNA here is from genome assembly GCF_001593605.1 of Algoriphagus sanaruensis. GTDB lineage: Bacteria > Bacteroidota > Bacteroidia > Cytophagales > Cyclobacteriaceae > Algoriphagus > Algoriphagus sanaruensis. The sequence continues at coordinate 435,359 of NZ_CP012836.1, read as the reverse complement.
ATTTCTAGATGAATCTGGCGAAGAGATCGAACTACAACAAAAAAGCGAGGCTGAGTAAGCCCCGCTTTTTTTATGGAGTGATTTTTGAAAAGTCATCATTAATTGAAAGTGAAAAGGACTTCCCGTCGTCGATTTTGAAATAGAAAGAGCCATTTCTCAGATTTTTTGTAAGTGGATCCTTTCCAGATTAAGGGCTTCAGCGATCAAATCATTAAGTTGTAAAAATTGGATTTCATTTGACTTTCAGAAAGAGCTGCAACTAAAAATGAAAAATAGAGATAGATTAAGTCATTCATCTGAATAAATAATTTTTAAACGTCGAAAAACCGACTAAGGCAAAAAATTAATCTACAAATAAGCCCCATCCATCATCATATCGATCACTTGGATCGAAGCTTTTTACCCATTCAATAAATAGGACCTTAAACTCGCCGATCAACTCTCGAAGTAGATTTAGGTGCTCTTCAGCGTGGGTTTCCTCCATGGCCAATTGGTAAGTCATGGAGTGGAGGTGTCTGGCATGAACCTTCATAATGGTTGCATTTTCCATTTTCAGGACATAGTCACTTATCCCTTCAGCATTTGCAAATTTGGAGCAGATAAGTGTGGCATCTTGCATCATCATCCCACCATAAAGCTCTCTTCGGGCTTCATCCAGACTGCCCACAATGGCATGAGTAAGTGCAACCAACTCGTGGCCTTTTTTCATTAGTGGATGAGAATAAATCCGATCTCTCATGGATTTTGGATCAAATTCATTCTCATCCTCCCAATCTGGATCTTGGTTAAAATCGTCCCACATCGAAAAATTCAGAGGAAAAAGTGTGAATAAATTTAGAAAGGAAGCTTGTCTTCCTCACTCTCGGAATAAAATGTATCTACTTCAGGAGTCTGAGGCATTCCTGCGCCCCCACTTCGATCCGCTTTGTAGGCTTTGACTTCGGTATACCAGCGACCGTTATATTCCCTACTTTCCACGTCGATTCCAAGAGTCACTTGTTCTCCTATTTGAAGGGCAAATTGGTCTATTTTATCCCCCCATACAGCTACACATACCTTTTTTGGGTATTGTCCGGTAGTTTCAAGAATATATTCTTTTTTTCTCCAAGAATTTCCGCTTTTTGAGTTCCCACTCACTTCCTGAAGTTGATTGATGATTTTTCCGGTAATGTCCATAATTAATAATATTGTCAGATCACGAAGGTAAGAAATGGCGATTATTTTCCCTTGTCTGAATCGCCAAGAAAAAGGATCATCCGATTAGTGCTGCAATTTTCACAAGCTTTAACTTTTATCGGAATTTTATTTAATTGGAATCTTTATTGCCAATGGATTTTGGTTATTCGAATGATTTGCCAAATTTCCTCTTGAATTTCAATGAGCTATTGACAAGCTTAATTAAAAGCAGTTAGTTAGAATTCTCAAAATTCAGTCACCTGATCAAAATTATTTTCTTTTTACGCTAACAAGATACTATGGCCTAGACTTCTACGTTGATTTTAAACCAACTTAAGATGAGTAAGTACATAGGTCCTTTGGACAGCGAATTGATCGCACAATATCGGAACGGCAGTGAAGTTGCTTTCGACCTTTTGGTAGACAGGTATAAAACTAAAGTTTATACTACCATATTTCTGATAGTTAAGGATCAGGAAATTGCAGAAGACTTGCTTCAGGATGTATTTGTCAAGGTAATTCAAACTTTGAACTCTGATAAATACCAAGAAGAAGGGAAATTTCAGCCTTGGTTAATGAGAATTGCTCATAATCTAGCGATTGATCATTTCCGGAAAGCAAAAAGGTATCCTACTATTATTTTAGAGGATGGGAGTAACGTTTTCAATTCTTTAAAGTTTGCTGATCATTCGATTGAGGATTTGAAGGTAAAAGAAGAAACTATCTCTATGGTTAAAAAAATGATTGAGGACTTACCAGAGGCACAAAAAGAAGTCCTTATCATGAGACATTACATGGATATGAGTTTTCAGGAAATTGCTGATAAAACTGGAGTAAGTATTAATACAGCCTTAGGGAGAATGCGTTATGCATTAATTCATTTGAGAAAGAAAATGCAACAATTAAATATAGCCTATGATAAAACAATTTACCCCAAATGACCTGGTAAGGTATATTTACCAGGAAATGGCGGAGGTAGAACAAGAACTCTTGATGCAAGCCTTGCATAGCGATGACGAACTAATGCAAGAATATGTAGCCCTGCTGAGCACGATAGAGCAAATGGATCAGATCCAAGTTCAACCCTCCGAGAGAGTAGTAAAAGCAATCAAACAAAAAGCTAAATCTACGGGACTTCAAAAAGTCTAATCTTTATCGGTGACCCTGCTATTGCAGGGTTTTTTTATTGATTTAAGAATTTTTTTATTTGTTCGAATGCCATTTTATAAGTCTCAGGACTAAATCCGTGTCCTTGATTTGGAACTCTAAATAATTCATGACGCACCTCACTTTCCGCTAAAAGATTTGCAAGCAACTCGCTTTGAATTATTGGTACTACAGTATCCAATTCTCCATGAAAAAGGATAGTGGGTGGACTTGTTCTGGTGACAAAATTACTAGGGCTAGAAGAAATGTAAAGGTTGGGGTTCTGGTCTGGGGTACCCCCCAGAATTGCGGAAAGTCCCTGCGCGGTAAAAACCGAAAACCCAAAAAGAGTATTTAAGTCTGTGGGTGGGAAAAAGGCAATCACTGCCTCGAATTTATTCAAAGGTGCTTTGTAGGCTTGAAGTAAGGCTAAATGTGCGCCTGCGCTCGCTCCACTTAGAATTAGATTATTGGATACGTTCCATTCTGTAAGGCTGTTCTCAATGAAATTAATTGCAGAAGCGATGTCATTTTCTTGAGTTGGAAATTGATTTGATCCAGAAATGAAATCATAAAGTCGATAATTGATCGAGACAAACGCAAAGTTTGAGAGAGAATTTTCTGCTAAGGATTTTACTTGAAGGAATTCACTTTTATCTCCATCTATCCAAGCTCCACCATGTATATATATAAGGAGTGGCGTAGACTCAGTACTTCGACCAGCTGGAAGGTAGACATCCATGACTTGCCTAGGGTCATCTCCATAGTTTAGATTGATTAACTCCTTTTTTGAGTTAAGTACTTGTTCTTCAGTACCTACACAACCCAATAAAAGTACAATTGAAAGAATTCCAATTTTGGATGCCAAAAAGGCCAATGAAGTAATTTTCGATTTTTTCATACTCTAAACTTTAAAATGAAGAATTAAAAATTCAATCGATTTGAAAAAATGGAATGTTTCTTTTTTCTAGAACCATTTGATTAATGAGGCAATAATTTGCTTGGTTTTTAGGGTGTAAGGAGGACGAAGCAATGTTACATTATTAAATCCAATCCGTTGTTTGAGAATTCCTTTGGGATTACTAAACTCCAAAAATCCTGAATAGCCATGCGCCTTTCCTATCCCACTATTGTTTACTCCTCCAAATGGAAGTTCGCTATGTAGGAAATGTAAAACGCAATCATTGATGACCACATTTCCAGAACTCGTTTCTTGAATGACTTGCTCTTGATGCGTCCTGTTTGAGCCAAAGAAATACAAAGCCAATGGTTTAGGTTTGGAGTTCACCAAGTTAATTGCCTCATGCAATCCTTTATAAGGAAGTATAGGGAGGATTGGACCAAATATTTCTTCATGGAATATCTCCATATCCATACTGATATTAGAAATTAACGTGGGCTCCAGGTAGTTATCAACAGAGGAGAATTTTCCTCCAAATTCAATTTTGGCCCCTTTTACTTCTGAATCTTTTAGAAGTTGAATCAGCCTGTTGAAGTGTTTTTCATTGATGATGCGCGCATAATCCGAACTTGCTTCGATTCCTTTAAATGTTGGGTCATAATACTTTTGAATCTGATTGATGCATTGTTGAGTAAATTCTTGCTGAAGCTCTGTAGGAACCAAAATATAGTCTGGTGCGATACAGGTTTGTCCGCAATTCATAAACTTTCCCCAAATGATTTTTTCTGCCGCATCTTTGAGATCTGCTGAGTTGTCAATTATCACCGGAGATTTGCCTCCAAGTTCAAGGGTGATAGAACTTAGGTGTTTGGAAGCTGCTTTCATCACAATCTTACCCACAGTCGGGCTACCAGTGAAGAAAATATGGTCAAATGGTAACTCCAACAAAGAAGAGGCAATATCTACATCGCCTAAAAAGACAGCAATTTCTCTAGGTTCAAAAAGCTCCGAAATCATTTTACTAATAATATTAGCGGTAGCTGGAGCAAATTCTGAAGGCTTAATTATAGCGGTGCATCCTGCAGCAATTGCAGAAACTAATGGCCCGATAGTTAAATTAAAGGGAAAATTCCAAGGTGAAAGAATCAAACTTGTTCCTTTGGGTTCAAATTTGATTTTACCACTTGTCCCTGCCATGGGAAGTGGTGTATTTACCTTTTTTGGACGCATCCATGCTTTCAGGTTTTTTAAAGCATGGTTTATTTCAGCGGTAATCGGATAGATTTCACTTAGATCAACCTCTACTTCAGGTTTTTTAAAGTCATTCCACAAGGCTTTTTGGATTTCTTTTTGATTTTTTTTAATCCATGACCGCAACTTTAAAAGTTTCGCCGACCGCTCATGTGGAGAGGACTTTCTCAAGAAAACTGAAGTTTCCTTTTGAATAATGAAAACCTCGCTAAAGTCTGATTCAACGCTCTGATCTAACATGTTTTTTTGGGTTTCAATTTTTGAAATCTATCCAATTCTGTTGAAAATCCCCAACTACACCTTGGTTCAAACATGATGTAATTAAAACTAGAAAAACTAATACCTAACCAATAATAAATACCCTGACTTTGAAAAATGGATTTTTAGACATAAAAAAATGGGGATTCTTTGATCTGAAGGCCTTTTTTGTTTAATGAATAGGCTTAAAAATTTGACAAAAACACATTTTGAATCACCAAAAAATAATTTCACATTAAAAAAAATGCATTACAAATAAAAAAAGATTCAAAAAGACTTGGATATGAAATACATTAAAGTGTATTTTTATGGCAAATAAGTGACTTTGAATTGAAATCTGATTTTGAAATCAAAAAAAGTCAAAGAATCTGGATGGTCCTTTGAAAAAGATCGCTGAAATTTTTAAGCTAAAATTTTTCTAAAGGATTGAAAATGAGAAAAGTATAGAAACAGAATTACGAACTCGAAAAATTTTAAATTCTAAGAATATGGACAGGTTATCCAATAATCAATTTGCTCGAAGTTTTATGGGCAATGGATTTTTAAACCAACTGAAGCCTTTAAGATTTTATGGACTTCTAGTTTGGATCTTTTTGTTAATCGCAGTTCTTCCATCATTTGGTCAGACTGAAAATGATCTAAAGGCAGTTCAAGTTAAGCCTGACATTATTCCGGCCATTGATTTTAATGCCTTAAAATCTTCTTCTAATGCAAGGATGCTACGAACAACAGCTCCATTGAATGGAAGAGTCCAATCTGAAACAGAATTCTGTTCTGGTGGTGTCCCACCGCTAAGTTTTCAAAATCCAACCTATTTGGGAAATCCAAATGGTGGATCTGGAGCTAATCTAAATCCAGGGGCTAGTTATCGTTTTTCCAATGTGGTAACACTACCAGGAGGAACGGTTGTTGACGCGATTGTGACAATCGAAGACGAAGTCAGAAGTAAAATTTCAGCTTTTGATGATACCGATTCAGGTTATCCTACCGCACTTCAACCAATTTTGAGTGGCGATGGATCTACTAGACGTGATAATAATGGATGGGCAACTTTTAGATATGAGTTTGTTCTTTCTGGAACTAGTACTCCTGTAACTATCCCGAATTTTACAGCCTACTTGATTGATATCGATGGGGATAGCAATTTTCATGAGTTTCAAGCGGTCTCTGCTGGAAATGGAAGTTTAGGAAATATATCATTTGGAAATGGTGCTGAGGATAATTTGGATGAATTGAGTGAGCCAGCGCCCTTTGGCACCCGATATCAAGATAATACTGGAAGTTCAGCAGAAAGTGGAGGTAATCCGATTCCTACGAATGTTTTTGAACGTATAGTAAAAGTTGATTTTGTAAATATCCAAACCTTTAGATGGAGGTTTGGACTTCGCTATAGAAGAAGTGAAGCTCAAAATAGCCGATATTTTTCTTTTTATGTTTCTTGTATAGATGATTTCCAGGTTGGGGCCGCCGATTATGGCGATGCACCTGCAAGTTATGGAACTCCATCACATACCACGCCGTCAAACGTTTCTCCTTCAAATATCACTCCGAGGTTTGGAGCTATTGTCGATAGAGAAAATGGATCCTTTCCAAGTGTAAATGCGGATGGTGATGATTTGAATTCTGACGATCCTAGTTCAACCGAGGATGATGAGGATGGAATTTCATTTTCTGGATCTTTTGATGCCAATCAGAATAAGACAATCACTGTAAATACTCGTGGTACCGGACAGATAAATGCTTGGATAGATTGGAATAGAGATGGTGATTTTAATGATGCTGGAGAGCAGATAGTTACCAACCAAGCTGTCTCTGGTACATCCACGAATACTCAATTGCAAATTCCTGTTCCTTGTGACGCAGTTCCAGGTGACAGTTATATGCGTTTTAGAATTAATACTGCAGGAGGATTGGGTCCTGATGGTGGAGCTTTGAATGGTGAGGTCGAAGATTATAAAATTACCATTGCAAGTACAATTGTACCTATAACTTTTACGGATCAACCAGATCCCGCTACTTATTGTGTAAATCAAAACGCCGCTCCTTTAGAGGTTGTTGTTTCTGGAACAGGAACAAAAACTTATCAGTGGTATTCCAATACGACCAATTCCAACACTGGAGGAACTCTAATCAATGGTGCTACTAACTCTACTTATACTCCTTCTACTACTCAGATAGGAGAAACATGGTACTATGTAGTAGTCACTGGTAACTGTAGGTCAGCCACTTCTAATACTGCGAATATTACAGTGAATGCTTTGCCGACTATTGATCCTATCCAAGGTCAAGATGTCTGTGTAGGTGGGACTTCACAAATGGAAAGTGGAACTCTTGGTGGAATTTGGGGCACGACTACTCCAAATTTGATTTCTATTTCTGATGAAGGACTAGTTACTGGTATTGCGGTAGGTCAAGCTAATGTTACTTACACGGTAACTGAGAATAATTGTACCTCTACTGTAAATAAGACAGTTGTCGTAAATTCTTTAGCTGAAGCTCCCGAAGGCCTTTCGTTTTCAGTAGCCAAGAATTCAGGTAATTATGAATTTAAGGCAAATAAGAAAAATTCGAATAATACTTTAAGATGGTACGACTCTCCTGCTGGGGGTACACCATTAAATGGCACTCCAAGCATTAACAGTAATACACTTGGTACTTATAAAAAGTATGTAAGTGAAGTTAATGCAGCTGGATGTGAAAGCCCAATTGTAGAAGCGATGATTTTGGTGAGTGAAGGCCCGGATTTTCCTCCATGTGAGCCAGAAGATTTTAACTGCACCACCAACAATTTGAACTTCCCAGCAGTCTATCTAAGTGATGTAAACGGAAACAGAATTACTGGAACTTGTGAGGATGGAGTACAGCAAGATGTATACATAACTGTAGAAATTCAACAGAATTCCAATACAGCTCGGTATGAGACAAGACTTTTCGCCAAATTGTTTATTGGTGAATCTGCAACTCCAATTCAAATAAACTCATACATAGGGTTAATTGATGTTGGTGCGCAAGGTGTGGTTAAAAGAGTTATCCAAAAAATTGATGGTTGGCAATGTGGCGATGAATTGAGAATGACCAATATCCTTTTGGTGTGGTTGACAAATCCCAATTCTATTCCAGTAGATTGTGGTGACTACAACAAAGCTCAAAGTGAGTGCTTGGATGAAATCTTTGTTTCCGCTCCACTTTCAGCAGATATCGATTACACAAGTTGTTATGGAGATTCTGGTTATACTTTCTACTTTACCTCAGATGTAAATGGTGGTGTTTCTCCTTATACCTATGCATGGGACTTCAATAATGATGGTATCATTGATAATACTACAGCTAATCCTGTTCATACCTATAGTGATAATTCTGCATCACAAGTAAGATTGGTAGTAACTGATTCTCAGAATCCAGCTGTATCTGTAACAAGAATTGAGGATCTATCTTATCCTACGGCATTTGATGTGGAAACTGAAATCACTGCGCCTACTTGTTCTGTTGCAGTTGGTAGTATAACAGTAGGTCAAGTAAGTGGGGCTACCTATTCAATTGATGGTCAGAATTACCAAGAATCTAATACCTTTAATAATCTCACTCCTGGTCTATATACAGTTAGGGTTAAACTATCAAATGAATGTATTCGAACAGCTCAGGTTAGTGTGCCAGATCAACCTGTCACTCCTGGTTCGCCTACAACATCCTTAACTCAGCCAACTTGTGAAGTAGCTACAGGTGCAATAACAGTTTCAGCCCCAACAGGAAATAATTTTACATATTCTATTGATGGTGTTGACTATCAGGATTCCAATGTATTTAATAATCTTAATCCAGGTCAATACAGTGTCACAGTAAAATCAGCGGATGGATGTATAAGTTCTCCTGCTGTTGTTACCATCAATCCTCAGCCAGTACCTGTTGTATTGAATCCAGGAATTAATGGGGATTTAATCCTATGTGAAGGAGCATCCCCAACTGAATCCCAGTTATTTGCTGCCTTAGGAGGTTCTCCTGATACAGGAGGAATTTGGACCAATGTTGGTAATGTTTATACTTACACATTGTCATCTAATTCTCCTTGTCCGGTAGAAGCAACCGCCACAGTAACGGTGAGCTACCAGGATGGTCCTGATGCAGGAGGCAACGGAACGTTGACGCTATGCGAGGGCACTACCCCTACGGAATCAGAATTGTTTGCTGCGTTGACCGGCACCCCTGATGCAGGAGGAAGCTGGAGCAATGTTGGCAATGTGTATACTTATACTGTAGCAGCGACAGCACCATGTACAGAAGCGGCAACCGCCACAGTAACGGTGAGCTACCAGGATGGTCCTGATGCAGGAGGCAACGGAACGTTGACGCTATGCGAGGGCACTACCCCTACGGAATCAGAATTGTTTGCTGCGTTGACCGGCACCCCTGATGCAGGAGGAAGCTGGAGCAATGTTGGCAATGTGTATACCTACACTGTAGCAGCGACAGCACCATGTACAGAAGCGGCAACCGCAACAGTAACAGTGAGCTACCAGGATGGTCCTGATGCAGGAGGCAACGGAACGTTGACGCTATGCGAGGGTACCACCCCAACAGAATCAGAATTGTTTGCTGCGTTGACCGGCACCCCTGATGCAGGAGGAAGCTGGAGCAATGATGGCAATGTGTATACCTACACTGTAGCAGCGACAGCACCATGTACAGAAGCGGCAACCGCAACAGTAACAGTGAGCTACCAGGATGGTCCTGATGCAGGAGGCAACGGAACGTTGACGCTATGCGAGGGCACTACTCCTACGGAATCAGAATTGTTTGCTGCGTTGACCGGCACCCCTGATGCAGGAGGAAGCTGGAGCAATGATGGCAATGTGTATACCTACACTGTAGCAGCGACAGCACCATGTACAGAAGCTGCAACCGCCACAGTAACAGTGAGCTACCAGGATGGTCCTGATGCAGGAGACAACGGAACGTTGACGCTATGCGAGGGCACTACCCCTACGGAATCAGAATTGTTTGCTGCGTTGACCGGCACCCCTGATGCAGGAGGAAGCTGGAGCAATGATGGCAATGTGTATACCTACACTGTAGCAGCGACAGCACCATGTACAGAAGCGGCAACCGCAACAGTAACAGTGAGCTACCAGGATGGTCCTGATGCAGGAGGCAACGGAACGTTGACGCTATGCGAGGGCACTACCCCTACGGAATCAGAATTGTTTGCTGCGTTGACCGGCACCCCTGATGCAGGAGGAAGCTGGAGCAATGATGGCAATGTGTATACTTATACTGTAGCAGCGACAGCACCATGTACAGAAGCGGCAACCGCCACAGTAACGGTGAGCTACCAGGATGGTCCTGATGCAGGAGGCAACGGAACGTTGACCCTATGCGAGGGCACTACCCCTACGGAATCAGAATTGTTTGCTGCGTTGACCGGCACCCCTGATGCAGGAGGAAGCTGGAGCAATGATGGCAATGTGTATACCTACACTGTAGCAGCGACAGCACCATGTACAGAAGCGGCAACCGCCACAGTAACAGTGAGCTACCAGGATGGTCCTGATGCAGGAGGCAACGGAACGTTGACGCTATGCGAGGGCTCCACCCCAACGGAATCAGAATTGTTTGCTGCGTTGACCGGCACCCCTGATGCAGGAGGAAGCTGGAGCAATGATGGCAATGTGTATACCTACACTGTAGCAGCGACAGCACCATGTACAGAAGCGGCAACCGCTACAGTAACAGTGAGCTACCAGGATGGTCCTGATGCAGGAGGCAACGGAACGTTGACGCTATGCGAGGGTACCACCCCAACGGAATCAGAATTGTTTGCTGCGTTGACCGGCACTCCTGATGCAGGAGGAAGCTGGAGCAATGTTGGCAATGTGTATACTTATACTGTAGCAGCGACAGCACCATGTACAGAAGCGGCAACCGCCACAGTAACGGTGAGCTACCAGGATGGTCCTGATGCAGGAGGCAACGGAACGTTGACGCTATGCGAGGGCTCCACCCCAACAGAATCAGAATTGTTTGCTGCGTTGACCGGCACTCCTGATGCAGGAGGAAGCTGGAGCAATGTTGGCAATGTGTATACTTATACTGTAGCAGCGACAGCACCATGTACAGAAGCGGCAACCGCCACAGTAACGGTGAGCTACCAGGATGGTCCTGATGCAGGAGGCAACGGAACGTTGACGCTATGCGAGGGCACTACCCCTACGGAATCAGAATTGTTTGCTGCATTGACCGGCACCCCTGATGCAGGAGGAAGCTGGAGCAATGATGGCAATGTGTATACCTACACTGTAGCAGCGACAGCACCATGTACAGAAGCTGCAACCGCCACAGTAACAGTGAGCTACCAGGATGGTCCTGATGCAGGAGACAACGGAACGTTGACGCTATGCGAGGGCACTACCCCTACGGAATCAGAATTGTTTGCTGCGTTGACCGGCACCCCTGATGCAGGAGGAAGCTGGAGCAATGATGGCAATGTGTATACCTACACTGTAGCAGCGACAGCACCATGTACAGAAGCGGCAACCGCAACAGTAACAGTGAGCTACCAGGATGGTCCTGATGCAGGAGGCAACGGAACGTTGACGCTATGCGAGGGCACTACCCCTACGGAATCAGAATTGTTTGCTGCGTTGACCGGCACCCCTGATGCAGGAGGAAGCTGGAGCAATGATGGCAATGTGTATACTTATACTGTAGCAGCGACAGCACCATGTACAGAAGCGGCAACCGCCACAGTAACGGTGAGCTACCAGGATGGTCCTGATGCAGGAGGCAACGGAACGTTGACCCTATGCGAGGGCACTACCCCTACGGAATCAGAATTGTTTGCTGCGTTGACCGGCACCCCTGATGCAGGAGGAAGCTGGAGCAATGATGGCAATGTGTATACCTACACTGTAGCAGCGACAGCACCATGTACAGAAGCGGCAACCGCCACAGTAACAGTGAGCTACCAGGATGGTCCTGATGCAGGAGGCAACGGAACGTTGACGCTATGCGAGGGCTCCACCCCAACGGAATCAGAATTGTTTGCTGCGTTGACCGGCACCCCTGATGCAGGAGGAAGCTGGAGCAATGATGGCAATGTGTATACCTACACTGTAGCAGCGACAGCACCATGTACAGAAGCGGCAACCGCTACAGTAACAGTGAGCTACCAGGATGGTCCTGATGCAGGAGGCAACGGAACGTTGACGCTATGCGAGGGTACCACCCCAACGGAATCAGAATTGTTTGCTGCGTTGACCGGCACTCCTGATGCAGGAGGAAGCTGGAGCAATGTTGGCAATGTGTATACTTATACTGTAGCAGCGACAGCACCATGTACAGAAGCGGCAACCGCCACAGTAACGGTGAGCTACCAGGATGGTCCTGATGCAGGAGGCAACGGAACGTTGACGCTATGCGAGGGCACTACTCCTACGGAATCAGAATTGTTTGCTGCGTTGACCGGCACCCCTGATGCAGGAGGAAGCTGGAGCAATGTTGGCAATGTGTATACTTATACTGTAGCAGCGACAGCACCATGTACAGAAGCGGCAACCGCCACAGTAACAGTGAGCTACCAGGATGGTCCTGATGCAGGAGGCAACGGAACGTTGACGCTATGCGAGGGCACTACCCCTACGGAATCAGAATTGTTTGCTGCGTTGACCGGCACCCCTGATGCAGGAGGAAGCTGGAGCAATGATGGCAATGTGTATACCTACACTGTAGCAGCGACAGCACCATGTACAGAAGCGGCAACCGCCACAGTAACGGTGAGCTACCAGGATGGTCCTGATGCAGGAGGCAACGGAACGTTGACGCTATGCGAGGGCACTACCCCAACAGAATCAGAATTGTTTGCTGCGTTGACCGGCACTCCTGATGCAGGAGGAAGCTGGAGCAATGTTGGCAATGTGTATACTTATACTGTAGCAGCGACAGCACCATGTACAGAAGCGGCAACCGCCACAGTAACGGTGAGCTACCAGGATGGTCCTGATGCAGGAGGCAACGGAACGTTGACGCTATGCGAGGGCACTACTCCTACGGAATCAGAATTGTTTGCTGCGTTGACCGGCACCCCTGATGCAGGAGGAAGCTGGAGCAATGTTGGCAATGTGTATACTTATACTGTAGCAGCGACAGCACCATGTACAGAAGCGGCAACCGCCACAGTAACAGTGAGCTACCAGGATGGTCCTGATGCGGGAGGCAACGGAACGTTGACGCTATGCGAGGGCACTACCCCTACGGAATCAGAATTGTTTGCTGCGTTGACCGGCACCCCTGATGCAGGAGGAAGCTGGAGCAATGTTGGCAATGTGTATACTTATACTGTAGCAGCGACAGCACCATGTACAGAAGCGGCAACCGCCACAGTAACAGTGAGCTATTATGAAGTAGAAGCCCCGGTTTCTAAAGGAAATCAAACAGTCTGTGCAATAGATCCAGTTCAAGAATTAATTGCTGAAGTAACAGTAAATGAGAATGAAACAATCAGATGGTATTCATCTGTAGAAAGTTTGACGCCAATTCAAGGTCTTCCAACCTTAAATGAAATTGGCACTGTAACTTATTGGGCAGAGGCAGTATCTGAATTTGGCTGTGTAAGTAAGAGAACTCCGGTTACCTTAACTATAAATGATTGCTCACTTTCTATTGTAAAATCTGGAGAATTTGTAGATGAAAATTCTGATAACCTTGCAAATGAAGGTGAAACGATCAAGTATACATTCCTTGTAACCAATACAGGTAATGTTAAACTAACTGGAGTAACCGTTACCGATCCTATGGTGACAGTAAATGGCGGGCCAATTGATCTTGAAGTAGGAGAAGATAGCGGATTAACATTTACAGCTACTTATACCCTTACTCAGGATGATATTGATGCTGGAATAGTTAGAAATACGGCTACCGCTGATTCTAATGAAACTGGACCTTCAAGCGACGATGAAGAAACTATTTTGCCACAAGAGAAGGGCATCAATGTGACCAAGACATCCAGCTTGGAAGTAGACGGAGAATCAGACTGCTACGAAGTGATTGCTGGTGAAACAGTAATTACCTACACCTTCACAGTAACCAACACAGGAAACGTATCCTTGGGTGGAGTTGAAGTGACTGACGAGATGCCGAATCTTTCAGCGATCGAGTTTGTCGAAGGCGATTCTGATGAAGACGGAGAACTTGATGTAACCGAGACTTGGACTTACAAAGCTACCTATACGGTAACTCAGAAAGATGTTGATGCTGGAATGATCGAGAACTCAGTAGAGGTGACTACCAACGATGAGACGGTATCAGACACAGATAGCTTGACACTTACTCTATGTCAGGATAAGGGTATCAATGTGATCAAGACATCCAACTTGGAAGTAGATGGAGAATCAGACTGCTACGAAGTGATTGCTGGTGAGACAGTAATTACCTACACCTTCACAGTAACCAACACAGGAAACGTATCCTTGGGTGGAGTTGAAGTAACTGACGAGATGCCGAATCTTTCAGCGATCGAGTTTGTCGCAGGCGATTCTGATGAAGACGGAGAACTTGATGTAACCGAGACCTGGACATACAAAGCTACCTATACGGTAACTCAGGAGGATGTAGATGCTGGAATGATCGAGAACTCAGTAGAGGTGACTACCAATGATGAGACGGTATCAGACACGGATAGCTTGACACTTACTCTATGTCAGGATAAGGGCATCAATGTGACCAAGACATCCAGCTTGGAAGTAGACGGAGAATCAGACTGCTACGAAGTGATTGCTGGTGAAACAGTAATTACCTACACCTTCACAGTAACCAACACAGGAAACGTATCCTTGGGTGGAGTTGAAGTGACTGACGAGATGCCGAATCTTTCAGCGATCGAGTTTGTCGAAGGCGATTCTGATGAAGACGGAGAACTTGATGTAACCGAGACCTGGACATACAAAGCTACCTATACGGTAACTCAGAAAGATGTTGATGCTGGAATGATCGAGAACTCAGTAGAGGTGACTACCAATGATGAGACGGTATCAGACACGGATAGCTTGATACTTACTCTATGTCAAAATCAAAGTCTTGCAATCAATAAAACAGTGGCTTCGAATGCGGATGTTTTAGGTGGAGATTTGGTGTTCAATGTAACTGTTAAGAATACTGGAAATACTACTCTGTTTAACATCTATGTTGAAGACATTAAGACAGGCGATAATTGGATGATTACTGAATTGGCTCCAAATGCGGAGGATACAAGACAAGTAATTGTTGAAATATCCCAGGAGTTGATTGACGGTGGTTGTTATGAAAATACTGCAATCGCAGAAATTAGAGAATATTTTGGTGAACAGCTTCCAAGTGAAGGTTTAGAAGAGGATGCTTACGAAGTGATTCTAAGTGCGGAGCCAAGTACTGTAACAGAATGCTTTACACAGACTCCAGGCATCCAGATTGTGAAGACAGACAATGGAGCCGAGGTAGATGCAGCAGGTGATTTGATTACATACACCTTGACAGCGACCAACACTGGAAATGTAACCTTGACCAATGTGGTGATCACTGACCCATTGACTGGATATGAAGAAAACGTGGGAACGCTTAACCCAGGTCAGTCAGCAATCAGAACGACCAGCTACACAGTGACTCAGTCAGACGTGAACGCAGGCTTCGTGTTGAACACTGCCTTGACCACTGGTGACAGTCCTGACGGAAACGATCCAAGCGATGAGACTGAAGAGGAGACACCGATTCAGCGTAACCCATCGATCCAGATTGTGAAGACAGACAATGGAGCCGAGGTAGATGCAGCAGGTGATGTGATTACATACACCTTGACAGCGACCAACACTGGAAATGTAACCTTGACCAATGTGGTGATTACTGACCCATTGACTGGATATGAAGAAAACGTGGGAACGCTTAACCCAGGTCAGTCAGCAATCAGAACGACCAGCTACACAGTGACTCAGTCAGACGTGAACGCAGGCTTCGTATTGAACACTGCTTTGACCACTGGTGACAGCCCTGACGGAAACGATCCAAGCGATGAGACTGAAGAGGAGACACCGATTCAGCGTAACCCATCGATCCAGATTGTGAAGACAGACAATGGAGCCGAGGTAGATGCAGCAGGTGATGTGATTACATACACCTTGACAGCGACCAACACTGGAAATGTAACCTTGACCAATGTGGTGATTACTGACCCATTGACTGGATACGAAGAAAATGTGGGAACGCTTAACCCAGGTCAGTCAGCAATCAGAACGACCAGCTACACAGTGACTCAGTCAGACGTGAACGCAGGCTTCGTGTTGAACACTGCTTTGGCAACTGGTGACAGCCCTGACGGAAACGATCCAAGCGATGAAACTGAAGAGGAGACACCGATTCAGCGTAACCCATCGATCCAGATTGTGAAGACAGACAATGGAGCCGAGGTAGATGCAGCAGGTGATGTGATTACATACACCTTGATAGCGACCAACACTGGAAATGTAACCTTGACCAATGTGGTGATCACTGACCCATTGACTGGATATGAAGAAAACGTGGGAACGCTTAACCCAGGTCAGTCAGCAATCAGAACGACCAGCTACACAGTGACTCAGTCAGACGTGAACGCAGGCTTCGTGTTGAACACTGCCTTGACCACTGGTGACAGCCCTGACGGAAACGATCCAAGCGATGAAACTGAAGAGGAGACACCGATTCAGCGTAACCCATCGATCCAGATTGTGAAGACAGACAATGGAGCCGAGGTAGATGCAGCAGGTGATGTGATTACATACACCTTGACAGCGACCAACACTGGAAATGTAACCTTGACCAATGTGGTGATTACTGACCCATTGACTGGATATGAAGAAAACGTGGGAACGCTTAACCCAGGTCAGTCAGCAATCAGAACGACCAGCTACACAGTGACTCAGTCAGACGTGAACGCAGGCTTCGTATTGAACACTGCTTTGACCACTGGTGACAGCCCTGACGGAAACGATCCAAGCGATGAGACTGAAGAGGAGACACCGATTCAGCGTAACCCATCGATCCAGATTGTGAAGACAGACAATGGAGCCGAGGTAGATGCAGCAGGTGATGTGATTACATACACCTTGACAGCGACCAACACTGGAAATGTAACCTTGACCAATGTGGTGATTACTGACCCATTGACTGGATATGAAGAAAACGTGGGAACGCTTAACCCAGGTCAGTCAGCAATCAGAACGACCAGCTACACAGTGACTCAGTCAGACGTGAACGCAGGCTTCGTATTGAACACTGCTTTGACCACTGGTGACAGCCCTGACGGTGATGATCCTTCCGACGAGGTTGAAGTTGAGACTCCAATTGCTAGAAGGACAGATATTCAGATTACTAAAGTAGCGGATGTAGAAGGTGTGCAAGATGAAGGCGAAGTAATCAACTATACCATTACTGTAACCAACATTGGAAATATCACACTTACCAGTGTATCTGTCGAAGATCCGAAGACTGGACTTTCTGAGGTAATAGATGTACTTGAGCCAGGTCAGGCAGTTTCATTCGAGACGAGCTATATAGTAACCATCGATGATGTTGCTGCTCAAGAAACAATTGTAAACGTGGCAACTGCTACCTACACTGATCCTGTGACAGAGGAAGAAAGAAGCGAAGAGGCTGAGGAGTTGGTTGAAATTCTTTGTATGGACAGAACTCTGATCACTGGTACAATATTCAATGATATGACCGGTGAGCCATTGGTAGGGGTTCCGGTAACGTTGATTCCTCAAGGCAGTACTCCTGGAACTATCAAGATCGTAGTAACTGGTGCAGATGGTAGATACTCCTTTAAGGACTTCCCTGCTGGTAGTTATTTGCTACAAGTTCAAGATGCAAATCTTAACGCAACAAGAGGCCTTTATCCAGTTGCAAGTTCATTGTTCTTCACAGATATCGAGGTGTGTATCTATCAAACCAAAAACTTCGGTTATGGAACCTACGATGGTCCAGTGTTAGGAGATTTTGTATGGTACGATCTCAACGGTGATGGTATCCAAAATGAATGGTTTGATGCCAACAATGACGGTCAAGTAACTCAGAATCCTATCCAAGGTCAAGCAATTGACATCAGCGAATGGGAGTGGTTTGATCTCAACGGAGATGGTAGATATGATGGTCCTGAAAACGAAGGTGAATTGAACAAGGCCGGCTTCGGTAATGCTCAAAGCGCTAACATTAAAGTGACTGGGCCAAACGGATTTGAAAATGATGTGATTGTGGGAATCCTCGGCTACTGGAGAACCCGTCCTGAAGCTGGATTTGGTGACTATACTGCAACTCTCACAATCGATGAATTCCTGGATACAGAAGCTCAGCGAATGAGAGGTACTGGTTTGGTCAAAGTTCTTCCTGATGCTGGCGCCCGAATTATGGGTATTAATGCCAGCAGAACTGAGGTGAGATGCGGAGTGACCACTGGCAATGAAATCACTCGCACAGTCATTAGTGATCAATTAGTATTCCTTGATATGGATTTTGGAATCAGATGTCTGGATGTTGAAGTTGAAATCATCGCTAATAATGATGACTTTGGAGCTCACTTCATCAGCTTCGGTGGTGTCATAGGAAATATCCTAGACAATGATCTCCTTGAAGGTCAGCGTCCTGATCCAGATGATGTTGACTTCGAATTCACTGAGCTTGACGGAATCATCGGTCTCTTGATCGACGAAAATGGCGAACTCAGCCTAATCCCAGGTGTGAATGAAGTAAGAAGTTACACTCTAGGTTATACCTTAAGAGAAACCCTCTTCCCTGATAATAGTGACGATGCTACAGTAGTCTTTAGAATATTGAACGACAACGTTGACCTTTCTGTAACCAAGACCAGTTTTGGTGCTGAGATCTACGAAGGCGACGAATTTGAATATGAAATTGTAGTTCGAAATATCGGAGGAACGCCTGCATCTGGAGTGACCATTGTTGATAACCTACCTGCAAGTCTAACTTATTTGAGTTCAAGAGTGGCAAGCGTAAGTGATTCACAAATTCAGGTCGGTGCGCCTACAGTAAGTGGTTCCACAATTACTTGGAATGTACCATTCATACCTGCAGATGGGGTGGTAACTATTCGAATTACAGTAAAAGCAGGTAATGCTGGTTCGATCCAAAATGTGGTGGTGGTTGATTCTGAAGAAGATGATACTAATGATGCAAATAATTCCGCTACTGATGTGAATCAAGTACTGCCATTTAGAATCCCGAATGTGATCACTCCAAATAATGATGGGGACAATGATACCTTCGAGATCAAAGGCCTAGGGAAATTTGCAAGTAGCGAGATCGTCATCTTCAACAGATATGGAGACCACGTCCTCGAAAAGAAAAATTACCAAAATGATTGGAATGCGCCGGGACAAGTAGCTGGTACTTACTATTACGTCTTGAAGTTGACCGATCAATCAGGTAAGGTACACGAGTACACAGGATGGATTCAGGTAATTAAAGAATAACCTCAGAAATTATGAAAACGACTTTTAAAATCATTGGAATGACTCTTTTGGTGGCCTTTATGGCCACCAGAGAGACTTTTGGCCAGCAACTTCCTCAGTTCAGCCAATACATATTCAATGGGCTCCATGTTAATCCAGGATATGCAGGTTACAAGGGAGAACCCTATCTTCAGTCAACCTATCGTTCCCAATGGGTAAGGTTTCCCGGTTCTCCGGAGACCTTCACTGTAACAGCTGACCTAAGTGCGAATGAGGGTACCATGGGATTTGGAATATCTTTACTATCAGATAATCTTGGTCCAGCTCGTACTACAAGTGGTCTCCTTACTTATGCTTATAGAATCCAAACTGGTGCTAGAAGCCATTTAGGTCTAGGAGTTAGTGCTGGATTTTCAGAATACGTGATTGACGGAAGTGAGTTGGATCCCAATGATCGTCCAGATATCCTTCTACCAGAAGGTAGAGTTAACTTGTTTACTCCTAACCTTAATTCTGGATTATTCTTCCACACTCCAAGATTCTATGCTGGATTCAGTGTTTACAACATGATCGGTAAAAAAGCATTGGAGAGAGAAGATATCGCTTTGGCCTATCATGACTTTCATTATTATTTGACGGCTGGCGCATTAATTCCACTTTCTGATAATATTCAATTCAAGCCAAGTTTCTTGATTAAAGAGGTTAAAGGCGCTCCGACTAACTACGATATCAATGGGATGTTTTTGTTTTTCGAACGAATCTGGATTGGTGGATCGTATCGATCCAACATGAAAATTTGGAACGACAACCTAGAAGCTAACCTGTCGAATAGAAATGCGGTAGCAGCTGTGCTTGAGATTTTTGCCACCGATAGATTACGAATAGGATATGCATATGATCATAACCTTAACGTATTGCAGGATTACCGATCCAATTCTCATGAATTCTCGATTGGGTATTATATGATTCCGCGTACTGCTAAAATGAAAAACCAAAGATGGTTCTGATTATGAAAAATCTACTAAAAATATTCAGCCTCGCTTCCCTAGTGATTCTTGGAGTAACTAGCGGAGTTTATGCGCAGAAATCGAAGGTTCGATATGCAGACGAGCAGATGGTTCTCATGAATTACAAGCATGCCATCGATGTTTATAAAGAGGCTTATGCTAAAAAACCAAATTTTGAAACTGCAGTCAAAATTGCAAAAGCTTATGATCAAGTAAGGGATTATGACCAAGCTTATACTTGGTGGAAAACAGTTGCTGGATACCAAGAGGCAACTCAGGAAGAGTTCATGCAACTATTGCATGCAGGGCATTTGACTGAACAAGTTCAGGATGCAAAATCTACCATTCAGGCAAAGGGTTTTGATCCTAGCACAATTGATTCTTGGAATTCTTTCTCTGGAAAATCTGTAAGAAATCTGAAGGTTACTGCAATTGATGATCTTAATTCTACAGAGTCTGATTTCTCTCTTGCTCCTGGCATGGGCGGTGCTATGTACTTTGTGTCTGATAGAGGCGGATCAATGCCTAGTAAAATGCCAGCAATAAGAATAGATGGAAGAAATAAATATTTCTCTGATGAGAAAAGTGATTACACTGACCGAGGTTATTTTAATGTTTACATGAAAAATAATGAGGGACAAGTTTCTGAAGTTATTTCGAACGTACCCGGAACGATGAATTTTTCAGATCCTAGCTATGCGAGTCAGAAAAATCTTTTGTTCTATTCAGTTACTAGATCCATCAAAAAGGTAAAAAGACAGGATAACATTACCGTTCAACCTGAAATTTACTTCAGTAAAGTTGGTCCAGACGGTAAGTTGGAAGGATTCACAGCGTTTCCATTCAATGACTCATTAAAATATGCCGTCATGCATCCTTTTGTTGACGAAGAAGCAAAACGTCTGTATTTTGTTTCAGACATGCCCGGTGGGCAAGGAGGATATGATATTTACTATTCTGAATTTGATGATGAACTGAATTTTCAACAGCCAGTAAATCTTGGTACTTCTGTAAATACGTCAGGTAATGAGACTCACCCATTTAGAAAAGGATCTAAATTTTACTTTTCATCTGATGGACATAAGGGAATGGGTGGATTAGATATTTTTGAAGCTAGCTATTCTCCTACTTCTGTATCGGGTGTGACCAATATGGGTGCACCAGTCAACTCTCTTGCAGACGACTTCGCTTACAGGGAAGACAAAGACAAGACAGTTTATCTTTCTTCCAATCGTAAAGGTGGAATGGGTCTTGACGACTTATACATGGCAAAAGAAATGTATAAGCAATTCTTAGCCAGAGTTTTGGATTGTAATGGTGACGTGATTACAGATTCATACTTAGCTACTTTCAGAGATAAGACACGTGGAATCATGGTTCCAACAGCTAGAAATCCAAAGGGAGAGTTGACTGCTCAACTTGAACCAGATAGTGATTTTGGAATTAGCATTTCCAAGCCTGGTTATTTTACCTTAACTGATGAAAATATCACTACCAAAGGTTTTGAAGGTGATACACTCAAAAAGGAATATAAACTAGTTCCTATTCCTTATCAGCTTCCTGTGCATGTGGACATTGTTTATTATGATCTTGACAAATTTGTCATTCGGAAAGATGCAATGCCTGCCTTGGATAAACTTGCTGATTTGATGAAAAAGTACTCCTTCTTGGACTTGCTTGTTGCTTCCCATACAGATTCAAGAGCTTCCGATGAATACAACATCACTCTATCTAACAATCGAGCTAAAGCTGTTACAGAATATTTGGGAGCAAAAGGAATAAGTGCTGATCGAGTTCGCCTAGAATGGTTTGGTGAAAGTCAATTGATCAATGATTGCGGAAATGGCAAACCATGTTCTGAAGAAAACCATCAATTGAATAGAAGATCTGAACTTGTCCTTGAGGCCTTCCCAGATCCTACTAAGCAGTATGATATTCCACAAGAGCTTAAGGACATGGATTTCTGCCAGCCTGAAGACTTGTTCAATAAGATTCAGGAAGAGATTAATGATATTCCAACGATCTATTTTGATTTTGATAAATCAATGTTGCGTTCGGTACATAAGCAGGAGCTTGAGCGAACTGCGGCTATGTTGAAGCGACTTCCTACTTTGATGCTTTACATCGAAGGTCATACTGACCAAAGAGGAACAGACGACTACAATGAAAAACTTTCTGAGCGCAGAGCTAAGGTAGTTATGGATTACCTTAACAATCGTGGTATTGAGCAAAACAGACTAGAATACAAGTGGTTTGGAGAGACTCGTCCTATTCATGATTGCAATGACGTAACTTGTACTCCTGCCATGCATCAGTTGAATAGAAGAACTGAGCTAAGAATCGGTAAGCTTTCGTTTGGCTATACTGGTCGTCAGAAAAAAGTGGATACTATGTAATTTTTTGATGGATTAGTTTAAGTACAAAAGGCCTCTTATTCAAGAGGCCTTTTGTTTTCTTTACGGGTATATTTCCAATTTTTTAAGACTGGTTCAAATGGTTTTGCTACTATCTTGAATTGATTCATTTAAAACTGCGAGTTCCTTTTCTGTCAAATCCCTCCATTTGCCGACTGGTAGGTCGAGATGAATATTCATGATTCGAATTCGTTTCAGTTGCTTCACATTGTAGCCCAAATATTCACACATTCGCCTAATCTGTCGATTTAAACCTTGTGTCAAAATGATTTTAAATTTGAATCGGTTTAAGCGCTCTACCTTACAAGGGTTAGTAATGGTTCCAAGAATTGGGATACCTGAGCTCATCCTTTGGATGAATCCTTCCGTTATTGGCCGGTCTACTGTAACCACATATTCTTTTTCGTGGTTGTTTTTTGATCGTAGAATTTTATTAACAATATCCCCTTCACTCGTGAGAAGGATCAGACCTTCACTTTCTTTGTCCAATCTCCCGATTGGGAAAATCCGGTCTTTATGGCCGATATAATCAATAATGTTATCCTTCTCTCCTTTAGTATCGGTAGTGGATACGATTCCAACTGGCTTGTTGAATGCAATGTAAACATGGTTTTGTTTGGGCTTTCCTACTAGTTTTCCATCTACCCGAACTTCATCCCTAGGAAATACTTTTGTTCCTAATTCTGGGATTTTTCCATTGATGGTAATTCGATTTTGTTCGAGAAGTATGTCAGCAGCTCTTCGTGAGCAAAACCCAACTTCGCTCAAGTATTTGTTAATTCGAATTGAATTTTCTTCTGCCATAAAAACTAAGAAAGGTGGATTTTAAGTCGTTGCCTACTTGATCCACCTTTTAAACTAGGATTGAACTAAATTTATTCCGAAATGTCTGTCTTGATCATTTCGAGATTTTTTTCTGACGATTTGGAGTTCGGATTTAGCTGAGCAAGTAGTTTCATAGCTTTATCCTTTTTGGCTTGGAATGCCAATTTGTTTGCAGCAGAAATAGGTTCGGATGGTGGGATTTTTTCCTTCAACCAATCCTCTTGCTTTCCATTTTTCCAAAATCTAAAACAAAGGTGCGGTCCTGTCGCTAATCCAGTACTTCCAACATATCCAATAACTTGACCTTGCTTAATTCGGGTTCCAGGTTTTATCCCTTTTCCGATTTTTGACATGTGCAGATATTGAGTGGTGTAGGTTCCGTTGTGTTTGATTTTCACATAATTCCCATTTGCTGAAGTGTATTTCGCTTCGACCACTGTTCCATCTCCCACCGATCTAATTTCAGTTCCTGTTGGAGCGGCATAGTCTGTGCCCAAATGCGCTTTATATCGTTTTTGGACAGGATGGAATCGTTTTAAGTTATATCTAGAACTGATCCTCGTGTATTTAAGAGGATCTCTAAGAAATGCTTTTTTGAAACTATTCCCATTTTGATCAAAAAATGAAACTTGACCATTTTGTTCAAAAGGAATGGCGTGAAGAGGTTCTCCCTTATGCTCGAAATAGGCAAGTTGAATTCCCGAAACCCCTACCACTTGGTCTTCAATCAACTTTTCTTCAAATATCACTTTGTATAAATCGCCTTTTTGTAAGCTTTGAAAGTCAACAGACCATCCATATAAATCGGCAAACTCATCAATGATTTCGGGCGAAATACCCTGGTCAACCATTGCCTGATAAAGTGAACTGGTTATGATTCCTGAAGCTTCTTTTTTTCGAAAAATTGCAGGCTTTTCTGCTTTATAAATTTCTAACGAGTCTAAGTCGAACACGACAAATTCAGCAGGATTTGGTTCGTAAATGAAAAATTGAGCCTTTGAGGTATTGGATTCGGTGAGAATAGTAAACTTCTTGTTTGCAGCTATGCCTCGCACATCAAATACTTCCTTGGATTTTTTAGCTATCTGATCTATGATGCCATAAGGGACATTGAATGGGGAAAGAATTGTAGCAAGGGTTTCATTTTTATTCACCTTTCCTTCCACAATTGTGAAATCGGTTACATTAATACCGTATAGATAGACCTCTTTTTTTTCTTCAATCTGAGTAGAATCAGAATCAGGTTTTTCTTCCGAAAATGTGGAAAATGAAAACCCATTGTTGGTATTAATTTGGAAAAGCAAGGTGGCCGCCAAGCTTAGTATTAAAGCAGCGATACCAATCCATTTCTTTTTCATTGAGGCTATATTTTTAATCGAGTGAAAATCAGTTCAAACAAGCAAATTCGGCCCGTTTTTGCAAGTTTGAGAGCATTAAAGCACGAATTTCAGGCCAATTTTGGCAAGATTGAAGGAATTGGATCGGCTCGAAAGAAAATAGGTTGATTTTGAAGTTTTTAATTTTTAACCATTTCTTCGAAAGATTTTTCATGAATTTCCCCTTCTTGCTATGAATCTTTAAATGATTGATGGATTACTCTGATCCAAATATTTATCTTTGACCTCCCTAATTCTAAGGTAAACCATTAAGCAATGTTGAGAAGCCATACATGCGGCGAACTTCGCCTTGATCATGTAAATCAAGAAGTAACTTTAGCTGGCTGGGTTCAGCGAGTAAGAAATAAAGGAGGGTTGATTTGGGTCGACCTTCGAGATCGATATGGAGTTACCCAATTGATTTTTGAGGAAGGAAGTACCGACAAAAGCTTGTTGGATAAGGCAGCTCAATTAGGTCGGGAGTTTGTGATTCAAGCCCAAGGCGTAGTTATTGAGCGGACTTCAAAGAACGACAAAATGCCTACAGGGGCAATTGAAATTAAAGTTTCAAGCCTGGAAGTCCTCAACGCTGCCAAAGTCCCTCCATTTATTATTGAGGATGAAACAGATGGGGGAGATGAGCTAAGAATGAAATATCGCTATCTCGATCTTCGGAGAAATGTGGTTCGTGAAAAACTCCAATTGCGTCATCGCATGATGCAGGAAACAAGGAGATACATGGATGGACAAAACTTCATCGAGGTAGAAACTCCTGTGTTAATCAAGTCTACTCCCGAAGGTGCCCGTGATTTTGTTGTGCCAAGTCGGGTAAATCCGGGAGAATTTTATGCACTCCCACAATCTCCTCAGACATTTAAGCAATTATTGATGGTCAGTGGTTTTGACCGATATTTTCAGATTGTAAAATGTTTCCGAGATGAAGATTTAAGAGCTGATAGACAGCCTGAGTTTACTCAGATTGACTGTGAAATGGCCTTTGTTTCTCAAGAGGACATTTTAAATACGTTTGAAGGATTGGTGAAACATTTGTTTTCATCTGTCAAGGGGATTGATTTGGGCCAGGTAGATCACATGACCTTTGCTGATGCCATGAGATTTTATGGCAACGATAAACCTGATTTAAGATTTGATATGAAATTTGTCGAACTTAATGAGGTAGCCCAAGGCAAGGGTTTTTCAATTTTTGATCAGGCTGAGCTAGTCGTTGGGATCTGTGCAAAAGGAGCCGCTGAGTATACTAGAAAACAAATCGATGAGCTTACTGATTGGGTTAAAAGGCCTCAGATCGGTGCTAAAGGGCTTGTTTACATTCGATTTAATGCTGATGGGACTTTAAAGTCAAGTGTAGATAAATTCTATTCCCCGGAAGATTTGCAACAAATAGCAAATAAATTCAGTGCAGCACCTGGTGACTTGATGCTTATACTTAGTGGCGATGCTAAATCAGTCCGCAAACAACTTTCTGAACTTCGACTCAAAATGGGCGAAGATCTCGGACTTCGTGATCGGAATGTATTCAAACCACTTTGGGTAGTGGACTTCCCATTACTCGAATGGGATGATGAATCCCAGCGATTCCATGCCATGCATCATCCATTTACCTCTCCAAAGCGTGAGGATATTGCACTTTTGGATACTGATCCAGGGGCTGTACGAGCAAATGCGTATGATTTGGTGATTAATGGGGTAGAAGTGGGAGGAGGATCTATCCGAATCCATGATCGAGCTACTCAGCAGCTCATGTTTAAACACCTTGGATTCACGGACGAGGAAGCACAAAAGCAATTCGGGTTTCTAATGGAGGCTTTTGAATATGGAGCTCCTCCTCACGGAGGAATTGCATTTGGCTTTGATCGACTTTGTGCCATCTTCGGAGGTTCTGATTCAATCCGAGATTACATCGCTTTCCCAAAAAACAACTCTGGTAGGGATGTGATGATTGATTCTCCAAGTACAATTTCAGAGGATCAACTTCAAGAACTTTCGATCCAAGTAGCATTGAGAAAATAAAATTAGGGCCTCGGCCCTTTTTTTATTTCTGCGCAATCAGATAGGAACGAATTCCCATCACGATCAATAGCTGGGCAGTTGCATAAGTGCCCATTATTAAAATTCCGGCTTCAGCAAAGTCATGGTAAAATTTACTGATGGCGATGATTCCATCCGAAATAAAAAATAAACTAGCGCCAATCATTACTTGCCAAAAGGAACTAGGATTACACTTTTTGAAGCGATCTCTCGCAGTAGCTACCATCCCGACAATAACGAGAATGTATGCGATAACTGGGATTTTTAGGCTGCCAAGCCCGGGATTTATAAAATAAAAAACTAGGGAAGCTCCGAGGTAGATAGGGAGATTGTAGAAAAAGGATTTGATAAAATCAGGTTTTCGAAATTGATCTGAATTTTGAGCAAGTCTAAATCCGATGATATAGCAAATATGGGCGATAAGAAAAGATCCTAAGCCATAGACAAAAAGCTTTGGCCAAAGAAGCAGGATGTCTCCAAGCCATGAAAAAATCAAAGCTCCAAGTATCGATTTTGTAAGGATGGTGGAGGAGATTGTTCTGGAAATTCTAAAAAAGTAAAGGATTAGACCCAAAAGAATCAGCGGTTTTGAAAAAAACCGATTAAAATTTTCCCCTGAAATCATAAACGTAAGGTCGGCGATAGTTGCTGCCAAAAACACATAAAGCCAGATAATATTTCGATCTCTCAAGCCAAATTAAATTTTGAATTAGTTAAACAAACTAAATTAATATATGTAATAATGGTTTAATAACGGAAACAGATATGGAAATTTTGATTTTTTACGTTTTCTCCAAATCGTCCAAATATTACCTCATTTTAGTTACAATTTCAGCGAATTTTTTATTTGAGGGGTTAAAAAAGTGTTGATTTCGAATTTATTACGCTAAAAATGTTTGAGTCAGCATGTTAAGCTTTCGTTAAAAATTGTGAAATTTGCAGTGCAAAATTTAACGAAAACTACCAAGCTGTACTGGTAGTGTACCTTACCTTTGCAGGGATTTTAAATCAAAACCAACTTTACCAAAACAAAAAATTATGAGGCAAAATTTACGATTCATTATCGGTTGCTTTGTGGTCCTTTTCTTAGGATTGGGATTTGCTGAAGCACAGGTAACCACTAGCTCCATGCAAGGTGTGGTGGTTGACAGTAAGGGTGAGACCTTACCTGGTGCAAACGTAGTTGCTGTGCACGAACCATCTGGCACACGATACGGAGCAGTAACCAATTTAGAAGGACGTTTTAACCTTCCAAACTTGAGAATCGGTGGTCCTTACACCGTTCAAGTAAGTTTCATCGGTTATGCGACTCAGTCTTACAGCGGAATTATCCTAAGATTGGGTGAACCTTATGGTATTAACGTGACCTTAAGAGATGACAGTACTGAATTGAATGAGGTGGTAATCACAGGAAATAAATCCTCTGAATTTGACTCAAACCGTACAGGTACTGCTACAAACGTTAACAATCAGCAGCTTTCTAACTTACCTCAAATCAACCGAAGTGTAACTGAATTCACTCGATTGACTCCTCAGGCTAGTGGTAATTCATTTGCTGGTAGAGATGCTCGTTACAACAACTTCCAAGTTGATGGTGCAAACTTTAACAACGGATTTGGATTGAGCAGCAACCCACTTCCAGGTGGAAATTCTCAGCCAATCTCTTTGGATGCAATCGAAGAAATTTCTGTAAACATTGCTCCATTTGATGTAACCCAGTCTGGCTTTACAGGTGCTGGTATCAACGCAGTAACGAGATCTGGTACAAATACCTTCAAAGGTTCTGCCTACTACTTTTTGAAAAATCAGGATCTTCAGGGTAAGAAAATTGGAGATAATGAATTGCAGCCAGTGGATGCAGCTACTAAAAACTTTGGTTTTAGACTTGGTGGTCCAATCATTAAGAACAAATTGTTCTTCTTCGCAAACGTAGAAAGAGAAGAAAATACAGGTGGAAACGCATCTGGGGTGAACCTTTGGAGACCTTCTACCAACGGTATCGCCGATCCTGAAAACAATATCGCTCGAACTACAGTCTCAGATCTTGAGGCAGTAAGAAATCACTTGATCAATGTTTGGGGATATGACCCAGGCAGATACGAAGGATATGCAAGTGAAGCACTTGATTACAGCACCAAAGTATTGGGTAGAATTGACTGGAATATCAATAGCAAGCATAAACTTGCAGTCCGTTACAACCAAGTAGTTGGTATCTCCAATCAATTGGCTAACGGTTCTTCTGGACCTAGACCAAGATCTAGCACAAACCGAGTTTCTCAAAACTCCATCACGTTTGAAAATGGAAACTATGGTTTCGAAAACTCAGTTCGCTCAGTTACAGCTGAATTGAACAGCTACTTCTCAAATACTGTTTCTAACCAGTTTTTGGCTACTTATTCTAGAATCAGAGATAGAAGAACAACTCCTAGTGATCAAATTTTCCCATTCGTAGACATTTGGGATGGAGATCCAAACGGAAACAACTACATGAGTTTTGGTACTGAATTGTTCTCTTACAACAATGAAGTAATCAACGATAACTATTCATTCATTAACAACTTGACTTACATCAAAGGCAAGCACACCTTCACTGCTGGTGCTGCTTTTGAAATCCAAAAATTTGGTAACTCCTTCGTTCGTGCTGGTACTTCCTACTACAGATATTTGTCTGTTGAAGACTTCTTGACTACTGGTACGGCTAATGAAGTTGCACCTATCATGTTTGCTTTGACTTATCCATACGAGGGTCAAGAAACATATGCTCGAGTTAACTTCGGTCTTGGTTCACTTTATTTCCAAGATAGATTCCAAGCCACTGATAAATTGGCTTTGACTTACGGTGTACGTGCTGAGTTGCCAGTTTATTTGAATAAGCTTACTCCAAATGAGTCAATCAATGACCTTACTTTCTTGGATGTAAATGGCGACCCTAAAAATTATGACTCAGGTGCATGGCCTAAGTCTCGATTGATGGTTTCTCCTCGAGTAGGTTTTAACTATGACGTAAATGGTGACCGTAGCTTGGTAATCCGAGGTGGTTCTGGAGCATTTTCTGGTCGAGTTCCTTTTGTTTGGTTGACTAACATGCCAACTGGTGCTGGTGTATTGCAGAATAACGTAGAACCAGGAAGCTATAGCCAAATCGCAAGCTGGATTGGAAACGTTACCTTCCAGCCACAAGACATTTATTACTATGTGAAGAATCCACCTGCTGGTGCAGAAAACGTATTTATCTCTAATCCTAGAGCAGGTGCTCCAAGTTCATTTGCACTAGTAGATGATGAGTTTAGAATGCCGATGGTATGGAGATCAAGCTTGGGTGCAGACTATTCAATTCCAAACACTCCACTCCTTTTGACCACTGACATCCTTTACACAAGAGATATCAATGGTGTATTCCAATATGGAGCAAACCGAGCTACTTCACCTACTAAAATGAACTATGCGGGTGATACTCGTGAGGTTGTTTTACCAGGTACTTCAGTTGCTTACAACTCTGCTTTAGGTGCTAATAACTCTCAAGTATTGACTAACACTACCTTGAAAGGGAATGCATTTAGTGCTACGGTTGGATTGTCTTTCTTGAACGTGAAAGGTTTGACTGGATCGGTATACTATACTTATTCAGCTGCTAAAGAAGTATCTGCCAACGCTGGATCTTCTGCAAGCTCTGCTTGGGGTGCATCGCCAAACATCAACAATCCAAACGATCAGAGACTGTGGACCTCAAACTTTGCAATCCCTCACCGAGTGATGGCAAACTTGAGCTACAAACTTGAGTATGGTAAGTTGGCGACCACTTTTGGTGTGTATTACAATGGTGCACATCAAGGCAGATTCTCCTACACGTATAGCAATGACTTCAATGGAGATGGTATCAATGCTGATTTGATCTTCCTTCCAGTGAATTCTTCTGAATTGAACTTTGTGGACATCCTTTCAAGCGGTAATGTAGTCTTCACTGCTCAGGAGCAAAGACAAGCGTTTGACAAGTTTGTGGCAGACAACGGTTTGGAAAAATACAGAGGTCAATACCTTCCAAGAAACGAGTTCTTGCTTCCTTGGTTGAACCGATTCGACGTAAGAATATTGCAAGACATCTTCACCAATATCGGAGAAAACAAAAATACCCTTCAGCTTTCTTTGGATATCGTGAACTTTGGAAACTTGTTGAAATCTGATTGGGGAATTCAGCAGAATCTGAACAATGGACAAAACTTGTTGACCAGATCTGGAAACGTAACTACCGCTCCAAACTTGATCATGAACAGAGTTTCTAACCAGCTTCCATTGACTCCATTCCAAAATGCATCTGGTTTTGGAACTACTTGGAGCATGCAGTTCGGTGTGAGATATATCTTCAATTAATTAGACTTAGTATCACTAAAAGGCATCCCAAAAGGATGCCTTTTTTTTTGATTTTTTTCTCATTCATCTGGATAAAATAGTTGACTAGAATGCCAAAATGGCCTTATTCTATAAATTAAAACATTGGCATCCCAGTATTTATCCATTGGTCGAAGGCATTTACCTTCAGTACGTTTTCTAATAAACTCAGCTTTTACTCCCTTAATTTTGTGGTTGGGCAACTTTTATCATAGCCCTTGGGTTAGTCTGTCATGTTGTATTATAAACAGTTTATTCATTCGGAAAGTAAAGAATGGATCGTGTTGATACACGGTGCAGGAGGTTCTTCTGCGGTATGGCATAAGCAGCTTCGTGACTTTCAGAAAGATTTTAATCTGCTTTTGATTGATCTCAGAGGCCATGGTAAATCCACAGATCTCGCTCAGAAAATTTGGAAACAGGAATACACCTTTGAGGCAGTTACTGCGGATATAATTGAGGTACTTGATCATCTTCAAATCCCCCCTGCCCACTTTATGGGAGTTTCCTTGGGGACTATTTTAGCTAGACAGCTCGCCGAAATGCAGCCTCAACGTGTCAAATCACTTGTCATGGCCGGAGCAGTTACCCGACTTACCTTTCAAAGTAGGGTATTGGTGGTTTTGGGAAATGCCACCAAAAGGATCATTCCCTACATGTGGCTGTACAAGCTTTTTGCTTTTATCATAATGCCTAGAAAACAGCATGCAGAGTCCCGAAATTTATTTATTCGAGAAGCTCAAAAACTCTGTCAAAAAGAGTTTATCCGCTGGTTTAAACTCACCAAGGACATTAATCCACTGCTTCGGTATTTTAAAGAAAAGGAACTACCGATTCCCACTTTGTACATCATGGGAGACCAAGATGTGATGTTTTTGGAGCCAGTAAAATACTTAGTCAAAAAACATAAAAATTCCTTTTTGGAAATATTAGAACGCTGTGGACATGTGGTAAATGTCGAGCAGCCTGAAAAGTTTAATACTCTCTCTCTTGCCTTTATTAAAAACCAAACTAACTCGATTTTCGCTATTCAATGAAAAAACAAACTAAAGTCATCCTCATAGTTGTGATTTTGGCCTTGGTGGCCGTCGCTTATTTTTACCCAAGGGTGAATCAAAATGCTGGTCCTGCCGGAATTCCTTCCAGTTCTGCGCCAGCAGGTGGTGGCCCTGCTCAGGAGCTGCCAGTCAATGTAATTAAGCTTAAAAAAGAAACACTCAATAATCAGCTACAAGTTACAGGTACTATTCTTCCTAATGAATCTGTAAATCTCCGGTCCGAAATATCTGGATTGGTTACCAAGATTAATTTTAAGGAAGGCCAATATGTTACTAAAGGCACACCTTTGGTTTACTTGAATGATGAGGAGCTTCAAGCACAATATCAGCGTCTTCAATACACCCAAAAATTATTTCAAACCCAAGAAAATAGACAAAAGCAATTATTGGCTAGAGAAGCGATTTCTCAGGAAGAATATGATATTGCTTTGAATCAATACAATACTGCTTTGGCTGACATCAAGTTGGTAGAAGCTCAACTTGAAAAGACAGTCGTTAGAGCTCCATTTAATGGAATTCTTGGGTTAAGATTTATCTCTGAGGGGAGTGTGATAGGAACTCAAGATGTCATCACCAGTGTGGTCAATATTGATCCCATCAAAATTGAGTTTTCAATTCCAGAGCGCTATGCTTCTCAGGTATCAGTTGGATCTCCTATCTATTTTTCAAATGAATCCTCCAAAGAAGAAGTTCAAGGAACTGTATATGCTTTCGAGCCTCAAATCGATTTAGCCACCAGAACTCTCAAATTGAGAGCACAAAGTCCTAATAAAGGTGGAAAGTTTCTTCCAGGAATGTTTGTCAAAATCCGTTTCATTCTGGAAGTGAAAGAAGATGCTTTGATGGTTCCTGCTGAGGCTGTGATTCCTGAATTGGAAGGATATAAAGTATTTATCGCGACAGCAGACGGTAAAGTTGAACAAAGACGAATTGAAATCGGAACTAGAACCGAATCTCATGTCCAGGTACTTTCTGGATTGAATGAAGGAGATCTGGTACTCACCACAGGTGTAATGCAGGCAAGACAGGGAATGTCTATCAAACCTACAATTATCAATTGATTCTATGGCCAGTCTTTCAAATGTAAGTATTAACAGGCCGGTTTTGGCCATTGTAATGTCCCTTGTGATTCTCCTTTTTGGAGGAATCGGGATTTTCCTTTTGGGGATCAGGGAGTATCCATCAGTGGATCCTCCAGTGATCAATGTCAGTACTACCTATGTGGGCGCTAACGCTGATGTCATCGAAGCCCAAATCACCGAACCTTTGGAAGAACAGATCAATGGTATCCAAGGGATTAAATCTTTGACTTCTACAAGTGCTGATGGGCGAAGCAATATCACTGTTGAATTTGAAGTTGGTGCAGACCTGGAAGCCGCTGCCAATGATGTGAGGGATAAGGTTTCTGGTGCCCAACGGAATTTACCACCTGATGCAGAGCCTCCCGTAGTCTCCAAGGCAGATGCTGATTCCCAGCCTATCGTGGCATTGAATGTGAAGTCAAATAATCGAAGTCTTTTGGAACTGTCTGATATCGCAGACAATATTTTTAAGGAAAGGCTTCAGACGATTCCAGGAGTTAGCCGAGTTCAGATTTGGGGTGAAAAGGAATATGCAATCCGACTTCGGATGGACCCCTTAAAGATGGCGTCCTATGGAATTACGCCCTTGGATGTTTTGCAGAAAGTACAAAGTGAAAACCTAGAGCTTCCTTCAGGTCGTATTGAAGGTCAAAATATTGAGCTTTCCGTTCGGACCAAAAGCCGTCTTACCTCCCCGCAGGAATTCAATGAGTTGATCATTAAAGAAGATCAAAACAACATTGTCCGATTCCAAGATATCGGAAATGCGGAACTGTCTGCATTAAATGAAAAGACTGTTTTGAAGCGTGATTTAGTTCCGATGGTCGCAGTCGTTTTGGTTCCTCTTCCTGGCTCAAACAACATTGAAATCGTCGATGAATTTTACAAACGATTAAATCAAATTGAGAAAGATCTGCCTAGTGATGTTGGAATTGAAATCGCATTTGACTCAACGGAATATATCCGAAAATCAATTGCTGAGGTTCAGGAAACGATCATTACAGCATTCATACTGGTGGTAGCCATTATATTCCTCTTTTTAAGAGATTGGCGTACTACTTTTATTCCGGTTTTGACGATACCAATTTCCTTGATCGGGGTATTTTTTATCATGTATCTCCTCGATTTCTCGATCAATGTACTCACGTTGCTGGGAATCGTACTTTCGATCGGTTTGGTGGTCGATGACGCCATTGTTGTTTTGGAGAATATTTATGCTCGAATTGAAAAAGGAGAAAAACCTTTGGAAGCAGCCCGTCAGGGTTCTGAGGAAATTTTCTTCGCAGTTATTGCGACAACAGTTGCCTTGGCGGCGGTATTCTTACCTGTAATTTTCTTAACCGGAACCACGGGTAGACTCTTCCGCGAATTTGGGATAGTAGTAGCTGGATCGGTGATCATTTCTTCATTTGTGGCCTTGACCATGACACCGATGCTAAGCTCCAAATTGCTCAAAAGAAGAGAGAAGCAAAGTGCATTTTACAATTTGACGGAGCCATTTTTCATTTGGTTGAATAAAATCTATGAAAGCGCCCTAGCGAAATTCATGAGAGCAAAATGGATTGCTTTTGTGCTTGTTTTAGCCATGGGTGCAGGAATTTATGGGTTGTTTGTTAACCTACAGACTGAATTGGTTCCGATCGAAGATCGAGGTGAATTACGAATTAACCTTACGGGTCCTGAAGGGGCAACTTTCGGCTATATGGATCGAATTGTCGATGATCTGGCCAAGGACCTCATGAATGAAATCCCTCAAGAAGAACGACTTGGGGTAACCTCTGTGACTTCGCCTGGCTTTGGTACGGCAAATACAAACTCTGCATTTATCAGACTTTACTTAAGCGATGCAGAAAATAGAACTAGACCACAGCAAGCTATTTTCAATCAGGTTAATAATAAGCTTAGAAGTGTGACCGCAGTTAGAGGATTTGCGCAGCAGCCAGTATCTATTGGTGACCGAAGAGGTGGACTTCCTGTACAATATGTTCTTCAAGCTCCTACCATTGAAAAGCTAAAAGAGGCGATTCCTCCTTTTATGGAAAAGGTGGGCCAAAGCAAGGCTTTTATCTTTTCAGATATCAACTTGAAGTTTACCAAACCTGAGCTTGAAATTGAAATCGACCGGGAGAAGGCGAGAAATATTGGCGTTTCTGTCCAGGAAATTGCCCGTACGCTGCAGCTTTCCTATTCCGGTCAGCGCTTTGCGTATTTTATCAAGAATGGCAAGCAATATCAAGTCGTAGGTGAAATGCGCCTTCAGGATAGAAATGAGCCGATTAATCTGCGAATGTTGTATGTGAGAGGTGATAATGGCCAATTGGTACAATTGGACAACTTGGTTAAAGTGAAAGAGAATAGTACTCCTCCTCAGTTGTATCGATTTAATCGATTTGTCAGTGCGACAGTTTCTGCTAACCTAGCAGAGGGGTATACTATTGGTGATGGTTTGGATGAAATGGATCGGATTGCATCAGAGGTATTGGATGATACTTATTCTACCGATGTTTCAGGACCTTCGAAAGAATTCCGTGAATCTTCAAACAGTTTGATTTTTGCTTTCATATTCGCCTTGATTTTGATTTACCTCGTTCTAGCCGCTCAGTTTGAAAGTTTTACCGATCCTTTGACGATTATGTTCACTGTTCCACTTGCTTTGTTTGGAGCCTTGGGAACTCTCTGGATGTTCGGATTTACTCTAAATATCTTCAGTCAGATCGGGATTATCATGTTGATCGGTCTTGTGACTAAAAATGGAATCCTGATCGTTGAGTTTGCAAATCAACGAAAAGCTCAAGGTATGGATGTGGAGGAAGCAATTTTTGGAGCTGCTGTAGCACGTTTCAGACCGATCCTAATGACTAGTTTGTCTACGATTCTTGGGATTTTGCCAATTGCACTTGCGCTGGGTGCTGGTGCAGAAAGCCGAGTACCAATGGGCGCAGCCGTAATTGGTGGACTTACTTTCGCGACGGTTTTGACATTATTTATTATCCCTTCTATTTATACCTACCTCACCTCTAAACAAGGTCGATTAGCAAGAATTTAATGAAAAGATTAACCATAATTCTACTAGTATTCCTTCTCGGAACAGGGAAAGGTCTTTTTGCTCAAGAAAATCTAGATCTGGAAAAAGCCATTCAACTTGGCTTGGAGAATAATCTTCAGGTAAAGATTGCTTTCGATAATGCAGAGTTGAGAGACTTGGAGAGAAAAACTGGAATGGGAGCATTACTTCCAACAGTGAACTCTACCTACTTGCGATCCTTCAGTACCGAAGATGTCACTCAGAAGTTTGTCAATGACCCTGCGCCAAGACAAATCGATAATGCAAAATCTAGAAATGAAAACTTCAATGTCGCTGGTGTCTATGGGTTCCGGACTGATGTTTTGGTCTCCATCAAAAGGCTTGGTCAATTGGCTGAAATCGGGGAGTTGGAGTCGAAAGTGGTCGTTGAGAATACCGTCGCCGGAATTTCTACTGCTTACTATCGATTGATTTTGGAACTACAGCGCTATCAAGTATTGAAGCAAACGCTTAAGTTGAGTAAAGACCGATTGGAAATTGCCAGAGCACAATATGAATTGGGAGGTGCGGGGAAAAGAGATTTTCTGACGGCCCAAGTGGACTATAATGCAGATTCCAGTCTTTTATTGACCCAAGAGCAAGTAATTCAAAATGCAAGGGTAAATCTTAATCAGCTTCTGGCGGTAGATCCAAGTACCGAGTTTCAAATTAATGATACCATTCGTGTAGATCAGATTTTGTCCTTGGGAGAGCTTGAAGACAATGCTTTCTTGGAAAATAAGCAATTACTGATTAGCCAAAGGCAAAAAAATGTCGCATTTCTTCAAATCAGAGAATTGCAGGCTCAAAGGCTCCCTGTTTTAAATCTGAATGGAACTTATGCCAATAATACACTTAATTCTGATGCTGGATTTTTGATTCAAAATCAACGTGAGGGTTTCAGCTATGGTGGAAATATTACCTTCAATTTGTTTAGTGGATTTACCTTGAGTCGACGAATTCAAAGTGCAAAAGTGAATCAACGGATTCAAGATAATGCCGTAGAACAACTTGAAATCCAATTACGGTCAGATATTCAGCGGGCATTTAATACCTATCAAAATAACCTGCGCCTATTAGAGATCGAGAAAAATAACTTTGAGGTTGCTAGCGAAAACACAGCAATTGCTCTTGAGAGATTCCGGTTGGGAATAGCTTCCTATTTGGAGTTTAGAGACGCTCAAGAAAATTTGTTGACTGCTCAAACCCGATTGATTACTTCGATTTATAATATCAAAGAACAGGAAATTGAGCTTCTGCGTCTTTCGGGGAAAATATTCTTCGAAAACCTCACGGAAGATTTTCAACCTGCTTCAAATTGATAAAAAACGGAAGTCAAATCGACTTCCGTTTTTTATTTGCTTTTTACCGAGTTGACTTTATTTTTATTTTGGCACAGGCTTTGCCAATTGCGAATTGAACTATACGGGGTTTCCCCCTTTGCATGAAAAAGGCCACGGTTCTCTTTCTTTCCTTAGTCACTATATTGCTCTTCGGCGTTCAATGTACTTTTCTCGAAGGCCGTTTTGGGCGTTTTTTCGAAGACCCTTACGTATTAGATCTGCAGGGAATAAAATCCCGTGGTACTATCCGAGCTGCAGTGGATAATAATTCCACCTCTTATTACATCTACCGAGGTAGAAGAATGGGGTATGAATTTGAACTTCTGAGGGATTTGGGAAAAAGGCTTGGGGTACAAGTGGAATTCGTTGTGGTGGGCGAAATTGATCAAGCCTTTGATTTTTTAGAGAATGGAAAAGTTGATATCCTCGCATTAAACCTAGAAAAAACTGATTCAAGGGAAGAAGAAGTCACATTTACTCAACCCTTGGGAAAGATGAGCACCGTCTTGGTTTCTCGAAAAATGAAAGACAAGCCCAAGCTTACTTGGGAAGATCTTGCTCAAGACACCGTATTTATTCGAAAAGGAACGGTCTATAAAGGACAGCTCTGTACACTTCGTGATTCCCTTCAATTAGATTTTGTGATTCAGGAAGTCGCTGATCATGAAGAAAATTTAATTGATCAGGTAGCTGATGGGTCGATTGACTGGACAGTGGCGGATAAGAATATAGCTCAGGTCAATGCTACTTATTATGAAGGATTGGATATTTCCCTAAAGCTTTCCGAGGAAGGTCAGGTTGCTTGGGCAGTGCGGAAAAATTCTCCCAACCTATTAATTGAAATTGATTCATGGCTTGAGGATAAGCAAAAGCGATTTATTCCAGATTTATACACCAAGTATTTTCTAAGCCCGAGGAATAATTACTATCGAACAAATAGTCAGTTTTCTTCATTGGCAGGAAATAGGATTTCTGTATATGATGAAATAATTCAAGAAAATGCGGCAGAATTAGGCTGGGACTGGAGATTATTGGCTGCCTTAGTCTATAAGGAAAGTGGATTTGATACGACTGCTGTTTCCTATGCCGGTGCAGAAGGATTACTTCAATTGATGCCAGCGACTTTGGAACGCTTTGGAGTTACTAATCCCAATGACCCTATTCAGTCCCTACGAGGAGGAGTTAGATATTTACAATACCTAGATCGGTTTTGGAGGGAGCGAGTGCCTGATTCTAATGAGCGGATAAAGTTTATTTTGGCTTCCTACAACATTGGTCAAGGTCATGTGGAAGATGCTTGGAGGCTTACCCTGAAGTATGGAAAAAATACCAGGTCTTGGAAAGATGTCGCCTATTTTTTAAATCTAAAAAGTGATCCCGAGTTTTATCGGGATCCTATGGTGAAAAGCGGTTATGCCAAAGGCCATATCGCGGTGAATTATGTACGGGATATTTTATCTCTTTACCACTCTTATCGAACGTTGGTGAACCCTTAGGCTAATTCAAATAAAGCCTCAATTTCAACAGGAATATTATCAGGTAAGGAACCCATACCTACAGCAGACCGGACTCCAATTCCATTTTCTTCTCCCCAAACCGCAGCAAACAATTCACTACAGCCATTGATGATATAGGGGTGTCTTTCAAAGGAAGACACACAATTTACCATTCCGAGAACCTTAACTACTCGTTTGATTTTATCCAATGACCCAATATTGGCTTTGATAGTAGCTAGCATAGCTAACCCTACTTGACGGGCCGCAAGTTTCCCCTGCTCCATATCCATATCCTCTCCGATTCTTCCAATGATCAATGATCCATCTGACTGGACGGTTCCATGACCGGATAAGTAAAGGTATTTTCCATCGATAAGGCAAGGCTTATAGACACCAAGTGGTTTTGGGGCCGGAGGCAATTCCAAGCCTAATTTTTGAAAATTAATTTCTGCTGTTTCCATCTATTTTAAACTGGTTATATGATTAAATCTAGAATAAGAACTCCCACCAATCCCGCCAAGGCCACTAAGGTTTCCATGAGTGTCCAGGATTTAAGAGTGTCCTTTACACTGACATTAAAGTATTCTTTGTACATCCAAAAGCCGCCATCATTGAAGTGAGAAAGTACCAGGCTACCTGCTCCGATGGAAAGTACAAGGAGGTTGGGATCTACTCCCATAGTATCGACCATTGGAGCGATTATCCCTGCTGTAGTCAATCCCGCTACCGTAGCTGACCCAACACAAATTCGGATCACGGCAGTAATTAACCACGCCAAAATCAAAGGATGCATATCCCAAGTTTTCAACCCATCAGCTAGCTCCTGGCTAACGCCAGTATCTGTAAATATTTGTTTCAAAGCTCCCGCACCTGCCACGATCAAAAGAATCATAGCAATATCTTTTGTTGCATCCGTGTAAATGTCCATAAGCTTGGTCATGGATTCTTTTCGGCTTATCCCCAGCGAAAAGGTGGCGAATAGCAAAGAAATCAACATGACGGTACTCGGATCTGAGATCAATTTAATCACAGGAGAAAATGATCCATTTTCTTCCCAATTAAGATTTAAAGCAGTGGTTCCAATCAACAAGAAAACAGGAAGAAGGGCTGTAAATAAGCTGTTTCCGATCCCAGGAAGCTCATGTTCGGGCTTGGGATCAGATTGAAATGTTTTGAGAGGCTTTGCTTTAATGTTTTTTAAAAATGGAGCAAAAACAGGACCTGCCAAGATGATGGTTGGGATGGCAATCAAGAATCCGTAGAATAACGTCAGACCCATATTGGCATCAAACTGAGCTACTAGTGCTGCAGGTGATGGATGAGGCGGGAGGAATCCGTGAGTAACAGATAGAGCTGCAAGTAAGGGCATCCCTACATAGACTGCAGGAAGTCTATATTGATAAGAAATGGTAAAAGCTAATGGGACCAAGAGGACAAATCCCACATTATAAAATAGGGGTATACCTACAATCAAGCCCGTAAATGACATGGCCCATGTGATGTATTTTTCCCCAAAAATTTTCATCAAAAAGCCTGCAATTCGTTGAGCTGCTCCGCTTTCTGCGACGAGTTTGCCCAACATGGCTCCAGTTACGATTACGATTACTAAATCTCCCAGTAGAGCCCCCATACCTTTTTGAATTGATTTGGCAACTTGATCAGCTGGAAGTCCAAGGAGTAGCCCACCGGAGATTGCAGCCACCAAAAAGGCAAGAAAAGGGTTGAGTTTTGCCCAGACAATCAGCAGAACCAAAATGGCGATACTGATTAGGACATAGAATATGGTCATAGGTTTGGGTTTTTGTCAGGGAATGAAGATAGGAAAATCAGAGATTTGGAAAATAAAAAATCCTATCGCTTCCATAATCTTCCTGAGTAGCGGTTTTTTAAACCCATTACCTGAACATAGTAGAGGCCAGGAGCTAAATTTTCAAAGAAGCTAGTTGAAATGAGCATGGTGGAGGGAAAGTTGGCTAACACTTGGCCAAGGTGATTTTGCACCTGAACGATACCATCTTCTGAATTAGGGGTGATGAAATGGACTTCACCCGACAAATAAGGATTTGGTAAGATGGTTAGATTTCCAGGATTTTCCTTTTGGTTGGAAACTCGTCTGACTGGACTCCATGAGTATGTGGAGTCGCTATTTAGAAAACCAATTCTATAAAAATAACTTTCAAATAAGGTGGATTCAGTATCTAAATAAGCATAATCATGCTCTTGAGTCATGGCAAGACTTCCTATTTTTTCCCAGTTTAATTCAGCTCCCTCGCTTCTGAATAGTTCGAATTCCCCGAATTCATTGTCATGTTCGATGGTCCATCTAAGAAGATTTCCATTGGAATTTGCCTGAACTTGAAAATCAAGCCATGAAATAGGCAGGATTGAAAATTCTCGAAAACTACCAATGGTCAGATTTTGATTTTCCAAGTCACTCCATGTCAATGATCTTCGGGCCCATAGTCCCGGATTTTGACCCGAAAGATGAGTTCCGGGCGCAGCAACCCCAGTGCCCACAATTCTTAGATCATCCACGTTGTCAACAATCAGGCTATCTGCGGAAATCCGTAGTTCAATAGATTGAGGATTAGGAGTTAAATCTGAAAAACGAAAGAAGCTATATAGTTGATACAAAATAGGCGTCCCATCCAAATCTGAATAATTGGGATCATTGTTAGCTCCTTCAAACTCAAAAAACTGTACTGAAAGATTGCCTCCAGTAGAATTTCCAAGTAATTGAATCGTTCGAACCCCTTGGTTTGCTAGATCTTTGAAGGGAAGTTTCAAGTCCAGGGTACTTGGGATATTGAATAAAGTCAACTTTCCCACATTTTGCCACCAGCCGGTAGTATAGGTGTAGGTTCCTATTCCACCTTCATTGATTGAGAGATTTTTTCCATTCAGATCAATAATTCCGCTAGATAAGTTGAAGTTCCGTTGAATCCGCAGGTCTGAATTAAATGAAACAAGACCAGCAGTTTTTGAAATACTCAGATCTAGGGTATTGAGCGCAAAGCCTGAAACAGTCTGAAAGTTGGAACCCGAAAAGGTCAATTGAGAATTTGTGGCAATAAAGTTTCCTCCACCTGAGGAAGTCATATTGCCGCGAATCAGAAGAAATGAGGGAAGAATTACATTGTGGAGACCCTGTATTTCTGTATTTCGAATTGAAATTGGAGCAGTTGCATCTGGGAATGAGCTAGAGAGGAATGATTTTAAAAGAGTTCCATTTCGATAGATAATTGTGCCATTGAGCTGGAAATTAGCGGTTTCTATTAATGGTGCGCTACCTTCCAAAATAAGGTTTCCTCCGTTTTGGAGGTCAAAGTTTAGTGCACTGACCGAGCCACTGGTTGATCGGTTTAAAATAGTTGCATTGCACTCGCTGATAAAAGTAGCTCCATCTTCAATGATCATTTCTCCAAATGGACCTGACCCATAGAAGGCGGTTTCAGTGTTAAAGGACAGAGTATTGCATACATTGGGAATGACACTTGTATCCAGCTTTTGGAGAAGGGTTCCAGACCTTACAGTAAAAGATACTGCTTTTAAAGGTGATTCAATTGTCAATGTATTTCCGGGCCTAGGATCAAAAATGACACTAAATCTACTTTGGGTCGTCTGCGCACTCCAACTGTTTTTATTGATAATTACTCGACTTGTTCCTTTGAATGTGATTGTGCTAGTTGAAGAATTTCCGATCCAATTTTGGCTAGTCCAAGCATTTTCAGGAGTTCCCGGAGCAGCGCCAGAAAAGGCCTCAAGGGTTCCATAAACATCCAAATTGAATCCATTCAGGTTTAATTTTTGACCTGCACCTGTTTGGGCATTTATGAAAACACTTTTTACTTCTCCGTCGGAAGTTAAAGTGAGTGTGTGGTTTTGATCAATATAAATATTTCGAGATTGATCGGGAATTGTAGTCGCGGAAATCCAACTTGAACCATTCCATTCTGACCAAGTGGAGATTTGATTGAAAGGTCCACTAGTAATCGTTTTATATGCGCCAATTTCTTGCGCGAGGAGGATTGTGGTATGAATCCAAAGGAATCCAACTGCCAAGAATATCCTGTATATTCGGCATGAAAAAAATACTCCCGGTCTGGAAAAATTTATTCCTCTTTTCATAAAAAATTAGGTTCAAAAAACTAACTATAAGTTAAAAAATGATCTTGAATAATAAAAAACTAGTACTTACAATTTTCCTGATTACTAGCATTTTATCTTCATTGAGTGCTCAAGTATATGAAGTCAGTTTGCTGACTTGTGATCCAGGCAAGGAATTGTACTCCAGTTTTGGTCATAGTGCAATTCGAGTGAGGCAAATCGGTTCAACTGGTCAAGACTTGGTGTTCAATTTTGGAACCTTTGATTTTGATACCCCTAACTTCTATGGGAAGTTTGTAACGGGGAAATTGAACTATATGCTCAGCATCACTACTTATGATCGATTTATAGTGGAGTATGATTATTACAAAAGAGGGGTTCGCGAGCAGGTTTTGGATTTGAATTCCGAGCAAAAAGACTTTTTAATTCAGCATTTAAATGCCCTCTACGATCCGGCAAGGCGCTTTTATAAATACGATTTCTTTTTCAACAACTGTGCGACCAAGGTTAGAGATGCTTTTGAGATAGCCATCGGGAAATCTTTGGTATGGAATACTCCTTCAGATTCTTCAGAAAAGACATTTAGAAATCTAATCGATGAATATGTGTATCCCTTGCCATGGGCTGATCTGGGGATAGATTTGGCTTTGGGTGCAGTTATTGATCGAAATGCCTCTGATAGAGAAAAGCAATTTTTACCAGATTACATGGAAAAGGCATTTGCGAATGCTACGATTGAAGGTGATGGTCCTACTCGGCCTTTGGTGATGGAATCTAGGGTAATTCTTTCTTATCCAGAGACCGAAACCGGAATGGAAATTATGAATCCTTACTTGGTTTTATGGGTAGTTGCAATTGTAATTGGGATTTTCACTTTTTTGGGGAAAAAGAAACAAAGGCTGTTTAAAGGCATTGATCTTGGATTGTTTTCTATTTTGGGACTTTTAGGATGGGTTGTTTTCTTCCTATGGTTTTTCACAGATCATTCGGCCACTCAATGGAATTGGAATATCCTGTGGGCATTTCCTGGACATCTTGCCTTGGTTTGGGGATTGGCTAAAAAACAAACGCCTTCATGGGTTTCATCATATTTATTAGCAACCCTTGTCGGAGCGGTCATTGCTTTGGTGATATGGATTACTGGAATTCAATCTTTTCACCCCTCATTAGTGCCTCTATTTCTGGTTATTATCCTTCGTTCCAATTTCCTGTATTACCAATTGGCAAGAAGGTAGTTTTCAAAATCTTGGAGTTTTAAACCATTT
The DNA here is from genome assembly GCF_001593605.1 of Algoriphagus sanaruensis. Classification (GTDB taxonomy): domain Bacteria; phylum Bacteroidota; class Bacteroidia; order Cytophagales; family Cyclobacteriaceae; genus Algoriphagus; species Algoriphagus sanaruensis. Next base: position 390,696 of record NZ_CP012836.1, on the reverse strand, counting down.
GGCTTGTGAAAGGTGTTGAGTAAATCGTATGGAATTTAAACTTACTTCGGAATATCAACCTACAGGAGATCAACCAGAGGCAATTCGTCAATTGGCGGAAGGAATCAGGCGAGGAGAGCCCTCCCAAGTTCTCCTTGGGGTGACCGGTTCTGGGAAAACGTTTACAGTAGCCAATCTGATCCAAGAAACCCAGCGCCCTACCTTGGTTTTGAGCCATAACAAAACACTGGCGGCCCAGCTTTATGGAGAATTTAAACAGTTTTTTCCTGAAAATGCTGTTGAATATTTTATCTCCTATTACGACTATTATCAGCCAGAAGCCTTTATCCCGAGTTCTGGAACCTATATTGAAAAAGATCTTAGCATAAATGAAGAGATCGAAAAACTCAGACTGAGCGCCACTTCTTCCTTGCTTTCTGGTAGAAGGGATGTAATTGTAGTCGCATCGGTTTCATGCATTTATGGGATTGGAAATCCTGAGGAATTTGGAAAGAATGTCGTTCGGCTTCAAGAAGGAGATCGAATCCCTAGAAATCAGCTGCTCTTCAAACTTGTCGATATTCTTTACAGTCGTACCCAACAAGATTTAACCCATGGGACCTTTCGGGTGAAGGGGGATACCGTTGATATTTTTGTTGCCTATGCGGATTTTGCCTATCGAATATTTTTCTGGGGGGATGAGATCGAGGCTATTCAACGAATTGAACCTAGCACTGGAAAAAAGCTTTCGGACGAAAAAATCATTTCTATTTTCCCTGCCAATCTCTTTGTGACTGGTCGAGATACCATTGACACTGCTATTCATGAGATTCAAGATGACATGGTCGCTCAAGTCAATTTTTTCGAAAAAGAGGGAAAATTCATTGAAGCTAAACGGCTTCAAGAGCGAACTGAGTTTGATTTAGAAATGATCCGAGAACTTGGTTATTGCTCAGGCGTAGAAAATTATTCGAGGTATTTTGATCGAAGAAAACCTGGAACTCGACCTTTCTGCTTGTTAGATTATTTCCCTGACGACTATTTACTTGTCATTGATGAAAGCCACGTCACTGTTCCTCAGATCAGAGCCATGTGGGGGGGAGACCGGTCTAGAAAGGTGAATTTGGTTGATTATGGATTCCGTTTACCTTCTGCATTAGACAATCGGCCTTTGAAATTTGATGAGTTTGAGCAGTTGACTAATCAGGTGATTTATGTTTCCGCAACTCCTGCTGATTATGAATTGGCACTTACTGAAGGGGTAGTGGTAGAGCAAATCATCCGGCCAACTGGACTTTTAGATCCTACCATTGAAGTGCGTCCCAGTCAAAATCAAATTGATGATTTGCTCGAGGAAATCGATCAAACAATCAAAACTGATGCGCGGGTATTGGTTACAACGCTTACTAAAAGAATGGCTGAAGAACTACAGAAATTCCTAGAGCGTGCTGGGGTAAAATCCAGGTATATTCACTCAGAAGTAAAAACTCTCGATCGGGTTGAAATTTTAAGAGAACTTCGGTTAGGGATTTTCGATGTACTTGTGGGGGTCAACTTACTTCGAGAGGGGCTTGACTTGCCAGAGGTTGCATTGGTTGCGATTTTGGATGCAGACAAGGAAGGGTTTCTTCGAAATGAACGTTCTCTGGTACAGACCATTGGTCGGGCAGCTCGAAATTCCGAAGGAAGGGTGATCATGTATGCTGATAAAATTACTGAATCCATGCAGTCAGCTATCGATGAAACTCGGCGACGAAGGTCCCTACAAATGGCTTACAACGAAGAGAATGGAATTACCCCGACTACCGTCATCAAGTCGAGAGACAAAATCATGGGTCAAACCAAGGTGGCTGATTCCAAGCGAAATGCAAAAGTTTATGCCGAACCGATGCCAGGAGAAGCACAACTAGCTGCCGATCCGGTTGTGCAGTATTTAAGTAAGGATAAACTCGAAAAACTAATCGCCCAAACCCAAAAGCAAATGGAAAAGGCAGCCAAGGAATTGAACTTCATGGAGGCTGCAAGGTTGAGAGATGAATGGCAAGGTCTCAAGAAGCGATTGGAAGAAATCCAACGTGGGCCGAATTCTTAGTTTTCTATTTTTAATTCCGCGTAAAGATGACACTCCAAGAGGTAAAAAATTTGGCCTTGAAAGGGGAGGGCCTGAAAATCGAGTTCAAGAAAAAGGCAGCTTTTCCTGAAAAAATCGTCCGTGAGGTCATTGCACTTGCAAATACCCAAGGTGGTGATCTTTTGATTGGAGTGGATGATGATGGAACAGTGAGTGGACAGCGGTTTATTGAGGAGGAGATTTTTGTTATGGAGAAAGCCATCCGAGAGCTGATCTTTCCAGCATTAGAGGTGGAGGTTTTTACCATCAAGCTTAACGAAAAAAAAGGTGTTGCTGTATTTCGAATCCCCTTGAGTCAGTTCCGCCCACATTATTTGAAAGATGGAGAAAAGCGACAAGCATTTATTCGAGTGGAGGACCGGAGTATCAAAGCCAGTCGGGAGGTGTGGGAGGTTTTGAAAAAAAGCCGAACTCCAAAAGATACCGTCTTTCGGTATGGGCAAAAAGAAGAGATCTTGATGAAAGCCTTGGGAGAAAAATCACAGATCACACTTACTGAATTCTCCAAGATTGCCAAAATCCCAAAGTTTTTAGCTTCCAAAACTCTGGTTAAACTTGTTGTTGCCAATGTTCTAACACTTCATCCTCAGGAATCGGAGGATTTTTTTACCTTGAAAGAGTAGAAAACTCTGGAACTTTTGTTAGATCAAATTGTGTCCTTTTAAGCCTCCGATTTAGTAAAGTTTTTGACCAGTTTGTTCAATAAATCCGGCATTCCCCTGAAGGCCCCCTGTATGAATCATAAAAATATTCGAATCAGGAGGGAAGAAGTCCCTTTTAATTAAATCCCAGATTCCAAATGCCATCTTGCCGGTATAAATGGGGTCCAGCGGAATGTTGAATTCTCTCCAGAACCAGCGGATGTATTCGATCAATTCAGGTTTCCACTTGGCATATCCTCCAAAATTATAGTCTTCGATAAGTTTATATTGGCCTTTTGGCTGAATGCTTTCTGATTCGAGTAAATGTTGGATTTCTTCTTTAATCCAAGGTCCCTTCAATGCCGGAAAACCTAAAAGAATCTGATTTTTAAGAATTCTAGTCGATAATCCCGCAAAGGTCCCTCCTGTACCGATCGAAGTGGCTACATGTGAGAATGGAGCATGTCTTTCATCTAAAATTTCCTGTGTTCCTTGAATGGCAAAAGCATTTGTTCCTCCCTCTGGAATAAGAAAAAAGTCTCCATATGTTTTTTCAAGTGCTAGAATAAAATCGGATTCTGTCTTTCGTCTATATTCTTCTCTACTAACAAAATGAAGGCTCATTCCATTTTCTTCAGCTTGGGAGAGCGTTGGATTTGTTTTGCTGCTTTCTTCACCTCTTATGATTCCGATAGATTTCATGCCGGAAACTTTAGCAGCAGCTGATAGTGCTAAAATATGATTGGAAAAGGCTCCTCCAAAGCTAAGCAAGGTGGTTTTGCCTAGTTTTTTGGCTTCCTCCAAATTGTATTTCAGTTTGAAAAATTTGTTGCCCGAGACTTCTTCATGAACCAGATCCAGTCTTAGAACAGCAAGTTTTACCTTCTTTTCGGTTAGAACTGAATGATGAAGGGTTTGAGTCGGAATGGGATTGGGAGAAAGCATTGATGCACTTTTGCCAAAGTTAATGCAGAGCGTCCTATTTTTGTAAAATGATGGAGCGCCCAGACGAAGACTTTGAAGAAGACGAGTTAGAATTATATGAGCATCACCGTATCCTCGTGGACAAGGGACAATCGTTGGTGAGAATTGATAAATTTCTAACAGAAAAGGTAGCAAATGCTACTCGAAATAAAGTTCAGCATGCCATTGATACTGGGGCGGTTTTGGTAAATGGTCAACCTACCAAATCCAATTATAAAATCAAGCCTCTTGATGAAATCAAGGTTCTTTTGGAAAAACCTCCTCGCGATACCGAGGTAGTTGCTGAGAATATTCCCTTGGATATCATCTACGAGGATGAAGATTTGTTAGTAGTGAATAAACCTGCCGGAATGGTGGTTCATCCAGCACATGGGAATTGGTCTGGTACATTGGTAAATGGCTTGGTTTATCACTTTCAAAATCTGCCCGAGATGAAAGGGAATACCGGAAGACCAGGGTTAGTGCATAGAATAGACAAGGATACCTCAGGGCTATTGGTTATTGCCAAATCAGAAGTTGCCATGACGGGGCTAGCTTCTCAATTTTTTCATCATACCATTGATCGGACTTACCTTGCTCTTGTGTGGGGAGAACCGGAATCAGACGCCGGGACAATTCGAGGTCATATTGGAAGAAGTGCCAAAGATCGTAAAGTCATGGATGTCTTTCCAGACGGAAGTCAAGGAAAGCACGCGATAACTCATTGGAAAGTACTCAAAAGGCTTCGATATGTTTCCCTAGTTCAATGCAATTTGGAAACAGGTAGGACTCATCAAATTCGAGCCCATATGAAATTTCTAGGCCATCCATTATTTAATGATGCCATGTATGGAGGAGATAAAATTCGGAAAGGGACCCAGTTTGCCAAATACAAGACTTTCGTAGCCAATTGTTTTGAATTAATGCCTAGACAAGCTTTGCACGCGATGAGCTTAGGTTTTATTCATCCAATGACTAAAGAGAAAATGTATTTTGAAAGTCCCTTACCACAAGATTTTTTGGCAGTTCTTGAAAAATGGGAATCCTATGTTCAGCATGAATGATTGCTGAAATGATATTAAATCTGAATTTTTGATGAAAAAAATTTAATAAAATATCATTTATACTATAAATATAGCAAAACATTACATGTTTGTTACGATTTTTTCAATTTGGGTTTTAATTTTGTTCGAATTATTTATAAATCCATATTATTCAATCGATTTCCTTAAAAATACTGTAATTATTTAGCTTTAACTTTGAATAATTTGCAAAACAATAAGGAATTGGCCTATCTTTGAATCAGCAATTCAGCTAAAAGTTCATACATATACTGTAGGATGTTGAAACTGGCAGACAAGCCCTCCTGTCTCGGGGGTGGAGAGTCTAGGATAAAGCAATTAGCGAGCTCGTAATTTTGCCTAACTACTCCGTGGAGGTTCGAATCCTTCTCCTACAGCAGGTTATTTTGGGTTTATTGTTAATTGACTAAAACCATGGAATCTTATTCCGTGGTTTTTTTATTGCCTATACTTTTTTGAATTAGTATAAAATTTGTCATTGAGGAGGATTTGCCAAATTTAAGAATGAGTATTTCGAGAATCGAAGGCGATTATCATTTTTCTAATCTATTCCGATAAAATGAGAACAATATTTTCAAATAGGCAATAAAAATCCTTAAAAATTAAAAAATCAATAAAAAAATAAAATAAATGTTGCAAATATTTTAATAAATGAATGTGTTTTCTAACTTTGGCTTATCAAATATCTCAAACCTATTCAATCGATTACGAAAAGCTCGAAAGAGCTTTTTGATTATCAGGGAGTTGGGAAAGCTTGCATACGAGCAAGCTATTTCCTAGCCCAAAAACACACCAAATTGTAGGATGTTGAAATTGGCAGACAAGCCCTCCTGTCTCGGGGGTGGGGAGCCCAGCACAAAGCGTAATTCAAACCGGACTATTGCCTAACTGCCCCGTGGAGGTTCGAATCCTTCTCCTACAGCACGATAAAAAGCAACGGAATCCCGTTGCTTTTTTGTTTTTACCGGTTTTGGGGTTTTGTGCTTATCTTTTCGATGATTTCCTCCGTTTTTTTAAGTATGTCTTCTGATACCCATCATTCTAAACATAGTCTGCACCCTATTCGAAAAAAAATCTTGGGATGGATACTTCGGGTAGTATTGGCGGTCTTGTTTTTGGAATTTGTGGTCTATTTTGGATCCAATATTTTTCTGGCAGAGTATGCAAGACAGAAAGTAAATGAAGCAACCGAGGGAGTTTATCTTGTTGAATTTAATCGAATCAATTTCTCGCTAATTCGAAGAGGTGTTTTTCTCAATGGCTTGGTGATGAAGCCTGTTGACTCTGATGAACGAAATGAGGGGCAAACCTTATTTGATTTCACCTTAGACGAGGTTGGTTTTAGTGGTCTTTGGTATGATTTCGCCGACAATTATTTGACCATCGGATCTATTTATCTCGATAATCCCAATTTTTCATTGGACGAGCCGGTCCAAAAAGGTTTGAAAAAGCCTTCTAGTTTGAAGAAGGATATTGTTTCGCCGGTAAGATTGTTAGAAGAGGAAATACGGAAAAGTTTACAACAAAGGCCATTCGTAAAATTGTTTATTCGACAAATTGAAATTGATCATGCAAATGGGTTTTTCTTGAAATTCCTCAGTAAGAATAATCTTGAAGCTGAGAATACTTCTTTGATCGTTAAGGATATCAATTGGACTGAAAATTCAGATTGGAAAACTCCATTTAATGCGCAAGCTTTTGAATTTAATCTTGAAAAGATCCGATATCCTCTCCCCGATTTAGTCCATAAAATCCAAGCTAGTAAGGTCTTTATTTCTTCTTCAGAAAACGTGATCGATGTCCGGAACTTTTCTTTGATGCCAGATTATGAAAAGGAAAGCCCAACCTATTATGAAGTCCATTTGGATAAGCTTCTTTTGGGTAATGTGGACATGAATCAAGTTTTTTTGACTTCTAATCTTGAGGTTGATGAGTTGATATTAAATAGTCCTGATTTCAAGGTTTTAACTGGAAAAAGGAGCATTAATGAAGGAGATCCTACCGGTGATTTAAATGAATTTATACAAGGCCAGCTCAATTCGATCTCTATAAAAGAATTAGCAATTAATAAAGGTCGATTTTTTAAAGCCCTTAAGGAAGATAGTCTGAGAAATCGAATTGAGCTTGAGGAGTTAAATTTTAAGATGGTTGACTTTTATTTGGGGAATGATTCTTTGAAGAAAGTAAATCAATTTTTTTATGGGCAAGATGCCTCAATGGTAATTCATGGAGGAAAGCTTTTTTTAGGAGATGGTATTCATGTATTTACTGGTGATAGAATTGAGGTATCATCCTTCAAGGATGAGCTTCGAGTTATTGGAGTTCAGATTTCTCCACTTCAAGGGCAATTATCAGATCACCTCATAAAGGTTTCTTTAGAAGAAATATTTCTTGATGAAATCGATTTTAAAAACCTCTATAATCACGGTTTACTTACAGTAGGAAGTTTGGATGTACTTGAGCCAAAGGTGGAGTACATTAGCTTTGGCCGCCCTGAACCTAATAGTAGACAATCTTCAGTTTCAGATTTTATTATTGGGTTTTTGGATAAGGTTTCCATCGAAAATTTCCGAGTTGACCGAGGTAAAATACAATTTACCGATGAAAGAGGTAATAAGACTAATGATATTGGATTTGACGAATTCAGTTTTAAACTGGAGGGTCTAGAAATTAATCCTGATCCAAGCCTACCTATTTATGAGCAATTTATATCCAAGGAGATTTACATTTCTTTGAATAATTACCTGCTTAAATTAAGGGATAATCTTCATCTTTTTCAGGCAAGTAACTTAACCTTGGACTCTAAAGAGGAGATGCTTCAAATTGAAAATTTGTCTATTCGGCCCGAAAGTCAGGAACTGATTGATCTTGTTTTAGAAAAGACCGGGAAGACTGCTGCAATTGACTTTTTTGTGCCACTTTTTCGGGCTGATGGTATAGATGTTCAAAATGCTTTATTTAATCAAAACCTTATTGTTGAAAAAATTATTTTACCCAAGCCCAAATTTTCGATTTCAGTTTTTCAAAAGCCTATTACCTCAAAAAAATCTCCCCAATCTACGGAGGATATTCGAGAGCTTTTATTGGGTTATTTTAATCAAATTCATGTCGATTCAATTCTTTTGAATCAGGCAACTATTGACTTTCAAAGCTTGGGGCAAAGTCAAAAGAGTAGATTTCATGAGGATGAATTTTACTTAACGCTAAAGAATTTTTCGATTCATCCTGGGGATAGTAGTATTTCAGGGAAAACACTCTTTTCTGAAGAAATCGACCTGATATTCAATAATTACTTCTTCAATATAGCCGGTGGTAAATACTTTGCAGAAATCGATCGGATGAATTACAACTCTAAGGAGGAGTCTTTGGTTTTGGATGGATTAACCCTTCAGCCAGGCCAAAATTTCAGAGGGTCTATTGCTTTGGGGTTAGATTTTCCGAAAGTGGACCTTCAAGGGGTGGATATCGAGGAATTTATTTTTGGCAATACATTGGATTTGAGAAAGGTTCAGGTGAGGGAAGGGGAGGTGTCTATCGGGATTGATAAAATGGTCAAACCTGCTATTAGATCCAATGGGGTAAGCAGAGTAGCTAAAACCATTAATAGGATTGAAGTAGATTCCATTTCCGCTCAAAATTCATATTTAGAAGTGAATTTTCTAACTAATGATCGGGTAAAAAGGTCTGTTCAAACTCGTTTTGAATTTTTGATTCAAGATTTTACACTGGACACATTGGCGCTTGATAAGAATGAAATTGGAACGCTTTATTCTTCAGCAGATCTAAGTCTTGAAAATTTCGAATTTGCACTTCCAGATAGCATTCATACGATTAACTTTTCAGAGGTATCCTTGAGTCAGGAGAGTGATGATATTGTTTTTAAGGATTTTTCTGTAGTTCCCAAAAACCATCTTGGAAATCCAGGTTTTCCTGTAGTAGAAGCCAGATTTGAAGAAATCGGAGTTATCGTCAACGATTTGGAGGAAATTGTTCAACAGGGGAAGGTAGATGTTAGCAAGCTTAAGTTATCAGGTGCCAAGGTGCAGGTGTTTTTAGATGATACCATTCAAAGTAGGCAATTGATTAAAAAGTCCGAATCTCCAAAAAAGGGGTTGATTGATTCTTTCTTGATCAGAACTATCAATTTAGAAAACGGAAGTTTTGAAGCTTTTTTGAAAAGTGGGAAAAGGATTCCCGGGATTTCTTTTCCTGACTTGGATTTGAATTTAGATAACTTGGATTTTGATCTTTTGGGATCTCAAAAAGAGATGGATTTATCATTACTTTTTAGTACAAATCCTAGGTTTAATTTATCGAATTATCAGTGGTATAATCAGGATAGTTCCTTTCGGGTTGATTTTGGAAAAATTGAATATGCTCAAGGAAATTTGTCCATTTCAGATGTCCTTATTCGACCTTACCCCGGGATTTTCCAGTATTTGAGGGAAAAAGGGTATCAATCAGATGTTATTTCGGGCCCGATAAGGCGAATTCAATTTACTGGGCTGGATTTGAAGGAATATGTTCAAAATAGAAACCTTGTTTTGAATTCCTTAGCTATTGAGGGAGCCAGTATTGACCTATTTAGAGATAAAAGAGTTCCTATTGATTCATCGTCCTATCGAGAAATGCCTCAAAAATTGATGCAAAATGCCAGAATTAGGTCAGATATTGGTTCAATTCATATCAAGAATAGTAGGATACGGTATTTTGAATGGTCATCGAAATCTTCTCTTCCAGGAGGAATCATTTTTGATAATCTGGAGATGGATATGGCCCCATTTTATCTAAGAAGATCGAATGAGACTTTTCCACTAGATCGGCTGAAGATAGGAGTCAAGGCGGATATAATGGGTAAATCGGCATTGAAACTGAATGCCACTTTAAGATTTGATCCAATTTCGTCCATGGACATTGAGTTTGAATTGGATACTTTGAATTTATTGGATGTCAATCCATTTCTGGAGAAAACTCAGTTTATGACCTTCCAAAAGGGGATAATTACAGGAGGAGAATGGAGTTTTGAATTGAATGATGATTATTCCTTTGGTCAAATGAAATTAGGTTACTCCAATCTTAAAGTAGGGTTTGTAGACAGTCTGACATTTGAAAATGGTAAGGGTAAGCTAAACTTTTATGGCTTTTTGGCTAACCTAATTGCAAAGAATAATAATCCTAGATCTCTTTCATCACCTCTAGTCAAACAGGAAATTTATCAAGTAAGAGACAAAAGTAGATTTATATTTAATGCTTGGTGGAGATCAACGTTGAGTGGTCTAAAGGGAACCTTTGGATTTGGAAAAGTGAAAGTTCCAAAGGCAATTCGAAAGGAAGAGGAGGGGAGTGGAATTGATTAATTCCGAAGCTTTAAAACTTTGATGTGATCTAGTTTACCTTCCCATTGAATTTCAATTACAAATACTCCAAAAGGGATTTCTCTCGTCAATGATTGTAATTTTTGATTAAGATCATCGAGGTCGATGGAAGAAAATGATTTTGAAATCATGTGTGGGTGAATAATTCGAAAAGTGATTCCCTCTCCTCTGTATTCAGATTCTTTCAATAAACCTATGTTAAGGTCATTATTTATTAAAGGATTTGGGAATGCTCTCCATACACTTGTTGTGAAGGTTATTGGTGGAATTCTATTTGCAAAAATTTCTGAATAAATAAAATCTCCAGAAAAGTCCACCTGCTTTATTCTATAGAAAATGTTCCCGCCGGTTAGCGGAAGCTTTGTGTCGGTGAAGTTGTAATCTGTTTTTTGATCAGACCATCCAGAGCCGTTAATTATTCCAAGTTCTTCAAAGGATTTTGTTCCATCCGTTGAACGCTCTATGATAAAATGCGAATTATCGCGCTCCTTTGATGTAGTAAAATGGATTAAATTAATTCTATCATGGGGGGCAAACACTACTGCTTGAGCATCAAATTCAACTGCCAAAACTCGACAACTGGTATATAAGGCGCAATTGACGCCAGGAATTAAGGAAGGATTATTGGGATCACAGTATATGGTAACTTTTACATCTGAATTTGTTCCGTTATCATTTGGTTCTGGTTTTTGACCACAGATATATGCCTCAGACAAATCTGATTCATTAAACTCTGCATTACCAGAAATAAATAATCCTCCAGCGCAGTTGATGTCTTCGTAAGTTCCACATCCCCCTTCAACAATTAGGCTTGAAGAATCTTTCATATTAAATTCTCCACTACCTGATAAATAGATGCTTCCAGCAACTAGTACTTCTGAATTATTACTAAGAACCACAGCTGCGTTTCCATCAACATTTATATTTCCTCCAACGGTAAGGCTAGCGCTGTCTTTTAAAAATAATCCACCAGTTTCGGCAGTTAGGTCACTCGTCCCAGTTACATTTATGTCGCCTGTTACATTAATAGCGCTATTTCCGCCAAATTCAATAGTAGATTCACCACGTATTTCAAGGTCTCCTAAAATATTTACATTGGCATTCCCATAGGCGTTAAGTTCAACCCCTTTTCCACCTCCAGCAATAATTACTTCATTTGTTTCAAATCCCCCGTAAACATTGATTTGAGAACTATTTCCTGAATAATTAGTAGTACCAGTTACTTTTAGATTGCCTCCATCTAGAATGTTCAGAGTGACATTCTGACTAATTTCAAGATCTGTTAAAGTTATGGTACCAGATCCATAGCCTTTGATTCCTAGGGTAGTTCTTGAAGCCGCTTTTCCGTTTTGAAGTACGATTTCTTCAGCGACAATATTTCCTCCATTTGTTTCCAAAAAATTAGAGGTTGATTCTCCATCAATAACTATATCTCCATTTATGGTTAGAGTTGCCCCAGTGTTGACTTTAATAGTCACGAATCCTCCTAAAATAATATCGCTATTAATAGTTAGGTTCGAATTTATGACGATAATTATTGGGCAGGCGAGAGTTCCTTCTGGTGAAGTTCCAGGAGAATTGTCCGAAGAACATGTCCCTGCTTTTGACCAACAGGAATTAGTTGTAAAGGGTGTAGAGCTTGAACATGATGAATTTAAAGTGAAAGTTCGTTGACCATAGCTCTCTTGTGCAATTAGCATTATTGCCAGAAAAAAGAATCCATATGACATTAATCTTCTCATGGTGAAAAAAAATCTTATCAAAATTATATATAAAAAATTACTGAACAAATTCAAAAAGCAAAAAATAGCATTTAAAATGCAAAAAATTAGGTAAAATATGTAAAAATTACATTTTTACTGATTTGTTGATTATTTGGTTTAACTCAGGATAAGTTTAATTTTTTCGTTTTTCCCATTCCAGTATATATCGATAATTATCAGTCCTTTCGGAGAATTTTTTAGCACGGTTTGAATAGATTGCCGTAATTCTTCCAAAGAGCCAGCAGAAATCATTTCAGTTTCTTTTAACCTCGAGAAAATTCGGAACCTGATATTTGTTGGAGTGGATTCTAAAGTTTCCAGTAATTCCAGATTTAAATCAGAGCCATTTGTTGGGTTTGGATAGGCCAACCATGATCCACTTGTCTTGGGTATTCCAGGGTTTTCGATTCTTCGTATTTCCGAAAATGAAAAATGATGATCAAACTCCACTGCTCGAATTCGATAGTAAAGGGTTGATTTGAAAACTGGCAAAATTGAGTCGACTAAAGAATATCCTTTAATTGATTGTGAAAACCCTTCTGCATTTAGTTCGCTTATCTTTTCAAAATTATCTATTCCATCTACGCTTCTTTCAATTTCGTAATGTGAGATATTCGATTCAGATCCAGTTTTAAAGTTTAAAAATGCTGTTCTATCCTTTTTTCCGATATAGGCATCCCAAGAAATGAATGTTACCGGTAAAATCCTGCAATTATCTGAACCTTCAGTTATCTCAGCTTTAACAGCAGGGGGAACTGAATCCGGATTAAAAATTCCACCACAGACATAAAAAGAGGAGGTAGGTTCAACCTCAAGTGTAATTTGATTTGAATTCGATTGGAATTGTCCTCCTACTTCTACCACACTCAAGCCCCGTATCAAAACACTTGATTGGCCTTGCATTTTAAATCTATTCTCCACTAATAGTAAGCCAGGTGAATCCATATTTAAGGTGGCTTTACCAGCGATATCTATTTCGTTTGTTCTGAATAGGCCAAATATATTAAGAATGACATCTTGACCTGAGAGCTTTGTCTCTCCCGAAAAGTAAGCTGCTCCTCCAGATTCTAGGTTGAGTTCAGCACCATTGTCAAAATCTATTTGAGTGGCTTCAAAACTTCCGGTAGAATCTCCCGTGATTGTAACTGTTGAGTTTTTATCCATCAAAACCCCAGTTGTTCCAAGAACCCGAAGCTTTCCACCATTTATCAAATTGATGGTCACATTACTTCCTGTTTGGAAATAGAGGTTTCCAGTGATTGTTATCGTAGCATTGTTTGAGATGGTTAGACTCCTATATAGACCTCCCATATATACATTGCCTGATAAAGTTATATTGTTTGATATGGAAGTTCTTATTTCGCAACCATGGCTTGCTGTTCTTGAAAATGGTGGTGGTGAGCTTGCATTGCTACTACATCCAGAGGGAGATGAAATAATAGTTCTTGTCCAGCAATCTGAATCTCCCCATGTTCCGTTACAACCAGATTTTGTAAGCGAAAATGTGAAATTTTGACCTAGTGTTGAGGAATATACCGAGATGCAAAGAATACAATATATCCATTTAATTATATATAGTCTTGGTTGTTTTGAACCAAGAGTTATATAATTCAAAATAGTATATATAAAATGCATAAAAGAAGGTAAAGTCAAATAAAATTCTGACAACACTGTTTAAAGGGCAGTTAATTTACCTTTTAATGCATCTAAATCAAATTTGGCTAAGAAAATTTGGTTTTTTAAAAAATATGAATTCGAGGATTATTGTGATTTAAATTCATTTTCCTTGCTTGTAAAAGCAATAATGGAGCTACCAAAATATTTTTATTAATTTTCAATTATTTCTAATCTGTTTCAGGCTTGTTCTTTATTCTAAAAATTGTAGACACCGTCACATTTTTGAAGGAGGTGAAATGGTTAAAGAATATGGGTAATCATGGTGTTGATTTAAAAAATATTCTAGGTAAACCATCAAAAAATAAAAGAGCGGAGAAATTTACCTTCTCCGCTCTTCAAAGTTTTATTTTACCTGAATTTTTAGAATTTCTGAAAAATCTCCCCAATTAAGTTTAACTACAAAAATTCCAGTATTCTGCTGTTCAATGAAGGTATTTATGGTCTTTTCAACTTCAGATGGTTTGTCTACTTCAATAGATGTAATAGAGGTCCCTGAACTATTTGAAAGTTGAATATAAATTGGCTCCTCATTGTGAGTGGTTGAATTCAACAAGTCGATATGAACATATTGACCTTTGAAACTTGGATTAGGATATGCTACCCAGCTACCTTTTCCACTTACTGCTTCAATTCTGATTGATTTTGTGTCGCTATACTTGCTGTTTCCATTAAAATCAACTTGTTTGAGGCGATAAAATACATTTCCTCCTACAGCTGGCAGCTTATTGTCAGAATATGCATAGGTTCTTAATTGATCTGAGTATCCGGCTCCATTGATTGTGCCAATTGTCTCCCAGCTTTTTACATCATTTACAGATCTTTCAATTTCAAAATGAGAATTATCCCACTCCTTCACTGTTGTCCAGGTTAAAACAGACTCTCTGTTTTGTGCATCAAGTTTTACAGTAAAAGAATTGATTTCAACAGGAAGTATTTTCGCGATTTCATAGCGAATGATTACTACGCCTTTAGCTCCTTTTCCACCTGAAACATTATCATCGTCGTGGCCACTTCCCCCACCTCCTGAACCGGGACTTTGACCATCTTCACCTGACACCGATGGGCCTTCATTATCAAATCCTCCATTTCCTCCTCTTAAATTCGTTCCACCAAATCCTCTATCTTCTTCATCATCATCCCTGCTTCCGCCTCCGCCTCCTGCTGCATAAATTCTTTCACCGAACTCATCAGGGAAAATTAGGCCAGCTCCACCATCTCCACCCTTGTCTTGGTCTCTTGCTTTTCTTCCATTAGATCCTGCTCCGCCACCACCTCCGCCGGCATGATCATCGGCTTCTCCACCGTTTTTTCCATTACCATTACCATTGCCTGGGTTTTCACTACCATGAGCTGCACCACCACCAGAACCGCCAAAAAATCTTGAACTTACTACTCCAAATCCTGTAATATTATTTTTAATAGATGAGTTTGATCCATTCGCTCCACTTCTATTTGCTCTTCCAGATCTGTCATCATCCGATCCTCCTCCGCCGCCGCCGCCAGCAATAATCTCGTAGGTTCCACCTAAATCAAATGAGGATTCTACTCCATTTCCTCCTTTTTGAGTTCTATCTGAAGAGCCCGCTCCACCACTACCGACTTTAATTTGAAAAATGGAATTTGCAGGTAATCCAGTGGCTGTGATTTCTGAAACATCGGCTCTTGCATGTACTAAACCACCTCCGCCACCGCCGCCTCCGGAGCGTAGACCTCCGCCTCCGCCTCCACCCACAACTAGAACTTCAAATTCTAGAAGGTTTTCAGGTGCTTCCCAATTGCAATCATTAAAGAACTCCATGATAACAACCCCTGAAACGGATCCATCATCAATATATCTCCAACATCCTGAAGGATTGGTTACGGAACAATCGTATGAAATTTTTATTAATCCGTTTCCGCCATTACCACCATTTCTAGTTTGGCTGTTACTTTCAGTTTTTCCGCCGCCGCCGCCACCGCCAGGACTGGCACCATCAGCACCAGATTCGTTTCCGTTGTCTCCTCCTTGACCTCCTTGACCTCCGTTAGGAGAATCACCGCCATCGCCACCGTCGGTTCCATTGGAGTTACCCCCATTATCACCGTTGCCACCATTAATTTTGGTGTCCCCAATACTTTGAGATGCAAGACCGCCTGTAGCTCCTGTAGTTGCATTGTTCCCACTTACAGAATTTCCTCCCTTCGCACGGACCAAGGCATTGGAACCGTCATTATTTCTAGAAATCCAAGAGTCTCCTCCTGGAGTACCATATCCGGTTGAACCTGTTCCCGTAGAAAAATATAATGTTTCTCCAGGGGTAACTGTAAGCGTGCTTCTTGAATAGGCTCCAGCACCCCCTCCAGCACCTCCACCTCTATCATTATCTCTCCCAGCACCTTTTCCGCCTCCTCCCCAAGCTTCTACTATAATGTAGGTTACGCCTGCAGGTACTTTAAACTGTTGAACATTTGCTGAATAATTTATGACGGGTCCGCAGGATGGGCACACGTAAGAGATAATAATTTGTCCGTCTCCTCCTTTACCACCTGTTAATGTCCCACTTTGTTGGTCTCTGGTAGCACCTCCGCCTCCTCCGCCTGGGTTAGCTCCATCGGCTCCGTTTCCGTCACGTGATTCTTGGCCATTTCCACCGCTTCCAGAGTCAGATCCTCCATTTCCTCCAGTTGAACCATTATCTCCATCTCTTCCATCCTGTCCGTCATTTGTAGAACTTGCTGATGATCCTCCGCCACCGCCATCTCCACCTTCGCCATCACCACCGTCACCACCTGAATATCTTATATCTCCTATTCCATCTCTTCGAT
Organism: Algoriphagus sanaruensis; assembly: GCF_001593605.1. GTDB lineage: Bacteria > Bacteroidota > Bacteroidia > Cytophagales > Cyclobacteriaceae > Algoriphagus > Algoriphagus sanaruensis. Next base: position 374,280 of record NZ_CP012836.1, on the reverse strand, counting down.
CGCCTCCGTCTGCACCATCACTATCATTATTTCCTACAGATTGGCCTCCTTTTGCGAGAACTACTGCATTATTTACGTTAGCACTAGATGAGAACCAAGAATCACCACCCGGATTTGTACTAGTACTTCCTTGACCCACTGAATAATAATAGGTGTTACCTCCAATTACAGAAATAGTACTCTCTGAATAGGCACCACCTCCACCTCCGCCACCAGTACCATCATTTGATCGATTTCCTCCTCTTCCTCCGGCACCCCATATTTGAACTCGAATAGAAGTTACGCCAGCAGGGATAGTAAAAGTACCTGAACCAACAGTATTGATTGTTTGGGTCACGGTTTCCCCTGGCACACACTGTGCATGAGCGAGGTTTATGGTCAATATGAAGGAAATGACCAAGATCAAGGCGTCTTGAAATCGTAAAGGGAATTTGATGTTCATAGGATTTCGGGTGATTTATTTGGCAGCGGGTGAAACTGTCAAATTATCCTGTGACAAAAGTATGCAAAAAAATGTATTTCAAATACAAAAAAAGGACAAAAAATTTATCAATTTTTAATTTAACTGTCAGAAATTGAGTCTAGTTAGAGTTCGATGAGCCCCTGTTCAATTTTCCGAGGTTCTTTTCCTGCTTATTTTCTAAATAGTTTGACTTGATATGCTGTATTTTGATAGGTGAAAGTAAGGATGTACAATCCTTTCTTTTGGTTTTCAAGCGATCGATTTAACCATTCCTCAAGATCATTTTGCTCATTTGATCTAAATTGATAAGAAAAGGTTCCTGTTGCGTCAGAAAGGTTTACGGAAAAAGTTTCTCCTTCAATGTTTTGCCCTAATTCTGAAAAATCCAGTTTAATCCTGTCTCCTTGAGAACTTGGATTTGGATATATTTTCCAATTTTTGGTCGAAACATTCGAGGTAAATTGAACTGATTTTACGCTGCTGATTGTAAAATTGGAATCGAAATCTACTTGTTTAATTCTGTAATATACGATACCACCTTCGCTAGGTAAATATTGATCTATGAAATTGTATTCTTGAATTTGGTCAGAGTAGCCATGGCCTTGGACCTCACCAATTTTGATCCAATTTTGAATTCCATTTACTGACCTCTCAATTTCAAAATGAGAATTATTCCACTCCTTTGCGGTAGACCAAGAAAGGATAGAAGTATTTTTACTAGGATCAAGTTTAGCTTCAAATTTATATAGCTCAACTGGCAAAATTCTACAGCCACCGTAATAAGCGGGTGATGGATCTGTGACAATCCTTGAATCCGAAATTAATTCTGGAAAAGAACCGGTACAAACCTCAAATATTCCGGAGTTTCGGACATATAGGTAGCTATTTCCACCCTTATTAAAATTCCCTTCTATAAAAGAGGTAGAATTGTTCCTGTTAATCCAATTTGTTCCACTTGTATTATCAAGACTAAGTGAATTCTTAATATTTACGGCTGAATTATCCTCAATTGTGACATCTGCACCGTCCTGAACGGTAGTAGCTCCATCGACAAGTAATTCTGAATCGTCCTCTAGATTCAAGGAACTACCATTATCCTCTATCAATAGGGTGCCGCCAAGGTCTAAAAATCCGTTGTTTGTAATTGCCACATCTGCTCCAGTGCGTATTCTTGTGTTCCCAGAAACAGTTAATCTTGAGGTATTTTGGAGATTTAGAGTAGTGCCATTTTCTTCAATATCTAAGTTGGCATTAATAGTTACTTGACTATTTCCTTGAATAAAAATATCTGACCCTCCAATGAACTCTGTATATCCATTGAAAATAATTTCTGCATTACCTGTTGTAAATAGTGTTGCTGAATTTCTGTCGAAAGTGTTAGTGCCTTCAAATGTACCTCTGGAATCATCAGAAAATCTCAGCCCATTATTTTGATTATTTGTTTCAACGAGCAAATCTTCTTCAACAGTTATAGAAGAATTTCCTGAAAAACTTGCTGTCGATTGGTCTGACAAAGTCAAATTCTGGAGGACAGTAAAGGAAGTCGAATCTCTTCCAATAAATTGAGACTGGTCAGAAAGTTCCACATCTGACTCTACAATCACATTTGCTTGATTATTTACCTCAAATGAAGATTGGTCTGACAGTGTTAGATCTCTCTCAACTGTCAATTCTGCATTATTGGACATTGATAGTTGAAATTGATTGCTCAGACTAAAATCCCTTGTTGATGTGGTACTTGAGTTTTGACTCAGTATTAAATTGCCTTGTTGGCTGAGGTTAAAATCTCTCCCACTAAAAACCAATGACTCACTGATCGTCATTTGGTTATTTCCTGAGATGGTTAGATTACCACTCATTTCTAAAAGTCCCTCGCCAGATAGAGATACACTCTTTGAATTATTTCCTGTTATGGATAATGACCCTAGGCTTAAAGTTCGATTTGCTGCGATATTAATAGATACTATATTATTGTTTCCTACAGTTAAAGTTCCTGTTCTACTTACATCATGATTTATTATAACATTAATTGGGCAAGACCTATTATTGGTGGATACTGGAGGAGTAGAAGGAATAGTGGATCCACATCCTCCGGTATTAGTTATTACCCAAGTAGACGCGGAATTCCAATTTCCATTTCTAGTCGAAGTATAAGTCTGGCCAAATCCTAAACTAAACTTAAATAGGATTAGGAAAAGCAGACTATACCTAAGAATCAGTGTTTTGGTTAGCATCTTTGTAAAGAGAATGAAATATTGAATAGATGAATCAATTCATTGATTTCTCCTGTAAATATGCAATTAATTTACAAATAGATGCAAGTCATTTACTTTTCGAAGGTCTTGATGGGTGTATTTGAACTAAATACACATGCTGAAGAAAATAATTAAAAAATTTAAAATTTATAAATTAGTTTTATGAAAATATCATTTCCAAGAGAGAAAAATTGGACTTAAAACTCCTAAATGTTTTATTGTTTCTTCTTCCCAAGAAAGTATATTAAATGCATAAAAGTAAGATCGAAATACAAAAAAATGCTCTAAAATTTATTTGTTTTAAATTCTGTTATGTCTGTTGGCTTGTTTATAATTTCTGACTTTTGAAAAATTTGTGAGTACCCAAATGCCTGTCAAAAAATTCTTCCTAAAAATCACAATTGTATTTCAAGGCTAATAAAATGAATTTTATAAAATTTAATTTTTTTTCTAAAAAGTTTAATTTTTTTTTCAGCAAAGTGACTTTAATATTAGATTTCTTTGGCTACTCTTGATTATTTAATTTTTAGATATTCTCCCAAGAACACAGGATGAGTACAAAAAGAAGATAAATCCAATATGTATGATTTCTTATCCGCATGGAAATATTGAATGCACAACAAGCTCTTATCTTTTCAAAATCACCTTATGGTATTCTAGCCTATCACCCCAGCTGATCTCCAAAGTATAAATCCCTGCTGCTTGGGTTAGGAACCAGTCACTTATTCTGATTCCCATGGACTTAATATGGTCAAATGTAAATGTCTCAAAGTGACCGGTAGCTGTAATGATCCGAAGGGTAACCACTTCATCTTTATATGCCTCAGGATTAATCAACTCGATTTCAAATGGATATCCTGTAGTTGGATTTGGATACACTCTCCAATGAGTCATATCTGCTAATGGCTCAATACGAATGGCTCTCGTCACTGAGAAGGTTGAGTCTCCATCAAAATCCACCTGTTTCAAGCGATAGTAAATCGTGCCTCCAGCTAGTGGAAGTTTTGTGTCTTGGAAATTATAATCGGTAGGTTCATCAGCATATCCTGCGCCTTGAACTTCCCCGATTTTCATCCAATCTTTCACTGTGTTTATAGAACGTTGAATCTCAAATCGATCATTTTGCCATTCTTTGACAGTTGCCCAAATTAAGTCTCCGGATCTTTCGGTAGCGTTATAGATAGCATTGAAGTAAAGGTAATCTATAGGAAGAATTCGGAAATTTGGATAACGAATGTAGACCACACCTTGGAACCCATTGCTGCCTCCAGACTTACCTGCTCCTCCTCCAGAAAATGTTTATGGAAGAACGGTGGAATCTGCTAAAATCAAGTGCAATATGTCTTTTTCTAAAAGATATTGAGGAAGATAGATTGTCATTTTTTCAATGGATAAAGTTTCATATTGACTAAAAATCAGTCCATAGTTCCCAACTATTTTTAAAAGGGATTTAGTTGAACTGGGCTGCTCGATTAAATTGAAATTCCAGAATGCGTTTCTCTAAAAATTTTTGACAATTTTTTTACACAATGCTCGCTGTGGATTTGAAAGCTTCAGTACGTAAGTGCCCGCGGGTAAATGACTCAAATCAAGTTTGATATGATGAGTGGATCGCTCGACAATAGGAGCGTCTAAGCATATTCCTTCTGAATCAATTAAATCTAATTGCAATTCATCAATTTGTTGGGCTTCAACTTCTATATAGTTTACAAATGGATTTGGAAACACATTAATTTCTAATTCGGAATCAAAGTTCACTCCGATTAATTTGGAATAGGTAATTTCTCCTTCTTCATTGATTTGAACAATCCTATAAAAATTACTTCCTAAGAACGGGCGTTCGTCCACGATGGTGTATTTGGAAATATCATTGGTTGTTCCACTGCCTACCATTTCACACACATCAATCCATGTATTTTGGTCCCTGGATCGTTGTACTTTAAAGACTTTGCTACCTTTTTCTCGCGCGGTAGACCAATTTAATTCGACATGTTGCTCTGAAACATTGCCAGTAAAATCTAACCAAGCAACAGACAAAACGCGAAATGGTGTTGTTTCTGCTTGATCAGAATTATTACTTGGATCTGAATCTGGTGTAGTAGAGGTGACAAGTACATTGTTGACGTACCCTTCATTATCCTCTTCGACTCGTGCAGTCAGTGTCATGGTTTCAGTCATCCCAGCGGGAAGTAATCCTATATTCCAGATATTGGTGATAGGGTCAAAGCTACCATTGGTTAAGCTGTGACTACGATACACATAGCCATTTGGAATATTTTCGAGAACCTGAACGTTTTCTGCTTCACTGTAGCCATTGTTTGTAACAGTGATGGTAAATGTTACTTCTGTTCCAAATTCAGGCTCTTCAATGTTTACCGTTTTAGTTGCTATTAAGTCGCTATTGATCGGCCTGATCCCAAAATTTGCATCGGATATGGATGTTCCATTTAGAATAATTCCTGTTAGAATACCATTGATTGTACCGTCGTGGCCTTGTCCGGAACCAAGCTTTTCTCCTGTATTTTCCCAAAATACTGGTAGTCCCGGAGATGCAGTCAATGCACCTACTGCTAAAGAATCCTGACTCAGGATGGCAATGTAGTTTCCGTTTCCGATTTTTCTTAAACTGTAAAATCCACTAGAAGAAACCGAGGCTACCCTTGCTACCTCATTGGTTTCTGCATGCAATAATGAAACAAAAAGAGGTTGGATGGGAGGTGCAGTACCTCCAACCAGATTGTCATCCAAAGCATTGGAGTCTAGGAAAATATTTCCTGTAATTGCTAAAAAGAAGAAATTGCCTCGTTCTTTGACTTCTGTGTAATAGGAAGCTGCCCATGTATTGATGGTCCGATTATTGGCAAATCCATTATCTCCTGTCGCGAACCAACTATGCTCGGGACTAAGGATTCCTGTTACATTAACCCTAGGATCGGCAGCAGTTTGTCCTGAGCTTAACCCATCAATGCTTAATTGAGAATCATCCCAATAAATGACATTGTCTTCTTGGGTCCCAGGTCGAATGTTGGTAATGCGGATTCCAAGGCTTTGCTCAAAGTCATAGATTGGAAAGTGAACCGGGAAAAAAATTACCGATGCAACAAAATTGATATTGGCTCCTAGGGGAAGTTCGTTTCCAGAGGCATCTACTCCATCCCAAATAATTTGATAGGTACCCGGATTTTCAAAATTATAGGAAAGAATAAGGTCTATGCCTTCGTCAAATTCTTCGTTATCATTGAGATCCACAAGGATATCGACTATACCGGGCATGCTGATCGATAAATCTACCACTGCCTCTCCTCCAGTTTCCGGCGCAGTTTTCTCCCGGTAATCTAGGTTGAGTGATGCAGTCGGAGGAGTGGTTGTTTTCCAAATAGTCCGATCTGGATCATTGAGAAATAGAGGATATTGGATGTTACTAGAGGTTCCCTCTTTCGAACGTCTATTTTGCTGATAATCCCCTGAATTTATGGGTCCATCCTGGTTAGCAAAAAAATTGGTCCATCCTCCGCTTCCTCCAGGCACCCGTATCCTTTTCACAAAATAATCATCATCTTGATCTGTCGTGAAGGTATTGTCTACCGGAATATAAAATCCAAAATCCGGCCCAAAAGCATAGGAATCTGCGACCCCTGAAGTGGTTATTGTTAAACTTGTTACATCTGGGGTTAGCCTTGAATTTGAAATACTCCAAAATTTGCTGTACACCCTACCATTCTTAATTTCTCCTGAGGCATCTGCAACAGTAATGTCCCAGTAATCGATATGGAAGCCTCCAATATTGATAAAATCATCGCTGGTATTTGTGAATTCAACCCAAAAGGCTCGGTCTTGTCCGGTGGTATTGGTGAAGTAATGTGGAGAGTATCCTCCTGCACCTCCGGGTAATAAGCTTGGTCCAATCTTCGCCTGAAGTGCATCATAGGGTCTACCTTGATAATTGACAGTGGACCCTTGTGCATAGTATTGTTTATAAGTATCCCCTCCAGTGTTGTAGGTGTACATTCCGTTTGAATATGAAACTGTAGTCATACCTTCTGAGGATGTTTTTGCATCTGGAAAAAATGAGGTATCACTTGAGTCAAAAAACCATCGAACCCGCCATTGACCCACCGAGGTAGTGCCTGCTCTAAAGCCCCAATAAACTGTTTCGCCAGCTTTTACAAAAACAAATAGTCGATGATCGGTTTGGTAATTGGTTTCATAAGTAGATCCGCTTAAACCATCATTGGTTGGCAAAAGGAAATATCCCCTTGTACCATATCCACTCGCACTTGTGGAGGAGTAGGCCGCATGCCAAAGCATTGATTGGCCGTTTATTCCGTGCCCCCAAGTACCTGAGCCCTCTCCTTGTGCTTTTGAAGAATTGAGAAATATACCCATGATCAATCCCCCAAATACCAAAAGTAAATGTCGATAAATGGGTGATATGAGAGCGATTTTCTTCATCTTAATAATCGCTAGATAGCGATGTCCTACTTATCTTAAACGTCCAAAATTTGGACGTGGATGGAATATTACCTTAATTTATTTCAACTACTATAATTTTTAATAAGCATAAAAAATAGATGACAATTTGGTATTTAAGACTAGTATATAATCGTCATTTATTGTCTAAAAATAATCTAATTTTTAATTTGATATAAGACCAAATCAATTCTTCAATAATTACATTCTACCTTCAATTAGGTAGACCAGTTTTAATTTATAAATCATGAATTTGGATAAAACTTCTGATTTTTGGTTGCTTAGTCCTTTCTATACTTCAGTTTTTTCTTTTCTCGACTTCTCCATTGAAAGACAATGGTTATTAAGGCTGTAAAATTAATCCCTTGAACTTCATTAATTCAGCTTTTCAATTCGTATCGAGTAAAACTCAAAATTATTGAAAGCCTTGGCGATGTATATCCCTGATGGGAGGGTGGATAAATCCACCAAATAGAAGGTTTTTCCCGTGTTAATTATTTTTGGATTCACCTTACTTCCTCTACTATCTACAAAGAGTAATTGGAAGTTTTCAATGTCTTCTAATTCGATCCTAACAACTCCGCTGCTTGGATTTGGATATGCTTGAATAAGTTGAAAAGGTTCTTTTTCTAAGGCGATGACTTTGGAGTAGCTGATCTTTTCGCCTTGATTAACCTGCCCGATCCGATAGTAGCTTCTTCCGGGAAGTGGGCTTCGATCCAACAACCTGTATTCGGATTTTTCCGCCAAATTCCCAGTTTTTTCTACCATTTCTACTTTTTCCCAAAATCTTCCATCTTTGGATCGCTCTACTTGATAGTAAAGAAGATCCTTTTCATTGGTAGTAATCCAAGATATTTCAGCAAGAGGGTCCAGGTAATTTGCTTCAAGGTGTAGCCAAGTAACTGGAAGAATCCTGAAAGGGGTAGTTTCAGCATTGTCTGAATTGTTTGATAAATTTGGATCTGGAGTAGTTGAAGTTATAAGTACGGTATTGTTATAATCTTCAATTGTTTCTTCTACTCTACAGGTGAGTGTAAGTGTTTCAGTGCTTCCATTGGTCAAAATCCCAATATCCCAAATTCCACTTGCAGGATTGAATGTTCCGATACTTACTGTGTGCGATAGGTAGGTGTAGCCATCAGGCATACTTTCAAATACCTGTACATTTTCAGCATCATTATAGCCATCATTTCTAGCTGTGATGGTAAAAATTACGGTACTTCCAAATTCCGGGAGTTCGTTATTCACGGACTTTTGAACAAGTAAATCAGCAATAATAGGTCTTATCCCAAAGTTTGCATTGGAAATGGAGGTTCCGCTTACCACCAAATCAGTCAATACCCCATCAATTACTCCATCACTTCCAACCCCAGTTCCAAAATTTTCGCCTGTTGTTTCCCAATCTGAAGGCAACATTACTCCCGGGTTATTAGCATCCAATGTGGCGGAATCAGTTGAAATAAGAATTGAATAAGTTCCATTTGGAATTTTTCTCAAACTGAAGGTTCCATTAGAGTTTACTCTTGCGACTCGTCTAACCTTGTTGGTTGCCTGATTGATCAAGATGGCATATAGAGGCTGTAAGGAAGTTGGGTTACCATCTACCAAATTATCCTCAAGCCCATCTGGATCATCGTACACATTACCTTGAATGGTTAAAAAGTTGAATCCTTCACGTTCATTTACTTCGGTGTAATAAGAGGCAGCCCAAGTATTGATGGTATTATTTTGGCTAATTCCATTATCCCCATTCGCCCACCAGATATGTGAATTTCCAGCCTCTCCCGTCACATTGACAGCAGCGGACTGAGCACTAGTGGCTAGGTTAATCCCATTGCTACCAGTTCTTGGAAGAAGGGAGTCATCCCAATAAATGGCATTTTGAACTACTGCGCCTGGTCTGACATTGGTAATGGTTATCCCAAGACTTTGTTCCATGTCATAAATGGGAAAGTGTACTGGAAAGAAAAGGACTGCAGCAAAAAATTCAATATCAGAACCATTAGGCAATTCATTTCCTGCCGCATCTTCTCCATTCCAATAAATTTGAAAAGTACCAGGGGTATCATAGTTTTCTGAAATGATCAAATCGATCCCTTCATCATAAACCCCATTACTATTTAAATCCACCAAGACATCTACAATGGCTGGAAGACTAATTGTTAAATCAACATAGGCTTCACCCCCGGTGCCAGGAGCGGGTTTTTCTTGATAGTTAATTTCAAGTGAGGCGGATGGAGGATCGGTGGTCTGCCAAATGGTTTGGTCAGGATCGTTGATAAATAGGGGATATTGGTAATTGGAGGACGTTCCAGAAATAGATCTTCTATTCTCGATGTAGGTAAGGTTATTCCTTGGGCCATCTTGATTTGCAAAAAAATTAACATACCCCCCATGTGAACTTCCGAAGTTGGCATATTTGACGAAGTAATCATTTGGTGCTCCTGAAAAAGTATTGTCGACAGGGACATAGAATCCAAAATTATCGTGGAATGATAGTCCATTGCTATTTGACCCTGCAACAGAAGGTAAGCCATTGACTATACTCCAGTATTTACAATAAACTCGTCCGGGAATTGGGCTATAGTTGCCACTTGTTCCTGAAGCAACAGTTACGTCCCAAAAATCAATATTGAAACCACTTGAAAACAACGCATCACTAGTCGTGGATATTTCGACCCAAAATGCTCGGTCGGCTCCTGTTGTATTGGTAAAAGAACGTGCGCTATATCCAGAAGACCCAAAGATTGCACTTGGACCGACTGCAGCGTCATCTGCATTAGCTGGTCGTCCTGAAGCTCCTCCACTTCCTGATGGGTTGTAATCATACGAGCTGATCTGGACTCTTCCAGTTCCAGTTGTTCCTACTGGATAAAAGCCAATGTCGGTTTGATCATAGTACCAACGAACGCGTATGTTTCCACTTCCCCCATTTCTCCTAAAACCCCAAAAAACAGTTTCCCCAGCCTTCACATATACATAGAAACGGTGATCTGGGTTGTAATTGGAATTGTAAGTACTACTACTGGTTCTGGATGGAAGCATCATAAAGCCTCTCGTGCCATATCCTGTATTCGAGGATGAGCTATTTGCCGGGACCCAAAGCCAACTTCTTCTGTCAGAGGCTGTACCCCAAGTTCCTGATCCTTCTCCCAAAGCTTCGAAGGTCAACTGGAAAAAGAACACGTAAAGAAGCAAAATGCTCCTTAGAGATTTTCTTAAAATTGGCCCGTTTATTGCAATAGCCTTCATGTCAGTTTCAGCTACTTTGTACTTATTATCTAGAGTTATCCTTAAAAAAGGAACAAAATATATTGAAAAATAGTGCTTTTACCAAATAAAATTTTGAAAAGCATTTTTTGAATATTGACTTTCATTTTTGGTAGGATGTAAAAAAATGATGCCTGCTTTTCTATTAATGGGTTTGTAATAGGTGAAGCCCTAGAAAACAAAAAACCCGATCCATTTGGACCGGGTTTGACTTTAGATTTGAGAAATTTAACCGTTCATTGAAATTAAAAACTCAGCATTATCGCGAGTTCCTTTCATTCGCTGAAGTAAAAATTCCATAGATTCTTGAGAAGTCATGTCGCTCATAAGCTTTCTCAAGATCCATACTCGCTGCATTTCTTCTTTATCCATCAACAAATCTTCCCTTCGAGTACCCGAACTTAGCACATCGATAGCAGGGTAAATTCGTCTATTGGCAAGTTTACGGTCAAGTGCCAATTCCATGTTGCCGGTTCCTTTGAATTCCTCAAAGATTACCTCGTCCATTTTGGATCCAGTTTCAACCAAAGCTGTTGCAATAATTGTCAAGGAGCCTCCATTTTCAACATTTCTTGCCGCTCCAAAAAAGCGTTTAGGTTTATGAAGTGCATTGGCGTCCACCCCACCAGAAAGAATCTTTCCAGAACTAGGTACCACAGTATTGTGGGCCCTTGCCAAGCGGGTAATGGAATCCAATAGAATGACTACATCATGACCGACCTCGACCATGCGTTTTGCTTTTTCAAGGACAATGTTTGCCACTTTCACATGTCGATCAGCTTGCTCGTCAAAAGTGGAGGAAATCACTTCTGCGCGTACAGATCTTGCCATATCCGTAACTTCTTCAGGCCGCTCATCAATTAGCAAAATCATCAAATGAACTTCAGGATGGTTTTGCGTGATTGCATTAGCGATTTGCTGAAGGAGTACTGTTTTACCTGTTTTAGGTTGTGCTACAATCATTCCACGTTGACCTTTTCCTATTGGAGCAAAAAGATCAAGGATCCTTGTAGAATAAAGATCATGTTTGGTCGAAAGATTTAATCTTTCTTCAGGGAATAAGGGAGTTAAGTATTCGAAAGGGACACGATCTCTGATTTCATCAGTGGTTTTCCCATTTACTGTTCCGATCTTTAGAAGGGCAAAGTATTTTTCACCTTCTTTTGGTGGCCGAATGGAGCCTTTGATATGATCACCAGTTTTAAGTCCAAAAAGTTTGATTTGACTTGGTGAGACATAAATATCATCAGGAGAAGCAAGGTAATTGTAATCCAGTGATCTCAGAAATCCATATCCCTCTGGCATGATTTCAAGTACACCTTCATTCTCGATAACCCCGTCAAATTCACGTGGACTTACAAAAGGTTTTTTGCGAGCGGGTCCAGGGATGGTTTCTGCGGATGGAATCAAGGCTTCCTCCGGATTTTTGAAGTTCTTTCGTCTTGGAAGTTCTACTTCCGGTTCGGGTTTGGTTGCTTTTACTTCCTCAACGGAAGCAGAGGGGGGAGTTGTTGGTGTTGGGATCTCAGTTTGGATTTGATCCTCGACTTTTACTTCTTCAAAGACTCTTCTGCGTGGTCTGAAAGTCTTTCCTTCTTCTTGACTTTCTGGATCTTTCCGCTGTCCTTCGGCACTCGCACGATTTGGCTTTGCTTCTTGCTCTTTGATTGGTTTAGGGTCTTCCTTTTGAGGAATTTCTTCCTTGATAGGTTCTTCCTGGGCTTTGGCTACTTCCTCTTCTGATTTCTCTGACAAGGCCGTAACGTTCTGCCTTCTAAATTTTGGCTTATAATCTACAGGTTCTTCAGGGGTTGGTTGGGAGGTCGGCAGGGGTGTTGATTTTTCTGCTTCTGCAGTTTGTGTCTCTACGATAGATGGTTTTTTCTTCGGAAGAGCCTGCTCAGGGGTGATGGCTTGTTGATCGAGTATGGCATATACGAGCTCGTCCTTTTTCAGGGATTTAAAGTTCTTTACACCAAGTTCCTCGGCAATTTCTTTCAGTTCAGATAAAAGCCTGATTCTGAGTTCTTCTATGTTGTACATAAAGAGGATAGGTAATAATAAAATATGTTGAAATGTGGCAATTGAGAACGTGAATGATTTCTGGAGGAAAAATTTTCTACAGGGGAGATCAAGTCAAAGTGGGCTGACCTGTTCATTCACGGAGATGGCACAATATTAAGCCTTGGTTTTTGATTTAACAAATTTTTATTTCTGCTTTAGTAAATTGATGCTCAGCTTTTTTCTATTCCATTATTTGTCTTAAAACTGGTAGGGATTTAATAGGAGTAGGATTATCCAAATGCTCCCGGTAAAAGTCTAGCATATGGTTCAGTAACTTTCTTCGGACAGAGCTTGAAATTTTTGTAGAGGCTTGATATCCTTTTGAAAGAGCGTCCTCCAAAAAGGGAATACATAAGTTTAATTCCTCGATACTCAATGTTTGATGTTGAGATTCTTCAAAAAATCCCATTGCCTCGGCAGGCGAAAATCCCAAGAATTTAGCTTGTTGAATTAGAAATAATATAGGGAAATAAGGTAAAGGGCACTCTTCTTCATCAAGTAGTTCAATACTTAGCGAAAGAAAATCAAAGAGCCATTCATTTTGATAATTATCATAGATGCTTCTATTGATCATCTCAGCCATAAACATTGCGATACTTATCCGGGAAAAATCAAAAGGGATTCGTTGAGTAGGGAATTCAATTTTTGCCTCTGAGATCCGTTGTAATCCTGAATTAGACTTATCGTAAACTACGAGATCCAACTTGGTCATGGGTTGATAAAGCGCCATTTTGGTAGACTTACCTTGACTTCTTACTCCATTAACCACATATGATTTTAGCCCTAGCTCACGGGTAAAAATCTTCGTAATGATACTTGATTCTTGGTATTTCAGGGTGTTAAGTACAATCCCACTTGTTTTTTTGATCATAGACCGATCAATTAAGTGCGCTCTTCTTTGTAGCAATTCCTACATCGAGCTTCATAGGAGTCTTTTTCGCCTAATACCACCTTTTCCTTAGAGGCTGAAAGCCGATAAGAAAAAGCAGCCAGGTCTCCGCACTTCATACAAATCGCATGAACTTTAGTAACATACTCGGCAATAGCCATCAAGGTGGGCATTGGCTCAAAGGGCTTTCCTTCAAAATCCATGTCTAATCCAGCCAAGATGACTCGCTTACCTTGATTAGCTAAAATCTGGGAGACCCTTACGAGCTCTTGATCAAAAAATTGCGCTTCATCTATCCCTACGACATCACAATCCCCAGAAAGAAGTAAAATGTCCCCAGCAAAGTTTACAGGAGTTGATCGGATGCTAGTTTCATTATGGGAAACTACATCCTGTTCATGGTATCGTTTATCTACGGATGGTTTAAAAATTTCAACTTTCAATCTCGCAATTCTAGCTCTATTCAACCTGCGAATAAGCTCCTCAGTTTTGCCTGAAAACATGGACCCACAGATTACCTCAATCTGACCCTTTCGTTCGGATGATTTTCCAATATGTAGGCTAGGCTCTACAAACATGCTTATTCGGTATAAGTTAAATGTGGAAATTTATTGATGTCTGCCACTCGTATGATCAGTTCTCCTGACTTAAGGCTGCATTGGCAGGCGAGGCGCTCGTTTGGTTTTAGTCGGCTTTGGTTTTTGTAAAATATTTCTCGGTCTGTTTCTTCAGTTAAAGATTCCTGACCTTTCAAAATAACCATTTTACAGGTCGTACATCTTCCTTTTTTACCGCAAGCATGCATCCAATCTATACCGGATTCATGGATTAATTCGATAACTTTACGTTCAGAATTTTCTGAATCTATTGTAAAATTTCCAAGATTTTGAATGACGATTCGGGACATTTGTACGTTTGCTTTTCAAAACAAGACCTACCTATGACAGTTCAAATTAACAGCAATTATTTAGAAAATTATGCGCGGGAATATTCGGAGATTGTTTGCTCCCGCTTTTTTTCAGATCGGCAATTTATCTCCGGTCAAGAGATTCTTCAACTTACCAATAGCATTCAGGTTAATTTTTTTGTGATTAAACGAATGTTTGAATTATGGCAGGAGGAACTATCCAAGTTGAAAAGCAGTCCATTCTTTGATTATCGCGATATAGCGGTGCATGAGGCATTGACCCAATTTATGAATGTCCTTTCCAGAAGAATCAAAGTTCAAAGTCAGGACTTCCGGCCTTTACTTCAAGAAGCGGTAAGCCAAGCAATTCAGGTTGCTACAGATCCAGTTCAGTTCTTTCAAAATGAAGTAAGAAAAGCACCATCAGGTAAAATAAACGAGTACCTCAAGGAGAACAAAAAGTATTACAAGTGGAATGATCGAGTTGTTACTTTTTTGATTGATAAGGCCGGATTTGGATATGATATGGATTCGTATTTGAAGGCAATTTCTGCCAATTATCAAGTAATTCAAGATTCTTTGGAATCCGTGAATTTGTTACTCGCTACCCTTGGAGATGTAAAAGCTTTCAACTTGGACGCTTATTTAATTAAGGAGGAATCTAAGTCTGGCCCAGTTGATTTTGAAGAAACACCAACTTCCGAAGCATCCTATTCTTTTTTTGAGGAGGAGGTCGTAGAATCCACGATCACAGAATCACCCAAAATGGAATCCTTGTCAACACCTACCCCCAGAGAGACAATTACTAAAATAACTCAAGTCGGGGCTGTAGGCTCGTTGGATTCTGCTTCTCTTAAAGCTCATTTTGCTTCGGAGACCTATAAAGGAATGAAGGGGATTTTGGGCGAGTTGTCTGAGAGTTTGGCAATTAATCAGCGGTTTATGTTCACCAAGGAATTATTTGATGGAAATGCAGACTTGCTTAGACATGCGCTAGCGACCATTGACGGCCTGGGTACTTTTGAAGACGCGGTAGATTTGATCAATTCAAGATATGTGCAAGAACTGAATTGGGATGTTCAGTCAGAAGCTGTACATGAATTTTTGCAATTGATTTATAGGAAGTTTTCCTAATCAAGGAAATTCAACTAAAAAAGGGAGATCATTTTGATCTCCCTTTTTTAGTTAATCCGTCCGAGCTGGGAAGCTCGTGAGGAATCAAACTTGATGAAAATGAATAATAAGACAGTAAAGGACCAAAGCGAAGAACCTCCGTAGCTAAAAAATGGCAATGGAATACCAACCACTGGGAAAAGGCCTATGGTCATCGCGATGTTGATCATAAAATGGAATAACAGAATGGAAATCACGCAGTACCCATAAATTCTCGAAAACCGATTTTTTTGCCGTTCTGCCATGACTACCAATCGATAAAGCAAGCCAGTGAACAGGCCAATTACAATGAGACTTCCTACCCAGCCAAATTCTTCTCCGAGGGTACAAAAAATAAAATCCGTATGCTGCTCAGGGACAAAGTCAAATTTGGTTTGAGTGCCTTCTAAATATCCTTTACCCAATAAGCCCCCAGATCCAATCGCAATTTTGGATTGGGTGACGTTCCAGCCTACACCTAAAGGATCAATGTCTGGATTGAACAATACCATAATTCGATTTTGCTGGTGTTCAGGAAGTTTGCTGACTACAAAGTCAATCGAATATATGTAGGCGATCAAACCTATTCCGATCAGTGAGAATGCAATAATTC
The DNA here is from genome assembly GCF_001593605.1 of Algoriphagus sanaruensis. GTDB lineage: Bacteria > Bacteroidota > Bacteroidia > Cytophagales > Cyclobacteriaceae > Algoriphagus > Algoriphagus sanaruensis. Next base: position 358,194 of record NZ_CP012836.1, on the reverse strand, counting down.
TTTGCCAGGATTTTTTTCCTAAAAAAATTAAAATCCCCATAAGCCCTAAAATAGCGATGGCTAGATAGAGGTTGTTTTCGATCCCCAGCGCCAAAAGTGTAATCGCTACAAACCCAATCCCAAGCATGTAGTACCACTGTGGTAATCCTTCCCGATAAAACATCAGGAGCAATGAAAAATAAACCATCGCGGTACCCGTATCCGGCTGAAGTAAAATCAGCAAAACCGGTAACATCAAAACACCAAATGCAATTGCCTGAAATTTCCCTTTGCTTAAGTCAAAGGTAGGGCGCTCCATTACTTTGGCTAAGGCAAGAGCTGTCGCAAACTTGGCAAATTCACCGGGCTGTATTCTGAAATCACCGAAGCCTATGGAAAGGATTTGTCCGTTTACTTCCTTTCCTATAAAAGGTGTTAGAATCAAAAGAATTAAGAATATCCCGTAGATGATTAGAGACAAATTTTCAAAAAATCGAAAATCAGCCACCATAATTAGGGTAATCAACGCAATTGCAGTTCCGATCCAAACTAATTGCTTTCCTGAATTGATGGAGAAATCAAAAATGCTTTTTTCTACTTGGCTATCATAAACCGCCGCATAGATATTAAACCAGCCGATGGTCACCAACAGGAAATAGATCGATACTGCAATCCAGTCTACTCGGTTGATATGAATATCTGATTCCCTCATTTAATAAATAAAGTTTCCTGCAAGTACATATTCCTCCAAAGCAGGCCGGGTGATTTGGCCTTTGATGTATTTTTCAATCATCAACGATGCAGTACTTGCGGCAGCGCGACCTCCCCAGCCGGCATTTTCCACGTAAACAGCGATGGCGATTTTGGGATTGTCTTTTGGCGCAAAGGCCACAAAAACCGAATGGTCCTCTCCATGTGGATTTTGGGCAGTACCTGTTTTACCTGCGATAACCAAATCTTGGATAATGGCTCGATTGGCAGTTCCATACAACGCTTCTGCCATCGCATCTTGAATCAGATCAAAATGATGCGCATCCACGCCGACCTCATGTCTGACTTGGTATTTAGCAGGGATTTTTGTTGGGTCACCATCTACTGCCTTGATTAAATGTGGGGCATAGTAATAGCCTTTATTTGCAAAAATGGCAGCAAGGTTAGCCATTTGAATTGGAGTGACCTGAAGTTCCCCTTGACCAATAGAAAGGGAATAAATGGTAGAATATTTCCATCTTCCTTCCCCATATACTCGATCATAGAGTCTGCTGGAAGGGACATCGCCACCCCTTTCTCCTGACATATCGAGTCCAAGTGGACTTCCCAATCCAAATTTTAATACTTCTTCTCTCCAGGCATTCAGACCCAATTCGGTGTCCTTAAAAGTATTGGTGGAAAGTTCCTGATTGATAATCATTCGAAAAGCCTGGTGGTAATAGGGATTACAGGAATTACGAATCGCACCAAAAAGATTGACTGGACTTGGATGGTTGTGACAAGCCACCAAAGACTTGTTACACGCAAATGTCGTATTGGGAGTAAGGATGCCTTTCTGTAGTCCGATCAGACTCTGTACAATTTTGAAAATTGATCCAGGAGGATACATCGCCATAATTGGACGATTGAATAGTGGCTTTTCAGGGTCGTTATTGAGTTTACGATAGTTCTTGCTAAACTCAGCTCCTGTCAGTGAATTGGGATCATAAAATGGAGCAGAGATCATCGCCAAGATTTCCCCAGTTTTTGGCTCGATTGCGACTACAGATCCTTTTTTCCCTGCCATCAACATTTCTCCGTACAGCTGGAGATCCATATCGATGGTGGAGGTTAGGTTTTTGCCAGCTACTGATGCGGTATCATATTCTCCATCTTTGAAGGGGCCTTTGTCGATACCTCGGACATTGACCATTTTGTATTTCACCCCTTTATTGCCTCGAAGTTCACTTTCGTAAAATCGTTCCAATCCACTCAATCCAACATAATCTCCTTGACTGTAATACTTTGCAGAGTCTTTTTCCAACTGGCCGGCGCTGATTTCTCCTATATAGCCCAAAGCATGTGGTGCTGTGGCGTTAGGATAGGATCGAACCGATCGGGTCATGATAAATAGGCCTGGATAATCCACTAGGAAATCTTGAATTCTAGCAAAATCTGTCGTCGATATTTGCTTGATCAGTGGAGAGGGTTTAACTCTGGAATAGGTCTTTGCGGCATTGTAGGCTTCGATCAGCTTTTCTTTCTCGATCTTGAAAAGTTGGCAAAACCTGGTAGTGTCCCCAATTTTAAATTCCTTGGGAACGACCATCAAATCAAAAATTGGATTGTTATAAACAAGTAGCTTCCCGTTTCTATCATAAATCAGTCCCCGATAGGGGTGATCCACCACTCGCTGGATTGCATTTCGCTCGGCTTTTTTCAAAAAACTATCATCTACTACTTGGATCAAAAAAAGCTTGATCAAGAGTACGGCACTTATCAGGAAAATAACAAGAATAATGACGGCAGGTCTTTGGTCTTTCATCTAATACTCCTCCTTCTCTGGAAAAACAGCAGCTGTACAAGTATAGCCAAAAGCATGCTGAAAAGGGAAGAAAATAGAATTTTGTTTAAAGCTCCAAAAAAGGAACCGGTTCCCCATTGGTCTGCTAAAAAGAACACTCCACAATACGCTAGGAATAAGGGAAAAGTATAACTGATAAACCACCTAGCCCCCATTTGATTTAAGGTCGGCTCTTCACCTTCATCATATCCTCCCGAAGGACTAATAGCCTTGAGCCAGTAAGGTCTTAAGAAGGCCAAAAATGTAGCAGCGGCGGCATGCATCCCGATGGTTTCGTAAAAGAGGTCGACCAAAATTCCAATGCCAAATGAAATTAGCATGAGAGGTACCGGACGAATAGAAATCGGCTGTGTCAAAATGCCCAAAACATATAGGAATCCGAAGGCAACACCGAAAACTGCCAGGTTTTTCAATAAAAAAACCTGCACCATCAATAATAAGATGATCAAAAGGCTATTTGAAATTAGGCTTCTAATATTCATTGGTGATTTCGGCCTGTTTGTTCAAAGAATCCAGTTCGGCGATTTGATTATTTTCAACAAGATATACAAAGGTCACCTTGCTGAAATCTGCACTGAGCTTGACTTTAATGTCTAAATAATTTGAGTTTTCCTCATCGGGCTGTACTTCTGAAATGATTCCAATAGCAATCCCTTCCGGGAAAACCGCATTGAAGCCAGAAGTAATGACCGTATCACCAGCCTGAGCTTTCACATGACGAGGAATGTAAAGTAGCTTGGCAAATTCCGTGTCTTTGCCATCCCACTGGACAGACCCAAATACGTCATTTGATTTTATCTTGGAGGACACCAAAAGACTTGTATTGAGTAAGGAGAAAGCGACAGAATAATTTTCCGAAACGGTCTTCACCCGGCCGATTACTCCTCTGGAGTCAAATACCCCCATTCCGGGTTTTATGCCATCTTTAGCCCCTTTATTTAGCGTAAGATAGTTTTGAGAAAAGCGAAGTGAATTCCCAATTACTCGGGCAACCCTAAATTCAAAAGTGGCTTCAAGTGCTGAATCGAGCATTATCCGACTGCTGTCTGGCCTTGAAGTCAATCTCAAAACTTCTGTCAAGAGTTCGGAATTTTCCTCAGTCAGTGCTTCGTTGGCCTCTGCCAGAGCAAAAAACTGAACCACATCAGCTTGCTTCTTTAGGATAGAGCCGACGACCTCATTTGAACTATTGAAAAACGCAGCACCCTGAGGAGAATTATTGGAGACAATCAGCCAAACGGCGACCACCTCTAGAAAAACAAATAGTAGAAAAGCCCTTATGGAATAAAGGAACTGTAGGATGCGTAGCATTCAATTCTCAGGTCATCAATACGGTTCTGAAGTTTTGGATATTTTTAAGGGCTGTTCCAGTTCCCCTGACCACAGCTCTTAATGGATCCTCAGCAATGTGGATCGGTAATTTGGTCTTTTGGTGTAAACGCTTATCCAGTCCTTTCAATAATGCACCACCGCCGGTTAGGTGAATTCCATTATCATAGATGTCAGCAGAAAGTTCTGGTGGGGCAATTTCTAGGGCCTTCAATACCGCTTCTTCGATTTTGGATACAGATTTATCGAGTGCAAAAGCAATTTCGGAGTATGAAACTTTAATCACCTTTGGAATACCTGTCATAAGGTCACGACCACGGATTTCATAATCCTCTGGAGCTTCATCCAATTCAGTTAATGCAGATCCGATCGCGATTTTTACTTTTTCTGCAGATCGTTCACCTATGAGAAGGTTGTGCTGTCTTCTCATGTAGTCAAGGATATCTTTGGTGAAAGTATCACCAGCCACTCGAATCGACTGATCCGCTACAATTCCAGACAAAGCAATCAAGGCAATTTCTGTGGTACCACCACCGATATCTACGATCATTGAGCCCATTGGCTTTTCAATATCAATCCCAATACCAATCGCCGCAGCAATCGGTTCGTAGATCATATAGACTTCTTTGGCACCAGCATGTTCTGCAGAGTCACGAACAGCTCTCTTTTCAACTTCCGTGATTCCAGAAGGAATACAAATCACCATTCGGTGAGATTGGGGAAACATTCCTTTTTTCTGACCGGGGATCATTTTGATCAAACCTCGGATCATTTGCTCTGCTGCGTAGAAGTCTGCAATTACTCCGTCTTTTAGAGGGCGGATAGTTTTGATGTTTTCATGCGTTTTTTCGTGCATGTTCATCGCTTCTCTTCCTACAGCCAAAACTCGATTGTTGGTTTTGTCAATTGCTATGATAGAAGGTTCATCAACCACAATTTTGTCTTTGTGAATGATCAGGGTATTTGCAGTACCCAAGTCAATGGCTATATCACTAGAGAAAAAATCGAATAATCCCATGGTTTACTTGTCTGAATGGCTTGTGTTGGAGTTAGGAGTTTAAGATAGTACCTCTGTACTGTTTCTTAACGCGGGAGGGCAAAATTATTATCTTAAATCGATAAAACTGAGGTATTCCCCAATTTTTTGTTCAAGGGTCAAAAAGTATTTTCCCAATTGAGATCGTTATCCTTTCCCGATATCCAAATTAGATTTCAGCGTATTGAAAATGATATCGTTATTCAGATTTTGCAAATCGAGATTCTTTGTATTAGTTTTGTGGCGTATTCGAAAGTTTCTGGAGGGGACAAAAGTCCCCTCTTTCATTATAGCTACCTATGAGCGGATTGACTAAGCAAATAGAAAATTTGGTTTTAAATCATCTTCCAGATGAATCCTTTTTCATTGTAGATATCCAAACAGAGGAAAAAGCTGGAAAAATTAAATTGGTAATCTTAATCGATTCCGATGAAGGAATTACCATCGAAGCTTGCGCAAAAGTGAGTCGAGCAATTTCAGAAGAATTAGAAACGAGCGACTTGTTCCCTCAAGCTTTTATTCTTGAAGTTTCTTCACCTGGATTAGATTTTCCTTTAGGCTCGCCCCGACAGTACAAAAAAAATATTGGCAGGGATCTAAAAATCCTTCTTCAAAGCGGCTCGGAGATTTCGGGAAAGCTTCTTGAGGTGGATGAAAATCAAATCAAACTGGCAGTTCGAAAAAAAGAAAAGGGCAAAAAGGCCATCGAAGAAGAAATGACCTTTGCCTTAAATGAAATTAAAAAATCAACCGTACAAGTATCTTTTAAATAACTCCAATGGATGCCAAAATCTTAATAGAATCCTTTGCAGAATTTGCAAGGTCTAAAAATGTGGATCGACCTACCATGATCCGTATTCTGGAAGATGTATTCAGAGCGATGATCCGTAAAAAATTTGAAACGGACGAAAACTTTGACGTAACCATCAATGCAGACAAGGGTGATCTGGAGATTTTCAGGATCAGGGAGATTGTAGATGATAATTCCGAGGATATCTGGGATTTCGATAAAATCAGTCTTACAGATGCTCAAAAAATTGAGCCTGATTTTGAAATCGGAGAAGAAGTGTATGAAAAAATTGAATTGGAAGACTTCGGAAGAAGAGCCGTGCAAATGGCTCGTCAGACGCTAATTCAAAAAATTAAGGATCTTGAAAAAGATATCCTTTACAATAAATACGAGGAGCAAATTGGCGAAATCATCTCTGCTGAAGTTTACCAAATTTTGGGTAGAGAGATTTTGTTAATAGACGGCGAAGGAAATGAGCTGATCCTTCCTAAAGGCGAGCAAATTCCTAAAGACAGATTCCGCAAAGGAGATACTGTCAAAGCAATTGTTCACCGTGTAGATATGCTCAATGGCAATCCGAAGGTAATCCTTTCTCGTACGTCGCCGGTTTTCCTTGAGCGATTGTTTGAAAATGAAGTTCCTGAAGTTTATGATGGATTGATAACCATCGTAAAAATCGTGAGAGAACCAGGAGAAAGAGCGAAAGTAGCCGTGGAATCCTATGATGACCGAATTGATCCAGTAGGAGCTTGCGTCGGAATGAAAGGATCTCGTATCCATGCTGTCGTGCGTGAACTTCAGAATGAAAATATTGATGTGATCAATTACACAGACAACCTAGAGCTTTATGTTTCAAGAGCATTGAGTCCAGCCAAGGTGTCTTCTATTTCTGTGAATGCCGACACGAAAAGAATCTCTGTTTTCCTAAAGCCTGACCAAGTATCTCTTGCGATAGGTAAAGGTGGATACAATATCAAACTTGCCAGCAAACTGGTAGGCTATGAGATTGATGTATTCAGAGAGTTAAACGAATACGAGGAAGAAGATGTGGATCTAAATGAATTCTCTGATGAAATTGATCAGTGGATCATTGATGAGCTCAAAAAGACAGGCTTAGATACTGCGAAAAGTGTTTTGGCTTTGACAAAAGAAGACCTTACTCGTCGTACTGAGCTAGAAGAGGAGACAATCGAAGAGATATTCCGAATTCTAAGACAAGAATTTGAACAATAATACCGGGTTTCAACCCAAAGAATACCTAATTTTACTTAAGATTTCGAAAGAGGTTTTTGCTTATGTCAGAAGAAAAAATGATGCGATTAGGCCAGATTGCCCGAAAACTCAACGTGGGGACATCAACCATTGTGGAGTCTTTGGCCAAGCGTGGCTTTGAGGTAGAGAACAATCCCAATTCCAAAATCACTATGGAGCAAGTGGCTATGTTGGAAAAGGAGTTCAAATCCTCTGCGCTGGAAAAAGAAGAGGCTTCCCACCTTTCTATTGGGAAGCGTCATGAGCCTATATCGCTAGAACCGGAAGCTCCAAAGCAGGAAAAAGCACCTGAACCTGCTCCTGTTGCTGCTCCTGTTCAACGGGAAGAGCCAGTACAAGTTGCACCAGCTCCAAAGGTGCAGGCAGAAGAGCCCGAAAAAATTACTCCTGACGCTCCAAAATTGGAGGGCATTAAGATCCTTGGGAAAATCGATTTGGAGAAAAAGGCCCCGGCGCCTGCTCCAACTCCAACTCCTGCTCCGAAAGCAAAAGAGGAGCGTGCTCCTGAAAGACCTCAGGCGCCTCAACTTCCGAGACAAGAGCAACCTAAGCCTATTCAGCAACAAACACCTGCTCAACCAAAGCCTCAGGCCCCTCAGCCTCCGAGACAAGAACAACCAAAGCCGGTTCAGCAACAAACGCCAGCTCCAAAGCCTGTCGCTCCAGTATCAGCTCCTGTGGTTCCCACTCCTGCTCCTAAGGAAGATGAGGTGATCGCCGCAAAAGCAGATTCGCTTAAAGGTTTGACAGTACTCGGGAAAATCGAATTGCCAGTAGAGAAGCCTAAGAAAAAAGGTGGACCTGTGGCTTCCTCTGATGAAAAAGGACGGGATAAAAAGCGTCCAAGAAAAAGAATTGATAAACCAGGAGGGGCTCCTGCTGGTCAGCAAAATAGACCTCAGGATAACCGAGGTGGTCAAAATAGACCGAATCAAGGAAAAGGAAACCAAAAAGGAGGTAATAATCAGCAACAGCAACAACGCGTGCAAAAAGCTGAACCTACCCAAAAGGAAATCCAAGATCAAATCAAACAGACTCTTGCTCGCCTTCAAGGCAATAAGCCTGGCGGAGGTAAGACGAAATCACGTAGAGACAAGCGTGCTGAGCGTGATCGTGAGGTCGAAATGGAAGGTGAGGATAGCAAAGTATTGAAAGTAACCGAATTTATTTCGGCCAACGATCTCGCTTCTCTCATGGATGTTTCAGTGAATCAGGTGATTTCTACCTGTATGTCTCTTGGAATGTTCGTTTCCATAAACCAACGTCTGGATGCCGAAGCAATCACCATTATTGGGGACGAGTTTGGCTATGATGTAGAATTTATCCAATCCATCGAAGATGAGAGGGTAGAAGAAGTAGAGGATACCGAAGAAGAGCTCGAAGAAAGAGCACCGATTGTGACGATCATGGGACACGTTGACCATGGTAAGACCTCGTTGCTTGATTACATCCGAATGTCAAAAGTAACCGCAGCAGAAGCTGGGGGTATTACTCAGCACATCGGAGCGTATGATGTAATGACGAAAACCGGTCATAAAATTGCCTTCTTGGATACTCCTGGTCACGAAGCATTCACCGCGATGCGTGCTCGTGGTGCGAAAATCACAGACGTGGCAATTATTGTAATTGCAGCGGATGATAGCATCATGCCTCAGACCAAAGAAGCGATTAATCACGCTCAAGTGGCCGGTGTACCGATGATTTTTGCAATCAATAAGGTAGATAAGCCTAACGCGAGACCTGAAAAGATTAAGGAAGAATTAGCCAATATGAATCTCCTTGTAGAAGATTGGGGTGGTAAATACCAGTCTCAAGACATCTCTGCAAAAACAGGTCAAGGAGTTGATGAATTATTGGAAAAAGTCCTTTTGGAAGCTGAAATCCTAGAATTGAAGGCTAATCCGAATAAGAATGCTGTAGGTACTGTAATTGAAGCTTCCCTTGATAAAGGACGAGGCTATGTGGCTACCATCATGATTCAAGCTGGTACCCTTCGAATTGGAGATGTCATGGTAGCTGGACAACACTATGGCCGTGTCAAAGCAATGTTTGATCACAAAGGCAAAAAATTAAAGGAGGCAGGTCCTTCTACGCCAGTGCAGATGTTGGGTCTAAGTGGAGCTCCTCAAGCAGGTGACACCATTAAGGTTTACGATACAGAAAGAGAAGCTAGAGAAATCGCCAACTCAAGAGAGCAGATTCAGCGTGAACAAAGTTTGCGTACCAAGAAGCATATCACCTTGGATGAAATCGGTCGTCGTTTGGCAATCGGAAGCTTCAAAGAACTTAATATCATCATTAAAGGTGACGTGGACGGCTCGGTGGAAGCCCTGTCCGATTCATTACTCAAACTTTCCAAGGATGAGGTGAAAGTGAGCATCATTCATAAAGGTGTAGGGCAAATTTCTGAATCTGACGTATTGTTAGCTTCTGCCTCAGATGCCATTATTATTGGTTTCCAAGTTCGTCCTTCTTCCAATGCCAAGAAGCTTGCTGAGCAGGAAGAAATTGAAATCAGACATTACTCAATCATCTATGACGCGATCAACCAAATCAAGGATGCAATCGAGGGGATGCTTGAGCCAGAATATGAAGAAGTCATTACCGGTAATATTATCGTCCGTGAGGTATTTAAAATCTCGAAAGTCGGAACCGTTGCAGGTTCTTACGTGACCGATGGTTTCATTACCAGAAAGAATAAGATTCGCATCATTCGAGATGGTATTGTAATTCACGAAGGTGAAATCGATCAATTGAAGCGATTCAAAGACGATGTATCGGAGGTAAAAGCGGGTTATGAATGCGGTATTTCGATCAAGAACTTCAATAATATCCAAATCGACGATACTATTGAAGGATATGAAATGCGAGAAATTAAGCGCAAAAAATAAGTAAGGCTTTGATTTAATAAATAGGAAGGAACGGTGATAATCGTTCCTTCTTTGATTTTAGGATGGTGGAAGCAGTTAGCGTCATGTTAGAGTTGCTGATTGGGCTTTGCTTAATCAGTATTTTCCTCGGTTTAATAAAACCGGTGATCGTATTATGGTTTCTGGATCGATTTAATCGCCTGAAAGTATTAAAAGTATATGGGGGATTTCTACTCGCCTTGATCTTAATCCGGTTTTTTTGGATGTATGTCTTTAGGTAAGCTTAGGCTTCATTCAAGTGGTTAATTCAATTCAAAAGAAATAATTTCGATCCATCATTTTTATTTTTGAGTCAATTCCAGCAACTTGATGATCTAATTCTTTTAAATCTTGAGAAGAGCAGTAGCCATATTTCTTTTAGGTTGTTTTGCCATATTTCATTTTGGCTATTATGCTTTTTACCTCAGTGTTCATCTTTCCTTAGAAAAAGATTGGGGTGATAAAATTTACAGCGATCAAATTGGAAGTTTGGAGGAGCGAATGATGGGAATTCCCTTGGCAGCTCCTTATATGTCTAACCAAGACGAGTTTCAGGCGACAAATACTCGATTTGAAAAAGATGGGAAGTACTTTCGTGCCATCAAGCAACGCTACCAAAATGATACCTTACAAATCATTTATGTGGCGGATACTGCTCGAAAAAGTCTTGAAAATTCAGTCTCCATCTGGATTTCCTCCTTGGTTGATGATGAATTGCCACAGGATAATCAAGGAAAGAGCTTTCTAAAATTATTTGCTAAAGATTATTTGGATGCTGAGGTATTGGCATTTGATGCCTATCCTCAGCTAAGCCATAAAGTACAGATTGGGTTTATTTTTTCACCTTACATGAGTCCGTATTTCACGATTGATTCCCCTCCTCCACAGGCCTCCTAAATTTTATGAGACTCTTCTCCATTCCTAGGAGAATCTGAGAGTCATTTCTTTATCCTGTATCAGGGAGGTTTGTTGTTGTTCCTCCCTGATAGAGGTTTTTCCATTTTACACTATCAATTAGCTATGAAGAATTTCTACCTGAAATTCCTCAAGGGACTTGTTATGTTCTTTGTGGGAGTTCAAATCTATACCTATGCCCAATCTCCTACTGATGAGTTGATGATGCCTCAAAAGGAGATTTGCTTTCTGGTAAACTATGAATACGGTCAGTTTGACCAATATTGGGAAGGAGATTTCCTTCGGAAAAACGGTACTATCGCCACTGTACAAAGACGTACGGCGATGGGAATGGCAGCTTATGGTCTCTCTCTAAAACTCAATGTTTATTTGGGAATTCCTTGGGTTAGTACCAATTCTACTCTTCCCAATGGAGGGAAATTTGCGGGGACATCAGGTCTTCAAGACCTTTCCTTGGGAATTAAATACCAATTAATCGAAAAAACGCATGGTAAAGGACAACTTACTGGATTTGCCTCCCTTAATTTTTCGACTCCCATTTCCAATTACCTCTCAGACTATCAGCCTTATGCTTTGGGGCTAGGGACACCACAATTGGCATGGAGAGGATTGGCTCATTACAAAATGTCTAAAGGAATATACCTGCGAGGAGTAGTAGGTTATATCTGGAAAGGGTACACGAAAGCTGAAAGAGAATACTATTATAATAATGGAAGCTACTATACACCTTGGATGGATGTTCCAAACTCATGGAATTTTCATGCTGCCCTTGGTAAATGGTTTTTCCAAAATTCACTCCGAGTTGAACTTACCCATCAGGTACAGAAATCCACTTTTGGAGATGATATTCGAGCATATAACGCTCCTCAGCCAACGAATCGCGTTGATTTTACACAAGTCGGTGCTTTTGCGCATTATTACTCCAGACAGATTAAAGGGCTTGGACTTTTGGCTTACGTCAATCAAGTGACCACTGGGAAAAATGCTCCCAAAATGACATCAATAGGAGTAGGGGTGACCTATCAATTTCAACTTTTAAACTAATAATCGATGAGAAAATATAGCCTTATTTATATGCTAGCTTTTGGGATGATGGCATGCTCGAGAGACCTACCAACAGAATTAGAATTTGAAAGCTATGTCTTTGACCAAGTAGATGAAAATGGGGGAAATTGGAAGCCAATTCTTATTCCATCAGGTTCATCGATAGAGATTCCGATTCCATCCTCCATTAATTCGACAGCTTACCAAGAAGAACTTGTTCAGGTCAAAAGTGCTATTCAATCTATGAGTTCCCGCCAAAGGGAAAGTCTTAAAAAATGGACCAATAATCCAGTGGTACGCTGGAATGAGGTGGCGCTGGAATTAATCGCCAAGTATAATTTGATTCCCGGACCTAACCCTGATGGCACTTATCCATCTCCTGATCCTTCTAATCCTCAAGGTCCCCCTGCATTTCCCTTTGCTCATCCGCCTTATGCAAGTAGAGCTTTGGCCTATCTTTCTGTTGCTCAATATGATGGATTGATTTCTGCATGGCATTACAAATTCTTGTACAATCGACCGGCTGCGTATCGGGTAGACCCTTCTATTTCATCAGCATATCCATCTCAGGATGTACCGTCTTACCCATCAGAAGGGGCAGTGATTGCTACTTCCTCCCGTAAAATTTTGACTGCCATGTTTCCTTTGGAAGCGGCCTATTTAGAAAAATTGGAGCAAGAACATCTTGAAAGCTTACTTCTTTCGGGTGCATTTGTAGAAAGTGATCTGGAGGCTGGAATTCAAATTGGAAATGTAGTCGCAACCCTTGCCTTGGACCGAGCTTCAACTGATGGGATGAAGCATGCACAGACTACCAAGGCTGTTTCAGATTCAATAGCAAATGCTGCATTCGAGCGATTTGGTTGGAAATGGGAAAATCTTGAGTCTCCTCAACGACCTGTTGGACTCACTCCACTCTTTGGGAAAGTTAAACTCTGGAACATCCCGAATGTGGAGGCTAACAGACCAGGATTACCTCCTGCTCCTGGTTCCCCGGAATATGAAGCCGATGTGAAGCGCTTGAAGGACTTTGCAAAGAATCGAACAGTCGAGCAACGACGAATTGCTAATTTTTGGCAAGACGGGTTGGGAACCTACACTCCCCCGGGCCATTGGAATGATTTTGCAAATCGTTTTATTGTGAAATACCGACTCAGTACTCTGAGATCAGCCCGAACTCTGGCTTACCTAAATATGGCAATCATGGATGCGGGAATCTCCTGCTGGGATGCTAAATATTATTACCATTATCCGAGGCCTATTCAGACTATTGATGGGTTTGAAACCATCGCCGGTACTCCTAATTTTCCAAGCTATACCTCTGGACATTCGGTTTTTTCAGCCGCTGCGGCAGAGGTCTTAGCCTATGTTTTCCCACAAGAAGCCACGAAAGTTAGGGCTTGGGCCGAAGAGGCGGCAATTTCTAGAGTGTATGGAGGAATTCATTGGACCTTTGATGCTACGGTCGGTACCCAGCAGGGGAAGAATGCAGCTAACTATACACTGGATCGAGCTAGAATGGATGGAGCAGATTGAATTCAATAAAAAAAGGAAGGCTATTTAAGAATCTAGCCTTCCTTTTTTTAATTAGAGGTCAATTCAATCAAGCTTTTGCAGGTTCCTTTGCCTCTGCTTTTAGGCTTTTGAATGCTAAGAAGATCAAAGAAATCGCCAAGACAAACAGAAGAGCAGCAATAAAGGCTAATACATACCCATTCTCTTGATAATTTTTCCAAGCAAAAAGGCCTAATGAAGCCAAGGTCACCGTGAACATGAAAAACATGGGGATGGTAACAAATGTGGCAGGGATATTTTTTTTGATCAGCCAAACTGCGATGGTAAGTAAGGCAAGTGCTGCCAACAACTGATTGGCGGAGCCAAAAATGGGCCAAAGGGTCGAAAATTCTCCGGAAAGTAGGAGAAGAACAGACAATACAACCACGACAAAAGTGGATAAATATCGATTGGTTGCAACAACTTTTGCTGCAGGCTGTGGCATATCTTCAAAATATTCCTGGAGGGTAAATCTAGCCAATCTGGTGCAGGTGTCTAAGGTCGTTAAGGCAAAAGCAGAAACAGTCAAGGCTACAAAGCCAATTGCAAAATTTTCAGAAATTCCCAAGGTCGCAATCATTCCGCCAATTCCAGTTGAGAAAAGCGAAACGGGTCCTTCGGTGCCGATACGCTCCAAATATTCAGTTTTGGATAAAACAACTACCGCCCCCACTGAGATGATGGCCAAAAAGGATTCAATCAACATTCCTCCAAACCCGACTACCTTGGCATCACTTTCTTGATCTAATTGCTTCGAAGTGGTTCCGGATGCTACTAAAGAATGAAAGCCAGAAATCGCCCCACATGCAATCGTCACAAATAGTACTGGAAAGACATACCCTAAACTTTCACTTGAGGCTTGAATTTGAGTGTCCATTTTTATTTCAGGATTAGCAATAATCACTCCAGCCACGGCAGCAATCATCATCCCATATAATAGATAGCTATTTAAATAATCTCTGGGTTGGAGCAGTAGTGAAACAGGGGTGACAGAGGCGATAAAGGCATATGCTAAAAGGACTAAAATCCACACTTTGTAATCAAGTGCAAATGGAATTTGAGTACCTAAATAGACGAAATAGTACATCAGAATTACTCCGACGATCGTCAAAAGGATGAATGGGACAGTCTTGTTGCCGATCCACCTATTCACAAAACCAAACCCAATAGCGAGTAAAATAAATAGAAGGGAGGCTGAAGCTACTCCAGGATTTGCCACAAATGTCTTTGCGATAATGTCTGAGAATACCCCGATGACTAGGATCAAAGTGGAAAAGCTAAAAATGACAAATAATTGCTTTCCTTTTGTGCCGATTTGATTACGGATTATCACCCCGATTGACTTTCCGTCGGATCTCAATGAGGCTGCCATACTTCCTAAATCATGGACTGCACCAAAGAAAATACCTCCTACTAGGATCCAAATAACAGCAGGAGTCCATCCAAAAGTTACCGCTATGATCGGACCTACAATTGGGCCAGCGCCTGCAATCGATGCGAAATGATGGCCTAAAACCACAATTGGTTTGCTAGGCTCATAATCTATTCCGTCTCGGTGTGTATGGGAAGGTGCAGGTCTTGAGTTATCTAACCCAAATTTTTTGTAGACAAAGTTTCCATAAAATCGGTAGGCCAAAAGCAGAATTATGGCAGAAATAAGGAGCAGTAGGGAGAGGCTCATGGTTATTGGGTCAAATTGGTCAGGAATCTATAACTCGATGGGTGATTGGATTCTTTTTCAAAATAATGTAAAAATGGACCGCTATGAAAACATATTTTATGAATGTGATTATTCCGGAAAGATTAAACAGTTGGGATGATTCCTTTGCTTGTCAAAAGCCAATAAAATTTTAATTACTGGAGATTAGGTCTAAATTTGCGTCCTTTGACTTGTCCAAACTTATCAACTCCTATGGCTTGGTTTAAACGAACAGACAAAGGCATCAAGACTTCAACTGCTGAAAAGAAAGATGCCCCCGACGGACTTTGGTTCAAAACCCCAAACGGAAATATTATTCATACCCGTGAGCTAAAAAGCAATGCTTATGTGTGTCCGGATGATGATTTTCATGT
The DNA here is from genome assembly GCF_001593605.1 of Algoriphagus sanaruensis. GTDB lineage: Bacteria > Bacteroidota > Bacteroidia > Cytophagales > Cyclobacteriaceae > Algoriphagus > Algoriphagus sanaruensis. The sequence continues at coordinate 342,739 of NZ_CP012836.1, read as the reverse complement.
AAAAATTGGTTCTAAAGAATACTTTGAAATACTCTTTGACAACAACAAGTTTACCGAACTAGATGCTGGAATGACTTCAGGTGATCCGCTAAAATTTGTGGATACCAAGCCTTATTCAGTTCGAATTCAAGATTCGATCAAAAAATCCGAGCTCAAAGACGCCGTCCGAACAGCTCATGGAAAAATGAATGGATTGGATCTCGTTGTAGCTTGTATGGACTTTAGTTTCATAGGCGGATCTATGGGATCTGTTGTTGGAGAAAAGATTGCTCGAGCCATTGACCATTCCTTGAAGCACAAAATTCCATTTTTGATGATTTCAAAATCAGGGGGTGCCCGAATGATGGAAGCAGGCTTTTCGCTCATGCAAATGGCTAAGACATCAGCCAAGCTTGCTTTGTTGGATCAGGCTGCGATTCCTTACATTTCTCTTTTAACTGATCCTACCACGGGTGGCGTTACAGCTTCGTACGCCATGTTGGGTGATTTTAATATTGCCGAACCAGAAGCTTTGATTGGTTTTGCCGGGCCAAGAGTGATTCGAGAGACAATCGGAAAGGATTTACCAAAAGGATTCCAAAGTTCGGAATTTGTTTTGGAGCATGGTTTCCTTGATTTCATTATTGATCGAAGACAATTGAAGGCAAGATTGACCACTTTGCTAAACCTCTTGAACAATTAATGAGTTATCTCATCAAATTCCCCCTAATATCAAGTCAAATTTGAAATCATCTTTGGCCTGTTTTAGGGATTAATAAATATATTTGTGCACCCAAAAAAAGGGTTAATTCCTACGAAAAAGTAAAAATCAAATTTCATGGGTTCTGTAATTATCACGTCCATTGTAGCGTTCACGGTAATTATCCTGCTACTGGTACTTATCCTGCTTTTCGCCCAGTCTAAATTGGTCAATTCAGGTGATGTTAAGATTGTCATCAACGGTGACGAAAGTAATCCTATCGTGGCTTCCGCCGGATCGAGCTTGCTTTCCACTCTTGGCAATCAGAAAATTTTCCTTCCTTCCGCTTGCGGTGGAGGTGGTACTTGCGCGATGTGCAAGTGTGTAGTTGAAGAAGGTGGAGGAGATGTGTTGCCAACCGAAGTTGGTCACTTGAGCCGTGCAGAGCAGCAAGGTCAAGTAAGACTTGCTTGTCAGGTGAAAGTAAAGCAAGACATGAAAATCCGCGTACCAGAAGAAATTTTTGGTATCAAGAAGTGGGAATGTGAAGTTATTTCTAACTACAACGTTTCTACGTTTATTAAAGAATTCAAGGTTAAACTTCCAGAAGGAGAAACGCTTCATTTTGAAGCGGGAGGTTATATCCAGATTGATGTTCCAGCGATCACTGTGAATTTCAAAGACATGGATATCACTCCACATCCTGAGCTAGGTCACCCTGCGGATGTTTACAAGAGCGATTGGGATAAGTTTGGTCTTTGGAGCTTGGTGATGAAAAATGACGAGCCTTTGTTCCGTGCCTATTCTATGGCCAATCACCCTGCTGAAGGTAACATCATTATGTTGACGATTCGTATTGCTACTCCGCCATGGGATCGTGCTAATAACAGATGGATGGATGTCAATCCAGGAGTTTGTTCTTCCTATGTTTTCTCTAGAAAGCCAGGTGACAAGGTGACCATTTCAGGTCCTTATGGAGAATTCCACATCAATCCTACTCAGCGTGAGATGATCTATATCGGTGGTGGTGCTGGTATGGCTCCTTTGAGAGCACAGATCTTCCACCTGTTCCACACAGAAAAGACGAGCAGAAAAGTTTCTTACTGGTATGGAGGTAGATCTAAAAAAGAACTTTTCTATGTGCCTCATTTCAGAGATATTGAAAAAGACTTCACCAATTTCAACTTCCACATTGGCCTTTCTGAGCCACTTCCTGAGGATAATTGGAAAGTCAAGAAGTCTTTGGAAGATCGAGAAGCAGACGGATATGTTGGTTTCATTCACCAAGTCTTGTATGATAACTACCTCAAAAATCACCCAGAGCCAGATGAGGTAGAATATTACCTATGCGGTCCTCCTTTGATGAACGCAGCGGTACTCAAGATGCTTGATGACTTGGGTATTCCAAAAGAAAATATCAGATTTGACGACTTCGGTGGTTAATGAATAAAAAATCCCGCTTCGGCGGGATTTTTTAGTTTAGTCCGCTTTTTGATTATTTTCAAATTCATAAATCCACACAATGAATATCCAATCTTTCTTTGAGCCGGTTCCTGACGTATTACTCGAAAAAACCTACCCCGAGAATTCTTTTTTTAATCAGATCAACGTTTTTGGTAAGTCATTTCCAGATATTTCTAAAGCCCAAATTGCTTTGGTCGGAATTAAAGAGTGCCGGGGGGCACTTCATGCTGAAAGTATGGAGCGTGGTAGTTTGGAGATTAGAGAAAAGCTATACGAATTAAAACGAAGTGCTGCGGCTTATCGAATAGTTGATTTAGGCGATTTATTAGCAGGAGAAAGTCTAAATGATACCTATCAAAACATCCGACAAGTAGGAGAGTATTTGATGAAGCATCAAATCTTGCCTGTGTTTTTTGGAGGATCGCATGACCTTGATTACGGGCAGTACCTGTCCTATCAAAAAATGAAAAAATTGGTAACTCTGGTGACAGTAGATGCCAAAATTGATATGGAGGAGAAAGGAGCCGAAAGTGAGCGGCATACCCAAGAGATTGTCCTTCATCAACCCAATTTTCTTTTTTCCTACACTCACCTGGCTTTTCAGAGTTTTCTCACAGATCCAATGTTGATTCAAGTAATGGAAAAACTTTACTTTGATCAGGTTAGGTTAGGTCAAATTCGAGATCATTTCAAGGAAATTGAACCCCTCATTCGTGATGCTGATTTAATGAGTTTTGACTTGTGTGCGATTCAGTCTGCCGATGCACCGGGAGCTTCTGATGCTCAACCTTTTGGCCTGACGGGTGAAGAAGCTTGCCAAATCTGCTGGTTTGCAGGGACCAATGAAAAATTGAGTTCTTTTGGTTTGTTTGGGTATGATCCCTATTACGACAATGCTCATAATAAAACAGCCAAGCTCGCTGCAGTAATGATTTGGTACTTCATTGAAGGGTTTTACAGCAGAAAAGACAGCCTTTCGTTTAAAAGTGCAGATTACATCAAATACACAGTTTCCTTGGACTCAAAGCCTAACAACTTGGTTTTTTACAAAAGCAAACGAAGTGGAAAGTGGTGGATGGAAATTCCCCACAATGAAAAATTAAGATTTGATCGGGTGAGTACAGTTCCTTGCAGCTATGCAGATTATCAATTAGCACAAAAAGGTGAAATCCCTGAACGCTGGATCAATGCTCAGATTAAGTTGTATTGATGAAGCAGTTTACCAAGCAACAACTTGCCCTGCGAAATGGGCAAGATAAGCCCGAGATTTGGGTGGCTTTTCAAGGGGTGATTTATGATGTAAGTGAATCTCGCCTGTGGAAAAATGGCAAACACTATGAACATTGGGCGGGTCAAGATTTGACAGAAGAGCTAATTGATGCCCCTCATACAGAAAAAGTATTCTTAAAATTTAAGCCTATCGGGCTCTTGGTTTAATATGATTTTAATTGCTGATAGCGGGAGTAGTAAAACGGATTGGCGTGTCCTTCATCCCAATGGGGAGGTGAGTTCATTTCGAGGCTTAGGGCTCAATCCTTATTATATGACTGCCGAAGAAATGGCCATCCAACTACGTCAAGATTTTCTTCTCAATTATGCAAAAGACATCACCCAGATCTATTATTATGGAGCGGGATGTTCAGCCCCTGAGCGAAAGGCCGAAGTTTTCCAAGCCTTGAGATCTATTTTTCCAATTGCAGAAATTAGGGTGGACCATGATTTAAGTGCAGCAGCTCGAGCTACTTGTGGGCACTCAGCAGGAATAGCCTGCATTTTGGGAACAGGCTCGAATAGCTGTGATTATGACGGAAAGAAAATCGTTGCACATCGACCTGCAGCAGGTTATATTTTAGGGGATGAAGGTGGAGGATGTTCCATTGGGAAAAAATTTCTTCAGGATTTTATTCATGAAGAAATGCCTATCCCGATTCGGGAGGCTGCCATAGAACGATTCAAAATCACCCAAAATATCATTCAAGACCATGTGTATCGTCAACCGTTTCCAAGTCGATATATGGCAAGCTTTTGTCGGTTTATTTCTGAGAATTCAGCAGATTCCTATTGTTATTACCTTTTTTCAAATTCATTCAAAGAGTTTTTTGGCAAGCACGTTTGTAAGTATTCCGGATATCAAGAAAAGCCAGTCAATTTTGTAGGTTCAATTGCCTTTTACAATCAGTCAATACTAAGAGATGTGGCCAATGAGTTAGGAATTCAAATTCAAACGATTCTTGAAAGCCCAATTGATGGGCTCATTAGCTATCATCAAAATAGTCATTAAAATTAAGCCCATGAGCTTTAAAGAAGATCAGTTATGAAGGTGACCGAAAGTAGTTCTCACTACGAGAATTTGGAGAAAATGGGCGTGACCCAACTCCTCCAGCATATTAATGAAGAAGACCACAAAGTTGCTCCCGCTGTAAAAGAAAAATTGGAAGCGATAGCTGCTTTTGTAGAACAACTTGTTCCTCGAATGAAAGAGGGTGGGCGCTTGTTTTACATTGGAGCAGGAACAAGCGGCAGACTAGGAATTTTGGACGCCTCCGAATGTCCTCCTACCTATGGGGTCCCTCATGATTGGGTAATTGGATTAATCGCAGGAGGAGACGCTGCCATTCGAAAAGCAGTTGAAAATGCAGAAGATGATCCTGAACAAGCTTGGAAGGATATTCAGGCCTATGGGTTTTCAGAATTGGACACAGTTATTGGCATTGCCGCCTCGGGCACTACTCCCTATGTGATTGGAGGTGTGAAAAAGGCCAGAGAAAAGGGACTGTTGACAGCATGTATCACATGTAATCCAGAATCTCCATTGGCTAAATCCGTTGAATATCCGATCGAGGTGGTGGTAGGGCCAGAATTTGTCACAGGTAGTACTCGTATGAAGTCAGGTACTGCTCAGAAGTTGGTTCTCAATATGATTTCCACCACGGTAATGATCAAGTTGGGAAGGGTTAAGGGGAATAAGATGGTAGATATGCAACTTTCCAATGCGAAATTGGTGGATCGTGGAACAAAAATGATTGTGGAGGCCACTGGCCTCGACTATCCTACAGCCCAACAAATGTTGCTTACCCACGGATCAGTTCGCAATGCAACCGAATTTTATTATCAAAATCGGGATAAAGCTTAAAGAATTTTTGGAGCTTGGATAAATTATTCATTCCGATGGCTGTATCTTTGCAGCCCAATTAAGCGTTTGAAATTCAATTGCTTATTTACTTGAAATTTAACTACAGCAGTGATGCTGCAAAATCATGAAAAAGAACAATCCTAGAAAACCATTTTTTAATCAAGACAATCAAAGTTCGGACGATTCGAAGTTCTCAAAGAAAGACAGTTCAACTTCTAGAGGCTCCAAATTTGAGTCTAAAAACGAGGGGTTTGATTCCCGGAAAAAATCATTTGGAAAAGGCGATGATCGATTCGCCAAGTCCAATTTTTCAAAAAAAGCAGAGGGAAAACCAGCATTTAAAAAATGGGGAGAGGAAAATCCTTCATCCGGAGAAAAGTTTGGATCTAAATCCAAAGGTAAATTTTTTAAAGATGATCGATCAAATGATCCAAAGCCTGCATTTTCTAAGCGAAATGATTCAAATGACGAACGCAAATCATTTGGAGAAAAGCGATTTGGAAAGGAGGGTGGCGAGTTCAAGAAAAAATTTGAACCTAAAAGTGAGTCTGGCTACAAAAAATCTTTTGGTGAGAAGTCTGACCGGGTAAGAAAGGATGACTTTGGGTCTAAGAGATTTGACCAAGGTGAAGGTGCCAAAAAACCGTTCAAGAAGAATTTCTCTGACGATTCTTCCTCCAAAAAAGAAGAGGGAAAATTGGTTTATAAAGGTCGTGGCCGTGATCAGAAGCCTGTTTTTGGGATCGAAAAACCCAAGTATGGGGAAGATAAAGGAACAACTAAGAGGGGTTTCGGTAAAAACAGACCCAAAAAGTTTGAAGTAGATATCGAGAGGCCAGAATACAATTTTGAGCATATCCCTCAAAACAAAAAGTCCAATGAAGACGGAGCGATCCGTCTCAATAAGTACATCGCCAATTCAGGTATTTGTAGCCGTCGAGAGGCAGATGAGTTAATTTCATCAGGCCAGATTTCGGTGAATGGAGAGGTGATCAAGGAGATGGGACATAAAGTAAAAAAATCAGACCGAGTGGTCTTCCAAGGAAAACGAATTAATCCTGAAAAACCGGTCTATGTCCTTTTGAATAAGCCTAAGGACTTTATTACCACCACTGAAGATCCGATGGAGAGAAAGACTGTTATGCGCTTGGTAGAAAATGCCTGTGAAGAGCGGATTTTCCCGGTAGGTCGTCTGGATCGCAATACTACAGGACTTCTTTTGTTTACCAACGATGGGGAATTGGCTGCGAAACTTTCTCACCCTTCCAATGAAATCAAAAAAATTTATCAGGTGACACTGGATAAACCATTGACCTATAAGGATGAGGAGGAAATTTTGGAAGGTTTGACCCTGGAAGATGGAGAGGCTAAGGTAGATGATATGCAAGTGCTATCTGCAGATCGTAAAATCTTAGGATTAGAAATTCATATCGGGCGAAATAGAATTGTAAGAAGGATTTTTGCCCACCTAGGGTACGAAGTAGTCGGGTTGGATCGAGTGATGTATGCGGGACTGGATAAGAAAGACCTGAAAAGAGGACATTATCGATTCCTTACCGAGAAAGAAGTGATCCGGCTAAAATATTATGTCTAGTAATTCAAAAGGCTGTTAGATTTCTAACAGCCTTTTTTATGCGAATCCCTTTAATTGTTGAACCAATTCCCGCCTGGTAATCACGCCTCCTTTTCTCCAGAGGATTTTCCCTCGCTTAAAAAGTATATAATGAGGAATTGATCGAATCCCAAATTGTTGACTGAGTTGAGGGTGTCTATCTACATTGATTTTTAGTAGTTTGATTTTTCCTCCCAATTCCTGAAGTGCTTCGTCTATAACTGGATTCATGGTCTGACAAGGACCGCACCAATCTGCGTAAAAGTCCACAAGCACCGCGTCCTGACTTTGGGAGATGATATCCTTTGGGTTTTTCTTGGGCATTTTTAGGGTCTTTACTGGTCGAAAATACAAAAAATAAAGGCTGCCTTTGGGGAAAGACAGCCTTTGAGTAGTTTATTTTCTGGAATTAATTTCCACCCGCTGCAGGAGGGGTTGGCATTTTCAATCCAAGTTTAGCCAATACCAATTCTGTAAACTTGTCAGCCTCTTTGGTGTACAATAAGATCGGAGACTGGCCGGCAGTTTCAGCGAAAATATGCGTGTAGTTGTTTTCAGCTGCAACCGTATTGATCGCGTTGATTACTTTGGTTTGAACTGGCTCAAGAAGCTCCTGAAGCTTTCGCTGATATGAAATTTGAGCATCTTGCTCATACTTCTGAAGGTCTTGCTGGAGCTTGGTCAATTCAGCTTCTTTGGCAGCTCTTGCATCTTCTGTCATGGTCGGAGCAGCTTGCTGATAAGCTTGCACTTGTCTTTGGAAGTCCGCAGCCTTAGTCTGAATATTGGTTTGAAGCTGAGTTTGATAATCTTGGATATCAGCTCCAATTTGCTCCATTTCAGGCATTAAATCCATAATAAACTCTACGCTAGTGTAGCCGATTTTAACTTCCTGTGCTTGAGCGGAAAATCCTAGAAGCAATACCATTACTGCGGCTAGGGCAACTTTAATTTTCATCATTTGGTGTTTGTATTTAATTGTTTTCTTCGATTCCTAATTCTTCCAAGACAAACTCTGAATAGTCGTGTCTTGGGTCGGTCCAGATGATTGCCGAAGGACCAGCGGCTTTATCAAATAGCATCGCTAGATTATTTCTTCTAGTTACTCGCTCGATTGCATCGTAAATTTTAGATTGGAGAGGTTGAAGTAGTTCTGCCTGTTTTTGGTAATACAGTCCTTCTATTCCAAATACTCGACTGTTAAATTCCTGAGCCGTTTTTTCTTTAATCTTAATTTCTGCCAGCTTTTTTTGGTACATCTCTTCGGTAAGCAAGACTTCTTCTGCTTTCAGTTGAGAATACAATTCCTTGATCTCCTGATCCAAAGTTTGTGCCTCTTTTTTCCATTCTGCGCTCACTTTGGAAAGCTCTTGCTGGATGACTTTGTAGTCTGGATGTTTGTTTAGGATATATTCTGAATCAATGTATCCTAATTTTTGGGCGAAAACAGTGTTTGAACCCAGCACGAGAAGCAGCAAAAGTACAATTTTCAGTGATTTATCCATGTCATCTTCATTTTTCAATCCATCCGATTTACGAACGTATTCTGAGTTGATTTAGCATAAATTAACTACTTGCTGCACCGAATTCAAATTTATCTGAATTGTTGTCCGATGGTAAAGTGGAACTGAGGACCACTTCGCTGCAATGTTCCAGGAGCGTTATCAAACCCATATCCCCAATCGATCCCCAACAGACCAAATGCTGGCATAAAGATTCTGGCACCCACACCTGCAGATTTTTTCAAATCATAAGGGTTAAATTCCCGGTAGGATCCCCAGTTATTTCCAGCTTCTGCAAATCCGAGTAAGAAGATTGTAGCAGATGGGTTCGGTGATACTAGGAATCTCAATTCCATGACATATTTATTGTAAACTACTCCACCATAAGGATCAGGATTTGCAGTACCTCGGGTATCTCTACCAGGTGTGATGACTTGGTTTTCATATCCTCTCAAACCAATAATTTCCTGGCCTAAAGCGAAGTTGTTGAAGGTCATTCCGTCTCCACCCATTACGAATCGCTCCAAAGGAATAATTCCAAGTTTATTTCCATAGGATCCCAAGAAGCCCATGTGAGCTCTTGCACTCGCCACCCATTTGTTGGATCCAAATACAGGGGTGTAGAAGGAGGCATCAAACATCCATTTATGGTATTCCAGCCAATTGTATTTCTCCTGATCAGTAGATTCCTCGGTGAGTTTTCTGTTCAAAGAGTTGTAAGGAGGGGTAAATTCTGTAGATAGAATGATGTTGGATCCCAGACGAGGATAGATCGTATTATCCACGTTATTACGAGCAATGGTGGTGTTCAGCGTAATACTTTTTGAGGTGCCAGATGGGTAAGTCAACCCAAAGGAAGTACCAAATCGGTCAAACACATAATTCTGGAATTGTACCGAATTACTGATTTGGAAATAATCATCCGGCCAAGTAACTCGTTTTGCAAGTCCCAAAGTGACTCCTGTGATACGGAACGATCCTAATTCATTGCCAAAGTTATTTCGGTTAAAGAAGTCAACTTGACGCTGAATGGAATGATTAAAGGCAAAGCTCAAAGAGTTTGGCTTTTTACCTCCAAACCAAGGTTCACTCAACGAGAGGGAATAGTTTTGGAACGTACGGCCATTTGCCTGAACTCTCAAGGAAAGCTTTTGTCCATCCCCTACAGGTAGCGGATCCCACTTGCTGAAGTCTCCGATATTTTTGATGGAGAAGTTGTTAAACACTAATCCTACAGTTCCTACGAAGCCATAGAAACCTCCCCAACCACCAGAAAGCTCAATTTGGTCATTTGGACGTTCCTCGAGTTGGAAGGTAATATCTACAGTTGCTTGCTCGAAGTTTGGCCGGAGGTCGGGATTGATTTTTTCAGGGTCAAAATAGCCTAGCGTTGAAAGTTCTCGGATAGTTCGGACGAGTAAGCTTCGGTTGAATTTTTGACCTGGAAGGATTCGAATTTCCCGCATGACTACGTGATCAGAAGTTCGCTCGTTCCCTTCTATGCTCACACTGTTTACTGTAACCTGTGGCCCTTCAAAGATTCGCATTTCTAGATCGATGGAATCCCCTACAACATTGATTTCTACGGGGTCAATATTGAAGAAGAGGTATCCATTATCTTGGTACAGGGAGCTGACGTCATCTCCTTTTTGAGGATCATAATTGAGACGTTTGTCCAGTTTTTCTTTGTCGTAGACATCTCCCTTCTGAATACCAAGCCTCTCTAACAGTTCGGAGTCCGTGTGGATATAATTTCCTCTGAAAGAGATGTTGCGGTAAAAGTATTTTCGGCCTTCCTCGACCGCTATGTCAATGTTGATTTTATCCGAAGAAAAATTGTAAACCGAATCATCCAGGATTTTTGCATCTCTAAAGCCTTTGCTATTGTAAAAGGCAATGATTTTATCCTTATCCGTTCGATATTCTTTGGGGATGTATTTTGATCCATTGAAAAAGTTGAGCTTTAAATTTCGATTTAGGTAATCGATCGCATCTTCTTTTGAGGTAGAATCAGTGTAGAAAATCGAATTTTTCACTGAAGATGGACTGGCATCTGCTAGTCTGGAATACAAATCTTTGAAAATGGCTACCCGAGGATGCTCCTTGGTTTTTTTCATTTTCCCTTTGATGGCTCGATCTGAAATCTCCTCGTTTCCGTCGATTGCAATCGTATTGATTTTGACTTTTTCGTTGGTATTGATATCGAATCTTAGCCGGACACTGTTGGGTAAGGTGGTGTCTCTTTCCTGAAGTATTTTTACTTCTGTATTTAAGAATCCTTTATCTAAGTAATATTTTTCGATGTTCCGCTTTGCAGTATTTAAAACATCATCGCGAACGACACGACCTCTGATATTTACTTTGTCTCGAAGCTCGCTTTCTTGAGTTTTGTTTATGCCTGAAAATTCGACCCGGGAGAATCTTGGGCGCTCCGTCAAATCGAGCAATAAATAAATATCGTCACCTTCTATTTTAGTGACTAAAATTTTAACATCTCCGATAATTCCCTGGCCCCAAAGTTTCTTCAAGGCACCTGAAATCGCATCGCCCGGTACTTCAATCCGGTCATCAACTTTGAGACCTGCAAGAGAAATAATCGCGACTTCATCAAGGGTAGCCAAGCCAACGGCTTTGATTTCAGCAATTCGATATTGCTGCGGTTTGGCGTAATTCAGCTCCAAAATGTTGACTGGTCTTGGCGATGCATAACGACTTTGTCCCAAACGGATTTGCGCCATGCTGGTAAATGACCCAATCAAAAAGAACAGAATTAATAAACTTCTTTTCATCAATTACTTAAGATTTAACTTGCTCACCGGTTTTGCCGAACCTTCTTTCTCGTTTCTGATAATCTTCAATAGCGGCAAATAGATGTTCTCTACGGAAATCAGGCCATAATACCGGTGTAAAGTACAATTCGGTATAGGCGAGTTGCCATAGGAGAAAATTACTGATCCGATACTCTCCACTCGTTCTGATCATCAATTCGGGGTCTGGGATTCCAGCGGTATCCAAATTGGATGCGACCAGATCTTGGGTGATTTGATCCGGGGTAATTTCACCTGTTGAGACTTTTTGAGCAATGCGTTTTACTGCTTGAGTGAGTTCCCACTGACCACTGTAGCTGAGGGCAAGGATGACCGTCAATCCGGTATTGGAAGCTGTCATTTGCTTGGCTTCCATCAATTTGTCATAGGCAGATTGGGGAAGGCTACTGAGATCACCGATGGCATCCAGCCGGATGTTGTTGTTCATCATCAGGGAGATCTCATCGATGATGGTTTTTACTAGGAGTTCCATCAGTGCCCGAACTTCATCCTGCGGTCTGGACCAGTTTTCGGTTGAAAATGAAAATAAGGTCAGGTATTTAACCCCCAAATGGTCTGCCCCCTCAATGGCATCTTTTACTGCCTGAATTGCGTTGCGATGTCCGAATATTCTCATGGCTCCTTTTTTCTTGGCCCATCGGCCATTGCCGTCCATGATGATCGCGATATGTTGGGGGATTTTGGTTGGGTCTAATTTTTCCTTCATTCCAAAGACTGGATACCTTCATTTTGGGAGGTACAAAAATGCTATTTCTTTTTCAATATTCAGCCCTAGCCTTCAATTAATTAATAGGCAAAGCACTTCACGTTGGCAAAGGTATAGCTAACAGAAAGTCCTAGGAAATAGTACCAATCCTTGGTGTAAGGATTCCCGAAGTTGACGATATGAGTCAATTCTTTTCCGGTAATTGGATCGGTTTGTTGAATTGGAATGACTCCTACGTTTGAATCTATCTTATCCAGATAATCAGTAAATGTCGGCCTAAAACCTAGTTCTGCAGCCAATGTCCATCGGTCATTTAATCGGTATTTTACGCCACCACCAAAGGGGATTACCGGAGAGGATACTTGGTAGTAATCCGCAGGGGTAAATCGTTCTGCACTGTATCTTCCTTTCATGAGGAAATACGAATAGCCAACACCAAAGAAGGCGTAAGGAGAAAAGATAAACTCAGAATCGTTCCTGAGAAAATCTAGAAAGTTAAACTCCATAACTGCAGAAGCTTCAATTACCCCACCTTTAAATCGGGCATCTCTACTCTGGTTGACCAAATCGAGCGGTCCGAGTTCATCATCCCCCTGAAGGATGCCTGTGCTCAGGCCTACTCGCAGTGACCACACATTGTCAAAATTTCTCTTGCCAAACAACGTTCCTTGAATGCCAGCCTGGCCCACATCAACTTTTCGGATAATGTCGCCGGAATAAACGGCTCCTCCTATTCCACCTCCTATTTCATATTTCTGAGCAATACCAGAAAAAACCAATCCCAAGTAAAGCGCAGGGAAAAAGGCTAATTTTTTGAAAAGGGTACGATTGACTTTTTTCAAGACGATGCAAGTTAGGAACTAGGTAACGTATTAGAAACCGCGCTTGGTATTTACCGGGTTAATTATTGTTAAGCTTAGTTTTTGGGAATTTCTAGTTTCTCATATCCAATCCCCAATTTAATTTCTGTCGCAAGGTATCAAAGAAATGGTATTCGGGGAGCTTTACGAGGTTGGCTGGAAATTTTTCTTTTCGAACTTTAAGTTGGGTTTCTGAAGAAATCGAACAGGATCTAGAGTCTAAGGAGATCATAAATTTTTCCGTTCTTCCTTCTATTTCAAAGCTGATTTCACTTTCATCAGACACGATAATCGGCCTTACATTCAGATTATGCGGACTTACTGGAGTGATGACAAAGTTTTTGGCATCAGGGGTAATCAAGGGGCCACCGCAGCTTAAGGAATAACCTGTACTTCCGGTTGGGGTCGAAACTATCAAGCCATCAGCCCAATAGGAATTTAGGTATTTTCCATCGATAAAGGTGTGCACTGTAATCATAGAAGAAGTGTCTCGCTTGTGAATGGTGAATTCATTCAGAGCGAAAGTCAAGCCATTGAAAAGTCGTCTGTTACTTTCCAAAGCAATGAGGGTCCTTTTTTCGATCTGGAAATTTCCAGAAGCCAAATGTTGAACAGCCTCTTCAATCCTATCAGTGGCTACTGTAGCTAAGAACCCTAATCTTCCCGTATTCAATCCCAAAATTGGGGTCTCGTGATTTCCTATTACCGACACCGAGTCTAAAAGTGTCCCATCTCCGCCAATCGAAATCAAGAAATCTAAAGAGGCAAAATCTTCCTTGTCTTCCAAAACCCAATAGCTGAGGGTTTTATTTCCATTCATTTTCAACAGGCGGTCAAAAACTTCGGTTACATAGATTTCACATCCTTGACGATGGAGTGATGCGAAGAGTAGTTCGATGTGTGGGAAATAATCTGGCCTTAGTGCTAGACCATGTAAGGCTATTTTCATGCCTTAAATATCTAAAAATCTCAACAAGTTCCCGATTCGGTCATCGGAGTCATTCATCCCTTGCTCCTCTTGATAATGATCGATGATTCGATACCCAAATCGTTCTAGAGTAGCTCTGACGTGCTTGAGATCTGCTCGATCAAACTTCAGGGTTAACTTGATTTTGGTGTCATCCAAGGGGTCAGTGGAAATGAAAGAACTTAGGATTTTAGAGTTTTCTGATTCCACTAATCGGGCAATTTCGGAAAGGTGGTAATCAGTCATATTCATGGACAGAATCAATACTCCACCTTGGGACTGAATGGATAAACTATCCGCAAATGCAGAAATGGCATCCTCCATGGTGATTACTCCTTGATAATTGTGATTTCTATCCAAAACAGCAACAAGGTTGGACTGATGCTCGGAGGCAACTCGAAGCACATCATAGATGTGTTTATCGGTAAAAACCCAGCAGCTATGCCCTTCGAGAGGTAGAGTTTTGATGTATTGACTTGAATCGTTCTGGTCAAATATGACATCTTCCCGAAGAAATCCTAAAAAGTTTCCTTGGTCAACAACAGGTAATGAATCCGTCCGAATCTCTTCCATCCAAGACAAGGCCATACCGGCTTTGTCGCCAAGTTTTAGCGGTGGAATCAGATTGTTGATGAATTCGAAGGCCTGCATGAATGAAATTTAGGAATATCTAGGTGAAGTAAAAACGGAACTCCCGCCTTTCTTGTTCATTCTTGCAGAATTTGCAGATTAAACCAGGTAGTTTACCAAGATTCCTAGTACAATTCCTCCCGCAATGATCATAGGTGAGGAAATTTTACTGAATTGGAGCAAGCTATAAGTGCCCAAAACAAATAAAATATTGATTAGGCTTGACTCCATAGGTTCAAACAATAGATAGGCTGCTGCAATTAACATACCGCAGGAAACAGCATTAATTCCTTCCAAAGCGGCACGAACCGGTCGATAGAGTTTGAGTTGATCCCAAAAACGAATCACAAAAAAGATCATAAAAATACCCGGAAGGAAAATCCCAGCTGCGGCAATCAATCCCCCCATCAAAATCCCTGTGAAGCCAAATTCCCGCATGGATAGGGCTCCCACATAGGAGGAAATCGAAAAGGTCGGTCCAGGGATTCCTTGTGAAATTGCATACCCAGTGAGGAATTCCTCAGAACTCAAAAAATGTTTGAAATCCACGAATTCGGTGTAGAGGTAAGGGACCAAAACCTGTCCTCCTCCAAAAATCAAAGAGCCATTTCGGTAGAAATTTTCAAATAAAATGATGGGTTGCCATTTGAAAATGGCGCCTGCAGAGGCAGCAATTACAAGAACCAAAGCCCACAAATAAAAATTACTCCAGCGAATGACCAGTGTTTTATCTTCTTCTGACTTGGGTTGGTTTTTATATTTTATGGAAGTACTCAGTCCACCCAAAATCAATAATCCAGGGAAAATATAGGGGGAGCTGTAGAAGAATGATACAAAGGCAGACAGGAGCATCAAGATCATGGCTTCGGTGGATTTGATCATTTTTCCGATCGTCTTTTGCGCAGCAAAAATGATGAAGCCAATAGCCATCGGCTGAATAAATCTTGCAAAATCAAGAGCTCCAGGGGTATTTTCTTGTAAAAAATCGATCAATAATGCGGCCGCAATCATGATGATCGTCGCTGGAAGAATCCAAACAAAAAGTGCCAAATAGGCAAGATTTGGGCCTCCTACACGGAAACCGATGGCTGAAACAAGTTGGGTAGAAGCAGGCCCTGGGAGCATATTGCAAAGTGCATTAAGCTCCCAGAGTTCTTCCTCTGAGACGTAAGCTCTTTTTCTTACCATTCGGTCAAGCAGCATAGCCAAAAAAGCTTGCGGCCCACCGAATGAGG
The DNA here is from genome assembly GCF_001593605.1 of Algoriphagus sanaruensis. Taxonomy (GTDB): domain Bacteria; phylum Bacteroidota; class Bacteroidia; order Cytophagales; family Cyclobacteriaceae; genus Algoriphagus; species Algoriphagus sanaruensis. The sequence goes on along the minus strand of NZ_CP012836.1, from coordinate 327,123 downwards.
TAAGTGAAAGGGTTAAAATATCCTTCAGAAATACATAATATCGGACTTTGCGAACCGACATTTTTACTTTCGAAGTCCTAATTCACGAAGCCTTTCTTCTAGAAATTCTCCAGCTGTGGCATCACTAAATAGCTTTGGATGACTTTCATCAATGCAGCTCTCAAGGCAAGTCAAGTCCATTTCTGAACGAGGATGCATGAAGAATGGAATCGAAAATCTGCTCGTATGCATCAATTCTCTAGGAGGATTGACCACTCGGTGGATGGTAGATTTGAGCTTTTTGTTAGTAAGACGCTCTAGCATATCCCCCACATTTACTACCAATTGATCGGGTAATGCTGTGATTGGAATCCATTTTCCATCTTTTCTCAAAACCTGAAGACCGTCCGCACTCGCACCCATCAACAAAGTGATTAGGTTGATATCGCCATGCTCCGCTGCCCGAACAGCATCAGCTGGTACTTCGTCCGGATTTTCAATTGGGAAGTAATGGATTTGTCTCAAGATGGAATTACCATAGGCGACTTTGTCCTCAAAATAATCTTCCTCTAATTCGAGGTGTAATGCAATCGCTCGCAACATGGCCTTCCCTGCATTTTCCAACGTTTGGTATGCTTCAATCGCATCTTGTTTGAAATTTGGGATTTCCTCCGGCCAAAGGTTAGCCGGGTATTCACTTTTGATGGAATCCGAATCAGGAATCAATTCCAGTTCTTGCCCGACGTGATAAAATTCTTTTAAATCGCCTGTATTTCTGCCTTTTGCATGTTCTTTTCCTTTTCCGGTATATCCTCGCTGGTAGCCGATTTCCGGGCGCTCATACTTGGATTTGATCTCGTCTGAAAGTGCAAAAAAAGATTTGATTGACTGATAAAGCCGGTCCTGGAGGTCTTGGGAAAGACCGTGGTTTTTTATCGCCACAAAACCAATATTCTGATAGGCTTCACCCAGTTTCTTGACAAAGTTGTGTTTTTGTTCAGGTGTTCCTGAAGTAAAATCGGCCAAGTCTAGACTTGGGATTTCATCAAATAAAATTTCCATGGTTTAATGTTTAGTTGACTGAACCGTACAATTCTTCAAAATTAAATATCTTTATCCCAATCTTTCCCCAATTATGAACAAAATCCAAAGTTATCCTTTCCTATTTGTTCTTATTCTTTGGGCTTGTTCAGAGTCCAAAGTGAAAGTCAACGAATCAGTTGTTGATGCCTTACAAGACTCCAGTTTGGTGCAAGACCCTCAAGCGAAGATCGCATTTTTTCAATATGAGGATTCTTCCGCGTATCCTGATGCGATTTTGGAATTATACACGCCTTTGGGAAATCAATCATTTAGGCCCGGCAAAGTTCCTTTTGAATTTAATATCAAGAATTTTAGTCTTAATGAAGGTGGGGCAGATGCGCCACAGTTGTTCTTGATTCTAAATGGGGGAGACCCCATAGGATTTTTTTCGCCCATTTTCCAGCGAGAGCTTACGCAAGGTACCTATCGAGCAGTGGCATATTTGGTGGATGAAGAAGGGCTGGCTTTGAAAAGCTTTGGGAATTATGTGGATCGCGATTTTTTGGTGGGAGATTCCAGACCTTTCCCCTATTCGGCTGAACCCTATTTGGCTTTAAATTTTCCGCGGAATCAGCAGGTAGTTCCTCTAGGTCAAGAGTTGATTATTGACTTTTTGGTCCTGGGAGGGGATATGGATTTGGATAATTTAAAAGTTCGAATTGAGCTTAATGGGATTAGTTATGAAAGTGAGCAAATGCTCCCAGTTCGGGTAGCTAATCTTCCTGTGGGGGACTATCAGATTACACTCAATCTTCTTCGAAAAGACAATAAAGAATTAGAAGGTCCATTCTCTAGTGTTACCAAATCCTTCTTTGTAAGATAACTGGTTATCTTTGGACCAAAATAAAAAGTATTATGCTTTTAGTAAACCAAATTAGAGAACAACACGATCAGGTCCTTGCGGGATTAAAAAAGCGGAATCTTGCAAATATCAACGAAACTATAGATCAAGTCCTTGCCTTGGATGACCTTCGGAAATCATCTCAAGCTCAGCGTGATCAACTTCAAGCGGAAGCTAACGGAATTGCCAAGCAAATCGGTCAGCTTATGAAAGAAGGGAAAAGTGCAGAGGCTTCGGTCATCAAGGAGCGTACTGCGGAGATCAAGCAGCAAATCAAGGAGTTGGATGATATCAATGCTCAGGCAGAAGGTGATCTGAAGGCACTTTTATATACGATTCCGAATGTCCCTCATACCTCAGTGCCAAGTGGCAAATCTGCAGAGGATAATGAGGTAGTCTTGACCCATGGCGAAATCCCGACACTTTTTGAAGGGAAACTTCCCCATTGGGACTTGATCAAGAAGTACGATATCATTGATTTCGATTTAGGGATAAAAATAACCGGTGCTGGATTTCCAGTATATAAAGGAAAGGGAGCTCGAATTCAGCGGGCTTTGATCAATTTCTTTCTGGATGAAGCCATGGCCGCTGGCTACATGGAGGTTCAGCCCCCAATTTTGGTAAATGAAGATTCTGGATATGGCACAGGTCAGCTTCCAGATAAAGAAGGTCAGATGTATCATGCAACGGCTGATAATCTTTACTTGATTCCGACTGCTGAGGTTCCGATTACAAACCTTTATCGGGACGTCATTTTAAATGAATCAGATTTACCCGTAAAGAATGTGGGATATACTCCATGCTTCAGAAGAGAAGCGGGTTCATGGGGTGCTCATGTTCGTGGATTGAATAGATTGCACCAGTTTGATAAAGTGGAAATTGTGCAGATTACTCATCCCGATCAATCCTATGAAGCACTTGAAAGCATGAGCGCGTATGTTCAGGGACTTCTTCAAAAATTAGAATTACCCTACCGAGTGCTCCGGCTTTGTGGTGGTGATATGGGCTTTACCTCTGCACTCACCTATGACATGGAAGTGTTTTCCGCAGCACAGGAACGTTGGTTGGAGGTAAGTTCAGTGTCAAATTTTGAAACGTACCAAACGAATCGATTGAAACTAAGATTCAGAGGTGAAGATAAAAAGACACAGCTAGCTCATTCACTTAACGGATCCGCACTTGCTTTACCACGAATTGTCGCAGCTATTCTGGAAAACAATCAAACTGAGGATGGGATTTTGATGCCGAAAGTGCTTCATCCATACCTTGGTTTTGATCGAATCTAAGTTTGACTCATTTTAAACTGCCTGTGAAATCAGGCAGTTTTTTTATGCCATGAAACAAGCCATCATCATTCTTTTTTTCCTCTTTTTACCGTCGATCGGAATCAGTCAAGAAGCAGATCTCGAAGCGGTAACGCAGACTGTGAATCTCTATTTTGAGGGGATGATGGAGCGAAATGCTGCTAAACTGAATGAGGCATTTCTGCCAAATGCGCAGCTCATTGGTTATCGAGGAACCCAATTGGCGATTACTCCATTTGAAGAATGGCGGGAGGGGACAACCAAAGGAAATCCAAGAAGTCCCGAACAATTTAGAAATGAAATCAAGGCAATTCGAATCGAAGGCAATATGGCCTTGGCAGAAACTGAATTATTCTGGCCAGGGATTTATTATTACGATTTTTTGACTTTGATCAAGGTGGGGGATTCCTGGAAGATCGTCCATAAAAGTTGGACCGAAAGGACTTTTTAATCGGCTTTACTTTTGATCCAAAAGTTTGCGATGAATGTCCAAAATTTGAGGGATAAGTAGTTTGATGTCTGTGTTTTTGATTACAAAATCAGCTTTTTGATTTTTTTCCTCATCCGGTAGTTGCTGATTGATAATTTCATTCACCTGCTTTTCTGATCGATGAGGATCTCTCATCAACACCCGAGCGACTCGGATTTTTAAAGGAGAACTGACGTTGATCACAGCATCGAGTTGTTGATTTCCACCAGTTTCAAAAATGAGAGCAGCCTCTTTTAGCACATAGGGGGCGTTTTGTTTTTTTGCCCAATTTTCAAAATCAAGTCTTACCGCCGGATGGACAATGGCATTGATTTGTTTTACTTTCTCTGGATCTGAAAATACAGTTTCTGCTAAAAAAGATCGATTTAAGGTTCCATTTTCATGGTAAGAAGAATTACCAAATAGGCTTATAATTTCCCCTTTGACATTCGAGTTATGGGTCATCAGCCATTTGGCTCGGTCATCAGCTGCATACACTGGGATCCCGAGGATTTTAAAAATCTGGCAGACGGTCGATTTCCCTGAACCAATCCCCCCTGTGATTCCTACCAATTTGGGCGAGGCATTAGTCATAACGAAGCTTGATCAAAGGAGGAGAAATCGAAATATCTCGTAGGAAGGAGGGCTTGGGAGAAATCTCAAAGGTAATGGTACTATCTGATCGATTTCTTTTGCCATAATCTAACACTGCTTCAAATTCTAGATCCTTAAGTTCGGATACTTTTCGTTCGTCTACCAAATAAGTAGCGATAGGGGTTACGTCCTCTGGTTGAATCTGGACCGTTCTCGGGAAGTTCACTTTTTTGATCTTTAGGCGTTTGTTGCCTTCCAAGAAGTGTATAATTTTTCCAGAAATGGTGATTTCACCAGTTTCCAAAGACATTATTTCCTCCCATTGTTCGGGTATTGAAAGTGAAACTGTTTCTGTAAAATCTTCTCCAAGTTTCGCTTTATTCAGTGATACGGGATAGGTTGATCCAAATGATTCCAGGACTGAGATTGGGCCTGTTACTTTAATCCTTTTAGGAGTAAATTCTAAATCCCCTTCAATTTCGCTATTGGGAGCTAGGGAATAACTTGTAGAATCGAGCAGAGGAACAAATTCACGGGTAACGATTCGGTCAATTTGGTAACGGATCGAATCTTCCAATAAGCCTTCGAGTTGTGTAGGGGTTAAAAATTCACCCAATGGCCGTTTTAGATCAGAAGTCAATAAAAATTGCTTCCCGTCTGGGTCAGCAAGATTGATCAAAAACGGGGGTTCATTGAGGTTAAAATACTTTCGAAGAAGATCCCAGCCATTTCCCGAAATCTGAATTTGAACAGATTTTGGAAGTGGCTTGACAGGAATAAAGGATTCTCGGTCAAATTCCCAAGAAATAGGATAATCCACAATAGTGGAATAGTTGTCTTTGTTTAATGCATTTAAAATCCAAAAAGTGGTAGCCGCTGCAATGCAGAGGACTACCACTTTTAGATCGGAGATTCTTTTAGAAGAAATTCTCCAGGAGGATTTTTTTGAATCCGACAAGTTTTATTCTATTTAGTTGTACCGGTTTTCTTGGAGAAATCCAGCGAAATGGCAGACTTTTCCAATTTAACTTTTACCCCTTTGTCGATTTCAAGAAAGACAACATCACCTTCCACGGCGGCTACTTTTCCATGTAATCCACCAATAGTGACCACGTCGTCTCCCTTTTTAATCTCTTCAATGAATTTCTTGGTCTCTTTTTGCTTTTTCTGCTGAGGTCTGATCATGAAGAAATACATGATAATGAACAAAGACCCCATTAAAATAAGCGGGCCAAAATTTTGTGAATCCATATTATTATCTTTTTAAGGGTCCTGCTGGGGCAGCAGCTCCTGCTAATTTCGGCGTTACACTACCCTTCATTCTCAATCGAGTAACGGTTGGGTTAGTATTAGCCTGGATGGTTACGGTTGGAGCCTGAGAACCGGACTTCGCTGTAGAATTAAATACAACTTTCACAAAACCTTCTTCTCCTGGTTGCACTGGAGCTTTGGTCCAGTCAGGGCTAGTACAGCCGCAGGAAGCGGTAATGTTAGAAATGACTAGAGGAGCCTGACCGTTGTTTGTGAAATTGAATACGTGTTCTACTACTTGGCCTTCATTGATGGTACCGAAGTCGTATTCCATTTCTCCAAACTGAAATGCTCCCAAGGTGCTTGGATCAGCAGCCGTGGTTGTTTGAGCGTTTGCAGGTGTCACCGCAGTATTTTGATTTTCTAACTGGGCGATTTTTTCTTCTAAAGCTTTGATTTTGTCATCTTGATCTGACTTTTGGCTACAGGAAACTCCTAAAACCAAAGCAAGAGCGAATGCACTTAACAGTTTGATTTTCATGTTAATTTTTACCTTGATTGATTTGATCGATTAATTTATTTACGTCATGAAGTAAATTTTCTGCTTTACTTTTTGCCTCATTGATCACTCGTTTGCCTTCGGTCTTTGCTTCATTCAAATGAAGCTCTTTGCCGTCAACAAGCTCATTGATTAAGTCCTCAAGCTCTTTTTTGTATTTAGAAAGCTTGAAAGAAAGTTTGTCACGGGTATTAGCTCCCGTATCAGGGGCGAAAAGGATTCCAAGGGCAGCACCTACGCCGGCACCGACCATGAATGCGAGAAGAGTATTGGTACTTTTGCTCATGGTTGTCTTATTTATTGTCTAAAAGTCCTCGGCCACTCTTACGGATTTGGCCACTTTCGGTTAGTTCTTTTGCCAAAACATCCAATAGACCATTCACAAATTGCTTGCTTTTTGGTGTACTGTATGTTTTTGAGATGTCGATATATTCGTTAATACTCACTTTTACAGGAATGCTTGGGAATCGCTTCATTTCAGTGATTGCCATAGACATGATAATCTTATCGGTGAAAGCAAGGCGATCAATGTCCCAATTTTTGGTTTTTTGAGCGATCAAAGCCTTATTTTCTGAATCCATCTCGATGGTGAAGTTAAAGATATTTTGAAAAAACTCTTTGTCCTCCTCCCAGTTGATTGCAATTTCTGGAAGCTGCTCTTCTTCGGTTCCTTCAATATTGGCTGCATTTTTAAGCACCTTTGAAGCAAGACTTCTTACAACAGACTTATTTTCGGTCCAGTTGAGATCTTTTTCAGAGAAGTAATTGAGGATTACCTCATTTTTAAACAAGACTTTTTTAAGTAAACCATCCACTGCTTCAAAGTCTTCTTCGAGGGTGGGATTGGCAATTTTAAGGTAATCTTGATAGGTCTCCGAAGGCTTGATATAGTCTCTAAACCATTCCTTGATTTCAAGCTCAATGTCATCCAAATTGACATTGTTTCTGGCTACGGATCCTCGATAGGAGGTCGAGTTTTTCAAATTCAATAAAACTTGATTTTGGGCCAAGTTTAATTCGTTTGAAAATGCTACAGGGTTATCTCCGGCGAGTTTTTTCTTTTTTTGGAGGTCTTTTTCAACATGCTCCCCGAAGGCTATCAAAAGCTCAATGGGCAGAAGATAGAGGTGCGGAATTCGCTCTGCAGACATCACCATATTGTGAAGCAAGAACGCCTGATCTTTTTCATTGGCATTTTTCACCTGCTTTAAAGCATCCAAAACCACTTGTTTGATTTTTGGCTTTGCTTCTGATGCAGCTAGAAGGCTTCGGTTTTCGATGTTTTGATCGAATAGTTTGACAGCCTCTTCGGCATCGCGGTTTAGTGCAGCCTTATCTTGAACCTCCATGCTATTGAGGTCAGGAAGAAAAGACTCCCGTATGAAGTCCTTGGCTAGGTTGAGATTAGATCCTTTGCATTGCTCATAGGCATACAAGTTTTGAAATGCCTTGACTCTGAGGATTCTTCTATTTAGCATAATGTTGTAAAAGAGCCGTAAATATAGGGAATTTGGGCCGTGTAAGCCCATAGGTAAGAAGACAAAAAAACCACCGAACGTCTATTTCGGTGGTTTTCTAATTCGTGAATTGAAGCTTAGAAAGGCAGTTTTACTCGTCCTATGGCTTCTATTCTAGCTTTTGCAGCTTCAATAGCAGCTTGTTGAGCTGGAATATTTTCTTTTTCGGATTTGTCCAAGATGCTCATACAGGTATCATAGATTTTTTCAGTTTGTGCGAAAACCAAATCCTTGTGATAATCTCCGTAGTATTCAGCACCTACATTGATTACTCCACCTGCATTGATGAGGAAATCGGGGGCGTAAATGATGCCTTTTTCCATAAGGATTTTACCATGTTTGGCTTCGTCTTTCAACTGATTATTTGCTCCTCCAGCGATCACTTTACATTTCAATCGGTCAATGGTCTGATCGTTGATAGTAGCTCCTAGCGCGCAAGGAGCATAAATATCCATCGGAAGATCATAAATCACATTTGGATCAACCACAGTTGCTCCAGTTTCCTTGGCAATGGCTTTTAATTTATCCTCAAAGATGTCTGTAATCATGATTTCAGCGCCTTCTTTGACTAAATAGTCGATCAAGTATTTTCCAACCTGTCCCACACCTTGCACGGCAATTTTCTTTTTTTGAAGCGAGTCAGAACCAAAGGCTTTTTTGGCAGCAGCTTTCATCCCCATGTACACACCAAAGGCAGTGACTGGAGATGGATCACCTGCGCCACCTTTGATTTGAGGTAGGCCTGTCACGTGACGAGTTTCCATGGCGATATACTCCATGTCAGAAGTCTTCATGTTTACGTCTTCAGCCGTCACATATCTTCCGCCAACACTTTCTACAAAACGTCCAAATCTTCTTAAAAATGCTTCATTCTTAAGTTTTGGATCTCCAATAATCACAGCCTTGCCACCACCTAGATTAAGTCCGGCAAGTGCATTCTTAAAGGTCATGCCTCTAGAAAGTCGTAAGACATCAGTGATCGCTTCCTGTTCAGTGGCGTAAGGCCACATGCGGGTACCACCCAAAGCAGGACCGAGGACTGTGTTGTGAATTCCAATTAGGGCTTTGAGGCCTGTTGCTTGGTCGTGGCAGATCACGAGCTGCTCATGATCCATGGTGGTGATTTGTCCGAAGATTGATCCTTCTTGCACCGTTTCGGTCGCATTAATCTCTAACATGTGAACTTCGCTTTTTAGAATGTGTTATATTTGGGTCTTTCCCTTCGAAAAAGGCTGATACAAAATTAAATACTTTTATCAGCCTTCAAAGTAATCACTTCGAAAGTTTCTATAAGCAATACTTTAATTTTAAATCTTTTATTTGGTGAAGCCTCTTTGGAGATTAAATAAATACCTCTACAAATACAAGGGTTTGCTGCTCTTGGGAGTAGTATTTACTATCATTTCAAACATATTCGTAATTATCCCTGCCCAACTCGTCCGAATAGCCATAGATTATGTGGTTGAGAGTTTTTCGCTTTACAGGCCTTTAGAGCGAGGGGGATTGGGAGAAATTGCCCGGGAAAATTTCCTCGATTACGTATTGGTATTTGGGGTTTTGATCTTAATCATGGCCTTATTAAGAGGCTTTTTCCTTTTCCTAATACGGCAGACGATCATCATCATGTCCAGGCGTGTGGAGTATGATTTGAAGAATGATATTTTTGAACATTATCAGGAGTTGCCTTTAAGCTTTTATCGGAAGAATAGCACAGGGGATTTGATGGCCCGAATTTCTGAAGATGTCAGTAGAGTTAGGATGTATTTAGGGCCCGCCATCATGTATGGACTAAACCTCCTCATCCTATTTCCATTGGTAATTTTTTATATGGTTTCTGTCAATGCTGAATTGACTTTGTATTCGCTTTTACCTTTACCGATACTTTCTGTCAGTATTTATTTTGTCAATAATCTGATCAATGAACGATCAGAGCGAATTCAAAAAAGTTTGTCGACGCTGAGTACGTATGTGCAGGAAGCTTTTTCAGGGATTCGAGTTCTGAAGGCCTTTGTTCGGGAGGAGGATTCGGCCCGAGAATTTGCCAAAGCCAGTGAAGAGTATAAGCATAAATCCATCCAACTAACTAAAGTAAATGCGCTCTTTTTCCCATTGATCATGGCCTTGGTTGGAATTTCCACCATCATCACCGTTTATGTAGGTGGCATCCAAGTCATTGAGGGAGAAATTGGATATGGGGTAATTGCGGAATTTATTCTCTACGTCAATATCCTGACTTGGCCTGTGACTTCCTTGGGTTGGGTGACTAGTATTGTCCAGCGAGCCGCAGCCTCTCAGGTCCGAATCAACGAGTTTTTGGATGAGAAAAACGACTTGCTTAGTCAAGATAACCTCGATCAAGAAATCCATGGAGAAATTGCTGTGGAGGATTTGACTTTTATCTACCCTGACTCAGGAATAAAAGCCTTGGATCAGATTTCATTCAAAATTAAAGCAGGGGAGACTTTAGGGATTATCGGGACGACCGGTTCTGGGAAGTCTACTATTGCCAACCTCCTGATGAGAATGTATGATCCAAATGCTGGGACGATCCAAATAGATGGCATCGACATCAAGTCCTATGATATTTCCAGCATTCGAAGACAGATCGGGTTTGTGCCTCAGGATGTTTTTTTATTCTCTGATACCATCGCAAATAATATTGCATTTGGACTTGATCATCCTGACCGAGACTTGATCGAAAAAGCAGCTAAAGATGCAGATGTCTATACGAACATCATAGATTTCCCTAAAGGATTTGAAACCATGCTCGGTGAGCGTGGGATTACACTTTCTGGAGGACAAAAGCAGCGTGTTTCGATTGCAAGGGCAATTGCTAAAGAACCCAAAATCCTGATCCTTGATGACTGTTTGTCGGCAGTGGATACAAAAACAGAAAACGCAATTTTAACCGCCTTAAAACGAATCATGGAAAATAGAACCTCGATCATTATATCGCATCGGGTTTCTTCCGCCAAGCTGGCTGATCACATTATTGTGTTGGATGACGGAAAAATCATTGAGCGTGGAAATCATGAGACTCTTATGGCTCAGAAAGGGGTTTACGCAGAGCTCTTTGAAAAACAAACTCAAACTTCAGAGTCCTTGGAATGAAAGCCGTTGGCGTTTCAGCCTAGCTGCAAGCTCATTTTTAGTATCTTGTCGATTCCATCAACCTGAAAATCATGGAAGAGCAAAAATCATCTACTCGTGAAATCGAACTACTCCTCAAAGAAATAGGAGAAAAGATTGAGGAATTAGTCAAAAAAGGGGCGGAAGCAGGTGCAGAAGTTAAAGTAGATCTAGAGCGGAAAATCAGTGACTTGAGATCAAAAAAGACAACGCTAGAAGACGAACTGAAAAAGGCTAAGCAGATTTTAGAGCGAGAATTCCAAGAGAAAAAAGAAGAGTTTGAGCCACGGATAAAAGAATCTAAGGGCTTTTTGGAGGAGAGTGTTCGACAGCTTGGATTTGCAATTAAGGCCCTCTTGGGATCAAAATAATCTCACAAACAACAAAGCCCTGAAATTTTTCAGGGCTTTGTTGTTTAGGTCAGTTATCATTTTTGGAGCACATTGCATCGATCATAGGTAGGATCAATGTCGATAAAAACATCCTCTTTGGCAGTTTCAAACCATCTGCTCAATATTTCATCCTCTTTTCTTTTGAGCGCAGCAGCCTTCATTTTTTCATAATCATCATTGAGGTTGGCTCGATGAGCTGGGTATTTGGCTTGATAATAGAGGATTCGAACTTTTGTTCCTTCTCTAGGATCTTCAAATCGAATGGGATGAGTAATGTCTCCCACTTTCATCGTGTCGATCGTAAAATATAATACTGGATCTTCGAGCGTACGAAGGGATAGTCTGTTGGAATTATTAGAAGGGTCTACGAAAAAGCCTCCATTGTCAGAAGTAGATCGATCTTGAGAATACTCCTTGGCTGCCTTGGCAAAGTCTATTTTCTTTTCCAAAATTTGATCTCGAAGCGAATCTAGATATCGTTCTGATTTTTTGATATCTTCTTCTGTTGGACTTGGAATCCTTAGGATATGTCGAGTATTGAACGATCCGCCTCTGATTTCCAAGAGCTGAATCATGTGGTACCCAAATTGAGTTTCTACAGGATCACTGATTTCGCCTGGCTTCAGTCCAAGAGCAGTAGATTCATACTCTGGAGCAAGTTCCCCGCGACGAAAAAATCCCAAATCCCCGCCTTGCGCACCGGAGCCTGGATCTTCTGAATATCGTTTGGCCAAATCCGCAAAGTCAGCTTTTCCTGCCAGAATATCTTCTTTAAACTTTTTGAGTTGAGCGATAATTTGATTCCTAACTTCAGGGTTTGCTTCAGGTTTTCTTACGATTTGCCCCACAGTAGCCTCGGATGTAAATAGAGGCAAGGAATCTCTAGGAATGCTATTGAAAAAGGAACGAACATCGGCCGGTGAAACTGTAACACCCTCTACAATTTTTCGTCGCATCCGATCTACGATCATCTGCTCACGGACAACTTCTTCAATTTCTGATTTTAGCTGGTCGGCAGATTTGCCGTATAATTCCACCAACATATTTTCATCACCACCGATTTGCATCAAGACTTGATTAAATCGGTTGTCAACTTGCAATTCTACTTCTGCTTCGGTCACAGTAACGGAATCAATTTCCGCCTTGGCAACCATGAGTTTATTGATCAAAAGGCTCTCGAAAACCTGACAGCGAGTCGGAGCTGGCATCCCTTGTTGGGAAGCTCCAATAGCTTCAATGTAGGTCCTTTGCACATCTGATTCCAAGAGAATATTATTGTCAACTTTGGCTACAATCTTATCCAATACTTGTCCTGTAGGTTGGCTTTCTTGCGCAAATGCAAGTCCTGCCAAACTTGAAAACAGAACAATTGGGATAAGTCGGGTGAGCAATTTCATAGTTTCTATTAAAGGATTAATTAGGCGTTTTATCCGGATCAATTATCGGTTGATGGACAAAAACGCTTCTTCTTTTACGTTAGCGTTGACCTGCACAGGATATTTTCTTTTTAAGGTGGAGGTCAAATTTTGATCTAAATATTCTTGGTAATCACGAATCACCAAACCTCTTGATTCCTCAAATTTCCTAGGCCCAGCAGGATATTTTTCTCCAAGTAGGATTTGAAAGGAATTACCGTCAATCTGAATTTCTTGGTAGGATTTAGACAGATCAGCCTTAGAGAGGACTGGGTGGGTTTCATATTCGATGATCCCTGATTCCGTTTGAAATGCAAGTGGATGATTGGCTTTAAGTTGAGATTCAAAATTCTCGATCACCAAAGGATTATATCCACTATTTTCCAGCATTTTTCTGGAGGATTCCAGTTGAGTTTTGTCCAATACTCGAATAATGTAAGCTTGCACTCGATTATTCCACTGGTAGTTTTCAATGTTTTTTCTAAAAAACTCTACTTGTCCCAAGGAGTCTGAAATCCCGCGCTGCCACACTTCCTGATTCATGAGAGAAAAGAGGAGAATTCCATCTCGATATTCCTTCAAGAGCATTTTATACTCTTTGTTGTTTTTTTCTAAGTCTTGTTCTTCTGTGGTAGAGAGAGATTCGGAAACGAATTTTCCATACCAAAAATCGAATGCTCCCGCACTTCCCCTAATGATTAGTTCTTGATTTTGGACGAAATCTAAGAATCTTGAAAAGTCGTAAGTCTTTCCGCTCAAGGTGAATAGGGGAGTTTTGGTCCAGTTTCGCTGTGCAGCTATATCAGCAAATTGGCTTTTGGGTACTGAATTTAGGGTATTCGCCAATTCGGCCACAGTCGCCTCTTGTTCTTCAAACCCGTATCTAGCTTTTTGAATGGCTTCCACTTGAGATTGAATCATTTTTGATCTTGAGTCTCTTAAAATTCGGGACCGAATACTTTCTTCCATTTCCTCAAATGACTCAATCGGTCTTTTGCCTTCCAATCTTAGAATATGATAGCCGTATTGGGTGCGAATTGGAGGGGAAACCTCTCCAATTTCTGTTAGGCTGAAAGCAGCCATCTCAAATTCAGGAATCATATTTCCTACCCCAAACCATGGAAGCAATCCTCCATTTTCTTTGGTACCTAGGTCTTCGGAAAAGTTATTGACAATCTCCTCCCAAATCGTACTTTCCTTCTGTATCTCTGTATAAATGTCTGAGATTTTTCTCCGCGCATTCAATTCTTGAACAGAGTCCATTGGATCAAATCGAACCAAGATATGCGAAACTCGAACTTGACCTGGATTGGCTTTTCTATCCCTAACCTGGATGATATGGTAACCATAATTAGTCAAAACGGGATCAGAAACTTGGCCAGACTGAAGCATAAATGCAGCATCTTCAAAAGGTTGCACCATTTGAAGGCTTGTAAAATATCCTAAGTCCCCTTTATTAGTTTTGGCAGATGGGTCGTCTGAATATTGCAGGGCAAGCTCATTGATATTTCCGCCATTTTCAATTTCGCTTTTGATTTTGAGAGCCATTTTCAGAACGATTAGGCTATCCTCCGAACTTGCATTTGGGGGAAATTGAAGGAGAACGTGACTGGCGCGTACAATTTCCTGCATTCTAGCATAAGCTTTTCTCAGCTCCCCTTCCTCCAAAGAGTTTTTGATCAAGAATGGAGCGATTAACGATTCTTTGAAAGATTCAAATTCACGCTCAAATTCCTCTCCTTGGTCAAGCCCTAAGGATTCGGCCTCCTTCACTTTCAGCTTGAAGTTGATAAAAAGCTCCAGGTTTTCTTCAAATTCTTCACGGCTAACCCCTGAGATGCCAGTTATTTGGCCTTTGGAAAGAAGATAAACGAGTTCGTCTTTTTCAACGGGTTGACCTCCCAAAGTAAAAATTACTTCTGAGGCATCTTGAGAATAACTCCTCAGCGGGGCAAACATCCCCCAAGCAGCGAGAAGTATAAAAGCGGTGAAAGCCGAAGGATTTCGGAAATTCATCAAAGTACAATTCAATTTAGAATGCAAGTTTACAAAATTAACAGGATTTCAAGGATTAAGCCTTAGGGTAGAAGGTTTTAACCAAAATTAGGAGCGGAACCATTTGACCAGTCTACAAGTATTGGTACCCCCCTTGGTTTCAAACTCGATCTGGTCCATAATTTTTTTAACCAAAATAATGCCTAAACCACCTTTACGCTTTTCTGTCATGACCTCTTTCAGGTCTGGAGTTTGATATTCATTGAGATTAAAGGCCTCTCCATCATCTGAAATTTCAAAAATTATTCGGTCAGATGTATGATTTATTTCCAGATGGATAAGATTGTTGGGGTTGCATTGGTGGGAGTGAATGATCAGATTGGCACACACTTCTTCCACAGCCAAGGTAACTTGGTGTTTTTGAATGTCAGAAAGAGAAATCTCTTCCAGACTTTGCTGGAGAAAATTTCTCAGATCTGACAAGGCTGAGGTTTGGCAAGAAAGATCTAATCTACTTTTCATTTCACGAGGAAAAGACTGAATTCAAGTCTGGAAAAATGGGGATCAACTGATCTAATCCCAATATTTTAAACACTTCAAATACTTTAGGTGAAAGGCCGTATAGCTTTAATGAAATTCCCTGATCCATAAAGTCTTCCAAGTAAGACATAAATACACCCAATCCTGCCGAAGAGATATATTCCAAGCCCGTGCCATCCACCAAAATTGAGACAGCTCCATCCTGGATAAGTTCTTGGATAGCTTCATCTAATATGACAGAGTTGCTGGCATCTATTTCACCCTTTATTTTGAGAAAGTGGTGTCCGTTTTCTGCTAATTTTTCCAGTGTTAACATAAGTACTGTTTATTTTTTCGGGCTGGATGATCCATTGAATTTGACCACCATCATCGAATAATCATCATCGATCATCCCGCCACCTCCTACGAAGTGATGTAAGGCGTCGATCAGTGTGGTTTGAAGTTGTTTTGCGTCGAGTTGGTGGTGAATTTCCACTAAGCTTCTGATTCGTTCGAATCCAAATTGATCTCCTTTTGGATTTTTAGCTTCCACAATTCCATCTGTGATCAAGACCATAATGTCTCCGTTCTCATAAGCCAAGGTTCTCTCCTGAACGTGATTTTCGTATTGCTTGTTTCTTAAAATTCCCAAACCCAGTCCATCAAAGAGCAAGTATTCAGAACTTTTATCAGCAGCATGATAAATTAACGTTGGGACGTGCCCAGCCCGAGAATGGCAAATTTTCCTTGCTTGAATATCAATGATAAAGATGGATGCTGTGATAAAATGATTCCGAGCAAGGCATTTACCCAATGCGGCATTAGCTCGAATCATAAATTGAGCAGGGCTTAGATTCAACTGAATGAGACTATGAAAAACTCCTTTCATTTGGGACATATGAAAGGCTGCCGAGGTACCTTTTCCTGATACGTCACCAATGATCAGCACAAATCGGTTTTCGTCTAGTTGGAAGGTATCGTAATAGTCTCCGCCTACTTCATCTGCGGTATTTGAATAAGCGCAAATCTCAAAACTATCATGATGGTCGAGTCGAATCGGAAGCAAAGCTTTTTGGACTCGCTGAGCAATTTTCAATTCTTCCTGATACCGTTCGTTTTGGATGGCTTGGTTTAGAAGACGGTGATTCTCAACAGCGATACAGGCCTGACGGGTAAACGTGCTGATGATGTTTATCATCTCTTTATTGAACCCGTCTTTGACCTCTTTGCATAATACCATTCTCCCGATTACAGATTTATTGATCACCAATGGGACAATCAAAATGGATGAAAACCTAGGGTGGTCAATTTTAAGAGCCAGCGGTTCCAATAAATCGGGTTTGGTTTCTGATGCCCAAGTATTGGCCGTTTTTAGAGATTTGATCAGAGTTGAAATTTCCTCTTTGTTTTCTTTCTCCAAAAATCGCTCTTGGGAGAAGCCAGATTCACCTTTGCTAGTTTGAGATTCGATCCATGCTCCGTCAGAGTAAGAAGCACTCATGCATGAATCCATTAGGATATCAAGCACCTGTTCTTCACTTTCTTCGGGTTGGATGGACTGGCTAAGTCGCTGCAGATTGATGGCCTCGGTCAGTTTTTGTTCAAAAACTGAGGAAGTGGGCAAGTTGAATAGTGTGACTAAAAAACTGAAAAAGGTATAAATAAAGACAAATCCAAAAAGCGCAAGCAAAAAGAGGTTATCTGTTAGGTTTACCAAGAACTCCTGATCACCCCCATACCCTACTAGTTTTCTGAATAAAATGGCTGCACTGATCAAAATGAAGAAAAGGAAGAGCAGGGATTTCCACTTCTCCTTGAAATTCAAATAAGGAATCCATTTCAGATTCCCACTGAGCCAAATCGAAATGATGGTCAGGATAACTAGGCCAAAAATGAAGCTGTAATCGAATTGGTTTTTATTGAAAAAAATAAAAAACATCGCAAATAGCATGGCAAATTCGAAGGCTTGCCATTGCTGAACAACACGTTTATTTTTTTGATAAAGTATGAGGTGTTTCCAAAGAAGCGCTGAAGAAATCAGAAAGATTGAAATCAGCGCAAAATTGATGTGATAAAAGAAGTTTTTCAGAAATGGCTCAGAAGCCAACTTACTTTCCCCAAATAAGAAATACAGGCCATCAATCAGAAGAGCCACCGTGGCAGCAAAAATGCCGGTACTTGCAGCTCTCCAAATAAGGTTTAAAAAATCATTTTGGGAATTTTTGCTTATGGAGTAGGAATAAAATCCATAAAGGGTGAAGAAAAATAGAATTTCTAGAATCCAGGTAATCTCCGGGGCAATGCCAGAATCCAATTCATTCAGCAATCCAAAAAGTCTCACTAAATCCACAAATAGCAAAGCCAGCCATACCAAGATGGAGAGCAAAAGGCTGAGTTTACCTATATGGATTTGTGGGAGCTTGAGCATTCGTTTTGTTACGCAAGTATACGCAAAGTGAATTATTCTTAGCCCAATAGCTTCGTTTTGGTGAAGGCTTGATCGTTAAAAATTGTCAATTCAGATTATAAAATCACCAAATCATGAACGATTCCCTTTCCGACTTTCTCTTCAATCAACCCCATCACTTTAGAACGATTCATCTGGAGTTCTTTTTTGATTGGCCCGGAGGTGACTTTTACCATCAACTTTTTATCCTTAATAAAAACTGATTCAGTGCGGGAAGCGATGGTATTCCCTACTATTTCGCCCCAAGAGCTAATTAATTGTTTTTCCAAAAACTTATCCTCCAAACGATAAGCCTTCAGCAATTCCTTAAATGCTGACTCCAATGGAGCAGCTTCTTTTTTTCGATAGGAAGACGGATCGTAGGGCATAATTGATTTAAATAAAAAGCATAGCGGAAATGCTATCTGCTAAGAGAAGGCCTCTTTTAGTCAAAGTTAGGGTATTATCCCGTTGAATTAGCCATCCTTGGGATATCAAATTCCTAATTTCTTTCTCCTTTATTAAAGTTAAATCAACACCCCATGCAGCTTTTATTTGGGTGGTTGAGATTCCCCATTGTGTTCTCAGTCCAGTTAGGATGTATTCATTTACTGACTCTTCTCTAGAGAGTATTTCAGCAATAAATGGGGACTTACCAGATGCTATTTGTCGCAAGTATATGGGATTGGATGCGGGATTTGCTCCTCTAGAGATCCCATCAAAGGAATGTGCACTTGGCCCAATTCCTAGATAGGGGATTCCTTTCCAGTAATTTGAATTGTGAAGTCCAAATTGTCCAGGTTTCCCAAAGTTCGAAACCTCGTATTGAACATATCCAGCATTCTCTAGCGTTTGTTGCATCCATTCAAATTGCTCCGCTACAAAATCCTCATTAGCAGGGTTAAACTTCCCTTTCCTAGTCCAATTTCCAAGGGCAGTTTTGTCTTCTACTGTCAGTGCATAGGCTGAAATATGTCCTGGGTTTTGGGAAATTGCCTCCTGTAGGTCGGCTTGCCAAAGTGAATGATCTGACCAAGGAAAACCGTAAATCAAATCGATCGAGAATTTTTCAAATCCGATTTTCCGTGCTCTTGAAATTGCTGATTTAGCTTCCTCCGCGGTATGAAGTCGATTATAAAATGAAAGTACTTCTGTATGGAAACTTTGAATGCCAAGGCTAAGTCGGTCAATTCCTAACTCTTTCCAATATTCAAGCTTGGCCTCTGTCAAGTCATCAGGGTTTGCCTCTAAAGTGACTTCAGCCCATTGACTAGCAAAATTGGATTTGATATTTTCTATAATTTGAGTCAATTGATCCTTGGTGAGTAGAGAAGGGGTCCCGCCGCCAAAATAGAGGGTTTCAACAGGCTCATTTTTCAGGTAGTTTTTTCTCAGAGAGATTTCAACACAAATTGCATCCACCATCGACTGGACCTTGTCGAGTTTAGTAGAAAAATGAAAGTCACAATAATGACATGCCTGTCTGCAAAATGGAATATGGATGTAGATACCTGCCAAGGGATTTCGATTAACTTGCGAATATAACCATTCCTTATCGCCTTGAACCGAGTTGTTTACTGGATAGTAGCCTTCTGCCTGCTGTATTGCGGCTCAGCCAACGGGCAACTTGTCTATCAATTGACCTCAAAAGGAAATGAAAAGGAAGCACAATCTGTCCATTTTTTTTCTAAGGATTCTTTGGATCAAAAGATTGAGTCACTGATCAGAGAAAGCCATTCTCAGGGATTTCTAAATGCTGGATTTTTTAAAAAAAGTAATGGAGATACTTTAATCTATGAATTTGTCCAAGGAGACAGATTTTCCTGGGAATCTATCCTTATTAAAGGTGATAGTGCCAACTGGGGAAAACTCGGAACTCCATCTCATGACTATGAGGGTCCTTACCAATGGGTTGAAAATTGGCTTATTGAACAAGAGAAAAATGGGTACCCATTTGCTTCAGGAAAAATAGATAGTATCCAAGTCAAGGGACAAAGCTTATCGGGGAAAATTGAACTTCAACTTGGACCTTTGATCATTTGGGATAGTGTGGAAGTAAGAGGGGACACCAAAACTGATAAAAATTACCTGCAACGATTTTCAAAAATTACGCTGGGAGGTCCATTTTCTCAAGCTGAATTTGATCAAGCTGTGAGAAGGTTGTCAAGCAATCCCTACGTTCAAATTCAGAATAATCCAGAAATTCAATTTAGAACAAGGCAAGCCGTACCTGTTTTTTTCTTAAAAGATCGACGGGTAAATGTTTTTGATGGAATCGTCGGCTTTCTTCCCAATGCCAACCAACCTGGAAAAATGCTGGTAACTGGCCAACTTGATTTGAGGCTTGCTCATTTGGGAGGTAAGGGAAGAGATTTTGGGATTAATTGGCAAAAACTAAACGTCCAATCTCAATCCTTGGATCTCAGTGCGAAAGAAAGCTATCTTCTGGGATCACCATTAGAATTAGAGTTTGGGTTCAATTTGTTCAAACAGGATAGTACGTTTGTCAATAGAAAACTAGACCTAAATTTTAGCCTTGAAATCGCTTCGGGCCAATCCATAAGTTTTTTTACCCAAAGAAAAGCAGGGGATTTAATCTCAATTCCAAATAATGGCACCCAATCCGAATTCAATGACTTCCTTGATTATCGCTGGAATACCTATGGGATAGGTTGGAAATGGGATAAATTGGAGCCTGGGTCATTTTCCAGAAAAGGAGGTCGTATTGAAGTTCATGCCTCGATGGGTAACAAGCGCTTGCTTGAAAATACTGGGCTGTCTCCAGACCGATATGAAAATTTAGAAATGTCCAGTCCTCAATGGCTTATTGAAGGAAAAGGAGAACGTAATTTCTATATCAATCCACTTTATGGGATTTGGGTCAATTTTTCAGCTGGACACCTTCAGAATACAAATCTATTTGCCAATGAATTATTCCGTTTGGGTGGTTTAAAAACCATCCGAGGGTTTAATGAATCTTTCTTTTTCGCTAAATCTTACGGATATATCAACTTGGAACATCGACTATTTATTGATTCCAGTTCCTATTTGGTTTTTTTGACTGATGCAGGGATCATCACTAATCCTTTCGCAAATCCGAAAACGGATCAAGTCCTTTCTCTTGGAGCTGGAATAAATTTGGACACTCCAGGAGGAATGTTCAGTTTTGTATTGGCGATGGGGAAGTCTGCATCCCAGCCGCTTTCAATTACCTATTCCCGAGTTCATTTTGGATATTTGGCCAGATTCTAGATCCCGATCGATGCATAAAATTTTGAGTCTTTTGATTTTTTTGAGTCTTGGCCTTTTGACAAATGGTTTCGGTCAGGTCTTGGAAAATTATGATTCGAAATGGAGGCCCGCCAAAGAGGCTGCTTGGTGGGAGAATAATGACCAATTGGAAGTTTTGGTCAATGTGAGAGATTTTCCCAAATCACAATTTGAATTGACCTTGCCTAGTCAAGCGACTTTATTCGTAGATGGGAAGCTCATCGAATTATTTCCAACGGATACAGTATTGCATTGGCCTGTAGAGGAAGTTTGGCGTTTGTCCAAAAAGGACTCTGTACTATTTACTGTAACCCATTCTCAAGTTACTCCAAATTCTGTTGGATTGAAAAAAGTGGTTTTCGAGTCAAAACAGGTTGATACAACAGAGAAAGCACAGGAAATGATGATCGCTCGAACATCAATTTTACCATTGAAAGATTTTTTTGTAGTTGTGTTTGTATTGATCGTAATGTTTTTAGCAGTATATCGATTAGCCTATCCCTACTTATTTTCGATTCTAATTCAGCCGGTGGCATTGATCAATGCAGAAGATTTTTCTGATACGGGGAGTTTGCAAAAGTTCTTTTCTCCAGATATACTATTCTATGTTCTCTTAGTCAGCATGATGATTTCCCAGGTTGGGGTAGTAGCTTTATCTGTTGAGACCAATTGGGTTATGAATTGGACAAAAGGAGACTTTTTTTCTTTGTTAATCCTTTGGGTTATTGGGGTAGTTTTAGTCTTTCTGTTTTTTATTTTAAAATTTATAGGTGTCCGATTTGCGGGATATTTGTTCGAACTTGGTAAGAGTGATTTTTCACATTATTTCTACCTTTTGCGATTGATTGTTTTTGGTGTCACGATAGTCCTTTTGGTAGCTTCTTATTATTTAATCAATGATTTTAATGAATTGGGGTCTGTTTTAACTTTCTTGTTCCAATTCTTTTTTTGGTTTTACCTGCTTGGCATTTTGGGCTTGTCTTTGATTATGATGAACCGGTTGAGTTTTAAGAAATATCATTTATTTATTTACCTTTGCATTGCTGAATTTGTACCGTTTTTGATTTTATCAAAATGGATAGTGATGATGATTCAGTGAAGTTTTTGAAAATAAACTGGAAGAACTAGCATGAGTGTTGCTCAAAAAGATCGCCTTAAGCCCGTAAAAAGTATCCTAGTTTCCCAACCAAAGCCTACAGACGCCAACTCCCCTTATTTGCAGTTGGCTGAAAAGTATAAGTTGAAGATTGATTTTCGACAGTTTATAAAAGTAGAGCCTGTTCCACCAAAGGAATTCCGCAAGCAGAAAATTGATATTCTGAAGCATACGGCTGTCATTTTTACCAGCAGGAATGCAATTGATCACTTCTTTGCGATTTGTAAAGAGTTTAAAATCGAGATGCCAGCAGAGATGAAATATTTTTGTATTTCAGATCAAACGGCTCATTACTTGCAGAAATATATTGTCATTAGAAAAAGAAAACTTTTTGTAGGTCAAAAGACTGCGGAAGATCTTTTCGACTATTTCAAAAAGCATAAAAACGAAAAGTATTTATTTCCATGTTCGGATATCAGAAAAGACGATATTCCTGGATTCTTTGAAAAGCATGGAATTTCTTTCACGGAGGCTATAATTTATCATACAGTGGCTGCAGATCTATCAGACCTTGCAGATGTTAAGTATGATATATTAGCATTTTTCAGTCCGTCTGGAATCAAATCTTTGAAGCAAAATTTTCCTGATTTTGTTCAAGGAAATACTAGAATTGCAGCATTCGGACCGACCACAGCTCAAGCTGTACGAGATCTGGATTTGATTTTGGATATTGAAGCTCCAATGCCCAATGCCCCTAGTATGACCGGTGCCTTGGAACTTTATATCAAAAAGGCGAATAATTTGTAAATCCCGGAATCATTTTCTGTGGTTTTTCAGTTAAAATTCCTACACTAGTTTGTCTGGTAGTAATGACCATAGAAAATGACTGAATCCATGCTCAATAATTTTTTCCGAAAAATTGGACATGTCCTATGTTTCCTTTTTATAACTGGGGCAGTTTACGGGCAACAAGATCCGCAGTTCACCCAATACATGTATAATGGCATGTTTTACAATCCTGCCTTGGTAGGCAAAGAGGATGGATTTCGGTTTTCTGCATTACACCGTTCCCAATGGTCAGGATATACCCCAACAACTGGCCAAGGAGGCGCTCCAGTTACCCAGCTTTTCACTGGTCAAGGAAGGCTAAGTGAAAAAAATATCGGATATGGATTCGTGCTTATTAATGATAACATTGGAGCCACGAATAATTTACAGTTTAACCTTCAAGGGAGTTACGATAAAAAAATTGGAAGAGTAAATCTAAGTGTAGGTGCCTACGGTGGAGTAGCATCTAGTAGTTTGGACTACGGAGAAATAATTGTTGTAAATCCAGAGCCCAATCTTCCAAATTCGGGAAAAGAAAACCAATTGGCGCTTGATTTTGGAATCGGAGTTTTGATTGATAGAGGCGATTATTTTTTGGGGTTGAGCAGTAAGCATCTTAACCAGCCTTCTTTTGATTTTGGAGATGGCACTTACGCCAATCAACTTCAAAATCACACTTATTTGTTATTTGGATATAGAATCCGTCCTATTGGTCAACTGAGAATTGAGCCAAGCCTTCTTGTAAAAAGTGTTGGATTCAATAATTTTTCTTACGATTTGAGCGTTATGGCTACACATCAAAATCGGATCAACGCAGGTCTAGCTTATCGCCTTCAAGAATCTGCCTCCTTAATAATTGGCTATAGTTTATTAAAAGATAATTCGTTGCGATTAGGATATGCATTTGATTTGGTGACCTCAGGATTAAATGCTAAGTCTGGTTCTTCTCATGAATTATTACTCAGATATACACTTGGAAATGGAAATCCAAAAGCTGTAGAACGTGTAATTCAACGAACACCAAGATTTAGGTTTTAAAGAATTGTTCCAAATATTATTTCGAAAAAAAGAGTATAGTACGATTGGTTTACAAAAGGGTTTAAAATTGGCAAGTTATTTGCATAATTGGCTTGAAAACGTCTAAATTTCGCCAAATAAGACTGTTTTTAACTTGAAAAATTTTGAATGATAAAAAAATGTCATTTATGTATAAAAAAATGAAACTCCGCTTGATGCCCATCACTCTCGGGCTTACTATAGCGACACTTTTACCGGGATGCGGACTTTTCAGCAAGAAGGGTACGGCGAGTGATAAAGCCAATAGAAGGGGTGAAGTAACCGGTGTTGCAAAAAGAGCAAGTTGGCAACAGAATCTTCCAATTGATATGGTTCCTGTAAAAGCGGGTACGTTTTGGATGGGTCAATCAGATGAAGATATTGCTTACACCCAATCTTCAATGAATAAGCAAATTACTATATCTGAGTTTTTTATGGACAAGTATGAAGTGTCCAATAATAAATACAGACAGTTTTTGGAAGCAGTAAAGGGTGGAGAGTTAGCTACGGGTACACCAACTACTTTGAAAGATCCTCCTACTTTTAATTTTGATGAATTAAGACCGGATACTACAGTCTGGTCAAAAAGTTTCTCATATCATTATGGAGATCCTTTGATGGAATTTTATTTTGACCATCCGGCGTTTGATGATTATCCAGTTGTAGGTATTTCTTGGGAACAAGCTCAAAAATACTGTGAGTGGAGAACCTATCATCTAAGAGCAAATGATGAGTCTGATTTTGATGTTCCAGCATTTCGATTGCCTTCAGAGGCTGAATGGGAATATGCTGCTAAGGGTGGAAAAGACGTTGCAAAATATCCTTGGGGGGGTCCTTATCTTAAAAACAAGAGAGGTTGCCTTATGGCCAACTTCAAACCTGGTAGAGGTAATTACATCGATGATGGATTTGCGTACACTGCACCTGTAGACGTTTTTGCACCAAATGGTTTCGGACTATATAATATGTCAGGAAATGTTGCAGAGTGGGTTATGGATGCCTACAAAGCTACAGCTAGAGTAGATACTTGGGATTTAGATCCAGTATATGATGATCCAAATGAGCCTAGGAAAATTGTTAGAGGCGGAAGTTGGAAAGACATCGCTCACTACTTAGAAACATCTACAAGAACCTACGAATACCAAGATGTAGCACAAGCTCACATAGGATTCAGAACTGCTATGACTTTCATCGGTAGATCAGGATCTATGGATGTAAAATCAACCAAAAGAACTAGAAGATAATTAACAAAATCACTTTAAAAACCTCAACCTTTAATTTTACAATTTACAATGGCTAGCAAAGGCAATTTCTTTTATTCCAACGTAATGCCCAAAATTTACGGCATTGGTGCATCAGTAGTAATTCTTGGAGCCATGTTCAAGATTTTGGACTGGACAGGTGCTACCTTGATGATCGGTGTCGGGCTTACTACTGAAGCAATCATCTTCTTCTTATCCTCATTTGAGCCTCGCCATGAGGAAATGGATTGGAGTAAAATTTACCCAGAACTAGCAGAAGGTGCTCCTGCCAAAAAATCTAAAGGTGATGATGTTAGTGCAAAACTTGATGACATGCTTTCTAAGGCTAAAATTGGTCCTGAATTGATCGAAAGCCTAGGAAAAGGAATGCAAAATTTGGCTACTTCTGCTGAGAAAATGGGCAATTTGGCTGATGCAGCGGTAGCTACCAACGAATATGCTTCTAATGTGAAGTCAGCTGCAAAAACTTTGGCTGATATGAATGTTTCTTATGGCAAAACCGCTGCTGCATTGACTGAGATGTCATCTGCTTCTCAAGATGCTAAAGCATATCACACCCAGATTCAAACAGTAACCAAAAATCTATCTGCTTTAAATGCTGTGTATGAAATGGAGCTTCAAGATGCTAATAGCCATGTGAAGACTCTTAACAAATTCTATAATAGCATGTCTTCTGCGATGGCCGGAATTACAGAGGCTGGAAAAGAAACAGAAGCATTTAAAAATGAATTAGCTAAGCTTAATCAAAATGTAAGCTCACTAAATAAAATTTATGGCGGAATGCTTTCTGCCATGAAGGGTTAATCTATTCTCTAACATCTAAGCTAAATAAACCATAAAGATGGCAGGAGCAAAAGAGACACCAAGACAGAGGATGATCGGGATGATGTACTTAGTACTAACAGCTTTGTTAGCACTTCAGGTAAGTAACCAGATCCTTCAAAAATTCATTCTTATCAATGATGGAATGGAGCGTACTTCTAGGAATTTTATTACTAAGAATGAGTTTGTAGTAACCAATATTAAAAGCACCGTTGAGGAGCAAGGAAACAATCCTCGAGATGTGCCTAAGGTTAGTGCTGCTCAAGAAGTAAGAACAGCTACTAAGGAAATTTATGCTTACATAGAAGACCTTAAACAAGAGTTGATTACCCAATCGAATGCTAAAAATGAGGAAGGGGCATTCGTTAACTCAGCCTTGAAAAACACTGAAATCCCTGGAAACATGTTTGCCAATAATGGCAAAGGGGATGAGATGAAAGAAAAGTTGAATGCTTACCCAGTTCAAGTTTCTCAAATTTTGGAGAAGATTGGCTTAACTGGAATTACATTCAAACCAATCGCTTTGGACGCTAAAGATATTGAGATTTTCGCCAATGACACCGAGGCTAGAGCTAAGTCTTTTACTAACCTAAACTTTGTAAAATCACCAGTTGGGGCAGTTATCGCCTTGCTTTCGCAATTCCAAAATGAAGTTTTGAATATTGAAAGTGAAGCATTGACAGCAATTACTAATTCAATCGGCTCTTTTTACTTTAAGGCAGATATTCTAAAAGGTCAAATTGCAGCTAAGTCAAACGTTGTAGCAGCTGGGACCAAATTTGAGGCTGATATGTTCATAGCTTCTGCTTCATCTTCAGCTTCTCCTACCATGACATTAGATGGTAGAGGTAACGTTCCTGTTGAGGATGGATTTGGTAAAGTTGAATTTACAGTTCCTCCTGCAAGCTCATATGATGACAAAGGCCTTGCTAGACAAGTTCTTAAAGGTCAAATCGTGACCAATGTTGGTGGTGAGGACCAAGTTATTCCAGTAGAATATGAATACTTTGTTGCACAGCCTATTATTAAAGTTTCATCTGAAGTTGTTCAGCAATTGTATGCTGATTGTGCTAACGAATTGTTGATTGAAGTACCTGCTTTGGGAAATACTTATTCACCTGAATTCGCAATTTCTAACGGTCAATCGATCAAAGGTAATAAACCGGGCCAAGTTACCGTTATTCCTGGAGCATCTGGAAAAGTTAACATTGGTGTAAGCAGTGGAGGAAATAAAATCGGAAGTGTTGATTTTGATATCAAACCAGTTCCTGCTCCAACTATTCGAGTTGTTGGATCAAATGGTTCCGAAATCGATCTTAGCCAAGCTCAACCAGTGAATGTTCTAAGCGGCATTAAGGTAGTAGCAAAGCCAGAGCCTACTTTCGCAAGAACCATGTCCAAGGATGCAAACTTTGAAGTAACTGGTGGTGAACTAATTCTTCTAAGAAGTGAAGTTCCTCGCGCTACAGTTCCAATTGGTTCAGGAATGAGATCCTTACTTGAAAGTGCAAGACCTGGGGATGATATTGTAGTTAGAGTTACTCAAGTAACAAGAACCAATTTCAGAGGTAATAAGATTAACTCTGAGCAGAGAGAAATTATCCGAATTCCTATCAAATAATAGGTGTTCGGTTTAAATACCTTACTTATGAAAAGATTTTCTCAATTTCTTCTTTTAGCCATTGCACTTGTATCTGGGATAGTATTCCAGTCACAGGCTCAAGTTGCTACCAGTGTAAACCCTTCGGGTTTTGGAGATAGGCAATTTTCAATGGATACCATTTTCTCAAATAAGCGAATTCGGGATGATGATAAAATGTATCAGATTTCGGTTTGGAGAAGAATTGATCTCCGGGAAAAGTACAATCTTTCATTGTATGGTTCTGGAGACAATAAGTCAAATGGAATTATAAACAACATCTATAAGGCTGTAGTCGACGAAAATGCCTTAGAGGTTTTTCGTGATGAGAATTTCACCCAGCCTCTTTCTATTGCCGAATTCCAAGAGAATTTCTGGCTTTCAGCAAATGGCGATTCCATTTTCGTGAAGCAGCTTTATTATCTTGATTTCAAAGAAGATTTCGTATTTGACCGTCACCATTCTGACCTAGTTTTTGATATTAAATTTGTCGAGTTGGTTATGCCTTCAGTTACAAATGCTAACGCAGGTCAAAAAACGATAGGATTTATTCGATACAAAGATTTTGTGAATTATTTCAAATATCATCCAAGTGCTCGATGGCTTAATTTTCAAAATATATCAAAGAGCTTGACTTATGATGAAGCTTTTGAATCAAGATTATTTAGAAGCGTTGTAAGAAGGTTTACAAATCCTGATGAAGCTTTAATTGCTGATATGGTGAACGCGGATCATCCGGATCCAGAGATGCAGGCTTACATCAATTCGCTTGCTTTTGAATACAAATTATTAGAATTCGAAAACTCTCTCTGGGAGTGGTAAAATAAAAGGGGCTTTAAGCCCCTTTATTTTTTTCTTTCCATTCAATTAGAATTTTTGCTCTATTCAAACCGATTATTTCAGCTAGCTGTTCCTCTGTGGCTTCACTTATTTTTTTTACTGATTTAAAGTGCTTCAATAATCTGTCTGCGGTATTTTCACCGATTCCTGGTATTGAGGTCAATTGTGTTCCGAAGGCATTTTTACTTCTGACTTTACGATGAAAAGTAATGGCAAATCGGTGTGCTTCATCTCGGATTCGTTGAAGTAATTTGAGACTTTCCGATTTTTTATCAATGTGGATTGGATAGGAGTCACCTGGGAAATAAATTTCTTCTAATCGTTTAGCTATCCCAATTATCGGCATTCTACCATATATCCCTAGTTCATGAAGAGCTTCGACTGCAGATGATAGCTGACCTTTTCCTCCATCGATGACCACTAATTTTGGGAATGGTTTACCCTCCTCTATCATTCGTTTATATCGTCTTCCTACAATTTCTTTCATACTTGCAAAGTCATTAGGACCCTCAACAGTTTTGATATGAAAGTGTCTGTACTCTTTGTTTGCTGGTTTACCATTTAAAAAACAAACCATACTTGCAACAGGACTTGTTCCTTGAATATTTGAATTGTCAAAGCATTCGATATGGTCTGGGATTTCTGTTAAACTTAAATCTTGTTGAAGTTGACGAATTACTCGATCCTTTTTATCCTGATTCAATCCCTGCAGTAATGCTTTTTCCTTTTTGTAATACAAGGCATTTTTTAAGGACAGTTCGATTAGCTTCTTTTTATCTCCAATTTTTGGAACATTGATGTTTAGCCCTTCAATCGGATTTTCCAATTCAATGTTTACCAGTACTTCCTCTGCATCGCTTTGAAATTGATCTTGAAGACGAATCAATGCTGTCAGTAACAGCTCTTCTTCGCTTTCGTCTAATCTTTTCTTTAATTCTACATTTTTGGAGGTAATCATTGCTCCATTTTTGACCCTCAAATAATTTACAAAGGCTGTTTTTTCATCTGAAACAATGGTACAGACATCGTGATTAGCAATACTTGGACTAGCGATCAACGATTTAGCTTGATACTTTTCTAAGAGATCAAGTTTTTCTTTCATGCGTTGAGCCTTTTCGAACTCTAAGTTTTCAGCAAAGGTTTGCATCTCTTGCTTAAAGTAAGTTTTTGCTAAGCCTAGGTTTCCTTTCAGAATATGTGTTGCATGTTCTAAATCTTTCAAATAGGCTGATTCGCGTTGGTATCCCACACATGGAGCTTGACAATTTCCAATATGATATTCGAGGCAAACCTTGTATTTACCTTCATCAATTCGGTAGGGTGATAAATCAAGTTTACATGTTCGAATTGTAAAGAGTTCTCTGATCAAGTCCAATACATTATTCATGGCTTTTACAGAGGCAAAAGGTCCAAAATATGTCCCTCGTTTGGGGATGAGTTTTCTAGTCGGAAAAATTCTTGGAAAGTTCTCCTTGGTGATCAATAAATAAGGATAGGTTTTATCATCTCTGAGTAGGATGTTGTATTTAGGCTGAGTTTTTTTGATTAAGTTATTTTCTAACAAAAGAGCATCAAGCTCTGAATCCACCAAGGTGATCTCAATCCGTTGGATTTCCTTCACCATTCTTCTTGTTTTTAGATTTACTCCTGTGTTTTTATTGAAGTAGCTACTTACTCGTTTTTTTAAACTTTTTGCTTTTCCTACATAGATCAATTCATTTTCATCATTGTAGTATTTGTATACTCCTGGGTGGTCAGGTAATGAAAGGTGATCTTCGGGTAAAAATGAGGAGGATTGCATTCTTCAAAATTAGAAAATTCACCCTTTGAAGGGACTTTATTTAGGTTGATTCTTTGGAAAAATGAGGGAATCCTAAGTTAAACTTCAACTGATGTTCCTGATTAGTCAAGAAATTATTGGAGGTAAAAAAAACAGCCCAGTAGGGTTGTTTTTAAGATGTCTCAAAAATCGTTCTTTTTAGCATCGTAGTCAAAATCTGCAAATCGTTGACTTTCCTGCTCATATTTATCACAATCAATCTCAATACTTAATGGTCTCTCTGGTCGAGGGAATGGACCTTTTGTATATCCTAGGGAAGGATCAGCATAAACTTTTTCCATGTATTTCACCCAAATAGGACGTGCTGTTCGTCCACCTTGGCCGGCAGTCCAACTTCTAAAGTGAATAGCCCTGTCATCGCCTCCAACCCATGCGCCTGAAACAAGATCTTTGCTAATTCCCATATACCATCCGTCGGAGGCATTTTGCGTCGTTCCAGTTTTACCTCCGAGTTCATTGCCTTCACGTATTGTCCACGCCACACCTCGACTTGTTCCATCTTCTTCCTCAAATCCTCCCCGAAGCATATATGTCATTAGATAGGCATGTTCTTCGCTCATGGCGGGTTTTTTTCTGGGAGTAAATTGTTGAATGACATTTCCGTTTTTATCCTCAATTCGGTCTATGTAATAAGGTGTGGTATGTTCACCTTTATTTACAAAGGTTCCGAATGCACCAACCATCTCAAACACGGACACATCATTTACTCCTAATGCTAGCGAAGGAACTTCTTCCAAATCACTCGTAATTCCCAATCTTCTGGCGGTTTCAATCACTATCTTAGGACTTAATTTTTTCATCATATAAGCCGTAACTGAGTTGATAGATTGGGCCATAGCCTTCCTGATTGTCATCTTCTCATAAGAAAATTTGCCATCTGCATTGGAAGGGCTCCAAGCAGGCTGGCCAGGAATATAGACCTCTACTGGTTGATCTACCACGGTGTAGCAAGGGCTATATCCGTTTTCAATTGCGGCTGCATATACGAACGGCTTGAAGGTGGAACCAGGCTGTCGTTTTCCTTGCTTGACATGATCAAATTTGAAGTATTTATGATCTATTCCACCCACCCAAGCTTTGATATGGCCAGTATGTGGATCCATACTCATAAATCCAGTCTGCAGGAATTTCTTGTAATACCTCAACGAGTCCATCGTACTCATCAAGGTGTCTACTTCTCCTCCCCATGAGAAAATTTTCATTTTCTTCTTTTCATTGAGCTTGATGTCAATAGAATCCGTTTTGTCACCATAACGCTGCTTCAACAGTCGATAGGCTTCAGTTCGTTTTACAGTGGTTTCAATAAAATTTGGAATCACCTGCCAATTTTCATCAATCCAAGGGTCTCTTTTTCCCATCTCATTATAGAATGCCTTCTGAAGCTGAGACATGTGTTCTTGAACTGCCTCTTCTGCGTAGCGTTGCATACGGCTATCTATCGTGACGTATATTTTCAATCCATCACCAAACAAGTCATAGGCAGAGCCATCGGACTTTAATGTTTCCTTTGTCCATTTGATAAGATCAGCTTTGACTATTTCTCTAAAGTAAGTGGCTAGACCTTGGTTTTGATTCTGAACACGATAGTCAAGTTCTATCGGTAATTGGGAAAGGGAATCAAAATCCGCTCCTGTTAACTTTTCATTTTTGACCATTTGGTACAAAACGGTGTTCCGTCTTCTCAGTGAGTTTTCTGGATTGTAAACCGGGCTGTAGTAGGTAGGCGCTTTAAATAAGCCGACCAAAACTGCCGCTTCTTGAATATTGAGTTCGGCAGGAGTCTTATTGAAAAATGTACGGGCTGCTGTTTTGATTCCGTAAGCATTTGATCCAAACTCTGAGGTATTCAAATAAAGAGTAAGGATTTCATTTTTGGTATATGCCTTTTCCAATTGGGTCGCAACGATCCATTCTTTGGTTTTAATAATCAGTATGCGTAACCCAGGAATGGTGCTTAGAATTCCCTGGGAGGCATCCGTTCTTGTTTTGAACAAGTTCTTAGCAGTTTGTTGACTGAGTGTCGAGCCTCCTCCTGCATCTTGTCCTAGGAGAATGGATTTAACAAAAACCCGGATCATGGCCTGAAGGTCTATCCCTGAGTGACTTTCAAAGCGTTCATCTTCTGTGGCAATTAGTGCTTGAACCAAGTTTGGAGAAAGGTCTTCATAGTCTACGGGGCTTCGGTTTTCTCTTGCATAGGCCCCTAGAAGGACTCCATCTGCTGAATAAAGCTCTGAAGCCAATTCGCTTTCTGGATTTTCCAAAGCTTTAAAGTCAGGAAGAGAGCCAAAGAGCCCTAAGAAATTGATGCTTACTGCCCAAACAAAAAGAATAAATAGAATTAAACCACCTCCAAAGGCAATCCAGAGGTATTTAATAGCAGTACTGGCCCAAGTAGGGAGAGTTGGTTTGGTATTTTTAGACATGGTTACTTATACATACTTCGGAAGAATGCTCGGTATTCTTCGAGATTTTTGGACTTGTTGAGCGTTTGGAAGTTTTCGATCGAAATAAAGAAGGCTTGATTTTTCAGGTCTTCGCTAATTCCATTCGATTTAAATTCCTCCATGAATTTTTGATAGTATTCCAACGCTTTTTCAGCATTGGCAAATGGACTGATTATGTAAATGGAAGTTTGCGCATTCATCGTCATATTTCCAGTCCTTAGTCTAGCATTGGTGAAATTCGAGGCGTGGAAATTTTCTAAATCTCCTAGCAAATTTTTGGCCGCTTCTGCCTCGGTTGGAGATAGTGCAATTACAAAAATATGAGTTTGTGTCTCGTTTACCTTGTAAGGCGAATCTACAGGTATCTCAGGTTTTTGATTTTCAGAAATATTTTCTTCAGCATTTGCCAGAGAATCGGTTTCAATTGGCTCTTCGGGGGTTAATGCCACTAATTCCTCCTCAGTCAGTAGAGGTTGCAACATTTTTTTTGCGAGAGTTACGAGTTGATCCTCTTCTGTATTTTGGATATAGGCTTCTAATCTGGATTTAAATCGCTCTTTGGCCTCTAATTTTCCAGTGACCATGATATCCAAAAGCAAAAGCCTTTCGGTATTTCTTGTTAAAGGGTATTCCTCAAGAGTACTCAGGATGAAGGATCTTGCTTCAGAATATTGCCCAGAATAGTAGGCATTGTAAGCCAATTCATAATTTTTTGAGGATTCTAAATAGGCCATATTTCCAGATGCAGCATCGGGATTGTTTACAAAAAAGGTATAAGGAGAATCCGGAAATTCTCGGTTTAACCTGCCGATATATTGGGAGAAATTCCCGGAGTTTTCTTTTTGCCCGAGGTAAAGCAGGTAATACGCTTCAGGCTTTTTGACTGTTTCGGGATATAGAAAAATTAGATTTTCTAGGCTTTCAATACTTTGAGAAGTTTCTTTTAAGTCAAAAAAGAGGAGCTTCCCTAGTTCAAAATAAGATTCCTCCAGCTGTTGATTGGCTACTTGAAGTTTTTCAGGGGTATTTGGAATGGTTTCTAAAAGACTTTCTGCACTTGGCAAATCTGCCAAAACTGAATTTTCAGGATTTTCGAGTCCCTCTCCTCCAGTTACATTTCCAGTCGATTGCCCAGAGGTCTGAAATATAGCGGATCTCCTTCTCCAATTATCCTGAAGGGGTCGGTTGCCCCAAGTCCTTACAAAATCTAAAGTTCCTTGTTGGACGGCATTCCCATTATCAAAATAAAACGAAGAACCTCCATCTCTTCCACTGAAAGCAAGAAGATTATCAAAAATGCTAGAGGACTTAGGTTGATTTTCCGCTGCCGCAAGCTTTAGCAATCGTTCTTCTTCAGAAGCAATGTAGGCATTAGCCCATGCCAAGCGTTCGGAATCTGAAAGTGAAGCCAACCTGATTAAACTATCATTAAGTTCTATTCTTTCGACATGAAATACGTATTGATCAAGAACTTCTTTTCTGGCACTTAATTCTTCAGCATCGGGACTTTCGGGTTTGATGAAGGTCAGCGCACTGTCTAGGTAATATTTGGTGGCTCGATAATCTTTAAATTCATCCAGACTGATTTCTGCAAGTTTTTCATAGATATACCCTTTGAGTCTAGGGCTTGAGCCTGGTTCTTTTGCAGCCTGATGAAGTAGGTCTAAGGTGAGAGGAATATCTCCTTGCTTCAATTCAAACAATGCTTTTTCGTAGACCACAACGTCTTTCAGATCCTTGTTTTTGGGATCTTTATAAAGATCATCATAATAGTTGCGCACTTTGCGAAGATCCTTACTTGCATTAAGTTCTGCCACCTGTTGGGCAAAAAGCATCGCGAAAAAGCTGCGTTCATAGGGAGGATTTCCATCTAGGGACTTTCGATAAAAATCATAAGCCAAGGCATCCAAACCAGCTCGTTGATAATATTGGGCAAGGATAAAATTAAGGCGAGAAAGTTCCTTGTTATCATCAGCATATTCAATGGCTCGATCCAAAGCTCCAATTACTCCATTAGCATCTGTTCTTGACTCGTAATAGTAGGCCAGAGTCTTAAATAAATCGTAGCGATTTTCATCATTGATTTCTGTTTCCTTGGAAAGATAGTCGATGGTAAAGTTGGCGTCCTCGTAATTTTTTTCATCGATATATAGTCGAAGAAGGCTAATCAAAGCTCGATGTCTTAGGTCTTTGTCCTTGCTCGTGGAATTAACATACTTGAAGGCGTTTTTGGCGTCATCCCGTTGGGATTGGATATAATCAATCTTTCCGATGAGAAAATAACTATCGTCCACCCATTTTGAAATTCTATGCCAATCGATGGCTTTTGAAGCTAGTTCTCGGGCAGAGTCTAATCTGGATTTATTTTGGGTGACAGTGGCGGAGTCGATGGGAATAAAAATTGGAAGGACTTGGGTGTAATCTTCCTTGTAATTTGCCCGAACTTGATTTTCAACTTCCCTGATTTTGTAATCCGTTAGGTAGTAAGCATTGAAGTGAGAAGTCAAATTATGGAATGCCCGATTGGTAAATGTATTTCGTTCTGAGGAGCAGCCAACAGATAGAATTAAGATTAACCAAACTAAGACGTGACGTTTGTTCATGCAGATTTAGAAAAATGCTATGCCAAATTAGGGTTTATTCGGATACTTACCGAACGAAAACCAGTCCAGAATATTTGTTGAAGGTGCTTCCCAAGAATCTTTTTTAAAATTTTAACTTGTGATATGGCGAATTCCCAAGAAAATAAGTCAAAGTCCAAAGAAGAATACCCGACCTGGGTAAAGTACATGGGACTTTCATTTCAACTTTTCACAGTAATTGGACTTGGAACATTATTGGGTTGGTGGGTTCAGCAAAAAAGCGCGATGAAGTTTCCGGTTTGGATTTTAGTTTTTTGCTTTGCTTCTGTGATCTTGGCATTTTACCAGCTTTGGAAGACGATGTCACGGGATCAATAAGGAAAATTAAGGTACCTTTGCCTTAAATCTTACGGGCATGAAACTCTTCCAAAATTTCCATCTTCGATTTCTGGTTTTTTCTCTTTTTATTCTAGGAATGGTGCTGATTCTACAGCAGTTTTTGGGACATATCATTTCACCCAGCATCTGGACTATTTTTTATTTTGTAATTATCTTGTCCTATTCGGTAAGTTTTTTTGCGCTTTGGCTTTATAAAAAGTCTCCTGAAAATTTTCTTCAAATCAAGCTTTTGGGCATGGTTGTCCGCATTTTAGCGTCGTTGACCTTCATTGCGGTGATGGTTTGGAAGGGAGAAGAGAATATTATTTTGTTTATCTCTAATTTCTTTATTCTTTTTTTGTTCTACCTCATTTTTGATATCTACACCTTTATTTCTAACTTGCGCCCGATTTCGAAGTAGCCCTCAAAAATACGAGTTGATGACGCGCAAATTTCTGGTTCTAAGTCTTTTACTTTCAGCATTTTTGCTGAATTTTTCAGTTGCAACTTATGCAGCTGGTTCTGAGACTGAGGAAGGCAAAGAAGACCCTACTGGTTTCATCATGCATCACATCAAGGATTCGCATGAATGGCATTTTTTCAATGTGGGCCACACCCATATTACATTACCTCTTCCGGTAATTACTTATGCTTCTGATCGGGGATTGGAGTTCTATTCCTCTTCAGATTTCCAAAATCACGAGACCCACAAATTCGGCGAAGAATACGCTCATAATGGTATTTACATCGATGAACATGAGCACTTGGGAAGGATAGATGGTGGTGCTATCACTGATCTTTCCATTACCAAAAACGTGGCCATGCTTTTTATTGTAATCGCTTTGGTGCTGTATTTAGCATTATCGGCAGCTAGTCATTACAAGAAAAATGGAGCTGTAGCTCCTAAAGGTGCAGCTTCATTGGTCGAGCCAATTGTCATTTTTGTGAGAGATGAAATCGCCCACAAAGCAATCGGACCTAAATACAAGAAGTTTGTTCCTTACCTACTAACCCTCTTTTTCTTTATTTGGGTTGGTAACCTTTTGGGACTTCTTCCAGGTGCAGCAAACTTAACGGGAAACATCGCGGTAACCTTCACCTTGGCAATGTTGACTTTTGTAGTTGTAAATGTAAACGGTAATAAAGATTACTGGAAGCACGTATTTGCAACACCGGGTGTACCAGTTGCCTTATTGCCAATCATTGTAGTCGTAGAGTTTATCGGGCTTTTCACCAAGCCTTTTGCTTTAATGGTTCGTCTTTTTGTGGCGATTACGGCGGGTCACATTGTAATTCTTGCCTTCATTGCTTTAGTGTTCATTTTTGAATCCTATGCGATCGGCGTGGTGTCTACATTCATGGTCACCTTTATCAATATGATTGAATTGTTGGTAGCTACTATTCAAGCTTATGTATTCACGCTATTTACAGCGATGTACATTGGTGGGGCAGTAGCAGAGCATCACCATGACGATCATCATTAATTAGAAATTTCTTTGTTCAATTTATAAATCAAACGTTTATGTTAACTTCTATCTTGTTGTCTGCTGGATTGGCTCTTATGGGTGCTGGTATCGGTGCAGGAATTGTTGCGATTGGCGCAGGTCTTGGTATCGGTCGTATCGGTGGCCAGGCAATGGAATCTATCGCTCGTCAGCCTGAGGCTGCTGGTAAGGTTCAGACTGCCATGTTGATCATCGCAGCTTTGATCGAGGTGGTTTCCCTGTTTGCAGTAGTAGTTTGTCTACTTATTGCATTGAACGCAGGTGGTCTCACTTTCTAAGAACAAATGAATTAGGGATTGGCGCTAGGCCAATCCCTTCTTATTGAACAAAACCGAAATTATACGCTAACGATATTATGGATCTGATTTTACCTAGTTCCGGCCTTATTTTCTGGCAATTAATCGCCTTCTTGGCGCTTCTTTTTATCCTTATCAAGTTTGCATGGAAGCCTATGCTAGCTGCTTTGGAAGAAAGAGAAACCAGCATTGACAATGCGCTTAAAGCTGCAGAGCAAGCTCGTACTGAGATGGCTTCTTTGAAAGCTGAAAATGAAAAACTTTTGCAAGAAGCAAGATTGGAAAGAGATACAATTTTGAAAAGGGCTCAGGATGTTTCTGCTAAAATGATTGAAGACGCTAAAACCGAAGCTGGAAAGCAAGGTGCGCTAATGATCGAAAATGCAAAAGCTGTAATTGAAACAGAAAAGAAAGCTGCTTTGACTGAGGTGAAAAATCAGGTGGCTATGTTGACTTTGGAAGTGACCGAGAAATTATTGAGAAAAAATCTCGCTGACGAAAAAGCTCAAAAAGAACTTGTGGACGAATTCATTAAAGATCTTAAGCTAAACTAATCTCTCCATGTCAAACCATAGAGTAGCTTCCCGCTATGCCAAATCTCTCCTGGAATTGTCCATAGAACAGGGCATTTTGGAAGAAGTATATGCGGATTTTCAATCTTTGGCAGCCATGGGGAAAGCCAATCGGGAATTAGGTCTTGTACTTAGTAATCCAGTTTTGACTTCAGATAAGAAATTGAAAGTACTCAAAGCTCTTTTTGCCAAAGGTGCTAGCAAATTAACTCTCCCATTCTTTGAGATAGTATCCAGAAAAAACAGAGAAAACATCCTCTTGGATATCGCCAAAGAATTGGTTGCACAATACAATCTTCATAAATCAATCCAAGTTGCTGAGGTAACTACTACATCCGCCTTAACAGAAGAGCAACGCAAACAGTTGGTAGAGGTAGTTAAGTCGATCAGTGGAATGAAGGAAGTACAACTTGAAGAAAAGATCAATCCCTCGTTGATTGGTGGCTTTATTCTGAAAGTTAATGACCGTCAGCTGGACGAGTCACTAAGTAGCAAACTGAAGGCTCTACGTGTTCAGTTTTCTCAAAATCATTACGAAAAACAATTTTAACGAATATATCTAATCGTATCATATCATGGCAGAAGTAAGACCTGATGAAGTTTCGGCCATCTTGAGAGAGCAACTCTCCGGTGCCAGAACCGAAGCCGAACTAGAAGAAGTGGGTACCGTCCTCCAAGTAGGTGACGGGGTAGCCCGTATCTATGGACTTTCAAAGGCTCAGGCTGGTGAATTGCTGGAGTTTGACAATGGTCTGAAAGCAATGGTACTTAACCTCGAAGAGGATAATGTAGGTGCCGTACTTTTCGGAGACTCCAAAGAAATCAAAGAAGGTGATACCGTAAAGCGTACCAAGAAAATCGCATCTATCCAAGCTGGAGAAGGAATGCTTGGCCGTGTTGTGGATACCTTGGGTAACCCTATCGATGGTAAAGGTCCTATCACTGGTGACCTTTATGAAATGCCTTTGGAGCGTAAAGCCCCTGGTGTAATCTATCGTCAGCCAGTTACTGAACCTCTTCAAACAGGTATCAAATCTATCGATGCGATGATTCCTATTGGTCGCGGTCAACGGGAATTGGTAATCGGTGACCGTCAGACTGGTAAAACTGCGGTAGTAATCGATACGATTCTTAACCAAAAAGAATTTTACGACAAGGGTGAGCCTGTATTTTGTATCTATGTAGCAGTAGGTCAAAAGGCTTCTACAGTAGCTGGTGTTGTGGCTGCTTTGGAAAAAGGTGGAGCTCTTCCATATACAGTAGTCGTTTCGGCTGCTGCCTCTGATCCTGCTCCAATGCAGTTCTTTGCTCCGTTTACTGGTGCTGCAATTGGTGAATTTTTCCGTGATACTGGACGTCCTGCTTTGGTGGTTTATGATGACCTTTCCAAGCAAGCTGTAGCTTACCGTGAAGTTTCTCTTCTATTGAGAAGACCTCCAGGACGTGAAGCATACCCAGGTGACGTATTCTACCTTCACTCAAGATTATTGGAAAGAGCCGCGAAAATCAATAAGTCTGATGCTATCGCTCAGCAGATGAATGATCTTCCTGAGTCCATCCGTCCTTTGGTAAAAGGTGGTGGTTCTTTGACCGCCCTTCCGATCATCGAGACTCAAGCTGGTGACGTTTCTGCTTATATCCCGACCAACGTGATCTCCATTACAGACGGTCAGATTTTCTTGGAAACCAACCTTTTCAACTCTGGTATTCGTCCTGCGATCAACGTAGGTATCTCAGTATCTCGAGTGGGTGGTAACGCACAGATCAAGTCCATGAAGAAAGTGGCAGGTACCTTGAAATTGGATCAGGCTCAGTTCCGTGAATTGGAAGCGTTTGCCAAGTTCGGGTCAGACCTAGATGCTTCTACCAAGCGTACTATCGAACGAGGTCGCCGTAACCAAGAAATCTTGAAGCAGCCTCAATACTCTCCAGTTTCTGTGGCGCATCAAGTAGCAATCATTTATGCTTCTACAAAAGGATTGATGGATAGTGTACCTGTAGAAAAAGCAAGAGCATTTGAGAAGGAATTCTACACCTTGTTAGACGCTTCTTATCCAGAAGCACTTCAATTGATCCTAAAGGGAGATATTGATGGCGCTGGAAAGATCTTGTCGACTGCAGCTGCTGAGTTAGCTCCTAAATACGCAAAGTAATTTGAATTAAATCCCTGCTGAGTTCATCAGCAGGGTAAGTATACCGAACAAAGCAATCGATGGCTAACCTTAAGGAAGTAAAGCAAAGAATCAACTCGGTAATTTCTACCCAGCAGATCACGAAGGCCATGAAAATGGTATCGGCTGCTAAATTGAGAAGGGCTCAGGATAAAATTGTCCAAATGCGTCCTTATTCTCAAAAGTTGACTACTATACTCACCAATGTGTCCGCTTCTGCTGAAGGTGCGGCAGATATTGTGTACGCCCAAAAAAGAGATGGTAAAAAGGTCCTTCTGGTTCCTGTTACTTCTGATAAAGGGCTTTGTGGTGCTTTCAATACCAATATTATCAAAGCGACTAATGCTGCAATTCAAGAGCAATTTGCAGGTGCTGAAATAAGCATTCTTCCTCTTGGAAAGAAGGCCTACGAATACTTCAAAAAATCTTCTCATACGGTGATTGATACTTATTTTGGAGTGTTCCAAAATTTGACATTTGAAACCGTGCGTGATGCGGCTGAGTTTGCAATGAACGGATTTGTAGCTGGTGATTACGATCAGGTGTTTTTGATTTTTAACGAATTCAAAAATGTAGCGACTCAAATCGTTCGAACTGAGCAATTTCTTCCAATGGCACAGCAGGAAACTGAAGAGTCAAATGCAACTGAGACAGATTACATCCTTGAGCCTTCAAGAGCTTATATTATTGAAGAATTGGTTCCAACTTCCTTGAAGATTCAATTCTATAAAGCAGTGCTTGAGAGTAATGCTTCTGAGCATGGTGCTCGGATGACTGCTATGGATAAAGCAACTGAAAATGCCGGTGAATTGCTGAAAGAACTGAAACTGATGTACAACCGTACTCGTCAGGCCGCGATTACCAATGAAATCCTTGAAATCGTAGCAGGAGCGAACGCACTTGCAGGAAAATAATTGCACAATAAATCCCAAATCAGAACCACAGCTCGAAAGGGTTGTGGTTTTTTTTATTTTCTTGATTTATTAATTCCATTTTAATGGCTAGTTTAATTGGATACAAAAGACCCTGGCAATGAAGAATTTATACTTACTGATTTTCCTTTTTGGAATAGGTTTACTTTTTCCCTCATGTATCTCAAAGCCAAAGGAGGAAAAGAAACCCAATATCATTTTTATTCTTGCTGATGACATGGGCTATGGAGACTTGAAAGCTTTTAATCATAAAAGTAAAATCCGGACCCCCCATCTTGATCAATTGGCTAAGGAAGGGATGATGTTTACTGATGCCCACACTACTTCGGCAGTTTGTACCCCTTCCAGATATGCCCTGCTGACTGGCAGATACAATTGGAGAAGTAGCTTGAAAAAAGGTGTTTTGACAGGAGAATCCATGGCCTTGATTCCTAAGGAAAGAACAACTGTTGCCTCTCTCTTGAAGTCTAAAGGATACCAAACTGGTTTTATTGGGAAATGGCATTTAGGCTTAGATTGGGCATTGAAGGTTGATTCAATAAATCAAATTGGATCCGGAGAATCCGTTAATTATGATTTGGTTGATTTCTCCAAACCTGTCAAGAATGGCCCAAATGCTTTGGGATTTGAGTACAGCTATGCACTTCCTGCATCCTTAGACATGGCTCCTTATGTTTATGTGGAAAATGAGAAAGTAACTCAAGAACCTGACAGGGTTACAATTGACGAAGGGGAATATTCTTGGTGGAGAAAAGGACCAACTTCTCCTGATTTTATCCACCAAGAGGTTACCCCAAACTTTTTTTCACGAGCTATTGAATACATAGAAAACAAATCAAAAGAAGATAAACCGTTTTTCCTTTATTTGGCTTTGCCCTCTCCTCACACGCCTATTCTTCCTAATGAAGCTTGGCAAGGGAAAAGTGGGTTGCTTCCTTATGCAGATTTTGTCCTTATGATTGATGATTATATAGGTCGTGTCAATCAAGCGTTAAAGACTGCTGGTATAGAAGAAAATACATTAGTCATTTTTTCCAGCGATAATGGGTGTGCTCCTGCAGCAGGATTTAACAAGTTGGTTGAAATGGGGCATTATCCAAGTGCTCAATTCAGAGGACATAAAGCTGATATCTACGAGGGTGGACATAGGGTTCCCTTTATAGCCAAATGGCCTTCAAAAATTAAGGCTGGCTCTTTAAGAAATGAAACCATCTCATTGATTGACTTTTTTGCTACTGCAGCAGAAATAGCTGATTATTCTATTTCTGATCATGAAGGAGAGGATAGCTACTCTTTGCTCTCTCTTTTTAATTCAGAAAATCCATCTAATGATTTTCGGGAGGCCACAGTTTTTCACTCTGTGGATGGAAGCTTTGCAATCCGAAAAGGCGATTGGAAATTGATTCTTGCTAAAGGTTCTGGAGGCTGGAGTTTTCCTCGGCCAGGAGATCCTGCGGAAGCTGATCTCCCGGAAGTCCAACTTTATAATTTGGCCACTGATCCAGGAGAGTCAAAAAATCTAGAAGCTGAAGAAAAGGAAAAGGTTCTTGATTTAAAACAAACATTAATTCGGTACATCAAAGAGGGGAGAAGCACTCCGGGGATTCCCCAGCCAAATGATCCCTTCGAAGGAGAATGGAAACAAGTTTGGTTTATGAATGAAGAATAAAAGTTTTCCGGATTAGGTGATAAAAATTATTTCTTAACCTAATCCGGATTTTTATTACATCATGATTCGTCTGGCGATAACCTGTGCCATGATGCTGAGACCTTCTTTATTCGGATGAACTCCATCAGGCAGAAGTTCAGGCTTGTCCATTAGAGGGGTGTATAGATCAATGACCTCTGCTCCTGATTTTTGGACGATTTCAAAAAGCATCAGACGCTGTTCATTGTTCATCACTTCGGGTGTAATTCCAAAATTTACGCGAGTCACTGGCACTGGGAAGATCACATATACTTTTCCGTCTTTAGGCATGTTGGCTCTAAATTCAGCAATCATGTCCAAGTAGTCTTTCACGAATTCATCCTTATGCGCCCAGTTTTGAGGCTTAGAATCGTTCGTTCCCAATTTGATCAGCAGGACATCAGGATGAAAATCCTTGGCTTCCTGAAACTGAGGTTCATTCCAAAACGGAAAATCACCTTTCCGTAATAGGGTTCTTCCACTGACTCCGAAGTTTTTGACTTCATAGGCCTCTCCAAGTAAGGCTCCCACTTGAAGAGGATAGGAATCGGGATTATCTCTACCTGGACCTTGAGTGATACTATTTCCGACGAAAGCTACTTTGATCGGAGACTGTGCAAATGCAGTAATGCTGGCGATTAAAGCCAACAAAAGGAATGAATATTTCTTCATGGATTCATGGGTTAATTGTGAGTTTAAGATACTTTTTCTTTTTGTGAGTGAATAAAAATATCCACGAAAGGAAACTCTTACTAGGAAGGGAAAGGCTATTTCATTCACCTTTTGTGGAAGTAGTTCACTTTCCTACACCTTTGTTTACCCCAAAATCAATTTCTGGAAATTAGATATCAGATTTAGGAATTAATTTGGGGCATGGCTTTTCAAAAACAAATACTCCGTTGGATATCTCGACTTTCTCTGGATGTGGTGGCGGGTGCACTTTCAGGCCTTTTATTTTTTTCAAGACTTTTTCGAGTTCAAATTGATCCGATTGTCTATCTATTGCTTGGAACTGCCGTGTGGTGCATCTATACCACGGATCATATTTTAGATTCCAAAAAAGGAAATGATCCAGTTCCTGAACGCTACGCATTTCATGCGAAGTATGGCAAATTCCTCGGTCTTTTAGTCGGTATTTTGGCTATTCAAGGAGTTTTGTTGGCCTATC
This sequence comes from Algoriphagus sanaruensis, assembly GCF_001593605.1. Classification (GTDB taxonomy): domain Bacteria; phylum Bacteroidota; class Bacteroidia; order Cytophagales; family Cyclobacteriaceae; genus Algoriphagus; species Algoriphagus sanaruensis. Next base: position 283,239 of record NZ_CP012836.1, on the reverse strand, counting down.
GCTTTTTGGGTTTGGGCATTGAATTTTACCTCAGTTTAGGATTGGTATTGGTGATTGGTTTGACGATGGTTATGGTTCGAAAAGCTGGTTCTACTGGAGGGTTGATCAAGGAGTTCAGTACTGCTCTTTTTTATGTATTGGGGATTTCATGGCTCCCCATGTTGCGAATGCCTGCTGTAGAATGGTCAGGCTTCCATTTTCTTTTTTTAGGACTATATGTGGGATTGGCATTTTTAAATTTGTTGATGCTTTCAGTGCTTGACCGAAAGGAAGATCAAAGTCAAGGATTTGGTTCGGCAGCCTTACTTTTTGATCCAGTTATATTGATTTCTTGGATACGAAAAGGGTTGATTTGGTTGATCTTCCTGGCTTTGGGTGTCTTTATTTTTCTGCCTTCCTTTTATCGGCCTTTTGCTTGTATGCTTCTGCTAATGCTGTTGGTACATTATTTCACTTTTTTCTCGAATCACTTATCCATAGATCATAAGCGAAGACAAATGGAAGCGGCATTTCTCATTCCAGCTTTATTGATCGTGTTATGAGTGATAACTATCGCCGGTTAGCCCCAGTCTATACGACGCTTTCCCGTTTATTTTTTTGGGGAGCGAGGGAGCAGGCGATCCGGTGGGCAATGGATCGAAAATTTGAAGGGAAAATAATCGTGATTGGAGGAGGAGATGGGATAGCACTTTCCTCCCTTTTGCATAATAGGGAGGGGGAATTTTGGGAAACTTCCCAATCCATGCTCCATTTGGCCAAGCACCACCTGAGGCAAAGTAAGTTATCGTTTCATTTGGGACAATTTGAGGGAAATGTAAAAGCTGAGGTAGTTTTTTTGCCTTTTATCTTGGACACTTTGCCTGATAGTGATTTGGAAGAGCTTTTGATAAAAATAAAGAAATCAGTGTTGGAAAATGGTGAGATCCGTGTAGTTGATTTTTATCCTACTGGATCGGTTTTCCACCGCTTGGTTTTAAACTTACTAATCAAATTTCATCAGATTTTCACTAGTCACCGCAGGTCAGATTTGCCCGACTATGATCGAATTCTGACTGATTTTGGATTCGTCTGTGTAGCGAAAAAGTGTTGGTGGAAAGGATTTATCTGCGCGAAAATTTATCGTTTTTCGGACTTGGAGCCATAGGGCACAAATAGGTGAATCCAAAGGCTTCGACTTAGTCTGAAGAAGAACGGAAGGGCCAAAGCCGCGGCTAGGATCATCAACATCAAGAGATAGAAAAGGGAAAATTCGGAAGCCAAAAACGAATAGGTAATCCAAACGGCTATAAATAGTGCCGTATTAAATGCATAACTGACAAACATGGCTCCAAAATAAAAACCAGGCTCTGGTTCAAAAGATTGTTGGCAGCAAGTACAAGATTTATGCATGGCAAACCAGCTTGAGGGCTTGTTCCATTCCGCAGATTCAAAAAGTGGGCCTTTGCGGCAGCGAGGGCAACGACCAGTAAGCAAGCTGAATAGAAGAGAAGGGGACTTCATAGGTTAGTTGGATTGGGAAGCTCGATTGATGGTTTTTTTGACTAATTCGTCAAAATAGTGACCATTTCCAGGGCCAAACCAGTTCATCTCACGGACTTCATGAAAATGTTCATCATATAATTCATCTGGCGTGATGTAGCCGATATAGCTTCCATTAAACACCGTCACGATTAACTTCAATCCTTTGCTTTGCGCGAGCCGGTCCCATTCTTCATAAAATACGCCTGACAACTCCCCACTCGAGGCGATCAAGAGCAAGTTGCCCAATTGTGTAATTTCAAAATAGGCAGGAGTTTCCCCAACCAATTTTTTGAATACCCAAGGTCGAACTCGCAAGTTGTCTGATATTCGGAGATGGGGTTCCCTCAGGGAAATATCCAATCGATTATGGCGAATAAGCGGAAGTTTATTGGATCCATAGGTAGTCATCCGAAGCCAAATCACAGAATCCAAACTCGCGGCGTAGTCTTTGACAGCTTCTGGGGTATTTCCATTAGCCATAGGACGATGGCTTCCTACCGTACCTGCTGCATACATGGCAAAGTCGTAATCCCGAGCTTCTAGATTTTCAGAGAGGTAGTTGGGATAATCTCCCGATAAGCCCATAAACTTTGAGCTGAGACAGGTAGCATGGGCAGAATAGGTGTAGAAAAGGGCTTTTTTTCCATCTTTTCGAGAAAAAATCACCTGTCTTACAAAAGGGTCATACGGACCGTCTTTGATAAATCGGTTGGACACATGATCAGCAGCCCTAGTTTTTCTGAAAAATATCGAAACAGTATCCTGTTTTGCCAGGGCAGTTTGGAGCGTTTCCACACTTTTATTGACCAATAAATCCACGATTTCCTGATCATATCCGCCGAAAGCCAATTCTCCAAGGAAGCCAGGCATATATCCACCCATCCCAGAATGCGTATGAGTGGCGGTGAATATAAGCTGGTCGATGGGGATACCTGCTTTTTTAACACCTTGCCTAACTTGGTCTGCAAGAAATGGGTGAACGATTAGGAGCTCATAATTGAGCCAAGCGATTCGGGTCTTGCCATTGCTAAGGGTGAGAGCCTTTAACCGTGATGAATCCTGTACAAATTGATACGGACCTCTCGGCGCGTATCCCACAAGTTCTGCCGGTTGGTCTGGAGTCACATTCCCGGAGGCCCATCCTGCTAGCCAAGCTTCTCCTTGAGATGTTTCCCAGTTGCTGCTGTCAAGTTTGGCAAAAGTTTCTTTGAAAAAATCCTGCTCATCTATTGGCCTTCGGTCTACGGTGGTGATCGTCGCCAAAGCGAGCAAAAGGATCGCTCCGATGAAGTAAGCAAGGAATCTAAAAAAGCGAGTCAAAGGATTTAAGATTTACGAATGACGACATTTGCTTGAACTTCAGATCATTTTTAGGAAATCAAACATCTTTAAACTTAGAAAATGATTTTTGACTTGGAAGCCTCCCTGAGTGCTCTCACCCAAGGATAGCAAACGAATCTTGAACTCCTAACCAATAACTCATTAATTAATATCGAACCCTAAACATCGAACGACCAACAATGGATTTCCCCTTCAAGGGATTAGAGGGGTCAATACTCAAATGTCCCGTAAGGACTCTGAATCGTTACTTTTTTGGCTCCTTCAAGTGGTTCCACTCGCCCGATGATTTGAGCTTCTACTCCGTAGGATTCAGCGATATCAATGATTTCTTCTGCATAGCGCTCATCTAAATAAATCTCCATTCGATGGCCCATGTTAAACACTTTATACATTTCCTTCCAATCGGTACCGCTTTCCTCCTGAATGATTCGGAATAAAGGAGGAGTTTCAAAGAGGTTGTCTTTGATGACATGGACATTATCCACGAAATGCAACACCTTCGTTTGGGCACCACCACTACAATGAACCAAACCATGGACATGGGGTCTCATGTAGTTCAGAATATCCACCATGATTGGTGCATAGGTTCGAGTAGGTGAAAGAACCAATTTGCCCATATCCACCGGGGCTCCAGGAGCAGGGTCGGTGAGGTTGTATTTTCCGGTATAGATTAAAGACTCTGGAACTGCCGGGTCAAAGCTTTCCGGATATTTGGTTTTCAAAACCTTATTAAAAACATCATGTCGGGCAGAAGTAAGACCATTACTTCCCATTCCCCCATTATATTCAGTTTCGTATTTAGCTTGTCCGTAAGAGGCCAGCCCAACGATTACATCTCCGGCTTGAATTTTTTCATTGGAAATCACCTCATCACGACGCATACGACAGGTGACCGTACTATCCACAATGATGGTTCGCACCAAGTCGCCTACATCTGCCGTTTCACCTCCAGTCAATACCACATTGACTCCATTGTCACGAAGCATTTGGAGGACTTCTTCGGTGCCTTGAATGATCGCTGAAATAACTTCGCCAGGTACTAGGTTTTTGTTTCGACCAATGGTCGATGAAACCAAGATATTGTTAATTGCCCCTACGCAAAGAAGATCATCCGTATTCATGATGATCGCATCCTGAGCGATGCCTTTCCATACACTCAGGTCCCCAGTTTCTTTCCAATACAAGTAGGCCAAGGAAGATTTAGTGCCTGCTCCGTCCGCATGCATGATATTGCAAAACTCAGGATCATTGCCCAGGGTATCTTCAACGATTTTGCAAAAAGCTTTTGGGAAAAGGCCTTTATCTAATTTGGAAATAGCGTTGTGGACGTCTTCTTTGGATGCGGAAACACCGCGCTGCATATAGCGCTCGTTCATAGCGTAGGAAAGATTTGGTTAGGGCAAAGGTAGCCATTTGAAAAATTGAATGATGGAAATATTTGAAAATTGTGGAGCGTTAGGTCTTTTTAAAACATCTCTGCCTTTTGATGAAATCAAATTCCCGGTGGACCTTTGTTTTGTGTAATCGAAAGACATAAAAAAGGCCGGGAAACCGGCCTTTTTTATCGTTCTATTTTTTACTTTTTCCCACTAGGACCAATTCTTCTTGTGGGGAAATTAAATAGCTAGCCCCATCGGCTGTTACCACAGCCATCTCCTCTACTGAAATGGTTTTCTCGGTTCCATCAGGCTGTTTCCAACAATGGAATCCATCAAATGCGAATACCATTCCTTCTTTCAATAATTTTTGAGCAGCAGGTCGAGGTTGTGGGAGACGTGCTCCACCTAGGTTTGGACCGACATCATGCGCTACATAGCCAACGGGATGGCCCGTACTCCAAGGGACGTAAAGTGAACCCGCCGCATCCATCAAGTCGCGTTGCGCACGATCCACATCTTCTCCTTTGACTCCTGGTTTCATTGCTGCAAGAGCTGCTCGGCTTCCTGCCTTTCCATTTTCCCAGTATTGTTGGATATCCGCTGGCGCTTCTGTTTCTCCCTCTTTCAATACATAGGCAAAACGCTGGATATCCGATACCCAAATGCCATAGAGTTTTACGCCAAAATCAATCTGAATGACGTCTCCTGGTTGGATTACTTTGTCTGTGGCATGGGAGTGGCCTCGGTCAGGCCCTGAGTTGACATTTGGGTTTTGGTCAGGATGCCAAGCATCGGTCACCCCGTATTCGATCATTTTAGCTTTTAGAAATTTGGCAACGTTTGCATCAGTGGTTTTTCCTGGTTCGATCATCGCGTAGGCTTCATGTTGGAAATCCGAAGCTAATTGCGCAGCCTTAGTCATGATTTCTACTTCTTCTGGAAGTTTGATCGATAGCCACTCATAAACGAGCTCTTCAGAAGAAATCAATTTAGATGACTCTTTACCCATGAGTTGGGCAAGTTCCTGATATTGGCTATGGGTCATTCCATCAGCCATTTCATTATTTGCGGAGGTGTTCACTGCAATATTTTCAAATCCCTTTGCTTGGATGAATTCCACTGCTTTTGCTAGTGCGGATTCTCCTCTCGGTACCCGTTCTACTTTTTCATGGATGTCCAATTCATCCAAGGCTGTTGCTTCTCCATCGGGCGAGAAGACAAGGGAATGAAAGCCACTATCGTCAGTGTAGAAAAGAAAGGCAGCTGTTCCGCTGGCATTTTCACCGCCGACATGGACAGCGATTGGATCGTTGTAATTTTCCCGGCACAATACCAGCCAAACATCCACATCTGCATTTTTCAAGGCTTCAGGAAGGAGTTGGTTGATGCGTTTCTTCCGGATTTCTGGCCAAGGGTTTGAACTCCATTGCGTGGCCGAATCTACGGTTTGGGAGGGTTCATGGGATGATTCCGTTGAGGGACTGCAGGCCCAAAGACTTGCCAATAACCCAATTGATAAAAGTGTCTTTTGCATAGGTGCTTATTGTAATCCATGGTAAAATAACCAGGATTTTCACATTCAAAAAGGACCTTTTATCTGATGCAACAATCTTTCATCAAGAAATTGAACCATAAAAATCTTTTATTTTGAACAAAAACACATCCTAAGCGTGTTAGAGTGCAAGTCCAAACCGCCTTATCCCGGTTATCAATGAAAATAGGAATCGTTTGTTATCCCACGTTTGGTGGGAGTGGAGTCGTGGCCACTGAACTTGGAAAGGGTCTTGCCAAAGTAGGGCATGAGGTTCACTTCATTACCTATAAACAGCCGATGAGGCTTGATTTTTTCAGTGAAAATTTATTTTACCACGAGGTAGATATCAAAAGCTATCCTCTTTTTGAATTTGCACCCTATGAACTGGCACTTGCAAGTAAAATGGTCAGTGTGGTCAAGTATGAAAATTTGGACTTGCTTCACGTGCATTATGCAATTCCTCATGCTTCTGCAGCTTACATGGCTAAGCAAATCTTAAAGACAGAAGGGATTCAAATCCCGGTGGTGACTACGCTTCACGGAACAGATATCACGCTTGTAGGAAAAGATCCAAGTTATGAGCCGGTAGTGACTTTTTCGATCAATCAATCTGATGGAGTCACCGCAGTCTCTGAAGATCTTAAAAAGGAAACCTATGAGCACTTTGACATCAAGCGGGATATCGAAGTAGTTCCAAATTTCATTGATTTGGAACGTTTCAAAAAGCAGCGCAAAGAACATTTTAAGTTAGCTATTTGCCCGCACGGGGAGAAATTGCTCGTCCATACCTCCAACTTTAGAAAAGTGAAGCGTGTCGAAGATGTGATTCATGTATTCTATAATATCCGTAAAGAGATCCCTGCAAAACTGCTTTTGGTGGGGGATGGACCGGAAAGAGATCGAATGGAGCGCCTGTGTAGAACCTTGGGGACATGCGATGACATCCGTTTTTTGGGCAAGCTTGAGGCAGTGGAAGAGGTGCTTTCAGTAGCGGATTTGTTTTTAATGCCTTCCGAAAAAGAAAGTTTCGGTTTGGCGGCTTTAGAGGCCATGGCTTGTGAAGTTCCTGTTTTGTCTTCAAATGCTGGCGGAATCCCGGAGTTAAACCTGGATGGAGTGACCGGATATGCCTGTGAAGTTGGGGATGTGGAGGATATGACGGCCAAAGCCAAAATCATTCTTTCAGATGAAAACCTTCCACGGTTTAAGGCGAATGCATTGGCCAGAGCCAAAGAATTTGACATTCATCAAATTCTTCCAAAATATGTCGCTTACTATGAAAAAACCATCGCTGCAACGTTCAGCGAGGCGTGATTTTCTGAGTTAAATCAGGACTCAGAATATTCTATTGATTTTTGAAACTCTTACCTTTGCCGCGAAGTTTAACGATGAAAAGCCGTGGCTATGGAATCAACTTTAAAACCAACTACGAACATGAAAAAGATCGGGAGATTAGATCGGCCTGATAATTTTGGTTCAGCCCAAATGTTCTCTAATCCATTTCTGGAAAAAATTTCCAGAACCCACATCTTGGTTCCGATTACCTTGTTTCTCGGAATATCCTCCGTGTCCTTTTACTATGCAGTGACTTCCACCAGCATTGGAATAGGGCTAGGAATTGCAGTCCTTTTGATTGGATTGATTGCTTTTACGTTTGTGGAATACATGATGCACAAGCATTTCTTTCACATGGAGCCTGACACCCCGATCAAGGATAAGCTTCAGTACACGGTACATGGAGTGCATCATGATTACCCCAAAGACAAGGATAGATTGGCGATGCCTCCATTTGTGAGCGCCGCTTACGCAGCCATTTTCTATCTCGTTTTCAACTTGGTGATGGGGGATTTTGCGCTCTATTTCCTTCCGGGATTCCTCCTGGGCTATACAGCTTATTTGGGTGTTCATTACATTGTTCATGCCTACAATCCTCCCAAAAACTTTCTTAAAGTACTTTGGGTAAACCATGCCATTCACCATTACAAAGATCCGGATACTTCCTTCGGGGTGAGCTCTCCGCTTTGGGATTACCTATTGGGTACGATGCCTAAAAAAGACTAAACAAGGCCTCCCTTTGGGGAGGTTTTTTGTTTCCTCTGGGCCACGAAGACTCAAAGGCACCAAGAATTTTAGAAAAGAATTTTGATAGGAATCCTTCGAAATATTTTATTCGATGTTCTTAATCCGAAATTTAAAAACGATGAATATCGAACACCGAACTTTGAAGAACTCAAATTCCAGCAACTTTTTAGCTAATATCCCATCTTTTTGGCTTAGCGTCTTTGAGACAAAACTTGAAATATGAAAACAGTATCCATCATTGGTCTGGGCTGGATTGGTGAGCCTTTGGGATTACTTCTGAATCAAAAGGGATTTCGGGTATTGGGATCTACTACTTCAGTTGAAAAACAGGAAAAGCTTGCTCTAAAAGGACTTCAAGCCATCCGTTTTTCGCTCAACCCCCATCCGGAAGGCTTGGGTTTTAATGCACTTTTTCAATCTGAAATTTTGGTGGTAAATATTCCACCAAGAACTCGAAGTGGAAACGGATCATTTCACTTAGAACAACTTAACTATTTACGCACGCTGATCGATCGTTCTTCGGTAAAGCAAGTGATTTTTGTATCAAGTACAGGGATTTATCCTGAGCTTAATTCTCTTGAAAAATACAGGGAGAATTATCCCATTACCTTAGAAAATACTGGAAATGATATACTTTTTCGAGCAGAATTATGGATGGAAAAAAATCGGGATTATGACTTGTCGATCGTCCGATTTGGAGGATTGATGGGGAAAGATCGAATCCCGGGTAAGTATTTCTCAGGAAAAGAAAACGTTGCTGGACACACTCGAGTAAATTTTATCCACCAAGAAGATGCGGTTAGTATGATTGCTTGGATTATTGAAAAAGGGCTTTGGAATGAGACCTTCAATGGGGTGGCGCCGATTCATCCGTTACGAAGAGAAATCTATGAGAAAAATGCAGCCGAACTAGGTTTGGCCCCTCCAGCCAGTTACCAAAATGAATCTTATGGCAAAGATCGTTTGATCGATTCAAGTAAGATTTTGGAGACGGGTTTTGAATTCAAATTTCCGGATCCGTTGGAGTTTTCGTATTTGCCACTAAGGCCCTAAGACAGTAAGGAGTTATTTGGTTATTGAGTTGAGGGTTATTGATCGCTATGTTTTCAGCTTTCTTACTTCATCTCTATAAATTAAAAGATAGCTATACAGATATTTTTAAAGATATAGCAGGCTAAGATACCTCGCGACTGACGAGAGCATATTTCCATGGTATCTCGTGTAACCTATCTCTTTTTCTATTCTTCCCAATGCAACTGCTTTCTGTTTGCCTTTTTTCAGCTTTCTTACTTCATCTCTATAAATTAAAAGATAGCGGTGCAGATATTTTTTAAGATATAGCAGGCTGAGATATCTCGTGACCGCAGGGAGCATATTTCCATGGTATCTCGTGTAACCTATCTCTTTTTCTATTCTTCCCAATGCAACTGCTTTCTGTTTGCCTTTTTTCAGCTTTCTTACTTCATCTCTATAAATTAAAAGATAGCGGTGCAGATATTTTTTAAGATATAGCAGGCTGAGATATCTCGCGACCGCAGGGAGCATATTTCTACAGTATCTCGTACAACATATCTTTTTTCAAATTCTGCCAACTGCGACTGTTTTCTGATCACTCTTACCTTCCCCCTTCGTGCCTTTGTGGCAAACTTCAAATGTCATCTTGTCACTTTTTACCACTTGGAACGGGCATTGATAAGCACCAATAGTCAATATTTTGTAACTACTAAACCGATTTATACCATGCAGGAAAAAGGTACCATCTCGATCCATACCGAGAACATTTTCCCGATTATCAAGAAATTCTTGTACTCTGATCACGAGATCTTCCTCCGCGAACTCGTATCCAACGCCGTCGATGCCACGCAAAAAATTAAGCGACTGGCTACGCTAGGTCAATACAAAGGCGAGTTGGGAGACATCACGGTGGAAGTTTCTTTTGATGAGAAAAAGAAAACCATCACCATCTCAGACAAAGGTCTTGGGATGACCGCTGAAGAGATCAAAAAGTACATCAATCAGATTGCTTTCTCCGGCGCAACCGAGTTTGTGGAGAAATTCAAGGATGCCAAAGACGCCAATGAGATCATCGGTAAGTTTGGTTTGGGTTTCTACTCTGCCTTTATGGTGGCAAAAAACGTGGAAATCCACACCCTTTCCTATCAGGACGGAGCCGAACCCGCCATCTGGACCTGTGACGGCAGCACCGAATTTGAAATCAAAAAAGGAAAGAAAAAGGAGCGCGGAACGGACATCATTCTGCACATCAACGAAGATTCTGAAGAATTCCTCGACAAGTGGAAGCTTCAGGGCATCTTGGACAAATACTGCAAGTTCTTGCCTGTACCGATCAAGTTTGGCACCAAATCAGAATCCGTGGAAGATGGAGTCGATGACAAAGGCGATAAAAAGTGGAAGTCTCTCGAGGTAGATAACATCATCAATACCACTTCTCCTATCTGGACCAAGTCTCCAAGCGACCTGAAGGACGAAGACTACCTGGCATTCTACAAGAGTCTCTATCCGATGAGCGAGGATCCGCTTTTCTGGATTCACCTCAATGTGGACTACCCATTCAATCTGACCGGTGTCTTGTATTTCCCAAAAGTCAAAAACGAATTCGAGCTTCAGCGCAACAAAATCAAATTGTTTAGCCGTCAGGTATTCATCACCGACGAGGTGAAGGACATCGTGCCGGAATTCTTGATGCTACTTCACGGGGTGATTGACTCTCCGGACATTCCGCTCAACGTATCCCGAAGCTTCCTGCAGGCCGATGGCAACGTGAAGAAAATCAACAACTACATCACCAAAAAAGTAGCCGATAAACTCTCCGAACTCTTCAAAAAAGACCGCAAGGCCTATGAAGAAAAATGGAACGACATCGGACTGTTTGTGAAGTACGGCATGATCTCCGAGGAGAAGTTCTACGAAAAAGGCAAGGAATTTACCCTGCTCAAAAACACCAAAAACGAGTATTTCACCTTGGATGAATACCTCGAAAAGGTAAAGGCAATTCAAACGGACAAAAACGAACAGACCGTTTTCCTTTACGCCACCGACCTTAACAAGCAGGATAGCTTCATCGACTCAGCGAATAAAAAGGACTACGATGTGCTTGTGCTTGATTCTCCGATCGACAGCCACTTTATCCAGCATATCGAGACCAAGATCGAGAAGACCCAACTCAAGCGTGTGGATGCCGATGTGGTGGAAAAGCTCATCCAAAAAGACTCTACCTATGCCAATCTCCTGACCGAAGATCAGAGCAAATCCGTGAAGGAACTCTTCGAAAAGGCGATCAACAACAAAAACTACAGCGTAGAGATCGAGGGCTTAAGTCCTGAGGAGATGCCCGTGACCATCACCATGGAAGAGTGGATGCGTCGCATGAAAGACATGGCACAGACCGGAGGCGGACCGATGAGCTTCTACGGCAGCCTGCCCGACAGCTATAAAGTCGCCATCAACGGCAACCATCCCGTCGTGGACAAAATCCTCAAAGCCGAAGGCGAAGAAGCTCAACTGAAACTAGCTAAGCAAGCTTTTGACTTGGCGATGCTTTCTCAAGGCTTGCTCACCGGGAAGGATCTGACTGCATTTGTAAAAAGAAGTGTGGAGATGATTTGATTTCCAATGCAAACCCTTGGAGGGTTGTAATATTCAAATCCCCGGCCTCGGTCGGGGATTTTTATTTCCCCACTCCCGTACTAGGCTATTCCGATTTTTCGGCTATTTTTGATCATGCTTTCCAAAAAGACCAAGTACGCCCTGCATGCCCTGACTTATCTCGGTAAACATCGGGAAAATAAGACCGTCCTGATTCAGGACATTGCCGAGGAGCATGGCATTTCGCATAAGTTTCTCGAAAATATCCTCCTCGAGCTTCGCAAAGCAGGCTACCTCGGCAGCAAAAAAGGCAAAGGCGGAGGCTACTACCTGATCAAAGAACCCAAGGACATCCCCCTTTCCCGAGTGATTCGGCTCCTTGACGGTCCCATCGCCTTGCTTCCCTGCGTCAGTCTAAATTACTACGAACCTTGCGCTGAATGCAAAGATGAGTCCCATTGTGGCATTAATCGGGTCATGGCTCAAGTTCGGGATGAAACGCTTAAAATACTGGAAAACAAGACCCTAGAAGATATTTTGCAAGGAGAGTAAAATATTTTACCCATAAACCCTATAAAAAATGTAGGGAATGTATACTTTTGAAATCTCATTTCGTTTTGATTTGTATGATTCTAGACCAGCCACTCAAAAAATGGTTCGTTACCAAAAAAGGGACGGACTCGAATTTCAAAAGTTTTTTAAAGTCCATCTCATGGAGAATAGTGGGGACCATCGATACCATCGTAATTTCCTATTTTGTCACTGGAGAGCTTGTGATGGCGGTGTCTATTGGTTCCGTAGAGGTAATCACCAAAATTCTACTCTATTACCTTCACGAACGTGTTTGGGAAAACGTCACTAAAACAAAAAAAGATGAGCCAGAAGCAGAACTTGTTCGATCTTGAAGCACAATTCCAAAGCCTCAGTGCCGACGCGGGATTGGCATTGATTGCTGAGCTCTTTCCAGGTAAAGTGGTTTTTTCAACCTCTTTAGGTCAGGAAGATCAAGTCATTACCCAGTTGATTGCTACGCAAAACTTGCCGATTCAGATCTTTTCGCTGGATACGGGAAGATTGTTTCCGGAGACTTTAGAGCTTTTAGCCAGAACTGAAAGCAAATACAAAACTCAAATCAAGGTTTATTATCCGGAGACTGCTTCGGTTGAAAAGTGGGTAGCTGATAAGGGAATTAATGGATTTTATGAATCTGTTGAAAACCGCAAATCATGTTGCTATGTACGAAAAGTGGAACCTCTGAAGCGAGCTTTGGCTGGAAATGCAGTTTGGGTTACCGGACTTCGCGCCGAGCAAAGTGCCAATCGAAGTGATATGAAACGGATCGAGTGGGACGAAGCTAATCAGATCATCAAGTACAATCCACTCTTGGATTGGACTTTTGATCAAATGATCACCTACATCGAAGAGCAGAGGATTCCCTACAATCCACTCCATGATCAAGGATTTATCAGCATTGGCTGCGCACCTTGTACCCGTGCGATCCTACCGGGAGAAGACGCCCGAGCCGGCCGATGGTGGTGGGAGGACTCGAAAAAAGAGTGTGGGTTGCATGCCAAATAAGACGCAAGATTTTAGACGCAAGACACAAGACTTCGACATTTGATATTTGAAGATTTCCAGAATAATAAAAGACAATAAGAATTTTAAACAAGGTTTATATGCTCCTCACAAGCTCGTAAATCGTACTTCGTAACTCGTAATTCCTATGACCCTATTTATACCTAACCCCAAAGAAGCAGAATCCATCCACATCCTAAGGGAAGTGGCAGCGCAGTTTGAGCGTCCGGTTTTGCTTTTTTCTGGGGGGAAAGACTCGATCACCCTCGTCCGGCTTGCTCAGAAAGCATTCTTCCCGGCCAAAATTCCTTTTCCTTTACTTCACGTGGACACCGGTCACAATTTCCCTGAGACGATTGAGTTTCGAGATTGGTTGGTGAAGGAATTGGGATTGGAATTGATCGTAAGAAATGTCCAGGACTCGATTGATCAGGGAAAAGTTCGCGAAGAGCGAGGCCGATATGCCAGCCGAAATACGCTTCAGACGACTACCTTATTGGATGCGATCGAAGAGTTTAAGTTTGATGCTTGTATTGGAGGAGCCAGAAGAGATGAGGAAAAAGCCCGTGCCAAAGAGCGGGTGTTTTCCGTGAGGGATGATTTTGGACAGTGGGATGAAAAAAACCAGCGTCCTGAGCTATTCGACATGCTTAATGGGAAAATGCATGTGGGCCAAAATGTCCGCGTGTTTCCGATTTCTAACTGGACCGAGCTTGACGTATGGGAATATATCCGCACGGAAAATATTGCCATTCCGAGTATCTACTTCGCGCACAAGCGGGAGGTGTTTTTCCGTGATGGGATGATTTGGACTGCCAATGAACATGTCTTTCGTGAGGCTCACGAAGAGGTGGTTGAGCGCATGGTCAGATTCCGGACTGTCGGCGACATGACTTGCACCGCAGCGGTACTATCGGAAGCCACTTCCCTGGATGATGTCGTAGCTGAAATCCGGGAATCTACCATTTCTGAGCGTGGTGCCCGTATCGACGACAAGCGATCCGAAGCGGCGATGGAAACGAGGAAGAAGGTCGGATACTTTTGAGTGTCAAGTGGTGTGAACCAAGTAAAAGGAAATAAAAAGATGGCTGCGCAGATAAAGAGATACCGCTTGAGCTGAGATAGAAAGACAAGATATCTTAAAGTATCTTCTCAAAATCTCGCAAAGCATATCTTAAAAAAGATAGCTGCGCAGATAAAGAGATACCGCTTGAGCTGAGATAGAAGGACAAGTTAACTTAAAGTATCTTCTCAAAATCTCGCAAAGCATATCTTAAAAAAGATAGCTACGCAGATAAAGAGATACCGCTTGAGCTAAGATAGGAGTACAAGATATCTTAAAGTATCTTCTCAAAATCTCGCAAAGCATATCTTAAAATTCAAAAATGATCTAAAGTAGAATTTGACAAAAATGGACATACAAGGAAGAAAACTGATCAAAATCGCTACCGCAGGCTCTGTGGACGATGGCAAAAGCACCTTGATTGGGCGATTGCTTTACGATACGCATTCCCTGACCACAGACAAGATCGAAGCAATTGAGCGCAGCTCGAGGCAGCGTGGATACGATTACTTAGACTTCTCGCTAGCGACCGATGGCTTGGTGGCAGAGCGTGAGCAAGGGATTACTATCGATGTCGCTCATATTTATTTCAATACCGATAAGACCAACTTTATAGTCGCGGATACTCCCGGGCACGTGGAGTACACTCGAAACATGGTCACAGGTGCATCCACTTCTCAAGTTGCGATTATCTTGATCGATGCCCGGAAAGGCGTAATCGAGCAGACCTACAGACATTTTTTTATTGCAAATCTTCTCCGAATGAGTCATGTGGTGGTAGCCATCAACAAGATGGATTTGGTGGATTATAGCGAGGATGTGTTTTTGAAAATCAAAGCGGACTTTGATGTCTTGGTTGGAAAAAGTGACTTTGCTGAAGAGCAGATTACGTTTATTCCGATATCAGCTTTGAAGGGAGAAAATGTAACCCGAAAGTCAGATCACATGCCTTGGTATGTTGGGAATACCCTGTTGGATCACTTGGAGGTGTTGGAGCCGGAAGACCTGCAGGAAAGCACCTCAGCCAGATTTCCCGTTCAATTTGTAATCAGACCCAAAACAGAGGCTTACCACGATTTTAGAGGCTTCTCTGGTAAGCTCTATGGCAATTCGCTTCAAGTCGGCGACCGAGTTACCGTGCTACCTTCAGGAAACGAATCCACCATCAAGAGCATCCATTTCTTTGATCAGGAGTTGGAAGTAGCCGCTCCGGGTTCCTCGATTGTACTTACCCTTGCCGATGAAGTGGATTGTAGCCGTGGAGATATGATTGTCAAAAGTGGAGAAGCTCCTAGTAGTGAAAAATCAATTTCAGCCACCGTTTGCCAAGTCAATAATAAAGCCTTGAAAGTAGGAGGGAAATACATCCTCCAGCACGGCGTCAACCGAGTTTTGGCCAAAGTCGATCAGATCGAAGCTAAAATTCATACGGATTTCTCAGGGACGGAAGAGGCGGAGCAATTGAAATTAAATGATATTGGAAAGGTAAATCTCCGACTCAGCAAGCCGATTCACTTTGATTCCTATTATCAGTCGAAGTCAAACGGAGCTTTTATTCTGATTGATGAAGGAACTTTTGATACAGTGAGTGTGGGATTTATAGAGTAGCAAGATGTTAGTATCAAGACCCTAGACTTCGATATTCATTTGCCGAAAGTCAGCATTCGAAAATTATCTTGTCGAACCCCGAACTACTAGGGCTAAAAGGAAGCAAATAACCTCGAATAAAGAACTTCGAACTAATAACAACCAGCCTTGACGACGGTCTTGGCTTTTTCTACTAATCTTTAACCTATTATCCCTATAGGGAAAAAAATTAAACATATGCAAAGCTTTCGAACCGAATTAGAAAATCTGATTGTAGAGCGGGATATCATCGAATTGGAGCGGAAAATCGCCCTTTTCAGAGAGGGTAAAATCGATGAAGAAAAATTCCGGAGTCTTAGACTTGCCCGCGGGGTCTATGGACAACGTCAACAGGGCGTTCAAATGGTTCGAATCAAGCTTCCCTATGGTCGCGCCACATCGGTGCAGTTGAGGAGGATCTGTAAGGTATCGGAGGAATATTCCATTGGCCGACTTCACATCACTACCCGACAGGATATTCAGATTCACTTCGTAAGCTTAGACAGGACTCCCCAACTTTGGGCAGAGTTGGAAAAGGACGATGTTACGCTTCGGGAAGCATGTGGCAATACGGTTCGAAATGTTACTGCTTCTGAAACTGCCGGAATTGATCCCAAAGAACCTTTTGATGTCACTCCTTATGCGGATGCTACATTTCGGTATTTTTTGAGAAACCCAGTTTGTCAGGAAATGGGCCGCAAGTTTAAAATGGCTTTTTCTTCCTCAGATGACGACACGGGCTTGGCTTACATGCATGATTTGGGTTTTATTCCAAAAGTCAAAGAAGTAGATGGAAATCAGATCCGTGGCTTCAAAGTTCTTCTTGGAGGTGGCTTAGGTTCTCAGCCCCGGCACGCCGATTTGATCACGGAGTTTTTGGAGACTGATCAGCTGATTCCCTTTATCGAAGCGGTGTTACGGATCTTTGACCGACATGGGGAAAGAGCCCGAAGAAACAAAGCTCGAATGAAGTTTTTGATCAAGGAGATCGGCTTGGAAGCCTTTTTGGATTTGGTGGAGCAAGAAAAAAAAGCGCTTCCTTTTCAATCCTTTCCTTTACAATTTGAAAGTTTAGAGCCTCACCAATTACCCAACCCTCCTTCTGTCGATATCAATCCAGCCGAATTGGGCTTGGACTACGAGCTCTGGAAGCTGACCAATGTACTGCCCCAAAAGCAAGAAGGATATGTTTCCATTGGAGTTCGAGTTCCCTTGGGAGATTTTTACCTAGCACAAGCTAGACCTTTGGCAGATTTGGTTGAGCAGTATGCAGCAGGGGAAGTTCGCTTTACCCTACGGCAAAATATCCTTATCCGAGATGTGCGGGAGGACTTGGTGCCGTTCTTTTATCAGGAATTGAAAAAAATCAATCTCGCTCAACGAGGCTATAATTCACTTGGAGACATCACGGCCTGCCCGGGTACCGATACCTGTAATTTGGGAATTGCCAGCTCGACGGGAATTGCCAAAGAGTTGGAAAAAGTTATCGAAGAGGAATATCCACAGTATTTGAAAAACCGAGACTTGGTAATCAAAATTTCCGGTTGTATGAATGCCTGTGGTCAACACAACATGGCCCATATTGGCTTCCAAGGTATGTCCATGAAAGCGGGAAAAACCGTCATTCCTGCTCTTCAAGTACTTTTAGGCGGAGGAAATCTAGGCGATGGCAAGGGTCGATTTGCCGACAAAGTAACCAAAGTTCCCAGTCGTCGTGGGCCTCAGGCTTTGCGAGTTTTGCTGGATGATTTCGAAAAAAATGCGGGAGGCATAGACTTTCTTAGCTACTACGACCAGCAAGGGCAGATGTACTTCTATGACTTACTCAAGGAATTGAGTGATTCAGCTTCCGTGACTGAATCTGATTCGGTGGATTGGGGCCATCAGGAAGCCTATCAAGTGGCTGTGGGAGTTGGCGAATGTGCCGGAGTGGTGATTGACTTGGTGGCAACTCTGCTCTTGGAGGCTTTGGAAAAACTCGATTTGGGTCAGGAGGCTCTGGAACAAGGTCGTTGGTCTGACAGCATCTACCATCACTATGCGGGGTTGATCAATGCTGCCAAGGCCCTTTTGCTCAGCGAAGATGTGAGCACCAATAGCTATGCGAATATTATCAGCTTGTTTGATGAAAAGTTTGTCGAAACAGGCAAAATCCAGCTGGAAGGCACCTTTGCCGAAAAGGTCTATCAGATCAATCAGCACGAACCATCTGAAGAGTTTGCCAAGGCCTACGCCAAGCAAGCCATGGAAATCTACAGCTTGCTGAAAACTTATCGGGAAGAGGAGGTAGAGGCATGAGAACTGTAGTGAATCCCAAAGTTACCCTTGTGGGCGCAGGTCCCGGTGATCCAGAACTGATGACCTTGAAAGGAATTTTAGCGCTCAATACCGCCGATGTGGTACTTTATGACGCCTTGATTGACCCTATTCTTCTAAAACATGCACCCGCCACGGCCTTGAAGATATTCGTAGGAAAGCGAGTTGGAAAACACAGTACTCCCCAGGAAGACACGAATCAACTCTGTGTCGAACTAGCTCGAAAGCATGGTCATGTGGTCCGATTGAAAGGAGGAGATCCTTTCGTATTTGGTCGGGGAGGGGAAGAAATCGAGTACATCGAGACCTTCGGCATTCCCACAACTGTCGTTCCAGGCATCACTTCGGCGATTGCTGTTCCTGCCAATGTTGGGATTCCTGTCACTAAACGTGGTGTTTCTGAAAGTTTCTGGGTGGTGACTGGAACAACTACTGCCGGTGAACTTTCCCGTGATTTGGCACTTGCGGCACAATCTACCGCTACAGTCGTCATCTTGATGGGAACCAAAAAACTGGGTGAAATTGCAGAGACCTATCGAAAGGCAGGGAAGGCCCATTTACCTGTAGCGATCATCCAAAGCGGAACTACACGAGAAGAAAAAATCACGGCCGGATTTATCCATGATATCGAGCAAAAAGCCCTAGAAAATCAAGTCGAGGCTCCCGCCGTGATCATCGTTGGGGAAGTGGTTCGTGAAAGTTTGCGATTGGCGGAAGTGTATCGGGAGGCAGTTTCGGTGATCAGTATGCGTTCGTAGTGATCAATTTAAAGATAGGCTACGCGAGATATTGAGGAGATACATAAAGATAGGTTGTCTATCTCAGCGCTAGCTGTATCTCTTTTATCTGCTCAGCTATCTTTTAAACCCTTATTTACGAAGCCTTGCTTCCGGTCTTTTAACTCTAAAATCTAAAATGAATCATCTTTACCCCATATTCCTCAAAGTTCACGAGCTCAATGTTCTCTTGGTCGGTGGAGGCTTTGTAGCAACCGAAAAGCTGGAATTTTTGCTTAAATCCAGTCCTTTGGCGCAAGTGACTGTGGTCTCCAAATTCTTTCGATCGGAATTTTTAGAATTAGCCCATGGGAAGGAAACAGTTACCTTGATCGAGGATGAATACCATGAGAAGTATTTGAGAGGAAAGCACATTGTAATTGCTGCTACCGACGACAAGGCTGTAAATCGACAGATTAGAAATGAGGCAAAAGAGCGCTTTCTGTTGGTTAACGTAGCCGATACACCTGAGCTTTGTGATTTTTACCTGGGTGGAATTGTAACCAAAGGAAATTTGAAAATTGCTATCTCCACTAATGGGAAGTCACCCACAACTGCCAAGCGGTTAAGACAGCTCTTAGAAGAAGTTCTCCCGGAGGAAATTGACGATTTGCTTGAAAATCTAAATGCTTACCGGGCTACCCTCAAGGGAGACTTTGAGTACAAGGTGAAGGCGATGAATGAGATCACGGAGGGCTTGGTGAAACGAGAGAAACAAGACGCTTGACATTGGACACAAGACTTTAGGATCAAGTAGCTAGTATCGAGATTTTGGTGAGTGGTGGTTTTCTGCTAAGACTTGGCACTTGGCATCAATTCATTCCTATGGAATGTGATTCCTGAGAAAATCAGGGGAAGCCAGGATTGGATTGAAAATCATTCTGACAGATAAAGCCGGTGTTCGAATTCCGGTTTTTTATTTCCCTCAGTTCCTGTAATTTTGGGCTTCCTAAAAAACGATTCAATTATCTAATTTATGGCATATTTATTTACCTCAGAGTCAGTCTCAGAGGGTCATCCTGACAAAATCGCGGACCAAATCTCTGATGCATTGATTGACAATTTTTTGGCTTTCGATCCGAATTCAAAAGTAGCCTGTGAAACTTTGGTAACTACCGGACAGGTAGTCCTAGCAGGAGAAGTTAAATCTCATACCTACCTCGATGTGCAAAAGATCGCTCGTGATGTGATCAATCGGATTGGGTATACCAAAAGCGAATACATGTTTGAGGGCAATTCCTGCGGGGTGCTTTCTGCGATACATGAACAATCTGCCGATATCAATCAGGGGGTAGAGCGTAAAAATCCTGAAGAACAAGGCGCGGGTGATCAGGGGATGATGTTTGGCTATGCCACCAACGAAACCGAGAATTACATGCCTTTGGCGCTGGATTTATCTCACATGATTCTGCGTGAATTGGCGGCTCTTCGTAGAGAAAATAAGGACATCACTTATTTGCGACCTGATTCAAAGTCTCAGGTAACTATCGAGTACAGCGATGATAATGTACCTCAGCGAATTGATGCAATCGTGGTTTCGACCCAGCACGACGACTTCGACTCAGAGGAAGCGATGCTTGCTAAAATCAAGCACGATATCATCACCATTTTGATTCCGAGAGTAAAGGCGAAATTGAAGCCGGAAATTCAAAAACTATTTACTGACGAGATCATCTACCACATCAACCCAACAGGCAAGTTTGTGATTGGTGGTCCTCATGGAGATACTGGGTTGACCGGTCGAAAAATCATCGTAGATACATACGGGGGCAAAGGTGCTCACGGAGGAGGCGCTTTCTCTGGAAAAGACCCATCTAAAGTAGACCGTTCTGCGGCTTACGCTACTCGCCATATTGCTAAAAATATGGTGGCTGCAGGTGTGGCTGATGAGATCTTGGTACAAGTTTCTTATGCGATTGGTGTAGCGAAGCCTATGGGGATTTACATCAATACTTATGGCACTGCCAAGGTGAAAATGACCGATGGTGAAATCGCTAAGAAAGTAGAAGAAATATTCGATATGCGTCCCTATGCAATCGAACAGCGTCTCAAGCTTAGAAATCCAATCTATGAGGAGACTGCTGCTTATGGACACATGGGACGAAAGAATGAGATAGTCACTAAAACTTTCGAATCTCCTTATCAAGAGCCAAAAACGGTAACCGTTGAGCTTTTCACTTGGGAAAAATTAGACTACGTCGATAAAATTAAAGCTGCTTTTAGCATCTAAAGAGAAAGCCCCGAATAACTTCGGGGCTTTTTTGTGACTTAACGTTTGAAGGTTTTTTACGATCACTTTCCTAGCATCAACCAGCCATTTGGATCTACTTGTGGAGGTGTGTTACTAGTGATGGTCACGGGTTTTGGACCCAGATTTATTTTGTTCAGCCCTTCAGAAGTCAGTACTTCTACGAGTAGTTCAAAGGTGATTCCCTCAAGAGAAAGAGCATACCCTGATTTCCCTTTTTTACTGATTTTTAGGGTAGGGATATCTGTGGTGTACAAATACAAATCGAAAAATCCCTGAAGGTCCTTTCCAGTATAGCTTTGAATAAAGTCGGTAAAATCTCGGGTGGTCACCTGATTGAGATAAGTAAATCGATCATCCATTACAAATGCCTTCAAAGCGGGGAAAAATAATTCATCACCCAAAACACCTCGAAGTGAATGGATCACCATGGCACCTTTGGAGTAAATTTCCCCATGATATGCCTCTTCCTCAGTGGAATTTGGGGGGCTGACTACCGGCTTGGCATGGGGCAAATGCCTCGCTTCTGCCTTGGCTTTTGCAAAATAAGCATCAGGACCGCCATGCTCCCAATAAAAAAGCCAATCCCCGTAGGCAGTTAAACCCTCGTGAATCCACATATCTGCCCAATCTCCCACGCTGACTTTGTTTCCAAACCATTCATGCCCGAGTTCATGGTGGAGCAACCAATCATACTTGACCTTGCCCATGGGGACAAACTGAAAATTATTTCCATACGCATTGATCGTCTGATGTTCCATTCCAAGGTAGGGTGTTTCGACCACGGAGATTTTATCTTGAGGGAATGGAAACGGGCCAAAATACTTCTCCTGCGTTTCAGTACTAATTCTAAGTACTTCTAATAATTCCCGGGCTTTTGCCTTGTTTTCTTGCAGGACCCATGCGTGCATGGGGATAGATTGTCCAGACACAGACGTAAAATCATGTTTGACCTCATGGAAAATCCCCAAAGTAAAGTTGATGTTGTAATTATTGATTGGATAGGTAGTCCTCCAGTGATAGGTGACTTTTTCACTTGATTCCTCGGTTTCGATCAATCGTCCATTGGAGGCCACAAAGTAAGGTTGAGGAACAGTGAAATGAAGGTCTACTCCTTCACTCGGTTCGCTGGAAGGATGATCCAAGGCGGGCATAAAAATCTTAGCTCCCTCTCCTTGGCTTGAAAGTCCCATCCAATGATTCTCCAATTGATCTTTTTCCCAAGTGAATCCTCCGGTCCAAGGTGGATTTTGAGCAATTGGGGTTTTTCCTCCATAGAAAATCTGAACTTGATCGCAAGTACAGTCGATGGGGGTGATGTCAATAAGATCATTCTCATGAGTAAATCGAACCTCTTTGCCATCCATCAACACCTTGCTCACTTCGTATTGGTTGATTAATTGGAATCGAAGCAAGTCAAGTTTCTCCGCAGTCGAAAAAGTGATCGTATTCGAACCAGATATCCGCTGAGTTTCGGGGAAAATCTCTAAATCCAATCGGTAGTGGAGGATTTTCATTTTTGCCTGAATCGGATCAATGGGGCCGCCCCAGTCCCAGTTTTGGGAAAAAGCGGGAAAGGTTACCAGAAAGAGGAGACAAAGAAGTGAAATCGAGATTCTAGTTTTCATAGTTGATCGAGTCGATAGTACATTTCAAGCATCCTGATGCCAAAGTCAGTGGAGATTTGCTCGGATATTTTTTTAAATCCGTGCTTTTCATACAAATGTATGGCAGGATCAAGACCTGAGGTGGTATATAAATAGGCAGATCGGTAGTTTTTCTCTCTGAAAAAATCCATCCATTCCTGCATCAATTTACTTCCAATGCCCTTGCCACGATGGGACTTTTCAAGGATAAAATACCTGAGCTGGGCTTCATTTTGTGGGCGATGCATAAGCAAGACAAATCCCACTATCACTTCATTTTCCTCGACAATCCATACTCGATCCAGATTGGGATCATATTGTCTGAAAAATTCGACCACACTTTCCATCACATAAGCCTCGAAACCAATTTCAAATCCATGCTCCTCAAAATAAATTTTGGCGTGTAGGTTGGCGAGTTTACTAAGGTCTCCAGGGATCAGGTGATTTCGGATGGAGTAATTTGTCATGCAGAAAACTAGCCCAAAGGATCGAAAAGAAAAAGCCGTCCAGAATACTTTCCAGACGGCTTAGGATTAATCTTCGGCGTAGTTAAATGAGTCAACCTGTTCTTTGACCCAGTCTTGATATTTTCCTTTGCGGTAATCGATCCACTCTTCTTTGTATTTAGAGCTTTCGATCAAAAATTTAAATCCTGTTGCTGCCTTGGGTTTGCTCAACGCATTAACCAAATCTTCTGCAAGGTTTCGCTCTTTGACTTTTCGATCTACAAAATCCTGCATCATCTGATGATCTTGTGGAGGTTCCATTCGAGTAAATTCAGCGAAGTTGTCCGGATTATCTTCTATTTCATCCAAGATATCCTCCTCCTCAGGAGTCAAATCATAGTTGAAATAATCCTCATCATCTGGCATGTGATGGATCTTCTTCTTGTCAATCTGATAGAAGCAGACATTACCTTTAAGTAACTGGGTAGCGATAAAATCTACCTCTTTTTCAGTAAGCGAAAGCATGGATGGGTTTCAAGATTTTTGGAAAAATAATGAAAGTCGAAATTTGATGAAATTGTTTCAATTTTAGCAATTCCCAGTCCAAAAATAAACGCGAAATCTACTGAGCCATGATTTTTTTTAATACCTCAGCAGGTAGTTCATGCCCTCCCTCGAAAATGAAAGGCTTACTATCCTTTTCCAACAGTTGAAAAAGTTCACGTTGCTTTTCGATGGATTCCTGAGTGATGAGTTCATCTTTTGTTCCAAGAACCGAGATAATTTCTGTGTTGGAAAATTTCTCCTTGGCAAGGTTCCATTGGAGATCGTGAGCAAATCCTCCCGACCATAAGATCAACCGCCTGATTTGACCTTCCCATCGGCTGGCCCAGCGGGTCGCAGTAGCTGCCCCTTGAGAAAATCCCAAGACGTTAATGGTTGGTAATACTTCAAAATTTTTCAAGATCTCCACCATCAATTGATCGAGGTATCGATGATTGTTTTCAATTGCAATTTCCCGCTCATGCTTGGTCATCCAATTGGCCCCAACACGCCCTTGAAAATCCTTCAGATATCCATAGTTGGTGCCTTCAGGTGCTAGAATAAGCGTTTCATTGCTATCGTAGGGGAGAAATTTGCGAATGAAAAACTCAGCCAACTGCCCATATCCATGAAACACCAGCCAAAGATGGTTTTCGTTTCCGCTTGGAGAATGTGAGATGCAATACTGGGCTTGATAGGGAAATGTCAGTGTGTTTTTCACCTTCTAGCTGTTGAGATCGTCAAACTTCAGGGGAAGTAAATTAGAAATGCCTTTGATTCGCATCACCTTTCCATTGGAGCACAAAATGAGCATGGTAATGGGCTTTTCAAAGCGATTCTCGACCTCATTGATCGTCTGGCGGCAGACCCCGCAAGGCGATACTCCTGCCCAGATTTCCTCTCCTGCACGTTGGGCAACTATCGCCAAAAGTTGTGGCGCTGCATCTGGAAAGTTGGCTCCGGCATACCCCAAAAGCAATCGTTCCGCACAAACACCCGTTGGGAAACTTACATTCTCCTGATTGGAGGATTGGAGGATTTCCCCATTTTCCAATAAAACCGCAGCTCCCACATGAAAGCCAGAATAAGGCGCATAGGCACGTTTTGAGACGGACTTAGCCCGGTCTAAAAGTGTTTTTTCGGTTGAAGAAAGCTCCTCGGGGCTTAATTCTTCCAGTTCAGACGTGAGATTGATTTTTTTCACGGAGTAAAATTTACTTTGGGAAAAATCGAACGATCAAAATACACAAATGTTCCTTATTTCTTCTGGAATTGACTTTTTCCCTCCAAAAAATATGGGCAACTTAGACCCATAAACCCAAGTGTATGAAGACCGTTTTGTTGCTCGGAGCCGGTAAATCTGCCAGTTATCTGATTGATTATTTTGCAGACTTAGCTCATAAAGAAGCCTGCCATTTTTGGATTGCAGACCTTTCCGTTGCTCATCTTGAGCCAATTCTGGCTACGAAAAAGGGAATCAAGTTAATTCCTTTGGATTCTGGGAACATGACCCAACGAAGGGATATCATTCAAAATTCCGATCTCGTGATTTCGATGTTACCGGCATTTATGCATCCAGAGGTAGCGCGGGATTGTGTGGATTTTGGGAAACATTTTTTCAGTGCCTCCTATGAAAGTGATGCCATCCGTGCCCTCAAACCAGAGATCGAGTCAAAGGGACTTTTCTTCCTCAATGAATGTGGACTAGATCCGGGTATCGACCATATGTCTGCCATGAAGATTATTCTGGAAGCAAAACAAAAAGGAGAGGAAATTCGATCGTTCAAATCGTATTGCGGCGGACTTTTGGCTCCTCAAAGCGAGGATAATCCTTGGAAGTACAAATTCACTTGGAATCCCAGAAATGTGGTTTTGGCGGGGCAGGCGACTTCCAGATATATGGATCAGGGCGAGCTCAAACTGGTCCCTTATCATCAATTATTTCGTCGCGTAGATGAGGTGTCTTTTGTGGGTCTGGGAAAATTTGATGGCTACCCTAATCGAGATTCACTTAGCTATCGATCCGTGTATGGCCTTGAAAATATCCCCACTATTCTTCGTGGCACCTTACGAAGACAGGGGTTTTGCCGCGCTTGGGATGTATTTGTCCAACTAGGGATGACGGATGACTCCTACCAACTTTCCCTTCCAGAGCATACCACCTATCGACAATTCTTGAATGCCTTTTTGCCTTGGGATGAAGCCAAAAGTGTGGAGGAAAAATTGGCAGATCTGATCCCGGAATTTGATTTCCCGACATTTGAAAAATTGCAATGGCTAGGCTTTTTTGAATCCATTCCACTTCCTAAAACTCAAGGTTCGCCCGCTCAACTTCTTCAATATATTCTGGAACAAAATTGGGCCTTGGAATCTGAGGATCAAGATATGATTGTGATGCAACATCAATTCGAAATTCAGACGGAACGTGGAATCAAAAAAATCACTTCCAGTTTGGTGGAAATCGGGAAAAATGAGCGCCACACTGCTATGGCCAAAACGGTTGGACTTCCTTTGGCAATCGCCGTTGATCTTTTTCTTCAGCAAAAAATTAATCTTCGGGGACTGCATTTACCTGTGATTCCGGAGTTATTTGATCCCATCTTAAAGCAACTGGAATCTTTCGGAATCAGGTTTACTGAAACGGTGATCGAATCCTAATAAAAACGGCTGCACTCTAAGAGCCAGCCGTTTTTTATACAAATGATCAATTCCCCCAATCCGAAGGAGGATCGACAGAGGCTCCGCTGATTTCTCGACAATCATCTGGGATGATGGCTTTATTTTGCTTGAAGGTCAGATCATCTTTAGAAATGTAAACTCTTCGTGAGGTTTCTCCTGCTGCGATGAAATACCCTAACACCACTTCATCTGGATTATCCAAGCTGATGAGATTTCCTCGGATGGTTGCTGGAGGGGGATCAAAGATTGACCCACTGATTTCTGCTTGCTGTTTGACCAATCTCAAAAAGCGATAGGCATCTGCAGAGATGCTATACTGCTTCAGATCAATTCGGTATCGATTGACAAAACGGAGTCCGTCGTCTTCGATAAAAGACACCGGGATTCGAGTGGTCAAGCCGTTGAAATTATCATCATTCGAGACAAATAGGCTTTGATTGTTACTGATTTCGTTTCGGAAACAAACTACACAGCAAGGTTTAGGCGCTGGTGTTCGGTTGGGATTGGCATCTGATGGACGAATGGTGAATAAATCCGGGCGTGTTTCCAAAATATAAACAGCAGGACCATTTTTCCAGAAATAGAAATTATCCTGATCTGCAGGATCATCGATTTCCGCAATCAGTTGGATGCCCGAGCGAGGGATTTCCTGACCTTCCACTGGAATGGTTAAAGTCTGCAAGCTCACAGCTGAAATTTCAGGCACAGACTCCACTTGCTCAGGAAAAGAGGTATATACTTTCCCGTCTGAAGTTTGAATTTGAAGGGTATAGGATTTTCCTACCTGAGCTCGGAATCCAGATGGAGTAAAATAACTGCCTCTTGCTTCGGCGCTTTCTGCCAAAAAAGTCACTACGCCTTCATTGTCTCTTACCACTACGGTGGCACCAGTTTCCGGTCTTACCAAACCTTCGAAAATACTTCCATAGGTAGCACTTCGAGTCAAGGTGATAGCATGTGGTCCCGGCCCGGAATGAATCATTCCTTCTACGGTAAGCAACTGTTCCCCTTCGGGTACTTGGACCTGATAAGGGTCAATACAGGCCATGGGCAACACTAAGAAAAGATAAATAAGTCTCTTAAACATGGCTTAAAATTTTATTGCATAACTCAAACTTGGCAATGGAATACCCAACAGGGCAAGTCGTAATGCTTGGGGAGGTGCTCCTTCGGCGTCATCAAAGAAGATGGAAAATGGATTTTTTCGTCCATAAACGTTGAGGACTGACAAGGTCCAATTTCCATCATAAAACTTGCCTTTACCTTTCAATTTGAAATTGAGAGATAGATCCAATCGGTGGAAGTCAGGCAGTCTTTCTTGATTTCGATCGTTGAAATACGCTAAGCTATTTCCGGAGTAGTCAAATTTGGCATCTGGGAAAGTAACAGGTCGACCGGTATTGTAGGCAAAGGTCGCCGAAACAGAAGTATTGGTGCTCAGCTTGTAATTTCCAATTAGAGTCAAGTCATGTGGCTTATCAAAATTGGAAGCATACCAAGCGCCATTGTTGATGTTTTCCTCTTCAAATGGAGTAATGACGCGTCGAAGCGCTCTAGAATAGGTATAAGACATCCAGCCTGTCAGACGACCCAGATTTTTCTTGATGTAAAATTCCGCACCAAATGCTCTTCCTTCAGCAGGAATCAGCTCAGTTTCGAGGTGATTTTGAACAATCAAAGTTGCTCCATCTTTGTACTCGACTACATTCTGAAGGTCTTTGTAATAGACTTCCACAGAGGTTTCGAAGATGTTTCCTTTGAAGTTGTTGTAAAAGCCGAGGGAAATCTGATCAGCAATTTGAGGCTTGAGGAAGCCATCACTCAATTTCCAAACGTCAGTTGGGGCAATGGTAGCCGTGTTTGAAATCAAGTGGATAAACTGATACATTTTATTGTATCCCAGTTTGATTGAACTGTATTTGCTCAAGGAATATCGAAACGAGGCCCTTGGTCCAAGACCATCGTAAGTCTGGATCACATCGCCTTTTCCGTACTGAGTTTCACTGATGGCACTTCCTTCCGAAACAGGTCTATTAGGGGCATATTGTCGGACGATTCGGTCTCCGAGGTATTGATATAAATCGTAGCGGACACCATACGAAAATCCGACTTTCTCCCCGAGTTCGAATTCATGCTGGAAATGTCCCGCAAATTCGCGCCCGTGTTCGTTTTGTACTTTTTTCGGCAAAATGTCTTGATTCTCTCCAGTTGGAATCAATTCTCCCGGTTGGATTTGAATATCCTTCATTTCTCCACCGAAGGAGAATTTTTGTTTTGGGTTTAGCGTATAAGTGAAAAACAATTTCCCTCCCAAGTCTTGAATATTGGAATTCAAATCGAAATCATTGATCCCAGATTGGTTGAAAATCCCATAATTGTACTGGGAGAGATAGCCCAGTGCTTCCATACTCAGCTTTTCGCTCATTTTACTTTTCCATTGAAAAGAATGAGCGTTGTTGTTCCAAGAGATGGTGGTGTCCGAAGCAAAAGCAAAGTCGTCATAGCTTCTGTAATAGCTATAAGTGAATTCATTATTATCAGAGATGGGAGCACTGATAATTACGTTTCCGTCGTAAAAATTGGCGCTTGAGTTATTCAGGGTCGTATTACTGAGAGATTGAAGTAGCCAATTGATGTAGGAAATTCGAAAACCTCCCAAAATCGAAACTTTACCTGGCACCACAGGGCCATTGAGTGAAAGCTTTCCTGAAAAATTGCTGACCATCAAGTCTCCTCCCCATCGATCTACACTTCCTGCCTTGGGTAGGATGTCCAAAATCGCCGAGCTTCTACCTCCGTATCTTGCCGGCACCACAGCTTTGTAAAGTGTGAGGTCATTGACCATGTCTGCATTGAATGCGGTGAATAATCCAAACATGTGGGAAGGATTATAAATCGGAGCACCGCCAAATTGGATGAGGTTTTGATCTACTCCGCCTCCCCGGACATTGAGACCAGCGGAAGCTTCACCTACTTGGCTTACCCCAGGAAGGGTAGCGAGCGAGCGGACGATGTCAATTTCTCCCATGAATGGAGGAAGTTCCCGCATGGTATTGATGCTGAGGGTGATTGCTCCCATATCGGTAGAGCGAATATTCTTTTCAGGATCCCTTCCAAAAATAACCACATCGTCCAACTCGAAATCTTCTTGGAGCATTCGAATAGAAAGCCTTCCATCACCCACTGCGGTGATCGGGTATTCTACTGTTTCATAGCCTACATATCGAAATTGGAGGTTGTACTCCGCTCGGTCGAGAACTAATTCAAATCCCCCATTGGTATCTGTAATCCGAGTCAAATTCAATTCAGGCACGGTTACCGTTGCTCCGACTAGGGCTTCCCCGGTGATCTCATCAATGATCCTTCCTGAGATTTTAATCCCTTTGAGTTGGCCGATGTCACGACCCACCACCTCGCGTTTCAGGGTGGAGTTTTGCTGCGCCCAAAGGGTAGAACTCCCCACAAGCATCAAAATAATTACCAGTAATTTTTTCATAAATATTAGATGGCTTCTGGTTCAAATCTGTAGAGTTCGAATGGGATGTTATCTCCAAAGACAGATACATCAGGGCCTCGGAGTAGGTAGATTTGCCCATTCCAAACAAAAGAGCCAACGGTGATACTTTGAGGGAAGCCGGTGTAATTGTTTTTAATTTTCCAAGTGAAGGTGTTGAGGTCTAGCTCCCACATTTCACTAGATCTTCGGAATAGCCCGATGTAAGCTTTATCCCCTAACACGACTGACATGGGGCTTACCCCAAGTCCAGCATCCCCGGGATAATTGGTTTTCAAAACCCAAGTTTGAGCCGAAGGATTAAATTCATAAATCACTCCACCAGTAGTGACCACATAAACCTTTCCCTGATAGACAAAATGAGAGGATTCGGAAGTGATAGGAATCGGTGATGGGTTTCTGGTCGTCCAAGTAGCTGATACAGGATCATACATTCGGACTTGATTGAAATTTTCCCTTCCTCCTATCACATACAATTTGCCCTCAAATTCCAAGGCCAAGGATTCTCTGGAATTGAAAGGGATGTCGTTGAGTTGCTCAAAACCGGAAGCTGTTTTTTTCCAAAATGATCGGTCATAGACAAATACATCCCGATCCACTTCTACCGCCCCTCCGCCTACAAAACCTCCTGCGGCAAAAGCAGCATTTCGTGGATTTCCTGGGAAATCAATTTCAGTCCAAGCGGTATTGGAAGGATTGTAAGATTGAAAGCTGGGATAAAGGTTTCCATTTTTTATTTGCCCCAAACCAATCAAAAATTGATTGTCGAAGAAAAAGGAAACTGTCTCGTACACTCGCTGAGATCCTGGAAATTCAGATACCTTGGTATACTTTCCAGATTGATATTCGAAGGTTCCTATTTCGATTACTTTTTCGTCCACTTGTACTTTTAGAGGGACACTGATTTCTCCTGCTGCCGCCGGGATTTGGACAATAAGCCGAGATTCGAAGGTGTTTTTGAGAATTTGAGCCTCTTGGGTGCCAAAGAATACTTTGGCCGATGTAGGAAGATTTCTTCCAAGAATCGTGACTTGTTGACCAGGTCGTCCAAAGGTCGGAAAGGAAGATTCTACGACAGGAGAAAGGGTCTGGAACTCCAAAATATCTCCGACGATGGACTCTCCATTGATCTCTGCAAAGGCACGGATAAAATATGGAGTTTCGATGTTCAAGCCTGAAAGTTCTCCGATGAATCTACCTGGGCCAGATTTTTCACCCAGCAAAATTCTGCTTGGTGATGAAAAATTTTGATCCGTAGCGATCAAAAATCCATGTTCTGTCGCGGTCAATTCTTGATTGGAGATGATCCGGCCGGTCGCACGGATACCCTCACTTCCAACATAAATGAGATCTTCTGTAGCGACAATAATCGGGGTATTTTCTTCTTCTGTACACGACCAAAACATGCTAAAAATGGCCAATACAAAACTACTCAACAGTATCCTAGACATAGGGATAGTAAAATTTTGATCTAAAATAGAGGGAAGTTTTCGACTCGGAAATAGACGTCAGTTATTTTATGTCTTTTTTGAGCGATAATTAGCCTTTTTTCTAATAATTCAGTAAAAATCCAGAAAGTAGGGATTGATATGCATTAGAATATTCCCCGCTCTCTTCCTTTAGGCAAATTTCAGTTTGGATTAAGTCTCGCTTCTGTTTTGAGAAACAAGCTACTTGACGAAAAATAGGCTTACTGCCTCGATCACGAATGGAAATCAAGTCCGAAAGTTCGATTCCCTTTGCTGCTCCGATTTTTACAAGCTCCTCCAATTGGCGGGGAGGAAGGATTACCCAAAATTTCCCCCCTGGGGTTAAAAGTCGTTGAGCCGCATCGATCAATTCCTCAAAAGACAGGGTGTCGGTATGAAGGGCTTTGTTGCGCTGCTCGTCATTGGATTTGAGATGATCAGGAAAATAAGGTGGATTGCTGACGATCAGATCAAACCCGATCGGGTCATAAAACTCCTGAATCGATCCATGACTCAGCTGTATTCGGGATCCAAATTTGCTTTCAGCGAAATTTTCACGTGCCTGTCCAGCTGCATCCTCATCCAGTTCAACCGTGCTAAGTTGGGCTTGGTCAAATCGCTGAGCAAGCATCAAGGCTATTACCCCCGTTCCAGTCCCAATGTCCAAAATCCTTTGGGGATGTTCAGCTTCTGAGAGGGTTCCCAAAAGAATAGCATCCGTGCTGATTTTCATTGCACAGCGATCCTGATGGATTTTGAATTGTTGGAATTGAAACCAAGAATTTCCCATCAGGTTCTTGCCTTACTGAAAAACCGTGAAGTAAATCCTGTTTTGTCTTCGACGACATTGAGTTCCTCTTCGGACACTCGCTTGACACTTTCGATCGTGTAGAAGGCCTTTTCGTCGATCTCTTTTACTTTGGAGATATACTCTTGCAATTGATCCCGCTTCATGACGGTAAATAATAGGTTTACTTTTCCATACCTGCCTTCTGCACCCACATTGGTGAATCGGTAGTTTTTCTCCTTCATAAATTCGATCAGGTCGGGAAGAGGATGAGGCGTGATCACTCGAACAAGAACCCGTCCCAAGGCCAATTTTTCATCCAAAGTCATTCCTACATAGGTTCCTGTTGCAAATCCACCTGCATAAGCAATGTAGGATAGCGGATTATTTACATTTTGGAAAATCTGCCCTATGGCCAAAAGCCAAATCATTGCCTCAAAAAAGCCTAAAATTGGGACGATGTTTTTCTTCCCATTCATCATAAACATGATGCGAAGTGTATTGATCGAAACGTCACCGATCCTTGCTACAAAGATGAGCAAGGGCATGATGATGTAGTTGAGCAAATTGTCCGAAAGGCCGATGGAATTGAATAAGTCTTGCATGGTATCTTCAAAAAGCTGTTGCAAAAATACCGCTTTTATTTAGAGCATGCGGAAAGAATCGGGATTAAAGGGGTTTTAGATTTTTTTGTCCTTGCCAGCGGGCAACCCAAAGTAGATGAATTGGACAGTCATGGCAAGTAGAAACCAGATTAGAATATTCCAATTGTCAAACACATCTAAGGATACTCCAAATACCAAAGGACCCAAGGCCGCCAAAACATATCCGGCCGACTGAACCATCCCTGAGAGTTTGGCAGTGGTCAAATCTTCCGCTGTACGAAGTGATATCAAGGTGTAGGCAATGCTCAAGCTTGCCCCACTTCCAACACCAATAATTGTCAAAGCTCCAAAGGTGATAAGTTCATGATGGAGAAATAAGGCTCCATATCCGATTAAATAGCCAAGTCCAACGCCAAGTACAACTCCTGATTGTTGACGCAAGCGAATGAGGAGACTTGGAGCAAAAAAAGTCCCTATCAAGGAAATCAACTGCATGTATGAAAGTGCAAGACCAGCCTTTACTGGGCTCATTCCTCTTGCGATAAGCATATCGGGAAGCCAGGTGATCATGGTAAAGTACATGACTGATTGGGCCCCCATAAATAAAGTCACCTGCCAAGCCAATCGGCTCTTCCATACATTTTTGGCTGGAAGAAGGTCTCCTTGGTGTCCACTTCCACGGGCTTTCAATTGCGGAATCCAAGCGATTAAAGCCAAAATCATCAGTCCTACCCATGCGACCAATGACCCACGCCAGCCAAGACCTAAGTCTTCGGCTAAGGGAACACTTATACCTGAAGCGATGGCTGCAAAAAGTGACATTCCTGTCGAGAGTAATGCTGTCATCAATCCGATTTTTTCTGGAATTCGGGCCTTGAAAAATGGAATCATCAGGACATTGGCGATTACAATTCCAATTCCTGTCAAAGCTGTGCCAAAATAAAGTAGTTCAACGCCTCCCAATACGCGGAGGATTACCCCAAAGGATAAAAGGGAGATTCCAAAAAATATCGCCTTTCCGTGTCCTAGCTTCTTACCAATCGTTGGTGCAAAAAGGGAGAAAATAGCAAACGTAATTAAACTTAAGGTGGTCAGAAATCCCGCCAAGCCATTGGAAATTCCCAAATCTTCTCGAATAAACGGAATCAAGGGGCCTACAGAAGCAATGGAGGTGCGCAGGTTGATCGAAATCAGAATGATTCCAACGATCAAAACTGCTTGGCTGCTGGATTTGGACATGAAGGGAAGTACGATTAACGAATTACGAGGTACGATTTACGACATTGAATCGCACTTCAAAAACTCTACAAATAAATTCAATCCTGGAGAAACAGGAGTGAAGATCATTACAATGTCGTAATTCGTCAATCTTACCGAGTATTTTATTCACTTAATTAGGAAGATCTTCTTACGATCGAGATTCCACCAAATCCTTCACACAGTCTACCCAAGTATCATTTGAGTTTAAGCTTGGCACCAATTCCCAATGTTCGCCTCCAAGTTCTTCGAATTGCTCCTTATACTCTTCACCAACTTCCACGGTGGTTTCCAAACAATCTGCAACGAAAGCAGGTGAGAATACTAGGACTTTTTTGACACCCTGCTTGGCAAGGTCTTTAATCATGTCTTCAGTGTAAGGTTTGATCCAAGGATCTTTACCAAGTCGTGACTGGAAGCAGGTGACCACCTTATCTTCAGGAAGACCTAGTTTTTCGGCAACTAAGCGGGTGGTTTGAAAGCATTGAGCACGATAGCAAAATTGGTTTTTCAATCCATACTTGTTGCAGCAGGCACCTAGCTGACAATATCCTTCCACACTACCTTTTCTGATTTGTCGCTCTGGAAGACCATGATAGGAAAAAAGGTAGCGATCGTATTCGTGTTTTTGCATGGCTTCTCGGCCAAGCTCAGCCCAGGCTTCCAAGAAAAGTGGGTGATCCACGTAGTTGCTGATCAAGGAGATTTCAGGAATGATCTGCCATCCTCGGGCAATTTCCATGACTTTATCCATCACCGAGCCATTGGTAGCGGAGGCATATTGAGGAAATAAAGGAACAACAATGATTTTTTTGACTTTGGCCTTCATGAGTTCGGCCATCCCCTTTTCAATGCTAGGATTTTGATATCGCATGGCGATACTCACAAGATACTTTTCAGGATCTAGCTTTTTGACCAGCTTGTCTTTGAGATCTTGGGTGTGAAAGAGCAAAGGTGATCCCCGGTCAGTCCAAAGTTTTCGGTATTCACCCGCAGACTTCGGCGCTCGAAAAGGGGCAATAATCAAATTCACCAGCATCCATCGAGGAATGAATGGAAAATCAATTACCCGGCCATCCATCAAAAACTCTCGCAAATACTTTCTTACATCACTGGTTTTGGTGCTGTCTGGTGTGCCAAGATTTACTAAGAGGACGCCGATTTTTGCTTTGTTCGTTGACATGAATTAGGGGGATTTCCTTTGGAAAGCCCAAAATTACTCGCTTTGTTTTATTTCTTCGATTGAAATACCAAATGTCTCATTGGGACTTTCCAGAAAATTGAAGCTTTTCAGACCAGCCCATCAATGGACCCGAAACAATGCTGGATAGTAAGGCTAAGATAACCAGTCCGATAAAGAGGGATTCGGAAACCAGTCCATTTTCCAAGGCAATCAATCCCAAAATGATATCCATACTTCCTCTGGCACTCAATCCAAAGCCGATCATCATGGAAGTGTTTCGCTTGAGTCCTGAGAGGCGACCTCCTAAATAGGCTCCGAAGTACTTGGTCAAAAATCCGACAATCACCACCACACCGACTACTCCAAGATCAAAGCCCTCAATAAAGTTGACCTTCAAGCCTATAGACACGAAGAAAATCGGGGCGAAAATATTGTTGATGAATTGGTGGAGAATCTCTTTCGCTTTTTCAGTCAAATGCTCAGAATCCCCCAAGGCTACTCCAATTATGAAGGCTCCGAAAATCGCGTGAATTCCGATAAACTCGGTAAAGGAAGCAGCCAAAAAGCAAATCGCTAAAGACAAAGAAAGCAATCCGCCAGGCCAAGCGAGGTTTTTGTTCGTCCAAGGGAGCACTCGATTGATCAGTCCCTTGCCAAGTGTCAGCATGAAAATGGTGAAAAACAAGGTGAGACCGATGGTGGGCCATACTCCCAATCCTCCTTTTCCGGATTCAGAAAGGGAAAGAATTACCGAAAAAACGATCCAACCCACTACGTCCACAATCATTGCTCCTGCGATAATCAGGAGACCTGATTTGGTTTTAAATAGGTTGAGATCCATCAAGATTCTCGCAATTACCGCCAAGGCAGTTATTGAAATGGCTAGCCCAAAGAAGGTGGAGGCCACAATCCGGTCGTGAATATTTACTCCAAGAAATTCTGGAAAAGCATACGCCACCACAAAACCGGCTATGATCGGTAATGCCATAGAGGCCAAGGCAATTTGCAAAGCGTTTTTACCCTGACTCCAGACGACTTGCAGCTCAACTTCTATACCTGCAATAAACAGCAATAAAACCACCGCAATCTGTACAAAGCCATCCAGAGCAATGTTGGTCATGTCATGAGTGGCAAATAGATTTTGGAAAAA
The DNA here is from genome assembly GCF_001593605.1 of Algoriphagus sanaruensis. Taxonomy (GTDB): domain Bacteria; phylum Bacteroidota; class Bacteroidia; order Cytophagales; family Cyclobacteriaceae; genus Algoriphagus; species Algoriphagus sanaruensis. Next base: position 246,893 of record NZ_CP012836.1, on the reverse strand, counting down.
ATCAGGGAAAAGCGAGCCGAAAATTGTCGGCCCCAAAATGATTCCTGCTAAGATTTCACCCACCACGGCGGGTTGTTTCAGCTTTCGGGCGAGCTCTGAAAATACCCTCGCCATGATCAGCATGGCCGCTAGTTGCAGGAGGAGGTTGATCACCTCCTTATGGTTAAGAGTTTCCATGGAGGTGATTATTTTTTAACGATTAATAGGTTGCAAGGAAGAGTACTCAATAAATCCTCCAGGTCATGAGGAAAGAGTCGGTCGAAGAACGTCAAACTGCGGTCATCACCCACAATGAGTAAGTCAGCCCCTATTTTTTCACAATATTTTGCCAGCTCTGCGGCCCATTTTCCTCCGGTGACTTTGATATTGATTTTGAGATCAGAGGTATCGATGTCTTTGAGAATTTCTTCTACATAGGAAATTTCGTCTTGCACCAGCTTTCTTCGAGTCACTGATGCTTCATCCTCAGTTCCTTCGCTGGCAGTTCCCATCAAAAGGCCATACATCTTAATCTCATTCAAGATTGAGATTTGTTTTGCACTGGCTTTTTGACAGAATTCCAATCCTTTTCGAATGACCTCAGGAGTGATTTCCAATTGGGTGCCATTGATGACTACCTTTTCAAATTTGGAAGTTTCTAAGCTGGGTTCGATCAGAGTAAGCACCGAACAGGGTGATTTTCGGATCACTTTTCTGGCCACTGATCCGAGGTAATAGGTAAGCAAGCCTTCTTTTTTTAGGGCACCCAAAACCAATAAGTCCACGTTTTCTTCTGCGCAGGTTTTCAAAATGGTTTTAGCAGGCTTTCCTTCTTTCCAGAGCGTTTTGATTCGAGTGAGATCCGCGCAATATTTTTGAGTGATTTCGGCAAGCTTCTGTTCCAATTCGGGCGTTTTGACGCCGACATGGATAAGGATAAGTTCTCCTTGGAAAATCCCGATCAATCGCCTCGCTTCTGCGATCAAGGCTTCCATTCTGGGGGAAAAAGCAATGGCAAGGGCTACTTTCTGGTACATGCGAAACAGCTTAGTTTTTTCTGAAATACGTCAATTTTTACCGAAAGGACAATTTTTGAAAGTTTTCGTTGTCCATTTATCCTGACCCTTTTCCGTTGGAGTTGGAATTTTTCTCGCTGTTCAAGCAGGTGGTACTTATCTGCCAAATTTTTCTAAACTTCCCCAATTGATTTTTGAATCATTGATTTCAGAATTAACCCGAAAACAAAATTACCTCATGAGAAAACTACTAATCACCGGGCTATTGCTTGGGGGACTTTTGGGCCACGCTGCTACGGCCCAAACGGATTATCCCACGCTTGGCCAGGTTTCCCAACGACTCCAAAAACTCAGCGGAAATGCGGCAGTGGAGTTAAAAACCCTAACCAAGACCGTGGGAGGAAAGGATATTCAAGTCCTCAAAGTCGGCACTGGAAATAAGGATCAAAAGCCTGCAATCGCTGTGGTTGGAGGAGTGGAAGGGTTTCATGTGCTGAGTGTTGAGCTCGCTCTTCAATTTGCAGAAAAGCTGGTGGCGGAACATTCAGAAACCTTGGAACACACCACATTTTACATTTTTCCAAATATGTCCCCTGATGCCTATGAGCAATATCATGCGGCTTTGAAATATGAACGTCGAGGAAATGCCGTGCCAGCAGATCATGATCGGGACGGAAAGCAGAATGACAATGGCTATTCTGATCTAAACGGCGATGGCTTGATTACTTGGATGCGTGTGGAAGATCCGATGGGAGACTGGATGGTTTCCAAAGAAGATGAGCGCGTCTTGGTCAAGGCTGATCGGTCCAAAGGTGAGGCAGGAAAATACCTGGTGTTCAAAGAGTCCAAAGATGATGACAAGGATGGTTCTTTCGGTGAAGATCTCAAAGAAGGCATCGCATTTAATAAATCCCTCACCTATAAATTCCCCGTTTTTGAGCCATTAGCAGGTGATATTGCAGTTTCACAGCTTGAGTCTCGAGCCATGCTTGACTACCTGTTTGAGCAATGGAATATTTTCGCATTCGTTACTTTCTCTCCTGCGAATAACTTGAGCTCCCCACTGAAGTACAATGCTAGCGATGCTCGAAAAAGAGTAGTAACGTCTATTTTGGAAAAAGATCAAGCGATCAATGCCATGGTTTCGGAATTGTACAACAAGACCGTACCGGCAAAAGCATTTCAACAAACCAATCAAGGTACGGACGGGGATTTCTTCCAATGGGCGTACTTTCATTTTGCAAGATTGAGCTTTTCCACTCCTGGCTACTGGACTCCGGAGTATAAGGGTAAAACTAATGCTGAAGCCAATTATCTGGCTTGGGCGGATTCTTTGGGATGGGATTCATTCGTTCCTTGGACAGAAATCAATCATCCTGATTTTCCAAATCGAAAAGTAGAAGTAGGTGGTGTCAAGCCCTTTGTGATGGTCAATCCCCCGTTTGAAAAAGTAGGGGAAATTGTTGAGCAGCATACCGATTTTATTCTAAAGCTTGCTGCGATGCAGCCCAAGCTGGAGTTTCACAATTTAAAGACTGAATCCTTGGGAAATGGGCTGACTCGGGTGAGTGTGGATTTGTTTAATAATTCTCCACTTCCCACTCATTCCCAAATGGGAGAGCGCTCAAGATGGCTTCGAAAAGTGCGGGTAGATATCGATGTAGCGCCAGAAAAATTGATTTCTGGAGATAAAATTACCCTTGAAGATTCCCTCGGTGCCTATCAAAAAGTCACTTATAGTTGGATTGTTCGAGGTACGGGCAATGTGACGATAAAAGCGGGAGCTGCACATACTGGATTTGCTACTCAAACTGTAAAACTCTAAGCCATGAAGATGAATTTGAAAAACACACTAGTTGCCCTGGCTTTGGGAGCATTAAGTCTGGGTTCGATGGAAGTAGCCGCTCAACAAGAAAATTATTTTAGAGCGATAGGTACTCCGCATAAGCCAAAGGTGGAAATCGCCTGGAACAGGTATTATAGTGCTGAAGGTCTATGGGACTGGATGAAAAAGATTGCCGCTGCACATCCCAATTTGGCGAAAGTCGAATCAATCGGAAAATCAGTGGAGGGAAGGGATATCCTGACCATTACGATTACAGATTTTTCTACAGGGAAGGATACCGACAAGCCAGCCATGTGGATTGATGGAAATATTCACTCCAACGAAATTCAAGGTGGAGAATTTTCACTTTACCTCGCCTGGTACTTGACCGAAATGCAGGCTGATAATGAATTTGTCAAACAATTGCTTAAGGATAAGACCTTCTATATCACTCCGACTATCAATCCGGATGCTCGAAATAACTTCTTTAAGGAGCCAAATACAGCGAATACGCCTCGCTCTGGGATGCTAGTCCTAGACAATGACGGGGATGGAGAAGCTGGTGAGGACCGAATGGATGATTTGGATGGAGATGGAAACATTACCATGATGATTCGAAAATCATCCACTGGTAGATTCATCAAAGATCCGCTTGATCCTCGGAAATTGATTCAAGTTGGGCCAGATGAAGTAGGTGAATATGAAATGCTGGGTCAGGAAGGATTGGACAATGATGGGGATGGCGAAGTCAATGATGATGGCATCGGATACTACGATCCCAACCGGGATTGGGGATGGAACTGGCAGCCGGATTACATTCAGCGTGGTGCCTTAAAATATCCATTTACCCTTCCCGAAAACCGTTCAATTATGGAGTTTGTGATGAAGCATCCGAATATTGCTGCGGCTCAAAGTTTCCACAATTCAGGCGGGATGATTCTTCGCGGACCAGGGGCTGAAGAAGATGTCAATACTTATAACCGAGAAGATATCCGGATTTATGACGCGATTGGAAATGTTGGTGCAGAGATCATTCCAGGTTATCGTTACATCGTGGTGTACAAGGATTTGTATTCCGTATTTGGTGGTGAATTGGATTGGTTTTATGGAAATAGAGGAATTTTCACCTATTCCAATGAGCTGATGGTTCCTTACCTGTATTTTCATAAAAATGAAGGAAGAGGAAATCAAGATGAGCAATTTAAAGTGGATGAGTTGCTGACTTTTGGTGATGCCTTTGTCAATTGGAAAGAATACAACCATCCTCAATTTGGAACAGTCGAAATCGGCGGGTTCAAAAAGACCTTTGGGCGTGCTCATCCTGGATTTTTATTGGAACAGGATGCTCACCGAAATGCAGCTTTCACGATTTTCCATGGATACCACACGCCCAAACTTTCTGTCAGAGAAGTCAAGGAAGAAGACCTCGGAGGAGGTTTGAAGGCAATCACCGCGACTATCTTCAATGAGCGAATGATTCCAACCCACGCCAGTCAAGACTTAAAGCATCGGATAGAGCGTCCAGATTACGTGACGATCACTGGAGCTAAAGTAGTAGCAGGATTTGTGGTTGAAGATGAAGACATGAAAAAATTCAACGAACAGAAATCCTCTCCTGAAAAGATCGCAGTGGAGAATATTCCAGGGATGGGAGCTGTCAAAGTTCGATGGATTGTTTCATCAGGCTCTAATTTTACGATCACGGTTGATTCTGCAAAAGGAGGTAAAGCTTCTTGGAAAAAATAAGTGACTTGAATTCGTAATAAATTCCGAGTAAAAATCCCCATTTCAGAAATGAGATGGGGATTTTCATTTTCAGTTGGTCCACTCCCTTCGTATGGATGAATTAAACAATCACTCCAAAAGGAATGGTTGGAATTCAGATTTTCAGCTTATTTTTCTCCAAATTTCACGCACAAACTATTTCTATGTTCCGATCATTTCTGTTGGCTTTCTTTTTAAGCATTTGGTCGAATTTTAGTTTCGCCCAGCGCCAACCTTCGATTTTGATTACTTACTATTCTCAATCAGGGAATACAAAAGCAATGGCAGAAGCGATTTTTGAGGGAGCTACCTCCGTTTCAGGCGTTGTGCCTAAAATCAGACCCATCGAGGAAGTAAGCACGCAAGATTTACTTGATGCCAATGCGATCATCTTTGGTTCTCCGGTTTACAATTCCAATGTGGCACCTGAGGTATTGGAATTTATGAATTCGTGGCCATTTGAAGGTAGGCCTTTAAAGAATAAACTTGGTGCCGCTTTCGCTACAGGTGGAGGAATTTCGATTGGGGAAGAAGGCGTGATGCTGGATATTTTAAGAGGGATGCTAATCCATGGAATGATCGTGCTAGGAGGTGACCAAGTGGAAGCTTCCTTTGGGGCTTCTGGAGTTACAGGAGAAAGCCCTTTTGATTCTGGTCAATTGGATCCACTTTTTTTGGAAAAAGGCCGGGGATTGGGTAGAAGAGTCGCAGAAACAGCCAAGCGCTTTCAAGAATGACAAGTAAGGATTTAATTTTTTTCTTCAGCTTTTTGATAGGAATTGCAGTGGATGGGTTTGCAAGTTCCGATTCACTTCGTAAAAGTCAGGTTTCTGTCCGATTGGATAATGATGCATTTATCCCGGGTAGAATGGACCGTTATTACAGTAGCGGAATCAAAGTGGATTTTTATCAGTATTTGAGCCAGGGGAAAAGTTGGTCAATTACGATGGGTAAGGAAATGTATACCCCAGACTTAAAAAAAGATAGAAGCCTCGTCCCATTTGAACGACCATTTGCTGGGATGATTTTTTTGGAACCGGGAATCCAATGGCGAAAAAGTCGCTGGTTTTATGAATTCAGTGCTTTGGGAGGTTTATTGGGGCCTCAGTCTGGAATTGGAAATCTTCATCGATGGTATCATGAATTGGCAGGGTTTCCCAAGCCAGAGGGATGGGAAGAACAGCTTTCGAATGCAGTTTTAGGGAATATTTTTGCCGGAGCTAAGGTTTATTTGGTAGGGAATTCTTTGGCGGATATCACGCTGGCAGGAAAAGCGGGATTTGGAAATTGGGATCAGAGCATCCAGGTGGGATCGATTTTCCGGCTTGGAAATTTATTGCCACTTCCCATTTCTCAGTTATCAGGAAGTCGAGTTGGATCAAGCGGAAAAAGTGCAGAACAATATTTTCAGCTCGGTTTTTTTGGTCGTCAGTCCTTTTGGAATGGAAGTGTTCAAGGAGGGGATTTCAAAAAGGATAGTGGGTTTTCAGCAAGTCGGAGCGGATGGGTTTGTTCAGGAGATCTTGTGTTAAACTTTCAGCATTTTGGGTTTTCTTATGGACTGACCTTCCAAAGCAAAGACGCTGTCAACGCCCAAAATCATGTTTTTGGGAAAATTGCCTTTCATTGGCTTTTTTGATTTCTAGATTGATTCTACGAAAGGTTGGTTTTCAGGAATAATCAAAAAAAATCCCCAATCAAGCGAATGATCGGGGATTAAAAATCAAGTTGGTTTAGCTTATCGAGCAGCTACGAAAGTTTCAAATCCAGAAGCAGTACTTACTCTAAAGCTGATAGAGTTAGGGAATCCTGGCTTTGCGATGGTATAGATTTTATGTAGACCTTGAGGATTGTCGACAGTTTCCGTATGGATCAATTTTTCTCCATCATAGATTTGAACTGTTACATCCTTTGCGGCAAGATTAGATACTAGCAATCTGTACTGATTATCTCCCATAGCAGTTACTCTTGAGAAGACTGCTGGCTTATTTTTGATTGCAGTATTGAAAGTTGCGGTTCTTAAAGTTCCGTTTTCATCTGCCACCTCAATAGAATATTCACCTGCTGGAAGAGCATTAAGGTCATAGCGCTTTGCAAAAGCTTCAGATTTGGTGATTCGATCTCTCAATACCAATCTGTTGTCTGAGTCTGTAATTTTTACAGTAAGGGCGGTATTTGGAGCTTCTGCCACGGCTACCATCACCTTAGCTGGCTCAGTTTGTCTGATTTCAACTGTTTTTTCGTCGTTGTAAGCGAACGCTCCTGATGCGATCCCCGCAACAAAAAGCATAGTCATGAATTTTTTCATTGTTTTAGTTGGTTTAATACGTGTTTGATTTTTCGATATGTAACCCTGGAACGGACTGTTCTCGCGAGGGGGTATTTTGGGTTACAGGGCCTTTGCGGTAATTCGAATTACATTACAAAGTTACTAAACGGGATCATTTTTGCAAAAGTTTCAATGAATGGTAAATAATATTTTCAAATTGTCAATGAAAAAGTGTTAAAAATGAAAAAAATATAAAATCAGTCTGCAAACGATCGCGGGAAGTGTTGGATTTTGATGATTTGTCTTTTTAAAGAATTTAATTTTGAAAAAATGTAAAACACTAGAATGATGTCTGTACATGGGTTTTCCATAATTCGAATCCGCAATCGATTGTATGGAAATGAAGAATTTTTTACATTTTTTCAGTTTTTGCCAAAATCCCATAAAAAAGGCCCGAATTATCGGGCCTTGAGACTTGATTTCATCTTTGCAGATCTTAATTAAGGTGTGTTTTTGCTTTGGAAAGCATCTCTTGCGTAAAGCTTCCTTTTAATTCCACCACGATCAAACCTCCATCTTTTTCATCTCCGACGAGGATGACTAAATCGGATAAAGTACGGGCTCCTTTGCCAAAGATCATTACCCCACTTTTGCCTTCAGCGGCCTCCATGAGTAGATCGTAATTCTCTTTTGAGAGACTTTTTTGAAGTGATTTGTATTCAGTCATAGCAGGTACTCCATCCGGTAGGGTGAAAAAATTGAGTTTTTCTACGGATTTGGCTACGGTAGCCATGTCGTTTTTGTCCATATCAATTTTAAATCCTTCGGCGAAATTCATGAAGTTTCCTCCAAGTTCGAGGTGGAAAAAATCCTCATTTCCTTTGTATTTGTCTTTCAGTGAGGCGATACTTTTACTTTGAGCTTGAACACCTAGAATTAACGAAAATAGCGTGAGGGTAAGCAGTAGTTTTTTCATGATCATATATTGGTTTAGTTAAAATCGGTTCTTGGTTTTTGAGCCTTTATTGTATTGCTCCATTCCTGGGATGTTGGTTTTCTCTGCGAGCATATTGAGGTCATTGTAGGTGAATGTCCCTAGCATCGAGATTAATGAAAAGCTTGTGGTGCTGCCGGAGACCATCATCAATTCGCGAATAAGTCCGCCCTCTTCCCGAATCATGAACTTTAGGCTGCTGCTTTTATCTTGAACATCCATGAGTTCTTCGTATTTGTTACGAGTCAGTGTTCCAAGGGCCTCAGTGTATAAGGGTTTGCCATTCATTTCTTCTGAAGATAGAATTCGGATCCCTTTGATTTTTCCGATCAAGGCACCCAATTGCTCGGCATCGGCGTCTCCGTCGGCGTTATTTTTCAGAAATCCTCCCGCCATCTGCATCATCTTGGGCGAGATGTAGACTCTGGAAAATCGATCATCCTCCATGTATTTGGAGAAAAATCGTTGGATGGCATCGTCTTGAGCGAAGGCTTGGATTCCAAGACCCAAAACCAACAGGGCTAATGTGAATATCTTTTTCATCTTACTGGATTAGTTTGAAATAATTGATCGGTCGTATTGAGGTATTTTAAGTCTTGGAGTGGCTCCATGTGTTGCTGTCCTTTTGAAAGATTATTTTGAATCAAAGCAAGGGCTTCCATGACTTCTTGGTAGGCTAATTCTTCTTGTTTTTGGGTTTGATATCTTTCCCATAGCCCCCAAGTGCTGGCTAAAATGGCCAAAGAAGCTGCCCATCCCAGCCATTGCAATTGAATTCTTCGAGTGGGTCTTTGATCAGGAATCTTGACAGATTTTGGCTTTAGTCTTTGGTACTCATTCAAAATTCCAAACCAGGACTTTTCTTCCTCATAGCCTTTGGATTCTGTCAAAAGTGCTTTGAGCTCTTTTTCCTCTTCCAATGTGGTCTCTGCCTCCCAATATTTCTGGACTAATTCTTCGATTCTTGTCTTCATCGGGTAATTCCTTGGTTGATTAATTTTTCCCGTACTGTTTTTCGTGCTCTGTGAAGGTTGATTTTAACTTGATCTAAACTGATTTCAAGTTGGAGGGCAATTTCTTCGTAGCTCATTTCTTCTACCTCTCGCAGAAAGAAAACATCCTTTTGTTTTTGAGGTAATTGGTCGACTAGCCTAAAAATCAACTCCTCCTCTTCTTTGCTTTCTAGCGCATGAGTTTCTGGACTAGAAAATTCTTCAGTTCCATCCAGACTGCTCATCCTGCTTGATTTTCTGAAGTGCGTGAGGGTCTCATTCTTTAAGGTTTTCATCAACCATCCCCCTAGATTAGGATGGTCTTGGAGTTCCTTTTGACGCTCCACAGTTTTGGTGAAGACATTTTGAAGCAGATCTTCCGAGAGGTCCCGATCCTTGGTCCATAAATAGACCATCCGATAGAGCCTCCCTCTCAGTGGCCAGATATGTGCTTCGAAAAATGACTTCATTCTGGAAGATGATGCTTGAGTAAGGGAAAAGTTACACTTGTCTAAAAAAAAGTTGAATTTTTTTTCAACCTAGGCTGAATTGGAAAGGTTTTACTCCTTGAATCCGTCTTTAAATCAGGTAGATTGAATTTAAATTATTCTAAAAATAGTATGCATGCAGACTATTTTATATTTTGGCAGTAATGAAAACGCGATGGATAGTGACAGGATTGAAGAGCGAAAAGGGCAAAAAAAATCCCGATCCTTGTGGGATCGGGATTGTGGTGATGAGTGGACTCGAACCACCGACTCACGGATTTTCAGTCCGATGCTCTACCAACTGAGCTACATCACCGTCGTTTAAAGTGTTGCAAAGGTAGAAATTTGAATATTCCACACAAATCCTTTTCAGAAAAAAATAAGCCCAAATTTTAATAAAACTAGTTAATCCGATCAATATGAGCATTTTACCACAACTTGCATTTGTGCTGATTTTAGGCTTTGCGGGGTATATTTTGAGCAAACGGATCAAATTTCTTCGAAGAAACATCCTCCTCGGTAAGGCAGAGTCCCGAAATGATCAAGCAAATTCGCGCTGGAAAACCATGCTACTTGTTGCTTTTGGTCAGCAGAAAATGTTTAAACGAGTGGTTCCTGCATTTTTGCATTTGCTCATTTATGTGGGTTTTTTGATTATCAATCTTGAGGTTTTGGAATTTGTGTTGGATGGGATTTTGGGGACCCATCGTCTTTTCGCTCCCGTCTTGGGAAGTGCTTACACTGTTGCCATCAATAGTTTTGAGTTTTTAGCGGTAGCAGTTCTCATTTCATGTCTGGCTTTTTTGATTCGCAGAAATGTTATGAAAGTCGAAAGGTTTACTAAACCTGAGCTAAAAGGATGGCCAGCGATGGATGCCAATTTGATTTTAGTGATTGAGATTATCTTGATGTTTGCCATTCTGACGATGAATGCCACCGATCAGATTTTAGCAGGAAGAGGAGACTCCCATTATATCGCCCTTGGACCTTTGTTTTTCAGTAGCTTTTTGAAGCCTCTGTATGAGGGTTTTTCTGATGGCGCACTCGTTTTTATTGAACGATTTGCCTGGTGGTTTCATATTGTTGGCATTTTGGCTTTTGCTGTCTATGTCACCTATTCCAAACACCTCCATATTTTCTTGGCCTTCCCAAATACTTGGTACTCCAATTTGAAGGCAAAAGGCGAAATGCAAAACATGCCTGAGGTGACCAATGAAGTGAATATGATGCTTGGACTTCCTGTTGAAAATTCAGAAAATCCACCTGCAGAAATAGGTCGATTTGGAGCAAAGGACATCAATGATTTGAGTTGGATCAATGTGCTCAATGCCTATTCCTGTACGGAATGTGGTCGATGTACTTCAGAATGTCCTGCGAATTTGACGGGGAAGAAGCTTTCTCCCCGAAAAATCATGATGGATGTTCGTGATCGGGCAGAGGAAGTAGGAAAAAGTCTTGATTCTGGAGGTCCAGGGCTGGCTGATGGCAAGTCCCTTTTGGGTGATTACATTACCAAAGAGGAAATCAATGCATGTACTAGTTGCAACGCATGTGTCGAAGCTTGTCCAGTCAATATTGATCCCTTATCGATCATTTTGCAAATGCGGCGCTATGTCGCTATGGAGGAATCTGGAACTCCCGCCCAATGGAATGCCATGTTCCAAAATATGGAGACCGCGTTTTCTCCTTGGAAGTTTAGTCCATCAGATCGGTTTAATTGGGCGGATAAAGTAAAAGAAGAGGAAATGAAGTAGTGGAAGGGAGGATATCAGATGACCCAAGAAATCAGGAAAGTTGAATGTCTGAATTTCGAGAAAAGGTCAAAAGCTTCTCAGCCCTTCGTAAATCGTAATTTTAAAATCGTAAATCCAAATTATGTCTACCTATAAAGTTCCAACCATGGCCGAAATGGCCTCCAATGGCCAAACGCCTGAAGTCTTATTTTGGGTAGGTTGTGCCGGTTCTTTTGATGAGCGATACAAAGCAGTTACTCAGGCATTTGTCAAAATATTGAATAAAGTCGGAGTCAGTTTTGCGGTACTGGGTCCGGAAGAAACGTGCACGGGAGACCCGGCACGACGGGCTGGAAATGAGTTTCTTTTTCAAATGCAGGCTGTTGCAAATATCCAAGTGATGAATGGGTATGAAGTCAAAAAAGTAGTAACAGCTTGCCCGCATTGTTTTAATACAATCAAGAATGAATATCCGGCTCTAGGCGGAAACTATGAGGTCATTCATCATTCTCAGTTTTTACAGCAGTTGATTAATGAAGGCAAAGTTCGCCTTCAGGGTGGCGGAGAGTTTAAGGGTAAAAAGATCACTTTTCACGATTCCTGCTACCTCGGTCGTGCGAATGATGTTTATGAAGCTCCGCGTGAGGTCATCAAGGCCCTCGATGTCGAACTCGTGGAAATGAAGCGCTGCCGAACAAAAGGTCTTTGCTGTGGTGCTGGTGGAGCACAAATGTTTAAAGAACCTGAAGCAGGTAAAAAGGATATTAATATCGAGCGAACTGAAGAAGCTCTAGCGACAGGAGCCCAGGCTATTGCCGTTGGATGTCCGTTTTGCCTCACCATGATGACCGATGGGGTAAAGAATAAAGAGCGAGAAGCAGAGGTCAAAGTTTATGACTTAGCAGAAATGATTGCTAAGGAAATGGGGATTTAGGCGATTTTGAATGAATCAATTCGACCCTTTTTGCCGTTATGCAGAAAGGGTTTTTCTTTGATCCATAAATTAGAATCATGTTTCTACCATTTAATCAACTTCCGGATAATTCTCGGGTTTGGGTGTACCAAGCCGAGCGAAGTCTAAGCGAAAAAGAATTGGATATCATTCGTCAAAAATTGCTTCGATTCTGTGAAGGCTGGAATACCCATGGAAATGGGATGCCTACCTCGTTTGAAATTTTTGATCATCAAATTCTAGTTTTGGCTGTAGATGAAAGTGGACTGGGAGCCAGTGGCTGCTCGATCGACAGTTCGGTCCGTATTCTTCGGGAACTGGAATCGATGCTAGGAATTAATTTAACAGATCAAGGGAAAGTAAGTGTTCGAACCAATCAGGGATCAGTAAAAGTCTTTCCAGCTTTGGGAATGAAAAGTAAAGTGCAAGGTGGAGAGTTGACTCTGGAGGAAGAAGTGATCAATCCCATGATCCGTACCAAAGCCGATCTTCAACAACTTTGGCAGCCTATCCGAAATAGCTGGCTGAACAAATACTTTCCAAATTAATTAGTAATATTCAGGACTAGACCGACCATCTAAACTCATGAGAAAGCATTTTTTCTGGATATCCTCACTCATTCTTCTTGGCTTAGGAAGTTGCAAGAGCTTGGTGGAAAAAGGAGATAACCAATTCCTTTCCGGCCAGTATCAATATGCTATCTCCACCTTTGGCCAGATTCTTCAGGAAGATTCAACTAATCTGAAGGCAAACCAAGTCGTGGCCGAGAGTTATCGCCTATCTAATCGAATCGAAAAGGCCGCTCCATATTATAAACAGGTAGTGGAGCAAGAGCCGGACTTCAACAATTTTTTCTTTTTGGGCCAAAGTTTGAAAGCCCAACAAAATAATCAGGCCGCAGTAGAAGCCTTTGAAAAGGCAAAAACATACACCTCAGACGAAGCGCTTTTGGCGAGAGTGCAGCGGGAAATTGAGTCCATCAAATTAGCAGAAGGTATTGCCAATTATTGGCCTAATCACGTTTTAGTCAATTTCAAGGAATTGAACACCCCAGGAGCAGATTATGCGCCTGTAACCAGTGAAAACTTTTTCTATTTTACTTCTGCCCGTCAAGCATCTGGCATTTATCCTGCTACCGGAACTCCTTACACCAAACTTTTTAGAACAAGAGCTGAAGGTTTGAGAGTAGATGTGGGGGCAGTTCAGACGCTTCCAGAATTCAAAAACGAAGAAGGGCTAAATCAGGCCGCAATGGCCATCAGTCCAGATGGGAATACAATTATTTATGCCAGAGGAAATTCAAATTCGTCCAAAGACCTTCCAGAGGTAGCACTTTTTGCATCCTATTTCCGAGGAGCTGGATTTACCCAACCAATCTGGATGCCCGTAAATGAAGACGAAAATTGGTGGAATTCTACGCCGGCTTTTAGCTCGGATGGGGCTGAGCTTTATTTTGCTTCCAATAGACCAGGGGGCTACGGGGGAATTGATTTATACAAGGCGACCAAATTAGCCAATGGCGACTTTGGAAACGCGGTCAACCTGGGTCCAACTATTAATACTCCAGGGAATGAATTATTTCCAAGACCAACGCCTGATGGGAAATTATTTTTTGCCTCAGATGGTCATCCTGGATATGGGAAATTGGATCTATTTGTAGCTGAAAAGAATGATTCTGGGGCACAAGTGATCAAAAACTTAGGTCAAAATTTCAACAGCAAAGACGATGATTTTGGGATTTTCTTCACCGAATATCCAAAAGTAGGCTTCATTTCTTCTAATCGGGAAGGTGGAGTAGGAGATGATGACATTTACTTTTTTGAAGACAAAACTCCAAAACCCAAAATTGTCAATGTTTTGCTAAACGTATTTGCAAAAGAAAAGAAGGACAATGGAACTGATGCTGCGATTTCGCAAGCCAGAATTGTTTTGTATGGGTCTGATAATAAGCAACAAGGTGGAGATTTCTCCAATACAAATGGGCGGGTAAGATTTACGATAGCTCCTGAGTCTGACTACACGATTATTGCCTCCAAAAATGGGTATTTCTCCAAATCGGTCCCTTTTACTACGAAAGGAAAAACTCCAGATCCTGCTAGCTTGATTCAAGAGGTAACCAACGTGACGCTGGATACGACTATTTATCTCGATCAGCTAATTCTTGAAAAAGCCATTGTACTTGAGAATATCTATTACGATCTGGATAAAGCAGAAATCCGATCCGACGCAGAAGTAGAGTTGGATAAATTGGTGAAGCTTCTTCAAGATAATCCAAGCATTCGAATCGAGCTTAGTTCGCATACCGATGCAAGATCCAGCGACGCCTACAATTTGGACCTTTCTCAGCGAAGAGCACAAAGTGCGGTGGATTACATTGTTTCCAAGGGAATTTCAGCGGATCGATTGGTGGCAAAAGGCTACGGAGAATCTCAGTTGATTATCAAAGATGCTCAGACCGAAGAGGAGCATCAGGTCAATCGACGAACCGAGTTTAAAGTGATCGAAATTAAGGAGTAATTCGAGTGACTCATCTAATGGCCGAGGAGGATAAATTGCTCCATGAACTTTCCTTTTACACCCTATCTCATGCTTCGCCTGATTTTATCCATCAGCAAATTGTAGATGCCTATGGTGCCCAATCTGCGAATGAGCACACCAAACCCATCCGAATCCTATTTTCTTTAGTAGGACTCTACTTACATGTTGAAGAGGGTTTTACAGGCAAGGAAGTCCAGCTTTTTCATCAAAAAATGGCAAGGCAAAAAAAGGCTTGGCCGGAATTGCACCTTCCGAAGTTTAGAGGAGAAATCAAAATCGAGGATGTATTGAAAGTCGCTCCGGGAGCAGATCGGGATCAAATGATTAGGTTGTGGAGTGAAGATGTTTGGAAGGCTTTTCAAGAAAATAGAACTACAATTATCGATTTGATTCAAGAGTATCGAGTAGATTGACATGAAAAAAGGGCTTTGATAATTTTATCAAAGCCCTTTTTTCATGTCATTTCTCTAAAGCTTCATAGATCAAGTCATGAATTTCTGTTCGTATCCCTTCCGACAATAGCTTGGTATTATTGCCATCAGGATATACCCGATTGGAGAGGAAAATATAGATCAAGTCATTTTCCGGATCAGCCCAAACGCAGGTGCCGGTGAACCCAGTATGACCGAAAGTACTTTTGGGAGCAAGTTTTCCAGCCGAACCTCCATTGCCTTTTTCAGGCTCAGGCTTATCCCATCCCCATCCTCTTCGACTCAGGTTGGATTGTCTTTTAGTAAAGGCAGAAACAGTCTCAGCTTTCATCAGGTTTTGATCACCATAGCGTCCCTTATTTAGCATGAGCTGCATCATTACTGCCAGATCATTGGCTTTCCCAAACAAACCCGCATGCCCTGCTACACCCCCAAACATTGCTGCTCCCGGATCGTGGACATAGCCACGAATTTGCCGCTTACGAAATGACACATCATCTTCGGTGGGGGCGATTTGTTCCAAAGGAATGGTGCGAGTAGGATTAAAGGTTAATGTCTTTAAGCCTAAAGGGGAATAGAAATTCTGCGCTAAAAACTCATCCAAAGGCTGGTTGACGATTCGTTCCACGACGGCTTGCATAAAATACATCGTCAAGTCAGAATATACATACTTCTTGGGCTTGGGTAAAAGGTCTGATTTCACCGTCCAAGTCCAAATGCTGTCTCGGAGCCCATCCATGGCAAACATATCATTAGAAACCGGTCTGGTAAAACCTGGAGCAGCACTTTCTCGGTAATACTCTGGTTTCCATTCTCCATTGGAAACTGTTTTTGCATAGTGTGGGATAAATGCTTTCAGGCCCGCTTCATGAGCTAGGACGTCTTTGATGATGAGATTGGCTTTATTCGTTCCTTTTAATTCTGGGAGATAATCCCCAAGGGTTTTGTCCATGTCCAATTCACCCCGGCTATGTAAGAACATCGCTGCTTGTGTAGTTGCCAATACTTTGGTCACAGATGCTAAATCGAATACTGTTTCCATCGTCATTGGCGCAGATTGTTGGTAATCCATGTAGCCATAGGATCGTTCAAACACGACTTTTCCATCTTTCACGATCAATACATTGGCTCCCGGCGCAGCTTGGATTTTGATCATTTTCTCGGCTACGGCATCTATTTTATTTAGCTTTTGGCTATTCAAGCCTACGCTTTCTGGAGTTCCATAGGTAAGACGATTGATAGATGGTAAAAACCCGCCGACTCCATGGGTAAAGTTTCCCCCCACAGTTACCGGTAAAATGCCTTTGGCAGGTCTTCCGCCAAATAATACTTGAGGGACTAGTCGCTGAGTCCATTCGGTGTTTTCATAAGCCAATACTACATTTTCAATCCCTTCAAGTGCTTTGGCAGCATAGGCGTTTCCGAATAGAATTGTGACCACTTTCTGACGCTTGCTCAAATTCCGGATCAACTGAATATCTCCTGGGGCAATTCCAAATGCTCGTTTGGGATTATTCGTAACTCCCATTAGACCTACGATGACCACATCGTAATCTTCCAGTTTTTTCATCAGCTGATAATGTTCTGATTCGGAAGAGGCTTTGGAAATCCAAAAGTGGTCTACAGGAGCATACTTGTTCAGTTGGGATTGAAGGGTTTTCCCAGGGTCATCGATACTCAAACTGGCAAATTTTTTCAAATCCAAGTTTCGAAAAGGGAGAAGATTGTCTTTGTTTGAAGCTACAGTAATCGATTCTGCAAAAAGCTTTTCGATGATGGCTTGAGTTTTTGGAGTGTTGATTCGTTCGGCAAGCAAATAGGTGTCCACAGGCCGATAGTGATTCAGTCCTGCCCAGTATTTCGCCTTTAGGATTTTCTTAACTCTCCGATCAATTTCTGCTTCAGTGATATCTCCATTTTCAACTGCCGCCTTGATGAGTTCTTTGGCTTTTGGGACATCTTGGGAATAAAGTAATACGTCGTTTCCTGCCAAAAGAGCTTTGAGATCAACGACTCCAGGTTGGTTTTGAATGGCTACTCCACGCATATTCAAAGCGTCTGTGAAAACCAAGCCCTGAAAATTCATTCTGTTTTTCAACAAATCTGTAACTACAGGTTTGGAGAGACTGGTCGGTATGCTTGTCCCCTGATTTAAACTTGGGACATCTAGATGGGCAACCATCACTGACATGAGATTTTCCCGAAATAGCCGCTGATAGGGATAAAGATCAACGTCCCAAATTCGTTTTTCAGCATGTTTTATCACAGGAAGGTCGTGATGACTATCTGTCTCTGTGTCTCCATGACCCGGAAAATGTTTCGCATTTGCAATGATGCCATGGTCCTGAAGTCCTTTCATATAGGCGACTGCCCGCTGGGTGACCATTTCTTTATTTTCTCCAAAAGCCCTGAATCCAATGACTGGGTTTTCAGGATTGGAATTGACATCCACTACCGGGGCAAAATTGATGTGCATTCCTAATTCTTTGAACTGATGGGCGATTTCTTCACCCATTTCATAGATCAACTTTGGGTTTTGGATGGCTCCCAGAGTCATGGCTTTTGGAAAATTCCAAATAGAATCCAGTCTCATCCCGACTCCCCATTCTGCATCCATGGCAATGAAAAGAGGAGTTTTAGCTTGTGCTTGGTAGTAATTGGTGAGACGAGCTTGACGATTAGGTCCACCTTGAAAAAAGATCAACCCTCCCAAATTCTCGTTTCTGACCAATTCACTGATTTCATCAATATGTTTTTGGTCTTTGTTGGAATATGCCGCCACCATAAAAAGTTGACCGAGTCGTTCTTCAAAAGTCAGAGCTTCAAAAACGCTATCCACCCAATGGGATTGGTCCATGAGATTTTCACTTTTGAGTGGGTCTTCATTGGGGGCAAACGGATCGGGCTTACCTGAAGAGAAAGCCGCAAGGATGATAAAAAATAGAATGAGTTTCCAGTACTTGGACTGCATAAGAGAAAGGGATTTTAATTCCTTAACTTTTGAAGTAAATTTGTCAGATAAGCACGCCTAACCGAGTGTGGTCTTTTACCCTTTGAGACTATTCGGGATTCCTTTTTCGGACCATTATGGAATTTACTAAACTTGGTCCAACAATGGGTCGTCCTATAGGTTAAATAACTTGAGGATTCTGATATTCGGTAGAATGGCTGGATTAACTGATCCTCACTTCAAAACGTGCAAATTCAGATTAAATTTGATGCGGCTATGAAATTCCCTTCCATTTTTAAAACATCTTCTCCACAGCGATTTGATATCAAGCCAAGATATTATGATCCCATTAAGGAAGAAATTGAGGAGCGAACTGCTCGGATCAAAAATGAATTAGTCGCGGAAGGATTGCTTGATAAAGAGGGGAATCCTGAAGGCCATGGAGCTACCATTCGAGGTTCCTTTTCCTCCTACAGAAGTATAAAGCCAAGACAAACCAGCCTTTTCAATTCGACTGCGATGATTCGCACTCTATTGTTTTTTGGGATGATTACCGCGGCATTTGGCTACATCTATATCGGCCCTGAAATCTTCACTTACCTTACCTATGGAGCTTTGATCCTAGGAGGAATTTACTTTTTCTTCAGAATCAAAAATAAAGGGAAACGATGAGTGATGTCATCCAACTGCTTCCCGATGCAATTGCCAATCAGATTGCAGCCGGAGAAGTAGTCCAACGTCCGGCTTCAGCATTAAAAGAACTTCTGGAAAATGCCGTAGATGCTGGCGCTACTCAAATTCAAGTGATCGTCAAAGAGGCAGGGAAGCAGCTCATTCAAGTGATTGATAATGGTAAAGGCATGTCTCCGACGGATGCGCGAATGTGTTTTGAGCGTCATGCGACTTCAAAAATTAGAACTTCACAAGATTTATTTGCAATTCGGACTTTCGGATTTCGTGGAGAGGCTCTCGCTTCCATTGCTGCCGTAGCCCAAGTCGAACTCAAATCCAGACAGTCTCATTCTGAGTTGGGAACCTTGATCCAAATTGAGGGTTCAGAAGTCAAGCGTCAAGAACCGACCGCCTCACCTGTTGGGACTTCTGTTGCCATGAAAAATCTGTTTTACAACGTGCCTGCGAGACGGAATTTTCTTAAATCCAATCCTGTCGAAATGCGACATATTGTGGAGGAATTTCAACGAGTGGCATTAGCACATCCGGAGATTTCATTTTCCCTTTATCAGCAAGATTTAGAAACGTACGCTCTACCAGCAGGCAAACTCAGTCAACGGATTGTTGGTCTTTTTGGGAAAAGTTACCAAGGCCAGCTTGTACCCTGCGAAGAGAATACTCCCCATGTAAATATCAAAGGGTATATCGGAAAGCCCGAACAGTCCAAAAAATCCCGAGGTGAACAGTTTTTCTTTGTCAATAATCGATATATCAAGAGTAGTTATCTCCACCATGCCGTGAGTACCGCATTTGAGGGATTGATTCCACAAGATCAACATCCTTTTTATGTGTTGTTTATGGAGATTGATCCTGCTCATATCGATATCAATGTCCATCCTACCAAAACTGAAATAAAGTTTGACGATGAACGAACGGTTTATGCTGTCATTCGATCTGCAGTCAAGCAGGCTTTAGGCGCACATCATGTTACCCCAGCTTTGGATTTTAGTATAGATGTCAATTTTCAAGAAAATTGGACTCAAAATCCGGAAACCAAAATTGAGGTTGACCGAGAGTATAGCTATAAGACGTTTAATACTCCTGAATTCAAAAAGACCTCAGTGTCTGGATGGGAAAAACTGTTTGAACAAGGCTCAGAACGAAAATTCATCCCCGAAATTCCTTCTAGAGAGCCCGAGCAGGAGATACTTACGTTTCCAAGCAGGGCATCCATGGAGGAGTCCAGATTAAAGCTTACGCCGGAAGAATCGGAATCCACAGGGACTACCTTTCAGGTTGAAATTAGTTATATCGTCGCTCAGATGTCCACAGGACTATTGATTGTAGATCAGCAGGCCGCCCATGAGCGGGTACTATATGAGCGATATTTTCGACAGCTCCAAGTTTCCCAGGGAGCTTCTCAACAATGCCTTTTTCCGCCTACACTTCAGCTAAATCCCTCAGATTTCGCCTTGGTGATGGATATGATTTCAGAGCTTCATAGCTTGGGTTTTATTGTGGAGGAGTTTGGAAAAGATACCATCTTGATTCAAGGAGTCCCTGCTGATGTCCAAGTAAAAAACGAGAAGGAGCTGTTTGAAGGACTTTTGGAACAGTTTAAAAACTTCAGAAACGAGCTTTCGTTGGATAAACGCGAGAATCTAGCTAGATCGATTGCCCGACGTTCTTCGATAAAGAAGGGGCAAAAATTGAATACGCAAGAGATGGAAACACTGGTAGGGCAGCTTTTTGCCTGCCAAAACCCCAATTATTCTCCTGGAGGGAACAAAACCTTCGTTAAATTGGATTTAAATAGCATTCACTCCTTTTTCGGAAAATAGCATGTTTAGAAATATTACGCCGGTAGTTAAGAATTTGCTAGTCATCAACATCTTGGTGTTTTTGGTTGCGAATTATTTTATGCCTGCTTTAGATGATTGGTTTGCGCTCTATAATATTCAAAGTGAGCTATTTAAACCCTTCCAGTTTTTGACGTACATGTTTATGCATGCCGATTTTTGGCACTTGCTCAGTAATATGTTTGGTCTTTTCGTGTTTGGTCCTTTGCTTGAGCAATTTCTAGGTCCCAAGAAATTATTCACCCTTTGGATGGTTTGCGGTGTAGGAGCAGGCGTATTGTATTCGGGCTATTCACTCGTTCAATACCGAGCATTAGAAGATAAAGTCTTGACCTTTGAGGCCAATCCTGATCCAGAGTATTTTAATAAGTTGGTGATTGAAAACAGAGGATATTTTACGCAAGAAGTTTTTGATTTTGTGGATCGATTTAGCCGAAATCCTGAAAATCCGGCTTACATCGAACAAGCAGAAGGCCTCCTTAAGGAAGTGCTTCGACTTCAAGATCATCCGATGGTTGGGGCTTCCGGGGCACTTTTTGGAATTCTGATTGCGTTTGGGATGCTCTTTCCAAATACTCAATTATTCTTGCTGTTTCCCCCCATGCCTGTGAAAGCCAAGTATTTAGTTCTGTTTTATGGGCTATATACCGTTTACAATGTGCTTCTAAATAGTCCTACGGACAACGTTGCTCATTTCGCGCATCTAAGCGGATTGGTCATTGGTGCAGTCTTGGTGTCTTATTGGAAAAAAGATAGAACTAGCTTTTATTAATTATGTACGGTGGGTTTTGGTATCAGCTTAGGAATGCATTTAATCAGCGAGACAATAGTCTCTACAAGCTGATTGCGATCAATGTGATTGTCTTTTTTGTAGTGCTGATTTTCCGTGTGTTTTTGACCATCGGTGGATTGGGAGGAGTTTACAAAGCCAGTCTCAGTTGGCTTATGATGCCTGCTTCTTTACCTAAGTTAGCCATCCAACCTTGGTCTGCTTTTACTTATATGTTTTTGCATGAGGGAGTATTTCATATTCTCTTCAATATGTTGTTTTTGTATTGGTTTGGACAGATCGTTTATCAGTATATCGGTAGCCGAAAACTCGCCAACTTATACATTCTCGGCGGTCTATTTGGAGCAGTATTTTATGTGTTGATCTACAATTTGGCACCTTATTTTAGCGGATCCGTCGATTCCTCGATGATGTTAGGTGCAAGTGCTGGTGTATTTGCCGTGGTTGTTGGGGCGGCTACCTTAACTCCCAATACCACTTTCTTTCTTTTGCTGATTGGCCCGGTTCGGATCGTTTATATTGCTGCTTTTTATGTAATTCTTTCATTTGCAAATTCAATTGGAGCGAATGCAGGAGGGGAATTGTCCCACCTTGGAGGGGCACTTTTGGGATATTTGTATATCGTGCAGTTGCGCAAAGGGCGAGACTTGGGTGTTCCTGTCCAAAAAGTAGGACTCTTTTTTGAAGGGCTTTTTTCGAAAAGGAGTAAAGTGAAAGTCAGCTATCGTAAAGCTAAAGCTGCTGCTGAAAGTGCCAGCTATACCACTCGACCGACTGCTTCTGGCACAAGTTCCTCTCCCAAAACCTCAAAAACGGAATTGGCCACTCAAGAAGAAATTGATCGGATTTTGGATAAAATTGCCGAACGAGGATACGAGGCGCTCAGTAAGGATGAAAAGAGAAAATTATTTGAGTTTAGCAAAAAATAAGGGAAGCCATCGCTTCCCTTATTTTTTGTCTTATTAGAGTGGAAATGCCAACCCAAATCTGAAATAGGTTTGCCGAAATCCCTGACTTTGAAATTTGAATTCGGTACTTAATGCCACCCATTCGGTGAGTGGAATCACTGCCCCAACTCCGACATTGGCTCCGCTGGAGCTTTGCTTGGTTCCCGCTGTTCCCGGATTGTTGTTTTGGGTAGTCAAACTGTAGCCGGTTAGTACATATACTGGCGAAGCTCCTGTTGTCAAATAGTACCTAAGGTCAGCTGAAAAATTGCTTGCGCTGCCTACCATCGGAAAAATTCGGGTATAATGAGGCATCAAGGCGAATTTATCGGCGAAGAAATACTCCCATCCCGCGCCGACTCCCCATTCGTCGAAACGTAGTCCATATTGTCCAAGAACATGAACCCTGGAATCCCCAACTTCTTGGGCGGAAACAAACTGGGCAGAGCAAGCCCAAATCATTAGAATGAAGAATATTTTTCGCATGTGAGCCATTTTGGGAAGAAGTTAAACCTGTTTGAATTTAGAATCAATGGCTTATTCCAAGATTTTTACGAAGCGGCCCAAACGTCCTTGCTTATCCATCCCCTCCAAAATTAAAAGATGTCGCTTGGCAATATCCGTATTATAAAATTCCACTTCGGCTCGACCACTTGAATCGATTTCAATTTTGGGAGCCCAGAAGATTGTTGCTCGTTTGTCGGCTGCGGCATTTTCCACCGTTTTGGTTTCGTACTGAGGTGCATAGAATTCTCTCGGGCTGGAATATCCTCCATATTGGGTTACTAAAGTTCCTCCTATGGTTACCCCGGAAATTCCCGCACCTGATTTGGTGTAGACGGCGATCACTCCATTGGCTCCCTGGGAACCAAAAATTGCCGCCCGAGCTGGGTCTTTAAACACATCTACACTAGCCACATCTCTTGGATTTACTTGAAGTAGGGTAGCTGCATCTACGGGCATATTATCTAGTAAGAAAAGTGGAGTTGTTCCAGAATTAATTGATCCTACACCTCGAATCTGTACTGAAACATCCAATCCTGAAACGAATACCTGCACCCCCGCTACTCTTCCTTGGATCAATTGAAATACGTTGGTAAATGCGACATTACCAGGAATCTTATCGGGATTGATGCTGACATCTCCAGATCCATACACTTTTCTAACTTCCTCTTCTTCTCGCTCGATAGTTTGAGCCTCTACCGTGACGCCTTCCAGATCCAAAATATCCGGATCCTCATTGAGTTGTTGTTGAAGGTTTCGCTCTCGGAAAGTGGCTATTAATGCTGCCGGCCATTCAATTTGAGGGGGATAAATTCCGGTTATTTTTTGAAAGACTGCCTCTGGCCGAACTACCTCGATGTCAATGAAGTTTTTGGCTCGATTGTCTTCTGCTGTTATGGCCACAGTCGCTGTATCTTGGTATACCAAATCTCGTAGGATAAATCTTCCATTGGGCCCGAATTCAGAACTGATAATCTCAATTCCTTCTCCCACAATAGCACTTACTTTTCCTCCAGACAGCCCTTTTTTAGTTTCTTGCTGTTCTGTGATTTGGCCTTCGATGGTTATTCCCGACTCAATGAAATGGTCAAGTTTGGGGAATTCCTGTGCGATCACATTTTCCCAAGAAAACCTTCTCCAGCCATGTGTAAGCATCACCAAATCTAAGGCCTCGAGTGTTTCAACTTCCTGATCCTTGAAATAATATCCCGGCTGATATAGTTTGCCTTTGAGGTCAGAAGTCAGGAGAAGATCGGAGAAAATGCTTCCAAAAGTGTTGGTTTCGTCTTTTACTTGATCTGCGTCAGTGATGCTGAGAGAGAATGTCCCCTCGGCTGGATTTCCAAACACTTGATTGGAAAGGGTGATTTGGAGCTTTTCTCGACTATTCAGGTTTCCAGAAAGATTCGCTGAGAGATCCAGCATTTCCTTCGGCTGAATAAAGACCAAACGTTCAAGTAAAGGAGCGCCATCTCCGTTTAATACCGTGATTTGATTAATCCCTGCAATCAAATTTTCCTTTGGAATTCGGACTCCCCAGACCCCATTGTTCAGTGTGCCTTGAATCATGTAATTGATCAAGCCGCGAGTTTGTGATACAAGTAAAAGGTTCTGAGGAGGAATGTTTCCCTGTACCAGTACTGTCAAATAGGATGCAGCGGGGTTATTGACCACTTGCATAGCAAGCCCTTCCAGATCCGCCTTGGGCAAAGTAATGGTTCTTTTTTGTCCGTATTTTAGGTCAATGAGTTCCGTGGAATAATCTGATTTTTCGGGGGTAAACTCAACCTTGCCCATTCCTCCAAAAAGACTTTTAAATTCTTGCTCGCCTAAGATTCCTTTCAATTCCACTGGCGTTCCGTCAGGGGAAATAGCTCGAAAAGCAAGGGTAGATTTCTTGCCGACTACCCAATGACCACCCTCTGGCAAAAACTGAATGTCCACCAAATTCAAACTGTAGGGAATGGAAATACGCTGTGAGTTGGTATAGCTTTCATTTTCGGCAAAAACCAATTCTAGAAATTGGCTTTTAAATGGTTTTTCAGGGAGGTTGAGGGAAAAGGATGCTTGACCCTGTGCATTGAGCTGAAGAGGCTGTTGGGTCAATTTCTCTTGGTCTCCCCAAGCAATGATTTCCAAAGATTTGTTGGCTAAAGGATTTCCAGACTGATCCGCAGCTTGAACATCCAATAGGTACTTGACCTGTCCATTGGAAGCACTTATTTCTCTGAACGTCACTTGTGGAAGGAATGACCCTCCCTCCGCATCGATCACATTGAATGCAGTGGAGTGGAAAAAATCTTCTCCAAAATTCCGCATCCAAGCCGTGTACGCTTTGATTTGATATTGACCAGGTTTTCCGAATCTCGGGATTTTGTAATCTCCGTACCCTCTGCCATTCTCGAGTTGAACTTTTCGTTGCTCCAAAAGCATCCCATCTCCATCAAAAATATCCACATAGAGGGTCTTACTCAGCGGAGAGGGAATTTGGGTACTTCCTGCTGTGACATAGGTACTGAACCATAAATCATCGCCTAACGTGTAGGTTCGCTTATCTAAATGGAGGTAGGCTTTTTCGGTAGGATATTCTTTTTGAATTCGGTCAAAATACCCCTGGATTTTTGAAGGAAGTTCTTCCTGAATTTGCGCTTGTGTAAAAATGGGCAGGAATAGAATTAGCAAAAGAATTCTTTTCATCTTGAAATAGTTGGTTAGAAATTAAAAGATGACGTAAAAAAACTAATTCTTGAATACATGTCAAGAATAATTCTTAAACTTTTGTTAATTCCGCTACTTCATTCTTATTAGCAAGCTGCCCACATGCTGCATCGATGTCTTGTCCTCTGGATTTTCTGACTTTGGCAATGATTCCTTCAGCCTCAAGAATTTTCACATACAGATCCACCGCGTCTTGGGATGCCTGTCTAAATTCCCCTTCGTCGATGGGATTGTACTGAATGATATTGACTTTTGAGGGAATGATTTTGCAGAATTTTGCGAGTGCTTTGGCATGACGTTCGTCGTCATTGATGTTCTGCCAGATCACATACTCATAGGTGACTTTTCGCTTGGTCTTTTGATACCAATATTTCAATGCTTCTGCCAGCTCCTCGAGCGGATTCGAGTCATTGATTGGCATCAGGCGGGAACGAGTTTCATTGATCGCGGAGTGTAAGGAAATAGCGAGATTGAATTTCACTCCATCATCTGCCATTTTCCGAATCATTTTGGGAATACCGACTGTGGATAGTGTAATCCGCTTTGGAGCCATACCCAATCCTTCTGGAGAGGTAATTTTATCGATTGCCTCTATGACATTGGCGTAATTGAGTAGAGGTTCGCCCATTCCCATAAATACGATATTGGTGAGGGGGCGCTGAAAGTAAGTTTCTGCTTCATCTTTGATGGCGACTACTTGATCATAAATCTCATCAGGATTGAGATTTCGCATCCGCTTGAGTCGGGCTGTAGCACAAAAATTACAATCCAAACTACATCCAACCTGAGAAGATACACAGGCCGTAATTCGCTTGGAGGTGGGAATAAGTACAGACTCTACGACCTTATGATCAAATAGCTTAACCGCATTTTTGATGGTGCCATCACTGCTATGCTGCATCAGATCCACTTGGATATGATTGATGACAAAATGATCCTTGAGCATATTTCGAGTGCTGAGCGAGATATTGCTCATTTCGTCAAAATTTTTCAAGGACTTATTCCAAAGCCATTCATAGACCTGCTTTGCCCGAAATTTTTTCTCGCCCTTAGCCAGAAAAAAATCTTCCAGCTCGGTCAAACTCATTTTTCGGATGTCTTTTTTCTGATTTTCCACAGGGCAAAGTTACGCATTGATCGCTTGAAAAATTCATTTTATCGAAAAGCAGAAAGGGCATTTATCCACCTTATCTTGATTATCTATGGATAATGTAATTTTTGAATGAAGAGTAGGCTTCCATTTGTCATAAAAAAGGGGAGTTTTCAGGAACTTATGACTTATTTTTGCTGCTCTAAACATAAATCCTTCCTATGCGCCAATCGTGGTGGAAAATACTAGCTGTAGTACTCCTTGCGTATACATTATTTGCAGGATTGCTTATGGATGTGCCGAGACTTCCTATTTTAAATGAAACCATCCGAGCCTTGTATTTTCATGTAACCATGTGGTTTGGGATGATATTGATGCTGATTGTTTCGGTGGTTTACAGTATCAAATATTTGAGGAGCAATAACCTGGAGCACGATGATATGGCTTTGGAATTTACCAATGCCGCAATTCTGTTCGGGGTTTTAGGAATTGCTACCGGAATGCTTTGGGCTCGATTTACTTGGGGAGATTATTGGAGTGGTGATCCCAAGCAAAACGCCTCTGCGATCGGACTATTGATGTATTTTGCCTATTTGGTATTACGGGGAAGTATTTCGGATCCTCAGCAAAGAGGTCGAATCGGAGCAGTATATAATATTTTTGCGTTCGCGGCTTTTATCCCGCTGATTTTTGTCTTGCCCAGATTGACAGATAGTCTCCACCCCGGGAATGGAGGAAATCCCGGATTTAATGCATACGATTTGGATTCTAAACTACGGATGGTGTTTTATCCAGCGATAATTGGATGGACGCTTTTGGGAACATGGATAGCAACAGTCCGCGTAAGAATCCGTAAGGTAGAACGACTCCTAGAAGAAAAAATATTAAACTCAAATTAATGAAAAAGGCCCTTATCATCTTCCTTCTGTTTTTTTCGTTGGGAGCGTTAGCTCAAGAAAAAATTCCAGTTTCGGAATCTGACTATTCCAACAATGGAGTGGAAATGGCAGACCAAATGAGAGCTGAAGGAAAAATCTATGTATTGGTTGGCATCATCGCAATCATCTTTGCGGGCATCACGGTGTACGTGATCAATACCGATCGTAAGATCTCAAAAATTGAAAAAAATCTACCTTCTTAAGACATTACTAACATGAAGAAAGGACATATAATCGGATTAGGAATTATCGCCATTGCTATTGTCATTATTATGACCTCGATTGGAGATGCCAGTTCGTACGAGAGCTTCAATACCGCTTGGGAAATGAAGGAGGATGGAAATGAAAAGGCAATCCATGTGGTGGGACAACTCAAAAAGGATAATGCTGGACAGGTAACCGGAATTGAAGTTGCAGAGCAAAAGACATCCTTTACTTTTCTTTTAGTCGATAATGAAGGTACCGAGCAAAAGGTTTACTATAATGAACCTGTTCCAGCTGATTTTCAACGTTCCGAACAAGTCGTGGTAATTGGCTCCTACAGGGACAAGGAGGTATTTGTAGCCGATAAAATCCTGATGAAGTGTCCCTCCAAATATCAGGAAACGGATGTGCAGGCGGCAGGAATGTGAAGTTGATTTCTCTATCCCAAAAGAATTATGATCAATACCTTCGTTGGTAATTTGGGTCATCTGATGACCATTGTTGCCTTTGTTACAGCTTTGGTGACGGCCTATGCCTACTTCAATTACTTCAGAGCCAATGAGCTGGAGAAAAAATCTTGGAGGAATTTTAGCAGGATCAGTTTTTATATTCATACTGTGGCCACAGCGTTGATTGCTGTTTCACTTTTTGAAATTATCTACAACCATCGCTACGAGTATTTCTACGCGTATTCCCATAGCTCCAAAGCACTTCCTGTTCATTACATGATTTCCAGTTTCTGGGAAGGTCAAGAGGGGGCATTTATTCTTTGGGCTTTTTGGAACGTGGTTTTGGGAGTTATTCTGATCCATACGAACAAAAAGTGGGAAGCTCCAGTGATGATTGTGTTTTCTCTGGTTCAGGCGTTCCTGGTTTCCATGATTCTGGGCGTCATTGTTGGAGACTTGAAAATTGGCAGTTCGCCATTCATTTTGCTTCGAGATGCTACTCAAGCTCCAATTTTTCAAATGAATCCTGATTTCGTTCCAGAAGATGGAACAGGTTTGAATCCATTGCTTCAGAATATTTGGATGGTAATTCATCCTCCGACTTTGTTTTTGGGTTATGCCTCTACCTTGGTTCCCTTCGCATTTTTGATGGGAGGATTGGTTACCAAGCGATATACTGAATGGATTAGACCTGCTTTGCCTTGGGCAATTTTCTCAGCGATGATTCTGGGGATGGGGATAATTATGGGGGCATATTGGGCTTATGTGACACTCAATTTTGGAGGATATTGGAACTGGGATCCAGTTGAAAATGCAGTCTATGTTCCTTGGTTGATCCTGGTGGCAGCGATTCATACCATGATTACCTTTAAGAAAAGCGCAACTGCACTGAAGACCTCTATTGTTCTCGTAATTTTGAGCTTCATCTTGGTGTTGTACGCTACGTTTTTGGTTCGGTCAGGAGTGCTAGGCGATGCATCCGTTCACTCCTTTACAGATCTAGGCTTGTCAGGACAGTTGTTGATTTACATGTTGTTCTTTTTGGTGGTAGCTGTAGTTCTTTCGATTCGCGCATGGAAGCACATTCCTACTTCTGAAAAAGAGGCTTCTGTTTACTCTCGGGAATTCTGGATTTTTCTGGGGGCGATTACCCTTGGTTTGATGGCTTTTCAGGTGATTCTTCCTACGTCCATTCCAGCTTGGAATGCCTTGGTGGAAAGCTTTGGAGGGATTTCAAACATGGCGCCTCCGGCAGATCAAATCGAATTTTACACCAAGTTTCAACTTTGGTTCTCAATCGCAATTGCTTTATTGACGGGAGTAGGTCAATTTTTCTGGTGGCAAAAAATGGATAAAAAGGCATTGAAAGAGGCCTTGATTATGCCATATGTGGTTTCGGTTTTGATTTCGGCTATCGTGATTGTGCTCGCCAAAGTTTATGATTGGAAGTACATTTTGATCGTTGTTTCGGGAATGTTCACCATTGTTGCCAATGCGGTGATTTTGGCACGAATTCTCAAGAAATCGACCTTTAAATTGGCAGGAGGTTCTCTAGCTCATATTGGTTTGGGAATGGTGTTGATTGGGGTAATGTTCAGTTCTGGATATTCAGATGTCATCTCTATCAATATGTCTGGCCTTACTTATAGCAATAGTTGGGAGGATGAAATGAATAAAGAGCACGTCTTGCTTTGGATCAATAAGCCTACCCAAATGAAGGATTATACGGTAGTCTATCGAGGAAGACAGAAAAAAGTGGTGGGTGTACCAGAATATGTTCCTGCCAAGTTTTTACAATCTACCTCTAATGTCAATGAGGCGTTGGCTCTGGAAGATTACAAAGGCTACTTTAAAAAAGGCGATGTGGTCAAGTTGGTGTTAGAAGAAAACGACTATTTCAAAATCGACTATTTCCAAAATGAGACCATGAAGTTCTCACTTTCTCCGATGTCTCAGTTTAATGAAAGTATGGGAGGGTTGATCTCCTCTCCGGATTCCAAGATTTTTATTAATAAAGATTTATATACCTACGTGGCTGCGATGAATGATTATGAAGATCCGGAATGGAAGGAGGACGAGATCTATGAAGTAGCCCCGGGTGAGCAGTTTCATATCGCAGATTTTGTGACCTATTTTGATGGAGCAGAAGTGCTCAAAGAAATCGAGGGCTATGTCCTTCAAGAAGGGGATGTAGCAGTCAAGGCAAAGCTTAGAGTATTGGATTACGATGTGGAGAAGCTTTTGGAGCCGACTTTTATCATTCGAAACAACCAACTTGGGAAGCTTCCAGTAATTGATAATGAACTTGGGCTAAAGGTAAGTCTAGAAAATATTCTTCCTGAGCAAAATAAATTCGTCTTCAAAGTCAACCAATATCAGAAAGACTATGTGGTCATGAAAGCAATCGTCAAGCCATATATCAATGTCTTGTGGTTGGGCACGATCATTATGCTCATTGGGTTCACAGTGGCAATCGTCCGCAGGTTTGATGAGTTTGCCAAGATGAGAGATAAAGGATTGGAATAAAATCCAAATCCATACGAAGAATGAAGCCCGGTTTAATCCGGGCTTTTTTTATGGATTTGGAAAATTTTTCTCTAGGAAATCGGCCACTCCGTCCTCTTTATGATGGAGGGTTAGGTATTTCGCTACCGCTTTTACTTCTGGTCTTGCATTCGCAACTGCTACTCCAATGCCTACTTTTTGTAATAAATCAATATCGTTGTAGTTGTCCCCAAATGCTGCAATATGCTCCATTCCGAAAGGATAAAACTGCTCGAGAATTAGCGCCAGGCCAGTTGCTTTGGATATTTTGCGAGGAGCGATTTCGATGTAAGTATCCTTGGATCGATATAGGTGAAGGTCATTTCCAAATCGCTCATGAAGCTCTCCAAAAAGCCAACTGATTTCATTGGATTCCCCCATAACCATCACTTTGTGCGCTCCCTTGTTTTCCTTTTGCCAATCCGCTAATACCGCTTCAGTTTCTTTCCAAGTGGGATTAACCTTGGTGTTGGTTATTTCTCGTTTGGACCAATAATCTTCTTTTTCTTCATACCAATTTTCACCTTCATAGAGGCTAAAATGAATGGAGGTTCGGCTAATTAGCTCAAAAATAGCCTGGACTATAGGCAATGGAATACTCGTAGAATCCAATACTTCCCCAGATGGGCCGAGGACAAATCCCCCGTTGTAGGCAATAAGAGGTTGATTTGGTTTGTTGAGGTCTTCTAGTAAATGCCGCATGGCAGCAGGCATTCGAGAACTTGCAAGAATAACCGGAAAATCGGCTGGAAGACGACTGATGACTGATTTAAGCTTTGGAGAAAGATCCCGTTCAGAATTGAGTAGGGTCCCATCGATATCTGAGCAAATTGCATGAAAGTTCACAGGCGGAGCGTTTCCTGCAAAGTTGACAATTTGAAGGATTTAATCGGGAAATCGGCGTGAAATTCTTGAATTGAGAACTTGCTGGGTTAATTGGAATTTATAATTCTCACAATTTCAACTTTCTCGCCCTGAATAATTCGCAGGTATAAAATCCCTTTAGGGAAGTCACCAAATACCTCTTTAAGGTTGATCGCTCGGTTACCCTGAAGTTTGATTTCAGCCCGTTCTGAAAAATTACCTGAGTTGATTAGCTCTAGAATAATTTCCTCATTTTGATTTGGATCCAAATTGGGATTGATCAGTTGAGCATTACTATTCAAAGAAGGGTTCGGGTAGACAATCCATTTGTTTCCTTGGATGGAGTTTTCCCGTTGTACCAACTTTACCGGACTGTAGAATTTGAAGGATCCGATGATTTTAGTGATTCGGTAGTATATATTTTTCTCAAATAATGGGAAGGAGTTGTCTTTGTACTCATAGACAATTGCGCTCTCTGAAGTTTTGACATCGTTGATTTCTCCGATTTTCTCAAAATCATCAGCATTTCCCAAGCTTCTTTCGATCCAATATTTGGAGCCAGCAAGCTCTGAATGTACTTCCCACTTGATAGAAATTTCATTGTTTTGGTCAGAAAGGTCAATGGTCTTCCAGTCGAAACGAAGAACAGAGGCAATGTCTAACACATATTGTTCAGTTTGCTGACATCCATTGGCATCAGTCACAACCAGAGTATATAATCCATCCGCAAGACCAAAAATGTCTTTGGAATTGCTAGAAAAACCATTTGGTCCAGTCCACGAGTAGGAGTAGGGTGCAGTACCTCCGGTCACACTTTGAACATAGATTATTCCAGATTGGTCGTTAATCTTAGTTGGGAAAATATCCACTTGAATACCAAAATTCGGATCAATAAAGATGTCTTTGTAAATGGTAGTTATTGATACTCCATCATTTGCAGTCAATCCTATGGTATAAATTCCAGTTCCAGGGAAAGTAAATAATGGGTTTGATCCAGTTGCGGTTCCTAAACCGTCAAAATCCCAAGAAAAGGTATAGTTGAAAGGAGGAGTACCACCAATAGTTTGAGAAGTGAATTGGATGGAAGTATTACAAATCCCGTTAGTTTGGAAGTCAAATTTTGGAAAGAGAGGCACAGCTGCAGTAAATCCTTCTGGATTGCTGTAACACTGTGCATTGATATTATTTTTTAAGGTAAGATTGCAAGTAGTATTGGACTTCGCAGTTCCAGTTTCCCAATACATGAAAATATCTTTGATCTGGATTACATCACCCCAGTTCCAAGAGAGATCTCGTACTCGAGTCCAAACATTTTGTTGGATTTGAACCCCTGAAAACATACAGTCTACTTGGTCATTGGCCGCCAATACGTTGTTTCTATAGATATCATAGTACATGGTCATATTATACCCATTGGTGGTAGATCCTCCAAAGTTTACCCAAAGCTCGCCAGCTACAGATTCCCCGATTTGGTAATTGTCAGTCACTGAAAAAACCTCACCAAATTCATTTCTCAACTGATAGCCAGTTACGATAATGTTGTTTTGGCTGCACTGGCTGTAAGCATCAAAAGACCTCAAGCTAGCTCCCCAAAGAAGGGCTAGGATCAAGAGGCCTTTTATTTTCACCAGTGCTTTCATGACTTATGTCAGTATTAATGTGTATTCAAATTTACCATATACACATCTTTATATACGTACTTATGTCACATATGTAAATGAAATGGATGTATTTACATTTATTATGTAATTTTTCAAAAGCGTTATATTGGTGATGAAATGCAAATTGTTATCGTAAAATTTTCAATTTCATTATATAATAATTAAGTGTTGTTATTTGTAAATAAAGTGAATTTAATATAAGGTGATGAAAATTGTGTAAATGGCTCTTTTTAAGAGGGTTTGAGTTGGATACTGTCTTTGCTATTGTTCAGGAGTATATCCCGAGAGTCAGTTCAAATAGGTATGAATTTGAAATAGAGCTAGAAAGGGGGATTCAACCCACGCAGGAATTAAAAATTCTTGGAAAGGATTGAAAAATCTTTAGCCTAAAGAAATAACTCTTAATTCAATCGCTTTTTAATTTTCAGAATATTATAGATTAATTCAGTTGGGAAATATAAAAAGCCCCATAGGAATTTGGAGCTTTTGGTATAATCTTAAAAGCTTTTGGGCAATGCTCCAGAAGAATTTCGAAAACCTTCGCACTATCTAACGGGACGCTCTTGTCACCCGAGTTAATCCTCAAATGACCCCCAAAATTAAAAAGCCTCTCATTTGAGAAGCTTTTGTGGAAGATAACGAATTCGAAATGATGAACTTCCCGCTGGCTAGCGGGACGCACTAGCTACTCGAGCGAATTAACCACTCGATGTACTGTTTACTTTTTTTTCTTTTGATTTCTATTTCCCTTTTCAATGTGGAGGTACGATCAGCGAGCAGTTCGGAATATTTCAATTCCCAATGAGGTGCTCCAGATTTTGTGGGAGGAGTTGCTCCTGCATTATGATGCTTTAATCTAGATTCAAGATTATCAGTAGAGCCGATGTAGTACTTGCCAGACTTTGAGCTGAAAAGTATATATACAAAATACATGGCTAAAATGGTCTTAAAATGAAAAAGACAAGCACTAAGCTTGTCTTTGTGGAGAATAACGGATTCGAACCGATGACCTCTACACTGCCAGTGTAGCGCTCTAGCCAACTGAGCTAATTCCCCATATTTTCTTAGGATCCGAACCGTTGACTTTCCCGACTGGTGTCGGAACGCTCTAGCCAACTGAGCTAATCCCCCATTTTTATTTTGAATTCGACCGATTGACCTTCCCGCTAGCTAGCGGGACGCTCTAGTCCCAAAGAATTTTGGGAAGCTAATTCCCCAATTCGAGGTGCAAATATAGACTGAGATTGGTTTGAACCAAATAATTTCTTTAATCCTGAGAATAATTTATCCTTGTCAGAATACTTCTTCCTAAGGTCACTTCATCTGTAAATTCGAGTTCTCCCCCAACCGGGATGCCTCTGGCAATCGTGCTAACCTTGACGCCGCTTTCCTTCAGTCTTTTTCCTAAGTAAAATGAAGTGGTGTCTCCTTCCATTGTAGCCGAAAGCGCAAGGATTACTTCTTTGATTTCTCCCATGCCGATTCTATTGATCAGGCTTTCGATGGTTAGGTTATCGGGGCCGATCCCTTGAATCGGAGAAATCACTCCCCCAAGTACATGATATACCCCTTGAAATTGGTTGGTGTTTTCAATCGCTAATACATCCCGGATATCCTCCACCACACAAACAGTAGCTCGATCCCTTCGGTGGCTTTCGCAGATCGAACAAACCTCTTCGTCCGAAATGTTATGACAAACTCGGCAGTACTGAGTCTTTTGCCTCATTTCAAGAATGCTTGCAGAAAGCGCTTCAGAAAATACTTCTGGCTGTCTGAGAAGGTGCAAGGCTAGGCGAAGTGCCGTCTTTTTTCCAATGCCCGGAAGTCTGGAAATTTCCGTGACCGCGTTTTCGATAAGTTTAGAAGGGAAATTCAAGGGAGCAGAGATTTAAAGAATGGCAGCTTGAATTCCAGAGTCCAAGATCGCCTCACACATGGGCTTGAGTTCAGATCTAGATCCTTTTTTGACTGAGCACTTTCCTTTATAATGGATGATCAGTGTACACTGCTCAGCTTGTTCTTGAGTATGGTTACAGACTTTCATCAAAACTTGAATCACATGTTCAAAAGTATTGACGTCATCATTGAAGACTACAAGTTCAGACGCTTCCTGATCCAGTATTTCTTCAAGCAGAAGCTCAATTTCTTCAATCTCTGGAAGTGAATGGTTGAATTCTATCATTTTGCAAAATTAAGAATAATGGACAACTTAGCGACCTTCAGCCTTCTGTAATATGAATTTTCAATTGGTTCTCTGGGTTATCTCGGGTTATTTCTTGCTACTTTTTTTGATTTCCTGGTTTACATCCAGAAAAGTTACCTCAGACACCTTTTTTACCGGTGATCGCCAATCCCCATGGTTTTTGGTGGCCTTCGGGATGATCGGGGCCTCACTTTCTGGAGTGACCTTTATTTCAGTACCAGGAGAAGTCGGCAATTCTAACTTCTTTTACTTTCAAGTTGTTTTGGGATATACCTTGGGATATTTCACGATTGCTAAGGTTTTATTGCCTCTATATTACCGCCTCAACTTAGTCTCTATCTACTCGTATTTGGAGGATCGATTCGGGTTTTGGTCCTATAAAACAGGTTCGTTTTTCTTTATCCTTTCACGGGCTTTGGGTTCTTCGCTTCGGTTGTATTTAGTAGCGAGTGTCCTTCAGTTGATTCTTTTTGATGCGCTAGGAATTCCATTTTGGGTTTCAGTATTAATTACTGTCGGGTTGATTTGGTTATACACACACCGTGGAGGTATTAAAACGGTGGTTTGGACCGATACCTTACAGACATTATTTATGCTCTTGGCGGTGGTGATTACCATTTTCCTGATTGGAAAAGATTTGGGAATCCAAAGCATGGGAGAATATGTTTCTCGAGTCGCCGAGGATCAGCGATCCAGCATCTTCAATTGGGATTGGAAGTCCGGTACAAATTTCTTTAAACAGTTTATTTCTGGTGCATTTATCACAATTGTCATGACCGGATTGGATCAAGACATGATGCAGAAAAATCTTACCTGCAGAACCTTGGGGGATGCACAGAAAAACATGTTTTGGTTCACCACAATTTTGGTGGTGGTTAACTTGCTGTTTTTGTCCTTGGGTGTGATGCTTTATCTCTATGCCGAAGCAAAAGGAATTCAGCTACCAGCCCGATCCGACGAACTTTTTCCACTTTTGGCGACCCAACATTTTTCAGCGTTTGCAGGAATCGTTTTTGTTCTGGGAATTACAGCTGCTGCCTACTCCAGTGCAGATTCTACACTTACAGCTTTGACTACCTCATTTTGCTTTGATTTCTTGGAAATTGAGCGAAAATATCCTGCTGAAAAACGCGTGGCGATCCGAAAAAAAGTCCATCTCTCCTTTACGGCATTGATGTATGTGTTGATTTTGGGCTTTTACTTTCTCAATGATCAAAGTGTGATCAACTCGGTATTTATCATCGCAGGTTATACCTATGGGCCACTTTTAGGGCTTTATAGTTTTGGGCTTTTTACCAAATGGAAAACCAAAGACCGATGGGTTCCGCTCGTTGCAATTTTGGCTCCTATCCTGACATTTATAATAAGTTCTAACTCCGAAAAATGGCTCTGGGGTTATAAATTCGGATTTGAAGCATTGATTCTAAATGGAGCTTTGATGTTCTTGGGACTTTATCTGCTGCGCAAAAAAGATTAAAAGCCAAGCTCTTTTTCTGGATCCCAAAATACAGCTTCGAAATTGACAACCTGATCATTTTCAATTTGCACACCATCGCCTTCGAGTAACTCCTGCATTCGTGTTGGACTACCAAAATGATGCTTACCAGTTAGCAATCCTTGTCGATTCACTACGCGCTGGGCAGGGACATCTGGAAGTGCATGTGCGGCATTCATCGCGTAGCCAACCATTCTTGCCCCGCTTTTTAAGCCGAGATAATTGGCAATTGCACCATAACTAGTCACTCGTCCCTTCGGTATTTCCCGAACAACCTGATATACAAGGTCAAAATAGTTAGGCTTTTCTGCTTTCATAATTCCAATGGAGTAGGGCTTGATTGATTTCTTTTTTGAGCTGAATCTCCTTTGATTTTTCTCCTGATCTGATTGGAAATTGGAATCGGATGAGCAAGTTGTCAGCTTTTCGTTCGATCACATTGAGTTGAGCTCCATCCACAAAGACTACTTCTTGATGCCCTTCCAATGGTGCGCAGAGATGTTTTTCTAATGCATTGAGGTCCAAATCCTGATTGGATGGGACCTCAAAATCAAATATGACTTGGTGAGT
This sequence comes from Algoriphagus sanaruensis, assembly GCF_001593605.1. Classification (GTDB taxonomy): domain Bacteria; phylum Bacteroidota; class Bacteroidia; order Cytophagales; family Cyclobacteriaceae; genus Algoriphagus; species Algoriphagus sanaruensis. The sequence continues at coordinate 209,454 of NZ_CP012836.1, read as the reverse complement.
ATTGTTTTTTGAAAAATTGACGACATCACTCGTGAGTGCCATTGTATTCGGGATAAGGATAATCTCTCCTGAGTCATTTTTCAAGACAAGATTAATCAGAGTTATGTCTCTAATGAAGCCCGTGTGTTTACCGATTTGGATTTTATCGCCGATCTCCAATTGATCCGAAAACATCATGATCAATCCATTGACGATATTGGTGATGTATTCTTTGGTCAAAAGTGCAATCGCCGCTGCCACAATGGTGATACTGGTCAAAAATTCCAATGGGCGGATTCCAAAGGCCAACATCAGGGAAATAAGAATGGCGATTACATTTAAAAGTGTGGCAATTCGGTCTATTCCTACCACAAAATTAGGCTGAACCTTGGAGTCTTCTCGTTGTCGGAGGTACACGCCCAACGTGATAAATCTTCCCAGAGAAAAAATCAAATTGGCACTGAGTAAAAAAATCAAGGCTCGACCGACGTGATTTAAAATCGGGTATTTTTCAAATTCCAGATGAATGAAGGTGTCGAAATTGTATAGGATTTCTAATAGGATCAGGAAAATGAATTTGAAGGCAAAGTTTCTTCTGCGTGTGTTTTCCTTGATTCGAATGCTGGATTTGAGCTGATTCATGTCTGAATAGAAAAATAAAGCCTATTTTAGCAAATATAGGATTGAAAGATCGGAGATATGAGTAGAAATATTATAGTAACAGGAGCAGCAGGTGCATTGGGGTCGGCTGTGGTCGAGAAGTTCAAACGTGAAGGCTATTATGTTATTGGATTACTTCGCCCTGATTCAGGAGAAAGTGCTGAAGAAGCAGATGATACCTATGAGGTAGATGTGACCAATTCTGCAGCAGTTTTGGATTTTGTGAAAGAATGCCAAATGCAGTACGGAGAAATTGACGCCATTGCCATGATTGTCGGGGGATTTGCATTGGGGTCGATCGAGGAGACCAAAATGGAAGATTTGAATAAGATGTTCACCCTAAATTTTTTCAGCGCATTTAACCTGGTGCAAAGCTTTCTTCCCGTATTCAAGAAGCAGAACAAAGGGACTTTTTTATTTGTAGGCGCTCGCCCCGCACTTCAATTGGCCGATGCCACTTCTTCAGTTGCTTATGCTTTAAGTAAAAAACTGGTGATTTCTTTGGCTGAAATTTTGGCGGAAGAAATCAAGGGGACTGAGATTCGCTCGCATATCTTTGTGCCGAGTATAATTGATACAAAAGCAAATCGCGATTCTATGCCAGATTCGGATTTTTCCAAATGGGTTAATCCGGCTGACATAGCAGAGGCGATGCATTATGCCGTTAATACTCCAGCATTACGAAATATGACCTTTAAACTATTTGGAGGGGTTTGATTCTTATGAAAAAATCCATTTTAACCATAGCTATCCTAATCGGTGCAATTTTCACGGGCTTTGGCCAAACCCCAGAGCAAGAAGTGGAATCAGTCATTCGAAGTCTTTTTGAAGGGATGAAAAGTAAAAATGCCGATCAGGTAGCTGCTGCCTTTTCAAAAGATGCCTTGATGCAGACGGTTATTGCCAAGCCTGAAGGAAGTTCAGTGGGTAGCAATGCCGTGGCGGATTTTGTCCAGCGAATCGCTTCAACACCTGCTGAAACTATGCTTGATGAGCAAATATTGGACTATCAAATCAAGGTAGATGGCACCATGGCTTCAGCATGGACTCCTTATAAATTTTTCGTCAATGGCAATTTTAGCCATTGTGGCGTCAACTCATTCCAGCTGGTCAAATTAGCAGAGGGCTGGAAAATTGTTTACATCATTGATACGCGTAGAAAAGAAAACTGCCAATAATTAACCACATGAATGAATTTAAGGCCAAAGTCTATCAGACGGCCATTGATCAGCTTAAGCAAAAGGAATCTTTGCTTAATCAAGAGCGAATAAACATCATCGAGAGTATCCTCGAAGAGGAAAAAAACAGCGCTGGAGATAAATATGAAACAGGCCGGGAGACCATGACTCAGGATCTGAATACCATCGAAAAGCAACTGAAGCAGAGCAAAGCTGATTTAGAAGAACTCTATCGTCTCAATACCATCAAAGAAACTCCAGCAAGTGTGCAAGAAGGTGCATTGGTTAAATTGGCCGGGCAATGGTATTTGATTGCGATCAGTCTAGGTCAGGTCAAATGCGATGGTGCTTCTGTGTTTTTGATGAGTAGAAATTCGCCTTTAGGAGAATTAATGATTGGAAAAAAGAAAAATGAACAAGTGAATTTCAGAGGAAAAATGCATTCCATCGAAGAATTGGTTTGATCTGGAATCATCCTAAATCAATAAGCTCTTCTTTCGGAAGAGCTTTTTTTTATACATGTGTTTAGAGTTGGATTTTGGAGGTCAGGAAATTTAAAAGCGTAAGAAATTCCAGAAGTTTTTATAAAATGAGCAATGGATTCAATGATTTAATGAAAAAAACCTAAAAAAATTCAATTTCCTTTTTCGATTATTTGTCTAAACCGTTTTTTCACCTTAAGATTGTCAAGTCAACTCACCGACCCATGGCACTAGCAGCTCAAACATCTTATTTTTCAATGCCTTTCCCAATGACGGGAGGGACTGCTGCTTTTTTTTGCACCACTACCAGCACCATGACCACGATGATTACGGGGTGACCCGTCGTGATCATTGAGTACTCGTCCCTGAGGCCAGCTTTTGGCCAGATTTAAGTTTCCAGCAATCTATTTCTTACTATGAAGATTATAAAGTTTGGAGGTTCATCCGTAGCGAACCCCGAGAATATCAAAAAAGTTTTTGCCATCCTTCAGGACAAGCTGAGACACCATGAAGTAGCCGTTGTTTTTTCCGCTTTTGGAGGAGTCACTGAGAGTTTACTCACCATCGCAAGGCTTGCCCGGGAAGGTGACCAAGCTTATCGAGATCTGCTTCAGACCCTAGAAGAAAAGCATCTTGACATTGTCCGTCAACTCATAGCTGTCCAAAACCAATCCACTGTGATGACCTATGTAAAGGTCAGATTCAAAGAGTTGGAGGACCTTTTTCACGGCATTTTTCTTATCAAAGAAAATTCAGCTCGGACGCTTGACTATGTAGCCAGCTTTGGAGAGCGACTTTCGGCATTCATCTTGGCGGAAGCTATGGCGGGAAAAGGCATCAAAACGCAGTTTGTGGATGCGCGAGATGTCATCCGAACCAATGATCGCTTTGGTCAGGCTAGAGTCGATTATGAAATCACGAATTCTTTGATTCGAGAATTTTTTGCCCAAAATGAAGGTGTTAAAGTTATTACTGGCTTTATCGCGTCTACTGCCAAAGGTGAAACCACCACTTTGGGAAGATCGGGTTCTGATTATACAGCAGCCATATTTGCCGGAGCTTTGGAAGCGACTGATCTTGAAATTTGGACAGACGTTTCTGGAGTTTTGACCTCCGATCCAAAGTTGGTTTATACCGCATTTACCATTCCTCAGCTAAGCTACAATGAGGCAATGGAGCTTTCTCACTTTGGAGCTAAAGTGATCTTCCCTGCCACGATGCAGCCGGCAATGAAGAAAAACATCCCGATTTACATCAAAAACACCTTTGAGCCTGAAAATCCAGGAACTCTAATCAATGGAGAAGTTAGCCATGGTGCATTGATCAAAGGGATCAGTTCGATGTCAAATATTTCTATCGTGACTGTTCAGGGTGCAGGTTTGATTGAAGGTGGAGCTACGGTAAGTAGGGTTTTCAAAGCTTTGGCTGAAGCAAAAGTCAATATTGTGTTGATTTCCCAGGCATCCTCTGAGCACAGTATCTGCCTAGCGATCAAAACGCAAGAATCGTACATGGCGAAGGAAGCGATCGAAAAGGAGTTTTTCTATGAAATCAAATCCGGAGAAATGGATCAGGTTTCCCTGCTTCATGGTTTGGCAACGATCGCCGTGGTTGGGGAAAATATGAAGCAAAATCCGGGAGCTTCGGGCCGTATGTTCCGTGCTTTAGGACAAAATAATATCAACGTTGCGGCTATTGCACAAGGAAGTTCAGAATTGAATATCTCAGCGGTGATTCCACAGCCTGATTTGCAAAAGGCTCTTAACGCGCTGCATGAGGCATTTTTCCTTTCTGAAAACAAAGTGCTTCACGTGTTTTTGGTGGGTACAGGCCTGATTGGAAAAGCATTGATGAAAATGATTGCCCATCAACAGCACAAGCTTTTAAATGATAATGAGCTGGATGTTCAGATTCACGGTATTGCCAATAGCCGATACATGGCATTTCACGAAGATGGCTTTGATCTAAAGCATCCTCATGAATTGAGTGAATCAGATCAACCGATGGATTTGGATAAGTTTATTACTCAAATGGAGGAAATGAACTTCTCCAATTCAGTGTTTGTCGATTGCACAGCCAGTCAAGATGTCGCGGATACTTATGCTCGAATTTTGGAAGCTAAAGTGGCCATAGTAACGCCAAATAAGAAGGCGAATTCCTCTTCAATGGAAAACTACCGGGCGCTGAAACGAATTGCAAAACGTCGAGGAGTCAAATTTCTCTACGAAACCAACGTGGCTGCAGGACTTCCGGTGATCAATACCTTGCAGGATTTGATGCTTTCCGGGGACAAAGTCATCCGCATCGAAGCGGTGCTAAGCGGTTCGATGAACTTTATTTTCTCCGAACTCGAAAATGGAGCGCCTTTCTCTGAAGTGGTGAAAGTAGCCAAAGAAAAAGGCTATACCGAACCCGACCCTCGGGATGACCTGAGCGGAATGGACGTGGCCCGAAAAATCCTGATCCTTGGTCGAGAAGCTGAGCAAGAATTGGAATTCGACGATATTTCTATTCAAAGCATGGTTCCTTCGGACTGTCAGCATGCCAAGACGTTGGATGAGTTTTTTGACAAGCTGAAAGGTCACGACGCTGACTTTGCTAAGCTCTTGGCTGATGCAAAAGCCAAAGGTGAAAAATTGCGCTTCATGGCTACACTTGAAGATGGCAAAGCTAAAGTTGGCTTGAAATCTTTACCGGAATCCCATCCTTTCTCCAGTTTGAAAGGAAGTGACAACATGATCTTGTTGACCACCGATCGCTATCATGATCGCCCGATGATCATTCGAGGTCCAGGTGCGGGAGCAGATGTGACTGCGGCTGGAGTATTTGCAGACGTGATTCGAATCGGTAACTACACTCGAGAATAATGAACTCGGTTAGAGCTTTTGCACCGGCTACTGTCGCCAATGTGTCTTGTGGATTCGATATTCTCGGATTTGCGATTGATGCGATGGGCGATGTGGTAGAGGTGAGAGAAAGGAATGAGCCAGGGCTTCAGGTAGTGTCGATCACTGGAGATGGTGGGAGGTTGCCTTTTGAAGCGGAGAAAAACACTTGTGCCGTAGCTATTCAGGCAATGCTCGATGAACTAGGACAGGACATCGGAATGGAAATTTACCTTGAAAAGGGACTTCCACTCGGTTCCGGTATGGGCTCAAGTGCGGCTAGCGCAGTGGCAGCTTTAGTTGCTGCCAATCGTTTATTAGGAAATCCATTTGAGAAAAAGCAATTGCTGCCTTTTGCTATGGTGGCTGAGAAAGTCGCTTGCGGTGCGGGACACGCGGACAATGTAGCCCCGAGTTTGCTCGGTGGATTTGTATTGATTCGCGATTACCATCCCCTAGATGTGATCAAGCTTCATGTGCCTGATGGTTTGCATTGCACGCTTTTGCATCCGCATTTTGAGTTGAAGACATCCGATTCCAGGTCGGTTTTGCGGGATAGCGTTTCCTTAAAGCATTCCACGATTCAGTCAGGAAATGTGGCTGGATTGGTCGCCGGGTTATTTCAGGAAGATTTTGAGTTAATTGGTCGTTCCCTTCGAGATGTTATTGCTGAGCCTTATCGGGCTACCTTGATTCCAGGTTTTTACGAAGTAAAAGAGGCCGTCAAAGCTGCTGGAGCACTTGGGATGGGAATTTCGGGTTCTGGACCGACTCTCTTCTCCCTTTCCAAAGGAGAACAAACCGTCCAATCCATCATTGACGCAGCACAGCAGGTGTATGATTCCATCGGTCTCGGTGTGGATGCTTACCATTCTGCGATTAATACCCAAGGAGCTTTTGTCCTCGAATAATTAAATTGTCCACAGTCCACGGTCGACAGTCGACTGCAAAATTGGGAGACTGTTGGCGGAAAAGGAATAATCGAATGCAGTACTACAGCACCAACAATCCCAATCATAAAGTTTCGCTCTCCGAGGCGGTCATCAAAGGACTCGCGCCGGACAATGGGCTCTACATGCCTGAGCGGATTCATGTTTTGCCACAGGAACTCATCGAAAAGATGTCGGAAATGAGTTTTCGGGAGATCGGCTATTCCGTGATTGGAGCCTTGTTTTCGGAAGATTTAAGTGAAAAGCAGATCCACGAACTCGTGGATCATACCTTGACTTTTGATGCTCCGATCGTCAAAGTGGAAGAGGATGTCTACAGTTTGGAGCTGTTTCATGGGCCGACTTTGGCCTTCAAAGACTTTGGGGCTAGATTTTGCTCAAAGTTGATGAGCATGCTCGTAGGAGATCAAAGCCAAAAAGTTCGAGTGCTTGTCGCTACTTCCGGAGATACGGGAAGTGCCGTTGCCAATGGTTTTTTGGGCGTTCCAGGGGTGGAGGTTATTATCCTTTTTCCGAAGGGAAAAGTCAGTCCGCTACAAGAACAACAGTTTACGACCTTGGGACAAAACATCACCGCATTGGAAGTAGATGGCGTGTTTGATGATTGTCAGACGCTGGTAAAGCAGGCCTTTTTGGATCCTGAATTGAATCAAAAGTTACTTCTGACCTCCGCCAATTCAATTAACATTGCCCGTTGGATTCCTCAATGTCTGTACTACTTCTATGCTTTTTCCAGATTGCCAAAAGGAGGAAAAAAGGTCGTTTTTGCAGTTCCAAGCGGGAATTTTGGAAATATCGGAGCGGGGATTTTAGCCCAGCAAATGGGTTTACCGATCGACCGCTTTGTAGCAGCAACCAATGTAAATAAAGTAGTTCCGGAGTATTTGCATGGCTCACCCTTCCAAGCCAAGCCATCAGTTCCCACCGTTTCCAATTCCATGGATGTGGGAAATCCAAGCAATTTTCCAAGACTTCAGGCCCTGTATGGCAGTGATGAGGAGCTGTTTCGGGAAAATGTCAACGGCTATTTCTATACCGACGCTCAGACTATCGAGGCGATTCAAGCTGTGCAGCGATTTGGCTATACCCTCGATCCGCATGGGGCAGTGGGGTATTTGGGTTTGAAGGACTTTATGTCAGAAAATCCAGGTTATGTCGGAGTCTTTTTAGAGACCGCCCATCCAGGCAAATTCCGGGATGTGGTCGAGGAAGCCTTGGGTGAAAAATTAGTGTTACCGAAGCGATTGGCGGCTTTTCTGCAGGGAGAAAAACAGGTGATCCCGATGGGAAAAAGCTTTTGGGAGTTTAAGGGGTTTTTGAAGGGGTTGGATTGAGTAAATGACAAGTGATAGTATCATTTGATTCTATCATTAGAAATTTTTTGTAGAATATTGGGACCAGGTTTGCCTAAGGATTTTTCCAATAAATATTCCTTTTAGTATTTTCACTTTTTCCAAACCTAATCTAACCATGCGAAAACCAATTTCTTATCTCGGCCTGTTCATGTTGGCGGGATTTGCCTGTTCCCAGCCTCAAGATAAAAATCAGACTATGGAAGCAGATTCCACTGCTTCCAAATTCACCCATGCTCCACTGGTCGAGCATATGTACACGGCAGATCCCTCTGCCCATGTTTTTGAAGGTAAAATCTTCATTTATCCTTCGCACGATATTGAAACCGATGTAGCTCAAGATGACATGGGTTCGCATTTTGACATGAAGGATTACCACGTGTTTTCTATGGAAAAGCCAGGAGCTCCTGTGATTGATCACGGTGTAGCCTTGAAATTGGAAGATGTGCCTTGGGCCGGTCGTCAGCTATGGGCTCCGGATGCAGCCGAAAAAGCAGGGAAATATTACCTCTATTTCCCTGCTAAGGACAAGCAGGATATTTTCAAAATTGGTGTTGCAGTTTCTGATCGTCCGGAAGGACCTTTCAAAGCCGAGCCGGAACCCATCACTGGAACTTTCAGTATGGATCCCTCAGCTTTCCAGGATGGTGAGGAGTATTACCTACTTTGGGGCGGAATCTGGGGAGGCCAGCTGCAATGGTACGAGGATCAAAAGTTAGTTGAAGGAAGAAAAGGCCCGACTGACGGGATTCCAGCCCCTGACCAAAAAGCGTTGATGCCCTACATAGCCAAGCTAGGGAGCTCCATGACAGAACTTGCGGAAAAGCCTCAAGAAATCTTGATTCTAGACGAAAGTGGTGAACCGATTAAAGCCGGCGACAATTCACGACGATTCTTTGAGGCGGCCTGGATGCACAAATACAACGGAAAGTATTATTTGTCATACTCCACAGGGGATACGCATTTTATTGCTTATGCCATAGGCGATACACCGTATGGCCCATTCACCTACCAGGGAAATGTCTTGGATCCGGTCGAGGGTTGGACCAATCACCACTCAATTGTGGAGTTTGAAGGAAAATGGTACCTCTTTTATCACGATACCCAATTATCTGGCGATACGCCACTTCGAAATATAAAAATGGCAGAATTGACCTATTTGCCGGATGGAAAAATTGAGACTGTGAAGCCGATGAAATAATTGAAAAAGCCAGAGTTATGATGTGCCCCCAAAAAGTTAGACACTTATTGGGGGCTAGTTCATTATTCTGGCTTTATTTTTTTCGTTCGATGGTATAGCTCACCAAAGCCGTTAGGGCGGATTTGTATTCAGAGTCCGGAAAAGAATCTAAGATGGAAAGAGCTTCTTGGTAAAAGGCATCCATTTTAGATTTAGCATAGTCTAATCCACCACTCTTCTTCACGAAATCAATGACTTCATTAACCGCTTTTTTATCATCTGATTTATTTCGGATAAGGTGGATAATTCTCCGCTTTGTCAGCCAGTCCGCATTCCGGAGTGCAAAAATGAGCGGAAGTGTCATCTTTTTCTCTTTGATATCAATTCCTACGGGCTTGCCGATTTCATCCTCTCCATAGTCAAATAAGTCATCCTTGATTTGAAAAGCCATTCCGACTTTTTCTCCGAAAAGCCTCATCTTTTCAATGATTGCTTCCTCTCTGGCTACGCTGGATGCTCCCACCGAACAGCAGGAAGCGATCAAACTTGCTGTTTTTTGCCGAATGATTTCATAGTAAACTTCCTCATCCACATCTAGCTTTCGGGCTTTGTAGCTTTGCAAAAGTTCCCCTTCAGACATTTCCTTGACTGCGTTGGATACGATCCGGAGCAGATGAAAATCCCCATGTTCAACACTCAGCAGTAATCCTCGAGATAATAAATAATCCCCGACCAATACTGCGATTTTATTTTTCCAAAGTGCATTAACCGAGAAAAATCCCCTTCGGTAGTTAGCATCATCCACCACATCATCGTGTACAAGTGAGGCGGTATGTAGCAATTCGATTAGCGCGGCACCTCGATGGGTAGATTCGTTGATAGTACCACAAACACCCGCGGTAAGAAAGACAAACATCGGGCGCATCTGCTTTCCTTTGCGTTTGACGATGTAATTGGTGATGTGGTCGAGGAGCTTGACCTTACTTTTCATGAAGTCCCGAAACTTATGCTCAAACTGAGCCATTTCGGATTCAATAGGGACTTGTATTTGTTTCAGGTCTGGTTTCATTGGGAAATGGTGCTGTAAAAATAATACGCTTTCCGGCACCGACAAGGGTTTATTTGGTGTCTACGCATCAAACTTTCCAGAAGGTAAATCGTTTGGGAAAAATTCGTAATTTTTAGCTTACCCTTTATCCACTTCTAATTAACCCAAGCTATGAAATCCTTTAAAATCGAAATCAAATGGGGGATTCTTTTTACCCTTTCTGGTATTATATGGGCAGTTTTGGAAAAAAGTCTAGGTTGGCATGATGCCCTTCTCGAAAAGCACGCCACCTACACGCTTTTTTATGCTCCAATTGCCATCGCCATTTACGTTTTCGCTCTTTTGGATAAGAAAAAGAACCACTACAGCGGTGAAATGAATTACCTACAAGGTCTTATTTCTGGACTTGTAGTGACGGTGGTTGTTCTTATTCTTACTCCCCTCAGTCAATATGTAACTCATGAATTCATTTCGCCTGATTATTTTACCAACATCAGCACGTTAACAGTGTCTCAGGGTCAAATGACGATGGAAGAAGCGGAAGCCCATTTTACTCTGGAAAATTACATAGTTCAATCTTTGATTTTTGCCGCATTTATGGGGTTATTGACTTCTGCAGTCGTTGCACTATTTACTCGAGGGAAAGCAAGGGCTTAGGCAAACCTGACATTTCTCTCTGAGAAAATCCTTTTTCTGTATCTTTGAGGCCGTTTCAAACCAACCAGCAACCACTTGGAGGAGAATTATATTAAACATCGGCATGAGCCCATTATCCCCAGACAGGATGAATGGCCTGTGGTAAAACTGGCCCGAGAGCGGAAGGACTTTGTGAAAAAAGTAGCCGAAATGGCTGAAAAGCGTGTTTTATCCTTGACTGGAGATAATCCGGAAATATTAAAGGAAGAGTTGGAAACGACGCTTTACCGTGAAAAATTACGTATCAAGCAAAATCCATGGGCTGTAGACCCGGATGATGAAGCGCAATTTTGGAATGAAGTGAAGCAGGCTTTGCTTCAAATCAACACGGATAGCCACCTTCGAAAAGCAGGAAAAGCCAAGGCCTATCGTGAGGTTCTTCAGAAAATTACCAACCGATATTCAGCCGAGATCGCTTCAAATTTCAAGGCCTCACATTACAAGTTTACCCGAAGGGTGGTCACTTTTGGTTTTTCCCGATTGCTGAATGCCGCAAGAGTCAAGGGGTTTAAATCCATCTTTAGTAACCAATATACTCTTCAGGATAAAATCCAGATTACGGGCCATACTGATCAGATTCGCGATTTGGCTACTAAGGGTACGATTGTTATGGTTCCCACACACTTTTCCAATCTGGATAGTATTCTGATTGGATGGATCATTTCTGTTTTGGGAATGCCGCCTTTCATTTATGGGGCAGGACTAAACCTGTTCAATATTTCCATTTTTGCCTACTTTATGAATGCCCTTGGGGCTTATAAAGTAGATCGAAGAAAGAAAAACCTCCTTTATCTGGAGACTCTAAAAAGCTATTCCAAGGAAGCAATCCAGTTTGGATGTCATAGTTTATTTTTCCCGGGAGGGACTCGTTCTCGCAGTGGAATGATAGAGTCCAAGCTTAAGTTAGGCTTGCTCAGCACTGCTATTGAAGCGCAGCGGGCCAATTTCGAAAATGGAATCAATGACGTTTCAGGAAAGATTTTCATCGTTCCAGTGACTATTAATTATCATTTTGTATTAGAAGCACCAGGACTGATCCGAGATTACCTCAGTATGACTGGTCAGGAGCGATACTATAAGGAAAACGATGAGTTTTCCACTTCTTACAAAATCTCCAAATTCTTAGTGAAGTTCTTTACCAAAGGATCAGATATTTCTGTGTCTATTGGACAGGCAATGGATGTTTTGGGAAATTATGTGGATCAAGATGGCAATAGTTTAGATAAACGAGGCAGAATCATTCATACCCGAGATTACTTTGTTTCGGAAGGAAAAGTCACAGTGGATCCGCAGCGGGAGGAAGAATATACCCACATGCTCGGTAAACGAATTGTGGAGGAATTCCACCGGATCAACCGAGTTTTCAGTTCTCATCTTGTAGCATTTGTGGCTTTTGAAATGCTCAAGGCTCGAAATAGCAAACTTGATCTGTTTGATTTGATCCGTTTGCCGGAGGAAGAAATCAGCATTCCCTATGAGGAGTTTAAGGCTGCTTGCCAACTGGTAATGGATAAGATTTTGGAATTAAAATCTCAAAACTTAATTGATGTAGCTCCTCATTTGAATAGATCCATGGATGAAATAATCCATCATGGACTGGACAACGTGGGAATGTACCATGCCAAGCGACCGTTGATTAGATCAACGAAAGGAGATATTCTCACGGAGGATATGAGCTTGCTTTATTTTTATCACAATAGACTTCATGGATATGGCCTCGAAAAACTCTTCTAAGCAGAAACTCATCGGTGTCGTGGGTGCTGGTAGCTTCGGGGTTGCCATTGCCAATATGCTTGCAGAAAAAAACGAGGTGATGCTCTATGCACGCAAAGAAGAAGTCATCGAAGAAATCAATCAAGAGCATAGCGCCTCAGGGAGACCTTTGCATGAAAGTATCCGAGGTACTTTTTCAGCGGAGGAATTGTGCCAATCTTGCGAGGTCCTCTTTTTTATGATTCCTTCATCGGCATTCTTGGAAGTAGTTCGAAAGTTTGCTCCTTATTTATACCCCTATCATTTGATTATTCATGGGACGAAGGGCTTGGCGATCAATTTACCGGAAGGAAAAACCTTGGAGTCTGTTCAATCGCTGAAGCGAAGTCAGATCCTAACCATGAGTGAAGTCATTTTGCAAGAAACAGTAGCTGTTCGCGTGGGCTGTCTTGCAGGACCAAACATTTCCAAAGAGCTAAGTCTCGGGCAGCCTGCAGCCACAGTAGTAGCGAGTAGATACAATGAGGTGATCCTCGAAGGGCAAAAACTCCTCAGATCAGAGCGCTTTCAGGTGTATGGTAATTCTGATATTATTGGCGTTGAGCTAAGTGGAGTGTTGAAAAACATCATTGCCATTGCAGCTGGAGCCTTAGCTGGACTAGGTCTGGGAGAAAATGCAAAAGGTTTGTTGATCTCGAGAGGGATGGTCGAAATGGTGCATTTGAGCAAGGCCTTGGGAGGAAGCGTTCAGTCGGTAATCGGTTTGGCAGGAGTGGGGGATTTGGTGACTACTTGTAATTCTGTTGACTCCCGAAACTTTACCGTTGGATATCGCTTGGCAAAGGGAGAGACGCTAGATCAGATTTTGGAAACCATGGAAGAAGTGGCGGAAGGGGTAAATACCATCCGGGTGATCAATGCTTTTTTGAAAACTGCCGGAATTCGAGCACCAATTACCGAGAACCTCCATCGTGTTTTGTTTGAAGATTTGTCGATCGAGGAATCTTTGCAGTTTTTAATGAAATACCCCTTTAGTGTTGACGTGGATTTTGTATAACTCAAAGTGTCTAAATGGGCATAACAAAAAAGACCTTCCGAAAGAAGGTCTTTTTTGTTATGGTTTATGGATGTAATTAACGGATCGGGAGTAGTTTGATCACCAATCCAGTCAATTCGGTAATTGCATAAATATAGCCATCCGGACTTTCAGCCACTTGGCGCACTCGGCCAATATCCTGAAGTAATTTTTCTTCACCAACGTAGGTAGTTCCATCAAGTTCCACCCGAGCGATATGCTGTTTTGCTAGTGCTGCAACTAAGACATTTCCTTTCCAGGTAGGATAGCGATCTGAAGTCACCACGGTCAACCCGCAAGTAGCAATCGAAGGAACCCAATAATGAACTGGCTGCTCCATGCCTTCTTTTTCGGTGATTTCAGTGATTGGCGTTCCATCGTAATTGATGCCGTAGGTAATCACAGGCCAGCCATAATTTTTTCCTTTTTCAATGATATTAAGTTCATCACCACCCATAGGACCATGTTCTACTTCCCATAGACGATTATTAGCCTTGTCAAAATAGAGCCCTTGGGGATTTCTATTTCCATAGGACCAGATTGAACTTACATTTCCCAAGGAATCGGTAAATGGATTGTCTGAAGGAATTGTGCCATCATCCATGATTCGATGCACTTTGCCATGCGCATTGTTCAGATTCTGCGCATTCATAGGAATATTTCCTTTGTCACCGTTGGAAAAATAGAGATAGCCTTCACTGTCAAAAACAATTCGGCTTCCAAAATGTCGTCCCCCTTTCCAGGATGGACCAGCCACGATCAATTCTTCTTGATTTACGGCCGTATTTCCATCCAGTTTGAAGCGCATAATGGTGGTTGCTCCTGTGCTGTCCTCGAAATGCTTGGCATAGGCAATGTAAATCCAGCCATTTTCAGCGTGCTTTGGATGGACTGCAATATCCAAAAGGCCAGCTTGATTGACGTTATGAACAGGAGGAAGCCCTTGAATTTTTTCTCCGGTGAATTTATCGTCCTTGAAAATCAGGATTTCACCTTTGCGTTCAGTGACTAGCATTCTGCCATCGGCAAGCCAAGTCATTCCCCAAGGATTTTCTAATCCACTGTGAACGGTATCTACTTTGATCAAAAGCTTTTCCGTCTGTGTGGCAAAGCGCTCATCGATCACTTGCTCTTGCTCCTTTGGACCACATGAAGTCCAAATGGAAATAGCTCCAGCGATTAGCGTTAAAGAAAGATAGTTTTTGTTGAAAAGCATAGTTTCGAAATTTTTGAGTTCGAATTTACTCATTTCGTCTTTAAGGCCGAATTAAATTTTGATGGAGGGGTCACCATTCGATTTGGACTTGTTTGATATTCAAATTAATCAAGGCTTCATGAACTAGATTTCTAGACCCAATTAGAAGAGGAGTTCTTTGGTGCAGTGAATTTGCTTGGATATCCAATATTCTTCTTTTTCCATCCGAGGCTAGTCCTCCAGCTTGTTCAATAATAAAGGCCAATGCATTTGCCTCATAAAGTAGGCGGAGTTTTCCAGAAGGGTTTTTGAGGGTGGAGGGATAAAGATAAATTCCGCCCTTGAGTAAGTTTCGATGAAAATCAGCGACTAGGCTTCCGATGTACCTGGATTGGAGTTTTTGAGTTTTACAGGTATGAATGAAAGATTTAATGCCAGGTTCCCACTCGTGTTCTAATCCTTCATTGATCGAATAGATTTCTCCATCGAGTGGTGCTTTGATATCCGGATGAGACAGGAAAAATTCCCCAAGGCTGTTTTCATACGTAAAGCCATTGACTCCATTTCCTGTGGTGTATACCAACATGGTCGATGATCCATAAAGCACATAGCCAGCAGCGACTTGTTGATGGCCGGGCTGCATGATGTCTTTCTGCTCAATCGGTTGTCCCACTGGACTTTTCCTTCTGTAGATTGAAAAAATGGTTCCAATACTGATGTTGACATCAATATTAGAGCTCCCATCTAGGGGATCAATTGCGACCACATATTTTCCGGAGGTATTTTGCAAGTCTATGACGGCGTCTTCTTCCTCGGAAACAATGGCACAAACTTCGCCTCCCTTGCTCAATGCACGGATAAACCGAATGTTGGCAATCACATCCAGTTTTTGTTGTTCTTCTCCGTGACTGTTGGTTTGCCCAAAGGCACCTCCAATGTTGGCAAGGCCAGCTCGATTGGTTTCCCGATTGACTATCTTCGCTGCCAAGGCGATGTCACGAAGAAGCTGGGAAAGTTCTCCTGAAGCAAAGGGGAAATCGCCTTGTTTTAATTTGATAAATCGGTCTAAAGTAATTCCAACCGAGTAGGCTAAAGGGCTGTGATCAGCCTGATAAGGTAAACTGTTCATTATAGGAAAAGTGCAATATTTGGGTTTAGGTATTCGAAAATTAGGAATAAATTTCTATGACAAAAACATTGGTTTTTAAATTTGGAGGAGCTTCGGTCAAAGATAGTTCTGCAATCAAAAATTTATCAGAAATTCTCCGTAATCGATTGCGAAAAAATATGATCATCGTGGTTTCAGCGATGGGAAAAACCACAAACGCTCTCGAGTCTATTCTAGCGGAGAAGCTTTCATTGAAAGACTATTCTGTAAATAGTACAAAAATTAAAGACTTTCATTTTTCAATTTGTAGCGAGTTGTTTCCAGAGGCTCATCCAATTTTTGCACAGCTACAAAACTTATTTTCCCAATTGGAGCAGGAATTGTTAAGTCCGCTTAGCCAAGAAAATTACGATGAGTATTACGATCGAATCGTGTCTTATGGGGAATTGATTTCTTCCAGAATCGTGTCCGAATACCTTTGTGCTCAGGAGTTGATTGTGGTTTGGAAGGATGCACGTGAGGTAATTTGTACCGATTCAGACTTTCGATTTGCTAAAATCAACTGGGAAAAGACCAAGCTGACTTGCCAAAAATCTTGGAAGCCTATTTTGGAGAATTTTCCGATTTTGACCCAAGGGTTTATCGGCAAGGATGCAAAAGGTAGGACTACTACCCTAGGAAGAGAGGGATCAGATTTTACAGCAGCCATTTTGGGGACAAGCCTCGAAGCTGGGTCCGTGACTATTTGGAAGGACGTGCCTGGAGTGTTAAACGCTGACCCCAAACTTTTTCCGAATACGAGCAAGTTTGACGAATTAGGTTATAAAGAGGCTGCTGAGATGACTTATTTTGGGGCTTCGGTAATTCATCCTAAAACCATCAAACCGCTTGCAAATGCAGGAATTCCCCTATTTGTCAAATCATTTTTAGACCCAGAAGCGTCAGGAACCAAAATTCATGAATCAGCTGCTTCTCATGAAATTCCCGCGATCGTTCTGAAAAAGGATCAAATTTTGATCAGTTTGAAGGTTACCGATTTTACCTTCATAGAAGAGAAACATATCCACCGCATTTATGAGCAGTTGCAAGCTCTAAAGCTCCGCGTGAATATGCTACAACTTTCGGCTATTTCCGTTTCGATTGTTATCGATGCGCATTTGTTCAAATTAGATCAGTTGCTTTCTAGACTTCAAAGTGAATTTGAAATCCGGTACAATGAAGGCTTGGAATTACTGACTATTCTCAAGCAAAAATCTGAAGAAATCCCCTCCCTTTTGCAAGGATATGAGGTCCTTTTGGAGCAGTCCACTCGAAATACCTTTCAGGCCGTTCGAAGAAAAGTGGAAACAAAGGACATTTGACCCATCGAAGTTTTTTAACTTCCAAAAAATCAACCTTTAAACCCATTAACCTATGAATTCAAGACGCGATTTTCTTCAAAAAGCTGGAATTTCAACTTTAGCGATAAGTCTTCCATTTTCAGAGGCCCTTTCTGCAATCCATTTGGAGCGGGAGGATAAAGTTCTTCGAGTCGCAATTATGGGTTTGGGGAGTTATGGAACCCGGGTAGCCGAGGCGATGAAAGATTGTAAACGAGCCAAACTTGTCGGCGTCATCAGTGGGACACCTTCCAAAATTGAAGCTTGGCAACAGAAGTATGGTATTCCAGCCAAAAACTGCTACAACTACGAAAATTATCATCTAATCAAGGATAATCCAGACATTGATGCCGTCTATGTCATTACTCCAAATTCGCTTCATAAACCCCATTCCATAGGGGTAGCAAAAGCTGGAAAGCATGTCATCTGTGAAAAACCGATGGCGCTCAACGCTGAAGAGGGACGCGAGATGATTGCTGCATGCAAGGCTGCTGGAGTTCATTTATTGGTAGGGTATCGGATGCATTTCGAAGCGAAGACCTTGGAAGTGGTCAAAATGCAACGGGCAGGAGAGTTTGGCAAAACGTTATTTTTCCAAGGATTGAGTGGATTTATGATTGGTGATCCTACCCAATGGAGACTTAATAGGGACTTGGCAGGTGGAGGCTCGATGATGGATATTGGAGTTTATTCGATCAATGGTGCCCGATACATGTTGGGTGAGGAGCCGATCTGGGTGACAGCGCAAGAAGTGAAGACTGACCCGGTGAAGTTTAAGCAGGGAGTAGATGAGACGATTACGTTTCAAATGGGATTTCCTTCCGGCGCAGTAGCCTCGTGTTTATCCACCTACTCGATGAATAATTTGGATAAGTTTTTCCTTAATGGAACCAAAGGTTTTGCTGAGATGCAGCCATCCACTGGCTATGGCCCAATCCAAGCCAAAACCAACAAAGGACCGATCGAAGCAGACCACGTTACACACCAAACCACGCAAATGGATGAAATGGCTGCCATAATTTTAGATGGGAAAAAGCCAATTATTCCTGTAGATGGAGAGGAAGGATTGAAAGATTTGGTGATTGTGGATGCGATCTATGAGGCGGTAAGAACTGGGGCTAGAATCAGCTTGATCTAGGGGCTTAGATTACCCAAGTTTCAGTTGCATAAATACCAAGGTCAGCCATTTACCAAATTTATACGAGACCTCTGGCATCCGAGCTGTTTCCACAAATCCCAGTCGCTGATGAAAGCGATAGCTACCCAGATTTTCTGAATCCATTCCGGCTATCATCATATGGTAATCTTGAGCCTTAGCTTTCTCGATTAATTGATGCATCATTTCAGAGCCCAAGCCTTTCCCTTGGGCTTTTTCATTGAGATAAATGGAATGCTCTAGCGTTCGGGCATACCCAGGTTTTGCTCGAAATTTCCCATAGGAGGCATAGCCCGATGGTTCTCCGTCAATTTCAAGCACCAAAACAGGGAATCCTCCTCGAGTTTTTTCTGAAAATAATTCTGCTACTTCCTCCAATGATTTAGGATGATAGTCATAATTATGAGAGGTGTAAAGGATCGAATCATTGATGATTTTTTGGAGGAAGGGAGCATCCTCGGTGCGATAGTCTCTAATTAGCTGGCTCATACTTGAAATCGCTTGATTGTTTTTTCAATTCCGGGTAGGTAGGCTGTTCCGAAAAGATTTAAATGGACCAAAAGTGGGTATAAATTATAGATGCCCATTCTAGATTCAAATCCAGGCTCCAAGGGAAGCAAAGATTCATAGGCATCATAAAATTTTGCATCAAATCCCCCAAAGAGGCGTGAGAAAGCGAGATCCATTTCTCGATGTCCAAAATATACCGCTGGATCAATGAGGCATGGGCTTCCTGAAGTCGTACATAGTACATTTCCTGTCCAGAGATCACCATGCAAAAGGGATGGTTTTTCCTTAGGAAAAATGGAATCAAGTTGGGGATAGATGGATTGGAATTTCTTCACAAAATCCAAAGGAATTAAACCATCGAAATAGGCTTTGCCTAGTTGCGGTTCAAGTCTATTTTCGATAAAAAAATCGATCCAATTGTCCAGCTGAATATTCTTTTGAGTCAGGGTCGCGATAAAATTGTCTGAGTCCAGACCGAAATGTTTGTGGTGATTGAGGTGCAAGTTTGCCAGACCAAAGCCTAAATCCTCCCAATATTCGGAATTGGGTCTGCCGGAAGAAATAAACTCAGTTAGCAGATAGTTGTAATCTTCTACACGGCCTTGGCCAAAGGTTTGGGGGATTTTCAGGAAAGTGGAATGAGTAAGAAACTCTAAACCTTCGGCTTCTTTTTGAAGGATGTTTCGCTCATGATCAAAATTGAGCTTGAGAAAAAAATCTCCGGACGAGGTGAGAAGATGAATGCCCTGATTAAAATTTCCTGCGGCAATAAGTTGAGCGGATTTTAATCGACAGTTGCTTCCCAAAGTAGTGAACAGAATGTGCTCATACGTTGGGGTGGGGTCAAGCATATATTTGGTGTGTCTCTTTGACCAAGTTCAAAAAACTATCAATTGCTTCGTCCAAAATCCGGTAAATTTCTTCGAAGCCTTCTTCTCCTCCATAATAAGGATCGGGAACTGACAAGCCATCTCCACCTTCGACAAATGAGCGCATCAAAAAAACCTGCTTTTCTGAAAATCGATACCGCTCTTTCATCAGATTCAGATTGCGAAGGTTATTATCATCCATGGCGATGATGTAATCAAAATCTCTAAAATCTGTCCGATTTACCTGTCTTCCTCGATGCTGAATGGTTAGATTATGTCGCTTCGCACAGGCTAGCGTTCGTTCGTCTGGTAGTTCTCCAATATGAAAGTCTGAGGTGCCCGCACTATCTGATTTAAACTTGTGGCCTAAGCCTAAAGCTTCAATTTTATGATTGAAAATGGCTTCGGCTAGCGGTGACCGACAAATGTTACCTAAACAGACGAATAAAACTTTAATCATGTGATAAAACTACTTGGGTAAACAACTTCTGTAAAAAGAAAGGCTTTGAATCTAGTTATTTTTCAGAGCAAATGCACTTCTTTGAAAGTTATTTTGATAAAAAATCCTTGATTTTTTCAGCTCACAAAAATGGAAAAAAATGTGGAAATGAAAGGGATTGGCTACTTTTGAAAGATGAAATTCCTTTACCGGCTGTTTTTTTGGGGTTTGCCGACCATTCTTAAAGGATTTGGTTTGATTTTCCCAAGGGTAAACCGTTTCCTAGCGGCCAGAAAAAATTTGTTTCTGAGATTGAAGGAGTTCAGGTCCCGATATTCTGGAAAATTGGCTTGGTTTCATGTCGCTTCCTTAGGGGAATATGAACAAGCTAAACCGGTGATCGAAGCCTTAAAAAAGCAGAACTCGGAAATTGGAATATTGGTGAGTTTCTTTAGCCCATCCGGCTATGAGCCTGCCCTTAAAAAGCCTCATCCTCTCGTTGATTTTGTCACTTATTTACCGCTCGATAGGAGGAGTTGGGCGCAAGAGTTTGTTCGGTTGGTGAATCCATCCTCAGCCTTTTTTGTCAAATACGATCTCTGGTACCATCATCTGGAAGCGTTGAGAAAATTTGGAGTTCCCCATTACTTAATTTCCGCATCCTTTCGGCCCAACCAACCTTATTTTCGTTGGTATGGGGGATTTTTCAAATCGATGCTTGAAAGTTTCAACTGGATTTTTACCCAAAATCAGCCGAGTCTTGACTTATTGAATACCATTGCCGTGACCAACGCATCTCGCTCTGGGGATACTCGATTTGATCGAGTTTGGGCTACGGCTAAGCATGCCAAATCTTTCCCGGAAATTAGTCACTGGATCAATGGGCGACCCACAGTGGTAGTTGGGTCCGCGTGGCAAGAGGACATGGATTTGATTCTTCCATTGATTGAGGCTCATCTGGACTATGTCTGGATCATTGCCCCTCATGACCTGTCTCCCGAACCTATGGATCGCTGGGCCAAACAGCTTAGTGTAAAATCCGTGACTTATTCTAAATGGGCCCCTGAATCCCAAGCTTCTATTTTGTTTATCGATAATATTGGGATGCTTTCTTCCTTGTATCAATTTGCAAAGATTGCCTATGTGGGTGGAGGCTTCGGGAAGGGCTTGCATAATATTTTAGAGCCGCTCGGATTTGGGATTCCTGTGATCTTTGGAAAAGTGAAAAATGTGAGCAAATTTCCTGAATCCATCCAAAGTCAACATCAAGGCTGCGGATTTGAAGTAAATTCACCCGAGGACCTTTTGAATGTGTTTGACCGATTAGAGCAAGCAGAAATTTACCAAAAGGCTACGTTTGCAGCTCAGGAATGGGTATCTGCGAATGTAGGAGCAGCTGATCGTGTGATGCAAAAAGTGCAAGAATTAACCCCGCTTTCATGAAAGGACGAGTCATTAAATCTACGGGTAGTTGGTATGTAGTCCAGTCAGAGGGGCAATTTATTTCTGCACGTCTTAAAGGAAAATTTAAGCAGGCGGATTTAAAATTGACTAATCCTATTGCAGTTGGAGATTGGGTAGAGCTTGAAAAAGAGGCCGGGCAGGACACGGCAGTCATCCAAGATATTTTTCCCAGGGAAAATTATGTGATTCGTAAATCAACCCGAAAACAGCACTTTTCACATATCATTGCCAGTAATCTCGATCAGGCGCTATTGGTCATCACTATGAAAAAACCCCGTACCTCGCTTGGGTTTATTGATCGATTTTTAGTGAGCACGGAGAGCTTTGGGATACCCGCCATTCTCATCGTTAATAAAATGGACGAGCTTTCTGGTGAGGACGAGCAAGAATGGCTTCGGGATATTCATGAAATTTATGAGCCTTTGGGATATCCAGTTTTGGAGATTTCTGCCTTGAAAGATCCGGCAACAAAGGAAAAGTTGATGCCATATGTCCAGGGGAAATCGAGTTTAATTTCGGGGCATTCAGGGGTTGGCAAAAGTACCCTGCTCAATGCACTTGTGCCTGAGGCAAGGCAGGATACAAAAGAAATTTCAGGATATAGTGACAAAGGAGTACATACCACTACTTTCGCAGAATTATTTACCCTTCCTGAGGGGGGAGATTTGATAGATACTCCTGGAATCAAGGAATTTGGAATTTTGGATGTCGAGGAGGAAGAATTGTCTCATTATTTTCCGGAAATGAGGCAGTTTTTAGGACAATGCAAATACAACAATTGCACGCATACCAACGAACCTGGATGCATTGTTCGGGTTAAACTGGAAGAAGGATTTATCCATCCCTATCGGTATCAGAGTTATTTGAATATTCTCAGTGAGGAGGATAGTCATCGTTGATCTGCTTTGATACCAGATCAAATTGGCCTAATTTTCCCATTCAATTTCTATGCTATGAGCGAGGTACTCAATCACAAACAGATTCTTCAAAAAGTCACCCGAATGGCTTTTGAAATCTATGAACGAAATATTCATTCCTCAGGAATTGTCTTTGCTGGAGTCAGTGGAATGGGGACTTTTCTTGCAAGTCTTTTGGCAAATAAGCTTCGTGAAATTTCGTCTCTTTCAGTTGAGCAACTTGAAGTCATTTTGGATAAGGCAACTATTTCTACTACAGCTATTGAGCTAAGTCGATCTTTAGCACTGGAAGGAAAAACCGTCATTTTGGTAGATGATGTTCTCAATACCGGAAAGACACTGGTGTATGCCATGAAGCCATTTTTAGATCAAGAAATCCAAAAAATGGAAATTGCTGTTTTAGTCAATCGAAGTCATGGACTTTTCCCTGTTCGACCTGACTATACAGGATTCGAGCTAGCCACCACACTCAGCGAACATATCAAAGTTGATTTTTCTGAAAACCATTATTCCGTTCACCTTAATTAATCATGTCAGTTCATTCCTCAGCATCGATCAAGCGGATTACGACCCACACTCTTTTGGAAATGAAACAGCGTGGAGAAAAAATCTCCATGCTTACTGCCTATGATTACAGCATGGCCAAAATCGTCGATGATGCTGGAATGGACATTATTCTTGTTGGTGATTCAGCTTCCAATGTGATGGCTGGACATGAGACGACACTTCCGATCACGCTTGATCAAATGATTTACCATGCGTCTTCAGTGGTCAGAGCTGTTAAAAGAGCCTTTATCGTTGTGGATATTCCATTTGGAAGCTATCAGGGGAATAGCTCTGAAGCACTCCGTTCTGCAATCCGGATCATGAAAGAATCTGGGGCGCATTCGGTGAAAGTAGAAGGTGGAGCAGAAATTCGAGAGTCGGTCGTTCGTATTCTCAGTGCAGGCGTGCCTGTAATGGGACATTTGGGATTAACTCCACAGTCGATTTATAAATTTGGAACGTATACTGTCCGAGCTAAAGAAGAAGCAGAGGCTCAAAAGTTACTCGAAGACGCCAAAATGCTAGAGGAATGTGGATGCTTTGCAATTGTATTGGAAAAGATCCCTGCCGCATTAGCCAAACAAGTAGCAGAAGCTGTGAAAATTCCAGTTATCGGAATTGGTGCTGGACCTCATGTAGATGGTCAGGTGTTAGTCATGCATGATATGCTGGGAATCACCAAGGAATTTAAGCCTCGATTTTTAAGACAATATGCGGATCTTCAAACCGTCATGAAAGATGCATTTCAGCAATATATTCAGGATGTAAAGAGCAAGGATTTCCCGAATGAATCAGAAAGTTATTGACTTTATCCAAGATAAAATTTTATAAAAAACGCCTCTAAAAGGTGCTTTTTGTTTTTAGAGGGGATTAAATACGGCAAATGGCGTATTCCCTGAGGGGTGGCGTTGGGATAGCTTTGATCAAAATTCTTTTTATCATGAAACAGCTAGTCAAAACCACCCGAGTATCGATTCTAGCATGCCTGATCTTGGTCATCGCAGGAGTCAACAGTTTTGCGCAAGAGCCGCAATGGAAGCTAACCCTGGAAAAAGGGGTAGAATGGACGAAGTACACTCCCAATAAAATCTTGTTGGTAGGTAGTACGGACTGGGGATTACATGGAGTAGATGCCACTACAGGTAAACTCTTATGGTCCAATGAGGATTTATACAATTCTGCCAAAGCCTTAAAAGGTCCAGATGGAAAAAAAGTAGGTTACACGCCTGATCTTATCCGTGTTTTGGAAGACCCAAATGACCCCTCCATTTCGGACTATGCCATCGTAAAGTACACGGATAATATCCTGGTCAAAAACTTTGTGGTGATCAATATCCGGACAGGAGAATTGGTGATTAATCCCAAAATGGCAGGTATGCCCGTAGTAAAAATCATTGGTCCTGAACAAGCCACCTTCAATTATGAAGGTTCAGACTACATTCCAGAGTTGAAAGGGGTAATTATAACAGCGAGCTGGGAAGACTTGACCAAAGCCGGAAAACCCTACATGCAAATCACGAAGTTTATTGATTTGGCAACTGGGAAAATTGCTTGGGAAAGTGATCAGTTTTCGTCCAAGTTTCTTCCTGTGGTGACAGATGATAATCATTTGTTATTCATCGGAGAAAAAACCTCCGCAAAAATTAATTCCAAAACGGGACAGCCATTTTGGACATTTGAAGTAGCCGAAAAGAAGAACAATTTTGAAGCGTTTGATGCAAACATCAGACTTACGGAAGGATACTTTTACCAGAAGAAAGGAAATCAGGGCGTAGTGTCCGCCGTAGAATTGAGCAGTGGGAAAGTTTTGTGGGAAAAGCCTTTGGCGACTAAGGACGCTCCAGTTTTAACCGCGGAAAATTTCGGCGTGATCGTAGCGGATGAGAAAAATTTCACTTTGATGGAGGCAGAAACTGGTAATACGAAGTGGTCAGCCAAGAAGCTTTCTGGAATTGTGGTGGATTTGGGACGAGATCGAGGAATCGCAGTAGGAGAAAAGGACAAATACCTCACTGTGTTAGATAAAAATACAGGGGCTGAAAAATGGTCACAAAAAATCAAAGGAATTCAAATTGATCAATTGACCGGTGCAGGCATTATGTACTTGGATGAAAATGGTAGTGTAGGGCTGATTGATTTTGAAGGAAACTTGAAATGGGGAGGCAAGGATATGATTCAGGGCCCTGTCTTAAGAGTTAAGCCTGCCTTGGATCGGGAAATTTTCTACGCAGACGAAAAGGTTTATTTAGTCAATTTGGTCAATGGTGAGAAAAACGTCATCGTGAACAAAGTAGAATTCGAGGAAAAAGAAACGCCAGATGCCTTGGAATTTACCGGGTCAAATTTCGTCCTCTCTTCTAGTCAGAATATGATTGGCTTCGATGAAAGTGGAAACATCCTTTTCAAAGAACATTGGGCCTCACCGAAGATTTCTTTGGCAGGAAGAATCGCTCTTCGCACCATGCAGGTCGCTATGGTAGCCATGGCTTCCGCAGCAGCATACCAGCAAGGGTTGACGCAGGGGTCTGCATTTGCCCCTACTTCCATCAGTAAGCAATATGGATACCAGCGGGAATTTTTTGAAGATATGGCAGGGGCATTTGGACAGGCCGCCAATCAGCGATTCAAGGCGTCCAAATCGAGAGGTTTATTCAATTTTATCCTAACAGATGTAGGCGAAGGGGTTGGTCTGGTCAAAGTGGACAAGGTCTCTGGCAAAGAAGTTGGAAAGATTGTTTTGAATGACAAGGAGCCTATCTATGATTCCGACCCAGAGAATGGAATGATTTTCTACAAGCCAACCAAAAAAGAAGTATATGGATACTTATTTTAATAACTAATCATTCAACAAAAAATCCCGGAGGTTTAACTCTCCGGGATTTTTTTGTAGGATTAAGCCAGTGCTTTTTCTTCAACTTTTTCTTTTACACGAAGAATGAAGTCGCTCAAAGCATTCATGTAATTGATAAAGGCATCATAAGGAGTATCATAAGGGCTGAAATATTCGTGCACGGAACCATCAGAAAAGAACTTGGTACACATGTAATAGAAATGATCCGAAGTCTGAAGGTATTCCCAATCGCGCTGAATCTCTGGATCGTCCAGCTTTTTCACATAGCGTTCTTGCTCGTACAATCTCTCAAAGGCTTCATTTTGCATTTCATTACCCAACCATGCAGTCAAATCCCGCTCTTCATCTGCCCATGAAATCGGCACTGGAACATGGATTGCACCTACGGTTTTCGAATTTTTCACTACTTCAGAAGGAGTTGAAAATCCAAAATCGGAATTTTTGAAGATTGCCTCAGGCAAGTGTCTCATGAATTCAAATATTCCAGTCTCTGCCCACTGATGTTCTCCAAATGTCTCATAATCCATAAACAAGTTGACGACCTGTTCTTCTTTTGGGATAGCATTGAGCCAAGAGACAAATTTGTCTGTGGTCAATGGATAATCAGCCCATGTTTTATTGCTGAATCTGAATGCGATATCATCTGACAACAAGAAGTTTTTCAGGAGAACTTTCAGGTTGGGATTGATAGAGTTATTGTACACATAATTTGGAGATTTCCATCCTAAAACGTGTTTCGCACCTTCGGTAAGAATTGCCTCATAGCCCAATTCAGAGACCATCGCTCCGATTTGATCGGAATAAATAAGCTCTGTATTTCGGAAGACTTTGGGAGTATAGCCATTGAAAAGTTGTTTGATTTTTGCTTGGTGTTTTTCGACCAATCCAAAAAACTCTTCTTTGCTTTTTAAGGAAGCCAGCGAATGGGAATAAGTTTCATTTAAAAGCTCTACATGACCAGTAGCCACTAGTTTTTGGAAGCTTTCCAAAACATCAGGAGCATAAGCTTCAATCTGATCGAGGAAGGTTCCTGATAATGAAAAAGCCACTTTGAATTTCCCTTGATATTTATGGATCAAATCTAATAACAGGGCATTCATGGGTAGGTAGCACTTTTGAGCTACTTTTCTGACGACATTTCGATTTAGAAAATCGTCCCAATAATAATGGTCTTCTCCAATTTCAAAGAAGCGATAAGGCTTAACGCGAAAAGGCTGATGGACCTGGAAATAAAAACAGACGGTTCTCATGATCGTTCGGCTAAAGTTTTTTCATAAACAGTTACAAGCTTGGCAGCCACATGCTCCCATTTTAACTTTTTAAGTTCTTCTCCCCCTAATTCTTTGAACATGCGGGAAATACTATCATAATGCAATAGGCCAAAAATGGCGTCAGCCATTGCATCTACATCCCAAAAATCGATTTTGATAGCGTTTTTCAAGACTTCTGCCACACCAGATTGCTTTGAAATAATTACTGGTGTATTGTGTCGGACAGCTTCCAAAGGAGCAATTCCAAATGGTTCAGACACGGATGGCATGACATATACATCGCTTATGGCATACATATGATCGACATCTTCACCTTTCAAAAATCCCGTAAAGTGGAATTTGGTGCCCATCTTGAGTTCCGCCACTCGGGAAATCATTCGATTCAGTAAATCACCTGATCCAGCCATGACAAATCTGACGTTGGGATCTCGATCAATTACTTTTTTTGCGGCTTCGACAAAATATTCCGGTCCCTTTTGAAAGGTGATCCGGCCTAAGAACGTAACAATCTTTTCAGGTACTTTCTTCTGGTATTTAGACTTGATAATCGAAGCGTCAAGTACGGCGTTGTGAAGGACAGTGACCTTCTCTGCAGGTACTCCGTATTTTCTAACACAGATATTTTTCGTGAGCTGGCTTACCGCCACTATATGGTCGGCTGCATGCATACCCGCCCGTTCAATCTCATAGACCGGTTTATTAACGGATTCGCCTGATCGGTCAAACTCAGTGGCATGAACATGCACCACTAAAGGTTTTCCACTGATTTCTTTGGCAGCTATGCCAGCAGGAAAAGCTAACCAATCATGAGCATGTATGATATCGAAATCTTGTCTATCCCTTGCAATTTGTGCACCTACGAGAGCGTAGCGAGACACTTCTTCCATCAGGTTCTTGCCATACTTTCCGCTGAATTCAAACTTGTTGGAGAAAATGCTTTCATCCACATCAGTTCGATCATGCATCGCGTAATCTGTAAACTTCTTGAATTCTTGAGGTCCTAAATAAGGAACCAAGAAACTGTTGACTTCAAGATAGGTGAGGTTTTTCCAGATTTTTTTGAATTTCCGCTCTCGATAATCAATCGTCACATCACTTGCATTGACAAAATCAGCAAGTGGCTCCTCATCTCCCCAAAGTTTGGGAACGACAAAGATCACCTCCTGATGATGATGATTCATCCCTTGCACCAATCCATAACATGCAGTTCCTAATCCTCCGGAAATATGGGGTGGAAACTCCCACCCAAACATCAATACTTTCATAAAAAGTCAGTTATATTCTTTTGACAAGGTCCATCATTCGAAGTAGTTCAGCGACACTCCATGCTTGAGAGACAGAGCCTTTGGGTCGGTGAGGAGCGTCTCCGTCATAGATTTCAGCCACTGTTCCTATTCCGTATTGTGTCATGACTCCATCAAACCCCTTGATAATTTTCTGAACAAAGTTCTTTGCGGCTTTTCCGTGAAGTTTGAGATACCCTTCTACGAAATGACCTAATGGCCAAGCCCAAACCGTTCCATTATGATAGGCATGGTCTCTGCTGATCTGATTTCCGAAATAGTATCCTTTGTATCCAGGGTCATCTGGAGAAAGTGACCGAAGGCCTCTAGGCGTCAAGAGTTTGGATTTAGCAATTTCCAAAATCTTATCCGATTGTTCTTCACTGAGCATCGTGTAAGCCAAGGAAGTAGCAAAGACCATATTAGGTCGAATGGACCAGTCTTTTTCATCTCCATTTACCACATCTGCTAGATAGCCATATTCATCAGACCAAAACTCTCTGTTAAAGCTTACAGAAACTTGGTTGGCGAGCTGTCCATAGGATTCCTCTCCCGAAAGTTCCTCAAAGAACTTAAGTGCATTATACCATAATGCTTGGATTTCTACAGGACATCCGATTCTAGGAGTAACTGGACCGTCAGGAGTAATCGCATCCATCCATGTCAAGGCCACACCATCTTGCCCTCCCCAGATCAAACCATTGGATAGCATGTGAATATTAAATGCAGTTCCAGATTTAAATCCTTCGATAATCCCTCGAAGTTTTTCAAGATATCGATCTTTGACCGTTTTCTTGTCGCCGGTGTATTCGATGTACTGTTGTAGCGACCAGAAAAACCAAAGTGGGGCATCCACAGAAGTCATATTGGTATAATCTCCACTACCAATGTTTGGGAATAATGCGCCCTTAAGGTCTCGCGCCATGGTATCCATAATCTCAAGGAAGGTCTCCGTATCACCTGCAGAAAGGGTTAATCCTGGTGCAGCGATAAATGTATCCCTTCCCCACCATCCAAACCATGGGTAACCCGCGATAATTCTTACATCCCCATCTCGTCTTCTTATAAATTGTCCTGCAGAATTACGTAAGCAATTCTCGAAGTTATTTCTGGGGATTCTTCGTGCTATTTCTTTTTCGAAAGCATTCTGTCTAGTAGCTGGATCCGCTTCTGTAAGTCCTGCAGAAAAAATGACAGATTCTCCTTTGGCAATATCAAATTCAAAATATCCAGGAACAAAAAGATCCTCTTGGTATTCATAGCCTCTTTCCCGCTCTTGGATATATTCAATATTGTAGTACCAATCTGGAATGGAGACAAATTCAGAATTTTTTGAAATTTGCATGAAAAGGGGATCGTATGGTTCATATAATCTGAACTTTACCCCATTTGGGACTACTTCATACTTCTTGTCGATATCATCATTCGCCTTCATCAAGGAATGGTATCCTCTAAAGGCTAGGAAAGGCTGAATCCGGATTTTGGTGGGTGAGTGAGCTTCCAATAAGGTGTACCTGATCATCAATCGATCCCGATTGGTATCAAGAATTAGCTCTTTTTGCAATACAACCCCACCTACACGGTACGTCAATTTCGGGATTGGTTCAGAATCAAAATCCTCTAGGTATTTGTGGCCTCTTGGGGAATAATTTCCAGGAAATTTAGAAATACCGAGGTTGAAACTTGCACCCCGTTGAATGACTGTTTCATGAACAGTCGACAGGAGAACATGATTTTGAGAATCTATCTGTGGCTGGGGCACAACCAGGAGCCCGTGATATTTTCGGGTGTTACAACCAATGATGGTAGTACTGGTGTAAGTACCCGAGCGGTTAGTCCGAATGATCTCCCGATCGAGAGAATAATTCAGATTGATTAATTGGGTTTTATCGAAATGGATATAACTCATAGGGGAAAAATTGTAAGATTTAAAAATAGAGTTTTGATTGGATAAGAAAAATCAAAGGGCAAAAAATAAAGGTTATGTTTCCATAACCTTGAGAGTCTTTACGAATGAAATACTTCCTTTTGTACCTCTTCGAAATTTTTGATCGATTCTTCAAACTTGCTGAGGTAACTCTGAATTTGTCGAATGTTTACCGGTTTAATCACCGGAAACCGAGGTGAGTTTTTGAACAAAATAAACATAGTCGTGTGGTTTAGTTTCGCCTAAGCTTTTCAAATCTTATGCCAATCCCATTTGGCTTATAATGACAAAACCCCTCATTATGAGGGGTTTTTGGGTGAAAGACCGGACTCGAACCGGCGACCTCTGGTGCCACAAACCAGCGCTCTAACCAACTGAGCTACAATCACCATTTAATTTCTCTTTGAGGGCGTTTCCTCAATCGGTTTGCAAAAGTAAGGACTCGGTCCGTTCCGCGCAAGGTCGAGACTTATTTATTTGTGAAAAAAGTTAATCGTTCCCCTTTTTTACTTTCATCAAAGGTACCATTATCGTAAACAAGATGTCCAGAAACGATCGTATGGGTCACCTTTGATCGGAATGTATGTCCTTCAAAAGGTGACCAGCCACATTTGGAAAGAATATTTTCTTTGCTGACAGTCCATGGAGAATTAAGATCTACCAATACCAAATCTGCCATATAACCTTCACGGATAAATCCTCGGTCTTTGATTCTGAAAAGTTGGGCCACTCGGTGCGCCATTTTATCAGCAATTTTTTCCAGGCTGATTTTACCTTGATGGTAAAAATCCAACATGGCCACCAAACTGTGCTGGATCAACGGGCCTCCCGAAGGACCCTTTAGGTAGGACTGGGCCTTTTCTTCTAAGGTATGTGGAGCGTGATCGGTTGCGATTACATCAATTCTGTCATCAAGCATCGCTTTAAAGATTTCTTCTCGATCATGAGCTGTTTTTATGGCTGGGTTCCATTTGATCAGGTTTCCTTTGGTCGCATAGTCTTCTTCAGAAAACCACATGTGGTGAATGCAGGCTTCTGCAGTGATCTTTTTTTCTTCTAACGGAATAGTATTATCAAATAACTCCAATTCTTTGGCGGTGCTAATATGAAGAATGTGGAGACGCGTACCATATTTTTTAGCCATGGCTACCGCACGACTTGATGCATCGTAGCATGCTTCCTCTGATCGAATTTTGGGATGTAATTTTACAGGAATGTCCTCGCCATATTCGGCTTTATATGCATCAAGATTAGCTTTGATGATGTGATCATTTTCAGAGTGAATAGCCAAAAGCCCCTTATATTCTTTGAAAATTCCCTCTAACGATTCGATATTATCAACAACCATGTTGCCGGTGGAGGAGCCTTGGAAAACTTTCAATCCGCAGACATTTTCCAAATCGAGTTTTAGTATCTCCTCGAGATTATCATTCGTCCCTCCCAGAAAGAAAGAATAATTCGCTAGGGAAACTTCCTTTGCTCGGGCATATTTTTCTTCTAGCAATTCAATAGTTACTGCCTGAGGAACAGTATTGGGCATCTCCATATAGGAGGTAGTGCCTCCAGCTACTCCTGCTTTCGCCTCGGTGTAAATTTCTCCTTTATGGGTCAATCCGGGTTCTCGGAAGTGAACTTGATCATCAATTACCCCCGGGAAAAGATGTTTTCCTGAACCGTCTATGTAATGATCAGCTGATTCATGACTCAGGTTTGTACCTATTTTGGCAATGCGTCCATCTTGGATTAAAACATCTCCCGGAGTAATCCGGCCTTCATTGACTATATTTGCCCCGGTAATCAGGATACTTTTCATCTTTTTGGTCCAGTAAATAGTAGAAAATCTCCTCAAAATTAACAATCATGAGCAATGAAGCCCTAGGTTTTGATTCTTTTAAGCTAAACAAACAATTGCTCGACGCAGTAGCCGAGTCCGGCTATAGTACTCCGACTCCTATACAGGAAAAAGCTATTCCACTTGCTCTTGCAGGTCATGATGTCTTGGGAATAGCTCAAACGGGTACAGGTAAGACTGCTGCTTATATATTGCCGGTTTTGATGAAAACTAAATATGCACAAGGCAAACATGCACGTGCATTGATCCTAGCACCGACCCGAGAATTAGTCATGCAGATCGAAGAAGTGGCCCGACAGCTAGGAAAAAACACTGATTTGCGCATTGTAAGTCTTTATGGAGGATTAGGTCCTAAAACACAGATTGAATCCATCGAGGCTGGGGTAGATATTCTAATATCCACTCCAGGCAGATTCATGGACATCTATCGAAAAGGAATCATCTATCCCAAGGATTTCAAAACCATGGTGCTGGATGAGGCAGACAAAATGATGGATATGGGTTTTATGCCTCAAATACGATCTATTTTGGAAGTCATTCCTTCGAAAAGGCAAAATCTACTTTTCTCAGCCACTTTTTCTTCACGCATAGAAAATTTGGCCGCGGAGTTTTTGGAATTTCCTGAGCGAGTGGAGGTGGCGCCTTCTGCCACCACCGCGGAGACCATCGGGCAGGTCAAGTATTTTGTTCCAAATATCAAGACCAAAATCAATTTATTGGCGCATTTACTTGGCAATGAGGAAATCAATCGTACCATGATTTTCACTCGAAGTAGAAAAAATGCGGAAGCGGTATACTCCTTTCTTGAGCGAAAGAATTTCGGGGAAATCCGAGTCATTCACGCCAATAAAGGTCAAAATACCCGAATTAATTCCATGGAGGATTTTAAAGGGGGAGAGGTTCGGATTTTAGTAGCAACCGATGTTGCATCTCGAGGGTTGGATGTGAGTTTGGTTTCTCACGTGATCAATTTTGATGTACCGTTGATCTATGAGGATTATGTTCATCGAATCGGCCGAACCGGCCGTGCAGAAAACGAGGGCAAGGCGATTACTTTTATTAACCCCGCTGAACAATACCATTTTGAGCGGATCGAGGAATTGATACGGATGAAAGTTGAGGAATTACAGATTCCTGATACAGTGGATATTCCCGCAACTCCTTTTGAAGAAAAGCAAGCTTATGCCAGGGAATTGGATCGCCTCAAGCAGCGTGACAATCCAGATTACAAAGGAGCTTTTCATGAGAAAAAAGAAAAACCCAAGAAAAATATTGGTAAAGGTGAAAAGGTAAAAGCTAAGAAACAGGGGAAAAAGACCAATCGAAATCAGCTCAAAACCAAGAACCAAAAGAATAAGGGAAAATAAAAAAAGGCCTTGAAATTTAAGTTTCAAGGCCTTTTTGCTTATCTGTCAGTTCTTGTATTGGTTCCATCAACCGGAGTTCTTTGCTCTCTGTTTGCCAAGTCCCATGCGGTGTGGAAGATCAATTGCGCTCTCTTGGTCATCAGCGGAAACTCGATCTTGTCCACGGTGTCAGTCACCTGATGGTAGTCGTCATGCACTCCGTTAAAGAAGAAGATCACTGGAATATTAAACTTCGCAAAGTTGTAATGGTCTGAGCGATAGTAAAATCTGTTAGGATCGTCTTCCGCATCATATCGGTAATCCAAGATCAAATTGGTGTAGGTGATATTGTTGTATTCGTTGATTTTCTTCAAATGAGAAGAAAGCATCTCCGAACCAATCACATAGATGTAATCTTTGTTTTCTGCATTTTGGTACTCATAGTCCACACGGCCCACCATGTCAATATTGATGTTGTTGACCGTGTTAGCAATAGGGAAAACGGGGTTTTCAGAATAGTACTGAGATCCTAAAAGTCCTTTTTCTTCACCCGTCACATTTAGGAATAAGATACTTCTTCTAGGACGGTTGCCTTCTTTGGCAGCTGTGGCAAAAGCTTCTGCAATTTCCATCACCGATACTGTACCAGAGCCATCATCATCCGCTCCGTTAAACACCTCGCCGGTAGAGCTTACACCCACGTGGTCATAGTGAGAAGAGATCACCAAAACCTCTTCTTTTTTATCTGTTCCTTCCAAAAAGCCCATGACGTTAACTGCTTCTACAGGAGTTTTGGTTTTTACAACTTGGTAAGTTGCTTTTTGAGCCGCAATAGATTCAGGATTTGATTTTGCGGCTTCTTTGAGCGTTTCTACTGGGGTTCCAAACAGCTCTGCCATTTTATCAGAGCTCACCATAAAGATGGGGCGTTGTTTGATTTCCTGGTCAAAGCCAATTCTACCTTTTCCAGCTAGGGTTTTATATCGATTTGCAATCCGGTCAAAATTAGCCTGTCCTTCCATCGTAACGATTACGATTCCTGCAGCTCCTGCGTCCATAACTTTAGTCACAAGGTCATTGGACCTTACTCCCACAGCCCACAAACCGACTAGTTTTCCTTTGACATCAACTTTTGCAAGATTTTCATCAGTCACTAATCCAAGGAACACAAGGTCGCTCTTAGCTGCCTTAGCCATATTTCCATCGCCGGTAAATACAAAATCTTGATTTTCTACCAGCTTATTTTTGCCAACCTGCAAGGTGACTTTGGAAAACAAGGCAGACACCAGCGGAACAGATTGAAAATAGCTACCATTTACTGGTGCAGTTAAGCCCTGCTCTTGGTAGAAATCTGCCAGATATTGTGCCGCGATTTTTCCTTCAGGAGATCCTGTATCCCGACCTTTCATTTCGTCGGATGCCAAATAGGTAAGGTATTCTTTTAGATCCTCCTGTGTGATGGTATTCGCGTATTTGACCTGAATGGGATTTTGGGCAAAAGCCTGCATAGAGAGTGCAGTGGCTAATATCCCTCCCAAAAAGAAACTTTTTCTCATAAATTATTTTGGTTTAAAGCTCTAAACTAGACAAAAATTCAAGGCTTGAAAAAACCGTTTGTCACTTCCTGTGTTTCTAAGGAAATATTTGGAAAAGATGAAAGCCATTTTCGCTCAGGAAATTGTACCTTTGCGGACGAAATTCAGGAGGATTCCAAACCCAAATAGATCATACTTCCCAAGCGTTCTTTATGCAGATCAATCTTTCTAATGCTGTCAAATTTGAGAGCAGACACAATGGCCCCACAGAGGCGGAAATCGCGGCAATGTTGGATAAAATCGGGGCTACCAGTTTGGACGAGTTAATCAATCAAACCGTTCCAAAACATATTCAACTGGAAAGGCCGCTACAGCTTCCACCTGCTCAATTAGAGTCTGAGTTTTTGAAAAGTTTCAAGCAGCTTGCTTCCAAAAACAAGGTGTACAAATCCTATATCGGTATGGGGTATTATGACACTTTGGTTCCTGGCGTGGTGCTAAGAAATGTATTAGAAAATCCAGGATGGTACACAGCTTATACGCCCTACCAAGCAGAAATTGCCCAAGGTCGTCTTGAAGCGCTGATCAATTTCCAGACTGTAGTCATTGAACTGACAGGAATGGAGCTTGCCAATGCCTCACTCCTTGATGAAGGTACTGCAGCTGCTGAGGCAATGACTATGCTCCATGCAGTGAAGCCGAGAGAAAAGAAAAATGCCAATAAGTATTTTGTTGACGAAAATGTCTTTGCACAAACCAAGGCATTACTAATCACTCGAGCTGAGCCTATTGGAATTGATTTGGTTTTTGGTCCATTGGCCGAATTAGATTTAACTGATCCAGAACTTTACGGGGTAATGTTCCAATACCCAGATGCTCAAGGTGAGGTTATTGATTACACTGCTTTGATCGCAGCAGCCAAAGAAAACAAAGTTTTGACGGCTTTTGCTTCTGACCTTTTAGCCTTGACTTTATTGACCTCTCCGGGTGAAATGGGGGCTGATGTAGTAGTTGGATCTGCTCAACGTTTTGGTGTTCCAATGGGTTATGGTGGACCTCATGCCGGATTCTTTGCCACCAAAGAAGAATTCAAAAGACAAATCCCGGGTAGAATTATCGGAGTTTCAATTGATAGAGCAGGAAATAAAGCCTACCGAATGGCCCTCCAAACTCGTGAGCAGCATATCAAGAGAGAAAAAGCGACTTCCAACATCTGTACTGCACAGGTTCTATTGGCAGTGATGTCTAGCTTTTATGGGGTATACCACGGGCCTCAAGGTCTAAAAAATATTGCCCTTCGTACGCATGGTTTAGCCAAGTTGACAGCTAAGGCGCTGACTCAACTGGGGTATCAAGTAGGCTCAAAGACATTTTTTGATACCATCAAAGTGGTAGCAGATTCTGCACTTCAGCAAAAGGTACAAGAGGCAGCTCTTGCTGCTGAAATGAATTTCAGATATGAAGATGGTGCAATTTTCCTTTCCTTTGATGAGGCAAAAACATTGGAAGATACGGCTGAAGTGATTGCAGTTTTTGCAAAGGCAATTGGAGCATCTTCTCCTGATGTTAATTCCTTAGCAGCTGATCTAAATCTGGAGATTCCTGAGTCTCTTTTAAGAAAATCAGAATACTTGACTCATCCTGTTTTCAATAGCTATCACAGCGAGCATGAAATGCTTCGTTACATCAAGCGATTGGAGTCCAAGGATCTTTCATTGGTACATTCTATGATTTCGTTGGGTTCTTGTACAATGAAATTAAATGCTACTGCAGAAATGATCCCGGTGACTTGGCCTGAGTTCGGTCAGTTGCATCCGTTTGCTCCCGTCGACCAAACAGAAGGATATCAAGAGTTATTCTCGAATCTTCGAACTTGGTTGACTGAAATCACGGGATTTGCAGACACTTCATTGCAACCAAACTCTGGTGCTCAAGGGGAATATGCTGGTTTGATGGTGATTCGTGCCTATCATATGAATCGAGGTGAAGGCCATAGAAACGTGGCGCTTATTCCAACCTCTGCTCATGGAACCAACCCTGCATCAGCAGTTATGGCGGGAATGAAGGTGGTATTGGTGAAATGCGATGAGAAAGGAAATATCGATTTAGAAGATTTGAAAGCGAGGGCCGAAGAAAATGCTGCTAACCTTTCTTGTCTGATGGTGACTTATCCATCTACTCACGGAGTTTTCGAAGAAGCTATTCAGGAAATTTGTGCTACTATCCACCAGTATGGTGGTCAAGTATATATGGACGGAGCAAATATGAATGCTCAAGTGGGTTTGACTTCACCAGGAAGAATTGGTGCTGATGTTTGTCACTTGAATCTTCATAAGACTTTCTGTATTCCTCACGGGGGAGGTGGCCCTGGAATGGGTCCAATCTGTGTAGCGAGTCACTTAGCTCCTTTCTTGCCAGGAAATCCATTAGTCAAAACAGGTGGAGAGCATGCGGTTTCTTCCATTTCCGCTGCACCGTTTGGTAGTGCGAGCATTCTTCCAATTTCTTATGCCTACATCTCTATGATGGGTGGAGAAGGATTGACCAATGCTACCAAAATGGCGATTCTGAACGCAAACTATATCAAGGAACGATTGAGTGGACATTATCCAATTCTTTACACTGGAACACAAGGCCGAGCTGCACACGAAATGATTGTTGACTGTCGTGCATTCAAGGAAGTTGGAGTAGAAGTGGAGGACATTGCAAAGCGTCTGATGGATTATGGTTATCATGCCCCAACAGTTTCTTTCCCTGTAGCTGGAACGCTCATGATTGAGCCTACCGAGTCTGAAACAAAAGCTGAATTGGATAAATTCTGCGATGCGCTTCTTGCGATTCGTGAAGAAATTCGGGAAATCGAAGAAGGTAAAGCTGATAAGCAGAACAACGTGCTTAAAAATGCGCCACATACAGCGACGATGGTGCTCACTGGAGAATGGAATTTGCCATATTCAAGAGAAAAAGCTGTGTTCCCATTGGAATATGTGAAAGAAAACAAATTCTGGCCTTCTGTGAGAAGAATTGACTCTGCTTACGGGGATAGAAATCTTGTGTGTAGCTGTATTCCAGTTGAGGAATATGCAAAAGAAAATGAGATGGCTTAAGTCATCTCATCTTTATAAAAAAGGGGCTTCCAATTCTGGAAGCCCCTTTTTTGTTTGAAATATTTAAATTTTTACACATGAACATGTCGCTCGGCATGGTAAGAAGATCTCACCAAAGGTCCGGATTCTACGTATTTCAGACCTCTTTTCAATCCTTCCTCTTTGTAATGAGCAAAAAGGTCGGGATGGATAAATTCTGCCACCTCAATATGCATTTTGGTTGGCTGAAGATACTGGCCTAAGGTCAGAATGTCACAGCCGTTTGCGGCAAGATCATCCATTGCTTTGTAAACTTCCTCTTTGCTTTCGCCCAATCCAAGCATAATCCCGGTCTTGGTCCGTTTTCCAAATTCTTTGGTAAGTCTAATTTGTTCGAGAGATCGCTCGTATTTAGCCTGAGGACGAACCATTCGATAGAGCCTTCCCACGGTTTCCATATTATGAGAGACCACTTCTTGCCCCCCTTCAATCATTCGATAAAGTGCATCCCAATTTGCTTTCACATCAGGAATTAATGTTTCAATGGTCGTCGAAGGTGATAATTCTTTGGTGAGGACTACGGTTTGATACCAAATTTCAGCTCCTCGATCTTTTAATTCATCTCGATTGACGGAAGTGATCACAGCATGTTTGACACCCATAAGTTGGATGGCCTCAGCCACTCTTCTAGGTTCATCAGTATCGTATTCATTAGGACGTCCGGTAGCTACTGCACAAAATGAACAAGAACGTGTACAAACGTTGCCCAGTATCATGAAAGTGGCAGTTCCTGCCCCCCAGCATTCCCCCATATTTGGACAGTTTCCACTTTCACAAATGGTATGGAGCTTATGCTCATCGACTAGTTTTCGGACTTTGGCATATTCTTTTCCTACTGGAAGTTTTACCCGCAACCAATCAGGTTTTTTTCGCTTGGTCGCTTCCTCGGAAATTACAGGTAATTCAATCATCGCTTTCGGATTTTTGCAAAGGTAAATCAGCTGGGGATGAAAAACTAACTCCAGTCTACTTTCTAAAGCCGTAGAAAAAGGTGAAGTAAGCTGATCGAAACAGCTGTTGATTTTCTGTGGTGGGAATCAATGGAATTTCCTTGTTGTAACCTTCTACCATCACACCAAGTTCCAGACCGGTTACATTGCTTCTGAAAACTCCAAATTCAAACATGATCGCACCCTTTACCATGGCGCCAATTGCCAAATCTGATTGGCCTAAACCTTGAAAAACGCGGCCAGTGCCGAGAATATTGAATCTACTTTGATGAACTTCTGGGTCGTATTGTTCAACCACAGTTTCCACCCGATTAATGGCATATTCGATATAGTACGGGGAGATCAATCCTAAAGTAGGTCCAATTGCGGCCAATGCAGATACTTGCACTCCTTGATTTGGAGCTTTTTTGAAGAGGATTATCTCTCTTCCATATTGTGGACGAATAGCGTAGAGATAGTTTGATTTCCCGAAAATGTAGCTATTTCCCAAAACGGTATTGTAGCGAACTTCTTTTTGGTTTTTGACATTGGAAAGTTCAATGCCCCAAAAAGCAAATTGATCGTCGGTAATTCGGGTCCCTGATTTGAATGCAAATCCTCCAATCAAGCCTCCATTTGTGTTTTTATTCACTCCAAAGAGTAATTCACGATCATATTCGTAGTTACCAACATCATCACGTTGAGCCCATGAAGGAGCCGAAAGTAGGAGAAAAATTACGGGTAGGAAGAATTTTAGTTTGCTCATTCGAATGGTCGAAAATATTGCTCTATTTTTGATTCAAAGTATTTAACTCAATTTTAAAAGTAAGAGTTTACCTGCACTATAAAAAGTTGATTTCTTTCGAATTTCGGTATTCTTCAATTCCAAAATTTAGAATTAGCAGGTCTTCCTTTTTCGTGCTGTTAGCTCTTCTAAAAATGAGTCCTATTCAAGATAACTTTCAAAGGCTGAATCTAGTACTATAAAAGAATAATAAACCCATTTATAAATTATAAAGCCCATGTGCTATCTGTTTGAAAGTTTTAAAGGCTGGAAAAATTACTGTGAGGAGAAGCAGGTATCCTTGGTTCAGTCTGTTATCGAATATGAGATCGAGCAAAAAAACGCCTCCGAGGATAAAATTTGGGCGGGTTTAAGTCATGCTTATGCAGTCATGAAAGACGCTGTAAAAACAGGACTCGAGGAAGATATGCAATCACGATCAGGAATGATTAATAACGGGGCGAAAAGAGTTTTTAATCACCCACTGAGCGTCCTTTCTCCTGACTTTCAACGGCTGATTGCAAGAGCTTTAGCTGCGAAAGAGGTTAATTCTTGTATGGGGAGGGTTGTGGCGGCTCCTACTGCAGGAGCATCAGGCATTTTGCCAGGAACTCTTGTGACCCTGCAGGAAATTCATCAATTGGAGGATAGGCAAATTCTTGAGGGGTTATTAGTAGGTGCTGGAATTGCATTGATTATTGAAGAGAAGGCAAGTTTGGCGGGTGCAGTAGGGGGATGTCAGGCAGAAACCGGTTCTGCTGCGGCAATGGCTTCAGGGGCTATTGTACATTGTTTGGGAGGAACGACAGACCAAGTTTTTAATGCAGTAGCAGTGACAATTCAATGCATGCTTGGATTGGTTTGTGATCCGGTCGCAGGTTTGGTGGAGGTTCCCTGCGTGGTTAGAAATGCAAGTGCAGCGGCTATTGCATTCAGTTCTGCTCAAATTGCCCTGGCAAATGTCAATGCCGTGATACCAGTGGATGAATGTATAGAGGCTATGGGGGAAATTGGAGCGAGTATGGAAAGTAGATACAAAGAAACTGCCATGGGAGGACTTGCTGCTACTTTGACCGGGCAGGAAATTTCGCAACGAGTCTTAATTCAGGATATTGAAATCCTTCCTGATGAAGAGTTACCCCATTAGGCTTTGAAAAAATGGAATTTTAAGGACCTTATCTATGGTCAAACTGAAAATAGTAGACCATAGAAGAGCACTCCAAAGCATATGAAAATAGATTCGTCTTTTTTTGGTTCCAAAAGAAACCAAGATCAATGTTCCTCCTATTGGTGTTAAAAAAAGTGGCGTAAAAAAAGCGATTCCTGCTTCTCCATAGGATTTCCAAAGGAAAATGATCTTCCGGTTTCGAGAGGTAAAAACAGGTTTTTTGGCTTTTATTTTCAACTTAAAAAGCTCCTTAAAATAGGTGCCAATAAGTGTGAACATAAATACACTACTCATCATTGCTGAAGAAGTAATTAGAGCCACCTTCCAGAATGAATAACCTGCAGCGGTACCTAGAATTGGTCCAGCAATAAATTTGAACATGCTTAGGAAGAAAATTCCAACAAGTTTGAATAGTTCCTCGCTCATAGAATAAAAATCAAATAGGCTGCATAGATTCCTAATAAGATGCCTCCTTCAAGTTTGGAGATTCTCATTTTTGATTTCATTAACGGGATTAACACTAGCGAAATTCCCAATAGCCAGTAGAAATCTTGTTTCAAAAATTCCTCTCCGATCGATATCGGATGGATTAGTGAGGTAATTCCAATAATCGATAGAATGTTCAATATGTTACTTCCCAAGATATTTCCGATTGCGAGATCGGTTT
The DNA here is from genome assembly GCF_001593605.1 of Algoriphagus sanaruensis. Classification (GTDB taxonomy): domain Bacteria; phylum Bacteroidota; class Bacteroidia; order Cytophagales; family Cyclobacteriaceae; genus Algoriphagus; species Algoriphagus sanaruensis. The sequence continues at coordinate 167,914 of NZ_CP012836.1, read as the reverse complement.
TTTTAGAAAATGAGGCATAAACTGAAGCTGTCATTTCTGGTAAACTTGTTCCAATGGCAATGAATGTAATTCCAATTATTCGTTCGGAAATGCCATAACTTTTGGAAATGGTGATCGCTGAGTTTACCAATATTTTAGATCCAAAATATAATCCCAGGGCACCAAGGACTAGAAGGCTAATTGAAGTAATCCAGGGGTAAATTTTTATTCCATCAAATTCTTCTTGGTCAAGGACTCGTCCCCTGAGTTTATCACTATGAGATTTCCAAAATAGGAAGAAGACAAAGCATAAGAATAAAGAGGTGAGAAAAAGACCTTCTCTAAAAGATATTTTTGCGTCCAAACAGACCATAAAAAATAGAATACAGCTTACGATCATAATTGGTAATTCTAATCGCAAATGACTTCTTCGAATTAAAATCGGGTAAATTAAACCACTCACACCTAAAACCAAACCAAGGTTAGCGATATTTGAGCCTATGACATTTCCAATGGCTAAATCACTATTTCCTTTAATTGCCGAGTTAATACTGACTAAAAGCTCTGGAGCTGATGTTCCGAAAGCAACAATAGATAAGCCAATAATTCCTGTCCTAATTCCAGCCATAGCTGCTATTGAGGCGGCTCCATCCACCAAGGCTTTACCTCCGCCTAAAAGAATTAGTGTCCCTAGGATTAGTAAAAAATAAGGCTGCATTTTAGTTATAATTTTTCTCCAAAAGCTAAATCCCCTGCGTCACCTAATCCGGGGACGATGTAATTCAGGTCGTTTAATTTTTCATCCAGAGTACCCAACCAAAGGGAATGTGGGATTTTTAAATTTGACTCTAAATAGTTAATCCCTTCAGGAGCGGCAAATGCGGCAGCAATGTGAATTTTTTTTGGAGTTCCATGTGTTAATAGTGCCTCAATGGAACGAATGAAAGATTTCCCTGTTGCGAGCATAGGATCAGCCAGAATTACTGTTTTCCCATCAAGGTTTGGACTAGCATGGTAGCCTAAGTTAATCTCAAGTTCTTTGGCCCCCTCTTCACGAAAAGCTCCAATAAACCCACTCTCTGCTTGATCAAAAAAATTCAAAAAACCTTGATAAAATGGGAGAGAAGCCCTCAAAACTGCGACAAGTACCAAGTGCTCTTGAGGCACCTCCATTTGTGTTTTCTTTAGGGGTGTTTCAATTTCCTTAGATTCAAAATGGAGAGATTTTGAAATCTCATAGGCTAAAATTTCCCCCAATCGCTCCAGGTTTTTTCGGAATCGCATTCTTTCAGAATGCACCTGAATATCTCTTAGTTCAGCAATAAATTGATTTGCGATGGAGTTGTTTTGGGTTAGGATAAACATATCTTGAAATTTTAACTTAGTCTAGAACTTACTGTAAATTCCAAAAATCTGATTTTATAAAAAAAATAAAGGCCCGGTAAATCGGGCCTTTTTTGATTTTATTATTGGATGTCGAAACTTACACGTCTTGCCATTTGCCTTCCTTCAGGTGAGGATTTATCGACTGAGGTATCTTCACCATAACCTTTAAATGATAATCTGGCAGAATCTATTCCAGAGGCAATAAGTATGTTATAAACTGCTTTTGCCCTTCTTTCTGAAAGTTTGATGTTATAATCCTCGGCACCAAGTTCATCTGCATAGCCCTTAATTTCCAGACTCACTACAGGATTTTTCTTTAAGAAATTGGAAACAAAATTTGCTGCACTAATGGAGAATTCAAGAGGTTTTGCACTATCAAAGCCGAAATAGACATTGACATAATTGTCAGTGATTGCCTTTTTAAGGTAATCTACTTGCTCTCGAATTTCTTCAACAGGACAACCTTGAGTAGAAGACGGGCCAGGTAAAAAAGGGCATTTATCTAAATGATCAGGTGTTCCATCTTGGTCTGAATCTAAAGTTACACCGCTTTGATTCACTCTAGCTCCAGCTGGGGTATTTGGCTCTTTATCCAGATAATCAGCGATTCCGTCTCCATCGGAATCTTTAAGCATGTCTTTAATTTCAGTTACTGCAGCATTCAATTCATCTTTTGTTGCATACTTATCTGAAGCAATGTACCAATCTGCATGTTGTTCTGCTTTACCTAAGTAGAAGTTAAGCCCAATAGTGCCGGCCCACCATGTTCCAGTAGCATGGATATATGGAATCTCTGGATCAAATGGGCGTCCATCCTGATTAAATTCATTACCATCGAATGTAAATCGTTGACGGCCATTAACGGTTGCATTTATTTTTCCTTGAAGGCTTACTCGAGGAGAAATAGAATACAAAGCTCTAATTCCTCCTGTAAAACTGTATACATAATCCGTGTCAAAATCCTGAATTACTCGAGCTTGCGGATCTAATCCACCCATTCCAAATCCTCCTTCTGATAGTAAGGTGAACTTTCGAGTTAAGGATTCTAGATTTAGTAATCTTCCCCAGTTCATCACTCCAAGTACTCCGAAATTGAAATAGCTAGACTCAAATGGTGTCGTACCTTTTGCTTCTCTGAATTTTCCAAATCCAAATGTGGTCGCTAATCCAAATTTTTCATTGAACATATATCTAGCCCCAAAATCGGTATGGCCAATGTTCAAGGTTGGAGAGAAATACCCTGGCGTAAGCGGGCCCATTGGTTTATTAAACCCGCCATTAAGTTCAATCGACCACTTATTAAACTCTGTTTGAGAATAAACTTGGGAAACTAGGAGGATTGAGAGAATGAAGAAAATTGATTTTTTCATGGAATTGTTTAGATTCTGGTAATTCAAACCAAAGGTAATCAAGTTCACCGAAGTGAAACAAAAAAGCCCGACCAAATTTGGCCGGGCTTATATCTGAAGATTTTAGATTATTTGATTTCGAAGCTTGCTCTTCTTGCCATTTGTCTTGCATCCGCAGAAGCCTTGTCAACAGAGGTATCTTCTCCATATCCTTTGTAAGAAAGTCTAGATGCATCAACACCTGCGGCAACCAAAATGTCATATACCGCTTTGGCTCTTTTCTCAGAAAGCTTGATGTTGTAATCTTCTGGGCCTAATTCATCAGCATAACCTTTCACCTCTACACTCACACCAGGATTTCTCTTAAGGAAGTTAGCTACATAATTTGCGGCACTGATGGAGTATCCTAGTGGTTTGGAGCTGTCGAATGCATAATAAACATTTACATAGCCATCGTTGATCGCCTTTTTCAAGTAATCAACTTCTTCTCTGATTTCCTCAACTGGACATCCATTTGTAGATGCAGGACCAGGCAAGAATGGACATTTGTCAACGTGGTCAGGAGTTCCGTCACCGTCAGAATCAAGGGTAGTACCAGCGGAATTTACACGAGCACCTGCTGGAGTATTTGGTTCTTTGTCCAAATAATCAGGAACACCATCACCGTCAGAATCCTTAAGCATGTCTTTGATTCCATTGATTTGAGTAGCTAATTCCTCTTTGGTTGCATACTTGTCTGCGGCGATATACCAATCAGCATGTTGCTCAGATTTACCAAGGTAGATATTCAATCCTAAAGTTCCAGTCCACCAAGTACCGTTAGCTCCATAAAAACCATTGCTGATGTCAGGACGGATTGCTGTAGAACCATCCCAAGTCACTGTTTGACGACCATTTAAGATTGTTGAAATGTCACCGACTAAGGCTACTTTTTCACTCAACTTAATCTGAGGAGTCACTCCAAAGATTAGGGTGTATACATTGTCGTTGAAATCATTGTAAAGATTTTCTTCAGGGTTAACTAATCCAATACCGGCACCGCCATGAAGAAGCATTCCAAATTTTCTTGAGAATGACTCAAAGTTCATGATTCTACCAATGTTAGCCACCCCTTGAAGGTTTAGTCTAAAATATTTGGTGTTGAAGCTTGGGCTATGTCCATCTACCTCTTTAAATGATCCAAAACCATAATCCAATTTGGTTCCGAATTTTTCATTAAACATGTAGCGAACACCTAATTCGGCATGCCCAATGTTTAAAGTTGGAGATAGGTATCCTCCAGCCAGAGGTGCCATAGGTTTGTTTGGTCCAAGGCCGAATTCAACAGACCACTTGTTAAACTCTTGGGCATTAGCTCCGAAAGCCAAAGCACCAGCGATTAGGGATGAGAGTATAATTTTTTTCATGATAAAAAATTTTTGTTCAAATTTTTTAGTGATTGATGGATGTTTCGACAAATTTATAAACTTTTATCGTTCTGCAAATCTATAGTATTTCTTGAAATACCTTTGTTAAGAAATGAATAATTGCTGACGAAGGCAAATATATATTTCAAATGTTAACAGATTTAATGCCAAAATGAAATTTTTACACGAATTATTAAATATTCAGTCCGTATCTGGGGATGAAGGCGAATTCACGGATTTTTTACTAACCTACATCGGAAAACGGAAAAAGTCTTGGAGTGTTACACCTGAAATTTATTCAGGTGAGGAATTCCATGATTGTATTTTGTTAAAATTTGGAAATCCCCGTACGGCTGTTTTTGCGCACATGGACACCATCGGGTTTATGGTCAGATATACGAATCAGTTAATTCCTGTTGGAGGACCAGAAATCATTCCTAGCTCAAAATTGATTGGAAAAGATAAATACGGAGAGATTGATTGCGCACTTTTGGGAGATGAAGAAGGTGTTTTCCATGATTTTCCAAGAAAAATTGATGTTGGAACACGGCTTTCATTCAAACAGAATATTCGTGTTGACGAGAATTTTATTCAGGCAGCGTATTTAGATAATAGGCTTGGAGTATATAATGCTTTATTACAATGTGAAACTATTAAGGATGGCTGGGTGGTTTTTTCTACCTATGAAGAACATGGTGGAGGAAGTATGCCCTTTCTTCTTGATTTTATTCAAAAAACTGCACCAATAAAACAGGCTCTCATTTCTGATATCACTTGGATCACAGAAGGGGTCCAACATCACGAGGGAGTTGTTATTTCCATACGAGATAAATTCATTCCCAGGAAAAAATTCATAGATCGCGTGATTGATTTAGCTCAGAAAAGTAAAATTCCTTATCAGTTAGAAGTAGAAGCCTACGGAGGAAGTGATGGTAGAGAAGTTCAGTTTTCTCCTTATGCAATAGATTGGTGCTTTATTGGTGCCGCAGAAGATCACGTCCATACACCCAATGAAAAAGTTTCCTTGCAAGACTTTCAATCTATGGTGGATTTGTATCGATTTCTTATTTCAAATCTTTAAACTCAAACATGTCCAAAGTTTCAATCCTTGATAAGACCTTTGAAATTTATCTTTCCAATACTCAAATTCAAGAAAGGATAAATCAGATAGGTCGAGCCATTTCTGATGAATTCCATGGTGATGAGCTAATTATAGTGGGAGTCTTGAATGGTTCTTTTTTGTTTATGGCAGATTTAGTCCGAAGAATTGAATTAAATTTCGTTTGTGACTTTATAAAAGTTTCATCTTATCAAGGAACCGAATCCACAGGTCAGGTAAAGTCACTACTCGGACTCAAGGAGTCCATCGAAGGAAAATCAGTATTAATTATCGAGGATATTGTGGATTCTGGATTGAGTATGGAATACCTTTTAAAAGAGCTTAGTAGCCATCGTCCCAAAAGACTCGCAATCGCGACTTTACTTTTTAAAAGAGAAGCGTTTCGGCATAAATACGCGATAGATTATGTGGGTTTTGAAATTCCGAATAAATTTGTGGTCGGTTATGGCCTTGATTATGATGGGTTGGGACGAAATCTTCCACACATTTATCAGCTCACAACTCCTTAATAAAACATCCTTTCAATGCTTAATATCGTTCTGTTTGGCCCTCCTGGTGCGGGTAAAGGCACCCAAAGTGAAAAAATTATCGCCATGTATGGGCTTACCCATCTCTCTACCGGAGACCTTTTTAGAAAACATCTAGGAGAAGGTACCGATCTAGGTAACCTAGCTAAGAAGTATATGAATGAAGGGCGATTAGTGCCTGACGAGGTTGTTATTGGTATGGTGGAAGATAAAATAAATTCCACGGTGGATAGTAAAGGATTTATTTTTGATGGCTTTCCTAGAACCACTGCTCAGGCAGAGGCTCTTGATGTGATGCTTGAAAAAAATGGAATGCAAATTTCTGGGATGATAGCGTTGGATGTGCCAGAGGAAATATTGAAGGAAAGAATCAAAGAAAGAGGGAAAACTTCGGGTAGGGTCGATGATCAAGATGAAGAAAAGATCAATACCAGAATAAAAGTTTATTTAGACGAGACGCTACCAGTTGCAGAATACTACTCTAAGCAAGATAAGTTTGAGAAAATCAATGGAGTAGGTCAAATAGATGAGATATTCAGTGCTATTAAGAAAGTAATGGATAGCTATTGATCAAAGGGTTTTTGTACCTTTGTTTTCTAAAATGAAATTTGGCTAAGCATGATTGCTTAGCCTTTTTATTTCAAAATATGGCTGATTCAAACTTTATAGATTACGTAAAATTCTGCTCAAGATCTGGTGCAGGGGGTGCTGGTTCAGTTCATTTTCGTAGAGAAAAGCATGTTCCAAAAGGTGGACCTGATGGGGGTGATGGCGGAAGAGGAGGCCACATTATTCTAAGAGGTAATGCACAACATTGGACCTTGCTGCATCTGAAATATAAAAAGCATGTTATCGCTGAAGCTGGAAAGGGCGGTGAAGGAGGAAGACGAACAGGGGCGGATGGTAAAGATATAATTCTCGATGTTCCCCTTGGAACTGTTGCCAAGGATGCCGAAACCGGAGAAAAAAGGTTTGAAATTACGGAAGATGGTCAAGAGGTTATTTTGACCCGAGGAGGCAGAGGTGGTCTTGGAAATGATCATTTCAAAACAGCCACCAACCAAGCCCCACATTTTGCTCAGCCAGGTGAAGCTGGGATTGAGGAGTGGATTATTCTAGAATTAAAATTATTAGCTGATGTAGGTTTGGTAGGCTTTCCAAATGCAGGGAAATCTACGCTATTATCGTCTATTTCTGCAGCAAGACCTGAAATAGGCGATTATCCCTTCACTACATTAGTGCCTAATTTAGGGGTGGTAGCATATCGGGATGATAAATCTTTTGTCATGGCAGATATTCCTGGAATAATTGAAGGTGCTGCTGAAGGTAGAGGTCTTGGAATTCGTTTTTTGCGCCACATTGAACGTAATTCCATATTACTGTTTATGATTCCTGCAGATGCTCCAGATTTGAATGCCCAATATCAAATTCTGCTTCATGAGCTTGAGAAATATAATCCTGAGCTGCTTGATAAAAAACGAATTCTTGCTATTTCAAAATCTGATATGCTCGATGAAGTACTTATAAAAGAGATGGAGCAGGAAATTCCGAAAGGTATTCCCTACGTATTTATTTCCTCTGTCAGTCAGTATAATTTGGAAAAACTCAAGGATTTGATCTGGCAGGCCATCCATTCCTAAAAATGTCACTTTGTCAGAAAATCCTATCTGGCAATATCCTTGATACCCGAAGACAGCCAACTAGTTGAAAATTAATTATGGAAAATAAGGAACAATTGGATCAGGAAATGAACCAAGCGGTGGAAGAATCTACCGCCAATGAATCGACTCAGGAAGAGGTTTCTGAAAAAATTGAAGATGTTATACCAGAAAATTCTGAACAAAAATTGGAAGCTGAAGTAGCTGAATTAAAGGATAAGTACTTGAGACTGTATTCCGATTTTGAAAATTTCAGAAAACGGACAGCAAAAGAGAGATTGGATTTGATCAAAACCGCTTCTGAAGATGTTTTGAAGGATTTAATTCCCGTAGTAGATGATTTTGAACGAGCACTTAAAGCATCTGCGAATGAAACTGACTCGATGAAAATCAAAGAAGGGAATGAATTGATTTTTCATAAGTTGATCAAAATTCTAGAATCAAAGGGGCTTCAGGCAATGGGTGATCTGATTGGAAAACCATTTAATCCAGACACACAAGAGGCGATTACCCAGATTCCAGCTCCAACAGAGGAGATGAAAGGTGCGGTCATAGATGTAATTGAAAAGGGATATACCCTTGGAGATAAAGTAGTACGATATGCAAAAGTCGTAACAGGAGCATAAATCATGGCAAAAAGAGACTATTACGAGGTATTGGGTGTTTCCAAATCAGCCACTGCTGATGAAATAAAAAAAGCTTATCGCAAGCTTGCTATTCAATATCATCCCGATAAAAACCCAGACAATCCTGAGGCTGAAGATAAGTTTAAGGAAGCTGCTGAAGCATACGAAGTCTTGAGTAACCCTGACAAAAAAGCCAGATATGATCAATTTGGCCATCAAGGTTTAGGAGGAAACGGCGGCTTTGGTGGAGGAGGGATGAATATGGAAGACATATTCTCTCAGTTTGGAGATATTTTTGGAGGTGGTGGTTTTGGGTCGTTTTTTGGTGGCGGTGGAGGCCGAAGAACTAAAAAAGGCACAAATCTTCGCGTCAAGCTTAAACTCAATCTTCAGGAAATTGCCAATGGAGTTGAGAAAAAAATAAAGGTTAAACGCCACGTAGTTGCTCCTGGAGTAACTTTCCAATCTTGTTCTTCTTGTCAAGGTACAGGTCAAGTCAAAAAGGTGGTTAATACCATGCTAGGCCAAATGGTTTCGGCAAGTACCTGTGCTGTCTGTGGCGGATCTGGTCAGATCGTAGATAAAAAGCCGGCAGAGGCGGATTCTAGAGGTTTGATCGTGAAGGAAGAAATCATCACGATTAATATTCCTGGAGGAGTTGGAGAAGGCATGCAGTTAAGTATGTCTGGAAAAGGGAATGAAATTCCGGGTGGAATTCCAGGCGATTTACTCATCGTTATTGAGGAGGCTGAAGATCAAACCCTTCAGCGTGACGGAAATAATGTGATTTATGATCTCCATATTTCCTTCGTCCAAGCTGCCTTGGGGGATTCTGTGGAGGTGCCTACAATCGACGGAAAAGTTAAAATAAAAATTGACCCGGGTACTCAAAGTGGCAAAATGCTTCGTTTGAAAGGAAAGGGAATTAAAGATATCAATGGCTATTCACGAGGGGACCAATTGATTATGGTCAATGTTTGGACTCCGACTGAACTGACAAAAGAGGAAAGAAACACGCTTGAATCGCTTAGAAATGCCGAGAATTTCAGGCCTAACCCTCAAGGAAAGGAAAAATCATTCTTCGATAAAATGAAGGAATTCTTCTAAAAAATTGATGGCCGGACTCAAGTCCGGCTTTTTTTATATTTTTAAAAACCTTTTGAAGGGTCGCCCGTAACCTTACCGTATGCTGAAAAAACTGTGTCTGCTTCTTTTCTGGATATCCATTGGGGCATTTCCCGGTCAAGCACAACTAGTAAAGGAATATAAAGTCTCCGAGCGAAAAGGGTTTGATTTGGTGAGGTTGGATTTTGCCTCTTATAAAAGTATTACACAGCTAAAACGTGTGGTTTCGCAAGATCCCATTTATATCCACGGGCATTTGCAGAAATCGAATATTCTTCCTGATTTCACGTACAGAATTGCCAATAACAAGCTACAGGCTCAAATGGACCATAAAAATGTTGAGTCCAATAATCTAGGGAAGAGCATTACCTCCAAATTATTCAGTTCGGAAGATTCCTTTGAACATACTTGGGATGTTGGATTGGCATCTAATTTTTTATATGATCTCAATTTTAATTTGGGAATGGGGAAAGCAGATTTCGATCTATCCCAAATACACGTTTCAAATTTTAAAGTAAAAAGCGCCAGTGCTGATGTTAGCATTAGTTATGGTGAGCTAAAACCCAATCAAGTCGAAATGGACACCCTTTTGGTTCTGGTTAATATGGGGTCGGTCGATATTTCGAATGCTAATTTTTCAAATGCCAAACGGATGATTTTTGAAGTCAATTATGGTTCGATTGATTTAAATTTTTCGGATGGAATGGGACTACCAAGTCAAGTAATTGCGGCAATCAGTGGAGGAACTCTTCACGTCAAGCTCCCTCCCGAAAATATCCCATTTCGAATCAAGCTCAAGACGACTCCCATGTGCCGAACCTCCTTGCCTAAGACTCTCAAAAGCCTAGAAAAAGGAGTTTACGTGTCAAAAGGGTATAAAGGATCTGATCCTAAACTACTCGAATTGATCTTAGACGTGGGGGTAGGTTCTCTTACCGTTGACTAATCATATGCTTCAAATTTCCAACCTTAATAAAACCTACGAAAAGCATCAGGCTTTAAAAGACGTAAGTTTAGAAGTTCCTGAAGGTGTAATTTTTGGGTTGCTAGGACCCAATGGGGCAGGAAAAACGACTTTAATTCGAATCATCAACCAGATTATTGAGCAGGATAGCGGCTCAGTGGAGTTGGATGGAAAGTTGCTCACCCCCGATGATATTCGGAAAATTGGCTATTTACCCGAAGAGCGAGGACTTTATAAAAAGATGAAAGTCTGGGATCAGCTGATTTATTTCGCTCGCCTTAAGGGGCTTTCCCAATCTGATGCTCAGGAAAAAGTCAAATTGTGGCTTCAAAAACTTGACATTCTTTCCTGGAGGGACAAAAAGATTGAGGATTTGTCAAAAGGAATGGCACAAAAGGTCCAGTTTATTTCTACGGTAATCCATCAGCCTAAACTGTTGATTTTAGATGAACCTTTTTCTGGCTTTGATCCTGTGAATGCTGAAATCATAAAAAATGAAATTCTAGAGCTTAAAGAATCAGGAACTACTGTGATCCTGAGTACCCATCGGATGGAATCCGTGGAGCTCCTTTGTGATCAAATTGCAATGATTCATAAATCCAGAAAGATCTTAGACGGCTCCATCCAGGAAATAAAATCCCAATTCAGATCAAATCAATATTTGGTTTCTTTGACAAACCTGAATCAAACGCTTCCCGAAAATTGGAATGTGACCGAAAAAGGAAGCTGGGTAGAATTTTCACTTGCCTTGGAAGGCAAATCTTCCAATGATTTATTGATTGAGTTGATGCAATATGGACAAGTGGTTGGATTCAGAGAATTAGTGCCCAGCATGGAAGAGATTTTTATTCAACAAGTAAAAGCGACAGGACATGAATAAAATTTTATTGGTCATTCAGCGAGAATACTTGGCTCGGGTGAAAAAGAAGTCCTTTCTCATTGCGACGCTTTTGACGCCTTTAATATTTCCTGCCATCATGGCCATTTTTGTTTGGATTGCGGTGCAGGAAAAGGAAAATCAATCCTTGAGAATCATTGAAGTCATTGATGAAACCGACTTGTTTTTCATGGAGAGTTCGGAGCAATATGCCTTTACCTCTTCTGTGCAGAATCAAGAGGAAGCCAAAAAAATGGTACTGGATGGGGAGCGATATGGATTCTTATATATCCCTAAAATAGACCTTGCTGATCCCAAAGGGATTCAGTTTTTTGGGACCGAAAATCCAAGTATGAATTTGATGAGTTATCTGGAGTCAGCTTTAAAACGTAAGATTGAAGACCAGCGCTTGTATCAAGAAGGAATTGACCCTCAGATTTTAAAAGAAATTCGGACCAGTGTTTCGATTCAGTCTGTTGCCTTGGGAGCAGAAGGGGAAGAAAAAGTCACCGATGCCACGGTGAATTATGCTTTGGGATTTGTTGCCGGTATTTTGATTTACATCTTCATTTTCGTCTATGGCAATCAAATTATGCAGGGAGTCATCGAAGAAAAATCCAGCCGAATCATCGAGATTTTAGTGTCCTCGCTCAAACCCTTTCAGCTCATGATGGGAAAAATCATCGGTATTGGAGGGGTAGGTTTGACACAGTTTCTGATTTGGGTGTTTCTAATAGGTACTCTTTCCTCTGTTGTAATGGGTGTGTTGGGAATGCAGATGCCTCAACAACAAGCCTTGGAAATGGCAAATCCTGAATTGGCTCAATCAGCGCCCCAGCCAGGAGAGTTAGCTGAGATTTTAGCTGTAATTGAGGGTATTGATTTTATCACTTTAGTGGCTTCTTTTATTGTGTACTTCTTAGGAGGATATTTGCTTTACGGAGCCTTATTTGCTGCGATTGGATCGGCTGTTGACGCTCCTTCTGATGCCCAGCAGTTTATGTTTCCGATTACGATCCCTTTGATAGTAGCCTATATGGGGCTTTTTGTATTTGTTTTACAGGATCCTAATAGTACCACTTCATTTTGGTTGTCGATTATTCCTCTCACCTCTCCAATAGCGATGATGGGAAGGGTAAGTTTTGGGGTTCCGTTTTGGGAATTGGCTCTATCAGTGGGTTTACTTATTGGAGGATTCCTGGTGACGACTTGGCTTGCAGGGAAAATCTATCGAATTGGTATCCTCATGCACGGGACAAAACCAACCTATAAGACGTTATGGAAATGGATAAAAACAGCTCAATAATCTCAGAAAACCGGTAAATAGAGCCGGTTTTTTTGTTTTTAAATTGAGGAGGGATTTTGTGCCTCATTGAATGCACTTGTTTTTTAATATGCGATTTCCTTTAATTTTACTTCTAGTCAAATCAAGCTATGCTCAAGAAAACATTGCCTGGTCTATACTAGCTGAGCATATTTAGGGGTTATGTACCTGTGCCTGTAAACTAATTTCATGAAAGCCCGATTCCAGGATCTTACATCAATCGATTTTTATCAGAATAAAAAACAAGTGAAATGGCTGGTTTTTTTAGTCTCATTTCTGATTGGTACTGGATCCATTTGGTATACCAATAATCTCGTCTCTGAGCTTCGAGAAAGGGAAAACCGTCAAATTCAACTTTTATCCTCAGCACTGGAATATGCCGCGACTACTTCAGAAAATCTAACTTTTATCAATCAAGAGATTATCCAACAAAACCATTCCATTCCCATAATTATGGTGGATTCGGAAGGGACTCCTTTGGAGTTTCGGAATATCACATTTAAAAAAAATGCTTCCTCTAGCGATTCTTTAAAGACCTTGGAAAAGGAGCTGCAGGAAATGCAGGAGGAATACGACCCCATTACCTTACAAGAAGCGGACGTTCGGGTCTTTTATAGGAATTCAGAATTACTCACTAACCTTCGATTTTATCCTTATATCCAGCTTGCTGTCATATTGGTTTTTGGGGCTTTGGCTTATGCCCTTTTTAATCAAAGCAAAATTGCTGAGCAAAACCGTGTTTGGGCTGGATTGACTAAAGAAACTGCTCATCAACTCGGAACTCCTATTGCATCCTTGATGGCTTGGATTGACTATTTAAGAAATTCTCCCGTTTGGGAAGAAAACAAGGAAATCATCCAAGAAATGGATAAAGATGTGGTGAAGTTACGTATGGTCACCGAACGATTTAGCAGCATCGGAAGCAAGCCAGTTATTCAGCCAGAAAATCTCTACCAAGTCATCGAAGAAACAATTTCCTATTTGAGACCAAGGATTTCTACCAAAGTAGATCTTTCGATACACAGCGATGCTAAAGATCTTGATGCCTTAATGAATAAGCCACTTTTTGAATGGGTCATTGAAAACATTTGTAAAAATGCAGTGGATGCCATGAAAGGAAAGGGATCCATTAGGATTGAAATTCTACAGGACAGTGACAAATATGTCATCGTGGATATTACCGATACTGGGAAAGGCATTGAAAAGAAGAACTTTAAAAAAGTGTTTTATCCCGGGTTTTCCACTCGTCAGCGAGGATGGGGATTAGGGTTAACCTTAGCCAAGCGAATTGTCGAGGGGTATCATGGAGGAAAGATTTTTGTCAAAAACTCCGAGCTAGGAAAAGGAACCACGTTCCGAATTATGCTCTTGGGCAATCTTGAAGATGCTTCGCAGTTTATCACCGAGGGGATTTTAGAGTATTGAGAATTACGATTTTTGAATTACGATTTACGACAGGATAAAGAACCTCAGCCCGTATTCTCCAAGGTTCAGTTTTGTGTTGAATGATTGAAGTTCATTTAGCACTCGTAAATCGTAAATCTGAATTCATAAATCCATTTTCTTACCTTTGCCCCCTGAATTTTACTACCCATGAGTTTGACAGAGGAAATCAAAAAGCGGAGAACGTTTGCCATCATTGCTCACCCGGATGCGGGAAAGACCACTTTGACTGAAAAGTTGCTCCTTTTTGGCGGTGCTATCCAGACTGCAGGTGCAGTCAAATCCAACAAAATTGACACAGCCACCAAATCCGACTGGATGGAAATCGAAAAGCAGCGGGGTATTTCCGTAGCAACCTCGGTTATGGGTTTTGAATACAAGGATGTCAAAATCAACCTTCTAGATACGCCCGGCCACCAGGACTTTGCCGAGGATACGTATCGTACGTTGACTGCTGTGGATTCGGTGATCATGGTCATTGACTGCGTGAAAGGCGTCGAGATTCAGACTGAAAAATTGATGGAAGTCTGCCGAATGCGAAATACTCCTGTGATTTGCTTTATCAATAAACTGGATCGGGAAGGTCGTGATCCATACGATTTGCTTGACGAAGTGGAGGAAAAATTGAATATCAAAGTCCGTCCACTTTCCTGGCCAATCGGGATGGGTAAAGGCTTCAAAGGGGTGTATAATCTGTACGAGAAAAAGCTTAACCTTTTTACACCTTCTCAGCGCAAGCTCAGCGACGACCGTCAGGTGTTTGAAAATCTGGATGATCCTCAGCTTGATACCTTAATCGGCCCTGGGAATGCCAGCCAGCTTCGAGAGGATGTAGATCTGATCGAAGGAGTATATCCGGATTTTGATGTAAAAGATTATCTGGAAGGAAAAATAGCTCCCGTATTTTTCGGCTCTGCAGTCAACAACTTCGGGGTCAATGAAATGCTTGATACCTTCATCAAAATCGCTCCAACCCCAAAGAGTCGGGATACCGATGTGCGGGAAGTAAATCCTGAAGAGTCCAAATTCTCCGGGTTTGTCTTTAAGATTCACGCAAACATGGATCCCAATCACCGAAACCGCATTGCCTTCTTACGAATCTGCTCGGGAACTTTTGAGCGGAATAAGCCATACAATCATGTTCGTGGACCTAAGCCACTTCGATTTTCCAACGTGACTCAGTTTATGGCCCAAGACAAGGAAATCATTGATGAGGCTTTTCCAGGGGATATTGTAGGTCTTTACGATACGGGAAATCTAAAAATCGGAGACACCCTGACCGAGGGAGAAAATATGGTGTTCACCGGGATTCCGAGCTTTTCTCCGGAGATCTTCCGAGAGGTGGTCAATAAGGATGCGATGAAAACCAAGCAATTGGAAAAAGGACTGAAGCAATTGATGGAGGAAGGGGTAGCACAATTGTTCACCTTTGAAATGGGCCAGCGAAAAGTGGTCGGAACGGTCGGTCAGCTTCAATTTGAAGTAATTCAGTTCCGACTGAAAAACGAATACAACGCCACCGTGGAGTTTCACCCGATGAACCTATACAAGGCCTGCTGGATCAGCTGCAAGGACAAAAAGCAATTGGATGAATTTGTCCGCTCAAAAAATCGCTATATCGCACGGGACAAAGACGACAAGCTGGTCTTTATGGCCGAGTCCAAGTCTTGGCTGCAAATGGTGCAGGATAACTACCCCGAGATCGAGTTCCACTTTACTTCGGAGTTTTAAACTCATCAACCCTCCAAGGGTTTCAATCCCTTGGAGGGTTATTTATTGAAATACCTCGACAAACTCAAACCTCTTTCCATCAAACAATCCTTTATCACTCAGTTTCAAATCTGGAATTACCAGCAAGGCCATAAAGCTCAGAGTCATAAAGGGAGAATTCAGGGTGGAGCCCATTTCCTTAGCCATTCGGTCGATTCGGGTATAGGCTTCAGCCACCTGATAGCCGTCTTCAGGAGACATGATCCCTCCTACGGGTAGCGGGAGCACTTCCTCTTTTTCTCCCGAAACTGCCGAAATCCCGCCTTTTGCTTCGATCAGGAGATTCACCGATCTGCAGATAGACTCGTCATCGATTCCCACGGCAATGATATTATGAGAGTCATGACCCACGGAGGAAGCGATGGCTCCGGTTTTTAACCCGAAGTTTTTGATAAAGGCCCCAGCAGGAGGAGCGTCCTGATAGCGGTTGACCACGGTGATTTTCAGAATGTCTTTTTCCGGATTGGATTCCGCAAAGCCATCCCGGATCAAAATTTCCCCTTCGATCTCAGGCGTAATCAGTTGCCCGTCCAAGGCTTCGATGACTAGAACTTTTGTGCTAGATGCAGATAATTGAAAATCTTCTGGCCTTTTGAGTGAGGTGTTGAAATTATTGATGACCTCATTGTTGATTCGGGGAATCAGTGTCTTTCCGTTTTCGGCTACTTTTTGTCCCGTTACATAGGTGGCGAGCACTTCAAACTTTTCCAAATCTTTTACCAAAATAAAATCAGCAGGATCTCCTTCTAGGACTTGACCTACCGGTAAAGAATAGTGGGCAATCGGATTGAGGCAAGCTGCTTTAAGCACGTCAAACACGTCTTTTCCCTTGGCGATTGCTCGGGCGGCGAGTTCATTGATATGACTGATGGCCAGATTGTCGGGATGCTTATCGTCAGAGCATAACATGATCATTTCCGGATACTCATCGATAAGGCCAATGAGTGCCTCGAAGTTTTTGGCAGCCGAACCTTCCCGAATTGAGATTTTCATTCCGAGTTTGATTTTACCAAGCGCTTCCTCGGAGGTAAAGCACTCGTGATCTGTGCTTGGCCCTGCGGACACATATTTTTCTGCCAGTTCTCCCATCAGGCCGGGCGCGTGTCCGTCGATGGGTTTGCCGTATTTTTTTGAAATTCGGATCTTCTCCATCACGAGTGGATCTCGATGGACTGTTCCGGGCCAGTTCATCATCTCAGCGAGGTAGAGGATTTCAGAACGGCTCATCAAATTTTCAATATCATCGGCATTGATTTCGCCGCCTGCTGTCTCAAAAGGAGTAGCCGGAACACAGGAAGGGGCTCCAAAGAAAAAGTGAAAGGGCACCTGTTTGCCATTTTCGATCATGTATTCTACGCCTTGCATGCCACAAACATTGGCTATTTCATGTGGATCGGAGATGGTTGCTACAGTTCCATGCACCACTGCAAGTCGGGCAAATTCGGAAGGAACCAACATGGAAGACTCTACATGGACATGTGCATCAATGAAACCAGGCATAATAAATGGAAGGCTGGAATTTTCCTCAATAGGTCGAATTGATTGAATCTTTCCTGAGTTGAATTCGATCTCCACCGGTGTGATTTTTCTGGCTTCGATTTGGACTAATTTTCCCTGAAGTTTCATGTGTAAAAATGTTAGAAATCAATGAATTTGAAGCATCATTCCCCAAGGATCAAATTCCATTTTTGGGCAAGGATTGGATTAAAACTACTATATTTGGCGAAAATTATAAGCCAACCCAACAAAGGTTTTAATGGGCAAAATTGTCATCGCAATAGATGGGTACTCCGGCTGCGGCAAGAGTTCGACTGCCAAAGCTGTAGCTAAAGCACTGGGCTATACTTACATTGACTCTGGAGCAATGTATAGGGCAGCTACCCTTCATTTTTTGAATCATTATCTTTCTCCATCCGTACCACAAGAGGTAGATAAGGCATTGAAAACTCTGGATATTTCATTTCAAATTAATCCCGATACTTTACGCCAAGAGACCTATCTCAATGGGTTATTGGTGGAAGATGAAATTCGGGCAATGCGAGTATCAGAGCGCGTGAGCGAAGTAGCTGCAGTAAAAGAAATTCGAAAGGCGTTGGTTGCACAACAACAGAAATTAGGGAAACACAAGGGGGTGGTCATGGATGGAAGAGATATCGGTTCTGTAGTTTTTCCTGAAGCTGAGCTTAAAGTTTTCATGACCGCTGATTTGGAGACTCGGGCAGCGAGGCGACAACAAGAATTATTGGAAAAAGGGGATATGGTGGATTTAAAGGAAATCCAAACCAATCTTTCTGAACGGGATCGCATCGATTCTTCTCGTGCAGAAAGTCCTCTGATCAAAATGAATGATGCGGTAGAAATAGATACAACAAACCTGACTTTTGAAGAACAAGTGGCACAGATCGTGCACCTTGCCCAAAAAGCCATCGAAAAAGAGTAGGATTATGCAGGTGACCATTGATAAAAATTCGGGATACTGTTTTGGAGTAGAGTTTGCCATTAAAATGGCAGAAGATGAAATGGAAAACAGTGACCAATTGTATTGTTTGGGAGATATTGTCCATAACGATATGGAGGTCAAAAGGCTCCGGGAGAAGGGTCTTGTGGTGATTGATCGAGAGCAATTGCAAGAGTTAAATGATTGTAAGGTGCTGATTCGTGCGCATGGCGAACCGCCTGAGACCTATAAAACAGCCATTAAAAATAACATTGAGCTGATTGACGCTTCTTGTCCTGTGGTACTCAAATTGCAACATCGAGTTAAGACCGCCTTTGATAAAATGGAACGGGATAATGGGCAAATCGTCATTTATGGGAAAAAAGGTCACGCAGAAGTGATCGGTTTAACCGGGCAAACTTTAGAGAAAGCGATCGTGGTCATGGAGGATGCAGATTTGGAAAAAATTGATTTCAGTCGTCCTGTCACGCTTTTCAGCCAAACTACAAAAAGCACCAAAGGCTTCTACGAACTTTCCCAAAAAATAGAAGAACGAATCAAGGCCGCCAAGGGCGAGCTCACTGCGCTAGATTTCAATGCAAATGATTCGATTTGTCGGCAAGTTTCCAACCGGGAGCCTCAGCTACAAAAGTTTGCACAGGAGAATGATGTGATCCTTTTTGTATCTGGGAAAAAAAGCTCTAATGGAAAGGCGTTATACCAAGTTTGTCTGAGTGAAAATCCACGAAGTTATTTTGTGGAAAGCGAAACAGAAGTGGACCCAACGTGGTTTCACCCCCAAGATCGAGTTGGAATTTGCGGAGCTACTTCTACCCCGATGTGGCTAATGGAGCAAGTGAAAGCCCATGTGGAATCTATGGAAGAAAAACTTCTGGAGGCCTAGTTTCACTGCTGATTTTCACCGCCTGTCCGCTTTATCAAAAGTTCGAACAATTAATGTGACTTTGGCTCCATTTCAAAAGGTTTTTCTTTAGATTTGGGGCGTTTTTCAAAACGCACCTAGTTCAAAAAACTGATATGTCTAAAATAGTCAAGCTTAAGAAGGGATTTGACCTTAAGCTCGCCGGTAAAGCTCCTTTGGAGCATATTAACCTGCCAGCAGTCCAGACCTTCGCTATTAAGCCAACGGATTTTCCGGGGATTCAACGCCCCAAAGTCCTTGTGAACGAAGGAGATACCGTAAAAGCCGGTACTCCCATCCTGATCGACAAAGCAATGGATCAGGTCATCTACGCAGCTCCAGTTTCCGGCGAAATCGTGGAAATTAAGCGAGGCGAAAAGAGAAAACTCCTAGAAATCAAAATTTTGGCTGACCAAACCATTTCCTACGAGGAATTTGGAAAGATCGACCTGAATCAAGATCGGGATGCTCTAGCCGCTAAGCTCGCAAGCTGTGGTGTATGGCCAAATGTCATCCAAAGGCCATTTGGTGTTGTGGCAAATCCTGCCGAAACCCCAAGAGCTATCTTTATCTCTGGATTTGATTCTCACCCATTAGCTCCGGATTTCGGGTTTACACTTGCCGGCGAAGAGAACTATTTCCAAGCTGGAATTGATGCACTTGCGAAATTGACCTCAGGAAAAGTTCATCTTTCTGTAGATGGATCCAAGTCTGTTCCTTCGATTTACTCAGGCATTAAAAATGCCGAAATTCATCAGTTTTCAGGACCGCACCCAGCAGGCAACGTAGGAACTCAAATCCACCATATCGCTCCAATTAACAAAGGAGAATTGGTTTGGACTGTAACCCCAATTGGGGTAGTTCAGATTGGTAAAGCAGTGTTAGAAGGCGTTTATGATGCTTCTAAAGTGATTGTTTTGACTGGTTCTGAATTGACCAAGACAGGATATGTGAAGACTTTCGTTGGAGCGAACGTTTCTTCCTTCGTGAAGGGCAACCTTAATTCTGGTCACGTGAGAGTGATTTCTGGAAATGTGTTGACTGGAGAGAAGGTTCCAATGGAAGGCTACATGGGTTTCTATCATAACCAAGTAACTGTAATTCCTGAGGGAGATTACGAGGAATTCTTGGGCTGGTTAAAGCCATCTTCTGCCAAACTAAGCTTCCATAAGGCTATTGGAATGCTCTCTTTCCTCAATAAAGGAGAATTTAAAGTGGATACTAATACCCATGGTGAAGAAAGACCATTTGTGGTAACAGGGGTGTTTGAAAAAGTAATGCCTATGGATATTCTTCCTACCTATTTGTTCAAAGCAATCATTTCAGAAGATTTTGACGAAATGGAAGAGTTAGGACTTTATGAATTGGTGGAGGAAGATGTTGCCCTTTGCGAATTTGTCGATCCTTCGAAGAATGACTTACAGGGGTTGGTTAGAAATGGGATTGAATTATTAATGTACAGTTAAGATATGAAGGCGCTACAGAATCTCTTCGACAGTATTAAACCAAACTTCGAAAAAGGTGGCAAATGGGAGAAATTCCACACACTTTACGAAGGACATAGAACAATTGCTTTTGCACCTGACTTGGTGACTAAAGCGAAGGGAGCTCAAATTAAAGATGCTACCGATCTAAAGCGAATCATGATCACTGTGGTGATCGCGATGGTACCGGCATTGCTTTTCGGTATTTTAAACATTGGTCATCAACATTTCATCGCCACTGGTGAAGGTTCAACTTGGGTGGATCAAGCGATCTTTGGAGCTCTTGCAGTTCTCCCTACCTTGATCGTTTCCTATGCCGTAGGTCTTGCGACCGAATTCACATTCTGTGTGATTCGTAATCATCCGGTCTCTGAGGGATACCTTGTGTCTGGGATGTTAATTGCATTGGTGATGCCTCCATTTATTCCTTTGTGGCAAGTAGCCCTAGCGACCATTTTCGCTGTGGTTATTGGTAAAGAAGTTTTTGGTGGAACAGGAATGAATATCCTGAACGTAGCCATGACCGCTCGTGCTTTCCTTTATTTTGCGTATCCAGCACAGATTTCAGGTGATCAAGTTTGGACATATCTAGGCGATAAGGCTGCTGTGGATGGATTTTCAGGAGCTACTGCTTTAGGCGTTGCCTATGGTGCTAGTGTAGAAGGAACTCCAGTAGCGGAAGCTCTGGCTACACACAATGCTTCATTGGGTGGAGATTTCAGTTTTATGAACATGTTCATGGGTTGGATTCCAGGTTCAATCGGTGAGACCTCAACCTTGATGGCATTGGTAGGTGCTGTGATTCTAGTCGCTACAGGAGTAGCAAGCTGGAAGATTATTGTAGGAGGATTTAGTGGTGCTTATGTGATGGGTCTTGTCATGAATGCGCTTGCTGTTAATGAATACATGGCGATGCCAGCCCACTATCACTTAGTTATGGGAGGCTTGGCATTTGGTGTTGTATTTATGGCGACTGATCCTGTTTCTGCAGCGCAAACTGAGCTTGGGAAATGGATTTATGGGATTTTGATCGGAGTACTTACTGTAATCATCCGTGTGACCAACCCAGCTTACCCTGAAGGAATCATGCTTGCAGTTCTGTTTATGAACGTGATGGCTCCTTTGATCGATTATTATGTAGTAAAAGCTAACAAAACAAGGAGGTTACAACGTGCAACAGTCTAATACCTATATTATCGTCTTTTCGGTTGTATTGACGGTAATTCTTGGATTACTTCTTTCGGGCACAGCCCAAGTTTTAGGTCCTTGGCAGCAGGAAGCGATTGCTTTGGATAAGAAAAAGCAAATTCTTGGTGCAGTAATCAGTGCTGAAGAGATTGGTGCTATGAGCCCAGAGCAAATTAACCAGTTCTATACTTCTCGAATTTCTTCTAACGTAGTAGATATCACAGGTAAAGAGATCTCTGGAGTGGAAGCTGAGAAAGTTGAAATTGCTAAAGATTACAAAAAACCAGCGGATCAGCGTCAGTATCCAGTTTTCATGTTTCATGCAGAAGGAAACCCTGATGATGTAGAATCTTATATTTTCCCACTTTATGGAGCGGGTCTTTGGGATGCGATTTGGGGATACATTGCATTGGAAACTGATATGAATACCATTGCAGGTATAACTTTAGCTCACGCTGGAGAAACTCCAGGTTTGGGTGCCCGAATCACTGAAGGTGATGTTCAGGCAAGATTCGTTGGAAAAAAGATATTTGACGAATCTGGAGCCTTGGTAGCCGTTCAAATGCAAAAGGGCGAGGGAAAAGATTACTCCTCTGATGATCATAAAGTCGACGGAATGTCCGGTGCAACTATTACGGGCAGCGGTGTAAATAATATGCTTAAGGCGTATTTAGGACATTATGAGTCTTATATCAAATCGAAGTCGTCAAACCAGGCTTTGGCTGGTCTTAATTAATTTTCAACTCAAAGTATTGACAAATGAGTACTGAAACTGTAGAAAAAGCCCTTGTAAAAAAGCCGGCTGAACCACTTTTCTCAAAGAGAAGAAAAAAATTAGTCACTGATCCCTTGATCGACGATAACCCGATTACGATTCAAGTATTGGGAATTTGCTCTGCATTGGCTGTGACTACCCAGATGAAGCCAACTTTGGTTATGGCTATCTCCGTAATTTTCGTTGTTGCCATGTCAAACTTTGTGATTTCGGTCATGCGTAATACGATCCCAAGCCGAGTTCGTATTATCGTGCAGCTTGCTGTAGTAGCAACCTTGGTTACTCTGGTATCCGAAGTATTGAAGGCTTTTGCTTACGATATGTATAAAGAACTTTCCGTATTTATCGGATTGATCATCACCAACTGTATTGTTATGGGACGTCTTGAAGCTTTTGCTTTGGGAAATAAGCCATATGATTCAGTTTTGGATGGTTTGGGTTCTGCAATGGGTTACTCTTGGATCATTTTGACTGTAGCTTTCTTTAGAGAACTATGGGGATCTGGTTCTGTATTTGGTATCCCGGTTTTCGAATATATCTCAAGCCTTTTTGGACCTGATTTCAAATTGGCTACTAATGGCCTAATGGTAACGCCTGTTGGAGCTTTCATCATCCTTGGATTGATCGTTTGGGTACAGCGTACCAAAACAGGTTATGTAGAACACTAAAAACACCTAGAAAAATGGAATTATTTAGCTTAGGAATTCGGTCGATCTTTATCGACAACATGATTTTCGCCTACTTCTTGGGAATGTGTTCTTTCTTGGCCGTTTCGAAGAAAGTAAGCACCGCTTTAGGTCTAGGAGCTGCAGTAGTATTCGTATTAGCTGTAACTACGCCTGTAAACTGGCTTTTAAATGAATTTGTCCTCAAAGAAGGAGCTCTTACTTGGGCGAGTGAGGATTTGGCATCTATTGATCTTTCTTTCCTTCGATTTATCATGTTCATTGCGATTATTGCCGCAATGGTACAATTGGTTGAAATGATTGTTGAGAAATTTGCTCCTGCTTTATACGGTCAATTGGGGATCTTCCTTCCCTTGATTGCTGTAAACTGTGCGATTCTTGGAGGCTCTCTTTTCATGGCTCAGCGTGATTATACTTTGGCTGAATCTGCTGTTTACGGATTCGGTTCAGGAGTTGGATTCATGTTAGCAATCGTCGCTCTAGCAGCGATTAGAGAGCGTTTGAAGTATTCTCATGTTCCTAACGGGTTGAAAGGTTTGGGTATTACCATGCTCTTGACTGGTTTGATGGGAATAGCTTTCATGTCTTTCATGGGCATCGATCTTTAAAAAATAAATTTAGATGAAAGGCTCTGGGGGATGACCTCAGAGCCTTTTTCTTTTTTAGCGGTAACTGAATTTAGGTTTTGTTGGGTAATTTAATCCTATCAATTAACCCAAACCTCTCCAGCCATGAAAAAGCTTGTATTCAGTTTAGTAGTTACTCTTATGTGGTGTCAATCCAGTTTTTCCCAGCAAGGAAAATGGATTGAGTTATTTAATGGAAAAGACCTTGATGGTTGGAAAATTTCAGAAAATCCACAGTCGTTTTCTGTAGTAGATGGGACTATCAAAATTGACGGGCCAAGAGGCCATGCATTTTACGATGGTTCTGTAGGCAATCATGATTTTGCCAATTTTGAATTGATGGTGGAAGTAAAGACAATGCCAAAAGCTAACTCTGGAATTTTTATCCATACTACATATCAAGAAACAGGCTGGCCAAATAAAGGGTATGAGATTCAAGTTAACCAAACTCATGGCGACTGGAGAAAGTCTGGAAGCCTTTATTCATTTAATGATGTGAGAGAGGTTTATGTCGAAGACGGTGAATGGTATACCTATCATATAATTGTGAAAGGTGATCAGGCTACGGTCAAAATCAACGATAAAGTGGTCATGGAATATGATGAATCTGAAGATCAAAATCGACCTGCCAATGCAGGTGAAAAAAAATTCGATCACGGAACGATTGCACTTCAAGCGCATGATCCTGAAAGTGTGATTTTTTACCGAAGTGTGAAAATCAAACTTTTAGACTGATGTATACTTTCTAACTTTGCTGAAATGCTTAATCAAATGGTTAAGCATTTTTTATGATCTATAGCCAAATCCTATGTCCTTCACCTATCGGCGAGTGATTTCTTATTTCTTCAGAGGGTTATTATTTCTAACCCCTTTGGCGATCACTATTTACGTGATCTATCAGATTTTTTTATTTCTGGATAATTTGATTCCTGTTCCAATCCCTGGAATTGGTATTTTGATGGTTCTGGGTTTGATTACGTTTGTGGGCTATTTGGCTAGTCTGTTTTTCACAAAACCCTTATTTGATTGGTTCGAACGGGCGGTATTTAAGATTCCTTTAGTAAACCTGCTTTATACCTCAATAAAAGATCTGATGGGAGCTTTTGTTGGGGAAAAGAAAAAATTCAGTTCACCTGTTCGTGTTCAGGTTTCTGAGTCCGTATTTCGATTGGGCTTTATTACTCAGGAGGATTTAACAATTCTCGGCGAGCCGGATTTGGTTGCTGTTTATTTCCCACACAGCTATAATGTCTCAGGAAATGTCTTCTTAGTGAAGCGAGAGAAAATCACTCCTTTGAAAGGAGTGAAAAGTTCAGATGTCATGAAGTTTATGGTTTCTGGCGGGGTGTCACCTCTTGAATAGGGGATTCAAATTCCAAATTGGCTGAAATGATGCTGAATGTGTTTAGCATGAAAAATTTCCCATTCTTCGAAATCTAAAGGCCCAAATCTTGGATGCCAAGTTTTTGAATGGGGATTGTTTTTGAAGTATTCCAAATAGACCTCAAATGACTTGATTAGCTCTCCGGTGGCAGTTTCAAAATCAGGATACCTCAAATCTGTAAGTTCTCCTGATGTCCCTGGGATTCTTACTCCTCTCGGAAATTCCATTTCAGTTCGTAAGAGTAAAAATTTTTGCTGAAGATGTTTTTCTTGAACTTCAAACTCAGGGATTTTAACCTTTCCGTAGGAAAGTTTAAGGGTAAGTGCAAGGTGCTCAACCATATGCTGTGCAGTCATTTGACCAAATTTAGGTTCAGTCTGACTGGTTAGATCTTTAAGACGTTTGAGATAGTTAGATGTTTCCATGTGTTGTATTGTGTCAAAGGGAAGGTATAAAAAAAGCGTTTGATACCATCAAACGCCTTTCTCCATTTTACGAACTCTAGATATTAACTTCCGCACATTTCGCAACCTTCTGGGTCGTCCAATGAGCAGGCAATGGCATCTTGTTTTTGTGTTTTTAAAGCTTCTGCATTTACAACAGCATCATTTTTTGGTTCAAGTGCTGATTTGTCCAACGTAAACTTGATAGCTGCGGCAGCGGCTTGTGATCTGAGGTAATACATACCGGTCTTAAGGCCTTTTTTCCAAGCGTAGAAGTGCATGGAGGTCAGTTTACCAAAGTTTGGATCTTGCATGAAAATATTCATACTCTGGGACTGACAGATGTATGCACCTCTGTCAGCTGCCATATCAATAATCACCTTTTGAGAGATTTCCCAAACCGTTTTATATAGGTCTTTGATGTTTTGTGGAATGCCAGGCACGTTTTGTACGGAACCATTGGTCGCGATCAATCGGTTACGCATTGTTTCATTCCATAAGCCTAGGTTGATGAGATCTTTCATCAAATGCTTGTTGACCACAATAAATTCACCAGATAAGGTTCTACGGGTGTAAATATTGGAGGTGTAAGGCTCAAAACATTCGTTGTTTCCAAGGATTTGAGAAGTTGAGGCTGTTGGCATTGGTGCTACCAATAGGGAGTTTCTTAGGCCATATTTTTTAACCTTGTCTCTCAATTCAGACCAGTTCCATCTTCCAGATTTAGGAGTCACTCCCCACATGTCAAACTGTAGAATACCCTGTGATGAAGGGCTGCCTTCGAAGGTTTCATAGGTCCCCTGAGTCTTGGCTAATTCCATGGAGGTTTCTACCGCAGCATAGTAGATGGTCTCGAAGATATCTTCATTAAGACCTCTTGCTTCTTCGGAGTCAAATGGCATTCTCAACATGATGAATGCGTCTGCTAGTCCTTGTACTCCCAATCCGATAGGACGATGTCTGAAGTTTGATCTTCGGGCTTCTTCTACAGGATAATAATTGACATCAATTACCTTGTTGAGGTTTCGAGTGGCAACTTTCGTGATCTCATACAGTTTTTGATGATCAAAATATTGTTTGCCATCAGCACCTGTGCTTACGAATTTTGGCAAGGCCAAAGAGGCCAAGTTACATACTGCAACCTCGTCTGGAGCAGTGTATTCGATGATTTCAGTACAAAGGTTGGATGATTTGATAGTACCCAGGTTCTTCTGGTTAGACTTGCCATTAGCAGAGTCTTTGTAAAGCATGTATGGAGTACCGGTTTCGATTTGAGATTCTAAGACTTCA
The DNA here is from genome assembly GCF_001593605.1 of Algoriphagus sanaruensis. Lineage (GTDB taxonomy): Bacteria > Bacteroidota > Bacteroidia > Cytophagales > Cyclobacteriaceae > Algoriphagus > Algoriphagus sanaruensis. Next base: position 141,125 of record NZ_CP012836.1, on the reverse strand, counting down.
AACCACAATTCTTGGGCTTTGATCGTTTCTCTAGCTTTTCCTTCGCGCTCGTACTTTTCGTATAGTCTTTCGAACTCTTCCCCATGGCAATCAGAAAGTCCTGGGGCTTCATTTGGACAGAAGAGTGACCATTCCTCATTTCTTTCTACACGCTTCATGAATAAATCAGGAATCCAAAGTGCATAGAACAAGTCTCGAGCACGCATCTCTTCTTTTCCGTGATTTCTTTTTAGTTCTAAGAAGTCCTTGATATCAGCATGCCAAGGCTCCAAGTAGACCGCAAAGCTTCCTTTTCTTTTTCCTCCACCTTGATCCACATAACGAGCCGTCATGTCGAAGTTTCTCAACATGGGTACTATACCGTTAGAAACGCCGTTTGTGCCTTTGATATAGCTTCCTTTAGCTCTCACATGGTGAATGGAAAGACCGATACCACCTGCAGATTGAGAGATTTTAGCACACTGCTTTAGGGTATCGTAAATCCCATCAATGCTATCTTCCTTCATGGTCAACAAGAAGCAAGAAGAAAGTTGTGGTTTTGGAGTACCGGCGTTGAAGAGGGTTGGGGTAGCGTGTGTAAACCACTTTTCAGAAAGAAGATTATACGTTTCAATCGCAGATTCAATGTCTTCTTTATGGATCCCAACAGAAACCCTCATCAGCATATGCTGTGGTCTTTCCACCACTTTACCATCCAGTCGGATAAGGTAGCTTCGCTCTAAGGTTTTGTAACCAAAATAATCATACCCAAAATCCCGCTTGTAATCGATCGCCTCATCGAGTTTTGCCGCATGCTTTTTAATGATGCCATATACTTCTGTGTCAATCAATTGGGCGTTTTCGCCAGTTTTTGGATTGACATAGGTGTACAGCCTTTTCATAGTATTTGAAAAGGACTGACTTGTGGTTTTGTGAAGGTTGGAGATGGCAATTCTCGCTGCTAACACAGCATAATCCGGATGTTTTACAGTCAAAGAAGCACAGACTTCTGCAGCAAGATTATCTAGCTCAGCAGTAGTAACCCCATCATACAAGCCATCAATTACTTTTTTGGCTACTTCAATGGGCTGTATGAATTTTGGATCCAATTCATAGCAAAGGTTTTCGATCCTTGCAGTGATTTTGTCGAATCTTACGGACTCTCTTCTTCCGTCTCTTTTGATTACAAGCATATCTAGGCGTATTTAAGGGTTGGTTGTTGGTGGTTAAAAAATTCTGGGTATTTAGAAATCCTCATCGATAGAGAATCTGGAGGTTGCTTCAGTAGTTTCAGTAGATTTCATCACTCCGGCCTTCTGGTAGTCACCTACTCTTTTCTCGAAGAAGTTGGTTTTTCCTTGTAGGGAAATCATGTCCATGAAATCAAATGGATTTGTGCTGTTCCATACTTTTTCACAGCCTAATTCCATCAATAAACGATCAGCCACGAACTCGATGTACTGGCACATCAAATCTGAATTCATACCGATGAGTCGAACTGGAAGTGCGTCAGTAACGAATTCTTTTTCGATTTCTACCGCATCCATAATGATTTCTCTTACGGTGTCTTTTGGTAACTGATTGACGACATGTTTTGTATAAAGGTGACATGCGAAATCGCAGTGCAATCCTTCGTCTCGAGAAATAAGTTCATTGGAGAAAGTGAGTCCTGGCATCAAGCCTCTTTTCTTCAACCAGAAAATAGAGCAGAATGATCCCGAGAAGAAAATCCCTTCTACGGCAGCAAATGCAATTAAACGCTCATGGAAGCTTCCGTTATCAATCCAACGAAGTGCCCACTCTGCTTTCTTTTTTACACAATCAATATGTTCGATTGCATTCAGTAGGCGATCTCTTTCTTGACCATCTTTGATATAAGTGTCAATAAGGAGGGAATAGGTTTCAGAGTGAATATTTTCCATGGCAATTTGGAAACCATAGAAAAACTTCGCTTCTGTATATTGAACCTCAGCTACAAAATGTTCCGCTAAGTTTTCATTTACGATGCCGTCACTTGCTGCAAAAAATGCAAGAACATGTGATATAAAGTGTCTTTCTCCATCGTTAAGATTTTTCCAATCTGTTAAGTCTTGGCTTAAATCTATTTCTTCCGCCGTCCAAAAACTCGCTTCTGCCTTCTTATAAAACTGCCAGATATCTGGATGCTGTATAGGAAAAAGGACAAACCGGTTTTTGTTCTCCACTAAAATAGGTTCTTGCTGCATCTTTCGCTCGTGTTTTAATTTTGGTTTTGATTTTAGAAAACTTTTAGAGCTTTCTTCAAAGGCTTGGGGATAGAAAAGCCATCCTTTCGGGACAGCTTTAAACAAATATGTAATGCAAATTCATAAAAAAAAACTGGAGCAAGCCCACTTTAAGGCATTTTTTAACCAAGAGTCAAAAAAAATATAACTATCTATAATTCAATTAATAAAAGTTTATGAAGTGAAGTATAAAATCAAATAATATGAGGTTTTGGAGGGGGATCAATAATTTTCAACAATTTTAAAAAAGTTTTCCACATTGATTTTTTGTTCAAAAATTGAATAACGGTCAGAAATTTTAATCCTTTTTCTTTAAATAATATTTGCTGACAACCAATTGCTTACCGGTTTTTATACAAAAATCCATGTTCGCATATTTTGAAAAATGGATTTAAAAATTCATGTCATTTCAAGACCAAGTCGATCAATTTTCCTGATTTCATCTCTTCCTTGAAATTTCTATTTAAATACAAGGGGCTATTTTAGGAGGAATTCTTTGCACTTCGTATTTCCTTCTCTATATTTGCACTCCGATTTCGAAAATCAATTCTCATGTACGCAATTGTTAACATCGCAGGAAAGCAGTTCAAAGTAACAAAAGATCAGTACGTCTATGCCCCTAAATTGGCAGGCGAAGCTGGCGCTTCCGTGGAATTCGACCAAGTACTATTGGCAGAAGCCGAAGGTACTGTGTCTGTAGGCGCTCCAACTATCGCAGGAGCTAAGGTATCCGGAAAGATTCTGGATCATGTAAAAGGTGACAAAGTGATTGTCTTCAAAAAGAAGCGTAGAAAAGGCTACAAGAAGAAGAATGGTCACAGACAAGACTTCACTAAAGTATTGATCGAAAACATTACACTCTAAGATTTCACCTAGAAATCATAAACGAATAATATCATGGCACACAAAAAAGGTGTAGGTAGTTCCAAAAACGGTCGTGAATCACATTCCAAAAGATTGGGTGTGAAGAAGTTTGGTGGTGAGGTTGTAATCGCAGGAAATATCCTTGTGAGACAGCGTGGTACCAAGCATCATCCAGGTCTTAATGTTGGATTGGGTAAAGATCATACCTTGTTCGCATTGACTGACGGTGTTGTTGCTTTCAAAACCAAATCTGACGGAAAATCTTACGTAAGTGTTGAGCCTACTCAAGCTTAATTAGGTCTACCTAAAAGTTCTAAACCTCTTCGTCAGAAGAGGTTTTTTTTTGCCCTAAAAGGAAGCTAGTACCACTGGTCATTTTTTTGAAAAAACTTAAGACTTCCCCCGCTAAATTTTAAATTGAAACCCAATCAAACGGACCTTACATGAATACACATTTCAAAAAAGCTTGGTCAGGCCTAGTTCTGATCATGATGCTTTTGGGCAATTCTTTAATTGCCCAGCAAGTTCCTGATCCCAAAGTCTATGATGCCGTCCAATGGAGACTGATCGGACCTTTCCGAGGGGGTCGTGCGGACGGAGTGACAGGAGTCAAAGGAAGTGATAAAACGTATTATTTCGCCTCTACCGGGGGTGGTATTTGGAAAACTACCAATGCAGGCCAAACCTGGAAATCCGTATCCGATGGTTTCTTTGGTGGATCCATGGGAGCGGTAGCCGTCGCTGAAAGCGATACTTCTGTCGTCTATGCGGGTGGTGGAGAAAAAACCGTCCGAGGCAATGTTTCTTTTGGTTACGGGATGTGGAAAAGTACGGATGCCGGAAAAAACTGGTCACGTGCAGGCTTAGACAAAAGCCGCTTCATTTCCAGAGTTCGTATCCATCCAACAAATCCTGACATCGTGTATGCAGCAGTCTTAGGTGACATTTTTCAGCCTACCGATTTGCGCGGGGTGTACAAATCTCTGGATGGTGGCCAATCTTGGGAGCAAGTTCTCTACACCAATGAACAGTCAGGTGCAGTTGATTTGATTTTAGATCCAAACAATGCTGAAACGCTTTATGCTACAACTTGGGAAATCAAACGAACACCTTATAGTTTGGAAAGTGGTGGACCGGGCTCCAAGATGTTTAAATCCATAGACGGAGGTAAAAATTGGGAGGAACTTTCTGCAAAGGAGACCTTTCCAAAAGGAATTCTCGGGATTATGGGAATTACAGTTTCTCCGAAAAACTCTAACCGGCTTTATGCCATTATCGAAAATGATAATGGTGGAGTCTATACATCAAAAGATGCTGGCCAAACTTGGGAAAAAGTCAACGAGGATCGTAGCCTTCGTCAACGAGCTTGGTACTACTCCAGAATTTTTGCAGATACCCAAGATGAAGAGACGGTTTATGTTCTCAACGTGAGCTACCATAAATCCACCGATGGAGGTAAAACTTTCAAAGGCGCCAATGCCCCTCATGGAGATCACCACGACTTGTGGATCGATCCTGCTAACAATCAGCGAATGATTATCGCAGATGATGGGGGAGCACAAATTTCTGAGGATGGAGGGTCGACATGGTCAACAATGATGAATCAGCCAACTTCACAGTTTTACCGAGTGACTACTGACAATAGCTTCCCTTACCGAATCTATGGTGCGCAACAAGATAATTCGACAGTTCGAATTCGCCACAGAAATGACGGTGGAGCTATTACGGAAGAAGATTGGCAACCTACCGCTGGAGGCGAATCAGGATGGATTGCACCGGATCCTTTAGATAGTGATATTGTCTATGGTGGGTCTTATGGTGGTCTTTTGACCAGAGAAAATCATCGGAATGGAACTTCCCGAACCGTTAATGTTTGGCCTGATAACCCCATGGGCCATGGTGCCGAGGGTATGAAATATCGATTCCAGTGGAATTTCCCGATCTTCTTTTCGCCTCATGATCCCAAGCTACTTTACACAACTAGTAACCAGTTTCATCGATCTACGAATGAGGGCCAAAGCTGGGAAGTCTTTTCTCCTGACTTGACTCGAAATGACAAAAGCAAACTAGGTCCTTCAGGAGGACCGATTACCAAAGACAACACCTCAGTTGAATACTATGCAACCATCTTTACCGCAGCAGAGTCTCCGATGAAGCAGGGTGTCATTTGGGCGGGCTCGGATGATGGCTTGGTGCATGTGACCGCAGACAATGGAAAAACATGGCAGAACGTAACTCCGAAAGATATGCCGGAGTGGCTTCAGATCAACTCGATAGAGGCAAGTCCATTTGAAGCTGGAGAGGCGTATTTTGCGGCTACTGGATATAAAATGGGGAACTACCAGCCTTACCTCTATAAGACCAAGGATTATGGAAAAACCTGGACCAAGATTGTTTCAGGGATAGATGCAGAGCATTTTACCCGAGTGGTAAGAGCTGATCCTGTGAAAAAAGGAATGCTCTATGCAGGTACCGAGACGGGCATGTATTATTCCAAAGACGATGGTGCCAGCTGGCATTCTTTGCAATTGAATCTTCCTATCGTTCCAATCACTGATTTGACGATTAAAGAAAATAACTTGATTGCTGCTACCCAGGGTCGTTCATTTTGGATTATCGATGACCTGACCGTCCTCCATCAGGCGGAACCAGGAATCGAAAACAAGGCGTTTCATCTTTACAAGCCCCAAGATTCCTATCGTATGGATGGGATGAAAAGAAGCAGCTTAACTACCGGTACCAATCGTCCTGGCGGGGTTTTAGTTTATTATCTCCTGAAGGAAAAACCCAAGCAGGAATTGAAGATTGAATTCTTCAATGAGAAAAATGAACGAATCCGCTGGTTCTCTACTAATGGAGTGAATGGAGATACCCTTAAGGTAAAACCTGGTGCAGGTGAATTTAACTGGAATCTTAGAGCGGAGAATGCCGAAGGCTTCGACGGACTCATCATGTGGGCAGCCAATCTTCGTGGTCCAAAGGTTGTGCCGGGAACTTATAAAGTGAAAATGACCGTGGATGGTCAAGCTCAGGAGCAAAGCTTTAAAGTCTTGGCTGACCCCCGCTACGAATCCACGCAGGCTGAGTTGGAAGAGCAATTTGCCTACTTAATGGCCGTGCGGGATAAAATCACCGAAACCCATCAGGCTATCAAGCTGATTCGAGCGTATCGAACCGAGTTGGATTCACTTTCTTCCAAACCTGAAAATCTGGAAGCCATCAAAGCTGAAATGCAGGAGATTGAGGAAACGCTATATCAGACCAAAAACCGAAGTGGTCAGGACCCACTTAACTTTCCAATCCGATTGAACAACAAATTGGCTCACTTGAGCAGCGTGGTTGGGAATGGAGACTACAAGCCTACCGATCAATCTGAAGCTGTAAGAAAAGAGCTGACTGAGCAAATCGATGTGCAGCTGGCTCGATTCCGAAAACTGGAACGGGAGCAGATATCCCGACTGCTCAATATTGAGGAAATGAAAACCAAATTGGAAATCAAGAAGTAATATAAAAGGCCTCCAGAGTGATCTGGAGGCCTTTTTTTGATCATCAATCCCACCAGGTTTCTAAAACCTGATGGGATTTTCTTTTTTAAAACAACCTAAACCCCTTAATCTGCTCCAAAAACATCCCCGCACTTGAGGGTGAGAGAATTAGAATAAATGCAATACCGAAAATCGCTCCATATAGGTGGGCGTCGTGGTTGATGCCGTCACTGTCCTGCTTGCCTTTGACGTAGGAATAAATGAGGAACAAGCCTCCAAGGATAAATCCGGGAAGGCAGATGATCCCAAATAGGCAAATGTCGGACAGGGGCATGATCACAATACTGGCAAATACCGTCGCTGATGTCCCCCCAGATGCACCCAAAGCTCGGTAATAGCTAGAATCTTTGTATTTACGATAAGTAGGTATGTCAGAAATGACAATCCCCAATAGGTAAAAAGCTACAAAAACGAATCCACCTAAGCCTTGACCAAACTGATAGCGCAGGAACATTTCCACCACTCCCCCAAAGAAGTAAAAGGTAAACATGTTAAAGAGCAGATGGATGTAATCCTTGTGAATAAATCCCGAAAGGATAAACCGATCCCATTGGTTGCGGTGTTTGATCCGGTAGGGGATAAACATCCATCTGTCTAACAGATCAGGCCGGTTGAAACCGAGGATGCTGGTAATCGCCGTGATCCCGATGATCGCGGTGGTCAACGTCAATTCCATAGCTTATTTCTCCCGGTGAATCAGGTCTTGGGTGATGGCGTACAGGGCCTGATAGTATTCCTCGTTTTGGAAGTGTAGGCCTTCAAATTGGTTGAAGCCCGCATCAAAGTAGGATTGCATTTTGGCTTCGGTCAGGCTGCGGATGCCGAGTTTTTCGTAAATCGCTTTTACCGAATTTACCTTTTCGACTTTGTCAAATTCCTTCAGCGAAAGCCAATGATTCAGCGCTGCCATATCTTCTCCTTGGGCGAGTTCCAAGGCTTTGATCAAGAGGAAGGTCTTCTTATTTGAAATGATGTCTCCGCCTACTTGCTTGCCAAACTTGGCCTGATCAGCATAGACATCGAGCAAGTCGTCTTTCAGCTGAAAACCGATGCCAATATTCACCCCAAACTCATAGAGCTTTTGTGCATCTTCCTTTTCAGCACCAGCCAAAACTGCCCCAAGCTGAAGTGCAAAACCTAAGAGAACGGCGGTTTTCAGCCTAATCATGTTGATATAATCGGCCTCATGGACGGTCTCATAGGCTTCAAAGTTCATATCAAACTGTTGTCCTTCGCAGACTTCCGCCGCCGTCTTATTGAACAGTCGAATCACTTCGGTTAGCAACTTCGGGTCTGTACCCAAGAGCAAATCATAGGCTCTCACGAGCATCACATCTCCGGAGAGGATGGCGATGTTGGCATTCCACTTTTCATGAACTGTAGCCTTTCCTCTTCGCAGGGGAGCATTGTCCATGATGTCGTCATGCATCAGGGTAAAATTGTGAAAGACCTCCACGGCAGCGGCCTGAGACAGGATTTCCTCCGGATTTTTCCCATAAATCCCATACGCCAAAAGCGAAAGCAGCGGACGAATCCGCTTGCCTCCCAGGCTCATGATGTAGGTGATCGGTTCGTAAAGTTCGGTGGGTGATTCTCCGAAAGAGTGGGTAGTGATGTGTTGTTCCAGCTTAGTTAAAAGCGCGTGGGCGAGACTTTTTTCTGTCATTTTCTGCAAATTCCAAATCGATGGTTCGACGGTCGATATCGGTGTTAACTACTCTGACCAGTACTTTGTCTCCCAAAGTGATCATTTTTTTACTTCTCGTCCCAATCAGACGCATGTTTCTTTCGTCAAATTCATAGTAATCGTCGTCCATATCCTGTACCCGAATCATGCCTTCGCACTTGGTTTCAGTAATCTCGACGAAGACTCCCCACTCGGTCACGCCACTGACGATGCCCTCGTAATCCTTCTGCTCAGCAAGGGACATGTACTCGACCTGCTTGTATTTGATGGAAGCGCGCTCGGCGTCTGCGGCACGCTTTTCCCGCTCGGAGGAATGCACACATTTCTGCTCCCAGGACTCTGCTTCAGGAGATTTGCCTCCCTCCAGATAATGCTCTAGAAGGCGATGCACCATCATATCCGGGTATCGGCGGATAGGAGAGGTGAAGTGGGTATAATGAGGGAAAGCCAATCCAAAGTGACCTTTCGGTTCTGTGGTGTACTTGGCCTTGGCCATGCTTCGGATGGCGAGTTGCTCAAGGACATTTTGCTCGGGTTTGCCCTGAATCTCATCCATCAACTTATTAAGTGCCGTAGAAATTTTCTGTACGTTGGTCACGTCCATCTGATGGCCAAACCGCTTCGCAAAGCCAGAAAATGTCTCCAATCGATCTAAATCTGGGCTGTCGTGAGTTCGATAGACAAAGGTATCTGTTCCGTTATTTTTCTTATAAATAAATTCGGCTACGTACTTATTGGCTAAGAGCATAAACTCTTCGATCAGCTTGTGGATGTCTTTGCGCTCTTTGACAAAAAGCCCAAGTGGAGTTCCTTTTTCATCCAACTTAAACTTCACCTCGACGGTCTCAAAGTTGACTGCCCCTTTTTCAAATCGCTGCTTTCTGATCTTTTTAGCCAACTCATTGAGCAAGGTCAACTCTTGAAAATAATCCCCTGATTGGGTATCGATGCATTCCTGAGCTTCCTCATAGGCATAGCGTCGGTTGGAGTGGATGATGGTCCGGCCGATCCAGTGATTGACCACTTTGGCGCTCTTGTCCATCTCAAATACGCAGGCGAAGGTCAATTTGTCCTCGTTGGGACGAAGGGAGCAAAGACCGTTACTCAAGCGCTCGGGAAGCATAGGGATGGTTCGGTCCACCAAATAAACTGAGGTAGCTCGATTGAAAGCTTCCTTTTCCAAAGCCGTTTTAGGCTTCACATAATGGGTCACATCAGCGATATGAACCCCGATTTCCAAGTTTCCGTTCTCTAATTCCCGATAGGAAATCGCATCGTCAAAGTCCTTGGCATCGACCGGGTCTATGGTAAAGGTAAGGACGTCTCGAAAGTCCTTTCGGGCTTTAATTTCTTTGGCCGAAATTTTTTCAAGAATCGCATTAGCTTCTTCGTCTGCTTCCTTGGGATACTCGAAAGGCAATCCGAATTCAGCCATGATGGAGTGGATTTCCACTTCATGCAAACCTGCTTTTCCAAGAACTCGGGTGACTTTACCCGTAGGGTTTTTGTCTCCTTCCCTCCATTCGGAGAGTTTGACGATGACTTTTTCATTGTGCTCCGCACCCATCAAATCCCCGCGATGCACAAAAATGTCTTTGTGCATTTTTTTAAAATCAGGAACGACAAATGCAAATCGAGGTGAGATTTCCACCCGGCCTACAAATTCATCTCTGCTTCGCTCTAAAATCTCGAGGACTCGACCTTCGGTTCTGCCGGTCTTTCCTTTAATTGGAAAAACCATAACTCGAACTTTATCTCCATCGAGGGCTTGTTTGAGATCGGCCTCTTTGATCAAAATATCTCCGCCTACAGCTTCAGGATCATCAGGAATAATGAATGCAAAACGAGGATTGACAAAGTCCACGGTACCCGTGATAAAATCTGGGTCTTTGGTAGAGGAAAAATAGTTTCGGGAATTTCTTGAAACACTTCCCCCATCAACCAGTCGATAAAGGATGGGTTCCACCGCCTCTTTACTTACCGCATCACGGATTTCAAGGCGCTTGATAATTTGTTTCGCATTAAATTCTTGCCCAAAGTTGGCGTCTAAAAATTGGAGGATTTTTTTGGCTAAAAAGGAGGCGTCATTTCCTCCAGACTGCTTTCCTTTATTTTTTTTGGAATGTTTTCTATCTGATTTTCTTCCCATGAGGGGTATTTTTTTCTTAAGGTAAAAAGAAATGCATGCCTAATGGCATCAATCTTTGTGATCTTTTTTTGAATCTTCTGAGGACACGATTTCGATTTCCAAATCGTCCAGTTGTGGATGCATCGCCATGTAAATTCTAGCAGTTACTTCCACGTCACGTTGACAGTATTTTTTTATTTTTTCTAGGTCTTTTTTCAGATGATAGGTGGCGTTGACCTCACTTCCATCTATTCCATCCTTGGAGCTTGGGATTCCAAACACCGCAGCCAAGAGTTCCAATCGGGTGTAGTATTTATAGTCTCCAAACCGCCAAAGCTCCATGGTGTCCAGGTGTCGGACTTCCCAGGGTTTTTTACCGGCAATTTGTAGGGGTTCGGGAAGTGAAATCCCGTTGATCAACATACGCCTGCAGAGGTAGGGGAAATCAAACTCTTTGCCGTTGTGGGCGCAAAGAATCCATTTTTTCTTCTCTAACAAGGCTTTAAACTCCAATAAAAGTTCCCGCTCTTCCTCATGTGCAAAAACCTTTGACCGGAAATAGATTTTTTTATCCTTCTTTTTAGTCTGGAAAAACCCAACTCCCACGCAGATAACCTGTCCAAATTCGGCATGGATTCCTGCACGGTCAAAATATAAAGAACCAGGTTCGGGATTGGGATTTTCACTTCGAATCAGCTTTTCTTTTTTGAGCCATTCTGGCTGCAGTCGGGAATCCACTTCATCAAAATGTTCCATTTGGGAAGCGGTCTCAATATCCAAAAACAAAATGTCGCTGAGCTGTTCTAAAAAATCTGCCATAACATCAAGGATTAACTGTGAAGGATTCCCTCCAATCCCAATTCCGGGATCATCCGGAGGTTGACAGGGTCAAAACTGCCAGGAGTAAAGATAAACTTTTTGTCAAAAATCTGATCGAGGATGTAATAGCTCACCCAAAATTCATTGGTGAGCGAAAATACCGCCGGATCAATAGGCTCTACTTTGGCGATGGACTCAGCCCCTAGCTCTTCGATCATGTGTCGGAGGGTAGAGGTTTGTCTTTTCTCCCCGTCCAAAACACCATAGCCTTTGGAGGTGATCATCACGGTGCTCAATTCGATGAGATTGAGGTTGATGATGTACACGGCCCACTCTGTTCCGGTTGCTTTTTCTTCTTTTGCGATAGCTAGTTTTACACCCGTCACGGGAGAGAAGTCGATATCTTTTTTCATTTTCCTTTTATGAATAATTAGGAATGAAATTCTATTTTCTTTTGATTATAAATCCCCCTGACCCTCTTGAGAAGGGGGAATGGCCTGATTTTGCTTCTCAAAACTAAAGTCTAGAAGTTGAGACTGATTAATCCAACTTAATTATTTTACTTCGATCAGATTCATTTCAAAAAGCTCTGCGAGATGCTTTTTGACTTTGTTTTTGGCTTCGGTTTCATCCACAGGTCTGCCTAATTCCAGGTGCAAGGAAGTCACTGCTTTGTCATCAATCCCGCATGGGATAATGTGCCCAAAGTAGGAGACGTTTGCATTTAGGTTGAACGCAAAGCCATGCATGGTTACCCAACGGCTGGACTTGACGCCCATGGCGCAGATTTTCCGTGGATTTTTTTGCGCTACATGATCCAACCACACCCCGGTAAGTCCGTCGATTCTTCCTGCCTCTATTCCATAATCCGCCAAGGTCAAAATAATGGCTTCTTCAAGCAGTCGAAGATACTTGTGGATGTCAGTGAAGAAATTATCCAGATCCAAAATTGGATAGCCGACCAGTTGACCCGGACCGTGATAGGTAATGTCTCCACCTCGGTTGATTTTGTAGTAGGAAGCCTCATGCTCTGCTAGCCCAGCCTCATCCAAAAGTAAATTTTCTTGTTTACCGCTTTTTCCCAAGGTGTAAACATGGGGGTGCTCCACAAATAAAAGGTAATTCGGAGTGGACTCCTGTTGATCGGAAGGAAGGTTTCGATTTTTGATTTTCAGGGCCACGATTTCCGCAAAAATCTTTTCCTGATAATCCCAGGCTTCCTGGTAGTCCATGCGGCCTAAATCTCGGAATTCTACTGTTTTATTGATAATTTGGTTCATGTGACGTCCTCTTGGAATTCTTTTTAAACAGGCCTGAGGGCTGGATCGTTCTTCGATTTTTCAAAATTAACTATAAATCCCATGGCAGAACACAATGAATCAGGAAGACTAGCCGAACAACTCGCTGCGGATTGGCTAATCGGCAAAGGATATGAGCTCGTTGCTCAAAACTACCGGCATGGACATGCTGAGATTGATTTGATAATGAAGCATCGAGGAATTTTGATTTTTGTGGAGGTCAAATTTCGCTCAGGCACGGGATTTGGCTATGCAGAGGAGTTTGTAGATGCCACCAAGCGGAAACTTCTGATCAAAGCAGCTGATCATTTTATTTATGAAGAGGATTGGAAAAAGGATATCCGTTTTGACATCGTTGGCGTATACAAGGATCGAAGTGGAAATTTCAATTTCAGGCAGTTTGAGGATGCTTTCTATTAAATGGGAAAGGGGAGAAAATCGAAACCGGCTAATCCAGACTTTCTACTTGCCTTCCAAACATTTGAAATCCACTGATAAAGTTCTAATTCGCTACGATCTAATCACCCAATAAATCACCTTTATCCAATGAAAAATCTAATCCTTCTTTTCGCTTTGAGTTTATTTTCTTTTGCCGTTTTTGCTCAAGATGATGAAAAAGACGAAAAAATTTATGCCGATTCAGAAGCGGCAAAAGCAGCATTTTTGAAAGATGACCCAGGACTTGCCGACTTCTTTGCAGATTCCTATGGCTACATCATTTTACCTAATGTAGGTAAAGGGGCCTGGGGAGTAGGAGCTGCAGCAGGAAATGGGGTGGCTTTTGAAAATGGAAAGCATATTGGATATGCACGAATGACTCAGCTGACCATTGGATTTCAGGCAGGTGGTCAAGCGTACTCCGAAGTGGTTTTTTTTGAGACCAAGGAGGCATTTGACCGATTTAAAGAAGGAAAAATAGAAATGTCAGCTCAGGTTTCTGCCGTGGCTGCAGCATCGGGGGCCTCTGCTAATGCAAAATACAATGAAGGAGTTTTGGTCTTTACTCGGACAAAAAAGGGCTTAATGTATGAAGCTTCGGTAGGAGGGCAACAGTTTAAATTTCGAGCTAACTGATCAGTTTTTTCGATAAACTAGATTTCCGTCTTGATCCCATTCCGCCCGGATATACGGGCGGAAATTTTTAGTATAGGGTTCCTCTTGATATTGAATTTCTCGCTTGCGGATTGCCTTGGTGTTTTTAGTGTCCCAATATTCGGTCCATACGCCGACCTTTTCCCCAAACTTATATTCCCCTGTCACTGCGATTTGCTGATTGGGATAAAAGTGAAAAAAATTGCCTTCCTCCAGTCCGTACTGAACAGGCGTAATTTTTTCGATGGACTTAGAGTTTTCTTCGTAATAGGATATTCGCGATTCCTTGGCCCAGCCTTCACTGAAATGTGCCTTGTCCTGCAAAACATTTTGGTCGTCAAATACCATCCACGTTTTGTGCTTCATTCCGTAATAAAACATGCCACTTTCTACGACGGTCTCATTGACTAATCGCTCATAGGGGCCATGAAGCAAGTAGCCAACTCCCTGAGTGAATCCTTCTGTTCGGATTGCTCGTTCTTTGGGGTCAAACCAATATACATCTCGGATATATGGATTTGGATTACGGCCTGCATCGGTATAATTGAAAAATTCCAAATACTCCTGACCTCTTAGGGTGCGTCGGGTGTATCCCTTCATGGTTTTTACCCCAAACCAAATGTTCTTGCGAGCCTTTTTCTTCTTTTCTTTTTTTTCCTCTTTCTCCTTTGATTCATCAAACAAAAGCAAGGGCGCAACTGTAGGCAAGAGTGCCGAGGACACTACTCCAGTAGAATCAGGATCTGCTTTTTTGTCGGGATCGGTTTTTTGGGCGAAGCCAACTTTAACCAGGCAAACACTAAAAAGAAGAAAAAGAAAGAATTGCTTCATGTACATTCAAAACGGGAGGATTGTCCCGCTATTTTACCCAAAAATAACATTTCATCTGATTTTATGGACTTTTGACTTTTGGTTCAAGGGATCCGTTTATCCCTGAATTCAAGATCAATTCCATGGGATTGTTTAGAATTAATAATCTTATGGTTAATTTTGACGAATCTGTAAAAAAAACCTATAACTAATGAAATCTATTCTATCAGATCGCATTCTAAATATGGAGGAGTCAGCAACCCTCGCAATGGCCAAAAAGGCTCGGGAGCTGAAATCTCAAGGTATTGACATCATCAGCTTGAGCTTGGGTGAGCCGGATTTCAAAACCCCTAAGCATATCCAGCAGGCTGCAAAGGATGCGATTGATGAAGGAAAATATTTCGCTTATCCTCCTGTAGCAGGCTATCAGGATTTGAGAGAGGCTATCGCCAAAAAACTCAGAGACGAAAATAGTATCACTGATGCAAAGGCTGAAAATATCGTGGTTTCAGTAGGTGCTAAGCACTCAATTGCCAATACCTTCATGTGTATCATCAATGAAGGAGATGAAGTGGTGATTTTCTCTCCGTATTGGGTGAGCTATGCTGAAATCATCAAATTGTGCGGAGGCGTTCCTGTATTGATTGAAGGTAATTTAGAAAATAACTTCAAAGCTACTGCTGCTCAATTGGAAGCAGCAATTACTCCAAAAACCAAGGCCGTAATTTATTCCTCACCTTGTAACCCAACTGGCTCCGTATTTTCCAAGGAGGAATTGGTAGCCATTGCAGACGTTGTGAAGAAACATGAAAACCTCGTGGTGATTGCGGATGAGATTTATGAATTGATCAATTTCACAGGTAAAAATTTCAGCATCGGTTCCCTACCGGGAATGTTTGAGCGTACTGTGACCGTTAATGGATTTTCTAAAGGCTATGCGATGACTGGCTGGAGAGTAGGGTATATCTGTGCTCCTTTGGAAATTGCCAAAGCAGTAGAAAAAATGCAAGGCCAATTTACCTCTGGAAATACCGGAATCGCGCAGCGTGCTGCATTGGCAGGTATCGCGGGAGATCAAACTCCTTCTCAGGAAATGGCTGCCGAATACCTCAAGCGAAGAGATTTGGTTCTTGGACTTTTGAGAGATATTCCTGGCATCAAGACGCATGTCCCTGAAGGAGCTTTCTACTTCTTCCCAGATGTTACTGCGTTTTTCGGAAAATCAGCCAAAGGCCACCAAGTAGCTAATGCAGATGATCTTTGCTTGTATCTATTAGCCGAAGCCAATGTTTCTTTGGTGACTGGCTCTGCTTTTGGTGCTCCAAACTGCGTTCGAATTTCCTATGCTGCCTCCGAGGCTGAATTGGTGGAAGCCATGAAGCGAATCAAAAAAGCACTGGGTGAACTAGCCTAATTCGTATATAAATTATCTTTCTTTGCCCCGTCGGTCTGGCGGGGCAATTTTTTTGCCTTCTAAGAATCGGTTAATTTTGTCCAAAATCCCCTCCATGCCCCGAGCTCTTGTCATTACTCCAGTAAAAAATTCAATTGAAACTACCCTTGATACCGCAAGGGCCATTGCAAATTCCTCTGTAAAAGTCCAACATGTGATTTTTAATGACTTTAGTTCGGAGGAAACCAAAGCGATTTTGGAAGAGAAAAAAGGAGAAATCGGTTATGAATTGATTCACCTGGAGGACTTGACGGATCATCCCTCTCCTAATTATAAATTGGTACTTCAAATGGCTCAAAAGCGTGCAGTAAGTGAAAATCTGCCTCTTTTGGTAGTGGAGTCTGACGTGGTTGTACAGCCTGAAACGGTAGAAGTCTTATTGAAAAGTTTGGAAGAAAAACCGAAATCCGGCTTGTTGGGATCGGTCACGGTGGATGAAAAAGGTGTCGTTAATTTCCCGTATCTCAAGTTTAAAGGAGTCAAACAACCAGTAATTTCTACAAATCGCAGTTTGAGTTTTTGTTGTACCTTATTTTCCCTCGACTTTCTCAAAGCCTATGACTTTGCAGGTTTAGACGAGGCAAAGGATTGGTACGATACCTTTATTTCCAAGAAGGCTATTGAACTTGGATATAGTAATTGGGTATTGATGAATGCACCGGTTTGGCATCGTCCCCATGCAAGTCGACCTTGGAAGCAACTTAAATACAGCAATCCCCTGAAATATTACTTTTTGAAATTCTGGAAAGGACTGGATAAGATTTAAGGTAAACCCAAATCCATTAATTCAATACGTTGATGGTATCCTCTTCTTTATCCATGGTTTTGGATAAGTAGGAATTAACTTGATTTTGCCTTCAATCAACCGGATAATTAGCTAAAAAAACGACTGAGCTCTTCTGATGGCTGATAAACAGCCAAGGTATCTCTTCCAAATTTACGGAGTCGATACCCGTTTGCTTCAAGCATAGCATAGCAAATGTCCAGTTCATGTTGTTCATGGTTGACATTTTCAAAAATGATGGCTTGCGGTAAACTCTTTGGTACATCAAATATTCGGATCACTTCCAGATCAAATCCTTCAGCATCAATCTGAAGCAAATCAATTCGATTTAGCTGATAGGTTTTCATCAAGGTGGCTGGACTTACCACTGGGACTTCTTCAAAGGTGATTCGTCTCTCAGGATCAGTTGGAATTGGAATTCCAAATTTCCGACAGTTGGTCTCTACTACGCCATTTTCAAAAAGTTCCTCTACTTTTTCTTTGGAAAAAGAGGCTAGCCCTGTCGCCCAACGATCCTCGCTAAATCCGATTTTGTAAAGCTTTTGCATGCCGTCATTTTCGCCAATTGCTGCGCAAATGGGATGTAAGCCTTCGTTTTTCTGATAGATTTTTTTAAGAAATTGTTCATAAACCGAGCGCTGTGGCTCCAAAAGAACCCCTTTCCATCGATCTCTTTTGATGAATTTATGGATGGGGTCATTGGTGATTCCATCATTTGCTCCGATTTGGATCACCGTAAAATCTCCTTTTTTACTCAAGGAATAGGTGGAAAGAAAATCCGAAAGACTTCCAGGTTTTGGTTTGTACCAATGCTTATAAAACGCCATGAAAAGCGGGTTTTCAGAAGCACTAAGGGAGATTCGAAAGTCTTTATAGAGTGTCTTGAAAGTAGATTTTAGTGACATGTACTGGAGATTGAAGGTGACTCTGAGGGCTTAAATGTAAAACAAAATCACAAGAGGCCTAGCCATCGCATGAGGGTATTGTAGGGTTTGGACCAGGTTCGCTGAATCCGGAGAGGGCCATTCAATTGCTCTTGAAAGAAATCATTGTGCTTGGCATTTAAATAGGCGATTCGCTCGCGTTTTTTCTGACTCGTACCTGTCTTTTTGCGTTTGCTTGTAGGGGTAAGTCGGTAGTAGAATCCGACAAATGGCAACTGGTAAACTTCTCCTCCATCTTTTAGCATTTTGATCCAAAACTCCCAATCCTCACGTCCCATTTTCATATCCTCAGAAAATCCTCCTACTTTTTCCCAGTCTGATTTCCGAAATAGGGCAGCAACAAAAATCATATTGTCTCGGGCAAGTTGGTATCTGCTGTATGGCTTCAGTTTCCAAGGTTTTTGACCTTGTTCATTGAATTTCACCGCCTGACAGTACACCACTTTGGAGGAAGGCTTCTGCTCTAAAATTTTGACTGCCTCCTCAATGTAATTTTCATGAATTAAATCGTCCCCGTCTAAGGGTAGGATATAGGATCCTTTTGCAGCTTGAATGCCTAGATTTCTGGCCTTTGCTACTCCTCCATTTTCAAAGGAAAGAACGCAAATCGATGAATGCTGATCCGCTAAATTTTGAGCGAGGGCGAGAGAATGATCCGTAGACCCATCATTTACGATCAGAATCTCGAAGGATGTATAGCTGGATTTTAGAACACTTTCAACGGTTTCTTTCAGGTATTTTTCCTGGTTGTAACAGGGAATGACAACAGAAACGAGCGGCTGGGGATGCATTGGGCTAAGTTATTTAATTCTCAAAGACCGATGAAATTCACTCGAAAATCTGTGAAAAAATTACTGGGCAATTTTTCATGGTTGAAGACAAGGCCTTGGTTTTAAAAAATTATTCCTCGGCAATTGCTGGTCGAATCTTGTATCGAAGTCTGAAAAATTCCAGTGCTAACTACAAAACTCAGGAATCCTCAAACTTTTTCAACTTCGACTGTCCCTGCATTTTTATGAGGGTAAGTTTACTTTTCATTTATATGTAATTTGAATCTTTAAAAAGCTTGATTTATTTTCAAAAAGACGAAAAAAAGTCCTATAAAAAATTTGTATAGTATTAATAATTTTCTAGCTTCGAGAAGGTGATTAACAACTTTTCTCATATTCTTCAATTATTTGAGATTCCAAAAGAGTCCATTTTTCGAACTCTTTAGATTTTGAAAAGAACTTCAACCACGGTTGGGGTTCTTTTTTTTTGTTGAAATCTCAACCCAGAGATTCTTGAAGAATCATCCAAATCCAGTAGGTTTGAGTGCATGAGACATCGAGTCCTTTTGGTAGTGGTTTTTAGCATGGCCTTTAGTTTCCAGGCATGGGCTACCTCTTTATTGGAATCTGATTCTACCTTTCTCTATTATCGAGATCTTTCAGATCAGCTCAATTTGCGATTTTACTTTTCTCATAAGTTTACCGAATTCCAATTGGGAAAAGACATGCCCGTCTATGAGCCCAATTCCGGCTTGCACATGGGTTTAGGGATAAGTTTCCAAAAGCTCACCGTTAACCTGGCAATACCTTGGGGATTTTTGAACCCGACTCGGCAAAAGGATTGGAAACCAAATATTGATCTCCAGCTCCACAGCTATACCAAATACTGGAATTTTGACTTTTTCGGGCAGTTTTACAACGGCTACATTTTGGTACCTGACCAATCGGAGAGCCAGATCCTCCGCGAGGATGTGGAGGTTCGAAAATTTGGTGGAAATGCCGAATATGTCTTTGGTGGGGATCGTATTTCCATGGCTGCTGCCAAAGATCAATCTCAGTTACAACTTCGCTCGGCAATTTCCCCAATGGCTGGTTTTGGGATCTATCGAGTCCGGATTTCTGGAGATTCTTTATTTAAAGCTGATCAGCAGCCGGTAGTTTCGAGAGGAGATTTCTTCCAGTTTGGCCCCTCGCTTGGGGTGGTGGGAACCTTGGTTTTTGGAAAAGGATTTTTTCTCACTGGAGCATTTTCTGGGAGCTATTCCTTGGGTTATTCTGAAGGAGATCAAAATCGATTTACTCAAAATTGGCAGGGAAGAGCTGGGTATTTGTTCCGTGGATTTGCCGGTTACAATCATACTCGGTTTTCAATAAATGTCAATTATGTACTCAAAAACCTTGATTTGGCTGAAATTTCAGGTTTAGATCCTAGTATATCCACCGGGAATTATCGGTTGAATTTTGTGTATCGAATTCAGCCTGGTCCAAATTTTACCCGTGGGTTTTCTCGATTGAATCCGGTTAATATTTTGAATAGAATGTTTGCCAAGTAGCCGGATTGGCGTTTGGTTTTTTTTAGCTTTGACCTACTGAATATCAACCCACATTGTTATGTCTTCTAATTTCGGAATTCAGGAATCCCTAAACCGATTGGGGATTTCTTCCCAAAATCCAGGAACCTCCACCGGTCAGGTGTGGATCAATTCTCAATCCAACTATTTGGCATCTTATTCACCAGTTGATGGGAAAAAGATCGCTGAAATTCAAGTAACGGACAATGATGGCTATGAGGCGGTGGTTTCCAAATCCCAGCAAGCCTTCGAAATCTGGCGACAGGTGCCTGCTCCTCGTCGAGGGGAAATTGTTCGTGAAATTGGTAACGCTCTTCGAGAGGTCAAAGCCGATTTGGGAAAGCTTGTTTCTTATGAAATGGGGAAATCCTACCAAGAAGGACTCGGGGAAGTTCAGGAAATGATCGATATCTGTGATTTTGCGGTTGGACTTTCCAGACAGTTGTATGGATTGACGATGCATTCTGAGCGACCCGGCCACCGGATGTATGAGCAGTGGCATCCACTTGGCATCGTAGGAATTATTTCTGCCTTTAATTTTCCAGTTGCGGTTTGGTCTTGGAATGCTGCCATTGCTTGGGTATGTGGGGATGTCTGTATATGGAAACCCTCCGAAAAGGCGCCTCTGTCTGCCTTGGCTTGTCAAAAAATTGTAGCGCCTATTTTTGAAAAACACGGAATGCCTGAGGGAATCTCCTCTCTGATTGTGGGAGATTACCAAGTAGGAGAATGGATGACTCAAGATTCACGAGTTCCTTTGATTTCTGCTACAGGATCCACCCGAATGGGAAAAATTGTGGGTAAAACTGTCGCCGAGCGATTGGGAAGATCCCTTTTAGAATTGGGAGGCAATAATGCTATTGTGATCTCTGAGCATGCCGATTTGGATATGGCAATTCGCGGAGCTTTGTTTGGTGCGGTAGGGACAGCCGGACAGCGTTGTACCTCAACCCGCAGATTGATCATTCAGGAAAATGTCTACGAAGAAGTAAAATCCAGATTAGCATCTGCTTATTCCAAATTAGTCATTGGTAATCCGCTGGATGAGACTAATCATGTGGGGCCATTGATTGATCGGGATGCAGTCAATGCATATTTATCCGCTATCGAAAAGGTCAAAGCTTCTGGTGGCAAGGCCGTAGTAGCAGGAGGGGTCTTAGAAGGCGAAGGCTTTGAATCAGGATGTTATGTGCTTCCAGCTATTTACGAAGCTGAAAATCACTTCGAGATTGTGCAGCATGAAACTTTTGCCCCTATTCTCTATCTCATTAAATATAAAATCCTGCCTGAAGCGATCGCTCTTCACAATGGAGTGCCTCAAGGACTCTCCTCCGCGATTATGACCTTGAATATGAGGGAGGCAGAAGCTTTCTTATCGCATGTCGGCTCGGATTGTGGCATTGCCAATGTCAATATCGGAACGTCAGGAGCTGAAATTGGGGGTGCATTTGGTGGTGAAAAGGAAACTGGCGGAGGGCGTGAGTCAGGCTCGGATGCTTGGAAAGCCTACATGCGGAGACAAACCAATACGATTAATTACTCCACAGCTTTGCCACTCGCTCAAGGAATCAAATTTGACATTTAACATTCCAAAGGGCCTTCCAGATATAATGGGAGGCCTTTTTATTTTTCTTCCAATAAGATTTTCTTGTAATCCTGAAGCTTCTCCTGCTCGGAATTTGAAAGTTTAGGGAGTTTGAGTTTCATCTCATCCAAAGCCTTGATGATGGCAGATGCCACAGCAATCCGAGCATAGGATTTATTGTCCGCGGGGATGACATACCAAGGGCTATCTAGGGTGGAGGTAGCGCGGATAGCTTCTTGATAAGCGCTCATGTATTCTTCCCAATGTTTCCGCTCTTCGATATCGCCCGAGTTAAATTTCCAATTCTTTTCCTTCTCTTCGATTCGTTCGATAAACCGCTTTTTTTGAACTTCCTTGGATACATTCAGGAAGATCTTAAGCACTTTCGTTCCGTTGCGGTTGAGGTATTTTTCGTAGTGTCGGATGTCCTCCAATCGTTCTTCCCAAATGTGTTCTGTGATTAGGCTTTGAGGTAGTTTTTGCTTTTCGAGAAATTCCGGGTGAATCCGCACCACCAATACCTCCTCGTAATAGGAGCGGTTAAAAATTCCAATTCTACCCCGCTCAGGCAGGGCTTTATTGCATCTCCAGAGAAAGTCATGGTCCAATTCCTCCGAGTTCGGAGCCTTAAAGGAGGTGACTTGACAGCCTTGAGGATTAATTCCTGAGAGGACGTGTTTGATGCTGCTGTCTTTTCCAGCCGCATCCATAGCTTGAAAAATGACCAAAAGGGACCATTTATCCTGCGCATAAAGCACCTCTTGCAGTTTGGAAAGGGCAGATTTACCCTGTTCTAAGGCCTCTTTTACCAAGGGTAAATCCTCCTTACTAAAATCCTTAGGCGGCTTAGTTACTGCTTTTTTCAGTTCAAAGTCCGCTCCGTCCCTCACTTCATATTTCCTGCAAAATTGTTTTGCCCGACGGATCAATTCCAGATCCGACATTTCTTTGAGACGGGTTTCAGTGAGTTTTTTATTCATCATTAAAGGCTGGATTTTAGAAGGCTGATCATGAATTTGACTAAAGATTTCACTTAAGCTTACCAAATTCTTGGCTATATTGAATCAGTATCCTTATCCCTTTAAAATAGGGAATTACGAGTTGGGAATTTTGGCCTGAGGCCTATTTAATTTGATTAACTATGAAAAAACTTTTGGTAGCAACAGGTGGAGGTGACTGCCCTGGTCTGAATGCGGTAATACGTGGAATTGTGAAGCGAGCCTCTCAGGAGGGAGATTGGGAAGTTTGGGGAAGCTATGAAGCCTTTAATGGAGTCATGGAAGAACCCGCCCGATTACTGCGATTGGATGATAAGACGGTTGCGGGGATTCATGTTCTTGGCGGAACCATCATCGGTACAACCAACAAAGGAAATCCCCTCAAATTCCCGGTAAAACAAGCCGATGGCTCGGTTAAATACATCAATCGAATTCCCGATTTGGTGAAACGCCTGAAGGAGTTGGGATTTGATGCGGTAGTCAATATCGGTGGGGATGGTTCTCAAGCAATTTCTCAGGCGATGTTTGAGTCAGGAATGCCCGTTATCGGCGTGCCCAAAACCATCGATAATGATCTTTCTTCAACAGATTTTACTTTCGGATTTCAAACTGCAGTGCAGATCGCTTCAGATTCCTTTGATCGATTGGTGACTACTGCCAATAGCCACCATCGGGTGATGATTATGGAAGTGATGGGAAGAAATGCAGGGTGGATTGCGCTGCATACCGCGATTTCGGGAGGGGCGGAGATTTGTCTGATTCCGGAGATTCCTTACGATTTGAATAAGGTGATAGAAAAAATTCGAAGTCGTTATAATAATGGGAGAGGCTTTGTCAATGTCGTTATTGCAGAAGGTGCCCGAGCTAAAGACGGAACTATCACGGCCTCCAAAGGTGAAGAAGGGCGAAATGCCATTCGACTCGGAGGTGTTTGTTTTACACTCAGTCAGCAACTGAAAGATGCAGGACTAGAAGCGGATGTACGGGAAACCGTCCTTGGCCACACCCAACGTGGAGGAACTCCTGTCGCTTTTGACCGAATCATTGCTTCAGTCTTTGGTGTCAAAGCCATGGAGTTGGTGTTGGAAAAGAAGTTTGGTCAAATCGTCATTTTGAAAAACAATGATTATTCCTCCGTATCTATCCAAGAAGCCATCAAAGAATACAATATCGTAGACCCCGAAGGGACCTTGGTCAAAGCCGCTAAAGGGCTGGGAATTTCTTTTGGAGACTAACGCGCTCGAATGGGGATTTGCAAACGGAGGGCAGGAAATTGTTCGCGATGTACTGGGGAGTGTAGTGCCTGATTGTCCAAATAAAGCTTTGCCGCCATCCGTCCATTGCTTCCTGATTCCAAGAAAAACGGAATACTGGTAAAGAGCATGATACTACCCAACGTTCCGAAGGTTGATCGGAGTCCTTCATTGCTTCTGCCGGTATTGTAGTTGTATCGGTAAGGGATGACGGAATTCAATACAATCAAGCCGGTACCTCCCAGCATGAATATTTTTCCTGTTTTAAACTGCCGTTCCGATTTCATAGCCAGATCCTTCTGAAGCATGGTTGGTTCCGCTTGGTATTGTGCGTGTCCAAGAAATGGGAGTGCTAAAAATAGGAAGATGCAGATCGCCTGTTTCATCGGTTCTTGGAGTTAAGTGGAAGTGAAAAAGTGAGTGAAGGAATCGCTCCTGAAGAACGATATACCGATTGAGCTGGAGCTAATCGAGCGGTAGTAATGGAAAGGCTGGCTGCTCTTCGGGCTTTGTTGGCTGATCCTGCTAAAACCGGAATTCCGATCAAGGCCGTCAGTGATCCCGCACCTGCCAATAGGATTCCTCCTCCAAATGCCCCATCTGTCCAATCATCAGACGATGCGGCTAATAATAGACCCAAGGCAACTGCTCCACCCCCAAAGGCCATCATCTTAAGTCCAGTGCTACGTTGTTTTTCACTTTGTTTTACGAGCTCTTGGATATACGTTCGGTCTTGGGCCTCTTGAGCCAAGCAGGGTTTAGGGAGTACTAAACCCAAGAAGAGAATTAAAAAGATGGATTTCATAAGAAGGGGTTGACTTGTTAGATGGATTTAAGATGCTCATTTTTTAGAATATCTGAAGCTTAAGTATGAATTTTTCTTTTTATCTTCTTTGAAGTTTTTAGACGTAAAATTTTATGCCAGCACAATCTTTAGAACTTATTTTGGCGAGACAGTTTGGCGATAGTTTGAATTTGCCCGTTTTTTTAGTGGATGTAGCGGGAAATCTACTGTTCTACAACGATCAAGCAGAAGGTATTTTAGGCCTTCGATTTAGTGACACGGGAGGAATGCGAATCGAAGAATGGGCAACCGTTTTTGTTCCAAAGGATGAAAATGGGGACTTGTTAGCGCAAGATGATTTGCCCTTGGTCAAGACGCTAAACACCCAAAAGCCGCATCATGGAGATTTTTATATTGATAGTCTGAAGGGGGAACGAATTTCCATTTCTGTTTCGGCTTTTCCGATCATCGGAAGATCCAATCATTTTTATGGTGCTATGGCTATTTTTTGGAGAAAGGGCCTATGAAAGTGAAAATTTGGGGTTGCCGAGGCTCATTGCCTTCGCCTGGTCCAGAAAATTTGCGGTATGGAGGAAATACTTCCTGTGTTCAAATCACGCATGAGAAAAGTCAACTCATCTTGGATGCAGGTTCGGGAATCATGCGTCTGGGTAAGTTTTTGTCTCCGGATTTGTCGGAGATTCATATTCTATTAACTCATCTCCATATTGACCATACCTTGGGTTTGGGATTTTTCCTTCCACTTTATAATCCTAAAGTCAAGGTGCATATCTATGGTCCTGCGGTAGATGGTGATCCGCTGGTCAATCGACTGCAGCGCTACTTTTCTCCACCTTTATTTCCTGTCAAACTCAGTGAACTCCCCGTCCATCCTCATATTCACGAACTGGGTTCTGAGCAAATTCAAATCGGTCCTTTCTCGGTGAAGTCCGCCTATGTCTGTCATCCTGGGGCAACATTGGGCTACCGGGTTTCAGTGGGCAAGACTTCCTTGGCTTACCTTCCCGATCATGAGCTCCAACTTGGGGCAGCGGATTTTCCGAATGATCCCAATTGGACAAGTGGCTTTGACTTGGCGGATCGAGTGGATTTACTTTTTCATGATGGAAGCTACACTGCGAAGGAATATACCGGCAAGATCGGCTGGGGGCATAGCTCGGTGCGGGATTCGATCCTATTCGGAAAGATGTGTCGGGTGAAGCGATTGGGTATTTTTCACCATGAACCAATGCGAACAGACGAGCAATTGGATGAAATGCTGGAAAACTCCCTGAGAGTGCAAACGCCTGATTTTCCTGTTGAAATGTGCGCTGAGGGAATGGTGTATCAGCTTTGAGGGATAGATTTTTGGATTGCGAGAAAATTCGAAACTTTCCCAAAGGCTTCCAATTCAAATTCATAAGTAGGGAGGTGAATCAATCCTCCACGCTGAATCAAGAATAGGTCAAAGTCGGGTGAAAGCAGGTCAAAAAAATCCTTGAAATACGTCCTTGATTGGAGATTGTTAACGCCAAATTCAAATTGAATCGCCTTAATTTTCCCTTCTTCCAGGAGGGTTTTTGCTCCTAGCAGCACATCAAACTCGTGGCCTTCTACATCCAATTTCAAGAAGTCAATTTGATTGATCTCATGATTTGTTGCATACAGATCTAGAGTGGTCATTTCCACCTCGATGGCCTTACTTTCACTTAAATGGTCAGAATGAAATCCCGAATAGACGGGATTTGGATGATTGAAAAACGGCACCTTTTTACTGCTAGATTTGCCTAAGGCAAGTTGATTTTTTATCACCTTTCTACCCTGATCCGAGGCTTGGACTAATTGAGAAAATGTCTGTGGAGAGGGCTCAAACAGATGGAATTCGGTCGATTGATCGGTGAAGAGTGGGCTGACTGCCTGAAAATACGCTCCAGTATTGGCTCCTACATCTACCAAAACACGGATAGGAAAACGTTGATTGGAAAAGGTAACAGCCTCTAGTTCTCCATTGGTGTGGAAATCCCAGAGATTTCCAAAAGCGAGGGTTCTGGCCTGACGTAAAATCCAATAACTAAAAGGAAAGAAATGCCTATTGCCAACCAAGGGAAGTAGCAATTTCCGAAACATAAGGATGAAGGGGTGATTCTGGGAGGGAAGATAATAGAAAAGTCGCCAAAGGCTAAGGTTGCCACTTAGCAATTCAAAATTGAATATTAATCACATTGGGTAGAATTAAATATCTGAATTTTGAAATTTCCAGCATCACCCCGCCCAGCCTTCTCGATCTAAGCTTCGATATTGGATGGCTTCGGCAAGATGTTCGACTTTGATGGAATCGCTTCCTGCAATATCTGCGATGGTTCGAGCTACTTTTAGGATTCGATCATAAGCGCGGGCAGATAGCCCTAGTCGCTCCATAGCTGTTTTTAAAAGTGTCTTTCCGGCCTCATTGATTTGGCAGACTTCCTTGACCATATGGGAAGGCATCATTGCATTGCAATACACTTCAGGATTGTTTTGGAAGCGTACTTTTTGTTTTTCTCTACCCAAAATCACCCGCTCCCGGATGGCCTTGCTGGACTCGGCCTTTCGGGTGGAAGTCATTTCGTCAAACTTCACCGGCGTCACTTCCACATGCAGGTCGATGCGGTCGAGTAAAGGACCGCTGACCTTGTTGAGGTAGCGCTGTACGATTCCCGGTCCGCAGACACATTCCTTTTCAGGGTGGTTGTAATAGCCACAAGGGCAAGGGTTCATACTTGCGATCAGCATAAAGTTGGCCGGATAATCCACCGATACTTTGGCTCGAGAAATGGTCACTTTCCGCTCCTCCAAAGGTTGGCGCATGACTTCCAAAACAGTCCGTTTAAACTCCGGAAGTTCATCCAAAAACAAGACCCCATGATGCGCGAGCGAGATTTCTCCAGGTTGGGGATTACCACCCCCGCCAACGAGGGCTACATCGGAAATCGTATGATGGGGACTTCGGAAAGGGCGCTGCGCGAGAAGGGAACCATTGCGTCCCAATTTGCCAGCGACCGAATGAATTTTGGTGGTTTCGAGTGCCTCCTGTAGCGTGAGTGGAGGAAGAATCGAAGGGAGCCGTTTGGCAAGCATGGTTTTCCCCGCTCCGGGAGGGCCGATCATAATTACATTGTGCCCTCCTGCAGCGGCAATTTCCATGGCACGCTTGATGTTTTCCTGGCCTTGCACATCCGCAAAGTCAAACTCACTTTCCTCCAAGGAATGGTAAAAGATCTCCCGAGTATCGGTGACCAGGGGTTCAATGTCCAAAGTACCCTGAAGAAAATCCACTGCTTGGTCCAATGATTCCACGCCGATAATATCCAGGTTATTGACGATGGAAGCTTCTTTGGCATTTTCCAGAGGAAGAATAAATCCTTTAAATCCCTTCTTGCGTGCTTCTATTGCAATGGGCAGCACACCTTTGATCGGGCGAAGGTTCCCGTCGAGGGAAAGTTCCCCCATAATAATGTAGCGTTCTAACTCAGGGAAACTGACCTGCTCGGAGGCTTGAAGGATTCCCATAGCGATCGGTAGGTCATAGGCTGAGCCTTCCTTTCGGATATCTGCCGGCGCTAGGTTGATTACGATTTTTTGGCGGGGCATCCTGAAATTGAAATACTTCAAGGCGGATTCCACGCGCTGTTGAGATTCTTTAACTGCGGAGTCCGGAAGACCCACCATGTAAAAGCTCGTGCCCTGTCCCACATTGACTTCGATGGTGATTAGGTTGGCGTCGACGCCAGATACCGCGCTTCCAAAAGTTTTTGCTACCATGATGAATAAAAAAAGGAAACCGATTTTGGTTTCCTGAATATACAAGGTTGCTAAAATTAAATCTTTATTGGTTAGTGAAATTTTGTCTTGGTTTTAGGATTCCACCACCTTCTTCTGAGCTTTTAGGAGCCGAAGAAGACTTGGATTCAGTTCCTTTAGGATGCTCTAAGTCGTAGAGTTTTGCCTTTACTCCATTTAATTCCTGCTCTAGTTTTTGGAGTTCATTGGCTTGCCCTTTACGATAAATACCTGAAGTCGCCCAGGAGGCAAAGAAAATCAATAAACCCACCAACATTATTTTGACCATTGATTCTGGAGTAATTGGATCCATTCCAAAGGTGCTTCCCAATACATCAAAAAAGATGAAAAAGAGTAAAAACACCAGAAAGTAAATCAGTAGGGCTAGGGTTAAATAAAACGAGATGGATTTCATGGGGCAGGGATTTTGGGTTTCACTAAAGTATCAAACAGCCTGAATAGATGAAAGTTTCTGATAAAGTCCTTCCATTTGCATCAAGTCTTGGTGATTTCCACGTTGGATGATGCGGCCTTTTTCGATTACAAGGATTTCGTCGGCATGCTGAATCGTACTGAGTCGGTGAGCAATGACTAAGGTGGTCCGGTTGGCCATTAATTTGGTCAAAGCTTCTTGGACCAAGAGCTCGGACTCGGAATCCAATGCAGAGGTGGCCTCGTCGAGGATAAGAATCGGAGGATTTTTCAGTACCGCTCGCGCAATGCTTAGACGTTGACGTTGTCCACCAGAAAGTTTGCTGCCTCGATCACCGATATTGGTTTGATAGCCATTTTCAAGCTGGGAAATAAAGACGTGTGCATTAGCGATTTTTGCTGCTTCGATTACCTGCTCTTCTGTGGCACCGGAAATTCCAAAGGCGATGTTATTGAAAACGGTATCGTTAAAGAGAATTGATTCTTGAGTGACAATTCCCATCAAGCTTCGTAAATCTGCGGTTTTAAAGTCTCGGAGGTCTGTTCCGTCTAATGTGATTTTCCCTGAGCTTGGATCATAAAATCGAGGAACCAAGTCGGCAAGGGTGGATTTTCCGCCGCCTGATGGTCCAACAAGGGCGATGGTTTTTCCTTTTTTCAAGGTGAACTCAATGTCCTGAAGAACTGGCTGATCTCCGTATCCAAAGCTGACCTGATTAAATTTGATTTCCTGTGAAAATCCCGGAAGCGGTGCATGGTGTTCTGGGGATTGGACTTGAGATGGGGTGTCGATCACCTGGAAAATCCGCTCTGCAGAGGCAATTCCTCGCTGAATACTGCTTACTGCTCGGGAGATTTCCTTGGCAGGATTGAGTACTTGGGTAAATATGATGATGTAAGTGATAAAATCAGAGGCGCTCAGATCAGACTGTCCACTCAAGACCAAACTGCCTCCGTATACCAAAATCCCAGCGACAACGGATACCCCAAGAAATTGGGAAATCGGCGAGGCCAACTCATTTTTTCGGGCCATGCTCACATTGACATGGGAATAGTAATCGGTCTCCGAATCAAATTTCCCACTGACAAATCGCTCAGCATTGAATGCCTTGATAACTCGCATTCCACCCAAGCTTTCCTCCAAAATATTCACAATTCGGCCCAAAGATTCCTGACTTTGAACGGCACGTTTCTTAAGTCGCTTGGTGATTCCTCCGATGATTGCTCCCGAAATCGGAATGATTAGAATGGTGAAAAAGGTCAGTTTGACCGACATGAAAAAGAGCACTGCAAAATAAAGAATGATCGTGGCCGGCTCTCTGAAAATCACTCGAAGGGATTGGACGATGGTGTTTTCTACCTCTTGAACATCATTTGTCATTTTGGACATAAGGTCACCTTTTCGTTCATTGGAAAAATAACCGATATGCAATTGGCTGACTTTTTCGAAGATGTCCATCCGCATTCTCTTAATCACTACAGCACGGATTTTAGCCAAAACGACTCCTGATAGGTAGGTGAATAAGTTGGACAAAAAGACCGAAACTACGATGATGATGCAAACGAAGACCAGAGTACCCATCTTTCCATGGGTGTCTTGAACCACCAAAAACTGATGGTTGAATAGTCCGGTGAAATAGTCGATGGAAAAGGAAAATTCAGGTGCTTCCCGGTAGGTTTCTAAGGTGGCAGGATCCACCTGCTCGAAAATCACATCAAAAAGTGGCTTTAGGAGTGTAAAGTTGAGCAAGCCAAATACAATCGCTAAAAAGGCATAAATCACATAAATCGGAGCAAATCTGCCGAATGGTCGGGCATAAGACAGAATCCGAAGGTAGGTCTTCATCAAATCAACCGGGTCAAGTTTGCCTGCAAGTTACGTAAAATTGCCCGAGCCTGTTTTGGGAAAAGCCCATGGCCCCTTTCATTCGAGTTAGGAAGCCATTTGAAATGCCTAAGTGAAGAATACTTCTGCCTAGAAATTATAGTCTGGACGTATAAAGTTGAGACGAAAAGCAAGCTCCACAAATTGACTGGTTTGCGGTGCATTTAAATCTTGTGCGGTGCGTCGCCGAAAGGTGTGAGAAAGGTCAATGAAGAAATTATGCTTGACCATGTAGCTTGCAGAAAGTTGAGACTGAATCACTTGGGTTTCGATGCCCTGACCGATGAAATTTCCAAAAAGCCCGGTTGGACTGTTTTGAAGTCTGTTTTTAAGTACATCACCTCCCCAGTTTACCTCCCCAGATTCATCTGCCCCGTATTTTTGGTACATGCCGATCCATCGGGCTTGGAGTTTTGGGAGGGGTTGGTAGCGTAGGATTCCCAAGAACTCTCGAAAATTAGCTCCGCGAGGATGGGTGAGCGGCATTCTCCAGTTGGAATAGGATTGATAATCAAATTTTTCCTGAAAGGTATAGGGCCTAGCCTGATTCCATTCCAATTGCAAGTCCAGATTTGAAATCCCAAGCGCATTGATGTATTTGTATCCTGCCTGAATCCCATATTTGTTGCGCTTGGAGCCTTTTCCGTCGATTCCAAAAAACTCATTGAAGACGAATTCATCCAAGGCAAACTGTCCATAGAGTTCCATGCCAGGACGGAACATCCACTTGCCATCCAATCCCAACATAACCTTGTCCGGAGTGCCTTGTTGCTGCTCCACCCAACGATAAAAGACAATTGGGTTGAAATAGTTGAAGTTGACTTTGTCCGTCATCACGGAGGAATAAAATCCCAGATTCATCGCCTTGCCGACATTGAATCCAATCCGGTGGTAGGAAAAATATTTTTGAGGATATCTCCCGTCGGTAGGTCTTCCTCGATCATAAAATACATCCGCGGTCAGTTGTGACCATAAATTGGTCAACTGAAATCGCCACACCTTGGTGTTGATTTTGACAAACATGTACGGATTGGAAAAATCCGAAAGTTGAAAGGATCGATACCCTTCGCCAACAAAGTTTCGGTCATGGCCCACTTGAAACTCGATGCTTTTGGTCAAGTGAAAATTGAAATGACCCATGGCGGAGAAGTAATTGTAGCCCTCGGTTTGGTATTGTTTCCAAAAGCCTTCTCCAGGAACTGCTCCATAGTAACGGGCATAGTCTTTTACCCAACTTGGAAAAAAAGTCTCGGTGGTAGTCAGGTAGGTGAAAAATCCGACCTTTTTATCAATTGAGCCTCGAACGACAAGCCCTCTGGTCAATCGTGCAGGCTTTCGGTCTTGTTCCGTTTCTACTCCTCCAGCGAGGTAAATGACAGGGCTCAGGTGAATCCCAAAATCTTCTCCTACGTAATGCGCAAAATCTCCGGGTCTTTGGTACAAAGATTTTAGAAAAGGAGACTTGGATGCAGGCGTTTCATTAGCACTAAATTCCCAATTGTCCTGACTCAAATAGGCCAAATTAAATCGGTCAGCAGAAGTTTGAATTACTGATTGATTGGTAAGGCTATCCACAAATTGGGCGATTCGATCGCGTCGATAAGGTTTGAAACCCGTATTGATCAAGGAACTGGTTTTTCCGGAGAGGATTTCATAGCGTTCGAGCTGATGATAGTAGTCCCGATCATACGGAAGATAGGAACCTTGGGCTTTTGCTTCCGGGGATTTTACCCCAAGTACCAAAAAGAATATGCTAATGAAAAGTCGAAGGGAAGGCGTTTTATGCATCGGATAAAGCTAAAAAGAAAATGGAAAAACCCTGAAATCTGGATTTCATTTCCTCTCCATAATTCAGGTAATTTTTTGCAATTAACGACCTCTTAACAAACTCATGACCTTTGAGCGATTGGGAATAGTTATCTTTGGAGATTCACAGAAATAAAAACTCATGCGAAAATTAGTTGTCACAGCCCTACTCTTGATGTTTGGGAGTCCGCTTTTGAGAGCTCAAGCCCCTGCTGAAAAACCAAAGTTGGTGGTGGGTATTATCGTCGACCAAATGCGTCAGGAATACTTTTACCGTTTTGCAGATCGATATGGAGAGGATGGTTTGAAGCGATTTGTGCAAGAAGGCTTTATGATGACCAATGGACATTACAATTATATTCCGACTTACACAGGGCCAGGTCACGCTTCAGTTTATACTGGCACAACTCCCGCTACTCATGGAATAATTGGGAATAACTGGTACGTAAGATCATTGGGTCGTTCCATTTATTGCGCGGAAGACTCTACGGTCACAAACGTAGGCGGTACTCCAGAAAGTGGAAAAATCAGTCCAGCGAATTTATTGACCACCACTATTACCGATGAGCTTCGGCTTTCCAATGGAAAACAATCTAAGGCGATCGGAATTGCGATCAAGGATCGTGGGGCAAGCTTGCCAGCAGGGCATACTGGCGATGCGTATTGGTATGACGGTGAGAATGGAGAATGGATGACCTCCACCTATTATCACCAAGCTTTACCCAAATGGGTAGCTAAGTTTAATGCTCAAAAACGCCCAGACGATTACCTTTCTAAGACTTGGAGCACGCTTTACCCAATCGATAGCTACACGCATAGTCTTCCAGATAATAATGATTTCGAGGCTCCTTTTATTGGAAAGGATACCCCTACATTTCCGTATGATTTAGCGGCACTCCGAGAGAATAATGGAAATTATGAGCTCGTGGCATCTACTCCATTTGGAAATACCATGACCGTGGATTTTGCTTTGGCATCCATTGAAGGAGAAGAATTAGGGAAACGTAATGTGACCGACTTTTTAGCGGTAAGTTTTTCAAGTACAGATTACATCGGTCACCGTTTTGGACCTTCTTCGGTAGAAATTGAAGACACCTATTTGAGATTGGATCAGGAAATGGCAAGGCTGTTTGCGTATTTGGACAAGGAAATCGGGAAAGGAGAATACTTGGTATTTATATCTGCAGACCATGCTGTAGCAGATGTTCCCAACCGAATGTTGAGCGAACATATCCCGGCAGGAAATTTTAATTCAGGAGCAGCTCTGGGGCAGCTTAAGGGATTTACCACCGCGATGTATGGGGAAGGCAACTGGATTTTGAATATGTCCAATGAGCAGATCTTTTTGAATAAAGATCTAGCTAGGGAAAAAGGTGTTGATTTTGAAAAAATGCAACGTGAAATCGCAGATTTTTCCCTTCGACTGAAGGGGGTGAAAGAAGCTTATGTTGCTTCGGATTTGCGCAAATCAGAGTTTGTGCAAGGCCGACCTCACTTATTACAAATGGGCTATAATCATAAAGCTTCAGGGGATGTGTTGTTGATTTTGGAACCAGCATGGCTGGTAGGCGGAGCCCGAGGCACGACCCATGGCTCTGGCTATAGTTACGATACCCATGTTCCGATCGCGTTCTATGGATGGGGAATCAAATCTGGAAAAAGTGCTCAATACACCACGGTAACGGATATTGCTCCAACCTTAGCAATTTTGTTAGGTATTCGAATGCCTAATGGTACTACCGGACAACCCATTGTTCCAATTTTGGATTAATACTAGTTGTGGTTAATAGAAACCCGATCAAACTGCTGATCGGGTTTTTTGTTTAAAAACTTCTTGAAATTCAGGAAATTATATTTTGAAAATTCTTGGTATTCAGGGATTAATGTCTACCTTGAATTCCTAAAACCTTTGTTATGCGATCAGGACATTCAGAAATTTGGACCCATTTGGTATTTAGTACCAAAGGTCATTTGGAGATTTTTGATACCAGCTGTATCCTGATCATTCGACAGGCCATTCTGGACTATATTGAGCAAATAGAGGATAAGCAAGGAACCTTCAGTATTTTAAGTAATCACATCCATCTCCTGGTCAAATTGCCTGAAAACATGTCGGTCAATCAACTTGCGAGGACCATTCAGGAATTAATTGTCAATCGCCTAAGGCAAGAAGGATGGCGAGGAACCTTAGAATGGGAAGAAGATTACCACGCACACTCCGTCAGTTGGAATAGACTCTCCTCTGAAAAAAGCTTAATCGAGCGGCAGGAAATCAAACACAAAGATTTGAGCCTCAAAGATGAGTTAAAGTTTCTCGGACTTTGAAGGATAAAAAAAAGGGCTGGAATTCATTTCCAGCCCTTTTTTTATTCCGTCCAGCTCATCGGGTAATTTTTATCAACAAAATCCAGCGCATCCGTGGTCAATTGCAAGGGTCTAAAAGTATCCAACATGACTGCATATTCTTTAGTCTCTTTCGCTCCAATTGATTTTTCGACAGTGCCGGGATGCGGTCCATGAGGAAGTCCACCCATATGAATGGTGAATGAGCCTCGATCTATTCCTTTTCGACTCATAAACTCCCCCTCTGCATAGTAGAGTACCTCGTCGGAGTCAATATTGCTATGATTGTAAGGAGCAGGTATCGCTAATGGATGGTAGTCAAATAATCTAGGAACAAATGAACAGATCACGAAACCCCAAGCTTGGAATGTTTGGTGAACTGGAGGTGGCTGGTGAATACGTCCAGTGATCGGTTCGAAATCATGAATCGAAAGGGCATATGGGTATAAAAAACCATCCCAACCTACGATGTCCAAAGGGCTATGGGCATACGTGTAGGGATGCAAATACCCTTGTTTTTTAATCTGAACGAGGTATTCTCCCTGCTCTCGTTCGATGTGAAGTTCGTGAGGAGGACGAATGTCCCGCTCGCAGTAGGGCGAATGTTCCAAAAGTTGGCCGAGCTCATTTCGGTATCGCTTGACCGTTTCAATTGGTCCATGTGATTCGATGACCAAAAGTCGAAGCGGTCCCTCTTCCTCAAATTCAAATCGGTAGATGGTGGTTCTTGGGATGACCACATAATCTCCTTTTCTGACGGTTAATTTTCCAAACTGGGAATAAAGAACTCCTTCTCCGTCGTGGATATAAATTAGCTCATCTCCGTCGGCATTTTTGAAGTAGTAATCCATTTTCCGGTTTTTGGGAGAACAGATGCCCATCATCACATCCCCATTCATCATCAGCATCCGTCTTGCACTGAGATAATCCTCACCAGTGATTTCCACCCCTGAGGTTTTGAGGTGAGTTTGGTTTAATCCATAGGCATTAGCAGGTTCCCAAGAATACTTCACCGGAGTACCGATGGATTTAACCGAATTAGGATTGTAAATGTGATACAGGTTGGAATAGACTCCAGAGAAGCCCTTCGAACTGACGAGTTCCTCTTTATATAGACTTCCGTCGGGTTGCCTGAATTGCGTGTGTCGCTTAGGGGGGATTTCTCCTAATCTAAAGTAGTAGGCCATGGCATTGGGTTTATATTAGTTGCGAAAGTACCAAATTTTGTTTCGTGTGGAAAATTCCATTTCCAGATTCATGTCCTTTGTAGAACTCCCAGTTTTTAGGAAAGTTTTGTACTTTCGGACGCGCTTAAAATCCTATGAAACCGATTTATTTCCTTCTTGCACTCTTGCTGGGTTCCTGGCAAGCTTCCGCACAACAGTCCACCCAAAAAACCGCTCAACTTCTTTGGGCAGACGAATTCAATGGTATGGGTTTACCCGATTCCACCAAATGGAGCTATGATGTAGGAGACCATGGCTGGGGTAATAATGAATTGCAGTTTTACACTAAAAGAGATCCCAAAAATGCACGAGTAGAAAATGGAAATCTGATCATCGAGGCGATTAAGGATGCAACTTTTTCTAAAGGCTATACCTCTGCGCGACTAGTTACCAAGGGGAAAGGTGCTTGGAAATATGGATTTATTGAGGTGAAAGCCAATTTGCCGGAAGGCCTTGGCACATGGCCTGCCATTTGGATGCTTCCTGAAGTAAATACGTTCGGAGGCTGGCCCAAAAGTGGAGAAATAGATATCATGGAGCATGTGGGCTATGATCCCGCGATTATTCATGGCACAGTCCATACCGAAGCCTTTAACCATACCATTGGCACTCAAAAGGCAAATCAAGTCAAATTGCCAACTTTTCATTCGGAATTCCATGTTTACGCGATTGACTGGAAGGAAGATCGGATCGATTTTTACCTAGATGGGGATCTTTATTTTACCTTCGAAAATACCGGTGGAGGATCAAAGGAATGGCCATTTGATCAACCTTTTCATTTGATTCTTAACCTAGCTGTTGGAGGCAATTGGGGTGGGAAATATGGTGTAGATTCTGCGATTTGGCCTCAGCAATTGGTGGTCGATTATGTGCGGGTCTATGACCAAAAGCCGGATTGATTTTCCTTGATTTTGGCTGAAAAAGTGCTGGGGATTTGGAATATCGAGGAATGTCCTTTAAATAGGTTTTTAGATTTAGTTAGAATTACTCACCAAAATCAGCTAGCTCGTGGTCAGAAAGAGAAAAGTTAAGGCGATTGTCATTTTAGGGGTTTTGCTTTTGTTGCTTTATGGAAAAAATCTCATCGAACGGCAGTCCTTCCGTAAAATCAGCAGCACTTTTACCGAAGTCTACAATGACCGATTGGTCGTAGAATCTTACATTTTCGATATTTCTGAGCGACTGTTTTTGATTCAAAAATTGATTGATCACTGCGATTTGAGTTACGATTACTCTAAAGTGATCAATGAAATCACAGACCATGAATCGGCGATTATGGCCATCGTCACTGAGTTTGAACAAACGCAATTAACAGAGCAGGAGGCGAGTTATTTGTCCGATTTTAAGACCATCATTCAAAATGATCTGAATATCAAAAGCTACGATCTACTCTTTACGGACTCTTCAGGAGTGAACCAAAATCAGGTAAAAATTTACGATCAAAAAATCTCTCAGGCGCGAAAGGATTTGGATAATCTTAGCTCGATCCAATTGCAAGAAGGAGAAAAATTAATCAGCAAAGCCAAAGTCCTGATTAACAGATCCCAAATTTGGGCACAGTTTGAGGTGGCCTTGCTGATTATTTTGGTGGTGGTGATGTTTTTTATGTTTTTCCGAAAGTCGGGGACCTCTGATTTCTTTTAGGATTTTTGAAGACCTGAAAGGTAAACCGCATTTGCCTCGGCCGCTTCCATAGGAGTCCCACTTGGAAATTGCTCTTGTTCCACGATGAAAAATTCCATGCCTAAACCTTGAGATTGGGCGATTAAATCAGAATAAGGAATCTCTCCTTGACCCAATAAAGTGCCTCGCTGGTGAGGGTCACCTGGTCCCGGAATAGCGTCCTTCACATGGCAAAGTTTAAATCGTGAAGGATATTTGCTGAGGTAGTCTTTTGGATCAATTCCTGCGACATACACCCAATACATGTCCATCTCAAAATCCACCCATTCTGGATTTGTTTCGGTCATCAAGACATCTTGAGGCATTTGTCCTTCCAGTTCGACAAAGGTGTAGTCGTGATTGTGGTAGGCGAACTTAAGGCCAAGAGCGTTCAATTTTTCTCCAATTTGATTAAACTCCGCTGCGATATTTTTATACTCTTCAATTGATTTTTGAGGTCCGATCCAAGGACAAATCAGATATTGGATTCCAGTTTGGAGGGCGAGTTGAGCCTGTTCCTCCAAATTTTCAAAAACATTGCAATGTGTCGCGACCATTTTTGCACCGATTTCATTCAGAAGTCCATTGAATTCTTCTGGACTCATGCCCCAAAGAATTCCTTTACCTCCATCAAAACCTTCAAACTGCTTATATCCGTAGCTGGCTAGTTTCCTCATCGTGCCGGCTGGATCAATAGCCATATCCTCTTTCACAGAATAGAGTTGGATTCCAAATTCGGACAAAAGGGGTTCACTTTCTGTCGCAACGGACTCCTTTGAGGGTGAAGTACAAAATTGCAGAGGGCTAACAGCCACACCCAATCCGAGCATGGAGCTGTATTGAATAAATTTTCTTCTTGAGTTCATGGTGCAGGGTTGAAATAAAATGCCTGCTCTGAGCACAGAGCAGGCAAGGATTTAAATTGCGGTTGGATTAAATAGCCCAGGCTTTGTCTCCCTTTGCATAATCGATGCATGGGTCAAATCTGCCGGGAACTTCCACATAGCGAAGTGCTTGAGATGCGCCGATTTCTGAAGTGAAATAGCCCAAAACAGTCAAATCACGAAGCATATTGATGACAATAGGTTGACGTGCTTCTCCACTGGCTTTGAATTTTTCCTGCATGGAGTTA
Organism: Algoriphagus sanaruensis; assembly: GCF_001593605.1. GTDB lineage: Bacteria > Bacteroidota > Bacteroidia > Cytophagales > Cyclobacteriaceae > Algoriphagus > Algoriphagus sanaruensis. The sequence goes on along the minus strand of NZ_CP012836.1, from coordinate 102,192 downwards.
AGGAATGCCAATCGATCTTCTCCGCTAGCCTCCATGAAATCTCCACCTTTTTCAGCTTTGAAATCTTTACGAAGGGTATTGAGCCCTTCAATAAAGGCGGTCTGCTGCTCGGCATCATAGCAATCTTTGACCATCATTTGCATAAACTCACCAATCTTGGTGGCCTTTGCTCCTGGAGTATCTGTAGTTGGAATGATGGTTTCACCGATTTCATCCAAGAATGCAAGATCTTCAGGCGTGAAGTTGAGGTCCTTGATCTGTTGCTCGGGAGCACATCCTGTAAGAATAGCGGTGGCACCGATCATCGTACCTCCCATCATTAGGACGACGCTTTTCAAAGCATCTCTTCTATTCATCTGTGTCATGTCTTTATCCGATTAGAGGTTTCTTTTCTTTAATTCTTCTACTGCGAAATTGGCTGCACGTGCAGTCAAAGCCATGTATGTCAAGGATGGGTTTTGAGCAGCTGCAGAGGTCATGCAAGCTCCATCTGTCACGAATACGTTTTTCGCTTCCCACACTTGATTGTTTCCATTAAGGACCGAAGTTTTAGGGTCACGGCCCATTCGAGCAGTACCCATTTCATGAATACCCTGTCCAAAAGTATAGCCAGCATCAAAGGTTCTTACATTTTTAAAACCAGCTACTTCCAGCATTTCAGCCGCATCATTCATCATGTCCTTACGCATATTGAGCTCATTTTCTTTGATTTCTGCGTTCATGACCAATGCTTCCATTCCCCATTTATCTTTGACCGTATCGCTTAATCGGATATGGTTGTCATGGTAAGGGAGAATTTCTCCGAATGCGGTAATTCCCATTGACCATGGTCCTGGTTCGGTTAAGGCATCCTTCATTGGAGCACCAAAGCCTAGTTCAGCCACATCTCTACTCCAGCCGCTACGGCTTGCACCTCCTTGATATCCAAAACCACGGAGGTAATCTCTCTTTTCTCCGTTTAGGTTTCTGAATCTAGGGATATACAATCCGGTAGGTCTCCGTCCAAAATAATACTTGTCTTCGAAGCCTTCATAGGTACCGTTTGCTCCAAGTCTGAAATGGTGATCCATGACATTGTGCCCTAGCTCACCAGAGCTTGAACCCAATCCACCTGGCCAAATATCAGTGGCAGTTCTCATCAAAATCGCAGTGGAATTAAATGCAGAAGCGCATAGGAAGATGATCTTTGCATTAAATTCTATGGTCTGATTCGTTTGACCATCGATGATTTCTACTCCTGTTGCTTTTTGAGTGTCTTTGTCATAGATCAGTCTTCTGACAATTGACCATGGTCTCAAGGTAAGGTTTCCAGTAGCCATAGCTGCAGGAAGTGTCGAAGCCTGAGTGCTGAAATAACCTCCGAATGGACAGCCTAGCGAACATTTATTTCTGTATTGACAGCCAGGTCTACCTGGAAGTGGTTGCGTAATGTTTGCAGGTCGACCAATTGTCCAAGTTCTAGCACCTTTATAGTGTTCTTTGATTTTGGCAGCTCCTGCCTCTTCCACGCAGTTCATCGGCATGGGTGGTTGAAACTCACCATCAGGCAAGATTTCAAGTCCATCTTTGGATCCGGATACACCGATGAATTTTTCTACATAGCTATACCACGGAGCAATGTCATTGTATCGAATAGGCCAATCAACGGCAATGCCTTCTTTCGCATTAGCTTCAAAATCGATATTAGCCCATCGGTAGGATTGACGTCCCCATAGCAAGGATCTACCACCTACTTGATAGCCTCTGAACCAAGTGAATGGCTTTTCTTCCACATATGGAGAATCGCTTTCGTGAGCCCACCAGTCTAAGTTCAGTTCATTCAATACATAATCTCTTCTTAGGTTAGGATGGTTTTCCAACTGTTCCTGAGTTCTTCTGCCTCTATGAGGTACTTCCCATGGGGGAAGGGTGGCCGTTTTGTAATCTTTTATGTGCTCGACCATTGGGCCTCTCTCTAGGAGCAATACTTTCAGCCCCTTTTCCGTCAGCTCTTTAGCAGCCCAACCGCCACTAATTCCTGACCCAACTACGATTGCGTCATACGCTTCATTTGCCATAGGTTATGGTTTTTTGGTTTAATTAGTTTTAGACATCACAAACTTGCACAGCATGTCCCAATGCTGCGATTTTATCTTCTCCTTTCGGAATAAATTCATGGGAGACATATCCCTTGAATCCCGAATCTACAATAGCCTGCATGATAGGGGGATAGTAGATTTCTTGTTTATCGTCAAGGTCATTTCTTCCTGGATTTCCAGCAGTATGATAATGACCAAAGTATTGATGATTGTTTCGAATGGTCCGGATAATATCTCCTTCGTCGATTTGCATGTGGTAGATATCGAATAGGAGTTTGAAATTGTCACTAGAGATTCGTTTACAGAGCTCAATGCCCCAAGCGGATTTATCACACATGTAATCTTTATGATCGACTCGGCTGTTAAGAAGCTCCATAGTGATCGTTACACCATGTTTTTCTGCAAGTCCTAGTATTTTTTTGATTCCGATTTCACAGTTTTTCAATCCTGTTTCATCATCCATTCCTCTTCGATTACCAGAAAAAGCAATGATGTTTTGATAGCCAGCTTTGGCAACCAAAGGAATTACTTCTGTGTAATTTTTCTCGAGTTGGTCATGAAATTTTGGGTCATTAAACCCATCCGGAATTCCGATCTCGGCTCCGTTGCACATAGAGCAGTGGATGTCGTATTTTTTTAGGGTTTCCCAGTTGTTTGGCCCAATGAGATCTATAGCGCCAACTCCCACACTTTTGATATTCTGACAAAGTTCCTCTAGGCTGAGCGGGCGCATTGACCAAGCACAAACGCCATGATTGATATTTCCTTTCAATTGAAAAGAAGCCTCTTGCTTTGATTCAAAAGAGGCCAATGATCCCACAGCGGCACCGCCAAGGATCATTTTTTTGAAGGAAGACCGTCTTCCTGGATTGAATGTCATAGGTTTTTTGGGTTAGGGTTTGAGTTCCGTTTTCTCTGATTTGAAAAACGAAATGAAAAATAACAAAACCAAAACGGAAATCCCAGAAGGAATCATCCAAATCGACTTCCAATCGTGACTTCCGGCAGAATCAAGGTAAAAATTTGAAATTTGGCCGGCAGCCCAGAATCCAATCAACATGCCTATTCCATATGTAGCCAAGGTGATCAACCCTTGGGCCGATGATTTATACTTCTCACCGGCATGTGAATCGGTGTAGATTTGTCCACTGACGAAAAAGAAATCATAACAAATCCCATGAAGAAGGATCCCAACAAGTAGCATCCAGACACCATCTTGGGCATTTCCGAAGGCAAAGAAAAAGTAACGAACCGCCCATGCGAGCATGGCGACAATCAGGGTCTTTTTCAATCCAAAACGAGAAAAGAAAATTGGTAAAGCCAGCATAAAAGCTACTTCAGACACTTGCCCTAAGGCCATTTTTCCTGTAGAATTTTCCAAGCCGATTTCGGTCAGAAAAGGACTGGCATTTTGATAATAGAAAGCAAGTGGAATACATATCAAAATGGAGGATAGGAAGAAAATCGCGTAATTTTTATGCTTCAAAAGAGATAGGGCATCGAGTCCCAGGGCATTTGAAAGTGTAAACTTCTCATTACTGCTGGCTCGAGGCGGTGTTGAGGGTAGTGTAAAGCTGTAAAGACCAAGTCCTAGGGACACCATGGATGCCATGATCCAAGTATTTCTCAACAGTCCATCCGCCATTCCTTCTTGACTATCCCAAGCCAAAAAAGAAATTAGCATACCTGCAGCGATCCAGCCGATTGTGCCCCAGACACGGATTACAGAAAACTCCTTTTCAGGATTTTTCATTTGGTTGAAAGAAATCGAATTAACCAAAGCTAGCGTCGGCATGAAAAGAATCATGTAGATGAAAATTAAGGGGAAGAACTCCGAAAAGTCGCTCGAATTGTAAAGTAAAAACATCAATCCGGCACCGAGAAGATGAATCACCCCTAAGATCTTTTGGGCATGAAAATATCGATCTGCTATCAAGCCAACGATAAAAGGAGCGATGATTGCCCCAAACGATTGGGTTGAGAATGCAAGTGAAATATCCTGATCTCTGGCCTGAAGGTTTGTTCCCAAAAAAGTCCCCATCGTTACATACCATGATCCCCAGACAAAAAATTCCAAAAACATCATGGAAGAAAGGCGCAACTTGAGCTGAAGATTCATAGGCTTTGGGAAGGTTTATTGTTCATTTTTAGGCTTTAAATTTAGAATTTGGCCTTTTTGCTGTATTTTAAGCATCTCCTTTGACAATCCGAAGAAAGGGCAAAAAAAGTTTTGACAAAGCCATTCATAACCCAATGAAGCAATTGGTCATAAAGCCACTTTTCGAGCGAAGGAATAGCCGAAATTTAGCATTCGACTTTACTAATCTTCTCAAAATAACCTGATCAATTAATTTACATATGTCAGCAGCAAAAAAACTGAAACTCGGCCTTGTTGGTGGAGGACCGGGCTCATTTATCGGAGCAATTCATTTGAATGGCGCTTTGATGGATGGAATGTTTGAATTGGTATGCGGTGCTTTTAGCTCGAATCCTTCAAAATCAAAGCAAAAAGGCGAAGAGCTCATGCTGGATCCAGCTCGAGTTTATGCCAGCTACGATGAAATGTTTGAAAAAGAATCCCAGCTTCCAGAGGGAGAACGGATGGATGTCGTGGCCATTGTAACTCCAAACAATGTACATTTTGACCCTACCGTAAAAGCGCTCAACTATGGATTTCATGTGGCCTTGGATAAACCACTTACACTGAATTATGGGGAGGCCAAAGAGCTGTATCACATCGTTAAAAATTCGGATCGAAGATTTTTATTAACTCATACTTACACGGGTTATCCAATGATCAAGCAGGCCAAACAAATGGTTATGGATGGCAAAATTGGAAAGGTCCGAAAAGTTTATGTGGAGTACCCTCAGGGCTGGTTATACAAATTGCTCGAAACCGAAAATAATAAGCAGGCTGAATGGAGAACTGACCCAAATAGAAATGGGTTGGCGGGCTGTATGGGTGATATCGGTACCCATGCATTTAACATGGTAGAATATGTGACTGGCCTGAAAGTGTCCCATATCTGCGCGGATTTATACATCAAAATTGAGGGTAGACCGATTGATGATGATGGCGTTGTTTTGTTACGATTTGAAAATGGTGCATCAGGAGTATTGATGGCTAGCCAGACGGACACAGGATGCGAAAATAACCTTAAGATTAGGGTATATGGAGAAAAAGGAGGCTTGGAATGGGAACAGGAGCTCAACAATACCCTGATATTCCGTGAACCAACCGGACCAGCTCAAATCATGAGGGCTGGTACAGGTTACTTGGGTTCTTTGGCCCAAGAAAATACCCGTACTCCAGCGGGCCATCCGGAAGGATATATTGAGGCATTTGCTAATTTGTACCGAAATTTTGCAAGATGTATTTATGCAGATCGGGCAGGGCAGCAACCCAAGTGGGAATGGGAAGATTATCCAGGAATTGAAGATGGAATCCGTGGAATGGCCTTTATTGACCATGTACTTCGAAGCACTCAGTCAGACTTGAAATGGACTCCGTTCGTTGTTGAAAAATAAAATAAACTCAAACTATCCAAATCTATAATTCATATGAAAACGATTAAAGGACCTGCGATCTTTTTAGCGCAGTTTGCCGATGATAAAGCGCCTTTCAATAATCTGAAAAATATCAGTCGATACATGGCTGACCTTGGCTATAAGGCAGTACAGATTCCTTCTTGGGATTCCCGTATGATCGATCTTCAAAAAGCTGCAGAAAGCAAGACTTATGCGGATGAAATCAAAGGAATCGTGGCAGAGACCGGAATGGAAATTTCTGAACTTTCAACGCACCTTCAGGGACAATTGGTAGCTGTTCATCCAGCTTACAATGAGCTTTTTGATGGTTTTGCTCCAGCTAATTTGAAGGGAGACTTGAAAGGTAAATCAGCATGGGCTACACAACAATTGAAATATGCGGCACAAGCCTCTGCTAATTTGGGATTGAATGCGCATGCAACCTTTTCAGGGGCTTTGATGTGGCACACCGTTTATCCTTGGCCGCAGCGACCTGCCGGATTGGTTGAAACCGGTTTCACAGAACTAGCAAAGCGATGGACTCCGATCTTAAATGCATTCGATGAAGTTGGAGTGGATGTTTGTTATGAATTGCACCCTGGTGAGGATTTGCATGATGGGATCACCTTTGAAATGTTTCTAGATAAAGTTGGGGGTCACAAGCGGGCTAATATTTTGTATGACCCAAGCCATTTTGTGCTTCAGTGTCTGGATTATCTTCAGTTTATTGATTTTTACCATGACCGAATCAAGATGTTCCATGTTAAAGACGCTGAATTTAATCCGACAGGTAAACAAGGTGTGTATGGAGGATTTCAGGGCTGGGTAGAGCGTGCCGGAAGATTCAGATCATTGGGAGATGGACAGGTTGATTTTGCCGGAATATTTAGCAAACTTTCGCAGTACAATTACAGTGGATGGGCTGTTTTGGAATGGGAATGCGCCATCAAGCATCCAGAACAAGGGGCTGCAGAAGGGGCTCCATTTATAGCAGATCATATTATTCGAGTGACCGAAAAAGCGTTTGACGATTTTGCGGGAACTGGAGCAGATGAAGAGTTTAACAAGAAGATTTTAGGAATTTGAATACCCAAACTAAATAAACAATGAAAATTACAAAACCATTAAACCTCGCACTTTTAGCAATCGCTGGATTAACCTTTGCTTGTGGTGGCGGAGAAAAAACTACTGAAACAACCACAGCAGAAGTTGCAGCTCCAGCAGCACCTGCCCAAGAGGTTAGCCTTGAAGACAAATACAAGGATGATCCTATTTACATCAAGGGAATTGAAAAAGTAAAGGGATCTGATTGTACCTCTTGCCATATGGTGGAGCGTAAAATTGTAGGACCTTCCTATGCAGATGTTGCAGCTAAATATGAAAGCACCGAGGAAAACGTTGCTATGTTGGCTAAGAAAGTGATTGAAGGTGGAGTAGGTGTATGGGGTGAAGTACCAATGCCTCCACATCCAGCTTTGAGTGAAGAGGATGCCAAAGACATGGTTCGATATGTACTTCTTTTGAAAAAATAAGTGATGGTGAAATCTAGAATCGCACTTTGGGCTGCTGCTGGACTCTTGGCTGCTTGCTCAAGTCCTAAAACTGAAGAAACTGCTTCAATTGATTCAGTTGCAGTAGTAGCAACTGTAACTGAATGGGTCCCGTTATTTGATGGCCAAACATTCAATGGCTGGTCTAAATACGGTGGAGGAGAAGTAGGAAAAGCTTGGAAAATCGAAAATGGTGAAATCTATCTCGATGCAGCTAATAAAGACGGATGGCAAACCGGTGACGGTGGCGATATCGTAACCAATGAGGAGTTTGAAAATTTCCATTTTAAATATGAGTGGAAAATCGCACCTAATGGAAATAGTGGCGTAATCTTCCTCGTTCATGAATCGCCGGAATATCAGTATCCATGGCAGACTGGTCCTGAGATGCAAGTATTGGATAACAACGGCCATCCTGATGCTAAAATCATTAGCCATAGAGCCGGAGATCTATATGATTTGATCGTAAGTAGCGAAGAAACCGTTAAGCCTGCGGGAGAATGGAATCAAGCTGAGATCATTGTAAACCAAGGTAAACTAGATCTAGTTTTGAATGGTGTGACGATTGTCTCTACTCAGCTATTTACTCCAGAGTGGGAAGCATTGATTGCAAAAAGTAAGTTTAAGGATATGCCGGGTTTTGGTAAATACAAGAAAGGTAAAATTGCCTTACAGGATCACGGAGACGTGGTTCATTACCGAAACTTGATGATCAAGCCCTTGTAATAAAAAGAGCTCCATTTTTGGAGCTCTTTTTTTATAGTCTTGTTACATGATCTTTTTTGATATAGGCGATTTGGTCTTTCCATTCGATTTCATACCAGATGTCTTTGGAGGATCTGATTTTGACCCGATGACCAGGCTCCACTAGATCGACAGGTTCACCCCCCGCTGTAGGTTTTGACATGATTAGTGTTGGACTTTTTGTGATAAGAGCGGAGGTAGGTGCTTTGAGGAAATTATTTGTGACAAATATGAGGCAGATCAAGATTACGGAAGGCCAATAAAACCGAGCCTCCGTAAGTTTCTTACCCCGTGACCAAAGGATAATCAAGGAAAGCACAAGAATAATGGTGAGAGAGGCAACGATAATTTCTCTGAATTCAACAAGCCAAAGTAAAAAACGGCTAGCATCACTCACTTCGTAGCCATAAAGTTCCTTTTGGCCAGTTAATGTCTTGATTTTGGTAAGTGTTTCGGGATAAGGGCTTAGGTCGTAATACTTGGTCAGGTACAAAGTTGCTAACTCGGAGTTGCCAATTCCTTCGGAAATGAATGCCATTTTTAGCAACATAGCAGGAGAATAAATGCCCAATTGGTAGTTTAATTCATAAATCTCCATGGCTTCCTTATAGCTTTGTTGGTTAAACAAAGAATCTGCTGCCATAAGTTGGGGTACATTGGCCTGAGAATGAGCGCTTTGGAAAAGCATCAAAAAAAATATCAAAAGTTTTGTCAGAAAGATTGATTTGGTGCTTGGCATTTATAAATCAGAGTCATAAATTTGCAGTCCAATTACGGGAATGATCGGGCAAAAAACAAGGTCAATTCAGTAATTTGGAAGATTTAAGATTCCGTAGCTCAGCTGGTAGAGCAATACACTTTTAATGTATGGGTCCTGGGTTCGAATCCCAGCGGGATCACAAATAGCTCGCAAGGAGTTAAGAAAGTTTCGGGGTGTAGCGTAGCCCGGTATCGCGCCACATTTGGGATGTGGAGGTCGTAGGTTCGAATCCTGCCACCCCGACTTTAAATAACTAGAAGTAGTTATGCAGGTCCGCTAGCTCAGCTGGATAGAGCAACTGCCTTCTAAGCAGTAGGTCTCAGGTTCGAATCCTGAGCGGATCACAAAAAATTCAGCGGAATGTCCTTCCGCTTTTGTTTTGAAATAGGTTTTAGATTCCGTAGCTCAGCTGGTAGAGCATCCCGATTTTTATCGGGAGGGTTCAGGTTTTGAGTCTCGATGTAAAAGCAAAAGTGCTTTTTCACTTTATATAGAATTAGATTCCGTAGCTCAGCTGGTAGAGCAATACACTTTTAATGTATGGGTCCTGGGTTCGAATCCCAGCGGGATCACTAAAGCAGACTAGAAATGGTCTGCTTTTCTTGTTTTAACGCTCTCAGTCTATTTGAAAATTAACTAGGATATGGGTCCTGGTCCACGATAGCTATCGGGACGAATCCCAGCGGGATCACTAAAGCAGACTAGAAATGGTCTGCTTTTTTTATGTCCTTTTTGAAACTCCCGTTTCGGAAAATTCCATTTGTAATTCAGCCTGTTTTTCGCAAGGTTACGGGAATGAAAAACCGTCTCGTCTTCCTTCTAATTCTAGGTCTGTCCTCTTGTAAAGGAGATCAATCCGATTTGCATTTTTTTGATCCAGGGATTTCTGTTGAATTGGCAGAATTCCGAAGTCAACAAATTAAGGATATTCATTACCAACTTGAATTTTCGATTCCTGAGCAAAAAACTGATCCAATTGCTTCTAAATTAAATCTCGACTTGGAGCTGGTCAACATTGCTCATCCTTTAATCTTAGACTTTAATGAGACTCCTGAAAAAATTCTCGCCATCCAAGTAAATGGAAAAGCGATTCCTGTGAGGCATGAAAATGAGCATCTCATTATAGATTCTGAGTATTTAATCAAAGGGAAAAATCAGGTAGAAATTTCATTTATAGCTGGAGATTTATCGCTTAATCGAAACGATGACTTTCTTTATACTTTATTGGTTCCTGATAGGGCAAGTACACTTTTCCCCTGTTTTGATCAGCCGGATTTAAAGGCTTCCTACAGCTTGACCCTAATTGCTCCCAAGGATTGGACCGTATTGGCAGGTGCGCCAATTCTTACCAAAGTTGCGCAGGGCGAATATGTCAAACACGAATTTCAAAAGTCTGACCGCATGAGCACCTACTTGTTTTCCTTTGTGGCGGGTAAGTTTCATGAAGCAACTTCGACCATGGGTATGCCGATGCACTTGCTTTATCGAGAGGATAATGAAGAAAAGGTTTCTACCAGTTTACCTGAGCTTTTTAGATTGCATCAGCAGTCGGTGGAGTTTCTTGAATCTTACACCGGATATCCTTTTCCCTTTCAAAAACTGGATTTTGCTACTATTCCGATTTTCCAATATGGTGGTATGGAGCACGTAGGAGCGATTCAATATCGAGAAGGTGCGCTTTTTCTAGGTCCTGAGGCTACAGATTCGGAATTACTATCACGAGCAAAATTGATCGGGCATGAGACGGCTCACATGTGGTTTGGCGATTTGGTGACTATGAAATGGTTTAATGATGTCTGGATGAAAGAGGTCTTTGCCAATTTTATGGCTGGAAAAATTGCAAATCCTGCATTTCCTCAAATCAATCATGATCTACTTTTTCTGACTTCTTTGTACCCTGGGGCATACGCTGAGGATCGAACGAAAGGAACAAATCCTATCCGTCAAAACCTCTCCAACTTGAAGAATGCCGGTTCGCTCTATGGAGGTATTATTTATAACAAAGCTCCGATTATGATGCGACAACTGGAGACTTTGATGGGTGAAGAGGCTTTTCAAAAGGGAATACAAGCCTATATCAAAAATTTTGCAAATGGGAATGCAGAATGGAATGATCTCGTACAACTGCTAGACCAACAAACCCCTGAAGATTTAATGGCATGGAGTGAGGTTTGGGTCAACCAATCGAGCAGACCCATTTTCACTCAAGACTTGACGTTAGCAAAGGATGGGAAAATTGAGACTTTAAGATTGATTCAAAAAGCTGAAGATGGAAGTGATAAAGTCTGGCCACAATTTTTCGAAGTTACCTTGGTCTATGCAGATACCACGAGAATTATTCCTGTATCGATCAAGGGTAGGTCGGAAGAGATTCTTGAGGCTAAGGAATTGGAAAAGCCTTTGGCTATTTGGTACAATACCGACGGACTAGGATATGGTGTATTTCCGATTGATGAATCTAATTTGGATCAAATACCACAGATCGAAAATGAAGTGAGTCGCGCGAGTGCGTATTTGAATCTTTTTGAGAATACATTGAATGGAGGTGTTAAACCAACCAAAAACCTGGAAGTAATTCAAGCAGGTTTAAAAAGAGAAAATAATGAAATCATACTTCAATTGATTTCTGGTCAGGCAAATACCCTTTTCTGGACTTTTTTAAGCGAGGAGGTAAGAAAGGAAGAAGCTGAAAAAATGGAGGCCCTGGTATGGGATCGATTAAATCAAGGTCTGAAGCCGAATGTCAAGAAGTCCTTGTATAATCTTTACAGTGGAATTGCTTTTTCTGAAACTGGACAAGCCAAGCTTTATGGCATCTGGAACAAGGAAATCAACATTTCAAATTTGAATTTGAGTTCAGATAATTTGACTGGATTGGCAATGAATCTAGCTCTCTTTGGTCATCCGAAATCGGAGGAGATCTTAGATCAGGAAAGGTCTCGAATTACTAATTCGGATCGCCTTGCCAGATTTGATTTTTTAAGGCCTGCTTTATCTGGGAAAGAGGAAGATCGAGATGCTTTGTTTTTATCTTTTAAAGATTCTCAAAATCGAGAAAAAGAATCTTGGGTCCTTGCAGCATGTGGATACATTCATCATCCATTGAGGCAAAAAGAAAGCGTAAAGCACCTTTCCCTGGCGCTAGATCTTATGGAGGAAATTCAGCGAACTGGAGATATTTTCTTTCCAAAGGGATGGGCTTCTAACACAATCGGGCAATATAACTCTCCTGAAGCCGAGCAATTGGTTCAGGATTTTCTCAAGTCAAAACCAGATTTTAATCCTGTTTTGAAGAATAAAATTCTTCAAGCAACCGACAACTTGAGTAGAGCGCAGAAAATATTGGTTTAAGCGTACTCCTTTACAAAAGCGGTATCAGTAAAACTGTCTTACTAAAACCGTAAATTAATTCATCACCAAACACACTTCTTGCCATGATGACTGCTAACTCGGATTTGAGTTTTTCTCGGAATTTCTATTTGCAGCTTGCTATGCTTTTTCTATTCCTAGTTCAAGTACCCGCAGCTAATGGTCAACCTATTCCAGTCAAAGAACAGAAGCCAAATATTATTCTAATTCTCACAGATGATCAAGGTTGGGGGGATTTGAGTATTTCGGGAAACTCGGCGGTGGCTACTCCAAATCTTGATCTTTTGGCTCGAAATGGCGTCTCCTTCCAACGATTTTATGTCAGTCCTGTCTGCTCTCCAACTCGCGCTGAAATACTAACTGGACGTTATCATTTTCGATCGGGAGTCTATTCTACCTCCGAGGGAGGAGAAAGGATAGATTTAGATGAGGTTTTACTTGCAGAAGTTTTAAGAAAGGAGGGATATCGCACAGCAGGCTATGGGAAATGGCATAGTGGCGCTCAATATCCTTATCATCCCAATGGTCGGGGGTTCGAAGATTTTTATGGATTCTGCTCGGGTCATTGGGGTAATTATTTCGATCCCATGCTAGAACACAACGGGGAAGTGGTCAAAGGAAATGGATTTATCATTGATGACCTGACCGACAAGGCTATCGAGTTTGTCACTGCAAATCGCGAAGAGCCTTTCTTCTTGTACGTGCCTTACAATACTCCCCATAGTCCCATGCAAGTTCCTGCGAGCTATTGGGAAAGATTTAAGGAAAAGGAACTACTACCTCACCGATATTCTGGTCAGGAAGATGTGGTCCATTCAAGGGCGGCATTAGCCATGGTGGAAAATGTAGATTGGAATGTTGGGCGTCTCCTTGAACGTGTAGAGAATCTGGATCTTTTGGATAATACAATTGTGATTTTCCTTTCCGATAATGGTCCAAATGGTTTCCGTTGGAATGGAGATTTGAAAGGCAGGAAAGGATCAGTCGATGAAGGAGGAGTAAGAAGTCCCTTCTTTATTTATTGGAAAGGCAAGATTGAAGGTGGGAAAACCATGCATAAAGTAGCCAGCGCTATTGATCTTTTCCCAACACTCTTGTCACTAACAGGAATTGACTATGTTTCTGAAAAACCACTTGATGGAAAAGACTTGAGTTCACTCCTAGTGAATGAGGAGGTCGAATGGCCCAATCGATTTGTCTTCTCCTATTGGGAAAAGAAAGCAAGTATTAGAAACGAGTCATTTCTTCTGGATGAAAAAGATCAATTGTTTGATTTACGGTCTGACCCTGGACAGTATCATGTCGTTTCTGATCAATTTCCTGAAATATATAACCAGATGATCAAGGAAAAACAGGCTAGGCTTGCTGAGGTCCTAGCTGAATTACCTGAAAAGGATACTCGGAGTTTTGCATTGGGTCATCCGGATTTTAAGTTCAATCAATTACCTGCGAGAGATGCCGTGGCTCATGGGAATATTAAACGATCGAATCGATTTCCAAATAGTTCCTTTTTTACCAATTGGACTTCTACCACCGATAGCTTGACTTGGGAAGTTGATGTACTTGCAGACGGGGAATTTGAAGTTGAAGTCTACTATACCTGTGAAGCTGATTTCCTTGGTTCAACACTGCATCTCCAAATGGGCGATGCCTCACTTCAGGGAAAGGTGATGGATTCTTACGGCCAGCAACTAATTGGTGCCGATGAAGATCGCGTATTAAGGCAGGAGTCCTATGAACAAAATTGGGGGAAAATGAAGCTTGGAAAAATCAAGCTGGTCAAAGGGATCGGTCAATTAACGCTCAAGGCAATAGACATTCCGAAGGGGAAAGTAATGGACTTTAGGTTGATGACTTTAACTAGGATTTAGGATTAAATCCCAATCTGGAAAATCAGAAATTCAAAGGGTCCAAATGTTTGACATGGCCGTTTTGTTTGATCTTTTCCTTCGCGGATTCGGCTGCTTTTAGGATCGGAAGCATATATCTAAAATGCCGGATCAAAAATAAAGATCGCTCTTCTTCAGATCGTAATTTCAAAAGCTCAAGCTCCTCTTCCAACTTTAAGCCGACTTTATGAGCAAAGGAGAAAGAGGTGATGGAATTTTCCAATCCAAGAATAGGGTTTCCTAGATAGTTTAGGGTTTCTTTCAGGTAGTGCAAATATTCTTTGTGCGTAGAATATGAGACTTTTGGGTCATGATCTAAAAACTCTACATCCCCACCTGAGTAAAGTTTGTCAGGAACGGGATTTTGGAAGGAATTAATTTTAAATGCACGGATACCTCTGGTCTTAATATCCAATCGACCATCCTCATATCGCTTAAGTACCTGTACCAGTTTTACTTCAGTCCCAAATCCTGTCAGGCTATCAATAAAAGTACAGACGCCAAACATTGAATTCTTCTCTTCCACCTCCGCGATCAATTGTCGATATCTGGGCTCAAAAATGTGAAGATTAAGGTCTTCCCCCGGGAAGGCCACCAATTTCAGTGGGAAGAAAGGAAGAAACATAGCGGTGGGTTTTAGGGATAACCTCTAACTTCTCCTTTTGGTTATTTTAAATTAAAAATAAAATGAAAAGGCCTCGATTATTATCGAGGCCTTGATAGTATTGCTTATTTGGAAGCGATGTAGGTCAAAAGATCTACTACTTTATTGGAATAACCCCATTCGTTGTCATACCAAGAAACCACTTTCACAAATGTGTCAGAAAGTTGGATTCCAGCCTCAGCATCAAAGATAGAAGTACGCGCATCTCCGATGAAGTCATTGGAAACAACTGCATCTTCAGTATAGCCAAGCACACCTTTCATGGTGGTCTCCGAAGCTTCCTTCATTTTTGCGCAGATTTCTGCATATTTCGCTGGCTTTTTCAGACGTACAGTCAAGTCAACCACAGATACGTCTGGAGTTGGAACTCGGAAAGCCATACCAGTCAATTTACCATTCAACTCAGGAATTACTTTTCCTACAGCTTTAGCAGCTCCAGTGGATGAAGGGATGATGTTTTGACCAGCACCACGTCCACCTCTCCAGTCTTTTGCAGATGGGCCGTCTACTGTTTTTTGAGTAGCTGTAGTAGCATGTACTGTGGTCATTAGACCTTCTTCAATTCCCCAATTGTCATTCAATACTTTCGCGATTGGAGCCAAGCAGTTGGTAGTACAAGATGCGTTAGATACGAAGGTCATGTCTGAAGTGTAAGTATGCTCGTTTACACCCATTACAAACATTGGAGTGTCATCCTTAGATGGAGCCGACATGATTACTTTTTTAGCACCCGCATCGATATGACCTTGAGCCGATTCCTTGGTCAAGAAAATACCAGTAGATTCGATTACATAATCTGCACCTACATCTCCCCACTTCAAATTAGCTGGGTTTTTCTCAGCAGTCACTCGGATAGCATTTCCGTTTACTACCAAATTTCCGTCGATAACTTCTACGGTTCCTTTGAATAGTCCGTGCGTAGAGTCATACTTTAGCATATAAGCCATGTAGTCCACATCAATCAAATCATTGATGGCTACTACCTGAATGTCTGGTCTTTCTTGTGTTACGCGGAAAGCTAATCGGCCGATTCTTCCGAAACCGTTGATTCCTACTTTAATCTTGCTCATAAGATGAATTATTTTGAGTATAGGTTTGATTCAAAAACTTCCTTTAGAAAGAAAATCCTTTCAAAATCCCTTAAGGACGGGCTAAGTTATTATAAATAAATGGTCTGCCCAAACATAATATGCCCTTCAAAACAAGCGAACAGGCGGATTTCGTTTTCAAACGATTGCGAAAAACAAAATTTTTTGGAGTCCTATTAAAGAAGAATCCTATTTGATTTTTATGGCAAATCGGTAACTTCAAAATCTATGTTTGTAGATGCCATTCAGCGGGTTGGGGGCTTCACCCGAGCGATTCATTCCATTGCCAAAAAGCCTCTTTCAAATCAAATAGAAAAAGGAGCCGCGACTTTATTTTTTGTCAATAACCAAGGATGGGCTCTAACATGTAAGCATGTCGCCCAATGGATTTCTCAAGCCGATCAGATCAATCGAAAGTATGAATCATTTCGAAGTGAGCTAAAACATGGAAAAGTGGCTGAGCAGGAATTAATGGATAAGTATTCTCTTTCCACAAATCAGGCTGTTGAGATGCGAATTACGTTTGTCGATTGCGTGGATCGAATTGAGAAGATCCATTTTTTTAATCATCCCGTCTATGATTTGGCACTTTTGAAGTTTGAAGGATTCGAGAAAATACAATGCAGTAACTTCCCAGTTTTTGCGGAAACAGACCAAACCATTCAGCCAGGTCAAATGCTGTGTCGGCTGGGATTTCCATTTCCCGAATTTTCAAATTTTAAATGGGATGCTTCGCTTCAGCAATTGCTCTGGACCAAGGATGGCCAAGCGCGGTCTCCGCGTTTCCCAATTGAAGGGATGGTGACTCGATTTCTTGGGGACAAAGCCGGGAAAGTTTATGGAATAGAAATGAGTACTCCGGGATTAAGGGGGCAAAGTGGAGGGCCTTTATTTGATGGAGAGGGGAGGATTGCTGGAATGCAAAGCCGAACGAAGCACCTTCACCTAGGATTTGATATTGAAGAGAAAGAAATCGTAGCACATGGGACTCCCAAAAAGGTGAATGATTATGCGTTTATCCATTTAGGGGAATGCATTCACGTGTCTGTGATCAAGGCCTTTCTGGATTCGCATCAGGTATCCTATCAAATAGGATAATCGGAAAATAAAAAAGCCGAGATTCAAATCTCGGCTTTCAAACTTTTTAGGCCAATTGAGCCAAAATCGAATTGAAGGTCTCACTTGGACACATCGCCTTAGAGGCTTTGGCTGTATCTGGGCGATAGTATCCTCCGATATCTACCGGGGTTCCCTGACTGCCATTATATTCTTCCACGATTTTTGCTTCCTGACTAGCCATGGCAGAGGCAATTGGGGCAAACTTCGCAGCTAAACCTGCATCTTTGGTTTGCTTGGCCAATTCTTCAGCCCAATACATCGCTAGGTAGTAATGTCCGCCACGGTTGTCTAGCTTGCCCACCACACGTGCTGGGGATTTATCTTCTTCAAGCCATCTTCCAGTTGCTTTATCTAAAGTTTCTCCTAGTAATAGAGCGGTCGGATTGTCAAAGGTCTGACCAAGGTGCTCCAATGAAACAGCTAAAGCCAAAAATTCACCTAGAGAATCCCAACGTAAATGTCCTTCTTGGGTGAATTGCTCCACGTGCTTAGGGGCAGATCCACCTGCGCCTGTTTCAAATAAGCCTCCTCCGTTCATTAGAGGAACTATGGAGAGCATTTTAGCGGATGTACCTACTTCTAAGATTGGGAAAAGATCTGTTAAATAATCTCGAAGGACGTTTCCAGTCACAGAGATAGTGTCCTTTCCTTCTTTGATTCGCTCACACGAGAAAAGAGTCGCATCGATTGGAGACATGATGTGGATTTCCAATCCTTGAGTGTCGTGATTAGGAAGGTACTTTTCTACCTTTTTGATTAATTCTGCATCATGTGCTCTATTTTTATCCAACCAGAAAACAGCAGGTGTCTCAGAAAGACGAGCACGTGTTACCGCTAATTTTACCCAATCTTGAATTGGAGCATCTTTGGTTTGACACATTCTCCAAATATCTCCAGCTTCAACTTCATGTGAAATGAGGACAGCTCCATTTGCATCAATTACTTGAACAGAACCTGCGAATGGAATTTCAAAGGTCTTGTCATGTGAACCATATTCTTCTGCTTTTTGAGCCATTAGACCTACGTTTGGTACAGAACCCATCGTAGCTGGATCAAAAGCACCGTTTTTCTTACAGAATTCAATGACTGCCTGGTACACACCTGCGTAACTTCTATCTGGGATGACTGCTTTGGTATCTTGAAGTTTTCCGGCTTTGTTCCACATCTGTCCCGAGGTTCGGATCATGGCAGGCATGGAAGCATCAATAATCACATCACTTGGGACGTGAAGATTGGTAATTCCTTTGTCTGAATTTACCATTGCCAAGTCTGGACTATCTACATAGCAAGCATCGATATCGGCTAAGATTTCAGCTTTTTTCTCAGCTGGAAGTTTTTCCAGATTAGCCAGCAAATCTCCAAAACCATTGTTTACATCCACTCCGATGGATTCCAAGGTAGCAGCATGTTTTTCAAAAACTGGGGCAAAGAAAACTTTTACTGCATGACCAAAAATGATCGGGTCAGAGACCTTCATCATGGTTGCTTTCATGTGTAGCGAAAACAAAACCCCTTGTGCTTTCGCATCAGCTTTCGCTTTTTTCAAGAAGGATTTCAATTCATTTACACTCAAAGTGGAAGCATCAATAACTTCTCCTTCTTGAAGCTTAAGTCCTGATTTCAAAGTTTCCTTTTGGCCGTTATTGCCAATAAGCTCAATAGAAACAGTGGTGGCGGCAGGAAGTGTTACGGATTTTTCACTTCCGTAAAAATCTCCTTGAGACATGCTGTCTACATGAGACTTGGATTCTGCCGACCATTTACCCATGGAATGAGGATGCTTTTTGGCGTAGTTTTTCACTGCCAAAGGAGCTCGTCGGTCTGAATTTCCTTCACGTAATACTGGATTTACTGCAGAGCCTTTGATTTTGTCATATTTAGCTTTGATGGATTTCTCCTCTTCAGTTTTTGGCTCTTCCGGATAGTCGGGAAGTGCATAGCCTTTTGACTGAAGTTCTTTGATGGCTGACTTTAGCTGAGGAACCGATGCAGAAATATTTGGAAGTTTGACAATGTTGGCTTCTGGAGTCGTGGCAATTTGTCCTAGCTCAGCTAAATCGTCATTGATTCGTTGCTCTGGAGTAAGAAATTCAGGGAAATTGGCAATGATTCTTCCGGAGAGCGAGATGTCTCTGGTTTCAACCTGAACGCCAGCTGATTTTGTAAATGCTTGTACAATAGGTAATAGGGAATACGTGGCTAGGGCTGGCGCCTCATCTGTCAGCGTATACAGGATTTTAGGTGATTGACTCATAGTTTCAATAGGATGCTAGATACTAAAAAGGATTTACCTGTTTGGTTTTTGGGGCAAGTCGATCCAGTTGGGCTGGAAATTGCGAACTAAAAAGAAAACAGGGCCTGATTTCGGCGCCTAAAATACAAAATTTGAAGTGGTTTCAAATTCCGCTTAAGTACGCAGGTTGCCTTCTGATGAAGATTTAGCGGATAGTAAACTCATCTGCATCTTTCCAAGCTGGAAATTTGGCTCTGAATTCGTCCAATGCTTTCCCGTCTAGTTGGATGATCTGAATTTGGTCCTTTTCTTCAAGATCAAGAAGGCGGTCTCCTTTGTAATTGTAGACCGCACTGTGGCCGTTGTAATTGATCCCATTTCCATCGGTTCCAACCCGGTTTACTCCAATGGAATAGGCGAGATTTTCAATAGCTCGGGCGGGAAGTAAGGTGTCCCAAGCTGAGGCGCGTGCAGCAGGCCAGGATGCCACATAAAAAACCACGTCATAACCAGGTCGATCATCCTCCCAACCATTCCTAGACCAAACGGGAAATCTGAGATCGTAACAGATTTGAGGACAAATATGCCAGCCTCTCAGTGCGAAAATGGGCAATTTGGTCCCCATGGAAAAAGTTTGATGCTCTTCGGCCATTCGAAATAGGTGCCGCTTGTCATACTGCTGCGTGCTACCATCAGGCTCCACCCAAAGTAAGCGATTGTAGTAGTTACCAGCTTCTTGAATAATTGCACTTCCAGCGATCACTGCTCCGGTTTGTGCAGCCACTTGTTTCATCCATTTGTGAATATGAAGATTCATGGGTTCAGCAAGCTTTTTTGCTTCCATCGAAAATCCTGTTGGAAACATTTCCGGCAAAAGAATCAAGTCAACCTTCTGGTTGAGGCTCCATATTTTTTCTTCTAGCATCGCCAAATTGGCAATTTTATCTTGCCAATAGAGGTCTGTCTGGACCAAAGCAATGCTGAGATTGGAGCTTTTTTCCATTACTTGAGGGGATAGATCATTCGGTAATCGGTGGGGATTTTTCCTTTGCTGATATCGATCAACTTGGATTGAATGAGTCGTTTTTTCAATCCCTTTAAATAATCAATGAACAGGATTCCTTCTAAATGGTCGTATTCATGCTGAATCACTCGAGCAGTCATTCCCGAGAATTCCTCTTCCTTTAGATTCCAGTTCTCATCGTAATATTCAATCGTGAGTTTTTCAGGACGAATAATTTCTGCTCGGACATCAGGTATGCTGAGGCATCCTTCCTCAAAGCCAAAATTGTCGCCGTATTCATCAAGAATGATTGGATTGATAAATGCACGTCGGATTCCTTTTTCTTCATCCTCCTCATCAAGCATCAAGGTGCTGTCAATTACAAAAAGTCGGATTCCTTGATTGATTTGGGGAGCGGCAAGTCCCACGCCACTGGCATGATCCATGGTCGCATACATATCTTGGATCAGTTGATTAATATCAGTGCCTTCGGGGATATCTTCTGCCTCTCGTTTTAGCACAGGATTGCCGTAGGCTACAATTGGATAAATCATTGTCTTTCTAAATAGGATTGTAAAATAATGGCTGCCGAAACTTTGTCCAGGTTGCCAGCTTTTTCTTTGCGGTCTTTCTTTTTGGTGCCCATGGCAATCAGAGTTTGCATGGCCATTTTGGAAGTAAACCGTTCATCGATCAGTTCAATTCGTTTTTCAGGAAAAACCTTTTCGAGTTCTTGTTTAAGTTGGTAGACTCTTGGGGTCATTTCGTTTTCTTGGCCATTGAGTCGAGTCGGTAATCCGATCACTAAGGTTGCCACCTCTTCTTTGCTACAATAGTTTTTAAGGAAAGGAAGGAGCTGGGAAGTTTCAATGGTTTCCAAGGGATTTGCAGTAATCTGCAACGGGTCTGTAACAGCTAAGCCCGTACGCTTAGTTCCCAGATCTATGGCTAATACTCTGGGCATCAGTTGGTCTGTATTAATTTTCTAATTTTTCGTAAAGCCTCTTTTTCAAGTTGGACTGCTTTTGGAAAAAGCAATTCATCCTCGATTTTCGCATGAATGGAAAGTTCTCGCTCAAAATTTTGAAGCTCATGGTAGAGGACTTTCATCGCTAAAGGAGCGCTGGCTTCTAGGTGGTAATCTTTGGTGAGTTTTCGGATGCCCTCCATCTCATCATCATGCGCCTCGTGCTGGTCGGCAAGTTCATGGACCGGATTTTTTTCGAGAATAGTTAGGGCGTCCTGAATATTAAACTGTCCATCCTCAATATCCTGAAGAAGTTCAATTCGCTTGAAAAGCCGACTTTCTTCCTCATGAATATGGTGAATGAAATCTTGCACAAACATCGGAAACATGATTTTCATGTCTGCCAAAAGTTGAGTGAATTCAGGGTCAGGTTGGATTCCTGAGACCATATTTGATAGAAAGGGGAGTTCCTGCCTTACAAAGAAATAGTGCTTCTTTTTGAGATAGGCCACGAGAAGTTCAATCGGGTTTAGGTACAATTCCTCCAAAGAAGGTTCCCTTTCTTGGGCCCAGCTTTCCAGTTGATCGATCAGTTGGTTGGGATTTACCTTATGCTTCCGACAAACTTTGTCTAAAGAATCGGTAGGATATTGATAAAAACTTATCCCGAAATAGTGTAAAACAGCCGCAAAGACATAGTTTTCAGATACTAGATCTCCGACAGATATTTTTCCAAAATCCCGATTGGCTTGCATTGGACAAAAATAATTTTTTTGGGGGAAAAGTTTGGGAATAATCCGACCTTTATCTTTCCCACCCGTATAAACATTCGTTAATTTTATCTAAAATGTCGCTCATTTTAGAAGCAAATTGTACTAGTTTGAGTTAATTCAAAGTCCATAATTCTGAATGCTGTGAGTCAAACCAAAAATACAAAGTCACAAATCCGCCTTCCAATCCTTCTTGCGTTGTCAATTTCTGCTGGGATCTGGATCGGGGCCACATTTGCCGAGCCAAAAGGGAATCAAAATGATCTTCGAGCCGCTTTATATAAGCTTCAAGAAATCATGACCTATATCAACCGCGACTACGTGGATAGTGTAAACACCAATGAATTGGTGGAATATGGGATCAATAAAATGTTGGAGCATTTGGATCCTCATTCTAGCTATATCCCAGCCCGCGATGCTTCTCTTGCTCAGTCTCAACTGGAAGGGGAGTTTGATGGGATCGGAGTGGAATTTGGAATTATTCGTGACACGATTTATGTCGTAGCGCCATTGACCGGAGGACCTTCTGAAGCATTGGGCATTCAGTCAGGGGATCAGATCATTCGGGTAGATGGAAAAACAGTGGCAGGAATTGGCATTACCAATCGTGATGTCTTTGATTATCTCCGTGGACCGAGAGGTTCTAAAGTGATGGTGGATATCAAGCGAAAGAATAATCCTGACTTGATCAGTTACGAAATCACCAGAGATAAAATCCCACAGTATAGCATCAATGCGTCTTACATGGTTACCAATGAAATTGGTTATATCAAAGTGACGCGATTTGCAGCGACCACCTATGAGGAATTCAAGAATTCCGTAAACCAATTGAAGTCCGAAGGAATGAAGAAGCTGATCATCGATCTTCAAGGTAATCCGGGTGGCTATATGGGAGCGGCAATTAATATGGCCGACGAACTTTTGGGAGACCGGGATTTGATCGTGTCTCAAGAAGGAAAAGTAAGTCAATACAGCCAAAAAGCCTTTGCTTTCCGTCCAGGGATGTTTGAGGAAGGCTCAGTGATTGTCTTGATTAATGAAGGTTCTGCTTCTGCTTCTGAAATTTTGGCAGGAGCTATTCAGGATAATGATCGAGGCTTAATTGTGGGTCGTCGCTCCTTTGGAAAAGGATTGGTTCAAATGCCAATTGATTTGTCTGACGGTGCAGAATTGCGGTTGACCATAGCTCGATATTTCACTCCTTCTGGGCGATCCATCCAAAAGCCATACGATGAAAATTATGAAGCCTATGAGCGTGATTGGGTGAATCGCTACGAGCATGGAGAATTTTTCTCTGCTGATAGCATCAAGTTCAATGACAGTTTGAAGTACGAGACTAAGAAAGGAAGAACCGTATATGGTGGTGGAGGAATTATGCCGGACTATTTTGTTCCATTGGACACGACCATGAATTCGGCTTATGTTTCTCGTTTATTTAACTCCGACTCATCTCGAGAATTTATCTTGGATTTTGTCAATAAAAACAAGGGAAGTTTCACTGGGATGACTTTGCAGCAATACTATGATAGCTATCGGGTCAGCGATGCCATGTTGATGGACTTGGTGGAATACGGCAAAAAAAACAAAGTGGAATTTGATGCCAAGGATTTCAATAAGTCCAAGGAATATCTGAGAATCCTAGTGAAAGCCCATTTAGGCAGACAGATTTATGATGACAATGCTTTCTACAAAGTGATCAACGACATCAACGAGGTCTATCAGCAGGCTTTGAATTTGTTTGACGAAGCTGACCGAATCGCTTCAGCATCAAATCTAAAAGCGATTGCTCAAAACTGATCTTCATTAAACTTCTAACAAAAAGCCAATCTTAAGGGATTGGCTTTTTAGTTTCCTTGATGGGTTGATTGGCTTCCAAACCCACCGATTATTTATCATCAAGAAAATTTACCTCCAATGCAATCTCAATTACTCATCAAGCAAAATCATCTTGCGATACACGTTAAGGACTTAAATCGATCCGTAAAATTTTATGGTGAGGTGTTGGGATTTACGCAACTCGAGGAACCTTTCAAAGATGGACTTCATGCCTGGTTTGAGGTTGGAGGAGGCGTTTCTATACATTTGATTGAGGAATTGGATTTGGCGCCTCCAGCTGAAAAATCAAAGACCAATCACCTTTGCTTTACGGTCACGGATTTGAATCTATTTATCAAAAAGCTGCAGTTTGCAGGGTTTAGTTTTGAAAATTGGGCTGGAAAAAAAGGCGAAATCCATGTGAGACCTGATGGCATCAGGCAGATTTTCTTTACCGATCCAGATGGCTATTGGCTTGAGGTAAACGATGATTGGAAGGTTTAGCGTTTACAGAAAAGTCTTACACCGTTTTGTAAAGTTGGTCCGAGGGAACTCGGAATCTTTTTCCATAAATCCCCTCCGTGGTTCCTTTACCGCAACCGATGACCATACAGATTTCAGCTTCTTTCGGGAGGTCCAGCAGTTTTTTGACCCGCTTCGAATCAAACCCTTCCATCGGGCATGTGTCAAATCCACAAGATTTTAGAGCGAGCATAAAAGTCATACTCGCCAAGGAAGCGCTTTTGTGAACAGAAATCCGCACATCAGTTTCGCTGACTTCACGGACCATTGGTCTTCGGTTCCCAATCCACCATGCAATTAGCTGCTTGATCTGCGACCAGCCAGGGAATTTCCGGTAAAGTTTTGGAATTAAATTCCCGTAATAGCCCAATGCTTGATTTAATTTTTTATCGGGTTTGCCGGCATAAGAAGCTTTGATGTAATCGTAATTTGCTTTCGCACGGGATTTCCAGAGGTCTCGGCGAGCTACGACAACTACCAGTTCTTGGGCTGTTTTTGCGGCTTTTTGCCCCATGCAGAGATCGGCGAGTTTGTCTTTAAAGGATGAGCTACTCGGTACCCGAATGAAATTGTAGAGTTGAAGATTGGAACTATTTGGAGAAAGGATTGCTGCCTCAAGGCATTCCACCATCACCTCTTCGGGGATTGCAATTGACGGGTCAAAAATCCGTACAGACCGCCTTTCATTGACTAGCTCAAAAAAATCTACACCTTCTTTCACCTCTGTTTTTGACTCAATCATAGAAAACTGCTTGTTAATCGTACTTTGGACTTTAGGGTAATGGGATCTAGGGCTTATTCGAAAAGGTGCTTAGCATCGTTGGATTTCTCACTGATATCCAAAATCACTTTGTCCAATTCTTTGGAGGCATTTAAAATCGCCTGTAAAATAAACTCGAAGGAATAGTCATCCCCTTCTTTTTCTTCCTGAAGGAGTTGAACCAGTCCCATGATTTTCGCCAGAGGCGCCCGAACGATATGCGATTGAATCCATGCAATTTCCTTCAAAGCCTCGTTTTGTTTTACAAGGGCATTGAAATAATTGGTTCGGTCGGTTACGTCCTGAATGATCTCATGGACAAGCTCTTTGTTATTGATGGTGATTTTACTGCAGAAGACTTCCACGCTTCGAATTTCGCCGGACTTGAGCTTATGATTAAATAGGAATTTGCCTTTTCCTGTTCCTATTACCTGCTTGGTAGCTTCCATCATCTCCTCAGGGCTTTGAACGAAAGTGTAATTAACGTCGAGGAGATTTTTGGTCTTGAAAGTATCTATATCATACCCATAGTAGGTAGATGCGGATGGGTTTGCATCCTCTACGTTGCCTGTATGGGGATCTATCAGGAGCATCGGAGTCACATTTTCCTTGAAAATCTGAGAGAATCGAAGTTCGCTTTCCCGTAGTGCGAGCTGGGTTTTCTTCCGTTCTGAAATATCGGTCACGAATGCAGAAATAAAGTCCTTTCCCTCGTAGTGAAAGTGCTGGATCAATGCCTCTGCCGCATAGGTCGTACGGTCTTTGCGAAGAATATTAAATTCAATAAACTCAGTGGCATTTTTCTCCTCTATTACTTTATTCAGCGCAGTTGAAATATTTTGTTGATCCTCAGTATTGATTAAGTGATCAATTGAGAAGTTCTGGATTTCTTCCCAAGAATACCCTGTATTTAGAAGAGCCGCTTTATTGGCTTTTTGAATTGTTTTGGTATCGGTAGAGATTAAATAGATTTCGTTAGTTGCACTTTCAAACAAACTCGAATATAAGGCAGAGGATTCTTCCAAAGCGATTTTCTCAGTGATATCCTTGCTAAAAACTGAAATTCCTTCTAATTGGTCATTGATGACAATTGGATACATGACTACCTCTAGGTAGTATGTTTTTTGAGGCGTAGGGATTACATCATTAAATTGTAGGGTTTTACGAGAGGCCATCACCTCATGGTATCTCTTTTCCCATTTTTTTCGCTCCGAAGGAACTGGAATTGAGGTAAGAATATTTTGACCTTTTAGCAGTTCGACTCCATAACTTCTGAAAAACTCATTGAAGAAAAGTTGATTGGTGAAAAGGATATTGAGGTCTTTGTCTACTGACCAAATGTTCTCACTCACACTTTCTAGAATGCCATTAAGATTAGCTTCTCGCTCCTCAACCATCAAAGAAGCCTCCTTGACAGCCGTGATATCAGTAGCAATTCCACACATTCCAATTATTTCGCCTTTTCCATTTCGATATGGGAATTTGATGGAAAGGAAATACTGGATTTGACTCTTAATGCCGTTAGTTTCTGCCTGTTCTAAGGATTCTTCTGTAAAAGTGGTCTTTCCATGGATAAGAATATCCTCATCATTCCGGGTATATTTTTCTGCAAGTTTTGGATCAAGATATTCCTCGAGTTTTCTTCCGATAACTTCCTCTCTCGAAAATCCAGTGACAATTTCCCAGCGGCGATTGACCATGATGTATCTCGAATCCGTGTCCTTGACAAAAATCGCCGAGTGACTATTCTCTACAATGGCCTCCAACAGCTTGATATTTTTCTCCAAATTGGACTCCGCTTCGATGCGTTCTGTGATGTCATTGAGGGAAATAAAGACCCGATGCGCCTGAACCTGGTCAGGTAGAAATTCAGGGATAGCGTCCACGCTCAACCAAATAGGTCTTGTGCTATAAGGTCTAGTAATGGTGATAATCTCCTTTACAATGGGTAATCCCGTATCAAAACATCGCTGTGAAACTTGTTGTAAGGAATTGATTTTTTCTCCATTAACCGAAAATGCCTGCCAAGATGGATTTTGGATTACTCCATGTTGAATTTCTTCAAAGCTCAATCCCAGTAGGTGTAAGGATGAAGGGTTTGCTTTGATGATTTTGCCAGTTCGATCTTGGTAAATGATCCCGGTGGAAAGATTCTGAAATACTTTCCGATTTTCTTCTTCACTTTCTTTGAGCAGCGTTTCTGTTGCTTTTTTGACGAGTGTATTCGAAATGATTTCCGAAACGATCTGAATCGGTATTAATTCAGATTCGGTGTAGGGAATATCTTTACTGACTTTGGCGAATCCTGTTATTCCAAGAAGGTTTTGGTTGTCCATGATAGGCACCATCACCATGTCTTGGATTTTGAATAAAGTCAGTAAATTTTTGAATGGATGGTTGTCGGGGAACTCTTTAGTGTGAGTAAGACTGATGAATTTGTTTTTTAGTAATTCATCCTGAATAGGCCGAAGAAGGTCAAGAGGAATAAATTTTATTTCCTCCTTAAAGGATGGAATACCTTCTTCCACCCAAGTGAATTGAAGTAGAAGATTATTTGATTCCTTTTCAAGGATTAAGGTGTAGGCACGGTCAGAATTGCTTAATCGTCCTGCAATACCCAAGGCCTCCTCGATGGAATCCATTAATTGGTCTGTTGGGATATTGATAAAGTTGATCGCGAGTTCGTTGAAGATTTGCTCGTATTTCTGGTATTCAGCTTGAATACGATCGGATTCAGCTTGGTTACGATAATCTGTTAAGAAAAGACAATGGCAGGGTCGGTGATTCCATTCAGTTTCCACCATGGTAATTTCCACAGGGATTTTGGTGGAGTCTTCAGCCAATAGATTAAGTGGACCTATTTTTCTTCGCTGTACTGCTGCGATCTTGGAAAGTTCTTTAGAAAGTAAATCCCTGTCCTGTTTTTCAAATAACTCTGAAATGGTCATACGAAGAATTTCCTCTTCGGCTACACCAAGCCACTGCTGAAAGACTCGATTTGAGAATGCCGCTTTGAGGTATTGCCGATCCACTACCAAAATTCCACCTGGCAATCCGTCCAAGAGGTGTTTGAATTTGTTTTCTGATTCGTCTTTGCTTGGAGTGTATTTGTATCGTTCCTTTTCAAGAATCACCGAAATCCCCTGTTCATTGGTGAAGATCGTATGATTGATTTTGTAATTAAAGTCCGCGCTATAATGGAAATTTGTATGTTTTGCTAAGACAAAGCTGAGGTTTCGATAGAGAAACTCAATCTTAATTTTTTCGAATTCTGGGATCAAGTCAAAAAATAGTTTTCCTATGGCTTCCCCTGATTCAATTCCTAAGACACTTCGGGAGGAGGGGTTACTATAGGTTACAAGGAAGTCCTTATCCAAGGTGAGGATACAGACTGGTAATTCTGCCAAAATGTGCTTATGAATGGAGTCTTCCGACATGTCTATTCCTTCTTTTTTAACCCTGTAAGTTACAATTAATATCGAGTAAGTTTCATTTTAATGACAGGGGATTCTTATCCTGGTTTCGAAAAAACTTAAATTTTATTTGTTTTTAGAAATGAGCTGAGTGAACACGGAATAAAATTCTGTGTTTTTATTCGAATTATAGAAATTAATTTTAGGGCTAGTTGAATTCAATATTTGTATTTAATTTAGTCGGTTATTTGATTTTTCCTAGAAATCAAATTGATACAAAAAGCAGAAATAATATAAAATATCTCACATTTTTTATTTGAATTATAAAATATAAAATAATAAAGTGAGAAATGTAAATATTTAGGATAAGTAAGGTAGATCAGGATATGCTAGAAAAAGTGGGGACAGTATCTAAAAATATTTTATTTGGATTCGTGGTGATGTTGTCATTATCATCTAAACTAGTTGCGCAGAATAAGCAAACTCAGTTTAATGGTTTTGGTCATTTGGAGTTTTATTGGGACCGAGACGAGGATGGTAGACATGCGTCTTTTTCCATTGGAGAGCATGATTTTTTTGTGAATTCTTCGCTTTCAGACAAAATCACCTTTATCGGAGAATATGTGATCCGATTCAATTCCAAATCCGCAACCACCTATTTGCCAAGTATTGAGCGATCTCTATTGAAATTTAATTATGTCAACAATCACTCGATTATTGTTGGTAAAGTGCATACTCCTGTCAATTATTGGAATGATTCCTATCATCACGGCAGGGTGTTTTTTCCGGTAATTGATCGGCCTCTCGCGTTTTCTTATTTTGTTCCTATTCATACGCTTGGACTTCAGTTTCAAGGCCAAAATTTGGGAAAATTAAATTTTGGCTATGATTTCATGCTAGGCAACGGGATTAGTTCAACCGATGTCTACCATGACTCTGTTGTCCCTTCTGTCACTGCTTCGGTACATATCAAACCACGTGAAGGGATGAGAATTGGGGCATCCTATTATTGGGATGATTTGCATGAAAATACACCGGGGGTGCATAGTGGACACAATACTTCCATTCCGGTACCAATTGACCAACGCTATCAAGGACCTGTCAAATTCCGGATGACCAGTTTTTCATTTGCGCAGTTTGGAGAAAAGTTTGAGCTCCTGAGCGAGACGGGTTTCAATAATTCGACGACAGATTCCACTGGTACAGCAAAAAACTTCTTCCAGTTTGTGTATGCAGGACTCAACGTGACCGAAAAAAGTACGCCCTACATTTTGGGTGATTATGTAAATGTAGCTGACAATGATATACATGTCTATCCGATTCACAGATTAAAGGTTGCGGTAGGGTATCGATATTCATTCAATTACCTGTTGAACATGAAAGTTCAGCTCGAAAAATCTTGGGAGTATGAACATGCTTTTCATGATCATGCGACTTCTTATGGGGGGCCGTTTCTCAGGGTACAATTAGCTTATGGATTTTAATGGGTTGAGGGGATGAAAATCTGGAAGCTAATCATATTCGGTCTTTTCATAGTCCAGGTGGGCTATGCACAGAAGACAAATTTGGATCAGGTCGATTTCCTGATCAACGTAAAAGGGGTGAATTCTTTGACACCAGCTCAAGTAATTCAGGTCTTTAAAAATGGAAGGTCACTTTGGGAAAGTAAGGAAAAGGTGATTATCGTATTGCCGGCCAATAACTCCGAGTTGGCGCCGAGTGTCGCGTCCAATCTATATGGAACTAGCGTGAGTGCCATGCAAAAATTTTGGCTTGCCTTGGTGTTTCAAGGGCGAGCAAGTCCTCCGGTATTTCTTCAAACTGGAGAGGAAATATTGAATTATGTCAAGAATAACCCGGGAGCAATTGCTGCAGTTCCTCAGGGAAGTGTGCAAATTCCGAGTAATCTTAAATTAACAGTCAAATGATGTCCTAAACGATGAAAAGCTTTTTTCAAGGTCTTTCCTTTCGAATTTGGTTTCCTTTTGCCTTTTCGATTACCATCTTGCTGGTATCGCTGTTGATTTTATACCCCAACAGGCAGGGATCTCTTTTTCGAAAAAACTTTGAAACTGAGCTAGATCAACTTGCCCATACGACTGCATTAGGGGTCAACTTGGCGCTGAGAAACAATGATTTTGAAGGCTTAGCAGAGGTTGTTAGTTTATCGGATGACAATTCTGAAATCGAATTTGTTGCGATCATCGAGATTGATTCTTCAGGTCAAGAAGCCGTTTTTGCCAGTAAGCCTGAAAGCTATGATCAACTTCAGATTTTGGATCCTGATTTGAACAAATACCTGATTAAAAAGCAAGCTCTAAACTCTGAGGTTCTTCAGGGGTATGTGATCCTGGCAGTATCTAACGAAGTCATTGAAAAATCGATTTTTCAAATCAACTATCCCATCTATGTGTTTTTGGGGATTTTGATGATTATGTCTTTGGGACTTTTTTATGGGATTGCAGAGCGGATTGCATCACCCATTTCTTATTTGACAGAAGTTTCCAACCGGCTTCAAACCGGGGATTATGAGATTGAAATTGACAAAATTTCCAATGTCAACGAGATCTCAGATTTGAATACTTCCCTCATCCTCTTGAAGGAATATCTCAAGACAGCCAAAATCCAAAACGAAAAATTCAACCTTCAATTGGAGGAACAGATTTTAATTCGAACGGATGCCTTGGAACAAACTAAGGATCGTTTGATTGAAGCGCAGCGAGTTGCCAATTTGGGGAATTACGAGGTCAATCTAAGTTCTGGAGAATGGTACAACTCGGCCATCATTGATGAAATTTTTGGAATTCCATCCAATTTTGACCGAAAGATCAATTCCTGGAAACTGCTCCTCAACGAGCAAAATAATAACGAGCTAATCGATGCTTTTTATAAATGTCGAATTTTCAAGAAGTCCTTTAATAAGGATATGAAAATTCAGCATTATGTGACTCGGGAAGAAAAATGGATCAGTATAACCGGAGCTCCAGTAGTATCTCCAGATGGAGAAATTCGGGTCATCCGAGGAACGATTCAGGATATCTCAGATCGAAAAGCCATTGAAAAAGAAATTGAAAAGCTTTCCCTTGTAGCGAAAAGAACCTCCAATGGGGTGGTGATCACAGATCCTGAGCTAAAAATCACCTGGGCTAATGAAGGCTTCTTGCGTATGTCTGGATATTCTTTGGAGGAGATACAAGGCCGAACTCCAAGGATGTTTCAATTTGAAAAAACTGATCGTAAGATAGCGTCTCTAATCAAAGAAAGAGTTCTTAAAGGTAAGGATGTCACTGCTGAAATTTTGAATCGAGGAAAGGACGGCAATGAATACTGGCTTCAGTTGAATATTGTCCCTATGCGGGAGGACTCTGGTGAAATTGTTGGTTACATGGCCGTGGAGGTTGATATCACCGAGCTGAAGGAAAATGAGACCTTGATCCAACAGCAGGTCGCTCTCCAGAATATTCTAATTGATATTTCTTCAACGTATATCAATATCAACATTGATGAGATTGAGTCTGTTATTTCCAGTTCTTTGGAAAAGATGGGAAGATTTGTGGATGCAGATCGAGCCTACATTTTCGATTATGACTTTAAAGAGGGAACCACTTCGAATACCTACGAGTGGTGTGCCACAGGAATTGAACCAGAGTTGGATAACCTCCAACAGCTTCCAATCGAAATTTTCCCGGATTGGGTGGAGCAACATCAAAAAAAACTCCCTTTCCTAGTTGAAGATGTCAACAACTTGCCGATTGCGGCAGAAGGGGATTCTAATTTAAGATCGATCCTAGAACCACAAGGGATTCAGAGTTTGATAACCATTCCGATTTTTGAGGGTCAAGTACTTCAAGGTTTCGTAGGGTTTGATAGTGTTCGTGGTAAACGAAAATATGCGGATGAGGAAATTAAGCTTTTGACCTTGTTTGGACAGATGATTGTCAATGTGAAGCAAAAGCAGCGGGTCCAAAAGCAATTGCAAATTCAAGAAGAGAAATACCGAAATATCATTGCGAATATGAATCTCGGGTTTTTAGAAGTGGATTCAGAAGATGTCATTTTGAATGCAAATGCGAGTTTCTGCCAAATGTCCGGCTACTCCGTAGAGGAATTAAGAGGAAATAAGGGGGTTGATTTGTTTCTGTCTGATGAGAATGGGAAAAAGGTCGTTCTCCAAAAAAATATTCTCAGAAAGGTAGGTCAATCAGATGTTTATGAGGTAGAAGTACTTGATAAGGCAGGGAATAGACGTTGGTGGCTGATCAGTGGAGGACCTAATTACAATGATGCAGGCGAACTAGTAGGCTCTATTGGAATCCACTTGGATATCACCGAGCAGAAAAAACTTGAGAATGATCAGCGGCAACTTTTAAGCCTAACTCAAAACCAAAACGACCGTCTGAAGAACTTTGCTCATATCGTTTCCCATAATCTACGGTCCCATGCGGCCAACTTGAGTGGAATGATTTCATTCTTGGAAGTGGAAGACAAGCAATTTGCTACCAATCCGTTTTTCCAGAACTTTAAGAATGTGATTGACAACTTGATGGAATCTATCCAAAATCTATCTGAGGTTGCCGATATTCAGACCAATGAATCTGCGGATTTGGATAAGCTCAATTTGGTGGAAATCGTAAATTCTTCCATTCTAAATGTTTCCGCATTAGCTAGAACATCCCAAGTCCAGATTAGAATTGACGCAAATCAGCCTAAAATTTGGGTTCAAGGGAATTTAACCTATTTGGAAAGTATTGTATTAAACTTGCTGACCAATGCCATCAAATATTCGGATCCTAAAAAGGAAAGATTCGTCAAGATTTCTTTCGATATTTCGCCTGAGTGGACGATTCTATCCGTTGCCGATAATGGACTTGGAATTGATTTGAAGCGTCAAGGAAGGAAAATGTTTGGAATGTATAAGACCTTCCACGATCATCCTGACTCCCGTGGGATTGGATTGTTTATCACCAAAAACCAAGTGGAAGCACTTGGAGGGAAAATAGAAGTAGAAAGTAAAGAAGGTGTCGGCTCGACATTTAAAGTTTATCTCAAAACCAATGAATCGTAACAAGACCATTTGTATCATCGAGGACGATCCCAACTATTTGATGCTCACTCAAAAAATGATTGAGTTTACCACTCTTTTTAAAGAGATTTTGACTTTCAGAAATGGAAAGCAAGCTTTTGAAGGACTAATGGATCGGAAGGCGAGCCATGGAGATTTTCCGGACTTTATTCTTTTGGATATCAATATGCCGATTTGGGATGCTTGGGACTTTCTGGATGAATTTTCAAAGCATACTCAAGATTGGAATGGAGTAGTTTATATCATCACGAGTTCGATTGATAAAGTAGACGAGTCCAAGTCAAAGGAATATTCATTGGTCAAAGGATATTTAAAGAAACCGGTTGGTTTTGAAAAAATCATTGAGATTTTCAATTTATAAAGGCTAAAGTGGCTTACCCAAGTTATTTGTCGCTGCGCTCAAAAATCACAAATTCTTTTTCCTGTATCATATTCTTCACTCGGCCTGAAGAAATGTGGATTTTCAAAAAATTATGATTTGGTTGCTTTCCCGTATTTTGCGGTAGCACACCAAAATCATGACTATGTTTTTTACGCTCATTCGGCTTCAGTTTCTCAAAAGTATTCGCTCCACTAGCTTTGCAAAAAGTTTGCTGGTAGCCATCTTTCTGGTTTTCATTGCCTTGCTTCTCTTGACGTATGTCTTTCTTGCGGGGCTGTTTTTGGGAAGAATCATCGAAGAATTGGCAGAAGGTAAGGATGCCATTACCTACCTCAACTCAGCAATTATTTACTTTTTCCTTTTTGAATTTGTCTATCGGTATTTTATTCAAAAACTACCTGTGGCAGATTTGGAGAGTTTGCTCCATCTGCCTATCGGCAAAGCCAAGATCATTCATGTTCTTTTACTACGATCTTTTCTGTCCCCGATGAATCTGATTGCCTTATTGCTCTTTCTTCCATTTGGGGTTCAAGTGGTTGGAGAACAATACGGTAGCATTGGGGCAATTACTTGGGTAGGAACGATTTTGCTTTTCAGTTGGAGTCTTCACTGGCTGATGCTTTGGTTCAAGCAACGATTTGAGGATAGTTTTTATGGTCTCTTGGTGGTCGGAGGACTTTTGATTTTGGGTGGTGGAAGCAACTACCTAGGCTGGTTTAATTTGGGAGAATTTGCTGCACCATTTTTCAATATGGCGCTAAAAAGTGTGTTGCCTTTTGGAATCGTACTAATTGCTGCCGTAGGAGGGTACCTTTTAGCGAATTCCTATTACAAAGCTAACGCCTATCTGGAAGACCTTTCGGAGGAGGAAGATGTTCGGTTTGTCAATCAAAGCTTTGGATTTCTATCCCGATTTGGTCTCGCGGGAGAGCTGGCCAATCTCGAATGGAAACTGATCATCAGACACAAAAAGAGTCGTACTTATCTGATGCTTTCTGCCTTCTTTTTACTGTATGGCTTGGTTTTCTATACCAATCCTATTTATCAAAGTGAGACAGGCTTGAGTGCCATTTTTATCTTCGTTGGGATCTTTATCACCGGAATTTTTACCATTCAATACGGGCAGCAATTCTTAAGTTGGAATTCAGGAAACTTTGATTTTTTCATTTCCCGAAAGGGTGGTGTCGAATCTTTGGTTCGTGGGAAATACCTGTTGTTTATGGGAGTATCGATGGTGTGTTTTCTAGCCTCGGTTCCTTATGTGTATTTCGGAGTTCATATTTTGATGATTCATTTGGCCACGTTTTTCTTTAATGTGGGAATCATGATTCATGTGATTATTTATTTGGCGCTGTGGAAGCCAAAGCCCATGGACCTTAACAAAGGAGCCATGTTTAATTACGAAGGAGTAGGAGCGGCTCAGTTTCTGATTATCATTCCGCTATTAGTTGCTCCCTATTTGGTTTACCTCCCATTTTCTTTATTGATCAGTGATACTGCCGGGTTAATTGCTTTAGGTGCTGCCGGTCTCATTGGCTTGCTGGCTTTTCGTCCTCTTTCCCAGATCAATATCAATCGAGTACTCTCTAACCGCTACGAAATTTCATCTTCATTCCGTCAAGAACTATGATACAGATATCTCAACTCAAAAAACAATACAAAGACGCTGTTGTCTTGGATGTGCCTTCCTTGGAAATCGCCAAAGGCGAATGTTTCGGACTGGTGGGGAATAATGGGGCAGGAAAGACGACGCTCTTTCGAATTATCTTGGATTTAGTTCGTGCCACTACAGGAACTGTAAAAATCAATGGCGAGGACGTCACGCGATCAGAAGATTGGAAATCTAAAGTAGGGGCCTATCTGGATGAACATATGCTCTTGGCGTATTTGACTCCAGATGAATATTTCGAGACTTTACGGAAAATTTATGGGATGTCTCCCGATGATTTGAGCCATCACTTGGAAAAATTCACCGAGCTCTTTAATGAGGAAGTAATTGGTAAAAAGAAATACATCCGAGACCTTTCCAAGGGAAATTTAAAGAAGGTGGGAATTGCTGCTGCTCTGATGGGTAATCCGGAGTTTGTATTGTTGGATGAGCCCTTTGAAAATTTAGATCCGAGTTCGCAAATCAGATTAAAGAAACTGGTTCAAAAGCTTACGGAGGAATCCAAGGTCACGTTCTTGATTTCCAGTCATGATTTGAACCATGTGACTGAAATTTGTGATCGTATTGTCTTGGTCGAAAAAGGAAAAGTAATTCGAGACCTTCGAGATAAATCAGAAATGCTATCAGAATTGGAAGCGTATTTTACAGGATAATTTTTCACTGAAATGGAATAAAAAAAGCCTTCTCTGACTCAGGGAAGGCTTTTTTGTGGAGCTGGTGGGATTCGAACCCACGTCCAGATAAGGAGACACCGTACCGTCTACATGCTTAGTCACCGATTGGATTTTCGACCAAATTATGCTGGGTGACACACCTGAATTTGGCTTATCGATTGGTCTTAAGCTTGCTTAATCGCATCACAAGCAGCAGTCTGATCAAGTCGACACCTCGGATCCACCCCGATCAGACGGAGGGTGGGGAGATGTGGCCGGGGAATCACTCTCGCAACTCAACCCTTTAAGCGATCTGTCCTAGTGAGGAGAGATTAGGCAGCCATGGCGTAAGAAGTTTCGCCATTTATCGTTCGTATGAATCTTTCAAGGCCGTACATACTCCAGCCTGCATGCGAGCCCGATCCCTACACCTACTGTCAAAACCGGTCAGCCCCATTATGCTGGGAAGACAAAAGTATGGGAAAATTCGTTCATTTTCGATTTCAGAATTTTGATTTACGACAGGTAGACTAGCGTGGAGGCTTTTCTATCAAAGTTTCCCATCACTTTCTTATAGGCTTTTTCCTATCCCTCCTATGCTTCCCATCTTCCTTCCCCCCCGGCCTCGTAACTTTCCGACTTTAATAATCAGTCTTTTAGCCAAAATCTTTACTCAATCCCCAATTTCATCCTTCCTGAATATCCACTTTTTTATATCTTGCAGCGATGGAAAATTTCGTCGTTTCGGCAAGGAAATACAGACCGGCAGATTTTAAAAGTGTGGTGGGGCAGCAGCATATCACCACTACTTTACAAAATGCCATCAAAAATAATCACCTAGCCCAAGCCTTTCTTTTTTGTGGTCCAAGGGGAGTTGGAAAGACTACCTGTGCTCGTATTTTGGCTAAGACAGTCAATTGTGAGCAGGTTACCAAAGATTTTGAAGCTTGTGGTACTTGTGATTCTTGCCAGGCTTTTCAGAATAATTCTTCCTTCAACGTTTATGAACTTGATGCAGCTTCCAACAACTCGGTAGATGATATCCGTAATTTGGTGGATCAAGTTCGATATGCTCCGCAAAAAGGTCAATACAAAGTCTACATCATAGACGAAGTTCACATGCTATCTACAGCGGCCTTCAATGCGTTTTTGAAGACCCTGGAGGAACCGCCTAAGTATGCGATTTTTATTTTGGCTACGACCGAAAAGCATAAAATCATCCCTACTATCCTTTCTCGTTGCCAAATATTTGATTTTAATCGAATTCAAATCAAACACATCTCGGATCACCTAAAGTACATCGCCGAGAAGGAAAAGGTAGATTACGAGGAAGAAGCGCTTCGATTGATTGCTACCAAAGCAGACGGGGCACTTCGGGATGCACTTTCAATTTTCGATTTGATCGTCACCTATTCAGCTGGAAAAAAAGTCACCTATCAGGAGACGATTTCCAATCTGAATATATTGGACTATGATTATTACTTCAAAGTGGTAGATGCCTTATTGGCTGAAAACATTTCATCCACCCTACTTCTTTTTGATGAAATTCTGAAAAAAGGATTCGATGGGCATAATTTTATCGTTGGACTCAGCGAGCATTTCCGTGACTTGTTGGTCGTCAAGGATGAGGCAACAGTAGATCTATTACAAGTATCAGAATCGGCGAGAGATCGGTATTTGGAGCAAACCTCCAAAGCCTCCGTTTCTTTCTTGTTGTCTGCCTTAAATCTGGCTAATCAGTGCGATATCCACTATAAGACCAGCAAAAATCAGCGACTTCATGTTGAGTTGGCTTTGATGAAAATGGCTAAACTTCCTCAAGCGTTTCGATTGGCCGTCTTGGCCGAGGAGGCAAAAAAAAAAGCCTGATTGAGGATTCCAATCCAACTACCCCAGCTCCAACTCCCCCCAAATTAGCTGATCAGAGTACGGCAAAGAAATCTCCCGTCAGGTCTACGATTACGATTCCTACTCGCCCTAATGAGATTAAAAAGCGAATTGAGCAGCAAGTGGAGGTCAAAGCGCCCCAACTAGAAGAAGAACAATCACAAGTTTCAACTTCAGCTCCTGAGGTCATCAAAATCTTGTCTCAAGAGATGTTGGATCAGAATCTATTTCAAATTCAGGAGCATTTTAGATCGCAAAATAAGAATCTTGAGTTGGCGATTTTGGATCAAAAAATCCAAGTTTATCCAGAAGGAAAAATTGTTCTTCAGGTAGTGGGGCACGTTCAAGAGGAAATTGCTGAGAAAATGAGACCTGAGCTCCTGCGTATGATTCGACAATTGAGTGGGGCTACCCAAGTTTCCATTCAGGTGGAGCAGGCTGAGGAAGTGGCGGATGATCGGCCTAAGCTTTATACCAATACAGATAAGCTACGTTACCTGAAGGAAAAACACCCAGCATTGGCTGAATTTCAGCGAAAATTTGGGCTGGAGGTTGATTTTTAGAGGTCAAGCGAAATCCCAAAATTGATTAGATTTTGGAGTTGGACGGCTTGTTTTCGACTACCATCATTTTGGGTGATCAAGACTTTTTCGTCGTAAATCAAAATGGTCTCAATTCTGGTAGAAATGTATTTGTTTACTTTCATTCGGATGGCAGAGTTAAAGTTAACCACCATATTTCCCAAGCGTTCATAATTGGAGAAAAGATTGAGGTCTGCCTTCCAAGTGACATTTTCCATCAAGACAAAATCGGTGACTCCAGCAGCTAGAGATACCCCGGCTTCGGCACGCACATTTTCTCCTGGTATCACCCCAAAAGCACCTGCCCGACTCAAAGAATCGTCCAT
The DNA here is from genome assembly GCF_001593605.1 of Algoriphagus sanaruensis. Lineage (GTDB taxonomy): Bacteria > Bacteroidota > Bacteroidia > Cytophagales > Cyclobacteriaceae > Algoriphagus > Algoriphagus sanaruensis. The sequence continues at coordinate 63,339 of NZ_CP012836.1, read as the reverse complement.
TACAATTGTAAATCGCCCAGTAAATGGAGAGCCAATTATCGAAAGCTTACTTTTGTTTTCGTATGTTTTTCGATAGTTGAGACCCGTTGAGGATTGAATATAACCCGGCGATAGCAGGTCAGAAATTTTGGTTCGGATTTCACTTTCACTTCCTGCCGGGCGAGTGTATTTATAGCCTGAGAGTAGTTGTGTTCTCGCGTCAATTTGAGTTGTTAGGTATAATTTCTCAGACAATTGCCGCCCGTAGTTACTGATAAATACAAAGTTGTCATTGGTTTTTCGGGTCTTAAAATCCCGTTCCCCTTGTCGGTTAAAACCCAAATTGACATTTAATTGAGTATCCCAGACTTTTGATTCTTTCTTATAATTGGCGAAAAGCGAAATCCCGGTATTGAGGGCAAAGGTACTTGCACCCCCAGCTGCCCAATTACTCAACGTAACCTGTTGAATGTTGAGGTTGTAGTTTCCCCCTGTTTTCCAGAAGATTTCTTTCTTAGGTTCCTTGATTAAAATGGAATCTCCAAGCATAAGCAGCGTATCTCCATTGATCAACACCGTATCCGGAATGATCTTTAAGTCTTGTGCTTGTGAATTTTGAAAAAAACCGATTAGGAAAACCCCTATCAGAAGAATGATTCGATGCATTGAGCTTAGAATTGGATAGACTAGGGATTTAAAATGATCAATTTTTGGCCGATTGAGATGAGATTGTTGCTGCCAATCTTATTCCAAGACTTAAGTTGGTCTACGGTAACACTGTATTTTCTGGAAATTGAAAATAGGGTTTCACCCTGACTTACTGTATGATATCTAGGAGTTGAGGATGGCTTTTCTACTTCTTGTTCTTTCTCAATCCTTTGACTTGGAGTAGAGGTTTCTTGAACAGGAGGAGCTTGAGTCTCTATTCGGGTTTGCTGAGTTGGTTTGGCATCTTCTACCTGAATTATAGGAATGGATTCTCCTCGTTTTCTTGGTTCTTGAAGATTAAGTACCATTCCTGGTTTTAATTCCGAGTCTTTTCGGATTCTATTTTTGGACTTCAAGGTGGCTAATCGAATCCCATATTTCTGTGAAATTGACCATAGGGATTCTCCCGGTTGAACGATATGAGTAGCGACTTCTGCGGATGTTTTTTTCTTTTCTGTGTAATAATATTTTCCGGGCTCCACCGACTCCTCTTCTTGGAGATCATTCAATTTTCGAAACTTCTTTTCCTTCATTCCGATTTGCTCTGCAAATCGACCAGGGGATGCTGATTTGGCAGCTTGGACACCCTCGAGATCATTGACCGTGATCTGGTTGGGCTCGTTGGCTTTGGTCGTATTCCCTGAGATTCTTGGATAGGAATTAGCCTGTTTATAGCTGGGGCTAGCCTTTGTAGTGGAAGCCGTTGAAGTGGTTTTTGGGGTAGTTCCAGTACTTTTTTGAACAGTGGGTTCTACTGGGAGTTTTCCATCTTTGATCAAATAGAGGGTATGATTTCCTGCCGGAATTTTTCCGCTTACCGCCCATTTATTGTATTCTTTGAGATGATCTTCACTTACGCCAAACCGCTTAGCAAGTGCTGCAAATGTGCTGGGACCTTGGATTTGAACTTCAGAAAGCTGCTGGTTTGATGCGAAATAGCCAATTTGGCCTTCGTAAGCGATTTTGTGAGCCAAGTATTTTTTGAAGTACCAATGTGTATTTCGATCTACTTCTATGGTTTTCTTCCCTGAATATTGGTTTCCAAAATACGCTTTGGCACCGCCCAATCCCATTTGATAGGAAACCAAAGCAGTCATCCAATTATTCAAAACCCCGTTGTGCTTTTTCAAATAGGTGGCAGCCCCACGCGTGGAGGCGGCAATGCTTTTTCGCTCGTCGACTTGACCATCAACTCTTAGCCCAACTTCCTCTGCTGTTCCTTGCTTGAATTGCCAAAATCCTACAGCATTGGAAGTGGAAACAGCATCTCCGATCAACCCGCTTTCTTGGATTACTAAATATTTTAAGTCTTCGGGAACCCCAACAGCTCGAAGTTCTCGCTCGACAATGGGCATAAAGAGATTAACCCGATCTTGCTTTACTTTAAAGTAGGACGGGTTTCGATATTGGGCGTCCACATCTAGCTGGATTTCCCTTCTCGCCTGAGGAGTGATGCTTATCGTCAAATCTGCAAATTCCAACTGGGCTGGTACTTGAGGAATTTGCCCAAAAACAATACTTGGAATGGAAAGGATGAGGTAGAAAAGAATGAATAAAGGCTTGCTGGAAGTCATCGAAAATACTTTCGTTTTTTGCTTACAGCAGTTGAGCAAAAATGATTCCCTTTTTACCTCTCGTGGTGTTTTCTGGCCATTAAAAGGCCATCTCGAATGGGTAAAAGAATATTTTCGACTCGTGGATCTTCCTGGATTTTTCGATTAAAATCAAGTAAAGCTTGGGTGTCCTTGTCTATCTTTTGTCCCGGTTGGGTAAGAATTTTCCCTGACCAGAGCACATTGTCGGCTAATATGATCCCGCCAGGGCTCAATTTTTCGATGACTAAATCAAAGTATTCGGCGTAGTAAAATTTGTCTGCATCGATAAATACGAGGTCAAATGGTCCATCTAGCGAAGGAATCAAGTCTCTCGCATTTCCGAGCCGGTAGTCGATTTGCTTGGCGAGTCCACTTTCTTCAAAAAATCCGCGGACCATCGTTTCTAGTTCATCATTGATATCCAAAGTAATCAGCTTGCCTGATTTGGAAAGTCCTCGAGCAAGGCAAATTCCAGAATATCCGGTGTAAGTTCCTATTTCGAGAATGACTTTGGGGTTCAGCATTTTGACCAGAAGTTCCAGAAATTTTCCCTGCAAATGCCCTGAGAGCATGCGTGGCATCAGGACTTTCGCCTGTGTCTCTCGGGTTATTTTCTTGAGTAAGGTGTCTTCTTCTGTGGTATGCGCTTCGCAATACGCTAGAAGTTCTGGGGAAATAAATTCCATTTATTCAGGGATATAGGTCAGTTGCGTCAACTGGCTGGGGTCAAAAATCTCTTGGGAAATTTCCAATAGTTCCTCTGCAGTACTTTGCTGGATTTGCTCAAAGATACGGTCTAAGGGATCAATTTTCCCATGATCAAGAAGGCTTTTGCCATAGACCAACATCAGGCCAGCATAGTTTTCTTCAGCCATTGCCATTTGTCCAATGGCCTGTTCTTTGGCCATGTGAAGTTGCAAGGTTCCCAGTTTTTTGGTTCGGAGTTTTTCCATTTCTCTAACGACAATGGATTGTGCTTTTTTCAGGGTTTTTTCTTCCGTTCCAAAGAAAATCCCAAAAAAACCGGTGTCCGAAAAAGGCTGATAGCTGGACTCAATGGAATACACATAGCCGTATTTTTCCCTTAGGGATAAATTAAGTCGGCTATTCATACTTGGACCGCCTAAGATATTATTCAAGAGATAAAGCTTGAATCTTTTGGGATGATGAAGCGAATAGGCTGGTCTACCCATCGCACAAAGGGATTGGGTGATATCACGTTTTATGGTCTTTTGAACCGGTTTGTAGTCATGAAATCCACTTCGAACATAAAGGGTATGTTTGGTGCGAACTTCAGAAAGTGGGCGTTCGATCGCCTTTAGGGCTTTGTCGAGAGAGATATTTCCCACGACAGAGAAAATAATTTGGGAAGTGTCAAACCTGGACGAAATAAAATCAAAGAAATCTTGCTGAGAAAACTTAGCAACCGTCTCTTCTGTACCAAGAATATTTCTGCCCAAGGCATGGTTGGCGAAAATCAGCGCATCCAATTCATCTTGAATCGAGTCATCCGGAGAGTCTCGATACATCGACATTTCCTCTAAAATTACCTGGCGCTCTTTTTCAATTTGCTTTTCGGGGAAGGTGCTATTGAAAGTGATGTCAAATAATAAATCAGCAGCTTTTGCATAATGATCTTTCAGGACGGAGGCATAGAAGCAGACTTTTTCTTTGGTTGTATAGGCATTCAGCTCACCTCCGAGTGATTCCAAGCGATTGATAATGTGGAAATTTTTCCGTTTGTGCGTTCCTTTAAAAGCCATGTGCTCCCAAAAGTGCGCAAGTCCTTCCTGTTCTTTACTCTCATCCCTACTTCCGATATTCAGAATAAATCCGCAATGGACCAGTCGGGTATGGGTGACCTCTTGGTGAACGATGCGGATGCCATTTGGCAGCTCTCTGATTGTCAAATTCATGCTTAGCGATTCCTTTGTTGGAAAATACAAATTTAAGTTGAAACCCAATGATTGGGAATTTGATTCCTCATGAAGTCCTGATTTACTAACTTAGACCTTCAAATCCTTTGTTATGAAATACCAACCTCTTCCTAAAGAACTTTATATCCGAAACCGAGCCAAGTTGGCTGCAAAATTAGCTCCTCAATCTGTTGCTGTTTTCAACGCAAATGACATCATGCCCACCAATGCGGATGGTACGATGAAATTTCGCCAAAACAACGATCTTTTCTATTTGTGTGGGATAGATCAGGAAGAGACCATTTTATTGATCGCCCCTGATTGTCCAAATCCAGCGTGGAGAGAAGTCCTTTTTCTCCGCGAAACCAACGAACATATTGCGATTTGGGAAGGACACAAGTATACCAAAGATGAAGCGTATCAGGCCTCAGGAATTGTAAATATCCAGTGGCTTTCTGCTTTTGAGACTATTTTTAATTCTGTCGTAAATCTTTCAGAGCGAATCTATCTAAATACCAATGAGCACCTTCGTGCTGGCGTGGTAGTCGAAACTCGCGATGCACGATTTATCAAAATGTGCAAGGAAAAATACCCGCTTCATGAATTTGAGAGAGCTGCTCCAATCATGCACGAACTCAGAGGAGTAAAGGAGCCCGAGGAAATTAGTCAAATGCAAATCGCATGCGACATCACTGAAAAAGGCTTTAGACGAATCTTGAACTTTGTCAAACCTGGAGTGACTGAATATGAGATTGAGGCTGAGTTTTTACATGAATTTGTACGGAATCGGAGTAAGGGATTTGCATATGAACCAATCATTGCATCTGGTCCATCTGCTTGTGTTCTTCATTATATTGAAAACAATAAAGCGTGTAAAGACGGGGAATTATTACTACTTGATGTGGCTGCGGAATATGGTAATTATAATGCAGATATGACCCGAACCATCCCGGTCAGTGGGAGATTTACACCCCGGCAGCGTGCTGTCTATGATGCTGTTCTTCGAGTTGAAAGACAAGCCGCATCCATGTTGAGACCGGGAATAACAATCCAAGATTACCACCGAGAAGTGGGGTTAATTATGCAATCCGAATTGGTTGGATTGGGATTAATTAATCAAACAGACATCAAGAATCAGGATCCGAATTGGCCTGCGTATAAAAAGTACTTCATGCATGGCACCTCCCATCACTTAGGACTAGACGTACACGATGTGGGTACGATGCATTTTCCGATAAAGGAAGGAATGGTCTTTACTGTAGAGCCAGGAATTTACATCCCAGAAGAAGGGTTCGGGGTAAGATTGGAAAATAACATTGTGGTTCAAAAGGACGGTTATTTTGACTTGATGGGTAATATTCCTATTGAGGCCGAGGAGATTGAGGACTTGATGAATCGTTAATTTTAAAAGTCTAATAAATGAAAAACCCTCTCAGATCGCTCCGAGAGGGTTTTTTCATGTTTAAGATTCGGAAAATTATCCGATAGAGATTCTCTTGAATGCGTTTACAGTCAAGCCTTTGCTTACATTGTTTAGGTATTGTGCGATAGACAAGGAGTTGTCTTTCACAAACTGCTGGCTCAACAAGGTGCTTTCTTTGTAGAATTTCTGAAGCTTGCCCATTGCGATTTTTTCCAACATTTCTTCAGGCTTACCTTCTGCTCTAGCTTGCTCCTTACCGATTTCGATTTCTCTTTCGATCATAGAAGCATCTACGCCATCCTTATCTACTGCTACTGGATTCATTGCAGCAATTTGCATTGCTACGTCTTTTCCAGCTTCTTCCACATCAGCGCCAGAAGTATTCACCATACCTACCAATACACCCAATTTACCATTAGAGTGGATATAGGTAACAACTTGCTCAGCATTGATAACTTCGAAATGAGAGATTTCAATTTTCTCACCGATTTTACCGGTCATTTCTACGATTTTCTCAGCTACAGTGATATTTTCAAAAGGAAGCGCAAGGATTTGTTCCTTTTCAGTGCAGTTATTAGCAACTGCAAGGTCAATCAAGGTGTTGGCAAAAGCACCGAATTCTTCGTTTTTAGCTACGAAGTCAGTTTCGCAAGTCAAAGAAAGTAGAATGCCTTTTGCGCCACTTTCAGCAACTCGAGTTACTACTACGCCTTCTTTAGTTTCACGGTCTGCTCTGGAAGCAGATACTTTTTGACCTTTCTTTCTGAGGATGTCTACTGCTTTTTCGAAGTCGCCTTCTGCTTCAGTCAAAGCTTTTTTGCAGTCCATCATGCCGGCACCGGTCATTTGTCTCAGTTTGTTTACGTCTTGTGCAGTAATTGCCATGGTGTGATCAGTTAGTTTATCAACAGATTTTAGAATTCAATTTGGAGATGGAGAAACCTTAATTTTAGAAATACTGCTTCCTCCTTGGGGATGTTTTTGTAAGCCAATCGGATTTGCGTAAGGCTGGCAAAAACAAAAATTGAACATCGACCGAGGCCAGATGTTCAATTTTGTATTTTCAAACTAATGGTGGATTATTCGTTAGTTTCGGCGTCTACAGCTCTTTTTGCTTCTTCCTCTTCAGAAAGTTTAGCATCGTCCTTGTCTTTCTTACGCTCAGAAAGACCTTCTTCGATAGCTGCTCCGATTGCCTTCACCAAAAGAGATACTGACTTGAATGCGTCATCGTTTGCTGGGATTGGGAAATCTACCTCGTTAGGGTTAGAGTTCGTATCCACCAAAGCAAACACAGGAATACCCAATTTTTGAGCTTCAGCGATCGCGATGTGTTCTCTTTTGATATCTACTACGAAAAGAGCTGCAGGAAGTCTGCTTAGGTCAGCGATACCGCCCAATACATTTTCCATTTTGTCTTTCTGACGGCTTACCATCAGACGCTCTTTTTTCGCCAAGTTCTTGTAAGAGTCTTCTTTCATCATTTTCTCCAAAGAAGACATCTTCTTAAGAGATTTTCTGATGGTAGCGAAGTTGGTCAACATACCACCCAACCATCTTTCGGTCACGAATGGCATATTTAGACGCTGTGCTTCTGCAGCTACTAGATCTTTGGCTTGTTTTTTCGTAGCGACAAACATTACTTTTTTGCCGGAACGTACAATTTGCTTGATTGCGTTGGATGCTTCTTCGAGGCAAGCAAGCGTTTTGTTGAGGTCGATAATATGGATACCGTTTTTCTCCATGAAGATATATGGAGCCATTCTTGGATCCCACTTTCTCGTCAAGTGTCCGAAGTGAACACCAGCATCCAGTAAGTCTTTGTATTCGATTTTTGACATGAATAAAATTGTTTTCTATGGATTGAAGAGTGTTCCGATTAACGCTTGGAGAACTGGAATCTTCTTCTTGCTTTTCTACGTCCTGGCTTCTTACGTTCTACCATTCTTGGGTCACGAGTAAGGAAACCTTCTTTTTTCAACGGGCTTCTGTGAGTCTCGTCGATTTCACAAAGCGCTCTAGAGATCGCTAGTCTAGCAGCTTCTGCTTGACCTTTGATACCTCCTCCGTCTACATTGATTTTCACGTCGTAGTTACCTTCTACACCTACTAGGGTCAAAGGCTGCTTTACAACGATCTGATGCAAGTCAAATGGGAAGTACTCTTCAATTGCTTTGTTGTTTACAGTGATCGTACCATTGCCAGCAGACATGTAGATTCTGGCTACGGATGTTTTTCTTCGACCGATTGTGTTGATCATTTCCATGATTTAGCGATTAAAGGGTGATGGCTTTTGGCTGCTGTGCTGCATGTGGATGCTCAGATCCTTCATACACGTACAGGTTGCCGTACAATTTGCTTCCCAATCTGTTTTTAGGCAACATGCCTCTTACAGCTTTCTCAACCAAGATTGCTGAAGACTTCTGCTTCAACAATTTAGGAGTTGAGATTCGCTGTCCACCTGGATAACCTGTGTGACGCACATATACTTTGGCGTTCCACTTGTCACCTGTCAATCTAACCTTGTCGGCGTTGATCACGATTACATTGTCACCGCAATCTACGTTAGGAGTGAAGCTTGGCTTCGTCTTTCCTCTCAAGATTTTCGCAACCTCACTTGCCAACCTTCCTAGAATAGCAGACTGGGCATCCACGATCACCCATTGCTTTTCAACGGTGGAATTGTTGGCTGAGATAGTCTTATAGCTCAGAGTATCCACTTTGTAACTGTTTAATTTTTAGCTTTTTAAATAATTATCGACCCCAAAAAGGGACACAAAGATAGAAGCATTTATTTTTCTATGCAAACTATTTGCAATCCTAAGTCCTAATTTTCATGTGGTTATAGAAGTTTTTATCACCCACCTGAAATCTTGTTAGGTTTTGTGTCTCTCATTTTGAGCATTTTTCCTAGGCTTTACTTCATGCGCTTAGGATAATCTCTTTCGAAGTCCAGACCTGAGTTCACCTTATTACCCGCTTTTCAAGCATTTTTTTCCAACTGTTGGACCAAAACTTGAAAATCTTTCGGATAGGGTGCCATGACAGAAATTTGCTTACCATCCAATCCTTCAAATTGAATGGAGTATGCATGCAAGGATACACGCTGCATGATTGGTAATTCCTCCGTGTTCTTTTTCAGATTAAAGCGTCGCTTCAAAGCTGATAGGTAAAGTGGATTCCCGCCATACAAAGTATCTCCACAAATCGGTGCTTTGAGGTAAGCCAAGTGAACCCGAATCTGATGCAGGCGACCTGTGATGGGCTTGCATTCGACCAGTGTGTGTGCATAATAAGTCCTCAAGGTATTGAAGACAGTCTGTGCGGGCTTCCCCTCTTTACTGACTTTGGCGATTCCTTTGTTGTTGGCCAAAAGGTTACGATCTACCAGCTCTTCGCTGAATTCCTTAATCCCTTCGACCACGGCATGATAGACTTTCTCTACTTTTCTGTTTTCAAACTGAATAGCCAAGTGCCTGTAGGCCTCTGGATGCTTGGCGATCACCAGACATCCCGAGGTTTCCTTGTCCAATCGGTGACACAGCTGGGCATCTGCTGTGTGGGCCTTGGCAAGGTCGAGAATGTTCTGCGCCTCATGCCTATCGTCTAAGCTCGAAAGGTAAGGCGGCTTGTTGATCACCAGGTAATCCTCGTTTTCAAACAGAATAAGGTTCTGAAAATCTATTTTCTTCATGGATCTCCTGTCTCTTCAAAGAGGGCGCAAAGGTATGAATTTGAAGTATGTGAAAAAAGTACCAATGAAACATGACTATTTGGTGCTTTCATCACTGTTCTATTACAGATTATCACTTTTCTTTGTGTCATAATGAACTCCGTTTCTTCTATCGATAGTCCCGTTTTTCCAAGTCCTGATTTGCGTAAAGTAAATGTCACCCGCTATGTCATGCCTCTTCGCGAAGGTGGATCATTGCCAGCACTTGCTGATGCTGATGATGGATTTAGCTATGTCTTGAAATTTAAAGGAGCAGGTCAGCGGGAAAAAGCCCTTATTGCAGAATTGATCTGTGGGGAATTGGCTAGATTTCTTGGATTCAAAGTGCCCGAGTTGGTTTTTGCCGAATTGGATGAGGCTTTTGGACGGTCTGAGGGTGATGAGGAAATCCAAGACCTGCTTAAAAGTAGTCAAGGTCTTAATTTGGGACTTCATTTTTTATCCAAAGCACTGACTTTTGATCCGGGTGCGACCGTAGTCGATGAATGGACCGCCTCTAAGTTGGTCTGGTTTGATGCTTGGATTACCAATGTCGATCGGACGTTTCGCAATACCAATTTGCTCGTATGGAACCGTGAACTTTGGCTCATCGATCATGGGGCATCCTTGGTTTTTCATCATGCATGGGAGAACTACCAGCGCCAGATTTCATCCTCTTTTCCTATGATTAGCAATCATGTATTGTTGCCTTTTGCCACAAAATTGGAAGAAGCAGATCATGAGATGAAAAGTAAATTAACCGAAGTTGTGATCAAACAGGTGGTTGATATGGTGCCGGATGAGTGGATCTTAGCCGGTAGAGATACCGAAACTGCCGAGGAAGCGCGGAAGGTTTATGTGGACTTTCTGTGGAGTCGTTTGGAACAATCTTTTCACTTTGTAAACGGAGCCATCGATGCAAGAAAATCACTTGTTTGAGTACGCACTGATCCGCGTAGTACCCCGAGTAGAGCGAGAAGAATTTGTCAATGTGGGAGTCTTGGTATGCTGTAAGCGGCTTGACTTGCTGTTATGTCGGATAACCATTCCTCAAGAAAAGGTATTGGCATTGGACCCAAATGCAGATCTAGAAGTGATTGCCGAATACCTGGATTCCTTCGAAAAAATATGTCGTGGGGAGCGAGGTCCCAATCCAATTGCCTTGCAAGATGCAGCTTCCAGATTTCGTTGGCTTACTGCGAATCGGAGTTCAATGCTTCAAACTTCACGACCGCATGGGGGATTGTCAGATGATTTGGAAAAAACGTTGGAATCTCTTTTCGAAAATTATGTAGCCTGAGCAGTTGGTGCTTCTTTTTCACTTGTTTTCTTCTCTTTTTCCAGTGGAAGTGAAAAGCTGAAAACCGAACCCTTTCCAAGGGTGGAGGCCACATTAATTTTGCTCTTGTGACCTTCCAGAATGTGCTTGGCGATAGCTAGCCCCAAGCCAGTTCCACCTTCTTTTTTAGATCGGCTTTTTTCCACTCGATAAAATCGCTCGAAAATTCGTTTTAAATCCTCAGGAGGAATGCCCGGTCCATTGTCTTTAACTTCCACTAATAGGGAGTTCTTTTGGACTTTGAGATGGATTTTGACATCACCACCTTCGTGATTGTATTTGACCGCGTTGAAAATCAGATTTTGGCAGACCCGAAAAATTTTCTGCCTGTCGGCATGGGTGGTATGATTTTTTTCTTGATCGAAATCGAAGTGAATGGCCACTTTTCGCTTCGAGGCTTTGTGTTCTAGCTGTTCCATCACCTCTAGAATCAACTCCTTCAAATCAAAGTCGGAAAAGTTAAATTTGATCACTCCGCTTTCCATTTGATTTAGTGTAAGGAGATCCTGCACTAACACATCCAGTGAATCCAAGCTTTTTGCAGCGCGCTTTAAGAATTTCATTCGAACGGCCTTATCGTCCATTGCTCCATCTAAAAGCGTATGGATGTACCCTTGTGTGGCGAAAATCGGAGTCTTTAATTCGTGAGAAATATCTGCAATAAATTCCCGTCGGAATTCAGCGTTTTTTTGTAGGGTTTCAATTTCGCGTTGCCTAGCAATAGCGTATGAGTTGATCACCGCATTGATTTTGTGCAATGGAGAAAGGGAGGATCGGAGGGATTTACCTGAGTCGTTTAGCTCGGTTAAGTCCTTTTTTTGGATTTTTTCCAATAATAAATACAGATTGGAAATCTCCCGAAATACCAAAAACTCAAGCGTGAAATTGATTAACAGATAAGAGATCGAAAACGAAAGCAGTCCAGCAAGGAGTAAAACTTGATAAGATGACTCCTCCAGCAAGGACAAAAAAGCCACCATCAAGGCGGAAATAGCCAGTCCTAGGACGAACGATATGCCCTTGGAAGTATTTAACATGAGTGATTAGGCTTGTTCAAACTTGTAGCCGACCCCTTTGACTGTCGTAATGTATTCTTCACCGATTTTCTCTCTGACTTTCCTGATATGCACATCTACGGTTCGAGCCAATACAAATACATCTGTTCCCCAGATATTTTGAAGCAACTCATCCCTGCTGAAAACCATATTAGGATTTTTGGCTAAGAAATACAGCAATTCAAACTCTTTTTTTGGAAGGATAATCGTTTTTCCACCTTTAGCTATGGTATAGCTTCCTCGATCGATTACCAAATCCCGGATTTTAATAATGGCATGCTCTTGTTCTTTTTTGGACTCTCTTCGAAAAAGGGCGGCAATTCGACTCATCAAAGCTCTGGGCTTGATAGGTTTGGTGATGTAGTCATCTGCCCCTACATCAAAGGCTGCCACCTCGGAGTATTCCTCCATTCGTGCAGTTAGAAAAATGATATAGGTATTTTTTAATTCAGGAATTTGTCGGATTTGGAGGCAGGTTTCTACACCATCTTGATTGGGCATCATGATATCGAGCAGAATCACGTCAGGTAAAAATTTAGTGGCTGTTTTTACACCTTTGATGCCGTCTTCCGCTGTGGCCACTTCATAGCCTTCCTTTTGTAGGTTGTATTTGAGAATTTCTACAATGTCCGGCTCGTCGTCTACGACTAGGACTTTGATTTTTTGCTTCTCGCTCATGAAGGGATTTCTTAATGTACAGGTTAAAATTAATGATAATTTAAAAACATAAACCAAACAATCATTGGCACTTGTCTTGAATCTGCCGATAAAGGATGGTAAAAAAATGCTTTTGTTAAGGAATCGTTAAGCAAATTGATTCCTAAGATTAATTAGTTGTTTCGCAGGCCTTTAGCGGTAGCAATGTCGATGTTTAAGGAGCCAACAAACAAATTCGCCTTAATTTTCACCGGAATTTTGTTTTGATCCTTAGTTACCCAGACTTTGACAGGGTATTCCCCACGAAACAGCTTATTCTTAGGGACATGTGGAGAAAAAATGTAGGTTTCTTTTTTTCCTAGGCTTGTTTCCAAGAGTTCAGTGCCCTCGAATATTAATTTTAGGTTATAAATTTCTTTATCGAAAAATCCACGAATTAAAACCTCCTCACCAACTTTCAGATTTGCCAAATTCATGGTTCGAAGCAGGTAAAAACCACTCACCAAATCCTGAACTTGTCCAGGCAAGCTGAATTCTTTTACTTCCTTGATGGATTTATTTTCTCGATCATAAAGCTCCATTTTTGCTTTTCTATTGACTTGGTCAAAATAGACTTTCTCATGTTTTCGGTACTTTCCTTCCTCGATATGTCGATAGGAAAGGGTAGGTAAAAGTGAGCCTGTGTCCAGATGAGTTCCCCAATTGTCATTTACTCTTCCGAAAATTGTAGCGGCACCTTTTGTTTTTCCAAAAGCATCAATTTTAAAATGGGCTTTTTCCCCCTCCGTGATTGGTCTTTTTGCAATTTGGAGTTTGGCCTCTGCAAGATCAAGCCAGCCATAGCTCACCTCGAAATGAAGCTCTTCCCCATAAGTGAATGCGGTATTTTTACTCTGAGCAAGGCTTAGAGTGGAAAATATCCAAAGGGAAAATACTGTACTAAGGTAGCTGAGGCGATTCATATTTTTTTGTGACAATACGTGGCAAAAACTTTGCAAGTTTTGTTCTTGCCTTAAAAAAAGGGCGGAATCATGGATTTAAAAGTACAAATTTGAAAACCCAAAACAATAGCCCTCGACTCTTTGGTTATCCTTGGGTGAATAATTAACTTAATGACTAATTTTCCATTTTATACTATTCTCAAATGAGCAACGCTGAAAAATTGAAAGCTTTGCAGCTTACTATTGATAAGCTGGAAAAAACTTACGGTAAGGGTACCGTAATGAAGCTAAGTGATAATACAGTTCAAGATATTCCAGCTATTTCCACCGGTTCTTTGGGACTGGATATGGCCTTAGGAGTTGGAGGGATTCCAAGAGGAAGAGTGATCGAAATCTATGGGCCTGAATCGTCTGGTAAAACTACCCTTACCATGCACTGCATTGCCGAAGCTCAAAAGGCTGGGGGATTAGCGGCTTTCATTGATGCTGAACATGCATTTGACAAGACTTATGCAGAAAAGCTGGGGATCGATACTGAAAACTTACTGATTTCTCAGCCGGATAATGGTGAACAGGCATTGGAAATTGCTGAACATTTGATTCGCTCTGGAGCCATAGATATTATCGTGATTGACTCTGTTGCAGCATTGGTTCCTAAAGGTGAACTCGAAGGTGAAATGGGAGAAAGCAAAATGGGGCTTCAAGCTCGATTGATGTCGCAAGCCCTTCGAAAGCTGACCGGTGCGATCAATAAAACTGGCTGTGCGTGTATTTTCATTAACCAGCTTCGGGACAAAATTGGGGTGATGTTTGGTAATCCAGAGACAACCACTGGCGGTAATGCCCTTAAATTTTATGCTTCAGTACGTCTTGACATCCGAAGAGTAGGTCAAATCAAGGAAGGTGCAGATAATATTTTGGGTAACCGTACTCGGGTTAAAGTAGTGAAAAATAAAGTGGCTCCTCCTTTCAAAGTGGTTGAATTTGACATCATGTATGGTCAAGGAATCTCTAAGGTCGGAGAGATTATTGACTTGGGAGTAGAGTTGGAAATCATCAAGAAGGCAGGATCTTGGTTCTCTTATAATGGAGAAAAACTCGGTCAAGGTCGTGATGCAGTAAAAAATCTCTTGCTAGATAATCCTGAGCTGATGGAGGAATTGGAATCCAAAATCAAAGCGGCATCTGGATTATTGCCAACTGAACCTACCGTCGGTTTGGAAGATTGATCCGATGTGATGGAGTAAAAAAAGAGGAGGCATATTTTTCATGCCTCCTCTTTTTATTTTAGGTGGTTCGAATCGCTTCCACCGGATCCATTCGGGCAGCAAGTGTCGCAGGTACAATTCCGGCAACAATCCCGATTATGGATGAGACTCCAAGACCCAATATGATGTTGGTAAAGGATAGAATTAGATCTAGACTTCCCAATGGCATAAAACTTAGGAGATAAACCAAAATAATTCCAGTAATGCCTCCAATGAGACTCAAGCACATCGCCTCAAACAAAAACTGGAAAAGGATAAAGTAATTTTTGGCACCGAGAGATTTTTGGATGCCGATGATATTGGTTCGCTCACGAACGGAGACAAACATGATATTTGCAATTCCGAATCCTCCTACAAGAATTGAAAATCCACCAATAACCCATCCAGCCACTGAAATAACGTCGAAAATGGAACCAATGGCGTTTTGAATAAATTCTGTTTTGTTGAGTGAAAAGTTGTCTTCTTGGGTAGGTTTAAGCCCTCTTTTAGCCCGCATCAATCCAGTCATTTCATTTTCTAAGGCCACTAAGCCAATATCAGATTCCATGCCTTTTGCGGCAATTGTTGGTTCAAGACCATTCCTACCCGTGTAATACATTTTAGAAAATGCTCCATATGGAATTAGACAAGCCTCGTCTTTGGAAGGTAGGTCAAGAAACCCTTCACCCTCTTCTTCAAAAATCCCGACTACTGTAAATTTCATGCCTCGGATTTTCACTTCTTTACCCACAGCAGATTGATTTGGATAAAGAATGTTGGCAATCTTCTTTCCTACAATTGCCAGGTTTCGGGAAGCATTGATTTCGGATTCGGTAAAATATCTGCCTTCTTCAAGAGCCACCTCATATACATTTTGATAGGTGTAGGCAATCCCACTAAGGGCTACACCTTCGTAGGAGTTAGATCCAGCCTGGACAGTCGCAGTAGCGGATGCTGAAATGGTAACTGCTTCAGCATTTTTCAATCGCTCTTCCAAAAATTTGTATTCGGCAAAAGTTCCGGGAGGTCGTTGAAAATACTTCCACCAAGGATAATCTTGAGGCCCTGAAGCAAAAGGGAAGCGGTCAACCCGCATAACATTGGTGCCTAAAAATGCGAAGGAGGATTTTATTTTTCCCTCCAATGAATCCACCAATGTGAATACGGCGATAATGGCAAAAATCCCTACTGTTACCCCCAAAAGGGACAAAACAGTACGAGTAAGATTGGATTTTAAAGCAGTGATGGCGAAGCGGAAACTCTCCCAAGTCAATTGGAAAAACAGCATACCTTTAATAGTTGGTTAAAACAATTTGTCAAGTTAGCTGAATTTGGGCATTATTGTTATTAACTTTGCATTTTTTAAAGCAAATCACAGAGTTACAAAACAAAGAGACTCATAAACCGCCCATATGAAATTATCAGATTTCAAATTTGACGTTCCAAAAAAACTTATCGCCCTCTATCCAACAGATAATCGAGACGAATCCCGTCTGATGGTTGTCCACCGAAAAACGGGAGAAATCGAACATCGTACATTTAAAGATATCCTCGAATATTTCGGTGAGGGGGATGTTTTTGTTACTAATGATACGAAGGTCTTTCCTGCCCGTCTTTATGGAAATAAGGAGAAGACAGGAGCTAAAATTGAAGTTTTCTTGCTCAGAGAATTGAATCCTGAGTTAAGGCTTTGGGACGTTTTAGTTGATCCTGCTCGAAAAATCCGTGTAGGAAATAAACTTTACTTTGGAGACAGCGACTTGGTTGCCGAGGTAATTGATAACACCACCTCTCGTGGACGAACGATCCGATTTTTGTTTGATGGCAATGAGGAAGAATTCCAAAAAACCATCGACTCTTTGGGTGAGACTCCATTGTTGAAGGAATTTATCGAAAGAAAAATCGAGCCAGAAGATCGCGATAGATATCAGACCGTTTTTGCCAAGAATGTAGGAGCAGTAGCCGCTCCAACTGCAGGTTTGCATTTTACGCCGCAATTATTGAAGCGTTTGGAATTGAAAGGCGTGGAGGTTACTCCGATTACCTTACACGTGGGTCTTGGAACATTTAGACAAGTGGACGTCGAAGACTTGACCAAGCATAAAATGGATTCAGAGAATTATGATATTCCTCAAAAAACTGTCGAATTGGTCAATGAGGCACTTGATGCCAAAAAACGAGTGGTAGCTGTGGGTACAACTTCTTTGAAAACCGTAGAATCTTCTGTAACTGCTGGAGGTAGATTGAAGGCGAGCAATGGCTGGACGGATAAGTTTATCATTCCTCCTTATGACTTTAAAATTGCAAACTCGTTGATCACTAATTTCCATTTGCCAGAGTCTACTTTATTGATGACCGCATCAGCTTTTGGAGGATATGATTTGATCATGAAGGCTTACAAGGAAGCTGTGAAAGAAAAATATCGTTTCTTCTCCTACGGAGATGCAATGTTGATTCTCTAAAATTTCTAAAGGCTCCAAACGGAGCCTTTTTCATTTACATCCTACATTTGGGTTTGGAATAGAAAAAAGTTTAAAGCTGGAAAACTCTACCGTATGAATAAGGCAGCAATTCTTGTAGCTGGAGGAAAAGGAACCCGAATGGGCACAGCCCGATCCAAGCAGTTTTTGGAAATCGGAGGACTCCCTGTTCTTATGCATACGATTAAGGCTTTTCTACAGGCAGAACCGAAGCTTGACCTGATACTCGTTCTCCCCCAAGATCAATTTTTACTTTGGGAAGAGTTATGCCAAGAGTTTCGTTTTGATCTTTCTCATCGAATCGTAGCTGGCGGTGCTTCACGATTTCAATCGGTCAAAAATGGATTGAATGCCGTGAACTTTGATCGGGGAGTCGTTGCCATTCATGATGGAGTCCGACCATTCGTTTCTAAGAAAGTGATTCAAGAAAGCTTTAGAATTGCAGAAGCCCAAGGAAGTGCTATCCCTGTTATTTCACTGAAAGATTCGATCCGAAAAGTTTCCAGTGACGGTGGTAGTGAATTCCAGGATCGTCAAGTATTTCGGTTGGTTCAAACACCCCAAACTTTTCAGTTGGAGAAAATCAAACAGGCATTTTTAACGCCAGAGTCAGATCAATTTACCGATGATGCGACTGTTTATGAAGCTATGGGCTGGCAAGTGACTCTTTTTGAGGGGAATCCGGAGAATATTAAAATCACCACCCCTGAGGATTTAGAGTATGGGGACTTTCTTTTTTACCGACAGCAGAAAGATTCTGAAGATTAAATTGAATTTTCACCGACTCGATTACGGGGTTTACCGACTTTTTGGGAGTAGTCGCCTATTGAATATAGTAAGGGAGATGGTTAGAAAGTAGTTTTGATCATCATTTTAAACAACAACATCATGAAACCTTACAAACACAAAAACAATGACGGCTCGATTGTATTTGGGATCATAATCATTTTTATAGGTGTGATTCTCCTCCTTCGAAAGCTTGGATTTTTCATTCCTGGCTGGGTTCTTTCTTGGCCGATGATTTTAATTGCAGTAGGTACTTTTACACTTATCAAACATGAGTTTAGAAGTTTCTTTGGAGCGGTAACTTTATTTATTGGTAGTTATTTTCTCCTTCGAAATGAATTTGATTTCGACTTTGGGCTAGGACAATACATCTGGCCTGTCGGATTGATTATCCTTGGGATTTATTTGGTAACTCAGAAAAAGCGTGAAAATCGCGTGTTGGATGAGATACGAAACAGCTGGGAGAAAAATCGATCTAATTCATCAACAAGCTCTTTCTCTTCGAGTAAAGTAGAAGAGGCAAAAGTGGTCGATGAAAATGAAGGCACAAGCAAAAATTCTGGAGAAGGATTTACTCGTACTACCGGAACTTCTTTTGCAGATCGATTGAATATTGACGCGATTTTCAGTGGTGTCAATCGACGAATGATGACCAAAAATTTTCAAGGTGGAAAAATCACAGCAGCCTTTGGGGGTGCAGATATAGATTTAAGTCAGTCGGATTTCAATGGAGTGGTGACCATTCAAGTGGATATCATTTTCGGTGGAGTCAAAATGGTCGTGCCTCCTCACTGGGATGTTCGTACCGAGGTGACCAATATTGCAGCCGGATTGGAAGACAAGCGATTTTTCCGTGAAGGCGGAGTTGATACCACCAAAGTGGTCATTCTCAAGGGAACGATTCTTTTTGGAGGTTTGGAAATTAAATCCTTTTAACGACCTTAAACCAACTATTAACTACTCCTAGCCTTGCTTTTTAACGCTTTTTCAAATCCTAATCTTGGTAAATTAATCCTCCCCGGAGCCGGAATAATCTGGCTTTCGGGGACTTTCTTTTTACTCGATTCCAGCGGGATAGAATCCGAAATCGCATTAACCGATGGGTTCTTCTTTTCACTGCTTTTCGTCGGAGGAATCTGGATTTTGGATCGGGTTTTTGGACTTTTTTCTCCAAAAGGGAAAAATCTGTGGTTAGTTTTTTTGGTTCCAGTGGCGCTCAGTAGCTTAAGTATTTGGACTCATCAGTTTCTCCTAAAATGGTGGTTTGAAGAGGAAACAGTCTATTGGGAGCTGTTAGAAAATAGCCGGAACCTAAGATGGATGGTTTTAGGGTTAGCCGATCAATTGATTGCTTTTCTGGCCTTAGCCGTCTCCAAAATTGAACAGCAGGAGGAGCTAAATAAACGGGAAGCAAAAATGCTTCAATTGTCTAAAGACGCTGAATTGGCTCAACTGCGACAGCAACTTCAGCCTCATTTTTTGTTCAATAGCCTCAATTCCATTAATGCTTTGGTGGTAGCTCAGCCTGAAAAGGCAAGAGAAATGGTGATTTTACTTTCTGATTTCCTGAGAGGTACCATCCGAAAAGATACCACCACAAAAATTTCCCTTCAGGAGGAGTTGGATTATTTGAGAATGTATCTGGAAATTGAAAAGGTTCGATTTGGACACCGATTGCAAGTTTCGATGACCATTAACGAAAAAGTACTAGGTGCTAAAATTCCTCCATTGCTGATTCAGCCACTTTTGGAAAATGCGATAAAGTATGGCTTGTATGGGGTGACAGGTGAAGTTGGGATTGACCTTTCAGCGCATGAACAAGAAAAGTATTTGATAGTCCGAATTTCAAACCCTTACGATTCGGAAGTGACCACCGAAGCGGGAACAGGCTTTGGCCTTAGCTCGGTGGAGCGGCGATTATATTTATTATTTGGTCGGAATGATTTGTTGAAAAAGGAACATTCCGATGGTCGATTCAGTGTCGAATTAAAGATCCCACAGTTTCAATGATTAAAGCAATAATTATAGATGATGAGCCCCTTGCGGCTGGGATAATCCAAGAGTTTTTGCGGAATTACGCAGAAGTAGAAGTAGTCCAAGTCTGTCATGATGGATTTGAAGGACTCAAGGCCATTCATTTGCATCAGCCTGACTTGATCTTTTTAGATGTTCAAATGCCCAAAATCACCGGATTTGAAATGCTCGAACTCTTGGAAGAACCTCCAGCGGTTATTTTTACCACGGCGTTTGACCAGTACGCGCTAAAGGCATTTGATGCCAAAGCGTTAGATTATCTGTTGAAGCCATTTTCAAAAGATAGATTTGCCCAGGCTATAGATAGATTTCTTTCTTTTTCGGAGAAAGAACCAGAAAAAGAGGCTGATCCTGACGCTCACTTATTAGCCGAAAAGAATAATAGACTGGTGGTAAGAGTCAAAAATGACATCAAAGTAATTCCTGTACAGGAAGTGATTTATTTTGAGGCGGAGGATGATTACATCGGAATTCATACGGCTTCGGGTAAATTTTTGAAAAAAATGACCATGAAGCATCTTGAGGAAAGTTTAGATCCTGCACGATTTGCAAGGGTTCACCGATCCTTTATGGTGAATATTCAAGAAATCTCAGGGATTGAGCCCTACGAACGGGATAGCTATTTTGTCAAACTCCGAACTATGCAAAAAGTGCCAGTTAGCAAAACTGGATATTCCCGACTCAAGCAAGTGCTAGGCCTGTAAAAAGTAAAACCCCGGATTTCCGGGGTTTTACAATTAATATTCGTCTTCATTAAAGAAGAAATCATCCTTAGTCGGGTAATCCGGCCAGATTTCTTCGATGGTCTCGTAAGGCTCTCCGTCGTCTTCGAGCTCTTGAAGGTTTTCCACTACTTCAAGTGGGGCGCCAGATCGGATGGCATAATCAATAAGCTCATCCTTGGTGGCTGGCCAAGGAGCGTCCTCAAGATAGGAAGCTAGTTCAAGTGTCCAGTACATAGCGTTAATTTTAAAGGTGTTCCGGATTTTTAAGGTTGCAAGAATACGGATTTTTTTGATAAGTAGTTTCTACTCATTATCGAGGAGAAAGTTGCTTCAAAATATAGTTTTTTACATCTACTTTTCTTTTGAGGCCAGAAAGTTTTTTGCGCATCATCATTTCGAAGTCAGGAGTCTGTACCCTGAAGTTTTCGGAATTGCTTTGCATGGTCTCCAGTTCGGTTTGATCTCGGTGAAGAAGATCTTTTAGAATCGATGATTTGATCTGATTTTGCTCGGTTATTGGCTTCTGATCAAAGTCCTCGTACTTACTATGGGAGAGTTTTTCCAAAAAGGCTTTTTCGAAAATGATGTCCATGAAAAACTGGTAGGAGCGCGCCGGGAGGTTGGCTTCCTTTGGTTTTCGCTGTGGCAGTTTTTTCCAATCTTCTTGAATCGCCTTTGCCCTTGAGGTGATCTGAAATGAACTTGGCTGATGGGCCATTTTTTTCAATTCCTCCACCATAGCCTCAATTTTTTTCAGGACTTCACGAGGATGCATTTGTGGTCCTGGATTTAATCCTCGTTTGTATCGTGAGAATATGCGGTTATTCAATTTTGAAAACTCATCCCAAAGAGGCTGTCTCTTTTCAGCAGGCACTTTGCCAGCCTCCTTCCATTCTTTTTGGATTCGTTTTGAAATCTCAAAAGCCATTTTGGCATCTGGAAGATCATGCGCTTCTCTTGCTTGCACGACTAGCGCCTCATACACTTTGATATTCTCTTCAGCTTGTAGTGCGAGTCCTTCGAAGAAATGACGACGGTTTTCAAAGAATGTCTGCACCGCATCGTTAAATTCTTTCTCAATTTCTTCGTGGATTTCCTTATCGACAGGACCGGTTTTGATCCAGCGGAGTTTTAATTCTTTGAATTTTTCAGCAGTCTCCTTCCAATCGGTGTCATTCTTCATGGCTTCTGCCTCCAGAATCAACCCTTTCTTGACCTCAAGATTTTTAGTTCTATTGGATTGGATGATTTCATTCAGATAGGCTTCTTGCTCGTTGAGTTCTTCGATGAGTGGTATAAAATCACCCAAGGCATCAGATTCAAAAAGTGAGTCACGAAGGTGAATAAGCTTCATCAAGAAAGAACCCTTGTTTTGGTTTTCCTGAATATCTGCCTTCAGCTTGGCTACCTTATCTTTAATTTGCTCAAATCGTGCTTCAAAATAATTGAGAGTAGAGGTTTCGTCTTCCTTTACTTCACCGATTTCCCGATCGGGTTTGCCCAAAAATCCTTTTAAAAAGACCTTACCGTCTTTAATATATCCATAGGGATGTTCCATCTCACTGCAATAGGTTATAGGTGGTTGTTCTCAATTTTGCGCAAAATAATCAATTACAGCGCACTTATCCTAAGAAAGGGATATTTTTGCCATCTTTGCCGATTCAGTCAGAACAAGTTAAAAACAACCCATGAGCTCAGAAAAAATCATCTTTTCGATGGCGGGAGTATCCAAAATCTATCCCCCTCAGAAAAAGGTTCTAAAAGATATTTACCTCTCATTTTTTTACGGAGCCAAAATCGGCGTCTTAGGTCTAAATGGATCTGGTAAGTCATCCTTGTTGCGGATTATTGCCGGGATGGACAAAGAATTTTTGGGAGAGGTCGTTTGGTCACCTGGATACACCGTCGGGATGCTTGAGCAGGAGCCAAAACTCGACCCTACCAAGACAGTCAAAGAAGTGGTGGAAGAGGCCGTAGCAGGGACTGTGGCTTTGCTCAAAGAATTTGAAGAAATCAACGAGAAATTCATGGATCCTGCCTTAATGGAAGATCCTGATGCGATGGACAAGTTGATTACCCGCCAAGGAGAAGTTCAGGAAAAACTGGATGCAGCCAATGCATGGGAATTGGATGTGATGCTGGACAAAGCGATGGACGCTCTTCGTCTTCCTCCCGCAGATGCCAATGTGGCTAACCTTTCCGGAGGAGAAAAAAGACGGGTAGCTCTATGTAGACTACTTCTTCAGGAGCCGGACGTGCTTTTGCTTGATGAACCTACCAACCACCTTGATGCGGAATCTGTGCATTGGTTGGAGCAGCACTTACAGAATTACAAAGGAACGGTCATTGCCGTAACCCACGACCGCTATTTCTTGGACAATGTTGCCGGTTGGATTCTTGAACTTGATCGTGGTGAAGGCATTCCATGGAAAGGAAACTATTCTTCTTGGTTAGATCAAAAGCAAAACCGATTGAAGCAAGAAGAAAAGACGGAGTCAAAGCGTCAAAAAACTCTTGAGCGGGAATTGGAATGGATTCGAATGTCACCCAAGGCGCGTCAATCCAAAGGAAAAGCGCGTTTGAATGCGTATGACAAACTTGTCGGTGAGGAAGCAAAGGAAAAAGAAGCCAAACTCGAGCTTTTCATTCCTCCGGGACCAAGATTAGGAGCAAAGGTGATTGAAGTGAATAATGTCTCCAAAGCTTATGGAGACAAATTGCTTTTTGAAAATCTCAGCTTCTCTTTGCCTCAAGGTGGAATCGTTGGTATCATCGGACCAAACGGTGCCGGTAAAACAACTCTTTTCAAATTGATTACTGGACAAGAAAAACCAGATTCTGGAAATTTTGAAGTTGGAGAAACTGTAAAACTAGCTTATGTCGATCAGGAGCATGATCAGCTTGATCCAAACAAGACGGTTTACCAATTGATCTCAGGAGGAAATGAGTTGATGAAGTTGGGAAACAAGGAAGTCAATTCAAGGGCTTATGTGTCCAAGTTTAACTTTGCCGGTTCAGATCAGGAGAAAAAAGTAGGCGTACTTTCTGGTGGTGAGCGTAACCGAGTTCATTTGGCTATCACCCTAAAAGAAGGCGGAAACTTGCTCCTACTTGATGAGCCTACCAACGATCTCGATGTGAATACACTACGGGCTTTGGAAGAAGCTTTGGAAAACTTCGGTGGTTGTGCGGTGATTATCTCTCACGACCGTTGGTTCCTGGATCGAATCTGTACCCATATCTTGGCTTTTGAAGGCGACTCTCAGGTCTATTGGTTCGAAGGCAACTTCTCCGATTACGAGGAAAACAAGAAGAAGCGATTGGGTGATTTGACTCCGAAAAGGATTCGTTATAAAAACTTGAAATAGTAAGAAGTCCCAGTTTGCGGTATTCAGATTGTCAGTATGAGTGTTGTCCAAGGCGATATTCAAGCTTTACATAAGAGTTAAACACAAAGCCCCTCGAAGAGAAATCGTCGAGGGGCTTTGTGTTTCTAAAAAACTTTTGAGTTATTACTTTAGAATTAGTTTTCTTTCAGATGAGTAAAAGGAGAAAGTATTTTCATTTGGTTTTGATCCTAGCCGCATTTGTCATCGGTGGTTTGTCTTTGTGGCATAGCGGTTTTTGGATGGAGGGAAGGGATAACATCCCAAATTTCACAGCAATTGCGATGGGATTGACTGTGATTTCGCAGGGATTGGTTTTAAGGTCTGGGTTGAAAAAAGGGGATGAATAAGTAAAATCCAATCAAATGATTTTGCAAAAGTCCGTTCAGGTTTATAATTCTAATTCTTATACGTTTATATCAATACCTAATCGCGTCTTTGGAGGGGGGCGCCTGAATTAAACAGGGAATATTTTAGCTCAAAATGAAGAGTTAGAGTTTTTGTATGGGGTTTCTTCAAGGGTAATAAAAAATGGCATTTTTGGATGGAATTTATTTGGGGTAAAGAGAAGATGAGAAAGATAGATCACTTGGTTGTTTTGTTTCTGGCTTTTTTATTCAATGGTTGTCAGGAATTTATTCATGACAGTTTTGATACTTTTTCTGGAAGACTGGTGAATGAATCTGGTCAGCCTATTTCTGGAGTCGAGCTGGTTTTGACGCAGGAGTTGGATTTTACTGATTTTCAAAATCCTGTTTCAATTTCCTCCATTTATACGGTGAGGACCGATTTGTCCGGAAGATTCAGGTTTGTTGTTCCCTCAAAAAATTTTAACAACTTCTACTATTTGCAGATCAAACCGCCTTATAGGTTCGAGATTGATTTTAATGGGGAAAAGAACTTTAGGAATTACACGGAGGTATTCTCATCCGAGCGAGATGCTTTCGGAGTAGTGTCATTGGGTGATTTAACCGCTGTGGAAAAATGAAAAATATATTTTGCTACGTTTTGGCGTTGTTTTTAATGGCGTTTCAAGTGGCTTATTCCCAAGAGTTGGACTCAAATAAGAACCCGGGCAAAGGTAGGCTGATGATAGAACCAACCTTGGAACTGGTCAATAGAGATTTTGGAAAGGGCTCATTTTTAGGATACGCATATCAATTAGGAATAGGATATAACCTCAGGATAAATGCACGAATCGGTGGTTACCCAGGAATTGGGCTTTATACCCTAAATCAGAGTGCTTCAGTCCTTGAAAATAATTTCCTGGGGGGGATATTCGAGGATGCGCGATTTAAAGAGAGCGGTGTTTTAATTTACCACACATTCCACCTTCACAGAAGATTTATGGTGAGTCCTGAACTGGGATTTGGGCTATTACAATTGATTCATGGAGAAAGCCCTTCCAGATTTATTCTAAATTATAACCGTCTTTTCGGAGGGTTAGGACTATCCTATGTCCTTATAAAGGATAAAAACGGGGTTTATGATGTCAACCTAATAGTAAGAGGAGGATATGGGGGATTAAATGGCAGTGAGATTATCATCAATCAGTCCGATAGAAGTTATGTAAGGCGGGCTACAGATATTCAGGGAAGTTTGGGGATTCAAATCAGCTTTCATTAATGGTTTAAGAATCTGAATGAAAATAATCCTTGTGGATTTGATCTTAAAGAATAGGACTAGAGTAAAGTTGTTTTGAAGAAAATGCCTTTTTGATACAGAAAGGCCATTAGTCGAAAAAAATTATCTTTCTAATTTAAATTATTGGAAATCAGTGTAATTAAAAAAAGCTTGTATTGCCAATACACAATATTATGTTTCAGCAGTACAAGCTATTGAATCGATTTTATAATCTAGGATTAGCCCTTTTTTCTCTTCAACTCCAGCACCGTAATCTCCGGCCAAATACCAACTCTTCCCGGAAATGCCAAGAATCCAAATCCCCGATTTACATGGAGAAACTTACCCATTTCCTCATATAATCCAGCCCATTTGGGATAGCGAAGGGAAGAAGGACTCCATTTGATCCAGCCCGGAATCTCTATACCAAACTGCATCCCGTGTGTATGTCCACTCAACGTAAGGTGGATATGGTGCGCAAATTTCTTTACTTCTTCGTCAAAGTGGGAAGGATCGTGACTCATCAGGATTTTAAAACTTTCAGCAGAAAGATCGGCGGCAGCTTTGGCCAAGTCTCCGTATTGCGCAAATCCTTTTCCCCAGTTTTCAACCCCGATTAGGTCGATGCTTGCGCCTTCTTTTCGGATTTTGACATGCTCATTTCGAAGCAGTTTAAATCCAAGTTCTTCCTGTACCTGAAATAAGCGCTTTAGATTTTCAGCCTTTGCCTCCTGGCTGGGCCAGTACATGTAGTCTCCATAGTCATGGTTTCCCAAAATCGAATATTTACCCATTGGAGCATGGAGTTTTTTAAATGTTTCCACCCAAGGCTCCATTTCCCCAGCGTGATTATTGACCAAATCCCCCGTGAATAAAATGACGTCTGAGTTTTGCTGGTTGATTAGGTCAATACCGTATTCTAGTTTCTTTTTATCATCAAAACTACCAGAATGGATATCCGAAATCTGAGTGATGGTAAACCCATCAAACTCCTCCGGCAAATCCTCAAATTCCAACGTATGTTTCATAACCCGATATCGGTATTTCCCGATCAGGACACCATGAAGGATTCCTACAAAGGGAATAGCTGATAGGACCAGAGCCGTTTGGCTGATGAATTTCCGACGATCGGGTAAAAAGTCCCCTTGACGGCTACCCGAAATTGCTTTAAAACTTCCTGTAATAAACCGAAGAAGATCCTCACCGAAAAGGAGGGTGAGAATAATCAGTTTGGGAACCAAGGACAAAATCATCAGGGAAACCATAGTTCCAAAATTTGGATTCATGTTCTCTCGACTGAAGGTTAGAAATCCGTAAACAATAAAGGAATAGACCAAAAATGAAAAAATCCAATACCCAATCTTGATCCATGTTTGGGAAGGAAAGGCTGTTTTAAATGCTTGGTAGGTATACCAATCAATCAAGGAAAGAAAGATCAAGAAGAGTAGAATTCGAGTAAGAACCACTGGAATAGTTATTT
The DNA here is from genome assembly GCF_001593605.1 of Algoriphagus sanaruensis. Classification (GTDB taxonomy): domain Bacteria; phylum Bacteroidota; class Bacteroidia; order Cytophagales; family Cyclobacteriaceae; genus Algoriphagus; species Algoriphagus sanaruensis. The sequence goes on along the minus strand of NZ_CP012836.1, from coordinate 36,253 downwards.
GACGGTAAGTTAAGATTGCTTCTGTTCGTTTCCCAAAAGGGAAATAAGTGTACCCAAACGATCTGCAGATTTGAAGGTTTAGAATGATATCATTTTTCTTGTTCTATTGTTTTGGTTTTTGGCCGAATCCTGAAATATCAATTTGCTTTTCCCTTACTTTGTAGCGGAATTTTTTCCAAACCAGCCTATTGACCTATGAGACAGCTACTCCTCAGACCCGGAGCAGAAGAATTGAATTACGAAATCCGAGGTATTGTAAAAAAAGCCCGGCAAATCGAAGCTCTCGGCTATCCCATGACTTGGGAAAATATCGGTGACCCCATCCAAAAAAGTAACCACGTGCCTGATTGGATGAAGGCAATCATCGCCGATTTGCTCAAAGAAGATAAAACCTACGGATACGCAGATTCCAAAGGTGTTTTGGAAACCCGTAAGTTTTTGGCCCAGCTAAACAATGAAAAAGAAGGGACTCAAATTACGGCTGAGGATATTCTTTTCTTCAATGGATTAGGTGATGCTATCGCCAAATTGTATCAATTTTTGATTCCTACTGCGCGGATCATTGGGCCGTCTCCTGCTTATTCTACCCATAGCTCTGCAGAGGCTGCCCATGCCAACACGGCTCCTATTACCTATAAACTGGATCCGGATAATCAGTGGCTACCTGATATGGAAGACCTGTATATGAAGGTAAAGTATAATCCTTCCATCGTGGGTATTTTGATTATTAATCCTGATAATCCAACGGGAATGGTGTATCCCAAGGAAGTTTTAGAAGGCTTTGTGAAAATCGCTGAGGAGTTTAGTCTTCTTCTGATTGCGGATGAAATCTACCAGAACATCACCTATAATGGCATTAAAGCAGTTGCCTTAGCTGAGGTAATTGGAAGCCGGCCAGCAATTTCTCTAAAAGGGATTTCCAAGGAATTTCCATGGCCAGGAGCAAGATGTGGATGGATGGAATTTTACAATAGAGAATCCTCCCAGGAATTTTCAAAGCTTTGTCAGACTCTTGAGAATGCCAAAATGATTGAAGTGTGTTCCACCATACTGCCCCAATTGGCTATTCCGAGAATCATGAGTCATCCAGAATACCATGCTTACCGAGAGGAGGCGAATGCTCAAATTGGAAAAAGAAGTGAGTGGATGAGTGAAATATTGGGGTCAATAGAGGGGATAAAATTTAACCCAACTCAAGGAGCATTTTACAATACGATCGTTTTTGATGAGAGGCTTTTAACTCCTAATCAAACCCTTCCAATAGAGGACGAACGTCTTCAAAAATTATTAGATTCTTGGCTTAGCGATTCGACAATGCCTTTGGATAAGCGGTTTGTGTACTATTTGTTAGCTTCCGAGCGTATCTGCGTGGTACCAATTTCTTCCTTTTGTTCAGATTTAAGAGGATTTCGCGTGACACTTTTAGAAGAAAATGAGGAGGTTTTCAAAGACACGTTTGAAAGGCTGGGTAGGGCGATTCGGAAGTATTTAAATTCTTGAGATACTTTGAATTCAGAAATCTAAATTCAGAAAGCTGAAACTTGGCTAGGAGTTTCTTTTAGCATTGATGACCATGGTCGTAAATATTGATGTAAGCTCATTAGCTTCTTTAAGACAGGGACTTACTCGTTCGGCGGGTAATAGGTTTGATTCTAATATGAGTTCTAACCAAAATACGGATTCATCAGCCTCTTCCTGGACTAAGGATAATTTTGAAATAAACTCAGCACGTGAACGTCCTCGTTGTGAAGATCTATAATTCGCCCCCACTGAAGTGCTAGATCTTATTAACTGCTTGCCAAGTTCAAAACCGGCTATAATTTTTGGAAGGTCTGAAACAAGCTTGATAATTTCCAAAGCAAACTTCTTTGTGCTTGTTTGTAGGTCTTAATCCGTGATATTTTCGGCGGCTAGTTTCAGCTTTCTTACTTCATACTTCTGAATTCAATGATCTCTAACTTTCAACCTCGAATCCGGCGTTAATTTTTCTTCCTCAATTATCACTTGGTCCAAAGAATGAAGTTCAGGTTGACCGGCATTAATCCATGCCGTGTACCAAAAATCGGCGATCATTTTAATGGATTTTCTCATTTGCCTTTCGACTTGATGGTCCAAAGCCAAAGCATAAGCTGTGGTGAAATCCCGGGAATAAACCCTCACCGTAAGTCCATTTCGCTCCTCATAGCTGTATTTTTGATCCTCTGGAAAATGGGCGGTAAGTTCCTTTTCGATTGATAATACACTGTCAACCATGGAATGAGAAGCAGCAACGGCCTCCCAAATAGCGAACTGTGGTTTTTCGATATATTCTGCCTTCCCTACCCAGAAGGAATAATTTTTGGCAAGAAGTTCGGGAATTCTACTTTCCCAAAATCCATGAATCCCATCCTGACCAGTGAGTTGACCATTGTAATTTTTGGTGGTATGAAGCGGCACGTTTAAATCACCCAAGTAATGTCCAAGGTCTGCGGAAAGTCGTAGGATTGCGGCTTTATTTTTTTGCTCGAAGGCTTTGGTTAGGCTAAGGAATGTGATATAGGCGGACCAAGGTCCAATGCCATTGGCTCGAAGCGAATCTTCAGGGATTTTTTGAATAGCCTCTGGCCAATAGGTAGGAAGCATATAAAGTGCGCTATCTCCATAATGGTCTAAATCAATGTAATGCTTTTCTGCCTCGCCTTTTACCGCATATCTCCTTCGATCAGGATTGACTGCTTTTTCAGAAATAAAGGATAATTCCTTTTTGAAAAGGACCATCATTTCTGGTGGCAAGGAATAAACAGCCTGTTTATTGATCAGAGTATGAGCGTAAAACCCCCAAAAAACAGGGCCAACAATACCAGAAAATAAAAATGAACTAAACAGGATAAAAATTTTCATTAGGGAAAATAATCAAAATAATTCAGTTGAAAGGATTAAAAAATAGTATCTTTGAGGCCTGTTTTTAGACAATTGCCGAATTTTTCGATTTGGCAAAACTACTGACAGGGAGGAATGTTTTAAATTCCTTTGGCAGAATTAATTATTTACAATAACTTTGCACTCCAATTCAGAATAGGGGAACAAAGAAATTACTTAAGCATATGGCAAATCATAAATCAGCTCTGAAAAGAATTCGTGCAAACGAAGCAAAGCGTTTGAGAAACAGATACCAAGCCAAGACTACCAGAACTTTCATCAAAAGATTGAAAGCGGCTACAGACAAAGTAGAAGCAATGGAGCTTTTCCAAAAAGTTTCTTCTATGCTGGATAAGCTGGCTAAGAAAAATGTGATTCACAAAAACAACGCCAGCAACAAAAAATCAAAATTAGCTAGATTCGTTAGCTCTTTGGCGTAATCGCAACTCTTTGAAAATCATAAACCCTGTCACTTGGCAGGGTTTTTTTATTTTAGAATAATCTGTAGTTTTAGTTTGATTATTTTTCAAAACTATGGACTCATCTTTTTCAACCAAAATTTCCGAACTCGCAGAGGAGGATCGGCCTAGAGAAAAGCTACTGCTCAAAGGAAAATCTGCACTTACAGATGCCGAATTAATTGCAATTTTGATCGGGTCGGGTACAAGGACAATGAGCGCAGTAGATCTTTCCCGAATGATTTTAAGGCATAGCGGCCACGATTTGGCTACACTTGCGCGGTTATCCATTCACGATTTGATGAAATTTAAGGGAATAGGTGAAGCAAAAGCCATTGCCATTGTAAGTGCACTCGAACTGGGAAGACGAAGGAAAGATCAAGAGGTTCCCGTCAAGCCTAAAATCACTTCCTCCCGAGATGCCTATGATTTGATGCGTGCCGAGCTTTATGATGAAGTTGTGGAGCATTTCTATCTGATCTTACTAAGCAGAAGCAATCAAGTGATCAAAAAACATCTCATTAGTCAAGGCGGTACAGCGGGAACTGTTGTAGATCCAAAGGTCGTTTTTCGAGTGGCATTAGAGCACATGGCGCATTCGATGATTTTGGTGCATAATCATCCCAGCGGCAACCTTTCTCCCTCCGAGCAAGACAAAAAATTGACCCAACGTTTGGTTAAAATCGGAAGGGATATGGATTTGACCGTGATCGACCATCTCATTTTCGCAGATCATGGTTATTTTAGCTTCGCAGATGAGGGGATTCTATAATCTTCAATCATTTGAGTAAGTCGCTTTCGCTTAGAAACGGCTTTAGTTAGACAAATCAAAATTCATCACCCGTGAAGTCCAGTCGAATCATTTTGATCCTAATCAGTTTGGTTATTGTAGTCGCAGTAGGTTATATGTTTACTGCGGCTGAAAGTCCAGAAGCTTATGTTGAGAAAATAGAAAAAGAACGTGAGCGACAATTTAAATTCATTCGATTCAATGTAGAATCTCCACTCACGGAGTCTCAAAAGCAAAATTTACAAACGCTTACCTTCTACCCGATCAATCCTGCTTACAAGGTTAAAGCAAGGCTGATTCCAATAGAAGCTAAAAAAGTGAGAGAGTTATCGATGACTGATGGATCAAAGGAAAGATACATCGAGCATTCCTATGCAGAGTTTGAATTAAATGGTCAGACCAATAAGCTCTTGCTCCTCCAATCGGTTAAAGAAACCGATATGCGAAATTTCTTTTTGGCATTTGCCGACGAAACAAGCGGGAATCAAACCTACGGTGGAGGGCGATATATCAATGCCCGTCAGGATGGGAAAACCAGCATTACAATTGATTTTAATTTAGCGTACAATCCCTATTGTGCTTACAATCCGGATTATGCTTGTCCGCTTCCACCAAAGGAAAACCTATTGACTATTCCTATAGAAGCAGGGGAGAAAAATTATGGGAAATAACCCTGCCCTCCTTCAATTCTTTTAAATTTGCCAAACTTGATTTCAAAAGGTGCCTTTCGCACCTTTTTACATTAAAATTCGGATAAATTCCGGACTAATATTCTTATGAAAATCTCGATTAATCGACTCAAACAATACATTTCGCTGACGGAAAGTCCTGAAGAAATTGCAGCTCTGTTGACCCGTTCTGGATTAGAAGTAGAAGCAGTGGAGGAATTTGTTTCTGTGCCCGGAGGATTGGAAGGAATCGTGATCGGAGAGGTTCTTACTTGTGAGAAACATCCCGATGCAGATAAGCTTTCTATCACTACTGTGGACATCGGGTTAGAAGCTCCTTCGCAGATTGTCTGTGGTGCATCCAATGTCGCAGCTGGTCAAAAAGTAGTAGTAGCCACTGTAGGTGCAAAATTGTATCCGACCCAAGGGGAACCTTTTGAAATTAAAAAAGCAAAAATCCGAGGTCAAGTATCTGAGGGAATGATTTGTGCGGAGGATGAAATTGGAATCGGTACTTCCCATGCCGGAATTATGGTTTTGAACACTGACCTTCCAAATGGAACACCAGCAAAAGATTATTTCGAGGTGAGCCAGGATCATATTTTGGAAATCGGTTTAACACCAAATCGGGCAGATGCAGCCTCCCATTTGGGGGTAGCAAGGGATTTAAAGGCCTTGCTTCATCGTTCGATATGTTTACCTGAGGGAAAAGAATTAGCTAAAGAGACTCAAGGCACCTCTATTTCAGTAGAGGTCCAAAATCCAGAGGATTGTCCACGGTATGCGGGCATTGTTGTGACAGACTTAAAAGTCGCTCCTTCTCCTCAATGGCTCCAGAACTTCCTCCGCTCGCTCGGGCTTGAACCAATTAACAACGTGGTGGACATTACCAACTTTATCCTTCACGACCTTGGTCAGCCTTTACATGCCTTCGATGCAGAAAAGATTACTGATGGTAAAATCACGGTAGGAAAACTTTCCAAAGGCACTTCTTTTGTCACTTTGGATGAAAAGGAACGTAAGCTTTCTGGCGATGAGTTGATGATTTGCGATACTAAAGGAGGATTGTGTATTGCTGGAGTTTTTGGAGGTAAAGGTTCTGGAGTGAGTGATCAAACCCAAACGATTTTCCTTGAATCCGCCTATTTCTCCCCAGATATAATTCGAAAAGGCTCTCAGTTTCATGGATTGAAAACGGATGCATCATTCCGATTTGAGCGAGGAACTGATCCCAATATGCCTGTATATGCATTGCAGCGCGCAGTGGAATTGCTACAAGAAATCGCCGGAGGAAAGGTTGCCTCAGAACTGATTGATCTTTATCCAAATCCGATCAAAGACTTTGTAGTGGAAGTAGAATATGCTCACATCAATCGTCTGATTGGTAAAAAAATCGACCCTTCGGAAGTAAAAACCATCTTGGAAAGTTTAGATATCCAATTGGAAAATGAAACTGAAATTGGATTTACAGCTCGAGTAAAACCATACCGTGTAGACGTGACTCGGGAGGCAGACATTATTGAAGAAATTTTGAGAATTCATGGCTTCCATCAGGTAGAACTGTCTGAAAAATTAAGCACTGATTTTCTCGCGGATCATCCTGTGAAGGATCTCAATAAGCTTCAATATCGCATGACCGAAATGCTAGCCGGGTTGGGGTATTTTGAATTGATTACAAATAGCTTGACAAAGCCACAATATGCGGAGAAGTCAGGCTTTCTTGACCCAGCTCAAGGTGTTGAAATTTACAACAAGCTAAGTGAGGATTTGGGTGTGATGCGTCAGACTTTGCTTTTTTCAGGATTGGAGGTCATGGCGCATAATATCAACCGAAAGCAATCAGATATTCGAGCCTTCGAATTTGGAACAGTCTATCAAAAATCGGAATCAGGCTATAAAGAAGGTCGGCGACTGGCTATTTTCCATTCAGGGAATAGAAGTTTGGAAAGTTGGATCGAGCCAGCGAAGTCTTTTGCATTTTCTGATTTGTTTGCAGCTGTGGAACGGATTCTTGAGCGGTTGAATATTGAACCTTCTGCAATGGACGTGATCGAATCTGCACCTTTTTCTTACGGTTTGATTTTAAAATTGGGAGAAAAGGAAATTGGACGTTTAGGACTGGTGGATGAAAAAATGCTGAAACTGGCGGAAGTTCGTCAGGATGTGTGGTATGCGGATCTGGATTGGGATTTGTTAACCAAAAAGGCATCTGGACTCAAAAAATATCAGGAGATTTCAAAATTCCCTGAGGTTCGAAGAGACTTATCGCTAGTGATTGACAAAACGACCAGCTATAGTCAAGTCAAAGCAATCGCTGAAAAAGCAGGAGGCAAATTAGTGAAGCGAATTGGAGTATTTGACGTGTATCAAGGAGATAAAATTGATGCAGGGAAAAAAGCCTATGCCTTAAGCTTTATTCTTCAAGATCAAGAAAATACACTAACGGACAAGGTTATTGATCATACAATGAGTAAATTGATGAAGGCGTTTCAAGAACAAGTGGGCGCTGTAATCAGAAGTTGATCATGATACACGAGGAACTGCAAAAACTGGAAAAATTAGCTGTTCAAGTCAGCAAAAAGATCGAATGGGTAACTGCTGAAAATGAGCAGTTAAAGGCCCGATTGGCGATTTTGGAGTTGGAATTAGAACAAAAAGAGCAGGAAATCGATCATTTTAAAAATAAAATTAAAATTAGTAACATTGTGGACAACCGACCGGTGAATCCTGAGGATGCCACTGAAATGAGTGACTTAATCAATAATTATATACAAGAAATCGATCATTTGATCACCTACCTATCCGAATGATATGGAGACGCTGGCCATCAGAGTGAAAATCGGAGATAGGGAATATCCCATGCGAGTCAAACCTCAAGATGAGGCAAAGATTAGACATGCTGGGAAATTGATAAATGAAAAATTGAGGAGATATAAAGCAGAGTTTGGCTTAGATGACTCCACAGATTTGTTGGCTATGGTAGCCTTTGACTGCATGGTTGAATCATTAGAAACCAATGAAGTCAATTCGGAAGACTCCGAGCACATTCAGCGAAGTCTTTCCCATATTTCCGCTTTGTTGACCAAGGCGATTTGATTATTGATTTCTGCTCATTTCTTGGGATTTTGAGGCCGGTAGGTGGAATACATATATAATATACCTATGGCAGACGTACTATTTATCATCCTTGCAGCCCTAGCGGGGCTTGGTGGGGGTGCCGCTTTGGCGGGCTTTTTTATCAAAAATAAACATGCAAAACTTGAGGAGGAGACGAAAGAGCGGGTGAAATCCATGCTTCGTGAAGCCGAAGTAAATGCTGAAGCGATCAAAAAAGATCGAATCCTTGAAGCAAAGGAAAAATTCCTGAAAATGAAGGCTGAGTTTGATGAGGAGATGAGCAACAAGAAAAACATCATCATCACCAACGAAAACAAAGTCAAACAACTCCAGCAACAAGTTTCCAAAGATCAGGAGCAACTCAAGCGAAAAGAAGCTGAACTTGACAGTAAGAAGGAGAACCTAAACGCGCAGCTTCATGCAGTCCAGGTTAAAAAAGAAGAATTGGATCGAGTGACCAATCAGCGAATTGCTGATCTGGAAAAAATTGCCGGGATGACTCGAGAAGAGGCTAGGGAGCAATTGATTTCCATGTTGACTGAGGAGGCTCAAACCAAGGCATCTTCTCAGATCAAAGACATCCTAGATGAGGCGAAACTCACTGCGACCAAGCAGGCGAAAAAAATCGTCTTGGATACAATCCAGCGAACTGCTACGGAACATGCGGTCGAAAATTGTGTGTCCGTATTTAATATCGAAAGTGACGATATCAAAGGTAAAATCATCGGACGTGAGGGCAGAAATATCCGGGCCCTTGAAGCAGCTACTGGGGTTGAAATCGTAGTTGATGATACGCCGGAAGCCATCATTATTTCTGGCTTTGATCCGGTACGAAGAGAGATCGCGAGACTTTCTCTTCATCGATTAGTTCAGGATGGTCGAATTCACCCAGCCAGAATTGAGGAAGTGGTAGCAAAGACCGAGAAAAACATCGAGGAAGAAATCGTAGAAATCGGTGAAAGAACTTGTATTGATTTGGGAATCCATGGGCTTCATCCTGAATTGATCAAGATGGTAGGTCGTATGAGATTCCGATCTTCTTACGGACAGAATCTACTACAACACTCAAGAGAAGTGGCGAAGTTGGCAGCAACTATGGCTGCGGAAATGGGCCTAAATGCCAAGCTGGCAAAACGAGCTGGCTTATTGCACGATATTGGAAAGGTTTGGCCGGAAGAGCAAGAATTGCCTCACGCTATCCTGGGTATGGAGCTAGCCAAGCGGTACAAAGAACATCCTGAAATTTGCAATGCAATCGGTGCTCACCACGATGAAATCGAAATGACTTCGATGATTTCTCCAATCGTTCAGGCTTCTGATGCGATTTCTGGTTCTCGTCCTGGAGCCCGTAGAGAAATTATGGATAGCTATGTGAAGCGCCTCAAAGAGCTTGAGGAGTTAGCTTTGAATTTTGATGGGGTTAATAAGTGCTTTGCAATGCAGGCTGGACGCGAACTCAGAATTTTGGTGGACGCTGACAGTGTAGATGATCAGAAGGCTGGCAAACTTTCCTTCGACATCTCCCAAAAAATCGAAAAAGAAATGCAGTATCCTGGGCAAATCAAAGTAACTGTAATTCGCGAGATGCGAGCAGTGAATTATGCTCGATAAGGATCAACGTTGATTTTCTAGAAAATGGCAACTACTTTAGGTGGTTGCCATTTTTGTTTCTTAATGTTGTCTAGCTATTTATTAATCCAGTTTATAAATGAAGCTCGTTGGAGGCTTTTTCCAAGAAAAGTTACGCCTCAGGAGATTCGATTTTTAGATGCCCATTTTCCCTATTTTTCAAAACTGAAGCCTATCCATCGAAAGGAGTTTTTGGAAAAGTTGGAAACGATTCTTTCCACGAAAAAATTTGTAGCCAGAGGTGGATTGGAAGAAGTAACTGAGGAAATGGAAATTCTGATAGGAGCAACTATCACGATGGTAATCTTCGGTTGGAAAAATCTTCGATTAGCTCACTTTCACACCGTTTTGGTTTATCCTAATACCTATTTCAGCACAGTCAATCAAGTCTATCATCGAGGCGAGGTCAATCCAAAACATGGCCTAATCGTCGTCTCGTGGAAATGTTTTGTAGAAGGATTAGCGAATCCCTCGGATGGGTTAAATGTGGGGATTCATGAAGTTGCACATGCCTTGAAGTTGGCCAATTGGATTCATACCGACAATGAGCAGGAATTTAGCCCTCAATCCTGGGCAAATTACAATCAATGGGTGCCAAATGAACTTGAAAAAATCCGAAGTGGCTCTTCCAGTTTTTTCAGAGAAAGTGCAGGATTAAATGAGCATGAATTTTTCGCCGTAGCAGTAGAAAGTTTTTTTGAACGGAGTCTAGAATTCAAAAATTATCATCCACAATTATATACTGCCTTGGTCCATTTGCTGCGGCAGGATCCATTGGTTTTAATGAACTAAGCATGAGGAAATCACATAAAATAGGGATTGTCGGGACTGGTGCTATTGCTCTCAAGCATGCCCAGGCGATTGAGTCTTTGGCCAATGCCGAGTTGGTAGGACTTTATAATCCGAATCCTGCAAGCGTGATTAAGGCTCAATCTTCATTTTCCGTTCCGATACTGAGCGATTGGGATCAGTTTGTGGAGATTCCAGATCTTGATGTGGTGTGTATTTGCACTCCGAGTGGGATGCATTTGGAACCTGCGCTTGCGGCTATTCAAGCTGGTAAACATGTGTTTGTCGAAAAGCCAATCGAAGTAACACTTGACCGAGCTGATCAATTAATTAAGGCCGCAGAAAGACACCAAGTCAACTTGGGAGTTGTTTTCCAAAACCGGTTTTCTCCAGATTTTATACGGTTAAAAGAAGCGATTCAAACAGGGGCTTTTGGCCGTTTACTCATGGGAAATGCAGCCATCAACTGGTTTCGTGATGCTGCTTATTATACTTCCAGTCAGTGGAAAGGAACCTTGGCATATGATGGTGGAGGTGCATTAATCAATCAAGCAATTCATACCCTGGATTTGCTTTTGGAAGCGATGGGGGAGGTAAAGTCTGTTTTTGGGAAAGTTAAAACTACCCTTTACCCGATTGAAGGAGAGGATTTGGGAGCTGTCTTGGTGAATTTCAAATCTGGTGCCTTGGGGACGATTACGGCAGGAACTTCCCTTTATCCCGGATATCCAGAACGTTTGGAGATTTATGGGACAGAGGGGAGTGCTATTTTAGAGGGAGGAAAATTGATTTCCTGGAATATTCGAGGAGTTCAAAGCTCTCTTTCGGCTACTGAAAACAAAATTGCATCAGGTTCTTCGGATCCAAATGCCATCGGTTTCGAACTTCATGCCAAACAATGGATGGATTTTCTCCAATCAATAGAAGCCGGAAATCGGCCTGAAGTCGATGGGCCAAAGTCTAGAAAGTCACTCGAACTTATTCGGGCGATTTATCAATCGAGCAAGGAAGAAAAGCTTGTAAGGTTTCCTTTTGAGGAATAATGTCTATTACAATTAATTTGAAATCTGGTGCAAAAAAAAATCCGAAGCTTTCGCCTCGGATTTACTTTTTTCTGACAGCTGCGACTGCTTACTGATTATTTTCGCTCCACTTCCCGAAGATTTTCTAGCTTCTTATTTCTAAGGAATCCATTGATATCCTCGAAATGTTCTTTCACGCGTTTATTTCCGAATTCAAAAACTTTGGTCACCAGTCCATCCAAGAAGTCCCGATCGTGAGAAACCACGATCAAAGTTCCATCAAAAGCTTTGAGGGCATCCTTAATGATGTCTTTGGTTTTCATGTCCAAGTGGTTGGTCGGTTCGTCGAGAATCAGCAGGTTAACTGGCTCAAGTAAAAGTTTGATCATAGCTAGGCGCGTTTTTTCCCCACCTGAAAGTACTTTGACCTTCTTATTAATGTCATCGCCTTTAAACATAAACGCTCCCAAAATATCCTTGATTTTGGTCCGGATTTCTCCGACAGCAATGTTGTCAATGGTTTCGAAAATGCTGATCGATTCGTCTAGCAACGAAGCTTGATTCTGAGCGAAGTAACCTATCATGGCGTTGTGGCCCAATTCGCATTTTCCTTGGAAGTCAATCTCGCCCATAATGGCTTTGATCATGGTAGATTTACCTTCCCCATTTTTTCCGACAAAAGCCACTTTTTGCCCTTGTTCGATGGTCATGGAAGCATTTTTAAACACCACATGATCACCATAATTTTTACTCATTTCCTCCACGATCACGGGATATTTTCCAGATCTAGGCGAAGGGGGGAAGCGGAGTTTCAAGGCCGAAGTATCTACCTCATCCACCTCCACAAGCTCCAGTTTTTCCAACATCTTAACTCGAGATTGAACCTGGAGCGTCTTCGAATAGGTGCCTTTAAAACGTTCAATAAATTGAGTCGTCTCGGCGATGAATTTTTGTTGCTCTTCGTAATGCTTTTGCTGTTGCTCTCTACGCTCTTTTCGCAATTCCAAGTAATGGCTGTATTTGGCTTTGTAGTCGTAGATTCTACCCATCGTCACCTCAATGGTTCGGGTAGTGATGTTGTCTACAAAAGCCCGGTCGTGGGAAATTACGACTACCGCTTTGGCTTTCGTCATCAAAAATTCCTCCAGCCATTGGATGGATTCGATATCCAAGTGGTTGGTAGGTTCGTCCAAAAGGATCAAGTCTGGCTTTTGTAATAGGATTTTGGCCAATTCAATTCGCATCCGCCATCCACCAGAAAACTCAGAAGTTGAGCGCTGGAAATCCTCACGGACAAAGCCCAGACCCAAAAGCACTTTTTCGACCTCAGCTTCATAATTGATCTCCTCAATCGCGTAGAATTTTTCACTGAGTTCAGAGACTTTTTCAATCAGTTTGTAATATTCCTCCGACTCATAATCAGTCCTTACGGTCAATTCCTCATTGATTCGCTCGATTTCTTCTTTCATTCCCAAATAGGAAGCAAATGCTTTGGCTGTTTCCTCCATCACAGAGCAATCATCGGCAGTGAGCAAATGCTGAGGCAAATAGGCCACCACATAACCCTTCGGAGCCGAAACTGCGCCGGAAGTAGGCTTATTTTCTCCTGCGATTATTTTGAGCAAGGTGGATTTACCTGCTCCATTTTTGCCCATAAGGGCAATTTTATCGTTCTCGTTGATGTTGAAGGTGATATTGCTAAAGAGCGGAGTGCCGCCGTGCATCACGGTCACATTATCGACTGAAATCATGATTGGTAGAATTGAAGCGGCAAAGGTAAGGATTGAAAATTTGAAAAAATTAAAAGATTCTAAATTTAGTCCACAGCCCACGGACGACAGTTGACGATCCACCCTAGACTGAGATTTTTTAATTTCTGTGGACTGGGCTAGGTCGACTAATTACAATATCATTTTTATTATGTGTCGTTGACGTCAAATGAATTAACTTCGCGCCATGCTTGTAATCGTCACTGGTGTATCGGGAACGGGGAAAACTACCCTTGGAACGCTTTTATCCGAAAGACTAAAGCTCCCTTTTTTCGATGCAGATCATTTTCATCCAGAAGAAAACATTGCGAAAATGAGTGCCGGACATCCGCTGAATGACGAAGACCGTCAGCCCTGGCTTCAGGCTTTAGCCGATCAGCTTTTGTCTTCTGAGCAAAAAGGTGGTGCAGTATTGGCCTGCTCAGCCTTAAAAAATACCTACAGGGAAAAGCTCTCCGTGACCTCTAATCTCCGATGGATTCACCTAACTGGTGATCGAGACTTAATCTGGGAGCGGATGCTTGCTAGAAAAAATCACTACATGAAGGCAGGAATGCTGGATTCTCAAATGGCTGTTTGGGAAAAACCAGACTCGGGTCTTTTACTTGATATTACTGGGACTCCGGAAGATTTGCTGGAAGCTTCCCTTCACTATTTAAAATCTCAACCTATGAACATGAAAATGGGTGTCATCGGGATGGGCGTCATGGGGAAAAGCCTGGCGCTGAATCTCGCCGAAAAGGGCGTTCCCGTATCACTTTACAACCGATTTGTTGCCGGAAAAGAAGAAGGAATTGCTCAAAAAGTGCTTGACGAGCACCCTGAATTTTCCAATATGCTGGCTTTTGAAGATTTGCAGCAGTTTGTGGATTCGCTTGAAAAGCCCCGTCGAATTCTAATGATGATTCCGGCAGGCGCAGCTATCGATGCACAATTAGACGCATTGCTTCCGATTTTGGAAAAAGATGATTTGGTGATTGATGGAGGTAACTCCTTTTACAAGGATTCCGAGCGAAGAGTAGATCGACTCAAAGAAGTGGGAATGCACTTTTTACCGATGGGTGTGTCAGGTGGCGAAGAGGGAGCCCGTAAAGGGCCTTCGATTATGCCAGGAGGAAACGCCGAAGGCTATGCCATGGTGGAGGATTTTTTGGGAAGGATTTCTGCCAAAGACAAAGATGGAAAGCCATGCGTTACGTACGTGGGTCCAGGAGGCTCTGGTCATTTTATCAAAATGGTGCATAACTCCATCGAGTATGGCGAAATGCAGGTTTTGGCAGAGTTGGTTCATGTATTACGCTTTGGATTTGGCTGTTCAGCAGATCAGGTATCTGGGATCTTCTCGGAATGGGGTCAAGGAGAATTGAAGTCCTTCTTGCTTGAAATAACTGCAGATTTACTTTTATATAAGGAAATTGGGGAATTGCTACTTGATAAAATCCTCGACCAAGCCGGCCAAAAAGGAACGGGGGCTTGGTCTTTGACAACTGCATTAGAGTACGGCATCCCATACAGTCCTTTGGCGGAATCAGTAAATGCTCGGGGAGTTTCTGGAGAAAAAGCGCAGCGAGTGGCATTCTCTAAAACTTTCCATCACGAATTTCAAAAGGTAGATGGATCTCTGGAGTCATGGTTGCCTAAAATAAAGTCGGCCTACGCTTTAGCACGAATCATAAACCATGAGGTTGGATTCCGATTGATGAAGACTGTTTCAGATACGAAAGATTGGAAATTGAACTTCAATGAGATTTCTCGAATCTGGACCAATGGCTGTATTATCCGATCAGGATTAATGGAAAATATTTCCGCTAATTATTCCGATTCAAGCTCTTTCTTTGAAATGCCGGGAGTCAAGGAACAAGTGATTTCTGGTCGGAAAGACCTAGCTGAACTAGTCGGACTGGGATTAACCCATGGGTTTGCCTTGCCAGTGATGAGTGCTGGAATCAATTATTTGTTAGGTAGAATCACCGCTGAATCTTCAGCATCCGTGATTCAAGCACAACGAGATTATTTCGGAGCACATACTTATCAGCGCAAAGACGATCCAAGCGGGAAGTTTTACCACACCCAATGGATTTAAGATTTTCGAATTACGATATACGAGGGGCTGGAGCGATTCAGCCTCTTTTTTGTTTTAGTTTCCCGCCGATATTCAACGAAAAAGTCACAGGACTTCCCAGATTATTTTTTCCCTATTTTCTATAATCCACGGCGGGCTCTGCGCCTCTGGGGTGATTTCAAAAAAATCCACCACCGGATTGGTTTACACAAGGGAAAGGCCGAACTTAAGTTTCCCAACCTAACCCTTCTAACTATGAGACGAATAACTATTCTGTTATTTCTCCTTTTTTTAGGTAATTCTTTCGCGCCTGCTTTTTCCCAAGAACTTGTCATCAATCATCTGAATGTCATCACGATGCTAGATGATCAGGTCTTAGAGGACCACTCGATCTATGTAAAGGATGGGGTGATTATGGAGATCGCTCCAGAAGATGAAATATCGGTGGCTGGTGTTCGAACTTTAGATGGACGAGGAATGTATGTTTTTCCAGGTTTGGCAGAATTTCATGGTCACCTTCCTAATCCAGAGCAATTTGGCCCCGAGTTTCAAGAAGAAGTGATGATGCTTTATTTAGCGAATGGGGTTTTACGGATTAGAAGTATGTTGGGCCATGAATCGCATTTGGCACTTCGTGATCGAGTGATGAAGGGAGAATTATTGGGACCAAGGACCTTTGTCTCTGGGCCATCACTCAATGGAACCTCAGTGGCTGATCCCGAGGCTGGACGTGCGATGGTTAGAGCTCAAAAAGAAGTAGGATATGATCATCTCAAGTTGCATCCCGGACTGGATACTCCAAAGTTTTTGGCCATTGCGGATGAGGCAAAAAAGCAGGGGATTTTCTATGGAGGCCATGTGTCTTTGGACGTTGGATTAGTGACTTCAGTGACTCGTGGCTATCGGTCTGTGGAGCATATTGACGGGTTTTTGGAAGCTATGTTGCCAGATGGGACGACGATAGACCCTACTGTTTCCGGTCCATTTAATATGAACTTGGTCGGACAAGTGGACAAATCTAAACTTCAGGGCTTGATTCAGCTTTGTTTGGAAAACAAAACGTGGATGGCCCCTACATTGACGCTTTTTGAGCGATACTTTGGGTATCAACCTGCTTATGAGCTTCGTCAGCAACCTGAAATGTTTTACTTACCGGGACTCTTGGTGACGCAGTGGTACAATACCAAATCAAAAATGGAAGCGGATGGGGTTTTAGCAGAAGCAAAGGTAAAGCCCTATCTGGAGTTTAGACAATGGCTTTTCTTGGAGCTTCACAAAGCAGGGGTTCCCATGATCATGAGTTCGGATTCCCCTCAAGTGTTTAATGTTCCTGGCTTTTCTATCCATCGAGAAATCGAATCTATGTCCAAAGCAGGCATGTCCAATTATGAAATACTAAAAACTGGAACCGTAAATCCTGCCAAATACATGAATCAGGAAGATCAATGGGGAGTATTAAAACCAGGTGCTGCGGCGGAATTTGTTTTGGTTCAAAAAAATCCCCTAGAAGATTTGACTACGATGCAAAAGCCTCAGGCTATTATGATTCAGGGGAAATTTATTCAGCGCGATGAACTCCAGCTGGAACTTAATCTGATAAGGCAGAAATACCTCAGGCAATAAAATTTACGAGTTACGAAGTATGATTTACGAGGTAGTCTTAAGCTTCAATCCATTAAAACCAAAAATGGACTTTCTTTAATTTTCCAATTTTCCAATCTTCCAATTTTGCAATCTCAAAATTCATGAAATACACTTCTATCTTAGGCACTGCAGCTATCCTTTCATTAGCCTTTGCCTGCTCTCAAAAAGACACCCAAGAACCTATCAAAGAAGAAATCAACTTTATGATCAAAGCAGAACAAGTGGCCGAACACAATGGCCAGCCCGTTTTCCATTACCTCCTCGATAATGGCAACATGCAAGTAGAAATGTCCAATTACGGGGGATTGATTACTAAAATCATCACTCCGGATAAAAATGGAACCAAGGAAAATATCACCTTGACTTTGGATACGGTCGAGGAGTATTTGACTAAGCCTAATCCTTTCTTTGGAGCTACAGCTGGACGTGTAGCCAATCGAATCGCTGATGCAAAATTTACGCTCGATGGTACGACTTACGAACTGGCAAAAACCAATGGGGATAATCACCTACATGGCGGAGTGGAAGGTTTCAATAAAAAGGTTTGGACACCGGAAACTTACTCAAATGATTCCGTGGTGGGAGTGAAAATGACCTACCTCAGTGTGGATGGTGAAGAAGGGTATCCTGGAAATCTAGAAACTACCCTTTGGATGGAATTGACAGCAGATAATACCTTAAGAATCCGCTTCGAATCCACTACAGACAAAAAGACCATTCTCAATCTGACTAATCATACTTACTTCAACCTCGGCGGAGTGAAGCGGGATGTTCAGGATCATGAGTTTCAGTTTTGGGCCGATGCCTACACTCCCGTTGATGATGAATTGATTCCAACTGGGGAAGTAAAAGATGTAACTGGAACACCATTCGACTTCCGCACTCCAAAAATCCTAGGAGATCAGATCGCTGCCAATGCCGGTGGATTTGATCATAATATGGTCATGAAGATGGAAAAAACCGCTGATATGAAGCACTTTGTTCGAGTGCGCCACGCCGAAAGTGGACGAGTGATGGATATGTATTCAGATAATATGGGGGTGCAGTTTTATACCGGAAACTTCCTGTCAAACTTTGCAGGAGCAGATGGAAAAACCTATGACAAGCATTGGGGCTTTTGCCTCGAGTCTCAAAACTGGCCTGATGCGATCAATCACGATAATTTCCCAAGCCCGATTTTAAATCCTGGCGAGAAATACACCCACAACATCGAGTATCGATTCTCGGTAGAAAAGTAAAAAAGAACCCTCCGGATTATTTTCTGGAGGGTTCTTCATTTAAATCAAAGTTGGTCGTTCAGACTAGTAGACGGTAAGTTTTGGTCGTTCCATTAGAATAGAAGAAACAAACTTATTTATAGTTTTTGACGAGCCACCAATTAAGTTGTAAACACCAACTGCCCTAGGTGTGATTACTGTTTTTTCATCATAAAGCTTAGCCTTGATCGTCCCAAGTGATAAAATTGCATTTTGGATCGTGGTGGGATTGATTTCGCTGGGCATTGGAATGATAGAAGAAATATTATCGCCACTGACTCCCAAGGTTTGTACCGTTAAGGTTCCGGTTATTTGATCTGACGAAGCTTGGGCGCCAATTGCAAATAAATTTCCAAGATCTACTCCATTTTTGTTAGCGGTAAAACTTGCTGTTAATCGCAATCCAACGCCCACGTAAACTGGGACTACTGCATCACCTTCCTCAATCGTACGAATAATCGGATCGTAGGAATTTTCCACATTGGATTTCTCATATCGAGGTAAAACGCTGAATTCAGTGGGGTTTTCTTGGTCAAATTCGACTCTGAAAAAATCCGTGCTGTATTTAATGTAATCGAGGATTACCACATAGCTATGATGTGCCGTACCAACTGAAATTGTACCAAATTTCAATGTCCCATCATTCATCACCTCAGCAATGGCTAATCGGATGGTCTCATCTGACATGGCACCCAAAATGGTTGTATTATCCAGATTTCTTTCCTCTTTATTTTCGATCCAAGCTGGAAGTGGGTCAATAGGATGATACCCAAAGGAACTAGCGTTGGAAGAATCTCCGAGCGTGGTTGGTAGTTTCGTCGAATTACAACTGCTCAGGACTATTGCCAAGCCTAAAAGAGGTAGAAATTGTTTCATTTAGTAGGGGTTTACTAAATCAAAGTATCGATTTAAGTCGCTAATTCCTAATTGGATATCCGAACACTCGCCATTATCCCAATATTAGCTGAAGGGTTATTTCCCTATTGGAGGGAAAAATCAATTACCGCTTTTTAAAAGTGATCGTCTCTAAAACATTTCAATGAGGTTGCATGGTAAGCAAAATTCGTAAAATGCTGAATTCAGCAGGTTTTGACACTGCCATTCCGATTTCGATGATTGCCTTTCCATTTAAAATATCTTGGGCGGTCATAGTTTGACCCAAACCCACCCGTACATAAAAGGCCTGTTCAGGCTTTGAACCAGTCAATGCTCCTTGCCTCCAAAGGTAGGTTAGAAAATTTTCTATCATCCCCCGGATTCGGGCCCAAGTATTGGCATCATTCGGTTCGAAGACAAAATGACCTAAACTGGATTTAATGGACTCCTCGATCATCAAAAATGTTCTTTTCACTGATATATACCTCCATTCGTGATCATTGCCAGCTAGCGTTCTCGCACCCCATACGAGTACACCTTTTCCAGGGAACAGACGAAGGGCATTGATCGATTTACCCGATTGGCTATCGACATTGAGAAGTCCTTGTTCCTCACTGGAAATAGTCACCGTGGGTTTTTCGAAGCCCATTAAGGAGACATTGGCAGGTGCTTTCCATACTCCTCTGGAGCTGTCCACCAAGGCATAAATCCCAGCAATTGCCCCTGAAGGTGGGCTTGGTTTAAGGAATTTCGCCATAGCATCGAGAATCTGACGGTAGCTATGGCTGATGTTCCAAAGAGCCTGGTGGAGATATTCTGGGTTTTTTAGATCGGAGTTCAGTACCTCTTTGGCTTTCGGTTCCGGCAATATTTCGCTGAGATTAATGGTAGGATCGAGATTTTTGTAGGTCAGAGATTTTGGAATTTCTACCCGATCCAGCCAAGGATAGTAGGCGGCACCGAAGCTCAAGTGATCCTCTCCAATTCCATTTCTGAATCTCTCGACACAGTTGTCTTCCGATCTTCTCGGCTGATCCCCGTCAGGAATATCTAAAATGGCAAATCGGTTTCCCAAATGATGACAATGTGCGAGCATTTCACGGTAAACCTCATACGCTTCGTCCCCTAGAGCCACTGCGTCCGGAATGACTACAAGTGTTACTTCGTTGATATTTTCTAAGGTTTTGAGGCCTTTAGGATCAGGGTTAATGAGATTGGATGATGGATATCCCAACAACTTTTCTTTTTGGATCGGTACTTCCTGCTTGCCCGAAAAAATATCTACAGAAATCACGTAGCAAGCAGCTCCACCATGCACAAAAAAGTCTTTGACGGCATTGTAAAGAAAAGCGTGTTGGGAAGGCAAAAGATTGATCCCATAATCCTGGGCTCCGATTGTTAAGATCTGCCGATCTTGACTGGTTCTGGGAACAATCGTGAATTTGGGCGAAAATTCACCACCAAAAAAAGACTGGAATTCCAAAAGAGAATGGACTTTTTGGGCTTGATTCAGAAGTGATTTTCCGTTGATTTCTGCTTTTTCAGTATATCCGATAAAGGCAGGGATTGCAGTTTCAACCTGTGCCACTGAAGGAGGGAAAATACTGACTTCCTCTACATAGACTCCGGGAGTTTTAAAGAATTTGGCCATAGTTTATTGAAATAAAAATGAACTAGAAAAATTGAAATTAAGATTCTTTTACTCATATGGAAATTGAAATGGGGTCTTGGCTCCGTAACCCAAAAGTCTAACCACCACCCTCTGCACCTCCTCAAATCCCTGATACCCACAAATTACCGCTTCAAAATCCTCCAACTTTCCCAGATGTTTAAGTGCCAATGGATTTCCAAAATGGATCAAAATGCAAGGCTTGCTTTTCGCCAATTCTTGGATTTCATCCAATACAGTTTGATCCATTCCAAAGCGATTCAAGGGCTTGTGACTGGGGACAAAGACGGCTAAAATCACTTTTTCTGCCTGTTCTATTGAGGTAAAAGGTAAATCCAGTTGCTGGGAAAATTTACTTGAGTTTTGGTTGAGAAATTCATGATAACCCAGCTTTCCGCCTTTTGCCAAAGCCTTGAGTTCTTCCCGATTGATCTCTCCATAAATCACCGAAACGTAGTTTTCAGCGAGTTCCTTTTGGAGTTTTGAGTGGCTTTCCCAATCAAAGGCCGGAACTTCAATAGTCATGGACTCCATCACACCCAAGCGCTTTTTCAGGTCCATTACTTTTCCAAAAACCGCATCGACATCCTCATCTGAGGTATTTTGAGCGATTTTTTCAATGCCTTCCTTCACGTAATCTGAAAAACACAGGATATCACTTCCGGCATGGAAAGCCTGCCATTCGAGTTCGCCGGGCTCGGGATAAAGATTGGCAACCGCTTTCATATTCAGTGCATCGGAGATCACTAGTCCTTTGAAACCCATTTCGCCTTTGAGCAAGTCCGTGATCAGTTCCCGGCTGATACTGGCTGGAATGTCTTTTCCACCTGTCAGGGCAGGAACAGCCAAATGCCCGACCATAATCATTTCCACCCCTCGGTCTATGCCGTATTGAAAGGGGAGAAGTTCCTCAGCTTCAAGCTCTGTTTTGGTTTTGTGCAAAATTGGTAAACCCAAATGCGAGTCCACGGCCGTGTCTCCATGCCCAGGAAAATGCTTTAAACAAGCTCCAATTCCCGCTTTTTTCATCCCAGAATAGGCCGAAAAAGCCAATTTGGCTACTTTCTCCGCTTGATCTCCAAACGAGCGATAGCCAATCACCGGGTTATTGGGATTAGTGTTGACATCGGCACAGGGAGCAAGGTTAAGGTGAATCCCGGATCGCTTCATATCCAAGCCCATGCGATAGCCGACTTCTTCCACCCACTTTTCGGCCTCTTTTTTCAAAGCGCCAAGGGTAATCGCAAATGGATATTGGGGAGTATTTTCCACACGCATCGCTAAGCCATATTCCCCATCGATGCTTATGAGTAGTGGGATTTTGGAAATCGCTTGGTAACGGTTGATGAGACCGATTAGCTTTTCAAAAGTGCCCGAAACGTCCAAAACCTCCGCCCGCATTTCAAAGTTGGCAGCGGCGGAATGACGGCTGTGGAAAAAAGTCAGCCCACCAATTTCCTGCTCTTTGATTAGCGTTTCTATAGCTTGGTAATTTTCTTCAGTATCATGAATAAATGCCGCAGGAGAGAAGCATTGGGCGATTTTTTGGGATTTCTGCATTTGAAAATTGAATAGTTGTAAGGTTGGAAGGTGGTAAAGTATCGTCAACTCATTTCACCACCTCGTAAATCGTAACTCGTAAATCAAGAATTCTTTTTCCCAAATTCCCTCGGATACTTCACCACATACGCCATCACAAATCCCGGAATCGTAGCGATCACCACCCAAACAAAGAAACCTGGATAGCCCAGCCATTGCTGCATGTATCCGCTCAGCATCCCGGGTAGCATCATGCCCATAGCCATAAAACCAGTTGCGAGCGCATAATGGGCGGTTTTGAAAATTCCTTCGGCTAAGAAAATCAGAAAAACCATAAAGGCAGCAAAGCCAAATCCATAGCCCAGTTGCTCGATAAAGACGACAGTGGTTGCAAAAACCACATGCTCAGGTTGGAGCCAAGACAGGAAAATATACCCAATATTCGGTGCATTGATGGCAAAAGCCATGGGTATCATCCACTTGCCCAATCCATCACGGGAAATCAATATTCCTCCCAAAATTCCCCCAGCCAACAAAGCAATTACGCCCAAGGTGCCATAAATAAAGCCTACCTCAGTTGTACTCAAGCCCAATCCTCCTGCTTCTCTGGAGTCCAGGAAAAACGGAGAAGCCATCTTGACCAACTGAGATTCCCCCAGTCGATAAAGCAGGACAAAGCCCAAGGAAAGCCCGATATTTTTTTTGGTGAAAAAGGTGGAAAAGACCTTTCCAAAGCTCGGTTGGTCTTCTTTGGCTACTCTTGCTTCGATGACTTTTGGAGTAGAAAGGTAATTTACGCCCGTCAAGGTGAGCATCAAGGCACCCACTCCGATCATAGTCCAAGACCAAGCTTGTGCTGGATTGCTAAGCTTTTGCTCCAAATTTCCAGCAATGACCACAATCAATCCCTGCCCCGTAATCATACCAACACGATAAAACGTGCTCCGCATTCCCACAAAAAAACTCTGCTGATCGGGTTTCAAAGCGATCAGGTATAGTCCATCTGAAGCGATGTCGTTGGTCGCTGAGGCAAAGGCTCCCATCCAGAAGAAAGCCAAGGTAATCGTAAAAAACTGATCTACTCCCGTAGTCATTCCCACCCCCAAAAAGACCAGTGAAAGGATCAGCTGCATGCTGAGAAACCATTGTTTTTTGTTTCCAAAAAGCTCCAAAATCGGACTCCAGATCGGTTTGATAACCCAAGGCAAATACAAAAAGGAGGTGTACAATCCGATATCAGCATTGGAGATGCCGAGGTTTTTGTACATAATTACTGAAACCGTGATAATGACCACATAAGGCATGGATTCGGTTAGATATAGCGTAGGAACCCAAATCCATGGGTTTTTGGTCGGTTTTTGGGTCATGATTTTCTAAGTAAGTTCTGGTAAATACTGACTTCGGAACCTTCGATAAGTTTTGCGCCCACGGCTTTTTCGTAAAATTCTACTGGGCCTACTCCCCCAATGATGGCGTAGACATAGCCCATTTCCCGAAGAGATTCCAAGGATTTTATCAAAAGGACTTTACCGACGCCTTTTCCCCGCTCGGTTTCTTTCGTCCCTGTTGGACCGAAAAAATTGCGAGCAGTGGATTCGTAGCAGGCAAAGCCTAAGATATCATTTCCCCTCTGGGCGATCCAACAAGAAACTGGCTGTCGAGAAAAAGCAACTTCTACTTCGGATTTCCAATATGCCCCAAACTGCTCCATTACCCATTCGCTGACGAGGTGTTTTTCAGGAGCAATTGCTCTTCGAAACACGATTTTCTCTTTTTCCAACAGTCTCTTTTCTAATTCGGAGACGTCGGGGAGTTCCATCAAGCGAACGAGCATGTCTTTCATGGGCGGGTAGATTTTGGGGTTTGAAAAACCTGAGTTTGTACAATTCGCCCATAATGATCAATCCATCGTATGGCCAAATATTCGGTATTCAAACTCGGTACTTCTAAATATCGGACTCTTGCTCCACCTACCCAAGCCGTATGAATAATTGCTTCATGAAGGGAGTTGAGGTCATTTCCTCCTTGAACCATGGCGTATCGGATGGCTGGATCCAATGGTTTTTCGAGGTTGATTTGGGTTTTTTCAGCTAAGGTTTTTACATCTAAGACAACGGGAATCTCAATTATCGCTGGTGTCTTTGGCTCAAATGAAGGAGGCAAGGTAGGGCGATCATAGACCTCATTTTTCAGTCGCTGCGCAATATCCTGGTTTTTGATAAAGATCGATTTGGCAGAGAAAAATGCATTTCCGTGAATCTGTGGTAAGGTTCGAGCGTAGTTGACTTGGGAATTAAGCTCGGAAGGGTTTTTCCAAGCCTCATCGGAGTCCTCGCGGATTTTGTAGGGTCCATTACCAATGTACACAGGGATACCAAAATTGTTGTTGGACCACCAATCGGCAAGTTTACGATGAGAAGCCAATCGATGCTCCATGCTCCAATAGAGTTGAGGAATTAGGTAGTCGATCCATTTGTTTTTCATCCAAAGCAAGACATCTGCATAAAGGTCATCGTAATTGGTCTGCCCCGCCTGGGTAGGTGATCCTTTCGGGTCTTTGTTCTGATTTCTCCATACTCCAAATGGAGAGATTCCGAACTGCACCCAAGGTTTCAAATCCTTGATTGTGAAGTGGAGGGCTTGGATTAGCTCGTTGACATTTTGCCTCCGCCAATCATCAATCGATTGTCCTGATTTGCGGTACTTTTGAAAACTTTTTTGATCAGGAAAATCCTGTTTGGGCTCCTTGTAGGGATAGAAATAGTCGTCAAAATGAATGGCATCGATGTCGTAGTTGGTAACCACTTCTTTGATGATGGCCAAAAGATGGTTTTTTACCTCGGGTAGTCCTGGATCGTAATACCATTTGGTACCATATTTCAGCATCCACTCCCGGTGTTTGAAAAAATCATGGTCCTGGCTCAGTTCCTCGGTTTTCAAATCCATCGTAGCGCGATAGGGATTCAGCCAAGCGTGAAATTCCAGTCCCCGGTTATGTGCCTCTTTGATCATCCAAGTCAGTGGGTTTTCTTGCGATGCAGGAGCCTTGCCCTGTTTTCCGGTCAGGTATTTTGACCAAGGAGCGTAATTGCTCGGATAGAAAGCATCACCTGCAGTGCGGATTTGGACAATGACAGCGTTAAAATTTAGGTTTTTATAATAATCCAATAGCTTGAGGAATTCACCTTTTTGAACTTCCCATGGAGAATCTGGGGAAACAGGCCAGTCTATATTAGCGACGGTGGCGATCCACACCCCCCGAAATTCTCGAGGAATATCTGGCATTTGATAGCTTAAAGGCTTGAGCGTAACTGCAGGTAGTGTTTTGGTAGGAAGTGTTTCGCTGGTTTTAGGGGGAATCGTAGAGGTTGATGTACTTGGTCTTTTTGAAGTGGTAACAACTGGCTTTTTGGACTTACATGCCCCAAATAAAAGAATGCTGATTAGGAAAAGGCAAAAGAGTCTTGGGATGGAATTCATCTGTTGAATTTTAATTGGGTTTGACAATGGCATTTTGATCAATAAAGAGGCCGATAATCAAAGCTTAGGAACTGGCTTAAGGTTAAGGTCTGCCAATTTTTTTCGAAGCTGATTCATGAATTTATCTCCGGGATCGGTTTTGATGGTTCTATAGTTTGGATCTGCCTCTTTCCATAAATCAGTCCCTTGGAAATTTTGATATTCATGATGTCCGATGACATACTCGATGGGGTATTTTCGCTTGAGGTACCGAATGAGTTTTTCATTGGCTTCCAATTGAGCTTTGGTGAGGGGCATGTCGTTACTACCGACATTTTCGATGCCGATGGCCAAATAATTTAAGCCAATCACGTGCCGTGCAAAGGTGGTGTCGGGTAAAAGTCGAAATACGGTTCCGTCTCTATCAATCAAAAATTGACTGGAAACATTTAGGTTACTAGCTCCCG
This sequence comes from Algoriphagus sanaruensis, assembly GCF_001593605.1. GTDB lineage: Bacteria > Bacteroidota > Bacteroidia > Cytophagales > Cyclobacteriaceae > Algoriphagus > Algoriphagus sanaruensis. The sequence goes on along the minus strand of NZ_CP012836.1, from coordinate 10,141 downwards.
TCAAATCGGCTCTTCCTCCTAAAGTTGAGGGATTGAAAACGTCAAAGGTCACTTCTATTGAAGGCACAGCTGTCCAATGAACGACCACCATTTTCGGTTCGATCGTGGCGTTGTTTTTTTCTAAGCCGTGTCGGTCTTTCAGGTATTGGATGGAAAGTTGTTCTCGTTCGGCATTCCAAGTGATAGGTTTGTCGATGATGCGGAAGGTAGCTTTGGGGCTACAGGAAAACAGGCTAACGCCCAATAAAAGGGCTAGGATATTAAGGGAACTTCTATTCATTTTCTTCCAGTTTGGGCTTGGGGCAAATTCAAGACTAAACTAGGCAGAAAAAGGGAAAATGAGGCTTTTGGCTGAGAGGGAAATAAAAAAGGAAGGGTTATTCTCTTTTCTTGATCTGAAAAATGGTCTTGTCCATTCGAGACGGATTATCCAAATCGTATTCGCAGGCAATGCTAATCAACATTTGATAAACCCGAAGTCGCTCTTGCCAAGTTGTGTTTTGATAGGCTTTCCCATAATTAACCTGTTTGGAGGCATTTCTGGCTTAGAAAGCAGTTCGGTCAAGTCGGAATTTTTTCGGGGAATCGCTCATGATTTGAAGTTAGAAAATTCGTGCTAAAGAAATCCGAATTCTGAAATCCGAAATCTGAAATCAAAACTTCACCCCAAACCTTTCACCCAATTGTGTTAAATCTTTCACAACTGGATCAAGCAAAGGAATGCCATCCGTTCTTCGAATTGCTTCCAATTCCCGCTCCGGATCTCCTGGAATTAAAACTTTTTCGTTTCCTGGAGTAGGTTCTGCTGAGCGGAATCGACGAATCCAATTGTCCATATGAGATTTGAATTCATCGGCAGGTCGGAACGCATCCACACGCATCGCACCAAAAAAATGACCAATTCCTTCACCAACCAAGTTGGGAAGAGGATCAAGGAATGCCACAAATGGAGGTACCCAAGGTCCATAATTTGCCCCGGAAAGCACCGCTGAGAAAATGTCCACGATTGCACCGAGTGCATAGCCTTTGTGTGAACCGTGCTCCCGATCTCCGCCAAGAGGAAGCAAGGCGCCGCCGTCTTTCACCCCGTTTGCGGAAGTGGTAGGGTTTCCATCTCGATCTTGAACCCAGCCCGTTGGAGTATCCAAACCTTTGCGCTGAAGAATTTCCAGTTTCCCATTGGCAGCTGTAGTCGTGGCCATATCGGCAACAAATGCAGGCTCTTCATTCGCTGGAATTGCTACGGAAATGGGGTTGGTGCCTAGTAGTCTTTCTTTGGAAAAAGTTGGGGATACCAAAGGACTAGCATTGGTCAATGAAATCCCAATCATGTCATGTTCCAATGCCATCATTGCATGGTAGCCTGCGATGCCATAATGGTTGGAGTTTTTTACCGAAACCCAGCCAGTTCCCACATTTTTGGCTTTTTCAATAGCAACCTTCATGGCAAAAGGAGCCACAACTAGACCCAATCCACTGTCCCCATCGACCACGGCGGTAGAAGGAGTTTCATAGGTTACTCGGACGTTTGGAGTGGCATTAATTCTCCCTTTTTCCCACAATCTCACATAGCCGCTAAGTCTTGCCACTCCATGACTGTCCACTCCGCGCAAGTCCGCCGAAAGCAATACTTCGGTGGCGATTTTGGCATCAGACTCCGGACAGCCGATTTTGGTTAGCATGTCATAGGTGAAACGGTACAGGTGATCGTAGGAGAAATTTTGCATGAAATTATGAAATCAAGTGTCTGAAGTTAAAGAATGAACTTTTCTTCGAGAGAATCTAAAGTAGTATTGGTTATAAACCCTTTAATCTGCCTAGGGCTAAGCGGTGACTTTTCCTGTAAGCAATCTGGAAACTGCTCCTTCTTTTAGGGAATAATGAGAGCAGATCATCGAGTTGACAGGGACATATCTCAAGATAAACTCAATTAAGCAGCTGGCGACCACAATCATGTCTACCCGCATGGCAATCATTCCCGGTATTTTTAAGCGCTCCTCCCGATTTTTTGATTTCAGCAAAGTGAAAATCCGTTGGAATTCACTAGTCGGTAACTCAAACACGTGCTGCCCGGTGAGCTTGCATTGGAGCATAGATTCGTAATAGATGTCTGTCAGGGTATCAAAGGTGCCTGATGCCCCTACTAAGCTGGTTGGCTTATATTTTTCGATTGCTTCCAAAAGCGGTTGGAGTTTTTCACCACAATACGATTCCAGCTTTTCTACCTCTTCAGGTAAAATCGGATCATGGTAATGAAAAGCATCGAGCAGTCGCTGGCCTCCAATTTCAAAGCTTCTTTTCCAAAAAACTTCTGTGGAGGTTCCAATGATAAATTCCACGGAGCCACCTCCGATATCCATCATTAAGTTGACATGTCCATTGAGTGAACCGGAAAGATTGATTCCTTCATAGATCAATTGTGCTTCTTCTTCACCAGAAATCACATGAATTTCAATGCCGATATCCTCTTTCACTTTCTGAACAAAGGCAGGGCCGTTTTCTGCATTTCGAACTGCTGAGGTCGCAAATGCAAAAACCTGATCAATGCCTTCACCATCAATCAGGTTTTTGAAATGTTTGAGTGTATGAAAAGCCCGTTTCTGGGCATCTTCCGCAAGTTGATTTTGGCTAATACCGCCCTGACCGAGTTTAACGGGAATCTTTTCTTTATAAATTGTTCTAAAACCGACCCCATTGAGTTCTACCAATAACAAGTGAAATGTATTGGTCCCCATGTCGATCACCGCAGCCTTTCTGGTACTCATAATCTGCCAAAATTTTTGGATGGGCGAATATAGAAAGTTTTTGAAAAGTTCAAGGTTCGTACTAATAATCAGGATGAAAAGAAATTGACCATAGGTAATTACACCTTTTGATATGTCAATTTTTCAAACTTCTCAAATTTCAATTTTCCAATTGGGCCAAGGGGCTATATTTGGTGAAGAATAAAAATCCCGAATATGACTGATCCCAAAAATCCTTTGTATACCCTTCCGAGTAATGCTGAAAAAATTGAACTATTGGCTAAGAAAAATGCTGAAGCAGAACTTGGAGGAGGAAAAGCCCGCATTGAATCCCAGCATAAAAAAGGGAAACTAACCGCTAGAGAGCGAATTGATTTGTTGCTAGACGAAGGCACATTTGAGGAAATTGACAAGTTTGTGATGCACCGTGCCAAGGACTTTGGTCTGGATAAGGAGCATTACCTCGGCGATGGAGTAATTACAGGTTATGGTGAAATCAATGGTCGATTGGTCTACGTTTTCTCTCAGGACTTTACGGTTTTTGGAGGCTCACTTTCTGAAACTCATGCTGAAAAGATTTGTAAGATCATGGATTTGGCTATGAAAAATGGGGCTCCTCTGATTGGTCTTAATGACTCTGGCGGCGCTCGAATTCAAGAAGGTGTCAATTCACTCGGAGGCTATGCGGATATCTTTTATCGTAACACCTTGGCCTCTGGAGTCATTCCTCAAATCTCTGCCATCATGGGGCCTTGCGCAGGTGGAGCGGTATATTCCCCAGCGATTACGGACTTTATCTTGATGGTAGAAAATACCTCCTACATGTTCGTGACTGGACCTAATGTGGTGAAAACGGTGACTCAAGAAAATGTCACTGCAGAAGAACTTGGAGGAGCATCAACTCATAGTACCAAGTCTGGTGTGACTCATTTTGCTTGTGCTAATGAAGTGGAGGCAATACGCCACATTAAGCGCTTACTGAGTTACATTCCTCAGAACTGCGAGGATCAAGCTCCGGTGTATCCGTATGAATTAAAGAAAGATGAGTCCAGAAAAGCCTTGGATTCCATCATTCCCGAGAATCCAAATCACCCTTACGACATGCGTGATGTGGTGAGGGGTATCGTCGATGAGGAGTCCTTCCTGGAGGTTCATGAAAATTACGCAGATAATATTGTGGTGGGCTTTGCTCGTATTGCAGGCCGTAGTATTGGAATTGTTGGAAATCAGCCTCAATCCATGGCGGGAGTATTGGATAATCATGCCTCAATTAAAGCTGCCCGATTTGTACGTTTTTGCGATAGCTTTAATGTGCCTTTGTTGGTATTGGTGGATGTTCCTGGATTTTTACCGGGGACAGATCAAGAGTGGAATGGTATTATCACTAATGGGGCGAAATTATTATATTCATTCTCAGAGGCTACAGTTCCAAGAATTACCGTGATCACCCGAAAAGCGTATGGCGGTGCTTATGACGTGATGAATTCCAAACATATCGGAGCAGATATGAACTATGCCTGGCCTACTGCGGAAATCGCTGTAATGGGAGCAAAAGGCGCTGCGGAAATCATTTTCAAAAAAGAAATTGCTGAAGCTGAAAATCAGGAAGCCAAACTCCAGGAGAAAGTGGATGAATACACCGCGAAGTTTGCCAATCCCTATCGGGCAGCCCATCGTGGCTTTATTGATGAAGTCATTGTGCCTTCAGACACTCGAATCAAATTGATCAAAGCCTTTAAAATGCTCGAAAATAAGGTAGATAAACTGCCAAGAAAAAAGCACGGGAATATTCCGTTGTAAGGAAAAAGTAATTGGTTATTGAGTTACTGGTTAATTTTAATTAAACCTAAGATTGTCGTGAGCATAAGGACTTTTGAGGACTTTGAAGTTTGGAAAAAAGGGAGGGAAGTCAGACTTTTCGTCCAAAAGGTGGTTAAAAATTTTCCTCCTGAGGAAAAATATGCCCTAGCAATACAGATACGAAAATCCTCTAGATCGATCACCAATAACATTGCCGAAGGATATGGAAGGTTTTTCTATCAAGAAAATATCCAGTTCTGTCGTATCTCGAGAGGATCTCTATCCGAAAGCCTAGACCATATGATTGTGGCTTTTGATGAAGGGTATATCTCAGAGTCAAATTGAAAGACTTCAGAGAACTCCATGATGACTGTCTGAAGCTTATGAACGGGTACATTAATTATTTGAAAAAAGTAAAATCAGGTTCCCTAAACCAATAACCTAATAACCAATAACACGATCTCAGAAATTTGACCTTATGAATAAATTTGAAAACGAAACCCATTTTCTAAAAACTTATCTCAACAATGCCTCACCCACCGGCTTTGAGGCTTCGGGTCAGCAGATTTGGCTCGATTACATCAAACCATTTGTTGATACCTATTTTACCGATAACTACGGCACGGCTGTTGGAGTAATCAATCCTGAGACTGATTACAAAGTTGTCATCGAAGCACATGCAGACGAAATCAGCTGGTTTGTTAACTACATCAAGGATGACGGTTATATCTATGTCCGTAGAAATGGAGGGTCGGATCACATGATTGCTCCTTCAATGCGGGTAAATATTCACACCGATAAAGGCATTATACCGGGTGTTTTTGGTTGGCCAGCTATCCATGTGCGCAAGGATGGGAAAGAAGATACCCCAACCTTAGACAATATTTTTATCGATGTGGGAGCTCGTTCTAAAGCTGAGGTGGAGGAATTGGGAATTCATGTCGGATGTGTGATTACTTTCCAAGATGAATTAATCGAACTCAATGGGAAATTTTGGTCAGGTAGAGCACTTGATAATCGAATTGGAGGTTATATGATCGCTCAAGTAGCCAAAAAGATCAAAGATGCAGGGAAAAAGTTGCCATTTGGACTCTACGTTGTTAATGCAGTTCAGGAGGAAATCGGTCTACGAGGCGCCGAGATGATCGCACACCGAATCAAACCTAATATGGCGATCATCACGGATGTTTGCCATGATACCACAGCACCTTTATATAATAAGGTGACAAGTGGGGATCAAACTGCTGGAAAAGGTCCTGTCTTAACCTATGGGGCTTCGGTTCATAAAAAATTGCTCGATTTGATAATTGCGACTGCTCGACAGCATGAGATTCCTTTTCAACGAGCTGCTGCCTCAAGAAGCACGGGTACAGATACGGATGCATTTGCCTATTCCAATGAAGGGGTGCCATCGGCTTTGATTTCACTTCCATTAAAATACATGCATACTACAGTGGAGATGGCAAGCAAACAGGATATCGAGCAAGTCATCGATTTGATGTATGCATTCTTGGTGGATTTCGATCCAAGCTTTGATTTTAGATATATCAGTTAATGGTGGATTGGTTATTAGTTAATTAGGTTGGGATAAATTTTCGATTTCGCCATTAACTAATAACCAATAACTTTTTTGCCAATGGAATTCAAGGATCAACTCCAACGGAAAATTTTTCTACCCAAAACTCCCGAGAGGATCATTTCTTTGGTGCCTTCTCAAACAGAGCTCTTGGTGGATTTAGGCTTGGAGGATAGAATTGTTGGGGTTACAAAGTTTTGTGTTCATCCCAATCACCTAAGAAAATGTAAAGCTATCGTTGGTGGGACGAAGAATTATCGATTTGATGTGGTTGATGCTCTCCAGCCGGATTTGATCATTGGGAATAAAGAAGAAAATGACAAAGAGGGGATGGATCAATTATCTGAAAAGTATCCGGTTTGGATGAGTGATATATTTACTTTGGAAGACGCTTTTCAGATGATTCGCCAAATCGCAAAGATGACAAATACCTCCGACCAAGGCGAAAGGGTGATTCAGCGGATTAATGATTCATTTCAATGCCCAGTTCCGTTTAAGGGAACCTGTTTATATCTCATTTGGAATGACCCAATAATGGTGGCTGGCAAAGACACCTTTATCGATTTCATGCTAGAAAAAGCTGGATTTAAAAATTTGGCGAAGGGTTCGAGATATCCTGTTTTGAATTTGGAAGATGTAATCCTATTAAATCCTGATTTTGTCCTCTTGAGTTCTGAGCCATATCCTTTTAAAGAAAATCACCTGCTTTATTTTAAGTCAATTTTGCCCGAGTCGCAGATTCGATTAGTAAATGGGGAGTTATTTTCATGGTATGGAAGTAGGCTGGTTCAATCTGCAGCATATTTTCAAGGATTATAGCGGGAAATCATAAAGGAAATCGATTTCTAATTGCAAAAAATACATTTATAGCTAGGCACTTTTTTAAAAAATTCAATTAACTTTTCGACTCTAACAATTTATCGAAGCTTTCAAATGAAGAATAACCGTAGAGGCTTTCTCAAAAAACTGGGAATGACTACAGGGGCGGCGGCTTTGGCTCCAGCCCTAATGGCCGATGCAAAAGCTGGTCAAGTGGAGTACCTCAATCGATTTGAGGAGTATTCTGCTGACAAGCCTATCCGACTTGCGTTAATTGGCGCGGGTATTATGGGTACAGAAGATACCAATACTGCGCTACAGCATGCCAATGTTTCACTTGTCGCCGTTTGTGATTTGTACGATGGGAGGTTGGAATCTGCCAAGAAGAAATGGGGAGACCATCTTTTCCTGACTAAGGATCATAAAGAAATTTTGAAAAGATCAGATGTGGACGCCGTCATTATTGGTACTCCTGATTCTTGGCATAAGCAAATTTCAATCGACGCACTAAATGCAGGTAAGCACGTGTATTGTGAAAAACCAATGGTGCATTCGGTAAAAGAAGGTCAGGAAGTGATTGATGCATGGAAGAAGTCTGGAAAGGTTATGGTGGTTGGTTCTCAGGGGATTTCCTCTTTGGGAAATGAAAAAGCAAGAGAACTGTTGGCTGCAGGTGCGATTGGGGATATTGTTTATGCAGAAGGGTTTTGGGCCAGAATGTCCCCAGAAGGGGCATGGCAATACAATGTTCCAACTGATGGTAATGAGAAAACAGTGGATTGGAAGCGATACATCTCTAATACCACCCAAAGGGATTGGGATCCTTTACGTTTTTTCAGGTGGAGAAATTACCTTGATTATGGAACAGGGATGTCGGGAGATTTATTTGTTCACCTTTTTACAAGTTTGCATTTTATCACCAATTCAAAAGGCCCAAGTAAAATTGCTTCATTGGGAGGATTGAGATATTGGAAGGATGGACGAGAGGTTCCAGATGTTTTATTAGGTAGCTTTGATTATCCAGAGACTCCTGAGCACCCTGGATTCAATCTTTCCCTTAGATGCAATTTTGTTGACGGTACTTCAGGAACCACCTATTTAAGAATCGTGGGAACAAAAGGTTCAATGGATGTGAAGTGGGAGGAAGTTGTGGTGAAATTGAACTCAAATGCTGAAAGCGATGATCCATTTATGCAAGAACAAGCTAAATTGAGGGCTGCTTCTGGAGAAGAAGAAAGGGCAAAAATTCTACCGCCAAGAGAAATGTCTTACAAGGCGGAGCGTTCTTGGAAAGGTGCGCATTATGATCATTTCGGAAATTGGTTCAGAGCAATCCGTACAGGAGGCACAGTTGCAGAGGATCCAATTTTCGGATTCCGTGCCGCAGCTCCGGCGCTATTGTGTAATGACAGCTATTTCCAAGATAAGTTTATCAAATGGGATCCCGTAACTATGAAATTGATTTAATTAGAATAATGAAAAAAAACTATCTGATTTGGGCCATTGTACTAGGAATTGGATTTTCCTGTAGCCCAAAAGAAACTGAAAATTCCACTGAGGAGGTGGTGGAAGCAGTAATCATCGATAATTCTTTGACTGAAGAGGAAAAGGCGGCCGGATGGATGCTTTTATTTGATGGTACTTCCATGGATGGATGGAGGGCTTTCAATGGTGATACTACTCCCTCCAATTGGATTATTGAAGATGGAGCCATGAAAGGTCTTGGTGCGACAGGGGGTGAAGACTTTGGAGGGGATATCGTTTTTGGTCCGATGGAATTCGAGGAATTTGAAATGGAGTTTACTTGGAAAATTTCTCCAGGAGGAAATTCCGGGGTCTTTTATCATGTGGTAGAAGGTCCAGAATACAAAGCTCCTTATTATACAGGACCAGAATACCAAGTAATTGATCAATTGGGTTTTGCTCAGCCTTTAGAAAAATGGCAATCCTTAGGTGCAGATTATGCCATGTATGAGCCTGATTTCGAAGGCGTGGTTAAGGAAGCTGGCGAATGGAATACTTCCAAAATTATATTTTCACTAGAAGGAGCAAGCTATTGGCTGAATGGTAAGAAAACGGTAGAGTTTATACCCTACTCTGAAGATTGGACTGCTAAAAGGAATTCTGGAAAATGGAATGATTTCCCTGATTACAAAATTGCTCGAAAAGGATTAATTGCCCTGCAAGATCATGGTGATCCTGTTTGGTTTAAAAATATTAAAATTAGACCCCTATGAAAAAAATAGCATTGATCGCTGTACTAATGGTGATCGCACAAGTTTCTTTTGCTCAGAAAAAAGAAAAATTATTTAACGGCAAGGACCTTTCAGGTTGGATAATTTATGGTACTGAAAAGTGGTATGTCGAAGATGGATTGTTGGTTTCCGAAAGCGGCCCTGATAAAGGATATGGTTATTTAGGTACTGAGGAGAATTACCAAGATTTTGAAATTGAGCTAGAATTTAAGCAAGAGGCCAATGGAAACAGCGGTGTTTTCATTCGTTCCACTGTAGATGGAACAAAAGTTTCTGGATGGCAGGTTGAAGTAGCTCCTCCGGGAAGTGATACTGGTGGTATTTATGAATCCTATGGAAGAGGCTGGTTGATTAAGCCCGATCCAGAAAAAGATAAAGCCTTGAAGTTTGGAGATTGGAATAAAATGAAGATTGTGGTAGAAGGAGATAATGTCACCTCCTATGTCAATGGAGTGGAAATGGTTAACTTCTCCGATGAAAAAATAGGCCAAGGAAAAGGCGGAGTCCTACTTCAGATTCATGATGGTGGAGGTATTAAGGTCTATTGGCGAAATATTGTTTTGAAAAAACTTTAATAATCAGAATTTAAATAATTTCTAGCCCTATGAATATCCTTCATAGGGCTTTTTTATTTGGCTAATTTTTTTTCTTATCATATTCAGGTAGTTACGGGAAATGGGTAATTTTTTCTGGTTTGGGTGTTGTTCTGGAGAAAAAACCTCGGATATTTGCACTCCCAAACGACGCGAACGGCGGAAAGAAGGGGATTAAAAAGAGGGGGATTAAGAGAGTTTCAGTGGAGTATGATGAGTTGAAACAGGAAGCAAGAAGAGGTTGAAAAAATAATTTTCAAATTTCTCTTGCGGAGAGAAAAAAGCTTCTTACCTTTGCAACCCTGTTCGGAAGGAATAGGGAATAAAAAACGGGAAACGAGTGCGGAAGCGCGG